>NZ_FOBW01000003.1 GCF_900109925.1 Mesobacillus persicus | reverse complement strand
CATCTTAAAACAATCAAACTGAACATCTGTAAAAAAAGCCTCTTAATTGGGGAGGGGGAAATTATATTCAAAACCAATAAAAATTAGGGAAATCTATATGATCAGGCCTAAAAAGAGGATCAAAAGGCAAAAAAAGAAATGAAACCGAAAGGTTGAATTCCCATAGGCCAGGGGCCGCGACTTCATTCTTCTCTGGCAATCAAAAATTTTGCGTATGGATCTTCAGCCTAAAAAACATCAAAGGCACAACTAGCTCATTCTCACTAGTTGTGCCTTTTTACATGCAAAACTTCCGATTGTCCGCTTTAAGAACCGTCCCTAAATGAAAAATGGAGTAAATGCTAGTGCGGCAATAGCTCCGAAGGCAATTCCCCATCCAAAGCCATATCCGAGTCCGTATCCTCCGTAACCTCGATAATATCCATATCCAACTCCACCGTAGCTTGGACCTCTTCCAATTGGTCGAAGGTATACTTTGTTTGGTGTTACTCTCCCAACAATTCCACGGTGAACTTGACCATCGATTGTCCGAATTTGAACGGGTCTACCAACTCCGCGACAACACATATCATAGTAACGTCCTGTAGACATTTTTCCACCCCCTAATTTGAATGCTACTGTATCTTATGAGCATTCTTCCTTTATGGTTGGACAAAGACCATAGGGCATAAGTGGAATTGTTCTTTTCCATTGGTTGTTTTCTTGTTGGAGTAAGCTTTTTGATTCTATTTTACATAGGATAGAAGAAACCTTTGTCAGGGAGTGAACCATATGAGATTTGGATACCAGGACGCTTTAGCTTATGGTGGAGTAACAGAAGCACATCCGGGGGGATTTTCGTTAACAAAAAGGATCTTGAAAGAAGAGGGAATTCGGCCAGGCGCAACTGTTTTAGATGCTGGCTGTGGGATGGGTCTTACCTCCGCCTATTTGGCATCAGAATTCAACTGTAAAGTATACGCCGTTGACGCTCACCCACTCATGCTAAAACATGCCTCCGCTCGAGTAAAGAAAGAGAAACTACCTGTAAAAGTATTGAAAGGAAACATTGAGAATTTACCTTTCCCCGATGATTCCTTCGATTATGTTGTAACAGAATCAGCAACCATCTTCACAAACATATCTAATACATTAGCGGAATATTTCCGCGTGCTTAAACCTTCCGGAGTTCTTATCGCTACTGAACTTTGTTGTGAAGCACCGTTGCAGAAAGACGAGGAAGAGAAGATAAAACGCTTCTATAAGATGGGGAAGATTCCTACAGAGAAAGAGTGGTACTCTGCATTAGCAGGATTAGGATTTACTAATATAGACGTTTTAAAATCTAGCTCCATTCTTCAGGAACTCCAAAGTTATCAAGTTGATTTTGACAAAGAGGCGAAAACCGTGAGACTCGACCCGGCCATTGAGGAAATTCTAAATGAACACAGCCTATTAATGATGGAATATGCTGAGGAACTTGGCTACAGGGTGTTTAGGTGTGTTAAAAAGTAGCTAGAGAACGAATGCATCCGATTTTTTGAAATGGTAACCTGTTTCAATTCTTTTAAAAAGAAGGCATGGTCCTTAATTGAGTAACCCGCTAGAAAAATAAGGGGAATTTTTCCCGTTAATTGCAGATTCGAGCTCGTTTTGGGATAAATAGGGGGAGTTTTTCCCGCTATTCAAAGCAAATTACCTATTTTCATGTTTTTCGATTCAAATAAGGGGAATTACTCCCTCTATTTAGGCTATTTTCAGTGCCATTTAATAAATAAGGGGAATTTTTCCCTCTATTTTAGTTTTCATCTTCACCCGACTCATATTGATGGGCTCACGCTCGCTGTGAATGTATAGTCTACTACCAATAACAAGACACAGAAAAAAGCTCAGAATCTCTGAGCTTTTTACCATAAAAACTTATCCCCAAATCTCTTTAGAAATGTCAACAATGTACTTCAATTTCGCCCATTGCTCTTCCTCAGTTAGGATATTTCCATGATGAGTAGAAGCAAAGCCGCATTGAGGGCTGATGCATATTTGCTCTAGTGGCACATATTTTGTTGCCTCTTCGACACGAGCTTTAATATTTTCCTTGTCTTCTAGTGTTCCATGCTTGGATGTGAATACACCTAGAACGACTTGTGCCCCTCCATTTGGTATATGCTCTAATGGTCCGAAATCTCCTGAACGATCATCATCGTATTCTAGGAAGAAGCCATTTACTTTTTCTTTCGCAAATAGAGTTGGCGCAATTTTTGCGTAGCTGCCTTCGAATGCCCATTTCGAACGATAATTTCCACGGCAAAGGTGCGTTGTGATGACAAGATCTTCAGGCTTATCTTCTAAAACGCCATTCGCTACACGTAGTGCCAAATCAATTAATTGTTCACGAGAGTAGCCACTATCATTAAATGGAATTTCAGGTGCGTTTAGCCCGGCAATGTACACATCATCAAATTGTAAGTAACGGCAACCAGCATCATAGAAAGCTTGAACGGCATCCTTGTAAGTTTGAATAATATCCTTTGTGTACTCTTCAATATCCGGATAAATTTCTTGATTACGGATTCCAGCGTTAAACATTTGGTTTGGACTTGGAATCGTTAGCTTAGCAACCGCACGATCGCCAACGATTTCTTTAAATTCTATAAAGTCCTTCACATGTGGGTGATCTTGGTTAAACGAGATTTTTCCAATAACACGCACATCATAACGTTCTGTTTCTTCTCCTTTAAAAGAAAAGCCGCTTTCTGGAACATAGCCTTCTACTCCGTTAAGGTGCTCAAGGAAATCTGTGTGCCAGAAACGACGACGGAATTCACCATCTGTCACAGCTTGTAGTCCAACTTCGATTTGCTTATCAACGATTTTTATAATTTCTTCGGTTTCAATTGTGTGTAGTTCTTGAGCTGAAAGATTCCCTGCTTGGAAGTCCTTTCTAGCTTGATGAATTCTCTCTGGGCGTAATAAACTTCCTACATGATCGGCTCTAAATGGAGCTTTAACGAGTGTTTTTGTCATAATGATTCTCCTACCTTCTATAAGATTTGAAATCTTCTTGATTTGTGTAACGTAAGTGTAGCATAGGAAAATCATTATAACGTAACACATAAAATCTATTCCTTGTTATAGGTTTAAACTATAACCCTAGCAATTCCTCATCAATGGATTCTTTTAAATATTGAATGTAGATGTTGCCCAACTTACTGGTCGCGACATTTTTATGAGTAATATAGCCAACATGAATCCGCTCATCCACCTTCAATGGCACGGCAATGATGTCTTTGCTGTTTAATTTATGACTAATCACACCTGTTGAAATCGTGTAACCATTTAAACCAATCAAAAGATTAAACAAAGTGGCCCGATCACTCACCTTGATATTCTTCGGTCTCGTAAGCGTACTAAGAATTTCCTCCGAAAAGTAAAAAGAATTATAATCTCCTTGCTCATACGAAAGGTATGGATACGGATCCAAATCTTCTAAGGTGACATAATCTTGTTTTGCCAGTGGATTGCTTGAGCTTATAAAGATATGAGGCTTCGCTTCAAACAACTCATGAAACTTTAAATTTCCTTCTCTTAGAAACTTGGATATCACATTTTTATTAAAATCATTCAGATATAAAACTCCAATCTCACTGCGTAGGTTTTTCACATCATCAATGATTTCATAAGTTCTCGTTTCTCGTAAAGTAAACTCATATTCCTCGCGGTCATACTCTTTTAACAGACGGACAAAGGCGCTTACCGCAAAAGCATAGTGCTGGCCGGATACAGAGAAATTTTGCTGCAGCGTTCGAGTTTTCGTATAGCGATTCTCAAGAAGCTCTGCCTGTTCCACGACCTGCCTTGCATACCCTAAAAACTCCGAGCCTTCAGGAGTGATGACAATTCCCTTATTGGTTCGTGAAAAGATCGTAATCCCGATTTCCTCTTCCAGCTCTTTTAGTGCGTTTGAAAGACTTGGCTGACTAATAAACAAGCTCTGTGCCGCCTTATTAATTGACCGACTTCGTGCTACTTCAATCACATATTTTAGTTGTTGTAATGTCATTTTCGATTCCTTTCTAAACCAATCATTCCATTTAAAATTATATACCTTTTGATAGCAACCTTCTATTCGTATCTTTTTATTACGAAGGATATTTTAGTTCAGTGGTAGATGGTTGAAAAACAAGTCCCCTTTCCTAAAGTATCATTATGTTTGCTCTAATCATCAGGATACGGAGTGTTTTTATGTGAATAATAAGTTTGTACCATTTTTATACAGGAGGGTTCTATGCGAAAAGATCAAAAAGTGAATCACAATGCTGATTCCATTATGACACCGGGATATGCAGGTACGGATGCACAAAAAGTGAAACAAGAAATCCAAAAGGATGTTCGTGAAGGAGACGGTGCCATGACTTCACGAGAGGCTGGATCGATGCAAGATTAAAAGTGACTAGCATTAACACATAAAAGCCAGTATCGACGATTACATAATCTTGATACTGGCTTTTTTTTGTTAATTAAATCGTTGAGCCAGTAAAATGAATTTAAAAAAATTCATAAAGCCCCTCATCGAAATAGATAAACTCTTCTTTTGAAACGTTATACCGCCGATACCCTTCATAAAAAGAATCTTTTAACTCTTCGTCATTGAAGAAACTACTAATCGCCAATGATACATCATACCGAGGATCCCCAACTGTCATGCCTGCTACATCAATGAATATTTTCACTTCACCATCTACCACTAGTACATTATCAGTTGTACAATCTCCATGAATGAATGTCTGTTTTACTGGGGAAGGTTTATTTGATTTTAATTTCTCTAAAAGTTGAAAATTACCTTCTGTTTGTCCGCGTTCCACATACCCGTTTGCTTTAACTAACTGAGAATCTAACCAATCAGAATGATGATTTTGCGATTCTAAGATTTTTGTTTCATGGAGCTGTTGAAGAAAAGACCCAAAACTTCTAATTAACGATTGTTTCTCTGTTTTACATTTCGCTTGTTCTAGAGCTTTAGTTAATGTAATACCGTCCTCATAGGACATGATTAAGTGGCTTCCGAGCTTTTCTTCGATAAAACCGTAATATTTAGGAACCGATATCTGCTTTTGGTGATTTAGCTTTTCTAGGACCTGTGCCTCATTCCTTAACCACTCTCTATATTTTTCCTCAAATGAACTTTTAAGCAAGAAACAACCATTTTTCGTTCTCACTTTTTGTACTATAGAAGTACAACCTTGTTCATCTAACGGGATGAACCTTTTAACCTCACCTACGATTTCTTCGACCTTCTTTATCAATTGGATATTCACTATAACACCACACTTTTGGCTTAATTAATCGAACATGTGAAATCAGTTTTCCTCTCATTCCTATAAAGCTTTAAAAACAAAAAGGAAGCATGAAGGATTCACACTTCCTAATTATTTAGTTGCGAGTTTCTAACCTTCCACTGTAAAGGTCTTCTCCCCAATTCCTGCCTCTCTTCCAAACAACCTCGAATAAACGCCATCATGGTTATGAAGCAAATCAGCATGACTGCCCATTTCAACAATCCGGCCATTCTCAAGCACAATAATCTTATCGGCTGAAAGCACCGTGGACAGACGGTGAGAGATAATCAGGATCGTTTGTTTCCTCCCCGACCTTAATACCGCTTCATTGATTTTCGTTTCAGTAATTGGATCAAGCGCCGAACTGGCTTCATCTAGAATGAGGATTGGTGAATCTTTTAAAATCGCTCGCGCTAACGACAAGCGCTGCTTTTGTCCTCCCGAAAGCAGGCTTCCTCTTTCCCCTACTTTCGTATTTAATCCTTCTGGGAGCGTTTCAATCAGATCATCGAGCCCGCTATCGTGTAAAGCCTTGAGTAGTTCTTCATCGGTGGCATCTGGCTTTCCAATTCTTAAGTTATCTGCCAATGAACCGCTGCGCAATTGAACATCCTGGGTAACGATGGCCATTTGTGACCGGAGCCAAGCTGTATCCCATTCAGCAATGTTCCGACCATCCACCTCAATTGCGCCATTTTTCGTATCATATAATCGAAATAGTAAGTCGACAATCGTTGATTTCCCGGAACCACTTGGTCCAACTAAGGCGACTTTTTCACCCGCAAGGATTTGAAAAGAAACGCCTGATAACACCGTTTCTTCTTTCCCTGGGTAGGCAAACGTTACATCGTTCAGACCGATTTCACCGCTGGCCCTCCCACCTTTGACACCCTCTTGTGTTTCTGCCTCTGATGGCTGATGCGAAAGAAGAATGTCAGAGCGGTCCAATGCCGGGCCTGTTCTCCTGACAGAAAGCCAGTTCCGAAGTAATCTTTGCATTTCGTTTGCTGCGATCGTTACTAGTCCGCCAGCAGTCAACATCTGCCCACTCGTCAAGCCTTGATTCCAAATTAATAACGTACTAATGAAATAGACCAAACCAAGTGCAAATCCGTTATAGCTAGCAATGACTACGACCGATTGCATTCTTGCTTTTAATTCTCTAATCGAATGCTTTACAAACGTATCCCTGATAGCAACCACACTTTGGACCTCACTGTCGGAAACCCCCATTACGCGAGACAAATGAATTCCTGTCACCGATTCTCTTAGTCTCTCAAGATAGCGGGAAGCCTCGGTTCGCGCATCAGCCGAAGCAGCTCTTGTTCTCTTTCCGACATAATTGGAGGTCCAATAGAAAATCACCCCTAAAACAACACTGGTAATCATCAAATAAGGGTGAATCCATAATAGTACTAAGCTATAAATGAATACACCTTGAACACTGGCCATAAAAGTTGACCCTTCCCAAGCGAGGAAATTATGCAGTGTATCCGGATCGTCCGAAACCCTCGCCAACAGCTCACCTGAGGAATTATTATGGTAAAAAGAATACGGCAACACTTGTAAATGATTGAATAGACGAAGCTTTTGCCAATTGGTTACCGTCTTGGCGGTCTGATGACAGAAGTATTCATCAATAACCATCATGATGAGATCCATCAACCCTGCAAAGATAAGTAACCACATCAATCCCCAAAGCCATTGCGAGTTTTCACCCGGTAAAATCGTATCAACTAGCCAGCCTAGCGCTAAGGTTGGAATCAAGGCTGAGAATACCTGACTAATCGCAATGACGATTGAGTCGGCGATAACCCATTTTTTATAGGGCTTTAAAAAGGCTAAAACCCTTTTGCCGTCGCCCATTTTCTTTTGTGGAGAAACAGTATTTACACTCATCCAATCAACTCCTTCTCCAGTTCGCTATATTGGGCTGTATATAATTGATAATACTGGCCTCTTCGAGCAAGCAGTTCTTCATGTGTCCCTTGTTCAGCTACGACCCCCTGGTCAAGAAGGAGAATTTTATCCGCATTTCTGACCGTGACAAGCCGATGGGCAATCGTGATGGTCGTTCTTCCCGGAATTAATTGTTCCAAAGCTTCCTGCACCTTTTCCTCGGTCTCACCATCTAAAGAGGACGTCGCTTCATCGAAAATTAACACGGGTGGTTGGCGCAGAATCGCTCGGGCTAGAGCTACCCTTTGTCTTTGCCCGCCGGAGAGCTTTAAGCCGCGTTCACCGACAACTGTTTCGTATTTTTCATCTAAGGATTGGATTAGCTCCTTTAGACCCGCAGCTTCAACTGCTCGATCTAACTCCTCTTGGGTTGCATCCACTTTTCCATATAAAAGATTGTTACGAAGCGTACTATTTAATAGGAAGGTTTCCTGCGAAACGACACCAACTTGTTGACGAAAGCTGTTTCGATTATAGGAAAATAGATCCTTCCCGTCGATTAACACGGAACCCTGATCTGGTTCATACAAACCTAGCAGAATTTGCACAAGGGTACTTTTTCCGCCGCCACTTGTACCGACAATCCCTATATGCTTTCCTTGTTCGATCGCAACCGAAACGCCTTTGAGAACCTTTTTATCACTACCAGGATATGTAAACCAAATATTCTCCAAATCTATTTTCCCCTCGACCTTACCAAACGCAGGGAGATTCTCTTCATGTTCTTCCGGTAAATCAAAATATTCATAGATTCGCTGCAACGCTGGTATCGCTTGTTGAATCGTCAAGGCATTTTCAGCCAATGATCTTACTGGTAAAAACATTGTTGGAATAAAACTTAGGCAAGCGACCAGTGTTCCAACCGTAATATCCCCTCTCCAGATAGCTAGGCCCCCGACTAGCATGACCACCCCTGGAGTCGCGATATTAAACAGATTCCCCAGCCGCCAGTTGACCTTTCCAATCAATGCGGCACGAATGGAGTACGTTTTCCAATCAGATAATTTTCTTCGCTGTGTTTCTAGTTCATCCTCTTGTGTTTGGAATGTTCGAACCAATCGAACACTCTCAATGCTTTCCTGAAGATGATGGTACATATCCGCACTCATTTCCCGTTGAACGGCACTCATCTTCCTCATCGTTTTCCCCAATTTAAACGACGGCAAAATATAAATCGCAAACACGGCAAACATCACAATCGCAGCCGGCCAAAATAACACAAACACCGCTGCAAAAGCAGCAATCGCTCCGATGATTTGTTGCAAAATACGCGGAACGACCGTATTGTTCAAGTTTTGAATCGACTCCACGTCATGCGTCAGTCGGTACAACATATCCCCTCTTGGCGTGTTCGAAAAAAACGACATCGGTGTACGGTGCAATCTTCTAAACGCCCGAATCTGCATATCGGTAATGACATCGAGTCCGATTTTCACCTGTACATATTCCTGCATCGTCTCAAACAACGACTTACCTAAAAATGCAACAAGAATTCCACCGGCAACCCAAAGTAGGAATGTGGTCTCCTTCTCCCCAATGACTTCATCCACTAATTTCCCCGTCAAGATTGGCGGCAAAATCGTAAATGCTCCACCCACCAAAGAAAAGACCAAAGCCACTAAAAGCTTCCGCCAATACGGCTTAAAATGATCCACCGTCGTTTTAAATAAATTCATACTCATCCCCCTCGCAAGATTTTATTTTATTACAAATATTAGAAATAATCACCACATTTTTTAGGGACGGTTCTTCTGCTTCCAAGGAAGCAGAAGAACCGTCCCTATGTTGCCTTTAAACAGGTTGACCTCCATTCCTTTGCAAAACCTTTTGTTTCCTAACATATACATAGAACACCAAAAAGACTGCACCACTAGCCAATCTCAATAGACTCGAAGTATTCATGGCAATGTTCATACTAGTCTGTTCAAGCAGAAATACCCCAACCTGCGGGGCGACAAAACCGACAATTGCGAGAAGGATGTTATATTGAGATATACAACTACTCCGATTGTCCTCCTTTGTCACCTCAAGGAGCTGATTGAACAACAGCAGAATCGTCCCTGCAACAAAAACCCCACTAAAGACATTGACCATCGTCAAGTAGATTAGGTTCGTGGAAAGAATATTCATCGTTGGCGCGACAGCCATCCCAACGGCGCACACAGCAAGCATTTTCGCATTGCTATATTTGTCCGCCATTTTGCCCCACCATTTGAAACTCATCACCTGACCAATTTGATTGCCGACTGTAAATAAACTAATCCAAAACCCCGTCGCATGAGCAACATTAATATTGTATATATTGAACAGCGGCCAAGCCATTTGCCAACCGAAGTTAAAGAACAAACCTGCAATTAAAAAATAGATAAACGGTTTATGCTTATAGGCATCCCAACCAAAATGAAGCTTCTTTTTTTCGATCGCCTTTTGTTTTTTTACCTCAATATGACGATTTAAAAAATAGACTTCAATGAGCCCAAACATAAACGCGAGGATAAACAATGCCTGATAAGGAACCGGATTACTTGGATGAAACATCTGCAACGCCAATCCAATCAACAAAGTGGTAATCATCCCAGCGATCGTTAGCACCCGATTCCGCTCACTAAAAAAACCACTCCGACGACTGTCCGGGACTAAGTCGCCAATAAAGGACTGCCAACTAAGGTTCGCGAACGATCCGGGAAGATTCATCAACCCCACAAGGATGACAAACACCCATGCACGATAGTCTTCAGGGAGATACAACACCATAAACATCCCGAGTAAAAAGATTCGAGTGAAAAGGAATGAAAAGCTTGTGAATTTTTTCTTTTCCTCTAGCCTTCCCATCAAAATCGTTCCAAGCACCATCGCAATCATCCCAACAATTTGCGGCAAGGAACTAATCAATCCAACCTGATAATTCGTCGCCCCAAGTACACTAATTGCAAATAAAGCAAAGTAATTATTACTCATCGATAACACGATGGTCGTGGCAGCACCATTCAGTTTACTATTCTTCTCGTTCAACTGATTCACATTAGAACGACTGTTCATCTGTCACTCTTCTTCCCATTCTAAATTATTTCTAGTCACGAAATATCTAACTAATAATACTGCGTCTCGAAGATCCAATCAAGCTATTTTTTTGAAATTTTTGGTTGTTTTTATAGTGAAAAAATAACCCCCATTCCTTAACGGAATGGAGGCCTTGGTTTAAATGCTACCCACATATATTCTAAATTATGGTAATATTAAGTTTCATACATAGAAAGGAGATCGATATCTAGTGCAGGTTTACTTTAGATACAGATTTAAACAATATATCCTCGTAGCCATAGCCTTTCTATTCGGGTTACTTCTAGCTGAAATGATGGTAGATGAACCAGACTATCCATTTGGAATCTTCTGCTTTGTTGTAAGCTTCGGAGTAGCAGAAACACTCAGATATAAAAAATGGGCAAGGAAGAATAGGGACAGTTCTTCTGCTTCCTCCTAGCCCTTGGAATAATCAAGAGTGTTATCTTTTTATCACGCTACAAAGTCTATTTAAAGCACTTCCCCATTAGAAGCAATAACATCCTTATACCAGAAAAAAGACTTCTTTCTTTTCCGTTCCAGAGTGCCACTTCCATCATCCTGTTTGTCGACATAAATAAGGCCATATCTCTTCGACATTTCTCCTGTAGACATGCTCACTAGGTCAATACATCCCCACGGAGTATAGCCCATTAATTCAACCCCATCTTCCATCGCTTCACCCATCGCTTTAATGTGGTTACGTAGGTAATCAATCCGGTAATCATCCTTTATAGAACCGTCTGATGCTACTTCATCTCTTGCTCCTAGTCCATTCTCCACAACAAATAATGGCACTTGATACCTGCCATACAACTGATTTAAGGAAGTACGCAAACCCGTAGGATCGATTTCCCAGCCCCACTCCTCGCTCGCTTCAAGGAAAGGATTCCGAACACCTGATAGAATGTTCCCTTGACCTTTCTCTTCTTCTGTTTTATCCACTTTTTCCGTTCGAGACATATAATAACTAAGGCTAATATAGTCAACCGTATTTTCTTTAATTAATTCCAAATCCCCTTCCTGAATCTCCAACTGAATATCATAGTCATTAAAATAGCGTTTGATAAAAGCTGGATATTCCCCGCGAACTTGGACATCCGTACAAAAGTAATTGAACAGCTGGTGTTCCTGAAGAGCATACAAGACATTTTCAGGATTAGAATCATAAGCATACACTGGGGCATACAAAATCATGCAACCAATTTTGGCATCTGGCATTAGTTCTCGGCAGAGCTTCACGGCGGTACTGCTAGCCACAAACTGATGATGATAAGCTTGGAAAGTTGATTGATATTTATCAGACTCTTTCTGAATGGCAAAACCTAGACCCATAATTGGAAAATGCAAACCACTGTTAATCTCATTAAAAGTCAACCAATACTTTACTTTTCCTTTATAGCGATTAAAAATGACACTCACATATCTTTCAAAGAACGTAACGACTTGCCGGCTCCTCCAACCCCCATACTCTTTAACAAGGTTGACGGGCATTTCATAATGAGAGATCGTCACAACTGGCTCAATTCCGTATTTATGAAGCTCATCAAATACACGGTCATAAAAAGCCAAACCCTCTTCATTCGGTTCTAATTCATCGCCATTTGGAAAGATTCTCGTCCAGGCAATGGACATCCGAAAGACCTTAAACCCCATTTCCGCAAATAAGGCAATATCTTCTTTGTACCGATGATAAAAATCGATTGCTTCGTGATTCGGATATGTATACTTCTCTTTATTCACTTCAAAATCAAATCCAGGTTCTAGTAATAATTTCAACCGCTCTTTCCCACCAGGAAGAACATCGGCAATGTTTAGACCCTTATTTCCCTCATTGAATCCACCTTCCACCTGGTTGGCAGCCGTTGCCCCTCCCCATAAAAAGCCTTCTGGGAATTTTTTCGGATTATGCACCGTAATTCCCTCCTTCCCTTCAACTATTTCAATTACTCAGCAAGTCCATTTGCTTTAAAAGCTTCTTGTAACGCAGTCAATGCCTCTTGCTCATCTGGCCCTTCTGCAATGACTTTTATCTCCGCACCCTGTCCAATCCCAAGGGACATAACACCCATAATTGATTTTAGATTCACTGATTTGCCCTTATGTTCGAGCTTAACTTCTGAATCAAATTTCCCTGCTACCTGAATTAAAGTTGTTGCTGGACGAGCATGAATACCTGTTGAGTCGATAACCGTAAATGTTTGTTCTACCATGATAATAACTCCTTTTATTATAAGGATTTATTTTAAAGCGTACATAGTCTCTCACAAAAACTACATTTAGTTCATAACACATTCCCTAATATGAACCAAAACAAAAACCTAAATAAGCAGGACCATTTAAAACAAAGATCCAATACTTACTTAGGTTTTGCCTGCTTACCAGTAACAATCCTAAAAACATTTTTCTGATATTAAAGACTTTCACTCATTAAAGCTTGTGTATTTTGAAACATTATCTCTAGTTAGTCTAATTTCGTTCCATCTGATTCAATTACTTGCTTGTACCAGTTGAAACTCTTCTTTTTCTTTCTATTCAAAGAACCATTGCCTTCGTTGTCTTTATCGACATAGATATAGCCATAACGCTTTTTCATTTCGCCAGTAGAGGCACTAACAATATCAATCGGTCCCCAGCTTGTATAGCCAATAATCTCGACTCCGTCTTCGATAGCCTCTCCCATTTCAGCGATATGCTTTCTGAGGTATTCGATTCTGTAATCATCATGAATTTCCCCATCAGCAGTTACCTCATCGATAGCTCCTAGCCCATTTTCAACAACGAATAAAGGCTTTTGATAGCGATCGTATAGTTGATTTGCGGTAATTCGGAAGCCTTTTGGATCAATCGTCCAGCCCCAGTCTGATTTTTGAAGAAAAGGATTTGCAACAGAGCCAAACACATTCCCGCTCGTCATATTCTTTAAGACTTCAGGGTCTGTGCTAGTTGCACGACTTGCATAATAACTGAATCCGATATAATCCACCGTATGGTTCTTTAATAGCTCTTCGTCTCCCTGCTCCATTTCAATCTTCAGGTTATGGTCTTTAAAAAACCGTTTGGCATAACCAGGATATTCTCCACGAGATTGAACATCAATGAAGAAAAAGGATTCGCGGTCTTTTTCTACCGCAGCATAGATATCCTCAGGATGGCATGTATACGGATAGGTCATTCCTGCTGCAAGCATACAGCCGATTTTCGCATCCGGAATGATTTCATGGCATGCTTTTACCGCCAGCGCACTCGCGACAAGCTGGTGATGAGCTGCCTGATACTTAATTTGTGTCTCATTTTCACCCTGTTTGAAAACAAGGCCAGCACCGACAAATGGAAGATGAAGGAGCATATTGATTTCATTAAAGGTCATCCAGTATTTTACCTTGTCTTTGTACCTACTGAATAGAGTAGTAGCATAGGTCTCAAAAAACTCAACAAGCTTCCGGTTTCTCCAGCTACCATATTCTTTGACTAGGTGAACAGGAACATCGAAATGGGCAATCGTCACTACGGGCTGGATTCCGTATTTTAATAGTTCATCAAATAAGTCATCATAAAACTTCAGGCCCTCTTCATTTGGGGATGGATCATCCCCATTAGGAAAAATTCGGGCCCAAGATACAGAAACACGCAAAGCCTTAAAACCCATTTCTGCAAACAGAGCAATGTCCTCTTTATAGCGATGGTAGAAATCAATTGCTTCATGCGAAGGATAAAATAAGCCTTCTACTGGCTCTAATGAATCAATTTTACCTTTCATCATCTCCCTGCGCCCTTGCCCGGTCGGAAGGAGGTCGACCGTTGTCAGCCCCTTACCTCCCTCGCGATAAGCACCTTCAGCCTGGTTTGCTGCAAGGGCTCCGCCCCATAAAAATCCTTTCGGAAATGGAGTATTTGACATGTAAAAAACTCCTCTCTTTATGTATGGAGGAAAGCGAGATGACGCTTTCCTTCTATAATATAATTGTTTTACTAATTAATGACAGATTATTAGTTTAATTACTTCAGTAAAGTACAGTAATTGCTAACATAGCCTTTTCAAGGTTAAATATTATTTCAAATCATCACCATTAGTTTCAATCACTTTTTTATACCAATAGAAGCTTTCTTTTCGAATTCGCTTCATGTCTTTTAAATCAAATTCATCACGATTGACAAAAATAAAACCATATCGCTTCTTAGAACCTTGGTGAGTACTTACGAGGTCAATTGCAGCCCATGGACAGTATCCAAACACTTCAACACCATCCGAAATGGCCAATTGAATTTGCTCGATGTGTTTCCGCAAATACTCGATTCGGTAGGTATCACGAACCGTCCCGTCCTCTTCCAAACGATCGAAGGCTCCAAGCCCGTTTTCGGTTACGATCAAAGGAAGATTATAACGGCTATAGATTTCACGAAACGTTATTCGGAATCCAACTGGATCGATTTCCCAACCAAACTCAGTTTTAGGTAAATTCTCGTTTGTATGCCCCTTATAGACACCAGCTTCTCCAATGACAATTTCTTGATCACCTGTGTTGTTTACATCCTGACCGTCCCCTTTACTTTCCGCCACGGTTTTTGATGTATAATAGTTGAATGCAATAAAATCAGGTTTGGCATTTCTAAGCATTTCCATATCACCGTCTAGTATAGTTGGCGTGTATCCATGTTCCTCCATATAACTCCATGCAACATGGTTATAACGGCCGTATACTGCCATATCTAGATACAACCAGTTGCGAATGGCATTAAAATTATTCGCCGCGAGCATATCCTCTGGTTTGGAACTTGCAGGATAAATATAGGAAATGTTCGGTGCAGGTCCAATCTTCGCATTAGGAAGCATATTGTGACACAAAACCATCGCTTTGGCTTGGGCGAGCAACATATGATGATTTTGTTGATACAGTTCCTTTTTGCTAACATCACTTCCAAGAATGGCTGAACCATGTAAAATCATCATGTTCTGTTCATTAATCGTAAGCCAATATTTCACTCGGTCACCGTAATATTCAAATAATGTTTTAGCATAGGTCTCAAAGGCGTCAACGGTTTCCCTATTTCCCCAGCCTCCTTTTTCATGAAGGGAAAGCGGTAAATCAAAATGGTACATCGTAACCAAAGGTTCAATATCGTATTTTAATAGTTCATTGATAAGATTATTGTAAAATTCGATTCCCTGTTGATTGACTTCACCTGTTCCGTTTGGAAAAATACGGGACCAAGCAATGGAAAAACGATAAGTTTTAAATCCCATTTCGGCAAATAATGCCACGTCTTCTTTGTATCGATTGTAATGATCACTTGCTACTTTATAATCAGTTGTTCCTTCTGGAATTCTTTTTATATCAATGACAGATGGTCCCTTGCCGTCCTGGCCCGCTCCCCCTTCAACTTGATAAGCTGAAGTTGATGCTCCCCACAGAAAATTGTCAGGAAATTTTTTTGCATTAGCATACTTCATAATCCAACCCTCCACTTATGTCTAAAAAAATAATATGGTATCTTTCGGATACCATATCATTTTTTATAATCACTACTTTCCCTATTACTTTCAGGATGCCTTGTCATTTTCCAACGGATTTACTAAACTCGTTTTCATTAACAAGTCTTTTTCTTTTACATTTTTCTTATTTGTTGATTCAATTTCTCCATAATTTTCACTGTTTGTAATGATGATAGGCGTTTCAATTTGGTATCCAGCTGCTTTAATTTTCTCAATGTCAAACTCAACTAACAAATCACCTACATTTACTTTATCACCTTGATTTACATGAGCAGTGAAATGCTTCCCATCCAATTGAACCGTATCCATCCCGATATGAATTAGAATTTCAATTCCATTCTCAGATGTAATCCCAATAGCGTGTTTTGTTTTAAAAAGAGTTGTTACAACTCCATTCACTGGAGATACAGCTCGTCCCTCCGTTGGGACAATTCCAACACCTCTACCCATTGTTTCGGATGCAAACAATTGATCTGGTACCATACTTAAAGAAACAACTTCCCCTTTAATAGGACTTAGAATCTCTTCATTTTTCTCTTCTGTTTCTGCTGTTTCTGCGTTCTTATTAACGCCACCAAAAAGGAGTGTAAGGACAAGTCCCAAACCAAATGCGACTAATAAGGAAACAATCATTCCCCAGAAACCTGCATCAATCCCATTTTCCGGATGGATAAACGTAGGAATTTTAAATATTCCTAGTGGTCCTGCAGAATATAGAGCTGCTCCTGATATTGCCATAATGGCTCCACCTACTCCAGCAGCAATACAGCTCATAATAAATGGTCTCTTAAGTGGTAAAGTTATTCCGTAAATTGCTGGTTCAGTAACTCCAAATAAACCTGAAATAAACGCTGGAATACTTAATGACTTTAATTTTTGGTTCTTAGTTAGGATTAACACTCCTAGCACCGCACCAATTTGGGCGAAAGAAGCTGGGATTGTCATGGCAATCAGTGTATCGAAACCGTTTACAGCCAAGTTATTATAATAGATTGGTATTAATCCCCAGTGAACACCAAAGATAACGAGCACTTGCCATAAGGCACCTAAAATTAATCCTGCAACAAGCGGAGCTGCTTCATAAATGAATGACGCTCCTTGACCAAGTGAATTAGCAATCCAAGTAGCAACTGGACCAATGATTAAAAATGTTAATGGTACGATTGCGATCAATGTAAGGAATGGAACCCCGAAAGATTTAACAACTGCCGGGACAACTTTTGCTAGCCTCTTCTCCACTTTCGCTGCGAAGAATGTTGCTAAAATAATCGGAATAACCGAAGAAGTATAACTCATTAAGATGACCGGAATCCCTAAGAAGGTAATCTGTACTGGCGATTCAAATAATGTTCCACTAAAAACTGTCATAATCGATTCGCCAGCTTTAATCCCAACTAGGCTTGGGTGAACTAACGCGGCCGCAATTGCCATACCTAGGAAGGGTGTTCCACCAAATTTCTTCATGGCTGTATAACCCAAGAAGATCGGCAAGAACACGAAGAAACCGTCACCAATAGCGTTCAATAATAGGTACGTACCATCCGTATTTTCCAACCAACCCAGTGCAAGGAATAGGGCGTTTAAACCTTTGATAATACCTGTTGCCGCAAGCAATCCTAAGACAGGTGTAAAGATGTTAGAAATAATGTCGATGAAACGATTAAATAAATTTTGTTTTTCCCCGTGATCCTCATCTTGATCCACTTGTCCAGCTCCTTCAAATCCTCCAACTGCGACAACCGTTTTGTATACATCCGGAACATGGTTCCCAATAACCACTTGATATTGTCCGCCGCTTTTCATGACTGTCACGACGTCATCCATTTTTTTGAGAGCATCTGTATTCGCTTTGCTTTCGTCTTTTAGTTTAAATCGAAGACGGGTAATACAATGAACAACACTGGAAACGTTTTCTTTTCCGCCGACATTCGAGATGATGTCTTTCGCCAATTGTTCGTATTTCATAATTGACTCCTGCTTTCTATAGTGTATTTTTTGCAAATAAAAAACCTGAGCCAATTTGATTACACGACACACAAAGAGTGTACGTGGCACACGGTGAGTGTGCTTCAAATCGGATCAGGTTATGCCCAAAAGAGGTAACATTCCTTCGAAGGATATTTGTTTTTTTTGTTTCTGTGAGTAAAAGATACCATGGCTTTTTCGCCCATGTCAACGCTTTCAATAAAAGTATTTTATTTATTTTTAAAAAAATTTTAATGTTTCTAAAAGTCTATTTTCAGTTCCCTCCACGGCAAAAAACGCCTCCACTCACTCGAATTTATGACGGTTGGTCACCCGATGAATATGCAAGGTTAAATAGATTTCTTCATCTTTTGATAGACTCCACTTAAAATGATTTTCTAAATAGGTTGTGATTTTCTTCGTGCATCGGTAGGCATCGAGATACTTTTGTTGAATCTGTTCATAAAGAAATAAATCCACCGTATCTTCCAATTTTTCTTTCCGAATAAAGCGAACCGCAAAAAAACGAAGGTGGGTTAAAAAACGTTCATAGTTAACCGAACTCTCGTCCAACTCCATTTTAAAATGGTATTTTACAATATTTAAAATCGTATTCACCATTTCAGTAACTTGAACAGCAGATGCCATATTTTCACCCGAAATCTGGCTGTTTACTAAATGCAAAGCAATGGAAGCAGCCTCATCCTCTCCAAGCTCAACTCCAGTTTCTATTTTTATGATAGCAAGTGCTCTTAAAGCGACCTGATATTCTTGCTTATAGTATTTTCGAATTTCCCAGAGCATCGGGTTTTTCAACTGAATTCCTTGTTGATGCCTACTAATCGCAAAGCTTATGTGGTCGGTTAACGCCACATACAGGTATTCATCCAGTTTATAGGGCAGTTCTGACTGAGCAGACTCAATGATCTTTGACGAGATGTTCAAATATAGTTCAGAAGTATCTCGCAGGATTTTCGCCAGCTTTTCAGCAATCCCATGCGTTTCCAATACAAAGGTTTTTTCTATTTTAGAAGCATCAATGGATTCTCCAACCTTCTTCTGAAAAGCTAGTCCTCTTCCCATAACGACGATTTCCTGATTCGATTCATTCGTTGATACTACGACATTATTGTTTAGGATTTTATTTATCTTCATTTCTCACTCCCCCTGGAAAAACGCTACTTAAAAACAAAAAAACCTAAATTTGTACATAAGAATACCATGTCGGCCATTCTTACACAAACTTAGGTTTTGCCTGCAAAGCAGTAACAATCCTATTTATATTATTGTAAACGCTTAATTAATTAATATCATAATTTATCAAAGATTGTCAATGGGAAAAGCGATTAACCTTACAGGATAATCGCCGGTCTACCTACAGGATAATATTCGATATTCTGACACGCTCGAATTTTTTCTTCATCAAGACAGTTTCGCCCATCAAAGATAATTGGATGTTTCATTTTTTCCACCAACCCTGCTACATCAAGTTGCTTGATTTCGTCCCATTCGGTCACAATCAATACGGCATCCGCACCGTTTACTGCCTCAAGGATACTGCAAGCATAACTCACACGATCCCCGATGACTTTTTTTGCATTTTTAGTAGCAACCGGATCATAGGCAATCACCTCGGCACCATGTTCATGCAATAACTTTGCCATTTCAATCGAAGGTGCTTCCCGCATATCGTCCGTTTCCGGCTTAAACGCTAGACCAAGCATCGCGATTTTTTTACCAGTTAACTTCCCATTAAAACGGTTCAACGCTTTTTTTACCAAGAGCACCCGTTGTTCTTCATTGATTTTCATCGTTTCAGCCAAAAGCCCCAAGTCTTTACCAGATTGTTTGGCCGCATGATATAGTGCTTTGACATCCTTCGGAAAACAAGATCCGCCATAGCCAATCCCCGCTTGCAGGAAGGCCTCACCGATTCTTTTGTCCATCCCCATTCCTCTGGCCACATCGTTCACATCCGCCCCAACTGCTTCGCAAAGGTTTGCGATTCCATTAATAAAACTAATCTTTGTTGCTAAAAACGCATTGGATGCATACTTAATCATCTCGGCACTTCTTAACGTCGTCACAATGCATGGTACATGTAACGGGCGGTACATTTCTTTCACCTTTTCAGCCGCCCCTTGATCATCACTTCCAATAATGATTCGTTCTGCCTCCAACGTATCTTTCATCGCTGAACCTTGTCTTAAAAACTCTGGATTAGAAACGATTCGAACCGAAACTTCCTCACTACAGTTGGCCTCTATGATTCGTTTCACTTCGTCATTCGTCCCAACGGGTACCGTGCTTTTAATTACAACAATTGTATTCGGTTCAAGATGGGCCGCCAAATCCTTCGCCGCTTGTTCGAGAAAGGTTAAATCGGCTGCCCCATCTTCCCCTTGGGGTGTTCCGACTGCGAGAATCACAATTTCCGCTCCCGAGACCCCATCACGATGTGAGGTCGTAAACTTTAACCTATCCGAAGCTAGATTCCTAATAAGCAGCTCTTCAAGTCCCGGTTCATAGATCGGGGATACCGCTTGGTTCAACTGCTTGATTTTTTCACCATCGACATCGATGCAACACACATCGTGCCCGATTTCTGCCAAGGCAACTCCTGTCGACAATCCTACATACCCTGTTCCTAAAATAGCGACTTTCATCTCAATTCAACTCGCTCTTACACAATGGGTCTTGTACATTTTTGCTCTTTAAAAAAGCTAAAACCTCTTCTCGGAGGTCCTCTCGTTCTAACGCAAAATCAATGGTTGCTTTTATAAATCCTAATTTATCGCCAATATCATACCGCTGTCCCTCGAACTCATAAGCGAATACTGCCTGTTTCTGCGCTAATTCATTTAGTGCATCCGTCAGCTGCAATTCATCTCCTGAACCAATCGGTGTGTTGGCAAGGATGTCAAAGATCTCTGGTCTTAATACGTATCGACCCATAATTCCGTATTGGGAAGGGGCTTCCTTTTCTTTTGGCTTTTCAACTAGAGATTCAACCAAATGGAGATTAGAGGACAGCATCATCCCTTTTGGTTTAATGATTCCATATTTACTCACATCCTGTTTGGCAACCTTTTGGACGCCAATCACCGAACTGTTGCTATATTCAAAAGCACCAATTAATTGCTTCAAGCAAGGTGTATTCGCTCGAACCACGTCATCCCCTAACAAGACGGCAAAAGGCTCATTGCCAACAAACTTTTTCGCACAGAGAACGGCGTCCCCTAGCCCGTTGCGTTCTTTTTGATAAAGATAATAAATTTGCACCAAACTAGAGATGTTTTGTATATCCATTAACGTGGTCATCTTCTGCTTTTTTAACAGCATTTCTTCGAGCTCATATGATTTTGTAAAATGCTCCTGGATTGACCTTTTTCCTCTTCCGATGATGATGAGAATTTCTTCAATTCCCGAGGCCAGTGCTTCTTCGACAATATATTGAATCGTCGGTTTATCGACGATTGGAAGCATTTCTTTCGCCTGCGCCTTTGTCGCTGGTAAAAAACGGGTTCCCAGTCCCGCCGCGGGTATAATTGCTTTTCTAACTTTCATACGCTCTCCCTCCTTGATTAACTTCAAAACTAGTAAGTCAAGTGGGCACGTACCGGTCGCACTAGTAGCCTATGAATCCTTCATTCACCTAATAGGAGATTTTACTAATGTCGACCAGTCCTCCTATCTTTTCATCTAATCTTTTACGGAACCCTTTTCTTCTTTTAGCGGTCGATAGATTTTGTGGATGAAACGCCTCATCTGCTTCGGCAAAACCTTATGTCGACGGTGGAGAAGTGTGGTAACAATCGATTTTCTTTCCGCTTTTGTTACTCCCCATTCTTCAGGGATGAGGGCGACGATTTCTTCCATTAATAAGATGGGCATCGTTTGGATGACCTCGAGTTGTTCGTAAAAGTCTTCCTCACTGTCAATAAAACTGGTCATCATTTTATGGGCCGTACTTTTAATCAGCCCTGACGGCAATGATTCGAGATCATCTTGTTCCCAATTAAAACCGCCTAAAATCTCCGCCTGGTCAATCGCCCATAAAGCGAAAACACCATCGTTCTCCTTCTCGAAGAGCATGTTCTTTCGGGTCCGGTCTCGATTCCATAACCAATAGTCGAATAAAATAATTCTTGCTAGCATCGCGGAATTGGTCAGCTTCGAAATCTCGGCTACCTCGTGACCATCTACACAATCTGGGACATATCGGGAGGCAAATTGATAGGGAATCTCGCGGCGTTCGCCCCTTTCTGTTTTGTGCTCCGTTTCCCTGTTCTCCTGTGGACATGTCTCAAGAAAGTCTTCCGGTATTTCAACAATCCGCCCGAATGGAACAGGTAATTGCAAATACCTAGCGAGGCAATAGCCAATCCATTCATTTGGTAACGTTTTTTCGCAACCAGGCTGATAAAATTTCACGACATAATCGTTGCCATCATCAAACGTTATCAAATGAGCATTCGATTTCCCTTCTAGTTTTTTATGATAACGAACAGGCTTTATCATTTGGAATTCACCTCACTGTCACCTTCATTGGTCGGAACGAATTTTTTTAGCAACTCAACATATTGATGCGCCACCGTCTCGATGGAAAAGTACTGATGAACACGCTGAATGGCCTCCTCCGACATCCTCTGATGCGCAACCGGATCATCTAGAATACTATGAATCTGCTTTACAGCGTCATCGACATTTTGCCCACGATAGAGTCTCCCCGTTTCCCCTTCCTTCACTAGTTCCGTAACTGGCATCATCCTTGAGGCAACAACCGGGACGCCACATACCATCGATTCAATAAACGTATTGCCGAACGACTCGGACTTTGTTGTCGCCAGCGTACATCCGCCTGATTCACGAATCTTTGCATACATATGAGGCATTTGTTGATAGGGAATGACCGGGAACCATTTAACGATATCTGTTAGTTGTTCTGCTTTCCATTGAACCTCAAACTCCTCACGTTGGACACTTTGAGCCCCACCGATTATCCAGAACTCCACATCTTCTCGCTCTTGCTTCATTCTTTTTGCGATTTCAAGAAGCATCGGCCAATTTTTCCGCTTATCTAGTCTTCCAATATAAGCGACGATTTTTTTATTCTCAGGTGGAAGCGGCTCGCTGGTATAATCAATCTCGTCAGAGTTCAATGCTCGGAAAAAGGACGTGTCGACGCCATTGTAAATCACATGAACAGGTATACCGTCTGTTAAAATCGAAACCAGTCGCTCTTGATAATGGGATGGAACAATTATCGCTTCCGGAGTGATACCTCTGAAGGATTTTACATGCGGGGATAGTTTAATAAGTTCAGGTGTGCGGGCTTCAATAATAACTGGCCCTTTGTAGTCTGCCTTGTTCAGCCATTTATACGCTTTTCCGGTGTCAACGACAATGATGGCATCATACTGATTCGTACGGATAATATTGACGATTTCCTCTTCATCCTTGGTTAAATAAACGGGAGCAACGTCCTCCATAATATGAAGGCCACCATGATCCGTCGTGTAAAGAAATTCTGTCTCAATTCCGTGCTTCTTAAAATAGATCGCTCGGTTCCTCCATCCAGCGTTGACGCCACCAACCGTGAGCAATCGCCAGATAATCAATACTTTCATGTTGGTCTCTCCTCGCTTTCATTTAAGGCCCTCCTCATGTTTCATAAAATGAATTAAAGCAAACCAAACGTTAACCACTTTTTTAGTTTACTAGTGGTTGATTTGCCATTTGACTTTTTCTTCTTTCCCTTACCTTTGTTCGTAGATTTATTTGCCTTAGTTCGTTTGGACTTAGCAGCTTGCTTCCCTTTTCCCTTTTTAGGTGGGCCATCTGTATTGTTGTCTTGAGCGTTGGTTTCAGTTGTGGTTAATTCCTTGAATTCAGCCTTGCGCGCATCCCAATGCTTATCGATTTTTTTAATGATGGCGTCAGAGTCCTTTCCGCGTGCCATCATCGTTCTTACCCACTGTTCTTTAAAGACCTTGTGCATTAATCCTGACATCAGCACCACATAACGTTCTTCGTCTTCCGTTGTGAGCAGCTTGTCACTTAAAATTTTTACCGTATCGACATTTCCTTTCGGGGACTCTAGCAAAATCTGATAGATTTCACGAGCGATTTCCTCCATACGGATATAGTGCCTCCATTCTTCATACAAAGCTGGAGACAACTCTTCAACATGAGCTAAAAACACTTCCTTATTATCTTTCCCTAACGAATTCAACAGTTTACGAGGATAAGGATAGACCCGGTCGCGCCATACCGTCCGTGCAACATCAATGACCTTTAGGCTCCCATCCTCTTGCAAATATACTTGCCGTTTGTGGTGGTCAATTCGTTCATAGCCTATTTCTTTAAACGTAATGAGCATTTCAATTAATTTGACCGAAAGTTCTTTTGACAGTGGCTGAGATTGAAGGTACTCTCGTAAATCGACTCCTCTAATGATGTCCATCGCGATATGGAGCGGACCTTTGTGATGTACCTTCGGAAATAGATTCGTCTCTTGTCCGAGCATCAACGCGTAATGTTCTCGATCACAATCATCAGTATTTCCAAACACCTTCACACAAATATCATCTGTCACTTGAAAAACCGCCCCCTGGCGACCTTTCCCCATCATCAAAAGCGGTGAACCATTCTCCACCTCGACATCTTCATCTACTAAATTACGAACCTTTATATTCGCAACACATTCTTCCAAATAATTCGGATCCATACATGCACTCCCTCCAGAAGTATCAATTTTTACCCTTGGATAAACAGATTGTCTAAATCCCATTAATACAATAAATTCAACGAGGGTAAAAAGTGACCGGACGAGTATCCCTAACTTGGAAAAATGTACCTTTACCTAGCAAAATGGAGGATGCCGTTGGACGGTTCCATTGAGCTGGAAGGTGCCAGGCACCATCCAGGTTATTTCCAGTTTTTCTACTTAGAAAGAAAGTCACTTATCGGTTGGGGGGAAGTTAGGCACTTTGACCTGATAAATAGGCGGAGAAATTCCCCTTAATTAATAAACGGCACTGAAAATAACTTAAATAGCGGGAGAAATTCCGCTTATTTGATTCGAAAAACGTGAAATAGGTAATTTTTCTATGAATAGGCGGAAAAACTCCCCCTATTTATCCTAAAATGAGCTCTAATCTGAATTTAACGGGAAAATCTCCGCTTATTTCTCTATCGCTCGCTGGTTACTTAATTTAGGACATGACTTCTTTTTAAAGGGGTTGAGATAAGTTAACTTTTCAATTCACTAAGGCAAGCCGAACCTTAAGGAAAAGAGATTCGAACGAACTTACTTTTTTTGCGTTTAATAAAGCTTTCACACGTTAGAATCTGTCTTAGGATTTCAACAACAATCATTATAAAAACAGCCAAAAGAAAAAGCCGCAGATTAGCGGCTTTTCATTTTTGTGCTTCAAGATTTAGTTTTACTGCTCACGTGAATGTTTCTACGTTAGATATCAGAACGATAAGGGGAAGTACTAGCCTTTAACATCTTCTGTGTCTGTAGACTCCTTAGGTTGTGGTGGTGGCGATAAACGTTCTAATGCGTCGGCGATCCTTTTTAGGTTCTTTACCATTTCTTCGGATTGCTGGTCGTTCATACCTTCACATCCTTCCCAAGCCCCATTTAGGTTGGCTTACAGTAAACATATCATAGTTTTCGATAATAAAATATAGAGGATAAATGATATTTTGAAAACGTCCTTCAGCTTAACCTAATTGTAGTTTCTTCTATTCATTCACCTCCCCAATTACTCATAGGCACCAGCTGGTGGACTGCAGCCTCGACTTCTTCTACTTTATTGTTTTCTATCTAATTCATGTAACTTCCTCTCCATACCTGTTTTCCCAATTAATTAGTGATATTTGCCATCCATAAATAAATCGTGTAAGATTAAATCGTACACGATACAATAATATCAGAATGATCTGCAATAATAAGAGGGGGCATGAGCAAATGCAAAATGTATACGATTTTAAAGTAAAAAAGCCCAATGGTGAGGAACTATCTTTAAAAGAATACGAAGGAAAGCCGTTGATTATTGTCAATACAGCCAGTAAATGCGGCCTCACTCCCCAATTTAAAGGACTTCAGGAGTTATATGAAAAATACAGTGACAAAGATTTAGAGATTCTAGGTTTCCCATGTGATCAATTCAACAATCAAGAATATGATAATATTGAAAAAACGACTGAATTTTGCCAAGTAAACTACGGAGTCAATTTTCCCATCTTTGCAAAGATTGACGTTAATGGAAGCAAGGCCGATCCTTTGTTCACTTACCTAAAGGAACAGAAGAGAGGTCTCTTATCTAAAAGAATTAAGTGGAATTTCACCAAATTCCTAGTTGACCGTAATGGTCAGGTAGTTGAACGTTATGGTCCCACTATTGAGCCAAGTAAAATCGAAGCAGATTTAACGAAACTATTATAAGATTTATCCGGAGATGAAATATGAAAGACTTCTTAACTTTAGAAAAACAACTATGCTTTGCCATCTATCAAACTTCAAGTGAATTTACTAAGTTATATACAAGCGTCCTGCAGACATTCGGTTTGACCTATCCCCAGTATTTGCTGCTATTAGCATTATGGGAAAAGGACGAAGTAACCGTAAAAGAGTTGGGACAGACCTTGAATCTTGGGACAGGAACTTTAACCCCTATGCTAACAAGAATGGAAGCAAACGGCTGGCTTCGTAAAGAACGGTCAAAGACCGATGAAAGAAACGTACTTATTTTTTTACAAGATAAAGCACGGAAAGAGAAACAAGCCATCACCAATAAGATTGCTGAAGAAATCCTAGACTGTCATATCGAAATCGAAGAATATATACAGTTGATGCGGGGATTGAAAGGATTGCAGGAGAAGTTAAAAGGGCGAACCTGAGTTGAAGCAGTAAAAAGGAGCAATCATCCATTGATGAACGCTCCTTTTTTATGGCTTAGGCCAGCAACTCCGAAATCTTCCTTGCCGTCTCAAATCCATTTTCGATACAATCAGGGATCCCCACTCCATAATAGGAACTCCCTGCTAAATAAATCCCTGGGAAAGAGGCCGCTAATTTGCTTTCAAGTGCTTGCAAGCTTTTAGGATGATTGATTAAATAATTCGGCATTTGTTCAGACCAACTAGTTACCTCACTCGCCACAGGTTCCGCAGTGATTCCTAGACTTTTATGAATGTCATCAAGTGCAACCCTAAGCAGCTCTTCCTTGGTGCTATCCTTTAGTGATGCAAAGGCTGGGTGGCTACTTTTATAAAATAGCCTTACTAATAAGTTCCCAGACTTGGATGTATGTTCCCACTTCCTACTTGTCCATGTACAGGCATTACAGGATAATTCGTCCGTGTTGGCGGTGATAAAGCCTGTACCATCGGCTGGCAGAATCTCATCTGGAACATCAAAACCTACATACACACTAATAAGGGAGCTATTCTTTAATCCTGCAAACCCTGCGTCGAGCTCAGGGTCCTCTAGGATTTTTTCAGCCGCCGTATGCGGGATACTTAGGACGACATGATCGGCTTCAATAATTTCCTCATTGTTTAATCTAACTTGATAACCATCGTTGCTGGTTTCGATTTTTTCTACTTTCGTGTTCTTTAAAATTTCCACTTCATCAAGCTTGTCTTCAAACCCCTTAATCAGCGAATTTAAGCCATTTTTAAAAGAAAGAAACTTTCTTTCTCCCCCTTTGAACTTCTGTTTGTTCGCTTCCAAGCCTTTGATGATGCTTCCGTATTGTTCCTTATAATCGATCAGGTAGGGCAAAGTGGAAGATATCGTTAAATCACTAAGCTTGCCTGAATAAACTCCAGACAGAACAGGAGCAATTTGTTTTTCAACTAATTCTTTTCCAAAACAATGTTCAAGAAATGAGCCGACAGAATCGTTTTTCGTAAAGCCTTCATTCTTCGTATAAAAATCCTTCAACGCCGCGACTTTTCCTTCGGCAGAAACAAGCGTGCTGGTCGCCAAAGATTCGATGCTTGCCGGAATACCGAAAACCGAATCCGCCGGAATCGGCTTCAGCTCGCCGTCAGTATAGATAAAAGAAATACCCGTCGTATTATAGACAACTTCTTGCTCCAAACCGAGCTCTTCAATAAACGACATCGTCTCTATTTTCCGGGCGACCATTGAATCGGCCCCAGCTTCCATGACAAACCCGTTTTGATTCACTGTGCAGATTTTTCCACCAAGCTCATTTGACTGCTCAACTAAAACAAGCCTAACATCTGCTTGGTTCGCTTGTTTCCATTTATGTAATTCATACATGGCAGCTAAACCTGTTACCCCACCACCAACTACTACAACTGTTTTCATCTTTACACCTCTATATCATGATCCATTATTCGTCCCCTCATTTTACCATACATCGCTCAGTGGAAAACAAATGGAAGGTGCCAGGCACCTTCCATTTGCTTTCCATTTATGTAACTAGTATTCCTTAAAATACATTCATATCATCTGGGTCTGGTCCCTGATGCTTGTTTTCATTAAGTGCATCAATTTGTTCCATGTCAGCGCCTGATAATTCAAAATCAAAGACTTGAAAGTTTTCTTCAATTCGGCTAGGTGTGATTGATTTCGGAATCGCAATGATTTCACTTTGCAAATGCCAGCGTAGAATCACTTGGGCAGGAGTCTTGCCATGTTGTTCAGCGATTTTTGCAATCACTTCGTTGTTAAGAGCCTCTCCCCCTTGCATTAATGGGCCCCAAGCTTCTACATAAATCCCATTTTCACGGCAAAACTTTCTTAGCTCAGACTGTGAATGATATGGGTGCAATTCCACTTGGTTGACGACAGGTTTAACAGTCGTTTCTGAAAAAAGTCTTTCCAAATGCGAAATCTTGAAATTCGATACACCAATGGAACGAACTTTTCCATCCGCATACAATTTTTCTAACGCCTTATACGTTTCAACATATTTATCTTGTTTAGGTGTTGGCCAGTGAACAAGATATAAATCTAAATAATCCAACCCGAGTCTTTCAAGACTCGCATCGAATGCTTTTAGTGTGGATTCGTACCCTTGATCACTATTCCAAACCTTAGAGGTAATGAAAAGTTCTTCACGCGGAACTCCTGATTCACTAATCGCTTGTCCGACCCCTGCTTCATTTTTATAGATGGCCGCTGTATCGATTGATCGGTAGCCAACTTCAATCGCCTTTTTTACTGCTTCTACAACCGTTTCGCCTTCTTCTACTTTAAAAACACCAAAACCAAGCTGAGGCATTTCTACGCCATTGTTTAATTTAACGTTCACAAACCATTCCTCCTCATGTTTAACTTTGAAACACTGTATTATTTTAACGTTGTAAAAGTTAAACAGCAATTTTCATGCCCAGCAGTTTCAAAAGCTTATCGTCAACGCCCAAGTCAGCCTTATTCATTTGACTCCTTTTACTCATTAAGCCTCCGGAAAAATCCGCTTCAAAGCTTCCTTCATTTCTGGCTTCACCTTAATTTTCGGACGAACGGACTGTGCCTTTGCTTCAGCTTCGTCAATGGTGTTCGCCTCACCTAACGCAAGCAAAGTCCCAATTGCCACTGTTCCCGTTCGGTTACTTCCACCCCCACAATGAAAATAAACCTTTTTCCCCTTATGATAAGCATCTAACACATGATCAATTGCTTGCTTAACTGATTCCTCTTGATTTTCTTTATCATCAACAATCGGCCGATGAATTCGATTAAAATCAGAGTTCTCTGTTGGTGCTTCTGCCCGCAAATCAAAAATGACATCCGCCTTTTCAGTTTCCATTACGTCTTGGACATCATCCGCACCTCCAATAAAGACCCGATCCTTAATCAAAGCTTGATAGTTTTTTTCACTCATTTCAATTCCTCCTCATTCATCATGCTGCCTATATTTTCTACAAGCACATTCATATACATACCTTTCATTGACCAAAGTAAAAAGCCCCAGCCTACTATTCAGACTAGGGTTCGGTACTATTATTTAGACCGAGTGGCTCCTAAAAGCGTTAGCGTCCTACCGAAAATACGGAATCATTTTCTTCTTATATAAAAAAGCAATTAAATTTAAAATCAGTTCTGGAGCCTTTTTGGGAAATAGTCTTCTATGATAAAACTTCTTATATGCCGCTTTTATATCGGCCCATTGCTTACATTTTTTTGTTTGTTTAAACCTAGCCACATCAATGATTTTGACTTGGTCATCTTTTGTTAGGATAATATTTCGCAAATGGATATCAGAGGGATTCAACCCTTTTTCTCTTGCCATCGATAGAGCCTTATCAATTTCCCTGATTTCGTTCGCGGTTACCTCAATTCCTTTTACCAAACAATCAAACAATGTATTTCCAGCAATATAATCGATAACTAAGTAGTGTTCACCTGAATCATAAATCGATGGATAATAAATGTTACCTGAAAGCATTTTATAAATCTCTGCTTCTTTTTGCGCAATCTGTTCATAAGGAGGAAAGAATACCTTTAAAACCTTGTTCGTGTCTTTAATTTTAAAAACGTAGGCGCTTCTCCCTGTACCAATCAATTCGAGAGCAGGATCTTTGTCATTCAGTTTTACCTTCGAGCCCTTCCTCGTGAACGACACACTTTTAGCTAATTCACTGAATGATTTCAACCCAATTCCCCCTTTCCAGTCTATAAGGCTGTTTTTCGTAAAGATTGTTGTTTAAAATCCAAAACCCGATTTTAACGATGAAAAAGCTATTTGGTACGCTTAAAGTAAGTTGCAAGCTCTTTCCCTCATTATATTATAGGTATTTTTCGTGGGAAAATTAGCTCTAAAGTTCTATTTATAACAGTTAGCAACAAAGGTTGAGAATAGAGCCCTCTAGAAAAATCAAAGCATGCGAGTTGCATTCTAACTGAACCCGCATGCTTAACTATTGTATTATGTTACGCTGCTCGCTGTTCCTGCTTCTCTTTCGACAAGAACCAACCCACTGCAGCTATTCCAATCAATACGGTATAGAAGAATAACTTCCACTCAGTGGAGTGGGCAAAGTCATATGGAATAACGCCAATGTCCTTATGCCCTAATGTTAACACTGATAACTTCACACCTACCCAACCAACAATCGCAAAGGCAGCAATTTCAAGCCCCGGTCTCGAATTAAGCAAGGTAACAAATAGGTTTGCGGCAAAACGCATGATAATCAATCCGATTAAACCACCAGCAAAGATCACTAGGAACTTTCCGCCATCCATTCCACCAATTGCTGGTAGGTTTGTATTTGGTAAAGTCATCGCTAAAGCAAATGCAGCTAAGATCGAATCAATCGCGAACGCGATATCAGCCAATTCCACCTTAAATACCGTACCCCAAAATCCTGATTTTTTCTTTTCCTTCTCAACTTGCCCCTCAAGTTTTTTAAAATAGAGTTTCCTTACGATATGATTAATCGCGATAAATAGGAGGTATAAGGCTCCAAGCGCCTGAACTTGCCAAACATCTACAAGGAAGGAAATCGCAAATAAGGATGCAAAACGGAACACAAACGCCCCAGCAAGACCATAAAACAGCGCCTTTTTCCTTTGTTCTTCTGGAAGGTGCTTAACCATAATCGCCAGTACCAATGCGTTATCGGCAGCAAGCAAGCCTTCAAGGGCAATGAGGAGTAATAACACTCCGCCATATTCTAGTAAAATCGAAAGTTCCAATTATTTTTTCCTCCTAAATATCATTATGTCTGGTCTTTGAGTTTATGTTTTCTGTAGGGCTACGCCTCCGCTACCTCTCCATCGGCCGGCTTGACAATCTTGATAGCATCCTGATCCGCACTCGCTACACCTTGGGTAAAAAACAACCTTGTGGTAAACCGGTAAAGTTGCGTTTCAGTGGAAACATCCATCTCCTCGGGGAGCGTAAATGCAAATGGAATCTGATTGACTGCTTCCGCTTGAATCTTTGAGGAGGTTAAAATGGTAGCGGTGTGAATAACCTCCTCTTTCCCCAATATTTCGTCCTTTCTGATCAGGTCACACTCAATCCGTTTCAACTGCTGCTCGATGGTCCCGCCTTTAATCTGAAAATCTCCTTTTACCGTTTCACCAGGATAGTAGGTTTCCTTTTCAAGAATGAGATCAATTTGTGCTGAACCAATTCCTACAAGTGACATGTATTTTCTTAGTAACATGAATACCCTCCTGGTTTTTTTATCGTTATCCTAACGTTTATTTGAATGCTTAGCCTCTAGTCGCTCTTCGATTCTAGCTATTTCTTTCGGATCGTTCATCAGCGCTTCCTTGTTTTTCTTCACCAATTCAATAAAAGTTACTTTTTTCTTTTTCATTTACCCTCTCTCCATTCATTTAAAAGTTTTCTATTATTGAATGTTCGTAGTTTGGTCTGAATCAGGTCTTTAAGATTTGGCTCTGCTTAACTAGTATGTTGATTTACGCTCCAGGCGTTTGCTTTCCGCGGGGCGGGCGGTGAGCCTCCTCGTCGCTGCGCTCCTGCGGGGTCTCACCTGTCCCGCTGCTCCCGCAGGAGTCAACCGCCTTCCGCTACAATCAACTTTTCGTGAAAATTAATACTATTTAACAGAACAAATAAAAAACCTTTACCAGACTATGGTAAAGGTTTTAAAAACAATAAAAGACCTTTACCAGATTGGTAAAGGTCTTGCTAACAACGGTATCGTTGCCAACAAAGCCGGGAGATTCGTGACCTCCGAAATGACGACTCTGCTGTAAAAGCTACTCCCCTTTAGGAGAACTATTCAAATAATTAATATTAATATATACTAGTTCGCTGTGGTTTGTCAATCAGTTAAATTACCAATTTTAACATTTAAGTTTTTAGACTCAGTTAAACCTATGTTGATATCCGCTCCAGGCACTCGCTTTCCGCGGGCGTGCCGGGGAGCCTCCTCGGCGCTTGAAGCGCCTGTGGGGTCTCCCCTGCCCCGTACTCCCGCAGGACATTGAATTTTACATCTTTGAATCTGCCCACGCACGAGAAAATGCGTTTTTCATTTTCGAGGAGTCGAGTGCCTTCCGCTCCTATCAACATTGAGTGAAATCAATTTCCTTGAACAGAACCAATCTTAAAAGTCCGAAATTCCCCTCCGCTTTACCGACACAATCTCATCCACCTTCTCGTACATGACTTCGACGCCTTTTTCGGAGGCTTCGAAGGTGAAGGCACTTTCCTTTGCGATGCCGAGTTGATCGGCTTCTTCCGCTGCATCGATATTGGCGCCCATAAAAATAAATTCCCAGCGATATTTCTCTTGCTGATGGCGAATCAATTCTTTTACTTTTTTATAAGTGAATTCACGGCTGGCATTTTCCATTCCATCTGTCGTTATCACAAACAAAATCTTTCCCGGTCGTTGTTCCTCATCCGTTTTCGATAAGCGATAGCCGACATCTAGAATGGTTTTACCTACCGCTTCTAAAAGGGCTGTGCATCCTCTCACATAATAGTCTTCTTCGGTTAATTTTATATCCTTTGCTGCACCCCCATTCCACAACACTTCATATTCATCATCAAACAGAACAGCGGTAACAAGCGTTTCTCCCTCTAGTTGACTCTGCCTGTTAATAAAAGAATTAAAGCCACCAATTGTATCTTTTTCAAGCCCTGCCATTGAGCCACTACGGTCCAATAAAAAAATAATCTCAGTTAAGTTAGTATTCATAGAATTCATCCTCCTAATAATTCTTTCTGATACAATAGTACTTAAGTTCATCCATTTTTTGGTCGCCTGTAAAGCGACATTTTAGGAGGTAGACCCTATGCTCGAAAAAGAGATTTTACTAGAGTTAGAAAGGTATATACATAGTTACCAAAACGAAATGATTTGTAAATCCTCTGAAATGAACATGGACAGCGACTTCAATATTCTTGAGAATGTCCAACATAGTGAACTAAAAGATTTTATTGACGCCAATCGTAAGCCAACACTTAGCCAAGTGCTGTTTGGATTTATCGACCAGAAAGGCTATCGTGATGCAGATGTTTATAAACGTGCAGGCATGGATCGTAAACACTTTTCGAAAATCCGTTCGATTCCAAACTACCGTCCTCGTAAAAATACCGTGATTGCTCTTGCCTTGGCCCTTGAGTTGGATTACGACAATACCGATGAGCTTTTAAGTGCGGCAGGCTATTCCTTGTCGGAAAGTGATACTTATGATTTAGTCATTCAATTTTGTCTTGAGAAAAGAATCTATGATCTCGATTCTGTGAATCAAGCTTTAGATTATTTTAGCTTGAAGCCGTTAACATGATTTTCAGCGTTTTTTACCCATAAAAAAATCCAGGTCATGCCTACGCACGCCCTGGATAATTCCGTCTCGACCAATGGTCCACTGTGACTTCGGTTTCTGCTAATTCAAAGGTAGTTCTGTATGGGTGAAATTTCACTTGTTTGTTTACCGCATAGAGAGACTGTGGGATACAAAGGAAGAGAGCAAGAACTTCCTTAAACGCATAGCGATCGATTTCCTTTGCTACCTCCACCCGCTTCTTCTTGTCTACTTCTCCAGCCATGTTCTGAAACAATTGATTAAATTGGGGGAGTTCTGGCCCCGCTCTTAACGCCCCATTCGCTCCGAAAAATTCCCGGTGGAAAAAAGCTGGCGTATCCTCATAAAATAACGCGGTTGCATTCGCCAACAGAATATCCCAAGCAGGAACAAGCTTTTTCTCGGCTACTATGCGCATCCAATTGACTTCGTGCTCCTCGGGTATGATGATTACATCAACACGCAGACGCAACGTCCTTTGTATTTGGTTTGCGATGAGTTTTGCAATCGCCGTTTGTTTTTTAGTGGCAGCCAGTTTAAGTTTTCTTCCCTCAGGCCAGTTTGCCTTTTTTAATAACGCACGAGCATTTTCTTGATCATACGCCCTTGGTGTCAAATCTTCAGGGTAATCAATCGCCCAAGGTGGCGTCATCGCTGGGACAGGGTCGGCATAGCCATGAAAACCACGTTGAACCAATTCCTCTCGGTCCACCGCTAAATTCAAAGCTAAGCGCAGGTTACGATCATTAAAATTAACATCCTTTTTAAACCGATTAAATACGCCGGCAAGAACTTGGTTTCCCTTGGCGGTGACTAACTTGGCGTAGCTTGACATGATGACCTTTTTTGCATCTTTTGGCTGAACCTGTGTCACGATATCGACTTGCCCCTCTGCTGTTGTACATAAATGCAGCGCCTGCTCTTGAGATACATCATTCCGAAAAACAATTTTATTCAATCTTGGTCCACGATTCTTATTCCAATAGTTTTGATTGGCATCAAGCACCACGCTGGGAGTCCTGTTTTCCTTTACCGTCAACCACGTGGCTTCAAACGGTTTCTTTTTTATGATGGCTGGTACATTGTTGATCGAAGAGTACCCTTTTGATAACAAAAATGGTCCAGTGCCCCACGGGCCTGGTGCATCCAATACTCACCAATGTCCCTCACCTGTGCCAAGCTTTGCATAACCAAAGCCAATCGACTGATAAAACTGCGAGTTCCCCATATGGTTGCCACGCATTTTGCCAAGCGCAAGACCATCAGGCTTGGGAAAATGAAATTGGACGGTATAGTCATCGACTACCTTCAAAGTCGTTCCGGTCGGAAAGTTGAGCCAAGTCCCCGGTGGGTGCGGCGCGTTCCATTTCTGAAGCTCGTTGAAATTCCTCTTCACTGTCTTTGCGGTGAATTCTTCACCATCATGAAAAAGGACGCCTTTTCGCAGTTCGATTTTAAGAGTTGTCTGGTTTATCCATTTTGCCTTTGAGGCCAGTGACGCAATCACACGCCCCGCTCGGTCGGCTCGAACCGGTTCTTCCATTGTATGGAATAATACATAAAGCCAATTATAAGGAGAAGGATCCACCACATGGATTGTGCCCACGGGTTTATCAGTTGGATTCCTTGATGTCATTATCCCGCCTCCTTTCGTTTGGTTATATATATTCTTAAATTGGAGAAGTCATGTAAAAAAATACAACCGTATCGGTTCTCCGACAACGGTTGCAAAAGCAGAAGCTTGATTTTGAGTTGATCCCTTAACATAAAAATCAAACTGGGCGTCTAACACTAGCATTCCTAACTCCCTCCGAAACACTCAAAACGAGTGCATTGAACCACCGATCCCCATAGTAAAAACAGAGAACCTTTCCCTAGTAAACCCAAAAAATACTTTCCTCCGTCTGCTTCGTTCGCTTAAACCCTATTTTCTCCAACACCCGAATCGAGGCAAGATTATCCGGGTCACAAGTAGCGACGATCTTTTTTACATTTGGATTGGCCTCTGCCCACTCTACCATCGCTTTCCCCATTTCCGTAGCATAGCCTCTTCCCTGATAGCTAGGGACAATGCTGTACCCAAGATCAATGATCCCCTCTTGATCAGGTCCACCTTTAAATCCCATATCCCCAACAATGAGTTGCTCTTGTTTATCAATGATGACACCTTCCCACTCGTTCTCATGAGGATACTTACGAAATCTCTCAATCTTGTAGTTGAAAAATTGTTTATATACATCTAAGGGCCACTCAGCTGCTAACTGATAGTCGAAATCCTCCGTTGCTCCCTTTAAAATCGCCTCCATCATATCAGCCGTTAGTGTAACCATTTCAAGTCTTTCCGTTTTTATTTGTGGCAAAGAAATCTCTCCCTTTCAACCGAATTTTTATATGTATAAGACTACCACAAACAAATTGGATAATAATAGAATATATTAACCTAATATAGGACTTAAGTATGGTATTCTACTATTATATTGGGAAAGACAAAAAATAAATCATTTATTGTCTCGATTTATTTTAAAAGACCGCAAAGCGAAAAAAGAGCAAAGTAAACAGCATGTAGAAGATCTCAAAACTGATAAAAACACACGAAATCAAAAGGTATTGAACAATATTTGCCCTCGGTGTGGTGGTCAATTGGTTGTAAGAACAGGAAAAAAGGGCAAGTTCAAAGGCTGTAGTAGCTTTCCTAAATGCCGGTTTATTGCTTGACCATTCCATCTGTGAGGTACATTTGAGGTGACGAACATGACTTTCGAGGAGTTAACCAAAGAAACGGGGGACCATATTTCATTTGAGCAGATCTTAGAACCAAGAACAAATGAAGTAAAACTGAGGATCATCGTTAATAAAAGCGAGAATCCAACTGACTTACTCATTTTCCCCCACCCAGATAGCAAAGTTAAAACCTTACAAATCGACTTTAAAAATTATGTTACCTATTCGGTCATCTATGACGATTTTACAACTTGGAACAATACGGAGACCTTCCAGGGTGAAGCCTTTCGAATCTATCAGCAATCTAATTACTTAGATCGTATCCATAAGGAATCAAAAGAAAAATTAACTCATTACTCTTTAGCTTGTATTGATCACAAAGTGGATGTCATCTCAAGATACGAACCGACCATTATTGAAATTGACTCTACAGGTATTAAGTAAGTTACACTTTCAAAAAAAGTACAAAAAAAGAGACTGTAATCAGCCTCCTTTTTTATAACCAATTCGATATCAACATACCGGCTCCTACCAGGAGCCACACCCAAACACCAGGTCAAACGGGCGGAACGCTTTTACGACGACCTGGGATTGGCTTAGAATTGATTCCTCAGGAACCAGTAGGTCCACAATCATTTCTCTTTTCCTTTTCCAACGAGATCACCTGACCTTTATTATAAAATATCCATCCAGATGTTAATTGCTGTAGCCAAAATCAACACGGCCAAAATAATTTGGAGCACTTTCGTATTCACTTTCTTCCCGAGTATCGCTCCGATTGGAGAAGCAATTAGACTAGCAATAACCATCACGGCAGCAGGACCCCAATCCACTTGTCCTGTCGTGACTTTTCCGACCGTTGCTCCAATGGAAGAAATCAAGGTAATTGCCAATGAGGAGGCAATCGTCATCCTCGTTGGGATTTTTAAGACAACAAGCATAATCGGAACGAGTAAGAACGCCCCAGCTGCCCCAACAATCCCGGCACCGACTCCGACAATTAAAGATAGCGTAGCCGCAATCCATTTATTAAACGTTACTTGGTCAAGTGGAATATCGTCAATGCCTTTCTTAGGAATAAACATCATCACGGCAGCAATTAGTGCCAAGATTCCATAGATTAAGTTGATTCCAGCTTCCGACATCAGCTTAGAACCGTACCCACCAATAAAACTACCAATTAAAATACTAGCACCCATATAAGTAATTAACGATTTATTTAAATAGCCGCCCTTACGGTAAGCCCAAACCCCACCAATGGTCGCGAAAAACACTTGCACGGCACTAATTCCCGAAACTTCATGGGCAGTGAATGCAGCGAAACCTAGCATCGGTGGAATATATAATAACATCGGATATTTAATAATCGAACCACCTATACCCAGCATCCCGGATATAAATGAACCGATAAAACCAATTAAAAAGATTGTAAGTATAAAGCCAAAGTCCATCAAGTTTCCCCCCTTTTAAAAAGGGAACCAAATTGGTTCCCTATGATTTACCCCTTTTTAATCCAGAATTTCAGAACATCGCCTTCATCTTCATGTTTAACAAGTTCATGACCGCCAGATTTTGCCCAAGCTTGTAGGTCATTCTTCGCACCCTTATCCGTCGCGTGAATTTCTAGTACTTGACCTGCTTCAAGCTCATTCATTGCCTTTTTTGTTTTTACGATTGGCATTGGGCATGCAAGCCCTTTTGCATCTAATACTTTTGTTGATTCCATTCAAAACATCCCCCTGTTGTAAAAAATAATTTATGATTTAACGTACCGCACAGCGATTTGGTCCGATTTCCATTTCACGTTGCTGCTCTGCATCTGGGGTAATTTTACCCATATTCGTTTCACGAATTTCCTGGTATGCATTTGGTTGCGGTGGCAGATTTTCCGTCACTAAACTTCTGAACTCGTTTTCGTCTTCAATGTTCAAGCCATGGTTTTTAGCAAACAATGTACTTAGCTTTTCAGAGACACTTCCATCTTCATTTAACTCATCGATAATCATAAAGTGGGCTGGAAGTACCACTAGTTCATCTGATAACTCACGGTAACGCTTGTAAAGCGTTTCTCTTAAATCGCCAACCCAGTCTTCTGCTAAACCAGCAAGGTCAGGTCTTCCGATTGAATCGATAAACAAGATATCACCAGATAGAAGGAACTTTTCATCAATTACAAAGGACGTTGACCCGATTGTGTGTCCTGGTGAGTATAGAGAGTGAATATTGATGTTCGTTTCACCAATCTTCACATCATTCCCACCCTCAAGTGGCTGGTATTCAAATACAACTTCTGTTGCATCCTTCGGTGGTAACCAGTAAGTTGCACCTGTTTGCTCTGCAATCACACGACCACCAGAAATATGATCAGCGTGTAAATGAGTATCAAAAACATGAGTGATGTTAACATTCATATTCTTTGCAAAATCAAGGTAGATATCCGTCATACGAGTAGAGTCAATGATGGCTGCCTCGCCATTTGATACAACCATGTAAGATAGACACCCTTTTCCAATCCGTACAAACTGGTAAAGCTCTCCGCCATCTTTTAAATCGCCAACCTTAACTGGCTCTAAATGTTCACTCCAAGTTTTCATACCACCTTCAAGGTAAGCCACATCGCGACCTTCCTCAGAAAGCATTTCCGCAACCATCACAGAAGACCCTTCTTTTGCACAGACAACCAAAACATCCATATCAGCTGGAATTTTATCCATGATTTCTTCCACACCATCTAGTAACTCAAAGTAAGGAATGTTGAAGTATTGAAAGTTTTCTCCTTCAATTTTCCAATCCTGAAAATCCGTTTCGTTACGAACATCTAGAATAAACATAGTTTCTTTGTTAAACACCTTAGCTGTTACTTCTTTTGAATTCATTGCTTTTACTGTCATCTATCTTACCTCCTAGGGTATATTTTAATGTAAAATTTTTTAGGCTCTTTTCGCGTATAAACGGACTTTTAACACTATTCGAAAAGAGCATGCAAACTTAATATGATTCTTACAAAATAGCTTTTTACACGTTAAAATCGGCTTTAAGATTTTAACAACAACTTTAAGAAAACAATCACTTATTTAGAATGTGAGAGTTACATTTGCATCTTGTGCAAACTCTAAGAAGGTTACTGCTCCTCCGACTTCAATGCCATCAACAAATGCTTCTTTTTCTAATCCCATAACATCCATTGTCATTTGGCAACCAATTAGTTTTACACCTAGATCTTGAGCCATTTCAACCATTTCCGGAATACCAGGAACATTGGCTTTAGCAAATCCTTCAGCAAAATGTTCTTTGCCTTCAGGCATTGGAAGCTGTTGGTTCGCTTCTTTATGAATGAGGTTTAATCCTTCAAATGTGAAGAAAATAGCTACCTCTTGATCGGTTGCAGCTGCAGCCGTTGCGATATTAAACACCTTATAAGCATCAAATAACCCACCATTACTAGCAATAATCGCGACTCTATTACTCATTTTTCTTCCTCCTATTTTACGTTGTTTATATTTTAACCCCTAGGGGTATTGAAAGTGATAAAAAAATTATTCAGTAGGACCTTCCCACAACATCATGCCGCCTGTCATATTGATTACCTTATAACCATGGTAGTCAAGCAATTGAGCAGCACTAGCACTTCTACCACCTGAGCGGCACACCATGATGTATTCTTTTGCTTTATCTAACTCTTGCATACGGAATTCTAATAGCCCAAGCGGAATATGAATCGCTCCTGGGATTTTACCTGTTGCCACCTCATCCACTTCTCTTACATCTATGATATTTATCGGTTGCTTTTCTTTTAATAAATTTTCAACTTCCTTAACAGATAATTGTTTCATATCGTTTCGTTGCCTCCTTATGGTCTCCAGGCGCTAACTCCGCCTTTTACATTCGTTATATTTGTAAATCCTAGTTTTTTTAATTGGCTACATGCCTTTTGGCTTCTCATTCCACTCTGACAAATGACCACAACTTCCTTATCCTTTTGCAGACTGTTGGATTTCTGAGCCAATTGATGTAAAGGAAGGTTGTTAAATCCCCGAATATGATTTCCTTTAAACTCTCCTGGGGTACGAACATCGATGAACTGTTTGTTTTTATCCTTTAATTCATTCTTAAGCTCACCTGTTGATATATGCCTAATTCCTTTAACAGGAATCAGTCGCTTGATAAAAACAAAAGCGATGATCGCAATGAGGACATAATTAACGTATTCCAACTTGACTCCACCTTTCAGTATTGTTTTCATAACCAAGTTTTCATGGTTATGTTGATTGGTCATTGTCGTGCTGACAAGGTTAATAATATACCCCTATAGGTATAATGTCAACAGTATTAATGAATTTTTTTTAAAACGAATCCGTTTATTTAGTTTTAGCTAAGGAAAACCATTATTTCATAGTATTTGTGGTTTGTAAAATACCTAACAGGGTAATACTCAAAAAAGGCGTGAATTGCGAATTCACGCCAATCGGTCTCTCTTTTTTACGTTCATTCCATCCTAACTATCTAACCGCACAACGATTTGGACCAATCTCCATTTCTCTCTGTTGCTCTTCTTCTGGAGTGATCTTGCCCATATTGGTTTCCCGAATTTCTTGATGAGAATTCGGTTGCGGTGGAAGGTTTTCACTTACGGTTTTTCTAAATTCCTCTTCGCTTTCAATATTCAACCCATGGTTTTCTTTAAATAAAACCCCAAGCTTTTCTGAAACGGATCCATCTGCATTCATTTCATGATGGGTCATAAAATGAGTCGGCAGAACAATTAAATCATCAGCTAATTCTTTATAGCGTTTATAGAGCGTTTCCCTTAAATCGGCAACCCAGTCCTCTGCCTTACCAGCCAAATCTGGACGGCCAATGGAATCGATAAACAGGATGTCTCCTGTCAGTAAATATTGATTATCTACTATATAAGAGGTACTCCCAATTGTATGCCCCGGGGAGTATATAGCTTTTATGGTTTTGTCGCCAATCTTGTATTCATCCCCGTCATGAACATGATTGTACTCAAATTGAACTTCATCCGCATCTTTAGGGGGAAGATAATACTTAGCCCCATGGTTTTCTGCTAGTTTTCTACCACCAGAAATATGATCCGCATGGAGATGGGTGTCGAGTGTATGCGTCAACTTTAACTGATGTTCTTTTATAAACTCCTCATAAGGTTCAAGCATTCGATTGGTATCAATTAGCGCACATGAACCATTTGATTCAACTAAATAAGATAAGCAGCCTTTCCCAATTCGAACAAATTGATAGATGGCACCGCCACCGGTTAAATCGCCCACTTTTATCGGTTCTAAATGTTCACTCCATGATTTCATGCCTCCTTCAACAGAAAAGGCATTAGGAAAACCAGCCTCGACCAATTGTTCTGCGACGAATTCCGAAGAGCCACCTTTCGCACAAACCACGTAAATGTTCTGTTCTTTAGGCATCTTGTCCACAATACTTTCGACACCATCAAGCAGATCAAAATAAGGGGCATTGATGACCTCTACGTTTTCCCCTTCAATTTTCCAGTCATCGAAATCATCAGTGTTTCTGGCATCTAAAATAAATACCTTTTCGTGGTCCAGAATTTTTCTAGTTAACTCTTTTACGCTAATTGTTTTTACTGCTTGCTCTTCAGCCATTTTCTCACCCCTTAGCTGTTTAAGATAGATTTAGAAAGTTAAGGTAACATCGGCATCTTTAGCGAAGGTTAAGAAAGTAACTGCACCACCAACATCAATTCCCTCTACAAATTGTTCTTTTTCCAAACTCATAACATCCATCGTCATTTGACAGGCAATCATTTTCACACCCATTTCTGTTGCCATACTTACGAGTTCTTCAACCGGTGGGACATTTGCTTTTTTAAAGCCCTCTTGAAAATGCTCAGTACCAGCAGGCATTGGCAAATTTTTATGCCCTTCCTTATGAATAAGATTTAATCCTTCGAATGTAAAAAAGATGCCCACTTCTGCGTCTGTTGCAGCCGCCGCTGTGGCAATATTAAAGACTTTATACGCGTCAAACATCCCACCATTTGCTGCAATAATTGCTACCTTCATTCTATTTCCTCCTTATTGAACTAGTGTTTTTGGTTCACATCGCCTGTCCATTCTTTCATTCCTGGCACGACATTTTTAACATCTTTAAATCCCTTTTCTGTTAGTTGCTGAGCGGCCAAATCACTTCGGCTACCCGTTCGGCAAATAATATGGAGCTCATCGTCTTTATTCAGTTCTTCAAACCTTTTCTCAAGTTCCCCTAGGGGTATGGTAATAGCCCCGGGAATGTGACCGAAGGCATATTCCGCCGGCTCTCTGACATCTAAAATTGTAATTTTTTCATTTCCCTCAATCTTGTTTTGCAAATCCCCAAGGTTCATGACATGAGGATGCTTGCTTTCCTCTTTCTCTTCCTCCGCACTCGCTTTGCGAAGATAATGCTTTAATGTATCGCCATCCTCAACGGTCCCTAGGTATTGGTTTCCCGTGCTCTGCGCCCAGGCTTTGAGGTCTGCTGTCGATCCCTTATCTGTCGCCTGAATTTCCATGACTTGCCCTGGTTCAAGCGTGGTCATTTCTTTTTTTGTTTTGACAATTGGCATTGGGCAGGCGAGCCCTTTTGCATCAAGTACTTTATTAACGTCCATAACCATCCTCCCTTCCTTTCATCTTCTTTATTATCCTTTCCCGCTAAAAATTAATGCCTTTTTACCTCTTCCAGTTATTGAAACAATACATAGTATTTTGGTCAGAAAACGATGTCCTGATAGCAATTATTAGGCTGACCCTATTCCTTCAATTGATAAAACCATTTAATGAGGAAATGCTAAAATAAATGAGTTGAAAAATAGTGAGAAATCATCCCGACAACTTGAAAGTGAGTGATACTTTTGCAATTTAGAAGCACCTTTCTTCCCCCTACCACTACAAAAGTAAACAGGAACACTGCTGATTCCATTAATGATTCCATACAAGAACAAACGAATTTGAACCTAAACGACTATAAAACAAAAAGTAAGGAAGAAATACAAGCGCGTCTCCACAAATTGGATCATGAATGGGATACGGAACGAGTCCTTGAAGTGAATTTTGCCTCTATCGTTTTGATTTCATCTTTATACGGACTTTTAGGAAGGAAAAAATGGCTGGTCCTTTCCGGAATTGCGAGTGTCTTTATGATTCAGCACGCTCTGCAAGGCTGGTGCCCACCGTTAGCTGTAATTAGAAGGTTAAAAGTACGAACAGCTGCCGAAATCAATCTAGAAAGAAATGGATTGAAGGAACTTCTTGAAGACTGATGTGAGTAAAAAGCAGAAACCAATTCATGATTTTTGGTTTCTGCTTTTTTGCGATATTTCACTTGCTTTTAATTAAACTTTAACAATTGGCACTCATAATCAACCTGAAAAGGAGTGAGTGTTGATGAATGATATCGGAATATTTTTTGCTTTAGCAGGTGGCATCCTTTCTTTCTTCTCTCCATGTGTCTTCCCCCTCCTGCCAGCCTATATTACCCATTTAACAGGAGGAAAGATTGAAGACTCCAAATTGCTTGTGAATCGAACAACCCTTTATTTAAGATCCATCGGATTTATTATTGGCTTTAGTATTATTTTTGTTGCTCTTGGCGCATCTGCTAGCTTTATTGGCCAAATCCTCTCAGAATACCGCGTGTTGATTATGCAAATCGCGGGCTTACTTATCATTATTTTTGGCTTACAGATGGCGGGACTGTTAAAATTCAAGGTATTAATGAAGGAAAAACGAATTCAGTCGGAACAAAAGTCCAAAAATATTTTTAGCTCGATCTTGCTAGGGATGGCGTTTGCTACTGGTTGGTCTCCATGTGTGGGACTAGCCCTGTCTTCGATATTATTACTAGCGAGTTCATCGGATACGTTATCGCAAGGCGTTTTCTTGTTAGGAGCCTATTCATTAGGGATGGCGATCCCATTTTTAATTATTTCGATTGTGATTTCTTATTCTTTAAAAACAATAAGAACCATAAACAAATATTTAGCGAAACTTGCCGTTGTAAATGGGATGATTATGGTCGGGCTTGGTTTTCTCGTCTTAAGTGGACAAATGCAGAAAATCAGTGCTTGGCTTTCGGCTTTTAGTTTATTTGATTTATAAGGGGGAGCAAGGGTGAGCCAAAAAAGCTTGATTGGAAAAACCGTTTTAGTAGTCGAGGATGATCCAAAGATCCGGCAACTTTTAAAAATCTATTTATCAAAAGAAGGATATGAAGTGACCGAAGCAGTGGACGGGTTAGAAGCAAAAGAAAAAATCGAAGCGCTGGATCCTTGCATCTTAATTCTCGACTTGATGCTTCCGAAAGTAAGTGGCGAGGAAATATCCAAATGGGTTCGAGAAGACTTAAAAAGCATGATGCCCATCATTATGCTTACAGCAAAGGTCTCTGAAAAGGACCGAATTCAAGGATTTAAACTAGGTGCTGACGATTATGTGGTCAAACCGTTCAGTCCTGCTTAACTGATGGGAAGAGTTGAAGCTGTTTTAAGAAGAACGGCAAGCCGCTGTGGCAAGTTAAGTTTTACTGGATTCACCATTAAACCCGCAAAAGGTGAAGCCTGGATTAACGGAGAACAACTAGAGCTAACACACTTTGAATTTAAGCTGCTTCATACTTTCATGCAGCACCCTGATCAAGTTTTATCACGTGAACAAATTCTTATGTCTATCTATGAAAAGAATGAGAAGAGTGTATCGGACCGAACCATTGATGTCCATATCAAGCATTTACGCGAAAAGATTAAGGAAAAGACTCCAAAGGATTATATTCAGACGGTAAGAGGAATGGGGTATAAGTTTGTGGCTTTATAAGAAGTTATCCAACCTTTTATCAAGGCTTGTTGCCCTTAATAGCATCGTTATTTTATTTGTGATTCTGCTTGCGGGATTGTCCGTTAAAGATTATGCCTGCTACTTGGTGAATTCCGAACAAGTCGTTGGCCAGGAATTAGTAGCGACATTAAATGGGTTTCTATGGAAAGTAGGAATCTTTGCTTTTGTGATCGCTGGCTTATTCCATTATTTCACGGTCAAAAAAATCATCGGTCCCATCAATCATTTGTCGAGGGCGGCCAAGGAAATGAAAGAGGGCAAATCCCCTGCTATCGTGAAGATAACATCATCAGGCGAGATGAAAGAATTGATTGAGAACTTTAACAGTATGTCTGAAACCCTGATTTCAGTTCAGGAACAACGAGAAAAAATGCTTCGCGACATTGCCCATGAGCTTCGCACCCCTCTGACAAACATCAATGGGTATTTAGAAGCTTTGCAAAACAACGTAGTCGAGGGAGACCCAGAATTATTTGGTTCCCTACTCGAAGAATCTCGTAGAATTACCCGCATTGTTGAACTCATTACCGAGTTGAACTTCTGGAACCATGGGAACTATTTTTTAGAAAAAGAGTTTGTCTCAGTTGAGATGAAACCGCTTTTAACAGAAACCTTAACGACCTTTCAATTGAAGCTAGCTGAAAAATTTGTCGATATTGATATCGACATTAATCAAGCCGTGATTGTAGGAAATCCCGACGGGCTTAAGCAGGTAGTTACCAACCTTCTGCAAAATATTCTCAATTATAACATCGGGAGTCGGTTGCAGGTCCACGGAGCAATGGAGGGGAATCAATACAAGATTCGCTTTTCCCATGAAGGACAAAGGATTGATCCAGATAAAAAGGAAAAAATCTTTGAACGTTTTTATCGGATTGAGGAATCAAGAAGTACGAAGGCTGACGGTGCAGGTTTAGGCCTTGCCATCGCGAAAAGCATTATCACTGCTCATCATGGAAAAATTGCGCTGGAGACGAACGGGACCAACCATGCATTTTCGATTGAATTGCCGGTTAAGGAATAGAATACTCCTATTTTAAATTCTAATTTTAATCATTCCTTAACAATCACTAGCGATAATCATGTTAAAAGGAGTGTTCACATGAAATTTATCATCGAAAATGAAAAAATTAGTGGCGATTTGGGTTTTGGTTCCCTTCCCATTTCGCCTAACGAACGCAATGGTTTTCGTCCGTTTGAGCTCTTTTTGTCTTCCTTAACCGGGTGTAGCGGAAATTTGCTACGAATTATTTTAACGAAAAAGCACGTTCCTTATCAGTCACTTGAGATCGAGGTCGACGCCGTTCGAAATCCGTATGACTCGAATCGAATTGAAAAGCTCTCCTTTACCGCCTTCGTCCATACCGAAGAAGCTTTATTAGCTCAACAAGCGGAGAAGATTGCTCATTTAGTGGTCAAAAATTGCGGAATGATTCAATCTGTCATCAACACGATTGACATTACTTTTACCATTCAGTCCGTCCCCCTTCATGGTAAAGGACGATGAGTTATCTGCAAATTGGTAGCCTATCGCTTCCTACCATTTGGCTAGCTGTTGTGGCAGCTCTTTTTATTACGTCGGTTTTACATTGGGCGATTACACGCACGAAGCTGGAAGATTGGTATTGGAATGGTTTCTTCCTCTATTTTCTGACTTGGAAACTTACTTATATTCTCTTTAACTTTCAATTATTTCTAGATATGCCCCTATCGATTGTTTATTTTAATGGGGGAACAGCAGGTCATTTCATTGCCTTAGCCCTTCTATCCGTTTATTTACTTTTCTTCGCGGGGAAGAAATATCCTACTGTTTATGCTGAATCAGCGGAAGTCTTGCTATCTTTCTTCATTAGCTACAAAGCACTAAGTTTCATTTTGGAAAAAGATGTGGTGGGGCTTGTTCTTCAGTTTATCTTACTAGTAAGCTATTTATTTCTGCTTACTTCAATTAAAAGGAAGCAAAAACGCCTAACAGCTCAGCCATTTATCCTATTTATTTTACTAGAGCTTTTGATGTTAAGCATGTTTGACACGATCCTTTCTGTCGAGGCACTTACCTTCCTTTGGCTTGGTATCACTGCCTTTTTATTATCTAGATATGAACAAGGAGGACGGAATCATTGAATAAAAATCTATTATCAATCGCAATTATTTTACTGGCTGTTGCTATTGTATTCGTTAATCTATGGAAGCCATCCTCAATAGAAAGCGAGAAAGAGGTGGCAGAGCCTTCAACGGAAGAATTAGATCCGACAAGTGAGGAGATTCCAGGAGCTGATCTCTCCGAGGTAAAGGAAGGAAAAGCGGCGCCTGACTTTGAACTTACAACCCCAGATGGAGAAACCGTGAAGCTTTCTGATTACCAAGGAAAAAAGGTCATTTTGAATTTTTGGGCGACATGGTGCCCTCCTTGTAAAGCAGAAATGCCTCACATGCAAGACTTTTATGAGAAGAACAAAGAAAATGATATTGAAATTTTAGCCGTCAACCTAACAAACATGGATAAAGGTCAAGCCGCAATTGAAGAGTTTGTAACCGATTATGGTCTCACCTTCGAAATCCCGTTAGACGAAGACGGATCCATCGGCATGCAATATCAAGCATTTAGCATTCCGACAAGCTATATGATTGATACAAATGGAGTCATCACTAAGAAAATTGTTGGTCCAATGGACGGAGCGATGATGGAAAATTTAACGGCTGCGATGGAATAAAAAAAAGACGTGGTGATCATAAAGGGTTCCGTTCCTATCACAAAATCCGAAAATGCAGTCGAAAATGCAACCCAATTTGTACTCCCTTTTGTAGATGTTTTGCAATAAAAAATTAATGGGCTCAGTTCACACTGAGCCCATTTTTAATATATCCATTTTTTGTTTCCTGTTGAAGTAAAGCTGCTCGTTAGCTTAATAAAGCACCTAATACAAATGGTAATAGAATGAGCAGTATTGAACTCAAAATTAATGTTAAGGAGACAGACTTTGGAAGTTTTGCTCTACCTTCTCCTTTATACCATCCTGAGAATTGTAATTTATTTCTATACAAAACAAATAGTAGTAATAAAATAGCTACTGCACCAAGCCACGAATAAGATTCAGTTGCCTCATTGATTGTGTAAATGTTTCCTATAATCGCCCCTCCTACTCCACCAAGTATCATAAAAATAATAATTATCCGTAGAATCTCTAATAACATCTAATTTCCCCTCTTTTGTTATAGCATCCCGTTTAGAAAATACTTATTCATCACTGTTCTTCTTCCACTTATAGGGTTTCTTTGACCAATTATAAAGTAGAAACATCAAGAACATTATAAAAGATACCCCTATATTATCAATCCACTGAACCTCTTTTTTAGCAATTAACTGCCAAATAACTGATACTACAAAAAATATTAACGGAAATCTAATGCTTTCCTTAAACAAATTATTGCCACCTTTCATTCTCCTTCTTGCATTAAACTGCTTCGTTAGTATGAGTGCATTTTTTCACAAACTTTATTTCATTTTAACATATATATCCAATTACAACTTGCTTTCTAAGCATTATGGTAAGACAATTTGTATATCAAATTGTAGGTAAAATTGTAGGGGTACACTAGCCATTTTACCTCTACAATTTGGGGTGCATTTTCCTAAACAAATTCATATGCAATTTCCGCCCAAATGGCTTTACACCAATAAAAAATGAGTGTCAATTTCCTATGTGAATTGGCACTCATTTTAACGTACATTTTTAATGTTTGTGAGAGGAAACGGAACCCGTTATGTGATCACGTCTTTTTTCATTGAACTTAGCTTGTTTTCATTGCTGAGAATTGAATTAATCCACTTCATACAACGGAACTTCCCACTTCTCCTTCAATTCCTCATATCGTGTAACAGAAAGGAGGTGTAACGTTAATTCTTCAGGAACTTCCTCGAGATCATATGTGATGAGTTCCGTGTCTGTTTTAAAGCGACCGTTTTCATCTTTTTCATCTAGGATCGACCCGCGATGGTAGGTCATGTACGTTTTTCCTTTGTCATCTACTAGTACCCAAGCTCCCAAATCTGATGAGGGGGCTTCTTTCCCGCCTTCCATTTTTATTGTAAAAATGGTTTCCTTTTCAATTGGGATGAGTGACTTGCGAAGGGAGTAATGATTTTCCGTTTCGGCCTTTTTAATTGTCATAAAATTCCCCTCGTATGCGAATGAAACGGGATACTTCCTTAGTTCCTTTGGCTTTATTTTAATCGAAAAGTCAGAAGGAACGGTTTTAATCACTCCATCTAAGACAAAAGTTAGTTTGTCCTCCACTTTTTGTGGAACAAAAGATTCATTCCAAGCAATGTGACCTAGTTTATCGGTTGGCCGTCCTGACCCTTGCAACAACCCTCGATCACTCGGATGCCCTTGCTCGTGGAAAGTATTATGGTAATAGAGCGTCTCCCCTTGCTCATTTTCTATATGATATTGAATGGCTGTCCCATAATTGGTAAAGGAATTTGTGCTTTCCTCGCCAAAGGCCATTTCCAGCCTCTTGATTTCAGCCTCAATCCTTGTTTGCTCTTCGTTCGTGAAGGAGGTTTCATAAAGTAATTCGTTCGCAGAAGGTGCGAATTGAACCTCCTTCATTTGAATTGTAACCCCTTCTTTATCTGTAACAGCATCCGCTAATGGGAGGCTTTTGGTGTACTTTAGGCTTTCTTTTAAATCAACTGGGACCTCAAGTTCCCAATGACCCTTTTTCCCATCGAGCTCGACTAAATCGAATTTGATCGTTAGCGCTTCTAACCCTTCCTGCTCTCGTAATGAAAATTCAATTAACCCGTAGTCCGATCCGTCTTGCCAACCCATGCTTAACATCTCGAGTTTGCTGCCATTTTGGTCGATGGCGGTGATTTCATTCCCACCTTCACCCAATTCAAGATAGGTATCTTGAATTTTTCCATTATTATTTAAAATTTGATAGGATAGTGCCACCCGTGAAGTATCGGCGATGATGTCTTCCACTTTGAAGGTAAGGTCCTCGTTGGTCACCTCGAGATTCACTCGTTCTGCAAGTCCTGCATCCGACGCCATTCGTAACCCTTCATCGACTTGCTCGGTTGTGAACAACCCACCAATCCACTCCGCAAAGCTAGAATTTAAGGTCGTCGTAAGCCCCACAGCTAACACGATTCCCGCGGCTAGCATCATCACCCGTTTCCATGGTTTCTTTTTCGGTCGTTTCAGTTGCGGTTCATAGGGCTCAAGCTCATCTAAGATCATTGACGCAAAATGATCTGGTAAGGTTGGAGAGTGCAATGTTTCTTTTAAAAATTGTTGATCCTCTTTTAAGGTATCAACTAGATTCCTACATTCGCTACAAAATCGTAGATGAGCTTTGACGTTGGCATGCTCTTGTTCTGTTAACTGGTCATCTAGGTAATCGAAAAGTTCATCTGTTGTTGGACAATTCATGAAAATCGCCTCCTTCTCGCTTGATTGTTTCTCGGAGCTTTTTCTTTGCTCGATGCAGCTTGTTTCGTACACTTGAAACAGGAACTTCGACTAGTTCACTGATTTCGCTATAGCTTAACTCGTTTACATATCGCAAAAGGATAATGATTCGTTCTTCTTCAGGCAAAGTGCCAATTAACTTTTCTAGCTGCCTATTTTTCTCTTTTTTCATAAAAATCACTTCAGGATGATTTGAATTCACCACTTGATCTTCACTGATCTCAAGCTGCTGCATTTTATAGCGTTTCTTTCTAAACTCGTCCATACAATGATTGATGGCAACACGATAGATCCAGCTAGAAAACGTGCCTTTCCCCTCGTATTTCCCCAGTTGATGATAGACCTTAATAAAGGCTTCCTGAACCAAATCCTGTGCATCCTGAGGATTTTTTGTCATCCTAAGAATCGTCGCATATAATTGATTTTTGTATTTATTAATAATCTGTGCATAGGCCTGCTTATTGCCAGCCAGCACCTCTTCAATCCACTGCCGTTCCTCTTCCATAATGCCCTCCTATCAAAACGGTACCGTTCTTCATACAGTATAACGAGAATTCTCCCTCATTCATTTCAATTATCTCAAAAAAAATAGGTGCCAGGCACCTTCCAGTTTAATGGAAAAACAAATAAAGCCGAAGTTAGCGAGGGGGACGCTAACTTCGGCTTATTATTAAAATTACAAATATTGGATGGCGCCAGGCACCATCCAGAATTTGGGAGTTAGGCAGTTTTGCTTAGTGTGTTTGTTTCTGCTTTTTTGTTGATGGTTTTGCGGATGAATGGAATCACCCAGCGGTCTAAGCCGTAGCGGCCAGCGTTGTAGCCTGCGAATAGGATAATTCCGCCAAGGAAGATGTCTGTTGGGTTATGAGATACGGTTCCTGCTAAGAAGAAGCTGAAGTTCATCACAAGTCCAAAGAACATTGCTGCAGTTGTTAGGCAGCCGAGTAGTAAACCAACACCAACTAGGAATTCACCGAGTGGAACGATAAAGTTAAACAGTCCAACATTTGGAATGGCAAATGCCTCTAAGAAGTTTACATACCAGCCATACACAGCATTTCCATCTGGACCTTTCACCGGATTGGCTACTGCATTATTTAGGTAACCTGAAGCGTCAAAGCCTCCTGTTAACTTTCCCCAACCTGCTACCATCCAAGCGTACCCAAGATATAAGCGAATAACGGTAAGAATACCTGCTGCAATTTTGTTTTCTCTTAAAAATGTGGCGAACATGAAGATCGCTTCCTTTCGTTTTCGAATAAATGATTTATTTGATTACACTCTTAATATATCAGATTCTACCGTAAAAATGATGGGTACGTGAACAAGTTCACAAGATGTTAAAAACATCTTGACAGAAATATGTCTTTTAGAAAAATCCCGAACTCAGCTAGCTCAACAACTACTAAATACCGATACATACCTCAATAATGTTCAAAAAGAACCAACCAAAAAAAGAGGACAATTGTCCTGATGAACAATCTGTCCTCCTCTGTATTTTCACTCGTGTTTCTTCATTTCATTTTCAATTACTTGTTCAAACACTTCTCTCTGTCGCATCCCTTGAAGAACAGTGTCACCGATGACAAACGTCGGTACAGCTTTAATTTTAGCTTCAGAATAAGCATGCTCCAACGCCATTTCATGTACCTCTTTATATTTTCTAGTTTCGAGTACCTGCCTGTATTCCTCTATATTTAGTCCAAGTTCCCCTGCTAACTTAGTGAGCACCTCGATATCTCCAATATCCTGACTTTCCTGAAAAAAGGCCGTAAACATGCGATGGTTGTATTCATTTCCCTTGCCGTTAGCCTTTGCATATTGGTATCCTTCAAAAGCTAAATGTGTATATGGTTGTGGTGATACGGTAGGCAAACCGATTTTCACCCCCATCTGCTCGGCCATTGGATAGATGCTATTTTTCCATGCGGACTGCAGATAGTTTCCTTCAGGTTTTAACGTTTCCGTCGGATAAGGGCGCAGCTCAAAAGGCATCCACTCAATCTCGACATCTTTTTCTTCAATTGCCTGTTCAAGCGGAAACTCCGCTAAAAAGCAAAACGGTCAAACATAATCTGAGTAAATCTTTATTTGAACTGTCACTATACGCCCCCTTCTTTATTCCTCTTTATCTTCAATTTTATAGACAGACAACAAATATTCGATTAATGAATCCTGCTCTACCTTCGTAAAGCCTGTCGTTTCGTCTACCCAATACTCATGCCCTTCCCCAGTAATATGGGTTTTTTTCAAGCCGGCATCTTTCTTATTTTCCCTGACGACTTTCTCCCGTATTTCCTTATCCACCATTGCTCGTATACTGTTAGCTGGGTCGGGCAGAATTCCTTTTCGAAGCGTACCTGGGACGCCTATATCCTTGTGTAAGTCTGGACCAATCGAAACTCCGCCATCATGCAAATAGGGAGCTGTCCAATACAAACCGATGATACTCGGGACTTTATACCCACCAGGTGAGTCCCCGTGGCCAAATGCCAGTTTGATTTGTTCAGGATCTAAATGGTCTGTTGGGACCTTAAGTATGGTTGGATCTTTTGGTAATGGGACGGGCGTGTCAGGTGAATAATAAAGAGCTTCTCCAAAGATTCTTTCCGTGTTTTTTAATGCCTTCGCCCTGGATGGTTCTGTTTTGATTGTTTTCACCGAAATGATTTTATGATTCGATAACTCTTTACCTGCATGACAAGAGATACAATTTGCCTTTTCAAAAACTTCTCGCCCAGCTTTGACCGTATCTTGATTGAATTTCTTCTTCGGCTTCGGTGGTTGAATCGTATTTTGCCAAGCAGCAGCACCATTGATTTGTTCGTTGAAATTATATCCTGGACTACTGACAATCACCCCATCAGGTACAGCAAGGGAAACCTTCAGGTAGTTTGGGTTTACTACGAGTTCATTAATTCCAACCGCATTTGGTGTTGGATCAATTTTCTTAAAAAATTCCGATGGTTTACCTTCTGTACTTGGGTCATAACGAAAATCTGGGTTGGCAGCATTTTGAAGGATGGTGCCATAGTAGACTTCTTTATCGATTCCAAGAATAGGCTCACTTATTTCCGCTTGTGATAAAGAGTCGGTATTTTGTGAATGAACATTATGACTAAAGACCGACAACCCTTTGAAAGGTCCAGCCATCGAGAAACCGCTCCATCCATATGGATGATCTTTTAAAGTAAAAGAATCTGGAATTTGCGCGGGATTGCTTTCTAAATCAATTGTAGAATCCACACTACCTTTTGGCCAATTGACAAAATTATCATCAACCGCTTTTTCAAGTTGGTGAATATCTGGCAATGCCTCTGCTTTCCCTTCTGTATTGGTTACCGTTCGAGTCTTTTCCGCCATATACTGCTTGATGTTTTCTACATCTGTGTGAGTAAAAAATGCTGTTGAGTTTGTGCCCATTGCCAATAACAATCCGACATCAAAATCCTGATTTGGTGCCCCTTCGATAATCCTTTTCGTACCAGGGTCAACCGTGGCATGGCAGGCGGCACAACTAACTCCCACTCGCACGCGGCCGTCTCCTACCGAAACGGGCATACCAAGTGGAACATGACTCCCTTTCGCTACATCAATCCCCGTATCAATCTTTTCACCCTTTTTAAATGTTTTGTCCCCTAGCGTGATGTCCTCTGCAAGCTCCACCCGTAAATTACTCGTCCCTTCTCCCTTCAGAGCGAGAATCGCTTTGGTAATATTTCCGAGAGTAAATGGGCCATCAAGTACACCCAGCACATCCGTAAAGAAATATTCATTTCCAAACGTCTCCTCATAAAAGGTTTTCCGTCCCAATTCAAGAAGGTCTTCATCAATTTCAATCGCTCCATTTTTTGCTGAAAGTTTTTGACGACCTTCCTCTGTTTTTTTAATCTCCTTTGCTTGATCATCTGTGATATGCTCTCCCCACAAATCATAGCTGTTTCGCTTGTTGGATTGATAGGAGACAATCTTATCTTCTGCTGGTACATAGCCATAATCGAAATGAACAAATTGAAGAATACCAAACCCTGCCACGACTATGAACAGCAAACCAACAATAATCCTTGGAAATTTTTTCACAAAATCACCTTCTAATTCAGCTTTTCGCCCTACAATCATAGACAATATGAATACAAAGTTATCTTGTCCTACTTCACCACCACTTCATTCTAATGCCAAAAAATGGGTGGTGCCTGGCACCATCCATTTTTTTACACCAACACGATCTTCCTAATTACCAGCAAGTCTTTCGTTTCATCTAGAGCTGTGTGTACATAATAATTCTGTAGGTTTTCCCTACGTGGTTTTTCAAATCGAAAGGAGATGTTACTTTTGGCTATTCAAACAACGCAAAAAGTTCTTTCTGTTAAAGATGCCATCGAGTCCCGTCATAGCATTCGTCGATTTGTACAAGAACCGTTACCAAAGGAAGACCTCAATCAAATCTTTGAACTCGTCAGGCTAGCACCGAGTGCATGGAATCTTCAGCCTTGGCGTTTTCATGTCGTAACGGACTCAGATTTAAAGGAAAAACTTCAAGAAGCAGCCTATGGACAACAGCAAGTCACATCGGCTCCCGCTGTTATCCTCGCGATAAGCGATATGGAAGATGTTTTAGCCAATTTAACTGAAACGGTCCACCCTGGCTTACCAGATGACCGAAAACAGCAAGAAGTAGCCAATCTTTCCTCTATTTTTGGCGGTATGAGTGTCGAGGAGAGAGCTCAATGGGGGTTAACACAAACGAATATTGCCCTTGGTTTCTTACTATTGGCAATTGAAGGACTCGGCTATTCAAGTGTCCCAATGCTCGGGTTTGATCAAGAAAAGGTAAAAGAACTACTTGATCTACCTGAACATATCAAATTCGCTTCAATGGTCCCATTTGGCCGTGCGGATGCAGAAGGCTATGAACACCACCGCCTTGCCCTAGATAAGACCGTCACTTTCCACTAATGGAAAAACACTGTCAGGTGCCAGGCACCATCCAGTTTCTGGATGGTGCCTTTTTTTGCATATAAATTTGATATCGTCTGTCATCGTCCACACACAGATTTTAGTTGATACATAGAATATCGTAATCCTTCCCTGAAGGGGGTGAAGTTCATGAGTGCAGGAGCAGGTTATGGATCAGGATTTGCGTTGATTGTTGTCCTGTTTATCCTCTTAATCATCGTTGGTTCTAGCTACGTTGGTGGAGGTTATGGCGGCGGATACGGCCGTGGATTTTATTAATTGACACTTCAATAGGAACCACCATTCACTCCATTTATAGATAATAAATGGAGTGGTAATTGATTCATATTTGAGTGCCTAGAAGTGAAAAAAATGCCAGCAAATCTATTTAAAACTTTAAATAGACCTGCTGGCATTCTTATTATCTAGAGCACACTTTATTTAATAATCATGACAGGGCACGTTGCCTTTTTCATTACCTTATGGCTAACACTTCCTAAAATCATGCTTTGAAAAGGATTCAGCCCCCTTGAACCGATAACGATAATATCCATCTGTTTCTCAGTGGCAAATTCAATAATTTTCGATTCTGGTTCTCCTCTTAAAAGTTTAATTTCATAGTTGATGTTATGTCCCACAGCAGCCTCTTCGGCTAACTTAAATCTGTGTAGTCGGTCTTCTTTGATTCCTTCAGCCTCCCAAAGATGGAGTACCTCTGTGCTTGATGTTTTATCCGTGAGTACATACACAACCCAGATTTTAGAATCACTCGTTAACTTGGCAATTTCTAATGCTTGAGAAACGGTACGTAAAGAACTTTCTGATCCATCAAAAGCTAAAAGAATATTTTTAAACATCAATCAACCTCCTCTATCAAACGATCAATTTTCAATTGATGTGTTTCAAAAGAAGTTATATGAATGTTTGCACGTTGCATCTGTTATTTCTATATTTTACCACACGAACGAAGAAAGCGCTTACGCTTTTTTCGTTATGATTTCCCCATAAAAAAAGGACCCCCACTTTGGAGTCCTTCCATTATTCTTATTTAATGATCATCACTGGTGACTTTACGCGTTTAGCGACTTTGTGGCTAACACTACCTAATACCATTTCTTGAAGACCGTTCAGCCCACGACTTCCAACCACCACTAAGTCAAACTCTTGAGAATTAGCAAAACCGACAATTTGCTCTGGAGCTTCCCCATGTAAAATTTCGTGTTTATAGGAAACGCCTTTCTCCTCTAAAAGGTCTTCAACGGTTTTCAAACGCTTCCGTCTCGTTTCATTAATGACTTCCTTAGAAGCGAAATGAAGAACATCTTCTTTAGAAGTTGCACTATCTACCACATATACGATGGTGATACTCGCTCCTTCTGTGTTCTCTGCCAAAAAGGCTGCCTTTTCGGCTGCCCTTAATGCATGTTTCGAGCCATCGTAAGCAAGCATGATATTTTTAAACATCGAAATCTCCACTCCCAATTTTTCTTTTTATTAAAGCATCTGTTTAATCAAGAAGTAGTCTTACAATCGGTTAAAACGATATAAATTATAAAAAAAGCACGTGAAAAACACGTGCTTAATGTCCTGATAATTTTGCACCTGGCTTACGGTGAACCGCGAGCCTATCGATTAATTTAGAGCTTGGTGGATTTAGTCCTGTTAAACGAACGTGAACATCGTTGGCTCTTAGTTTAAGAACGATTTTATCTAAGGCTGCAACACCTGAGTCATCCCAAATTTGCGCCTGTGTAAAATCAATGACAACTTCTTTATGCTCGTCATTGTAATCGAAAGCGGCAATCAGTTCATCAACGGAGGCAAAGAACACCTGCCCTGTGACAGAGTAGATTTTCTGATCCCCCTCAATTCGAGAAGTAACGTGAACTTTCGAGATTTTCGCAACAAAGAAAATCGCACTTAAAATAATTCCAGCAAACACACCCTTAGACAGATCATGAGTAATTACCGTTGTTAATGTCGTGGTAACCATGACAATGGAGTCAGTCACTGGCGTCTTAGCTAGCCCTTTAACAGATGACCAATCAAAGGTTCCAATGGAAACCATAATCATAACCCCTACTAACGCAGCCATCGGAATTTGAACAACGATATTTCCTAATACTAAAATTAAGAAAAGTAAAAACACACCAGCAACGAGGGTAGAAAGTCGACCTCGACCACCGGATTTTACATTGATCACGGACTGACCAATCATCGCACATCCAGCCATCCCGCCGAAACATCCAGCAATAATGTTCGCAATCCCCTGTCCTCTTGACTCTTTATTTTTATCGCTCGCCGTATCCGTCATATCATCAACGATATTAGCTGTTAATAAAGATTCAAGTAAACCTACGATTGATAATGCCAATGCGTATGGAAAGATAATCTGTAAGGTTTCTAGATTAAGAGGTACGTTTGGAATGAAGAAAGCTGGTAAAGCGGAAGTTATAGCTCCCATATCCCCTACTGTTTTCACACCACTGTTCGTCATAATCGCAATCACGGTAATCACAACGATAGCCACTAATGGCGAAGGCACGGCTTTGGTTACTCTAGGCAATAAATAAATAATAGCAAGAGCCCCCGCAACCATTGTATACATCACCCATGTCGCATCAATGAACTGGTCCAATTGCGCCATGAAAATCAGTATCGCTAGGGCATTTACAAATCCAATCATCACGGAACGAGGAATGAACTTCATAAACCGCGACAATTTAAGGACACCGAATAGAATCTGTAAAACTCCCGTTAAAATCGTCGCAGCAAATAAATACTGCAAACCATGATCAGCGACCAACGTCACCATTAGTAACGCCATTGCTCCAGTAGCAGCAGAAATCATCCCAGGCCTTCCACCTACAAAGGCAATCACAACAGCAATACAAAACGAAGCGTACAATCCAACCATCGGATCGACACCAGCAATAATCGAAAACGCAATCGCTTCCGGGATCAGAGCTAAAGCAACAACAATGCCTGCCAGTACATCTCCTCTGACATTGCCGAACCACTCTTCTTTTATTAAGTTGACTTTCGAACTCAAAAAAACACCTCTTTTATAATTTTTTTTATTATTGACCTTGAACTCTCATCAAAGTCGAGCCGTCATAGATAAAAAAACCTTACCATGATTTTTATTTTTTCACAAAACAGATGAAAGCGTTTATATCAGTGTATTACATCGATTTTCTTCGTTTTTCTCGTTATTACTATATAAACATTGAAAATGATTCCTTTTTGAAAAAAATTTTTCACCCTATGACCTTTTCGTAAACATAAAGCCTTTTTCCCCAACCCCGCCCATAAGAAAACCACCAATTTCTGGTAGGTGCCAGGCACCATCCAGTTTTCTGGAAGCACCTGAGCACTTTTGACAATATTTTTCATGGCTGTTATTGGTTAAAACCGAACCTTCGTGCGGAAAATACAATTAATGCTGAGTTTTTTGTCTATTTTCTCATCAACTACACGAAACCACTGTTAATACACTAACGCTCAATTCCCAACCAACGAGGAGTAATAAAGATACAACAACAATCAAAGCGAGGGATATTACATGACTGATCACCTAGTTCAAGCAATCAAAAGGGATGCAACTGCTCTGAATAAAGAAGAAGATTATAATCTCCTTTTAGATCAGATGAGTCAGGCTAAGTATGCCTTACTCGGAGAATCCTCTCACGGCACCTCTGAGTATTACAAAACCCGTGCCGAACTCTCTAAAAGACTAATCACGGAAAAAGGCTATAACTTTATTGTTGTCGAAGGCGACTGGCCAGCCTGTCAACAAGTGAACCGTTACATAAAAGGCTACGACACCACACACAAAAGTGCCCAAGAAGCCTTAACCGCTTTTGAACGATGGCCCACATGGATGTGGTCGAATGAAGAAATGATTGATCTTGTCGAATGGTTGAAAACTTATAACGAGAAACTGCCTACCGAGCAAAAAGTCGGCTTTTATGGTTTTGATGTCTACAGCTTGTGGGAGTCAATGGAAGAAGTCATCGCCTATTTAGAAAAAACAAACTCTCCTGATCTCGAAACCGCACGAAAAGCCTTTGCTTGTTTTGAACCGTTTAACCGCGATCCGCAATTATATGGGGTTTCAGGAGCTTTTTACGCTGAAGACTGTAAAGACGAAGTCGTGCAGCTTCTCACCGATATCACATTAAATAAGAAGCGATATACGAGCTACTATGAAGAAGGTCGGTTAAACCTTGAAGTCAATGCGCTCATCACCGCAAATGCCGAAACCTATTATCGAACCATGGTCACCGACAATAATGAGTCGTGGAATATACGGGATCGCCACATGGTGACCGTGATTAATAAAATCAGTTCCTATTATGGCGAACAAGCGAAAGGCATTATTTGGGCACATAATACCCATGTTGGAGATGCGCGAGCCACCGACATGGCCGACGAAGGGATGGTCAATGTCGGACAGCTTATGCGAGAACAAGAAGGAGAAGAAAATGTCTTTATCCTTGGATTTGGCACCCATCGTGGCACAGTCATTGCCGCGGATGAATGGGGAGTGGAATTCGAGCGAATGATTGCCCCACCAGCTCAACAAGGAAGCTGGGAGGACTGCATGCACCAAGCCGGTCCGCATGACAAGTTGCTGATTTTCACTAAAAATAATCAGGATGATTATAAAGGAAGAATTGGCCACCGTGCGATTGGCGTGGTTTATAATCCTATGCACGAACAATACGGAAACTATGTCCCATCCGTCATGTCAGAAAGATACGATGCGTTTCTTTATATCAACACCACAAACGCCCTACATCCATTGGAAGTCGAGAAGGTTGTTCTTTAAAACTGGTATTAAAAAGTCCCCGCTTTAAAAAGTGGGGACTTAACTAAATCAGAATGACGCTCAAACCTAGCAGCAAAATTCAAAAGGATGAGCAGCAGAAGTGGTTTTCCAATGCCATGTTGGTTGTTTGTCCGAATCCGCCCAATGCCAGGCCGCCAAAGCTGCCGCACATGCATCGATTTGATGGGAACTAAAGTACAATGTTTCCGGCACCCCAACCATACCAACCTTATCAAACCACTCTAGAACGAATTTACTGGATCCTTCATTTTTTTTATATAAAAGAGCATGACTTAAATGCTCTTTGCCAATGCGAGTTCCAATAGCCGCACCTGGATGCACTTCAACTAACTGAATGTTCTCATAAAAATCCATCATCATTACTCGCCGCGTCAAACTCACTCCACGCAGTGTTAGATAAACCATGCGCGTTAAGGTTGGCGGCATGATGCTACTCCCTGAAAGTCCATAACTTTTCATGATCTGACGAATGCTTTTATCCTGAGGACGATCTCCCCCACCATCCTGATAGGACAGCGGCGCATCGATTCCAATCACAACTTCTCCTATTGAAGCCGCTGCCTTAATCGTCGAGATAATCATTTCATCATTAGCATCGACAACCATTTCTTCAAAAACTAATCGGTTGTCCTTCACTTGAAAAACACTCAAAACCGTATCCTTGTGATTTGCAGGGCCAGATAAATCAATCCCAATTACTTTCAAGATCCCACCTACTCTTTCAAACTAATTAGACCGGGATGATTTAAATTCAATAGGAACAGAAATTAGTTCCTACGATATTTTATTTCCCCACCAATAATCGTCATTTCAATATCTGTTGTTAACAGTTCATCCGCATCGTCCATTTCAAAAGGGTTGGCCGAATACACCGTCATGTCCGCGAGTTTGCCCCGGGCAATCGTCCCTTTCACGGTTTCCTCATTCGTAGGATACGCTCCTAGCTCTGTAAACAAACGGAAAGCTTCAACCATTGAAAGTTTTTGTTCTGGATAATATCCATTATGCGTTTGGCCAGGCTTTTTACGGGTAACAGCTGCATGGATTCCAAGGAGTGGATCAAGCGGTTCAATCGGCGAATCCGACCCTCCTGCACAAATCACTCCTGCATCCATCAATGTTTTCCAGGCATACGAAAGCTTCATTCTCTCTTTTCCAAGCCGCTCCTCCACCCAAGGGAAGTCACTGGCCAAAAAGCGTGGCTGAATATCAGCAATTCTACTAGGATGAGCAAGACGCATAATCAATTCTTCGCGAAGAACTTGAGCATGAATGAGTCGATCACGGTACATAGTTGCAGGGACTCGGTCCAACACATCAAGCACATTCTCCAATGCTCTATCACCAATCGTATGAACGGCAATGGGCATATCCAACTCACGTGCTCGTCTGACAATATCGTATAAATGCTCTTGATCATACATCGCATCACCATAATTTTCTGGGTCATCATGGTAAGGTTGTGATAAAAGTGCGGTTCTTCGTCCAAACGCCCCATCAGCAAAGATTTTTACGGCACCGATTTGCAAGGTGTCATTTCCGTAACCTGTATACATTCCAAACTCTCTTAATTCAGGTAAAAACTCATGATTGATTAAAAGATTACTCCGCAACCCCACTTGTTCTCCATTTAAAAGCTCATCAAAGAGCTTCCAAGTTTTCTCAAACTCTCCCAAGTACAAGGGATCATTCGTATGCACACTTGTTAATCCCTTTGACATCGCAAAATGCATCGTCTTACGCATAACATCCTTCCACGTCTCGAAAGAATGGCCCGGGATATGCTCTCTTACTAAGGTCATCGCAGATTCAAGTAACAAACCAGTCGGTTGCTTCGTTCTTTCATCAAGGACAATCGTTCCGCCTTCTGGAACCGTCATTGCCGGATGATATTGGCTAATTTCAAGTGCCTTACTATTGACCACCGCCGCATGCTGACAAGTTCTCGTTAACAGAAGCGGGTTTGCTGGCGAGACAAAATCTAGTTCAGCAATCGTCGGAATTCTTCCGTCGGTAAACAGGTTCTCATCCCAACCGATTCCAAGTAACCATTGACCCGGTTCTAGTTGATTGGCACGTTCCTGAATTTGTTCAAGCATTGCATTCTTCGATGTCACCCCTGATAAGTCTAGGTTGGTAAAACTATCAGCAATGATTGAAAGGTGAAGGTGACTATCAATCAAACCCGGTGTCACCGTTTTTCCTTCTAAATCAACCACATCGCCAGATCTGCCCCATTGAAGCAGCATCTCTTCCGTTGATCCCATATCCGTGAATCGCCCGTTATCGATAACAACCGCTTGGACAATCGGCTTACGTGGATTAAATGTATAGATTTTCCCGTTCGTGTAGATTTTTCGCAAGATGTTTCTCCCCTTTTAAAAGCTAATCATAACGAGAGGCCAATGCTGAGTGATGTAAAACGAACTATGTAGAGGAGTCGATTGAAGGGGGATAGGAGGCTTCAAAGCTATTCCTAAAAAACGCAAAAAAGCAATGATAGAAAATAACCTATCATTGCAATATGACAATATACGTTATCCTCCATTTCGATCAGTAGTCCTCCATGCACATACAAAAAGCATGACAGTCTGCTTCTTATTCAGAAAGCATCCCAGCAACCAATCGTTTGACTCCGAATGGCGCTTCGGCGAACAATCCTTTCATCCATCCTCATCGATGTCATACTCCGATGAATTACTATTATTATCCGCTCCTCTACCTCACCGATCTGATAAGGCAATTATGAAATTAACGCCATAGTATCATAGCATTTTCCGATGAGCAACAATAACGTTCACCTTCTATCTTTTTCCCTTACCTCATAATGAGCCTCGTTATAACTAGTAACCGCCCCACCGTTCGGATCATCATTTTCAAACTGGATAAATGAGACCGTATGTCTTCCAGGTGTCAACATCGTTCCCTGCAAATCGATGGATGAGTCTTTTCGATTGTCAAAATTATCTGGTTTTACATACACCTTATCTACATAAATAAACGTTTGCCTGCTTCCATCAAACTCGTCCGCATCAAACCCAATTTGAATCAGCTCATCATCCTGATCGATATAAAATGCTGGAGTTTTTCCGTTTCTAGATGTCCCCGCTGGAGTTGTCAAAACAAGATCCCCACTTCCCGTTTCCGTCACACCATTAGGAAATGGATACTTCCCCCGAAGAATCTCAACCTCGCCGCTATTCCTCGTCTCCAAAACCTTTGAATTCTCTGTAGAATGTTGCTTTACTTCATTATTACTGCATCCAACAATCACGACGACTAATAAACTAATCGTCATTAAACCTTTTGTAAACTGACGCAAGCATTTTCCTCCTTTACATCTATGTAAGACTGGTAAAAATTTTAAAGAAAGTTTAGGTTCGCTCCGATAGACACAATAAAATTAGGGTTCCCTATTCCTGTAAAAATATACTAGATTTCAACTAATTGGTGACCTTTCTCGGAACGGTTGGACAAAGATAGGGCACCAATGAGGCGTATTGGTGCCCTAACTCAGAGTCGTTACACCAAGAAAGGGCACCAACAAGGCGCATTGGTGACCTAACTCAGAGCGGTTAGACAAAGATAGGGCACCAATAAGGTAGATTGATGACCTAAGTTGAAGCGGTTAGACGGAGTTAGGTCACCAATGAGATGTAGCGGTAACCCAAGCACAAGTGGAAGAACGGAAATCATGGACACTATAATCCGGGTCATCCAAATAAACAGGAAACGTCTTTACTTAAAACCTCTAGATTCCTTATTCTGAAACCTGATAAAATATCTAGGTAGATCAACTAGAACGAAATGGTTTCTTTATCATTAGAAAGAGGGATTACACATGCCAGAAATCTATTTAGACAACAGTGCCACAACCAAACCTTACCCAGAAGTAACAGAGAAGGTTGTAAAAATGCTTACGGAGTTATATGGCAATCCCTCGTCACTACATCGCTTAGGGAAAGAAAGCAAATCTGAGGTTGAAAAGGCTCGACAAATCATTGCCGATTCTCTTGAGGTAGATTCTGATGAAATCTATTTTACTTCGGGTGGGACAGAATCTGATAATCTTGCCATTAAGGGCGCATGTCTTGCTAACGTTAAGCATGGAAAGCATGTCGTAACCACAGTGGCAGAACACCCAGCGGTAACAAAAACCATCCGCGACCTTAAAAAACAAGGCTGGACGGTAAGCTATATTTCAGCACACAATGGTGAGCTGGACCTAGAAGAACTTGAAAATGCCATTGGAGAAAACACCGTTCTAGTTAGCGCGATGTTAGTTAACAATGAGATCGGGTCTATTTTTCCTATCAATAAAATAAAACAAATCATTACCGATAAAAACTCCCCTGCGCTATTACATTGTGATGCGGTTCAAGGCTATGGGAAATTAAACTTCACTGCTGCAGACCTCGGTGCTGACCTGATTAGCATAAGCGCCCATAAGATTCATGGTCCGAAAGGGATCGGTGCCCTTTATGTAAAGAATGGGACGAAGATGTTTTCTAATAATCTCGGTGGTGGCCAGGAACGTGGTTTGCGCTCGGGGACAGAAAACACTCCTTTTATCGCAGCCTTTGGTGATGCTATACGAATCACCTTTGCAAACATGATCAAGGACACCACCCATATGAAAGAACTTCGGGACTATTGCATCGAAAGATTAGCCGATCAGATACCTGAAGTTGTCATCCATTCAACTAAACTTGGAGCACCTCATATCGTCAATTTCTCGTTACCTGGTCTGAATAACCGAGACGTTGTACATGTGCTTGATCAAAAAGAGATTTTCATTTCCAGTGCAGCCGCTTGCAAATCCAATTATTCCCGAGGGCCTTCCATGTTAGAATCCCTCGGGTTAAGCCGGGAGTTAGCAGAAAGTGCACTAAGGGTCAGCTTTTCACACATGAATACAAAAAAAGAAGTGGATGTGCTAATCGAGGCGCTTCGGGAAGAATGGGGACGGTTCTCCTGCTTCGAAAAAAAGGGCAGTCCCCCACTTCGTTATCCTTTAATAGACTAAGGGAACCAACCCCCATAACCATTGTGAAATCACCTAATAAAAAAAAGCTTGTAAAGAAAGTAGTAGAGACTCTCTTCACAAGCTTCTTTTTATTTTTACCTTCCATTAAACACTTTCATCAATATTCTTCTCCACGTTTGCTTTTTTCTTCTTAGTGAACAGTGGAACCAACATCGTAATCACACTTACAATGATCAGCGTTAAGGCAATCGGCTTATCCAAAAAGATTCCAAAACTACCATTTGAAATCGTTAACGTTTGTCTTAACGCCTGTTCCATCATTCCGCCAAGAATAAATGCGAGAATAAACGGAGCTGGCGGGAATGAAAACATCCTCATCAGGAACCCGATGACACCAAATGCAACCAAGAGATACAAATCAAATGTGTTAAAGCTAATCGCATAAACCCCAATTAAACTAAAGATGATGACCAATGAAATCAGCAAAGGTCTTGGGATTCTTAACACTTTTGCGATGTAAGGAATTAAAGGTAGATTTAAGACTAATAGAAAGATATTTCCGACATACATACTAGCAATGATTCCCCAGAAGATTTCTGGTCGGTCTTGAATCAATAAAGGTCCTGGCTGGACACCTAATACGAGAAAGGCACCCAATAAAACAGCGGTCGTCCCTGAACCTGGGATCCCTAAACTAAGCAATGGTACAAAGGCTCCACTTGTCGCGGCATTGTTTGCCGTTTCAGGTGCCGCTAACCCTTTGACGGAACCTTTTCCAAACTCATCTGGATTTTTAGCAATTTTTTTCTCAGTAATGTAAGCAATAAAAGAAGCAATAGTAGCTCCTGCGCCCGGTAAAACACCAATGATAAACCCTAAAAACGATTGTCTTGTCATCGGCCCGCTCATTTCCTTCAGATCCTGCTTGGAAATTCGCAAACTACCTAAATCTTTATTATTGTTCATGCTATCATCTTTCCGGTTCAACACGAGGGTGCACACTTCAGCTAATGCAAACAAACCCAGGGCAATAACTAAAAAGTCGATTCCCTCTAGCAAATTCGCATTCCCAAACGTAAACCTGCTCGTTCCTGTTTGGCTATCAATCCCGATTGTTACAACAATGAATCCTAGAGTTGCCGAGATGAAGGCTTTAATTGTGGAACCATCCGATAAACTAGCAATCGCCGTAAGCCCCATAAACATTAACGCAAAGTATTCAGCTGGCCCAAACGAAACAGCCACAGCTGATAGAACAGGAGTAAAGAGCATCAGTAAAATAACACTGACCGTACCACCGGTGAAAGAAGCGATGGCTGCGATCGCTAGTGCCTTTCCTGCTTTCCCTTGCTGCGCCATCGGATAGCCATCAAATGAGGTCGCCACCGTTCCAGCCACACCCGGAGCATTTAGGAGGATTGATGAACTAGATCCACCAAATATCGCTCCATAATAAACACCTGCCATCATCACTAAAGCAACCGTTGGATCCATGGTATACGTGATAGGAATCATAATTGCAATCGCACTAATCGGTCCCAATCCGGGCATCATCCCAATAAAGGTACCAACAAATACACCAATAAAAACAAACAAAAGTCCTTGCAAACTAAATGCCACTTGAAATCCCGACATTAACCCTTGAAATGCATCCATTCTCTTCCCCCCCTTTTAAAACGGCAAAATTCCTGATGGTAGATTGATTCGAAGTAAGTAATTAAATAGAGCATAGATGGCAAAAGAGAACACAACAGAAACGATTCCATTCGTTACATGCTTTTTATAACCTAAGAATAGGGAACAACCAAAGATAAAAATAGCCGTCATAAGTAAAAACCCTAAAATCTCAAGCAAGGAAATGTAGATTAAAATAAACCCAAATACAACACCTAATACTAATAGATTACTTTTTGATATGTTTCTTTTTTGCTTTTCTGCCTCTGTTTCAACGGTTTTATCAAGAAATAGAAGCACCGATAAGAATAATAAAAGATAGCCTAGCCCAATCGGAACAACATCCGCATCAATAATGGCGTTAGGATATTTCGGTAAGTTATAACTTAAAAATAAATAGAAGACCGCAATAGCCGCTAGAATGAGCGCAATTCTTTGATTCATCTTTTTTAACATTTCTTTCACCTCTTTTTGATAGAATGAAAGATAGAACATGCAACTGTTCTACCTTTCGTCTCTGCTCCTATTTAAATAGAAATTTAACGAGCCAGCCCTAATTCATCAAGTAAAGTCTTCATGCTTTCTGCTTCCGTCTTTAGGAACTCGCTATACTCCTCACTATTCATATAAAGCTCTCCCCAGCCGTACTTTTTACGGATTTCGTCCCATGCTGGAGACTCATTTAACTCTTTAAACTTTTCTTCATAGAATTTAACTGCAGCTGGATCCATGTCCTTAGGTCCAAAGAAACCTCTCCAGTTGACAAACGTTTCATCAATTCCTTGCTCCTTGGCTGTCGGGAAGTCTTCTAAAACCTCTCCTTCTAATCTCTCTTCAGAAGTAATACCAAGGACCTTAATCTTTCCTGCTTTCACTTGTTCAATCGTTTCAGCAACACCTGTTGTATAAACATCTACACTTCCGTTTAGAACAGCAGTTAATCCCCCTGCATCTGGATCAGAAAGATATTTAATCTTCGCAACATCTACACCTGCTGCTTTAGCAATTTTCACAAACTGCATATGATCCATGCTTCCTGGTGAAGAAGTTCCAATAACGCTCACACTTGCTGGATCCTTTTTCATATCTTCAAACAGCTCGTTTAGGTTATCCCATTTTGCATCCGCTTTGACGACGAAAGCACCGTAATCAGCAATCACATTAGCAATTGGCGTAAAGTCTTCGTGGTCATATTCCGACTGGCCATTTAAAGGAACCAACACTAATGGTGGTGAGGCAACAAATAAGTGGTATGGGCTTTCCTTCTTACCGGCAATATAAGCCCAACCAATCGCTCCGCCGCCACCAGCTTTATTTACGACTGGTAAACGTTGGTCAATAATTTCTTCCTGCTCAAACACTTGAGATACCATACGTGCTGTTGTATCCCATCCACCACCTGGACCGGCTGGTGCCGTAATTTCAATTGGTTGTGTTGGGCTCCATTCTCCATTTTCATTTGTCTCGCCAGCATTGGATGATGACTGACTAGAGCACCCAACCGCTAACAGAAGCATCAATATTGAAACAATTCCTGCTAATTTTTTCATTTTATTTCCCCCTCTATTCGAATTCGTAAAATTTCGTTACCATCCTTACTTCAAAGATAAATCAGAATTATGTAAATGTAACCGTTACCAATTTTAATTCTATAGAAAACATTCTGTTTATTTTGTTCATTTTGTTCACGGAATCGACACAATCCACTTCAGGAGAGGTTTAAGCCTTCCTGAGACACAAAAAAAAGCATCTTCTATAAATAGAAGATACTGACGTTTAAACTAAATAATATTTCCGCTCAGGTCTGCCAACAATCCCATACTCTAGCTCCGCTTTTGCCTTTCCAATTGAAATTAAATATTCCAGATACCTTCTTGCCGTCGTTCTAGAAGCACCTAAATACTCACTTAAAGCCTCTGCATTGATCCCATGCTCAAGAGACCTCAATGTCTCTTCCACCTTTGACAATGTCAAAGGATCAATCCCCTTAGGGAGTTCTACGGTAGTCGTTTTCGTTGAATTGCCGGTAAAAATTTGATCAATAGCCGATTGATTAAATTCATCTTTTGATTCAAACAGTTCCCTTCGACTAACTACTTTATTTAAAGCCATTTTGAACCGATTAAACGTGACTGGTTTAACAATATAATCTAAAACTCCATTCCGAATCGACGATTCAACGACCGCCCCTTCAGTGGATGCCGTTATTAAGATGATATCTAGTTTTGGGTGTTTTTTTCTTAATTCCGGTAAAAGTGAAACACCACTATGGTCCGGGAGATAATTATCCAATAACAATACATCTACCGTTTCTTTTTCGAGAAGACTGAACGTTTCCAATGCATTTAACGCTTTCCCAACAACCTTGTATCCACCGATTTTCTCTAAAAATTGTTCATGAATGGAAGCAACACGAAAATCGTCTTCTGCAATCGCTACTTTTATCATATCCAATCCCCCTTTCATAAAATGCGAATTTCCTAGATTGTTTTTGGCAGATAGATGGATATAACGGTCCCATCTCCACTTTTAGATTGCACTTCAATTGAACCATTCAAGTTGTTTACAACCCGATTCACAATCGCTAACCCATACCCACGATTCTTACCTTCCTTTGTGGAATAACCGGTTTCAAAGATTTTATCTGTTTCCTGTACCGAGATTCCATGACCATTATCATCTACTTCAATAACCAGATCGTCTCCAACATCAATCGCAAAGAACGTCACCCGGCCATCTCTTTTCCCTTCAATTGCATCAAAGGCATTATCAATTAGGTTTCCGATAATCGAGGTGATATCCGCAAAGGAAATGTGGCTTGGAATTTCTTCGATGCTACAATTGTCATCGATGATAAACTGAATTTTTTTCTCCGAAGCCTTGCCTAGTTTCCCTAGAAGTAAAGCCTGAATTTTAGGGTCCTGGATTTGCTCGAAAATAATCTTATTTTGAATCTCATGGGCGGAAGATTCTGCTTGAATCATCTCGATTGCTTCATCATACTTGCCTAGTTGTAACAAACCAGAAAGCACATATAATTTGTTCGAAAACTCATGGGTTTGTGCTCGTAAGTCTTCCGAATATCTTTGAACCTCAGTCAAAGTTTCTAGCATCTTATTAATCTCTGTTTTATCACGAAAGGTTGAAACGGCACCAATAACCTGTTCATTTTCAATAATAGGGGTTTGGTTCAAAATAATGCTCTTGTTTCTTAGGGTAATTTCATGGTCACGTTCAGGGATTCCTGTCATTAATACTTTGGACACCTCTGTATGAGGAAGAATATTTTCCATCTTTTTATGAACAACATCGTCCTTCACGTTTAACAAATTTTTAGCAGATTGGTTGATCATCGTGATATAGCCATTTTTATCAACTGAGATGATCCCTTCCTTTATTGAGTAAAGAATCGCATTCCTTTCTAAAAAAAGAGAAGTCATTTCATGCGGTTCTAATCCTAGAGTCGTCTTACGGATATTTCTTGCAAGGAGATAACTAACAAACACACCAATGACCACAACACCAAACGCAATGACCCCTATTTCCTCCGAACGTTGGATGACATTTTCCTTTAAATCTGACATTAGATACCCAACCGATACCACACCAAGGATTTTTCCGTCCTCGTTCACGATTGGCCCTTTTCCTCGAATCGATTTGCCTAGGGAACCCTGCGCTTTCGATATATAAAATTGTCCCTGTAACGCTTTCGTGTTGTCTCCACCAACCATATGTAAGCCAATTTTTTCTGGATCCGGGTGAGCATAGCGAATCCCATCTGTATTTCCGATAACGATAAATTCTGCCCCCGTCTGCTCTCTAATGTTATCCATGATCGGTTGTAGCGTTTGAGATGGCTCTTGTTCCTCAAATGCAGCAATAACAGACGGCATCGAGGAAACAGCAATCGCCAACTGCAAAGCTTGATTGCCCATTTGTTTTTCAACTTGCCGATATTCAATAACAATAGATATGATTGCGAATATTAAAATAATAAATAACGCATTTATGATATTCGCCCCAATGATCTTTGTTTGCAGTGCCATTGGAAGTCTATTTACTTTCATCATCCACCTCAGATTCAGTCAGCCCTGATGTCCTATTCATTCTATTATTCTAGTCATTTTTTGTGTTTTTGTCACTAGTGTCCTGCTTCCTACTATCCACTTAAAAAGACCAGGTCAACCCCAAAATGATGTTCATCAAGATTAATTGTAAGTCTATTGGCTCGTTTCAATGAACTAAATAAAAAAACGTCGAAATCCTCATAAGGATTCCGACGCCTAAACTCTTATCGCACTAAACAAGGCTTCTTATTATTAAATGTCCAATTCGGAATATAGAATTGCATCGCCACGGAATCATCGCGTGAACCTAATCCCATATTATTATAAACCTCATGGGCCATTTCAATTTGATCCATATCCACATCAATCCCTAAGCCTGGCTTATCAGGAATCGCGATATGACCATCAACAATCTTCATTGGCTCCTTCGTTAGGCGCTCAATGCCCTCCTGCCAAATCCAATGAGTATCGATTGCCGTGATTTCACCAGGAGCGGCAGCCGCCACATGCGTAAACATTGCCAAGGAAATATCAAAGTGGTTATTGGAATGAGAACCCCATGTTAAGCCCCATTCATGACACATTTGCGCAACCCGTACTGAGCCTTGCATTGTCCAGAAATGTGGGTCTGCAAGTGGAATATCCACGGACTGTAAGGAAATTGTATGCCCCATCTGTCTCCAATCCGTTGCAATCATATTTGTTGCTGTTGGCAGGCCTGTTCTTCTACGGAACTCCGCCATTACTTCACGGCCAGAATATCCATTTTCTGCTCCACAAGGATCCTCTGCATAAGCCAGAACTCCATGTAAATCCTTGCACAAGCTAACCGCTTCCTCAAGCGACCAAGCGCCATTCGGATCTAAGGTAATTCTAGAATCTGGGAATCTTTCAGCTAAAGCACGAATCGCTTTTACTTCTTCCTTGCCTTCTAAAACTCCACCCTTTAACTTAAAATCTTTAAATCCGTAGAGTTTCTGAGATGCCTCAGCTAGACGAACAACAGCATCTGCAGTCAGCGCTTCTTCATGACGGATGCGATACCACTCAACATCACTATCTTGATTGCTATAGTATGGAAGATCTGTCTTATTCCTGTCACCAATGTAAAATAAATACCCAAGTGTTTTCACCTTATCACGCTGCTGACCTTCACCAAGCAATGCAGCAACAGGAACATTGAGATATTTGCCAAGTAAATCTAGTAAAGCAGCTTCCACCGCCGTTACCGCATGAATCGTGATTCTTAAATCAAAGGTCTGCAGGCCCCGACCACCAGAGTCACGGTCGGCAAAGGTTTGCCTCATTTTATTTAAAACATTGTTATAGTTTCCGATGGAAGCACCGACTACTAAAGCCTTCGCATCCTCTAACGTTTTCCGAATTCCTTCTCCGCCAGGAACTTCGCCAACGCCTGTGTTTCCACTGCTATCTTTTAAGATGACAATATTCCTAGTAAAATAAGGTCCATGAGCCCCGCTCAAATTAAATAGCATGCTATCATGTCCGGCTACCGGAACAACGGACATCTCTGTAATGACTGGAGTCGTACTTACTTTTGCTACCGTTGAATTCATGCTTGATCTCTCCTTTATCATCAGTAAATACGATTAAGAATGTACCTTTTCTCTAGAAACTTCAACATTAGCTAATTTTTCATAGTGTTTAACTAAACTGGAGTGATCTTCAAATTGGAATCCGTCCGCTTTCAATCCATGCATCATTTCAAGTACAGAAGCTGTTAATGGAAGTGGCGCATTCACATCATGGCCTGTTTCTAATGCATTCAGTAAGTCCTTAATATGCAAGTCAATGCGGAAGCCAGGCTTGAACTCGCGATCCATTACTAATGGAGCTTTTGCATCTAATACAGTACTTCCTGCTAATCCACCACGAATTGCTTGATAAACCAATTCTGGTTCCACGCCAGCTTTTGTCGCTAACACAAGCGCTTCGGACATTGCCGCAATATTAAGCGCAACGATGACTTGGTTTGCTAGTTTCGTAACATTTCCTGCTCCCACTTTACCAGTGTGTACAACAGATCCAGCCATTGCTTTCATCAAGTCATAATATTGGTCAAACACTTCTTTGTTTCCGCCTACCATGACAGAAAGTGTTCCGTCGATTGCTTTTGGTTCTCCCCCACTTACAGGTGCATCTAACATTTCTACTCCTTTTTCTAAAAGCGCAGCAGCAATCTCTTGAGATGCTAGAGGCGCAATGGAACTCATATCGATCATTACTTTCCCTTTTGTGAACCCTTCAATTAACCCGTTTTCACCAAGTGCTACTTCTTTCACATGTGGAGAGTTCGGTAGCATCGTAATAACAACATCACTCAATTGTGCCACTTCACTAGGAAGCGTTGCTAGTTCTGCCCCTAAAACCACTAGCTCATCAGTCACTGCTTGGTTGCGATCAAGTACAACTAATTGGTAACCTGCTTTAATTAAATTTTTGCTCATTGGTTTTCCCATAATTCCTAATCCGATAAATCCAACTTTCATATTCAAACACTCCCATATCATTTATTTATATTTAACGGCCAAATATGCAAAGTGCCGTTATACGCGAACTTGATAAAGATTTAAGTCTTTCAATACCTGAATAAGCTTTTCTCTATTTTGTGGGCTCATTTCATTAATAGGACCTAGGGTAACCCCAGCGTTGATCCCTACTAGATTTAGAGCTTCCTTCATCACAACTGGGAAACTTCCCAAGCCAAATGCCAATCGTAATGGAGCTAGTTTATACTGAAGTTCCCTTGACTTTTCGAATTCTCCCGCGATATACGCATCATAGATTCCAGCTACAATCGCTGGTGCTACATTTCCAGTACTCGCAATCCCACCTGAGCCACCGTAGCAAAGGTTGCCAAAAATCAATGTATCTCGACCAGCTAATACGGAGAAATCCTTGCCTTGAGTCCTTCTAATATACTCACCCATCTTTGACATATCGCCACTACTATCTTTAATCGCAACAATGTTTTCCACATCAGCTAGTTCCACCGCTGTATCAGGCGAAATGCTAACATTCGTTTTTTCATCATTCCCATAAAGAATGATTGGTAGGTTCGTAGAGCCAGCAATTGCCTTGTAATGTTCTTTCAATTCCTCTTGATTTGGTGTTATAAAATAAGGAGTCAACACCGATACAGCGGAAATGCCGCCGATGCTTTCGGCAAGCTGTGTTGTTTGAATACAATCTTTTGTGGTAATTTCACTTGCTCCAGCATAGATAGGAACACGCCCTGCCACGTGATCAACCGTGATTTCCAACACCCGTTGTTTTTGCTTCGTATCTAATCCATAAATTTCCCCAGTACTTCCTAGTACAAATACGCCATGAACTCCACCTTCAATGGTATAATCAATGACCTCACGAAGACCATCTTCCAGTAAGTTCCCACTTCGATCCATCGGTGTGACTAATGCAGGGATAATCCCTTTCGGTTGAAACATGTAAGATCCTCCTATCCTATCTACTTAATTAAGCGGCATTTCTGATATCGTTACCTGTTTTTTTACTTTTCCAAGATTGATAGAGTGAGAAAATAATCGATGCAAAGATAAGTACCCAAAGCACAATCGCGATTGGTCCTTTTGTAAAAAAGATCGTTAAATCTCCACCGCTACCTTTTAATGAGTCAATAAAGTATTTTTCTAAGTCTTTTCCTAAAATGAATCCAATTAATAATGGAGCCACCTGGATTCCAATCTTTGCAAATACAAAACCTGCAAGACCAAAGAGTACGAGTGTCCAAACATCAAATAATACGCCGTTATTGATTGCATAAGCTCCAACCACACACATAACAATGATGATTGGATAGATGATTTGCTTTGGTACGAAAACGATTTTCGCCATGTACTTGATGGCTAAGAACATTAACAAGAACATAACGATATTGGCAATTACGAGCGCCCACACAATCCCACTCCATAAATCAGGATTTTGTGTAATAAATAGTGGGCCAACTTGGATTCCCTGAAGCAAGAAAGCTCCAACTAATACAGCTGTCGTACTATCCCCTGGAATCCCTAAAGATAATAGTGGAATCAATGCGCCACCAGTTAGTCCATTATTCGAAGCCTCACTGGCAATAACTCCTTCTGGCTCCCCTTTTCCTAAACGGTCAGGGTTCTTTGAAAAGTTCTTCGTCTGAGAGTAAGCTAGAATCGATGCAGCACTTCCACCTACCCCAGGTAGAATCCCAACAAAGGTACCAATCGCAGAGGAACGGAAAGTATTGATCCATTGCCCTTTAAAAACCTTGAAGGAAAACTTCTCCTTCTTATCAAATTCAAACTTTTGATGACTCGCTGTTTTCATTCCTTTTTCTGCTTCCTGAAGAATTTGCGTGATTGCAAATAATCCGATCAATACTGGAAGCAAGGCAAAGCCATAATACAATTGGTTTTCCAAAAAGGATGGGACAAGACGCAGTTGATTATTATCAGCGAAGAAACCAACTAAACTGATAAATACGCCGAGAAAACCGCTGAAAATCCCACCAAGTAAGCTACCGCTAGATAGGGAGGCAATAACTGTTAAGGCAAATAAGATAATCAAGAACTTTTCAACAGAAGAAAAGTCAATTGCAACAGAGGCTAACACTGGTGCAAAGAAATATAAAATCGCTAAGCTGAAGGCTCCTCCAATAAGTGAAGCGGTGATTCCTACCTTTAATGCTCTTTCCCCTTGTCCTTTTTGGGTCATCGGGTAGCCATCAAAGGTCGTACAGATCGAAGAAGGAGTTCCAGGAATATTCATTAGAATTGCAGGGACTAAACCACCACTAATGCCCCCAACATATAAACCTAACAGCAAGCCTAGAGAGTCAATTAAATCCAATGCATAGGTGATTGGCAGGAAAATTGCAATCGCCATTGTCGCCGTCATCCCTGGAATCGCACCAAAAATGATTCCAACAAAAACCCCCAGTATACATAGGATAATAGATAATGGCGTTAATATTTCAAACGCTTCCATGAATGGTCACCGCCTTTTACGGTAAAGTGATATCGAATAAGTATCCAAAGAAAAACCAAACCAATATAGAGGTTGTCACAGAGTTTATAACGGAAATAACGATTGTTTTTCGTTGGAAATTACCTTTTAACAAAATCGTTAACAAGAACATGAATACAATGCTAGAAGCAATAAAGCCAATAATCTCCAAGAAAAACACATACACCACAATGAGCCCAATGGTTCCAAACAGTTTCAGTTTGTCAAAGTTTTCTTCAAAGAATTTGAATTTGAACTGAGTCAAACTACCATCTTTCAATCTTTTAATTAGGGCCTTAATTAACATCAATACTACTAATAAAATGAGAATACCCATGATAATCCTCGGAAAAATAATATGGTATTCATCATATTTAATATCGATTGTTAACAATTCTTTCATGATCTCACCTGCTCCCATCTTCAGTCCATTTTTGCTAGGTGGAGATGAGGAAGTATCACGAACGAAAGTAACACTTCCTCATAAATTTAATTAATTTGCAGTAATTTCGTTTAAATCCGCACCATTTTCAATAATGTATCTCATGAAGTCTCTTTTTTCAGTTAAATAAGCTTGAGATTCTTCTAAAGAGTAGTGATTCACATAGAATGCGTTCACACCTAAGTCCTTAGCATAGTCTGCATTTTCAACAACCTTTGCAGCTCCTTGATCTAACTTGCTTGCGAAGTTTTCATCAATATCCTTAGGAAGTAAGAAGAAGTATTCTTTTGCGAACACAAAATCTTGGCCATTTACTTGAATGCCTTGCTCTGCAAATGTTGGAATATCGTAGCCTTCAACACGTTCTTTTGAAGTAACTCCTAAAAATTTCATCTTAATTTTATCTTCAACGCCGTCTTCCGTGTATTGAACATTTGATGAAATGGCTCCATGAATGATATCAACATTTCCATCCCATAACGCTTGGTCCTTGTCACTTTGGGAACCAGTGATATAAGCTTTAATTCGGCTAGATACTTCTTCACCATATGTTTCTTTTGCCCAAATGTAGAAACCATCAAAGCTGATTTGAGAAACTCCACCTGCTTCAATCGCAACTGTGATTGTTTTATCTGGATTAGCCTTTAACCATTCTGCAGCTTCTACCATTGTGTTATAAGGTGCATCTGCTTTTGATAAGAATACATTCCCTGGGTTGATTGCGACAATCGGTCCAACTTTCCAATTATCTAAGGAATATTCTTCTGGGAAACTACCATACTCTACGCCAAGGTAAGACATATCATGGAAGAACATAATCGAGCTACCATCTGTTTTAGCTTTGGCAAGCTCGTCAAATGCACGGTTTGCACCAACTGCATCAACTTTCATATTTGTATCTAGTTCTTTTTCCAAATATCTAGTAACTGCATCTGCATTTTGGTACGTGTCTCCACCAGTAGAACTTGAACCAATCAAAACCCGAACCCTTGATATATCTACTTTTGTAGTATCATCAGAACCTTCGGCATCACTTGAAGCTTCTTCTGAACTTCCACCACAAGCGGCTAATACAGCACCCAACATTAAAATTAGTACAAATACCCAAATCTTTTTCATTATTACTAACCTCCCTACAGGATTTATAATGTAAACGCTTACTATAATGGTAAAATAAAATACCTTTTTAAATGGAAACTTGATTATTACATTCTTCTGAAATACCTTTAATCAATAAAGCAATATTTCTAGCCTGGTTATATAGAAGAATTTCTGCATTATCCATGCATTCTCCCAAACTCATCGGCCCAGTTGCAATCGAGTGACAGCTTAAAAAGTGATCATATAAAGCTTCATATCCTTTTCCTAAACTGCCGGACAGAAGGATGGTCTTTACTCCTGCTTCTTTCGCAATGCTCGAGATAAACGAAGGAACTTTTCCTAGTAAGGTTTGATAATCACTTTGCCCTTCACCTGTAATCACAAAATCGGCATTCACGATTTTTTCTTGTAATCTAGTAGCATCAGCAACAATCTTTGAACCAGATTCTATTCTTGCATTCAGAATGAGAAAGGCAAATCCTAAACCACCAGCTGCCCCTGCACCTTCTTGCTCCTTCAGGTCTAGTCCTATTTGATTTTCTACTAAATTCGCGTATCTTCCCATTGCTTGATCAAAAGCTTCAAGCTCTGAATCCGCTATTCCCTTTTGCGGTCCAAAAACATAGGTTGCACCATTCGGACCGGTTAACGGATTGTTTACGTCACTAGCAATCGTAAACTTTGCTTCCTTCAACAATGGGTGGAGACCGGTAAAATCAACACGTTTCAACTTGAAAAGCGAGCTTCCAAAAGACGGTAATGTTTCATCTTGTTCATCTAGAAATCTAGCACCTAGCGCTTGTAGCATACCAAGTCCACCATCATTCGTTGAACTTCCGCCAAGTCCGACGATTAATTCACGATAACCATCTTCCAATGCCTGTTTGATCACTTCTCCGATCCCGAACGTTGATGTATAGATTGGGTTTCGTTTACCAGGTGGGACCATTGGTAACCCTGATATCGCTGCAATTTCAATTACAGCTGTCTTGTTGTCTCCCAATACTCCATACTCTGTTTCAACTGGATCTAATAGCGGTCCTGACGCGGTTAGACTTTTACGGGTTCCATCTGTTGCATAGATGAGTGTATCTAGTGTTCCCTCACCCCCATCAGCCATTGGAATGACTTCTAAATCTACATCTGGCAGTTCCTTACTAAATGCTTCTTTGATAATGGTCCCAACCTTTAAGGCTGTGAGACTACCTTTAAAGGAGTCGGGAGCAATGACGATTTTCATTTACCCCACCTTTTTCTAAAGTATTAACTACATCTTTATTAAACTATATTTATGAATGCGGTTTCATCGGACTCTTACACAAAATTCCCTAGCTTTTTAGACTAGGGAATTGTGCATTTGCACTATTTTCAATTTTCCGTTATTTTTTCGACTACCATTAACATTCTTAGAATCATCGCATCATGGAAACTTTTTGGATCTAAACCTGTTTGTTTTGCGATATTACATAACCGATACAACAACGTATTACGATGAATGTGAAGAGCCTCGGCAGTTAGCTTCATATTTAGGTCGTGGTCGAACAGCGCTTTTAATGTTAGTACTTGTTCTTCGTTAAGGGACAGCTTTCCCCCTAAATATTGCCCATAAAAACTTTCTAGCCGTTCTTTCGGTACTTGTTGAAGAAGATTAATAAAACCCCAGTCGGAAATATGGGCTATATGATCATCATTAGGGAAATTGTCCAATAGCATCAAACTATCTTTTGCCTCTAAGTAGGACTTACGGTAGCCATTAATCTTACTATAAGATTGACCAATTCCAATTTGAACGGCTAGCTTTTGACTCGTAAAATAGCCCTTTATTGACCGAGCAACTGAATAATAGTTTTCCTTCATATGGGGAATCCCAATTAAACAATGAACATCATCAAGAAAAGCTGAAAAGGAGATCTTAGGAATAAGGGCTCTTATTTGATTTAACCGTTCATCCTTTTTTAATGGCACTATATTGTTTTCGGTTATATTTTGGTAATTTAAATCAGGAAAACGAATGAGGAAAACGGAAATCTCTTCGTTTAGATTCAGGTTTAAATAGTGCTTTCCGTCTGTTTCCAGTTTTGCGTAGTTTAATTCATGAGGATGAATGAGCTCTAACACCCAATTCTCCATTATCTTATTTTCATAGTGGAGTTTATTAAATAATTCCATTTCTTGTAGCATGACTTCCACAGTAACCTTTAAAATTTGTGCAAACTTATACACATCATCTGGATTACCGGTAATGCCAATGACCCCAACAATAAGGTCTTGATGTTCGACTGGTAAGTTTACTCCAGGCTTTGAACCTACATACAAGCTCTCATCAGCTGGATAGATGACAATTTCTTCCTTCGAATTAATAACCTTTAAGGCTCCTTGATGGATTTGATACATCCTATTTGGGTCTGTACTAGCTACAATGACCCCTTCTTCATCCATGATATTAATATTGAAGTTTACTAGAGCTTTAAGCTTTGAAATAATCGGATGCGCTAACTCAGAAGTAATTCTCATCTTCTTACCCCCTTAAGGATCGAATCGAAATTTAATTCCATCTTAACTCATAAATCGACAGAAACCCACATCAATTTTGGCAATATAAAGAACTACTGTATGATGCTAGTACAGTAGTTCTAGATGATATTCTTAAGTTCATCCGAGCCGTTATCACGTAATCGGTGCTGGATTAAAAATCGTAAAGTCGTTATGGAGTTCATACTTTTCAGCCAAACATTGCTTACGCCCACTAGCAACATCAATGATTTCATTGAATAACAGCGTTCCGATCTCTTGAATCGTTGCTTCACCTGTCGCGATTGGACCCGCATTGATATCGATTAAATCTTCCCACATATCTTTCATGTTATTTCGGCTACAAACCTTGATCACTGGTGCTTCTGCCATACCGTATGGTGTTCCACGACCAGTCATAAAAACTTGAAGTGTCATTCCACTAGACAATTGGCATGAACCACATACAAAATCACTGGCAGGGGTTGCCGCAAAGATCATTCCTTTTTTCGTTGGCCGCTCCCCAGGTGATAGAACCTCTACAATCGGCGAAGTACCTGACTTTGCAATCGATCCCATCGCTTTTTCAACAATATTTGATAAGCCACCTTTTTTATTCCCAGGTGTTGGATTCGCGCTTCTATCTACTTGTCCCTTCTCTAAGTATTGGTCATACCATTTCATCTCAGAGACTAGTTTTCTACCAACTTCTTCGTTCACACATCGTTCAGCTATAATATGGGCACCGTCGCGAACCTCGGTTACTTCAGAGAACATCACCGTCGCACCAGCTTGCACTAACATATCCGCAGCATAGCCTGCAGCTGGATTAGCCGTCACTCCAGAAAACGCATCGCTACCCCCACACTGCATTCCGACACATAAATCAGAAAGTGGAAGTTCCACTCGCTTTCGTTCATTTAACTTTTTCATTTTCGTGTTGGCCATCGTCATAATTTCCGAAATGATGGCATCATGGCCTTTTACTTCTTGTAAAATAACGATATTATCTGGTGAAATCTCTTCTTCTTCTAAAATCATTTCCAGTGTAAGCTTCTCACACCCCAATGAAATTACCATCGTTTCGCCACCAAAATTAGGATGTTTCACCATGTTCCGCATCATTCGAATCGGAATCGCAGCTTCCGGAGCATTAATTGCTACCCCGCAACCATAGGCATGATTAATCGCGACCACATCATCTACATTCGGATATAGTGGAAGCAATTCTTGTTTGATCCTTTTTACGGCATTATTTAAAACACCTGTCACACATTGTACCGTGGTGATGATGCCCAAGATATTTCTTGTGCCTGCGTACCCGCCATTTGGATTCGGATAGCCCATAAATGTTTTTACAGGTGGCTCAGGCAAATCCGTTACTAGATTGGTAGCAAACTCCATTTCATCTAGTGCAGGTGGAGTTGGCAGCTGGAGCATATATTCATTAATCCAGTCGCCTTTCTGGATTGGTTGTAAAGCAAATCCTAAAATCACTCCATAACGGATGATTGCCTCTCCTTCGGCAATATCACCTAAAGCAATTTTATGACCTTGGGGAATATTTTCGTTCGCAACGACATCGTCCATAATGACCGTACCTGCAGGGATGGCATTTACCGTAATGGAAACGTTATCATTTTCATGTATTTTAATAAAATGATTAAAACCCATTGCGATTCCTCCTCATATCCTTGTTGTTATTTCCTTAAAAACATCGTAATCTGTAATTATCTAAAAGTAAAAGTGTTAACTTTTAGACTTCTCTAAGAAAAACTAAGAGTAAGAGGAGTACTTTTTTATGGATTTAAAACAAGTAGAATATATCATCAAGATTGCTGAAGAGAATAATATAACGAAAGCGGCAGAAAAGCTGTTTATTACGCAGTCGGCTCTAAACCAACAATTGTTAAAGCTTGAAAAAGAACTAGGAACACAGCTGTTCGTCCGTTCCAGAACGAACTGGCACCTGACGGATGCTGGGAAGGTTTATATTGAAAATGCAAAAAGGATCGTCAACATAAAAAAAGACACGTACAACCTTATTAATGATCTCATTTATGTGAAAAAAGGGAAACTAGTGATCGGTTTAACCCCAGAACGTGGTCCTGAAATGTTTGCGAGCACCTATCCTTCTTTTTATAGAAAATACCCGAGTATAAAAATTGAAACAATAGAATTAACCGTCAGGCAACAACAAGAGGAAGTAGCTAAGGGAAGCCTTGACATTGGTTTCTTAACCCTACAGGACTTTCAGAAAACCAAGGATGAGTATATTCATATTTGTTCCGAGGAAATCATTTTAGGTGTTCCTACTACGCATCCTCTTGGAAAGTTAGGAGGGAAAATGGGCGAAAAGCTTCCTATAATCAGCTTAAGTCAACTGGAAAATGACTCTTTTGCGATCATGCAAAAAGGTTCTACTTTAAGAGAAATCTACGAGCATCTCATTATTGAAGAAAACGTATCGCCCCATATTCTTTTAGAAACGAGAAGTTGTCAAAATCTATTTAATATGGTCGAGGAAGGAATCTGCTGTTCGATTTTTCCATTTACCTATGCCAAGGATAGCTCCCGAGTCTCTTATTTTTCGCTCCGTCAACAGCCCATTTGGGAAGTCTATGCTAGTTATAAAAAAGGGAGTTACCTGAGCAATGCAGCTCATTATTTTATAGAGATTGCTAAGGAGTATTGGGCTAAGAAAATTGATTCATTTCCTACTTCTTGACATAAACGAACAAATAAATTCGATCCAATATAGGAAGCCTTCACCCTCCACCAAAAGGAGGGGGTAAAGGCTTTCTTGAGTTGTTTTTGAACTTATAATCCTAAGAATTTTTTCCCTCATTGATTCTCAGAACTCGGCAAATATTTTCTGCTGCATAGGCTAAATTATGTTCTCCGCCTTCTAATGCCGCCTTTAGCGAGGTGGCTTCTTTTAAAATACCGACAATAGCTGTAAAACCGTGATCATATAACGGCTGGACTCCGTCGCCAATCCTGCCAGCAAACGCAATCACAGGGACGTCATATTTTTGGGCAACCGTTGCCACACCATATGCAGTTTTCCCGTACAAGGTCTGATCATCGATACTGCCTTCTCCTGTAAATACATAATCGGCATCTTTTACGATTTCCTCGAAACCGGTATATTCAATCACAAGGTCCACACCTTTTTTAAGCCGCGCATTAAGAAAGGCCAGCAAACCTGCTCCAAGACCTCCTGCAGCCCCGGAACCTTCCGTATCAACAATATCAATTCCTAACTCCTGTTTAATGATGTTGGCATAATGTGCTAAGTTTTGGTCGAGAACATCAACCATTTCAGGTGACGCACCTTTTTGAGGTCCGAAGATAGCTGAGGCCCCGTTTTTACCAACCAGCGGATTGGTTACATCGCAGGCAACATCGATAGTGATTTTGCTAATTCGAGGGTCTAGCCCGCTAATATCAATCGTCGCTAGTTGCTGTAAAGTTCCACCGCCAAATGAAAGCTCTTCTCCTTTGTGATCTTTAAAAGATACACCAAGAGCCTGAAGCATCCCTACTCCTCCATCATTGGTTGCACTTCCGCCAATCCCGATTAAAAATCTCTTAGCCCCCATATCAAGCGCATGCTTAATCAATTGACCTGTTCCATAGGTTGTTGTCAGGAGTGGATTCCGTTCTTCTGGTTTCAATAATTCCAACCCGCTTGCAGTTGCCATCTCAATGACCGCAGTGTCCCCTTCGCCTGTGACACCATAGTTTGCGATTATCTTTTTCCCTAAAGGACCAAGGACCTCGGTTTGAATCATGCTGCCTTTCGTCAAACGAACTAGGGATTCAACCGTCCCTTCTCCCCCGTCTGCCATTGGAACAATCCTACAGTCGGCATCGGGAAAGACCTTTCGAATTCCCTTTTCCATTGCAAGAGCTGCTTCTTTCGCGGTCATACTCTCTTTAAATGAATCCGGCGCTAATACAAACTTCATACCATTCCCCCGTTACATAAAAAATAGATAGTTACTACCATTATAAAAAATTTTATAGTAAAAACATAGAAAAGAGGAAGGTGACTAGAAACAAAGCCCCGATGATTAGCATTCATCGGGGCTTCGTTCTTTATGATTGGGTAATCCTAAATCAAAAGATTCGTTAATGCTGATTTATAAGCAAGTTCTGACACAGCCCTAAATCCTTCACAAAATCAAAAAAAGACCGAGAACACAGCAGCATTCCCGGTCTATCACTATCAAATAGATACACTTGTGGAGCGAAAATGCTCCTCTAATTTCTGTGAAATTTCCTCATTGTCAGCCTCAACCACTTCTAGATATTGTGGTCGATCAAATAATTGATGTATTTGTTCAGGATACTCCTGCTCGATGTCACAAAGGGCAATCGACTCATTAAATTTTGCAGGATGGGCGGTTGAAAGGGTCACACAGACCTCGCCAGTATGATTACGCTGTTCAAAGGCTGCCACACCACATGAAGTATGTGGATCCAATAAATACCCACTTTCACCATAATAAGACTTAATCGTTTGCAGGCATTCTTTTCCGGAGACTCCATAAGCTGCATAATCCTCTTTCACCTGGCCAAGCAGTTCCTCACCGACAACAATTTTGCCTTCAGTCTTAAATTGTTTCATTAAATCAGAAACGGCTTTTGGATTTTCGCCAAGCAAGTAGTATAGGTACCGCTCAAAATTACTCGCTACCTGGATATCCATCGAAGGACTATACGTGCTGTGGAACTCACCTGGTTGGTAAACTCCTTCTTCGATAAAACGTTCTAGTATATTATTTTCGTTTGTTGCAACAATCAGTTTGCCAACGGGAAGACCCATCTTTTTAGCTAAGAAACCGGCAAAGATATCCCCGAAATTTCCGGTAGGCACACTGAAGTTTACAGTTTTGGCACCTGTCTCCTTGGCCACTTGGAAATACGCATAAAAGTAATAAACCGTTTGCGCTAAGATACGGGCAAAATTAATCGAATTGATGGCACGAAGATGGTATTTATTTTTAAATTCCAAATCGGCGAAGATTTCCTTAATGATTCGTTGACCATCGTCAAACGTCCCTTTTATCGCCAAATTTAAAACGGTTTCGTCATTGACCGTTGTCATTTGCAGTTCTTGTACTTTACTTACTCTTCCATGTGGGTGCAAAATACAAATACGAATTCCTTCTTTTCCTCTTACCCCTTCAATGGCGGAGGCACCTGTATCACCTGAAGTAGCTCCAAGAATATTAATGGTTTCTCCCGTCTTCTTGGCTATATATGAATACAGATTCCCTAAGAATTGAAGAGCGACATCCTTAAAAGCAAAGGTTGGACCATGGAAGAGTTCTAATACAAACATATTATCCTTCACCTTTTGAACAGGTGTTACTTCCGGGTGACGGAAGGTTGCATAGCTTTTTTGTATTAAATCCTTCAGATCATTTTCGGGAATTTCACCATCTACATAATAAGAAATGATTTCGTATGCTAATTCTTGATAGCTCAGTTTCGACATTGCTTGTAGCTTTTCTTCTGGGATCTGCGGGATTTTCTCTGGAACCAATAGACCCCCATCATTTGCAAGTCCCATCATGACTGAATCAATAAAGCCTATATCCGTTACGTTTCCACGAGTGCTAATATATTTCATCGTATCCTCCAAGTATAAAAAGAATTAATATTCTTATAAAGTATTATTCTTACTATAATTCAGGATGGAGTAGATTAAAAGAGCAAATTTTACAACAACTCAACTAATTTGTTGTTCAGGGAACTATGTCTGTCCCGCCCTCAAAGAAAACGATACAACAATGGAAGCACAACAGGTGTGATAATCGCGGCTGTCCCCATTGCCACACTCGAGACTGCCCCTTGAATCGGGCCTTCTGCCATTACCTGACTGGTGCCAATCCCGTGAGAAACCGTTCCGACACTAAGTCCCCGTGAAAAGGGATCCGAGATCTTCACCAGTGTTAATATCGCAGGGGCAAATACTGCCCCAAATATCCCTGAGGCAATAACAAAAGCCGCCGCTAAAGTAGGATCGCCACCAATAATCATCACCGTTTCAATCGCGACCGGAGTCGTGACGGCCTTAACCGCAGACGCAGCCTGAATCGTTTCAGATAAGTGAAATGCCTTTGATAACCATACAGCAGAAACAATCGTTGCCAGTGTTCCGATGATTAGTCCAAGAGCTGCTGGCATTAATTTTTCCTTGATGATGTCTTTATTTTTATACAAAGGAACCCCAAGAGCAACAGTGGCTGGGCCAAGCAAGGAGGTAATCCAGTCTTTCGCAGGAGCATACTCGTCAAAACTTATCCCCGAAAACTGAAGGATAGCAATCATAAGAATCGTTGTTGTCAAAATTGGTGTTGTGAACGGAGACCGGACCACCCGCGATAGTTTGCTAGCCCCCATATACACAATAATGGTCAGCACTACACTAATGAGAGTGAAAATGAGAGTGTGGTTGTTCATGATGGATTTTTTCCTTTGCTGTTTTCTTCGTTGATAAAAATTGTGTTAATCCCCCTGTTATCAATAAACCGATGACGGTACTACCCGCAATCATCGCAATTAATTGGAGGCCGCTTGTCTGAATCAATCCGCCATAATCCATTAACCCGACTGCAAACGGAACAAAAAACAATGAGAGATGCTTGAGTAAAAATGATGCAGCTTTTTCAATATACTGTAATTTAACTATGCCGTTGGACAAGAGAACATATAAAAGAATCATCCCCAACACACTTGCAGGCAATGCCAAATCAAAGAAACTCACAATATAGGATGAAACTTGATATATCGCCCAGAGCAAAAACAATTGAGCGAAAAAAAGCAAACCACTTTTCACAACTATCCTTCCTTTCGAAAACCGAAATAATATTATATCAAGGATGGAAGAAGTGGTCTACTGTTGCGTTTTATCCTTTAATACTTTTCCCATTGGTCAAGACTCAATGGAACAAAACACGGGAGTACATTATAAGGTCCCAGTTATATGATAAGAGCTGGAACGAGGTGGCTAAAACAAAAATAAAACGTACAGCAGCTTGTACGCTTTTAAGGAAATCTTTAAATTTACAATTACTAACGCTCGAAACGATTCCTCTCATTTACTCCATTATTTGTATAAACATACCCTCCACTATTGTCCTCCCCTTGTCCACTAACTGATTCTGAACTGTTGTTAGGTGAACAATTTCGTACATCACCGAAATGTACGGTCCCGCCTTCAATTTTTCCAATATAAACCGATCCAATGATTACAGGCAATTCAATCACATCCTTCATTTAAAAAGTGTTAGTACTAGCATATGTAAGTTATTTAAAAACGAATGGACTAGGGTCATAGGAAAGCTTAACCGCAAAAAAAGCTAATCGAACTTGTCGATTAGCTTTGGTATTTTTCCAATTATTGATTGCCCTTCTTTACCCACTCTGCGACAGTGACGGTACGTTTTGCTTGATGTTTAACCGCCCCTTGAACATCTTCAACCATTTTCCCGTCTTGACCAACTGTTACACTTGTACCATATGGATTTCCGCCTGCTGCAAATAGAACAGGATCTGTATAACCAGGAGTCGCGATAATTGCACCCCAATGCATCATCGAAGTATATAAGGAAAGAAGCGTCGCTTCCTGACCACCATGTGGATTTTGTGCCGATGTCATCGCACTAACGACTTTGTTCACTGTTTTCCCAGTTGCCCATAGACCACCTTGTGTATCAAGGAACTGCTTCATTTGAGCTGGCATGTTACCAAATCGAGTCGGCACGCTGAAAATAATCGCGTCTGCCCATTCAAGATCATCGCTTGTCGCTACTGGTACGTCTTTTGTTGCATTTACCGTTGCTTTCCATGCTTCATTTCCTTCAATAACTGAATCAGGGGCTAACTCTTCTACTTTTAATACTCTTACCTCTGTACCTGCTTCTTTTGCTCCCTCTTCAGCCCACTTTGCTAATTGATAGTTCGTTCCACCCATGCTGTAAAATACCACTGCTACTTTAACATTTTCCATTTTCTCTGTCTCCTTTATTGTTGAATTTCCAAATAGTTTGGATAGAATCCCCATTGTTGTATACCCCCGATTGTTGTTTAGTAATCTATTAAAATGAAATTACTCCACTGTCTGATTTAGAATTCTTACAGTTAATCTAATTCTCTAACTTCAAACGGAAGCAATGCTCTTTCAATCTTCTCTCGATGTGGTTCATACTGAGATGGCAACATCAATTTCTCACCCATGGTTTCAAGTGATTCATCGTGAGCAAATCCTGGAGGATCTGTGGCAATTTCAAATAGAATCTCCCCATGCTCTCTAAAGTAAATCGCTTGAAAATAGTTCCGATCACGAACAGAAGTGACTCCATATCCGTTCGCTGCCATGTGTTTTTGCCAATCTAGTTGATCCTCATTATCTATTGCTCTCCAGGCAATATGATGAACCGTTCCTACCCCCATTTGACCGCGCCCAATCGAAGTTAATTTTAAGTCAATGATATTTCCAATCTCAGCAGAGGAACGATAACGAGCGAAGTCCCCTTCTTTGCCGACAAATTCAAGACCCAATGTTTTTTCTAATAATTCACCCGTTTTGTTCGGCCGGGTTGATAAGAGCGTCGCTCCACCAAACCCTTTGATGGCCACCTCAGGTGTGACCTCACCAAAGCTCCAAGAATTAGATTCCCCTTCTTCTCTTTCGACAACTTCCAAGTGAAGGCCGTGCGGGTCATCGAACGTTAAATACTCCTCGCCAAAACGTTCCGCCATTGTAAAAGGAATGCTGAACTTTTCTAGCCTTTTTCTCCAAAAAGCCATGGCTCCTATTGGAACAACATAGGACGTAACTCCTACTTGGCCGCCGCCTATCCTTCCTTGTTCTGCTCCCGCCCACGGAAAGAAGGTAATGATCGCTCCTGGCTTTCCACCTTCATTTCCAAAATAAAGATGATAAGTACCCGGATCATCAAAATTGACTGTCTGTTTCACCAAACGCAAACCTAAGACACCCACATAAAAATCAACATTCTCTTGAGGATGACCAACGATTGCTGTGATATGGTGGATTCCCATTGTTTGCTTTCCCAAAGGTAACCCCCCCTTTCCATTTACACCTTAATATCTTCAATTCGAGATATTAATCTAAAAAAAACAACAAACAACGTGAAACAAAATACTCTTAATTAAAATATCTTGAATATGAGATAATTGTAAACCCCCTATTCTTTTTTGTCAATGTCTTGTTTGCTTTGATAAATGACTGAGTTTCCCTAACTAAAAGAACGAATACCTAACAAGGCATTTAATGATTGGCATTAAAAATCACATGAAGCAGATACTAGTAAGGGTTTGAGAAATAGGGAACGGGTCTAAAATAGAAAATTAAAGCCATGTAAGTTGGAGGATAATAATTGAGAACTATATACAACTTTTTATTTTTGCTAAGTATACTCTGTTTGGGATTGTTTGTTTTAGTAGCTAATACATATGATTCTATTTTCGTAAAACACTTCGATATTCAAATCATTAAATCGATACAAGGATTAGAACATCCCTTCATAACTACTGTCATGAACTTCTTTAGTTTTATTGGAGATACCATCCAAGTAATCATTATTTCGTTAATCATACTAGCCATCCTATATAAGGTGTTTCATCAACGAGTTGAGTTACTTCTCTTTACGATAGTGTTAATTGGTTCAACCGCATTAAATGTGTTACTAAAGGATTATTTCCAAAGAGGCCGCCCGACCTTTTATCAAATGGTAATAGAAGAGAATTTCAGTTTTCCTAGCGGACACTCCATGGCGGCACTTTCATTGTATGGCATCATCGGTTTTTTATTATGGAGGCATATTCCCAAACAAAGTGGGCGAATTATGTTAATCATTCTAAGTGCTATTTTCATTATTATCATTGGAACAAGTCGTATATATCTAGGTGTTCACTATCCAAGTGATATCATAGGAGCCTATTTAATTAGTGGGTTTTGGCTTATGTTTACAATCTGGGGGTTTATTAATATAAGGGAAAATAGAAGATTGAAAAGAAAATTATGAGCGGTTCTTTTTTCGCTCTACACCCATAGTATTATATCAACATTGTCTTAGAACCCATATTCAGAATGATCAATGATTAAAAAAATGAAAATGACATGTATAATATTGATAATCATTATCAATAATAAACATAAATCAAGCGACAACCACTCCCATGATTGTCGCTTGATAAAAAAATTAAAGACCCGCAGGTTCAAACGTTTTGCAGTCTGTTTCACCACTAGTAGAAGCGTTTTTCTCCTTGTGGTTTACTACATAAATTTGATCTGCTCCACATTTGTTTTCATTTTTGATGTTATGAACACAGCTATTTACTTCGCATAGTACATCTAATGCCATAGTTAACACCTCCCTTACTTATAGGATTAACAAGTTAGGCTACCCCTATACTAGTTTAGGGAGGCTGGAATGTATTGTTTGTAGCGTTATATTTGTGTGAAGGATTGGTTCCCTAATTATAAGTTAAACGCATAGGGGGGCCCCTAAACCCATACGGTTATGATGTTCCACCACCCCTTATTTTGGTTTAGTAAAAATCTTCCCATTATTTAATTCACACCAATCATCTAGTTCATCATAATCGTCTTTCTTTCCGTGTTTTTCATAAAAAGCTTCCTTCGTTTCGAATACTTCCATTAAACCATCCTCTAGTAATGTGACCATCTGAAAAGGATTTAGTTTAAAGACCTGGGAAACAGCTATTAATTCACCGATATGAACCTTGTCAGGAATATTTTGCATACTTTCGTCTCCTTTTACAGTTAGAGATCCTAGCGAAATGGGTAAAGTAAAACAAAAATAATACCACCTCTCTGGTATTGTTTTCAGTTTTGATGATACTATGTGCTCCTTCCTGAACCTATCCGTCAGTTGAAGACGAAAAAAACCACTTACCATAAGGATAAGTGGGTGCTATAAGCTAGGTTCCAAGGACTGTCCCTAACTTAAATTTATTGTGTCACTTCTTCGCCCTGATAAATCCGAAATGCCGGAACAATCGTATCCGATACAATTTCTTTCCCTTTTTCACGTATAAAGTCCAATTTATAATACGCATCAAATCGTTGACTGATTTCCGTCTTCACCAGTTCAGGCGGCGTCACGACAATAAATTGGAACTTCAGCTTCTCCGCCACAGCGAAAATCGGATCAAGAACGTGTGCAGATGCCGCTTGTCCAAATGGATTATCGACGACTAACGGAACCCAGCTTTGATCGGTTTCACCCTTAACAGATAATAACATCATCATCATCACCATCCGGGCCGATAGCTTTTGTCCACCACTACCATCAGATTTCGTCTTCGATCCTTGGTTAATCGTCTGCCAAGTGGAATAATGCTCTCTTTGCGGTTTCCCGTACATAAACGCATTATCAGTTCGCATGTTATAAACAAGGAGTTCAGGATATTGATTTCGTAACGATACAAATAAAATTTGCTCATCGCTAATCAGTTGTTTGATCTCAGTATCTAATTCGCGATTATGGTCATCAATGCGATCAAATTGTTTCGTTATTTTATTAATCGCTGAAACGAAATGCTGTTTCAGAAGTGGCTCAATCTCTTCTGCTTTTTTCGGTAAAATATCTTCTTTCAGCTGAACGAGCGGGAACGAACCTCGTTCATTTTTCAACTTCATTTTAGCAATCATTGAGCGAATCGCTTCGGAAATTCCCATCACTTTCATGCTGGCACGACTAGCCCAGAAGTTTTGCGCCTTTTCTGCTCTTTCCTTATCGCGCTCCAATTGTTCCAAACCACTCTGTGAAAAACGCTTCATGTTTTTCACGACATTTTGGATATGGTGATAATGCCGTGTATCCATATGATCAAGTGTCGTTAACACTTCATTTTTAAAACGAATCTCCCAATCCTTGCCTTCAATCGCAAGCTTAAGATTCCTTAATGATTGTTCGATTTTCGCATGCTTTTCTTTGCCTTCTTCTTGAATCCCTTGATGGTCATCACACCAGGCTAAGATGCATTTCTTTCCTTGACTCTTAATCTTTTCGACATCCTCATCGGTAAAGCTAGCTGCTTCCTCTTTTAGCACGACAGATAAAGTAAACAAATCGCCTTCATAATTGGTGATATTATTTTCAGCTTCTTTTTGCTGTTTCTCTGTGTCCTTGATGTCTTTTTTCGTGAGCTTCGTTTGGTCTTTAATTTCAACTTCCTTGACCTCTAAATCATGTTCTTCCCATTCTTCCGGCTGCTTCTCGTGCTTGGCAACCTTCTTTCCTGCCTTTTCACGCTGCTCGGTCGCATGCTTAAAAGACGTTTCAGCTACCGTGACAGCCGTTCCTTGCTCACGTTCTTCTTTTTCCGCTGCCTTTACATCCTTACTTGCCGTTTGTAGCATATTTTCGAGGATGCTAATCGGTTCATCTGGCTCGACTGCTTCTTTCCATTCTTCATTTAGAGCCTGGAGTTTTTTCTCTAGTTTCTTTTGCTGCTTTTGTTCAGAATCCTTTGTCGCTTGAATCTTGATTAATTCACTTGCTTGTTCTTCCTTTGACTTATGAAGCTGTTTGAGCTCACCAATGCTTCCATTGATTTCTTCTAAAATCTTGGATGATAAACGCGGCACCTCTTCAGAAGCTTCCGCTTTTTCCTCGGTAGGAAACGCAGCCGCTTCAATAAAGAACGAGATTCTTTTAATACTTTGTTCGGTGGTTAGCTTCCATTCGACATAGGTTTGATTCCAGTCGTTTTGTTGATTCACGACACTTTCATACTCACTACTAACTTCTTGCTGCTGCTTAACCAAGGCTTCTAGTTGTTTCTCTTTCTCTAGCTTCACGCGCTTGTTTTCTTGGTGCAGCTCTTTCTCCGCTTCAAACGCAGTTAAAGTTTCCACATCTTTGGAAAGCTTTTCGACCTTTTGCATCGCTTTCTTCCGCTGTTCTTTTAGCTGAAGCTGCAATTCTTTTTCTTTCTCTTGTTGGGTATTGATTTCCTGTAATTTCGTTTTCTTTGCAGCGAGCACATTCTGTTCTTGAGTCAACGCTCTTTCAATTTCACTGGATAGGTCATTAGATAAAAACCGATCCATTTCTTTTAAAATCCGTCTTAATGACGTTTCTGTTTTCTCGATTTCTTCCAGCGTTTCTTTCTTTTCGTCTAGTTGTTTCGCAATTTGAATTTTCCAGTTGGTAAACTGATTTTTATCAGTTAAAAGCTCATGCTCCGTTCCATTGACCATCACAAACGAGGCTGCATCCGTTTCATTGTTCATTTCCTCGCGCATGAAAATCGGAACCGGACTTTTAAACATCCGTCCTGAAAGAACCTGCTGATTGATCTTCTGCCATTGCTGCCTGCTTACGACTAACCCGAATGGTAGAAGTGGATATGTCATCAGAGATTTCGCCATTTCTTCTGGACTTAAGGATTGCAGAAATTGCGTTCCATAAAACACATCGATGCCTGTCTTCTCATCGATCCATTCTTTTAACTCTTTGACGTCTTTATTGGCAATCCAAAATGGCTCATCGTTTAATGAATGATCAAGCTGGTTTTCCCAAAGTTCTTTCTTCAGTTCCTCCGCCTGTTGGCGATTCTCGGCGAGCAATTCCTCGATTTGTAGACTATACTTTGACAACAAAGCATTGGTTAACGGCTCAGTAACTTCAGCCAGCAACCCATGAAGTTTATCAACGAGTTTCGCTTCTTTTTGCTTTTGCTGCTCATTATCTGCTTTTAATTCTTCACATTTCTCTTCCGAAAACTCAATCGATTGAACCATCGTTCCATGCTGCGTGGCCAAATCATTTTGCTTTTCATTCGAAGCTTTCTCTTTTGCTTGCAAATCAGTTAACAGCTTTTCTTTGTCTTCAATCTGTTTCGCCAAGCTTTCCACAAAGCCTTTTAAGTCATAAGTTAACCGGTCCCCAAATTCCTTGATAAGGGTAGTTTCCTTCGACTCAAAGGTATGGATTTGCGTATAGAGAAAATCGATTTCCGTTTTCAGCTTGGCAACCTCTGTTGTCTTTTGCTTATCCTGTTTCGACAGCTCGGTTGCTTTCTTCTTTAAAAACTTTTGATAAGCAAAATATTGCTTGATCGCTTCTTTCATCGCTAAAGATGATTCTTCCCATTGCTTGGCCGCTTCTGCTTTAATTTCATCCATGCGTTGATTCACTTGCTCTAAGCCACTATTCTGTTCCAACTTCGCAATCTGCTGAGAAAGCGCACGAATGCTTTGCTCGTTTTCACTCCACTCTTTCAATAGCACTTGAAAAGCAAGCTCATCTTTTCGGTCTTGTTTCGCTTGAACAACCTCTTGTAACGCTTCATGCTTCTTCTGTTCTTCCGCTAACTTCTTCTCCCAATCGCGAACCTCGCGATGTGCTTTAGCAAACTCTAAATTGTCTTTTTGAAAGCGCAATTCGTCTTGCTTCACCATTAATTTTTCAAGGTCTTTTTCTAACGTAACAAGCGTTTCTCTTTCCGCTTGCAACAAATGCTCCAACGCACCTAGCAATTGTCGACCAACCTTAATGCTTTCATCAACCACTTCCTTATGCTGAATTCCAGTTACTAAGTGGTCTTCAAACGGGACAATGTCTTCTAAAAACTCTTTATGCGCTTGCTCTCGTTTTAACAGCACAGGCAGGTCCTTCGCAATACTTGCCTGACTTTTAAAAATCTCCACAAGGTCGTTTTTCTGATGCTCAGTTCGATGCAACACCTGACTGACCGTCGGGATAATTCGCTTTTGGAACAACGAATGATCATCCTCGGCGCCCTCAAAGTATTTGCCGACGCCACCTTCATCCTTATTGATATCCTTTAAAATATCCCAGTCTTTGCGGTCAATTCCATACGTATCAAGGATGCGATAATGCTTCTTCGTATCGCGGTAAACATCATAGCCATTCCACTTTAAATAGTCCTTCAAGCCCTCGGTATCGGCCGTTTCCTCATTTTCAAACAGAGGGATATGCTCTAGCGCTGCCTCTTCTTGGCGCTCAAACTCTCTCGTATAAAAAGTAATATTCGGAAGAATTTTCGCTTCTTGTTCTAAGGTTTTCTTTTCATTTTCGGTATCATCACTCATCGAAATCCGCTGCTCGGCTGAGAACATTCCGCCGGTGATAAGATGCCTGTGGTCGGCACCGTCCAATTCCCATTGAATGGCGACATGAAAGGTATAAGGGATAAACTGCTCTTTATGATTAAAAAAGAATTGCTGATAATAACGATTGTTTTGCTTTCCCCATGACGTACCCGGTTTGAGGATCTGGAAGATGGTTTGCAAGAATACCCCTTTTCCGCCACCATTCATCATCGAGATCAACCCATTGGTTGACGTCTTCTCATTATGGAAGTTAAAAACAGTATCTTTGTATTGCTTTTGCATGCCATCATACTTGAGGCCAACAATTCTAATTCGATTGATTTTCGGCATGCTCAGCTTCCTCCTCTGTTGTCACTAATTTCTTAAACATTTCATACCGATCATAATCGTGGTACAAGTATTCAATCCGCTCAAATAGCTCTTGTTTGGGAATCCCTTTTGGAATCTCGTCGCGGTCGAGGACAACGATCAGTCCCTCGGTTTCTAACAAGCGCATCGCTGTCGTAATTAAGCCGATTCTCGTGCGGCGATTGGCCTTTTTCATGCCGCCAAAATCATCGGTATCTACTTCCATGTACTTCCACGTTGTCACGACTTCCTTCATATCGATTTTTTCCGTTTCTCCAAACGAAGGATTTGTTTTTAGCATATTGTCCCAGTTCATAATCAGATCGTTTACTTGCCGTTCCAATCCATAAAAGCTGATTCCTTCACGCTGCGAACGAATTTTCGCGGCCTGGTTTCGGTCAATACTCGCTAAAAACGCCATAATCACAACACTAATTAGATGAAAGTGTTTTTTCGTTTCAATTTGCTTATGCTTGTCTTTCATATGGGTAAAATTCGTCGCAAACACCGAGCCAGTTGGCTGGACGACCAATTGAATTCGTTTTGCCGATTCGATGATATATGTACCCGATTCGTCAGCTAACAACAGAACAGTCTGTCGGACTTCCGGGTCAAAATACGTCTGGAAATGCTCACTATTTTCATCAATGACTTTCTCTTTTAAAAGCGTAAAGTAGACGGCCGACGCTTTTTTAATCGCTTCTGCACTCATGCTTTCTCCTCCTCTACACAAATTTTAAATGGTGTAATTTTCATACGCTGCCAGAGGAAAGGCTCGGCACGATGGTCAAATTTTGTAAAAATCTTCGAGCCTTCAAACACTTGAAATTGTGGATATTCCTGCATCAGTTTATAAAGCAGAATCTCCCGCTCATCGCTGATCGTTTCTTCCTGTCGATGCAGCACTTGCACCTTCAGTGGCTTTTTATCAAACATCATCCATAAATCAATTGTTTCCGATTCTTCAATCCATAGGTCCTGCACTTCTAATGGCAAGGTCGCTAAATCAGCTAACGAAAACTCTCCGTACGTTTGTAAAAATTGAAACACATAACTCCAGGCTTTGATGACCGAATTCCAGTCGGTCACGCGCTGACGAACTGTACTTTCTTCTGCCTCTTCCTCAACGACCACATCGGTTTCCTGGGTTTCATCGTATTCCTGTTCTCCCCAGATCCAATCAAGAGGTAAAATAAATTCGTTTTTCGGTGAAAATAACGGCCCCAACACACTCTCAATAGTGTCGAAGCTTTTTACGCCCTCTTTCATGAACCAGTTTTCATAAAAATGCTCTTTAAACGAAACAAGGCTTGTTTCCCAAAACAACGACGGATTTTCCGCTTTTAATTTCATCTCATAGGAAATGTTTTGAATGACGAGCTTGGCAAGACGGTCATGCAATTGTCTTGTATGGCCAATCTTTTCTTGAAGAAGCATCAATTCTTTCTGAATATAATCCTCGCCTTCATTAGTGTGGATGGTTTTATCAATCATGCTTGTAATCGTCCGAAAATGAGTTTTCTCTTCGTCAAATTGCTTTTCAATTTCCTCGCGATTGTCGGCTCGCTGCCATTCTTCTTCCATGATAAGGATTTTCGGATTATTAACCATTTCCTTTTGAAACGTGAATTCTTTTGCCAATAAGCGGTTAACACGTGAAATGAGGTGATCGAGGTTTCGCGTCGCTTTGCGGAAGTTTCCATTTTTAATCAGCTGCATGCTATAAAGCTGTTCAATCGTAATCGAGAATTCCTCCGCCATTTCCCTGCTCATAAAAATCATTTCCTGAGCGACATCGGTGAGTTTATAAATAATGGAGCCACCAAGTTCTAAATTTGTATACGATTCATCCATCGTGACATAGCGAAACGTTTGCGTTTCCCAAGATTGCCTGAGTTCATCGTAATAAAGAGTTTCAAACGGCTTACTATATTCTTCTTTCCCCTGATACAAAAGCCCACTGGTAATCCGGTCAACTTGCTTATCATCCGCTAATAGCTTCATTTGCTTGATCGCATCTTCGACCATATAGCGGATATCAGACTTACGTCTGCCGTCATCATCATTCAACTCTTTATAAAAAATCGTCAGCAGCACTTGCATGAGAACCGTTTGGAGATAGGGCTTCAACTCGCCTACCTCCATTCCCCTTCCAAGCTCAAATAGGGGATTTAATCGCTGCATCCGCTGCGCGAATCCTTCCCAAGATTCATTCATGTGTCCACCTCCTCCATGTTTCGATCGTTAACACTTCTTGCGGGATTCGCTTATTTTCATCCCATAGTTGTTGTAAAAGAACTTGTTCCTCTTCCGTAAAATAGTGGAAGAAAGCATCACGGTATTTGAGGTTTTGCGTTTGACCGGTTTTCTGGTCATTCTTTTGGTCTAGGCACTCAAGCATTTTACGATAAATTTTTAGCGCTGGTTCAATACAACATTCCGGATACTTTCCCATCAATCGAATAAGGATTCCATAACCCGAGGCATCCAAATCGCCTGCATAATAGAAAAGGTAGTTTTTCGGTGGAAACATCCGAAAGAAAAACGAAAAGCTCCGCTCAATCTTCGTCCCTTCCCCGTATATGATCAATTCCGGTTCATAATCAAGTTGGTTGTTTTCTAGTAGATGAATCGCAGTATGAAAGAATGATAGATTCTCAACAATCAACACACGCTGAATATCCTTAATCTCTTTCCCCTGCTTCATCCAAAACACAAACGGCTCCCCGTAGTTCACCACTTTTAGCTGCTCTTCGGATACACCAATTCGGGTTAAAAAACCTTTTCCCTCAGGGAATTGATCGCTGTCTAGTAAAAACTTTTCATGCCCAAACAACTCAAGGCTTCGTTCCTCTAACGAGACAATCTCCCGTATCTGACTGGATTGAAGAAACGTATATAAATTCTTAATTCGATTCAATTCCTCTTCCGTCTGCCACTCCGGATGATTTTCATAATAGGTAAAATCAAACCGATCACTCAATTTCATCATCTCAAGACGGTCCCATTTGGTATCCTGAACTTTGATATTAACCCAGTAAAATAAAGACAAAGCTGGAGTTCTACCATTATATTGGTTGTTTTTAAGCGGGGTCAGCTGACCTTCCTCTTGTAAGGTCTGAATCGCCTGGTAAAACAACGAATAGCCGTCCATATCAAAATAATCATCCAAAAGCCTGCGTAGCTGCAGTTCCAGATCATTTATATTAATCTTCTTCTTTTGTTTTGGGTGTTGGATGTCGGCGATGAAGCCTCTTACTCTAGTTTCAATGATGTCTATTTTACTCACCTACTTGCTTTTACATTAATGTTATAGAAAATATCCTAATAAAACAAAATTCGACATCTTTATATTATAAACTAGATAGGAGGATGGAGGGAAAGGAAATTTCCTTGAGATTTTAAGGTACAGTGCAGTACAGATTTTTTTCTTGTTTCATAAAAAGTTGTCTCGTATCTTTAAGGGAGAATAATAAAAACCGTACAGTTTTAACACTTACTGTACGGTTAGATATATGGCAATCGCAAACGTGGAGGTTCATTGAGTGGGAACCCAAATCTTTTACATTCAGGAATCGGATACATAAAAAATTTTGTATTGTTTCCGCACTCCACTTGTCCAGAGTGTATGTGGCAACACATGAGGTGCTGGTGAGTACATAAATTTATTTTTCTAATAAATTTTTAATAAAATTCGTAAAAAACTCTTCTTTAAAATCTGGATGATTTATTTTAGAAATACCAGTTTTGTTAATAGTAATACCACCTAACCAAGCAAAACTATTCTCACTTGCAAATACTTGGTGGTCACATTGTTCTACTTGTCTTATGTTAAGTTTTGAAATTATCTTATCATCAACTTCTACAACTGAATTCTCATAGTCTTGTAAATTTTCAACTTTATATGGTTTAGTTTGTGGGAAAACAGGTTTATTAAAAATTGTTACCTTATACTTTGGATCTACCAGAAATAGCAAATAATCAGAGGATAATGGAACGCAATAATTGTAACCCTCCCCAAATCTATCGAAAACAATCGGGTTATCCGAAATAAAAAATGGCATACTTCCACTGCCGCGCTTTAGAAAAACCCAAGACTTACTTAAATAGTCCTGAGCATAATGCGTAATCAGTTCCAAGTTTGTTAATACTCCATAATGATGTAATTCCTTCATTTTTTCTACATCTAATTGATATTCTTCTCTTTGTTCTTTTGTTCCTAACTCATTTATCTTTTTTAAACATTTGATTAAAAATTCTCTCATCACACTTGTTCTCAACATTTGAATAGCAATATGAACTGAAAAAGCACTCTTTTGTTCTTTTTCTAAAATATTTGTTTTATGGTGGTTCAATTTTTGAAGGATTTGAGGTAGTACTGTCCCTAAATTATTTTCAACTTTTCTAGCTAAAAGTTTTGTTTCAACAAACTGTTCATCTGCTGGTTCCTGGAATACTCCATTATTTATAAAATGTTCGTTTATCTCTTGGTTAAAATCATAAAAATTTTCAATGTAGCTTACCTTCTTTATATTTTCAGAACCATCGTAAACATTTTTTTGAGTATCAAATACATGTATTTTACTACTGCTACCCGTTGTAAAATGTTGAAGCCAAGTCCTTGGAACAGTATGTTGGTTTTTAGTAAACTGGTATGTAGTCATAAAATAACCCCTATCCATTATTCTTTTTATAAAATCATCTCTAATTTTTACAAGTATTTCATACAATCTTGAAGTTCTTTTGTTTTAAAAATGTTAGTTTTAGCAGAATCAATATTTCGTTTGATATATTCAATAGCCTCCTTAGTTCTCGGTTCTTGTAAATCCAAATTAATAACATTAAGCAAACTATTTATATGACTTATGGCCATTATATAATCATACTTATAATTAGGTCTCAAATTTTCAATTAAAGCTATGGCTACATTATGTTCTTTAGTAAAAAAGCTACTTGCTATTTTTCCTGAGAAAATCTTCTTCCTCTTTATTGTCTGCTCCCTCCGCATCTACGAGTTGTAATTCTAATTTTTCGTAACCAAAAGCCATCAATCCAATATTTCAACTCCTCCTTCAATACCAATTATCCAAGTGAGAGTGGAAGTTGCTTTGTGTTATAAATTTCATTATTATCAAAGTAACTAGGATAGTAATTTTAAATTACACCCTGTTATTTTTATTTCTATTTTCAGAAAAATGCTCAAACCATATCGTTCCAAGTTCTTGTACTATTTGATCAAACTTATCAACAAGAGATTTGTTTTTCATAACATGATAACTGTTATTGTAAAGAAATGTTTTAAAGGGAAGTAGCTTATTTTTTTCACCATTTTTATTATCTAGAACTTTAAATATAGGTCTTCTTTTTTCCATCAGACTACAAAGCATTTCAAATTCTTCTATATCTAGGTGGTAATATCCGTTAATAGGTGTATCAAAATAACTCTCTAATTCCTGAGTAATTCTACTTTCAAATAATGGGATCGTGGGGAAGTGACCTTGGTTTACAACAACCAAATAGTATTCTTCTACTCCCTTAACAGTTTCATGATCTATCTCTATAAGTTCCTTAATCCTATCGTGTGTTTGTTTAAGTGGGGATATGACCATTTTTTCCATATCTCTATTTATGGAACTTTCTTTTGCTTCGGTAATAGAAGATAGTGTTAATCTATAGCTTTTAACTTCAATAACTAATAATTTGTTATTCAATCTAATCATAATATCAGGAGAATCTTTAGTTTTTTTGTATCTAAATTCCGTAATTACTGAATAAGGTAACTTGGATTCATTTACAGAATTCTGAGCTAAGTTTTGTGCGTATCTTTCGAATGGCTTACCGTAAAAAGTTAAGAAACTACTATCGTCTTCGGGATATATATGCCTTATTTTGTGATACAAACCCATGAACAGATGTTCATAAAGCAATTTTAGACTAAATGGCATAAATTGATCATCTTCAAGTTTTATTAGAGGTGTTTTCTTAAATTCCATAAAATCCCATTTTGAGTCTAATTTTTGTTTAGACCATATAGATATGCTTTTAAAGTTAGTTGTTAACGAAGATAACATGTCCTTTGCTTGATCTTTAAACTTAAGATTGGCAAGTAGAACTTCAGGGTTTTGCAACCATCTAGAGCCAAGCTCTCTAGGTTTATAAAAGCAAGCTATTAAACCAAAAATTAACCCTATATGTTCTTTAATTGAATATCCAAACGCATTAAAGAAATCATGATTTATATCTAAAAACTCATTTTCATGGTAAAGAGCTTTATTCATTGCGATTTCAGTATAAATTAAGATGGTTCTAGCAAGTGTATTATAAGTATTCTCTTGATGATTAAAAAAAGCGTTACTAAATACCTCAGAATGTAATTCCTCTGTTGTTTGTCTATTCTCATTGTCTAGATAATCATTAGTTGCAAGCGCAAGATATGTAATCGCAGACAAGCTAGCTGTTTTTTCTTGCAGTAAATTTATATTATTAACATCTCCATAAGCTAGTAGCCATTTCCATAAATTCAAAATACTCTGTTGAGAAAAAACAACATTATTTTCTACTTCATGATTAAATTTAGTTATTACATTTTTGTACACTTGCTCCCGTAAATTAGAAGGGAGCGATTTATTATTTAAAATTCCTACCGCAAATTTTTCATATAACTCTTTAAAAGCTCCTTTTATTCTTGTTTCATCAATACCATCACTAGAAATCTGTGACAAGAGAATAAAAGATGACAACAAAGGAACTCTTTTAATTAATTTTATAATATCTTCTTTCGGCATTTTATTCCCCATGATTTCACTATAACAGGCAATAACTTTAATATTCTTATTCAAATATGTACCCCCTTAATTAAAATCAAGCATTACAAAAACTCCCATATTTATTTTACCAAAAACTAGTAATAAAAAGTTGCAATAGTTTATAGAAAAGTTTTTTTACAAACATAAGGTAATACTATCACGGGCTAGAGCCACCACCTCTGCCAAATGGCTTACGTTTAGTAGGAAGCGAAAATATAATCAACGACTGAAAAGAATAACCATGGGAATGTTCTTTAGTCACGCAAAAAAAGAGGTCAGGTCAGGTGAGTTGAGCCGATGCAGAAAAACAACGTAGTAGTAATCATTAGGCAAGGTCTTTCTGCTGTTTATGACTAGATTGCTGGACTTAGAGAAGGGAGGACGACTTAGTGCAGTAACGGTTCGGATGAGTTTAGATCGATCACGGCCAATGGTGCTTGTTATAAAATATGTGGACAAATCTACATATGCCGCTATTGCAAATGACAAGTTGAAGCGATTCAGGTATTAAACAGCAACATCATCGCGTTCCCAGCTTTGCACTAAACGAGTTACACCCTTTGATAAAATACTACTTCCTCTGTACTAGAATCTCTTTGATTCCTGAGACAGGATGGGTATTTTTCATAGTCATAACCCGCTACCCCTAAATAGTGCACATCTCCTAATAATTCCTACTACCAAGAGGTAACAAAAAAGCACTCATTAAGAGTGCCATTTAACAAGCAACATCATTCTAATAAAACTCATTTCCACTCAACTTAGAGATCGCTTTACAGAATTTCGTCCATTTTGGTGGAAAATGATTATCTCCTGTTTTAATCTCACAGTGAGTATCAAATTCTATACGTACACTCCAATGAGTACCATCCATTACAGGCCCAAATGTATTGTATTCTTCAGCCCAATTAACAAAATCGCATTTATGAAGTTCGGTTAGAAATAATTCTATGTCCTCTTCTAATAAATAGCTACTATCGTTGACTGGTAATCCGTCTGAAAAAGGGTAATCAGTATTGTGTTCAACTCTTTGTTCAGCTAAATCAATTTTCACCTGACAATATGGGCCAGGATATCCACCAACATATGCAATAATTACTCTAATTCTTTCATAAGGCTTCTTACCCATATACTTTTTCCACTTATAGTTACAATCAATGCAATAATACTTTGCATTTCCAATTGAATAAATCTCATGAAAGAAGTTATCAGCTTGTAATTGGGGCTCATGTTGATTAGGCATTTCTGGGATATAATCATAAGTATTGTGTCTTCTACACTTTGGGCACATTGGTGTAATTCTTCTTAGATTGTGCACTCTAATACCCCATTTCTTAATATCTACATATTAGCAGCCTGTAACTTCGCCTGTTCTAATACATCTTCGACAGCTTTTGGTTCTTTGTTAGGTGGATAATCCCACTTACGAAGGACCTTCTTAATATATAACCTCATACGAGCTTGAGCACTTTCTTTCTTATCCCAATCGTGAGATCTATGCTCTTTAACTGTCTTAGCTAAGTCTTTTGCAATATTGAGTAAGGTTTCATCTTGAAGTAATGACTTTATATCTGGATCTGATCCTAGAACATCAAAGAACGCTTTTTCTTCATAGGACAAACCTAGTTGTGTTCCCTCGTTAATGGCTTCTTCTAGTTCTTCTTTAAACTTAAGAAGCTCTTCAAACACTTCATAAACGTCTAAATGGTCGTTCCTATTATGATACTTTTCTATTATTTTTTCAAAACGCTCCGAAAAACTTCTACTTACAGTCATGTTTTTCTTTTTAACATCTTTCAGTTTTTCTTTCATAACTCTCATCAGAACTGTAGTTGCAATATTCTTCTGTGGAATGGCGCGAAGCTTTGATATATTCTCTTCGTTTAGTAGGTCAAAGCTTTCGTTTGTTGTAGCTTCCGTTAACACCATAACTCCATCTTCAAGAATCGCATTTTCAAAGAGTTTAGAAATCCGCTCATTTACTTCCTTTAAATCAGGAGTTCCTGTTTTTGATGATTTCATAATAAAGGAACGCACAGCAATAAAATAAGCGATTTCTTCTTTAATTTCTTTAGTTAATAGACCTGTGCATATTTTATATACATCTTTTAACTTCTTTGTTGGAGTGCCTGTCACAACCCGAATAATCTTGTTTCACAAAATGTTCCACAAAAAATTTAGAAAGCGTTACTTCTCAGGGGTCAGACCCTCACTAAAGTAACGCTTTACTCCACCGGGGGACTGATCCCACTTTTCAAAGAAACAATGTAGCAATAAATAAAATGAATTTTATTTTTCAGTTTCTTTTTTTTCACCAAGAACTGCTTCTCTAACTTTCGGTGCCTGTCACTACCCGAATAATCTTGTTTCACGTAAATGTTCCACGGAACTAAAAAATACACCGCTTATTAGCCACTGTGCGGAAAAACTGCAGTCGTTCAAGTTAGCGGATACTTTAAAAAAGAGATCAGCCCCCACTTCGAGGCCCCTTGGGACAAGGAACCTGTGTCCCTGCCTCAGTGGGGTGCTTCTGCCCGTTAATGCGGGATAAATCCAGTGAAAATTTATTTGTCTGTCTTTTGTTAAGTTTTTTTTAAAAAAGCGCCCATTTACAGTAATTGTTTCTCCTGTAAATGAGCGCTTTTTAGATAGATGATAATAAACTAGCCTCAAGGCATTTCTGAATTAACCTTTTGCCGTTTCTTTTTCTTTTTTCATTTGTTTACTTCGCAATTGACCACATGCTGCATCAATGTCTGTACCTTGTTCGTGGCGAATTCCACAATTAATCCCCTTTTTCTTCAATGTATCATAAAAAGCAAGGATTGAATCTAATTCGCTTCTCTCGTATTGAATATGTTCATTAACAGGGTTATAAGGGATTAAATTTACATAGGCAAGATGACGCTTATTTTCAAACAATTTAGCAAGTTGTAGAGCCTCTTCCTTATGATCATTTACACCCTTCAACAATATATATTCAATCGTAATTCTCCGATTTGTCTTATCTAAATAATAATCAACTGCGTCCATTAATTTTTCAATCGGGAAGGCACGGTTAATTTTCATAATTTGCGTACGAAGTTCGTTGTTTGGTGCATGCAAAGAAAGAGCTAAGTTTACCTGTAAATTAAGGTCAGCAAATTCATAAATCTTATTCGAAAGGCCGCTAGTCGAGACGGTGATATGTCTTGCGCCAATGGAAAGGCCTTTTTGATCCTTAATCACTTGTAAGAAATCAATCAAGTTTTCAAAATTATCGAATGGCTCACCAATTCCCATAACCACAACGTGACTGACTCGTTCGTCTTTACCTTTTTCGTCCAGGTGATGTTGAACATTGATAATCTGTTCAACAATTTCTCCTCCGGTTAAGTCACGAGTTTTTGCTAAAATTCCGCTTGCACAAAAACTACAACCAATATTACACCCTACCTGGGTTGTCACACATACCGATAAACCATATTTATGTCTCATTAATACGGTTTCGATTAAATTGCCATCCGGCAAATTGAACAAAAATTTAATCGTTCCGTCTGAAGATTCTTGCTTCAGATTTAAAGTTAATTGCTGGATATAAAAATGATCTTCTAGTAATTGAATGCACTCTTTATTAACATTGAGCATGCTAGAAAACTCTGTTACCCGCTTAATATAAAGCCAATCCCAAACTTGTGACGCTCGAAATTTTTTATGGCCATGTCCTAAAAGCCATTCTGTTAGTTGTTCATATGTCATACCGTATATGGATTTTTTAGTCATTTAATTCCCTCTTTTCAAAACGGTTAGTTCTCATTTATTTCTCTTAAGCTTCTCCAATTCTTCAACAACCGAGATATGAACACATCCATAAAAATTAAAAGAGTCAATGTTCACTTGTCCAAGACCCACTATTATACATGAGCCTTCTTATTATTGTCAAATAGTCTCATAGTTGAAATGTTCCTGCACAACGCGATATTTCTTGGTTCACATTATTGTTCCACAAAACTAAAAAACATACCGCTTAACAGCCACTTTGCGACAAAACTGCAGCCCTGAATTTGGAGTGACTGTCACTACCCGAAGAATCTTGTTTCACAAAAATGTTCCACAAAAACTAGTAAACGTTACTCCACCGGGGGACTGACCTCAAGATCTTTTTACAATTGTGCTAAACACCATTTTTTTGTTTCTTCGTCCGCAAAAGAAGCTTCTACACTATTAAAATAAATTTGTTGGTAATCTTCTTCACTCAGATTAAACTCGCTGCCAATTACATCATATTCTTTGGCCATTGTAGTATCGGATACCGTTCTATTATCTGTATTAATCGTTACTTTTATTTCATCTTTATGAAACTGATAAATCGGATGATCACTATATAGATGCACCGCTTTTGTTTGGACATTGCTGGTTGGGCACATTTCAAGCACGACTTGTCTATCTTTAACAATGTTATATGCTTCAGGACAATCTTTTATAAAAACTCCATGGCCAATTCTTTCAGCGCCTAATAGTTCAACCGCCTCTAGTACATTTTTCCCAATTCCCGTTTCACCTGCATGGATTGTGACTCTGTACCCGTATTCCCTGGCTAAGGCAATGGGTTCTACGAATCTTCCACAGAAGCCATCTTCTTCTATTGCACATAAGTCGATCGCCACTACACCTTTTCCGAGAAATTCCTTACCCTTTTCAACTACTTCAAAAGCGCTGTCAGCAGACATCGTTCTCATGCAAGAGAGGATGATATTTCCTTTTATTTCATAATGGCACTCCGCTTCCCTCATTCCCGCTAGAACACTTTCAATAACCTCTGTTACATCAAGCCCTTTCCCCGTATGAAGCAATGGGGCGAATCGAACTTCCATATATTTAACATTTTCTTTTGCAGCATCCTCAAATAGCTCAAAGGCAATTCTTTTTAAATTTTCTTTAGACTGCATCACTAAATTTGGAAGTGAAAATCTTTTTAAATATTCCTCGAGAGACTCACAGTCTAGTGGGGCTATTAGCTCTTTTTGCAACTCGTCCTTATCGAAACTTGGCAACTGGATGCCCTCACGCTTGGCAATATCAATAATGGTTTCAGATCTAAGACTTCCATCTAAATGACAGTGAAGTTCAATTTTCGGCATTTCTATAAAGTTCATTTTGTCCTCCTGAATTAATTTTTAGATTTATAAAAACAAAAAAAATCCTGATTACGAAGAAGATACAAATCATGTACCTTCTTCGTAATCAGGATTTTTGGTTCCTGGTAGAGACCTCCAAACCATATTATTGGAGTTATACGAAATTTAATTAAATATTTAGTGAAAGCTCTTTTATAAAATTTGTTACTTTTTAGAACTTCAAAATAACAAGATTTAAAATAGTTGTAAACAACTGAAAGCTATTGTTTTTTTTACACGTCCATGGGGCTATTTCAATTAAATGAATAATAGTAATTGGATGGAGTGACTGTCATACCCCAACAAAGCCTTCCGTAAAATTATTCTATGGTTATTATACGAGATATTCCCTATATCCTCAATATAAAAGCAAACAGTAATTTTTTTTAGATTCAGAGCTATCACAACTCGATTTAAAAACTTTAACATCCTTAGAACTATGGACCTGTATTACTTGGTTTTTCATGCTCAATACCGGTCCCTTAAAAGTAAAATAACCGACTGTGTTATAGAAACAGTCGGTTTTATTCACTAGTTGATTTATTTCAATAACTCCTCTGCCCAATCCAGGCTTGGTTACTTGTTTCTTCTACCATATTTCTTAAATCAGCCCCAGATGGATTTTGGAATACTCTAAGCCCAAATTCTTGTGCGACTGCGAATAGATGGTCAAAGATATCCGATTGTACAGATTCATAAGCTGCCCACTGTACGTCATTGGTGAATGCGTAAATTTCTAGAGGCAATCCGTATTCACTGTGTCCCAGCTGTCTAACCATTAACGTCATATTTTGATTGATTTTGGGGTGGTTCTTGAGGTAATTGTTGATATAATCCCTAAAAACACCGATATTGGTAAGGGCCCTACCATTCACTGGATTGTTTCGATCGAATGCATTTTTGGCATTGTACTCAGCAATTTCCATTTCTTTTTGAATAATGTAGTCTGATAGATAATGAACTTGGACAAATTTCTCCATCATTTCCTCTGTGCAAAATGTGATACTACTGGTATCAATATATAAAGAGCGCTTGATCCGTCGGCCGCCTGATTTTTGCATCCCTCTCCAGTTGATAAATGAATCGGAGATGAGGGCATAACTTGGGATCATCGTTATCGTTTTATCAAAGTTTTGAACCATGACGGTATTTAATGAAATATCAATTACGTCGCCATCTGCTCCATACTTGGGCATTTCAATCCAGTCACCAACCCGAACCATATCATTGGCCGTCAACTGAATTCCTGCCACTAGTCCTAGTAACGAGTCTTTAAATACCAACATCAAAACGGCCGAGAGAGCACCAATCCCACTTAATAGAATAAGAGGGCTCTTTCCTATTAGGGTCGAGATAACCGAGATGAACCCAAGTGTCATGATAACTATGCTAACCACCTGAACATATCCTTTAACAGGCTTCACCTTGGATATTTCAAAGGTCTGATATATATCATTAAATGCATTTAATAAGCTTTGGATAAACACTAGCCCTACAATGATGGTATAGGCAATGGCAAATTTCTCAATGCTTGATTGATGAGTTGGGAAAGTTGAAGAAAATGAATAAATAATGAGTGCAGGAACAAAGTGGGATAACTTTCGGAAAACTTTCCGATCCAATACGATTTGACCCCACTTGACTTTGGAGTTTGTCACGATACGAGTAATAATCCTGATGACAATTTTCTTTGAAATCAAATTTGCTATGAAACAGAAAAGCCCTATCAGTAGAATCTTGATCACAACCGAAAGATATTCTACTAATCTAGGATCTAGTCCCGTATCTAGAAGTAGATTATTTATGAATTGCATCTCTTCTCCTCCGTTATTTGCATCATAAGCAACTTTAATTTGTTGCTTGAGCTCACCCACATAATAAGGAATACTCCACCATTCCCCTAGCAAACTAAAGTAATAATGACTTACCTTTTCTATATTTAACACTATTTTGGTTGAACTAATTAAGGACAAGTATATATATAGGTATATGTAAGTTATCTTTGTTCATTACCAGTAATTGATATTGAGTCAAGAGTTGTATCTTCACGTTAAAGTTCGGCCCCTATTTTTGACCAAGGGTGTCAGGCAGAAAATATTGATGGTAACTATTACTGAACTTCCATAAGAAATGAGCAGATTAAAAGGAGAAAGATGCCTTTATGTCGAAAATAATAGATAAAGGGGTGACCCAATGGATAAAATTGGTTTATTAAGAAGTCTACGCAGTGCCAGTCGAAATAATTTGTTTTCAATAGAAATTCCAAAGGCAACAAGAGAAGATGAAAAGAAAATTAATGAATGGCTGGGAGAATTAGAAAGTGAAGGGAAAATAAAGGTAAGAGAATGTACCCAGCGAGAAAGCTCAGTTTATTTACATGGAATCATGAAGTATGCATCCGAATAATCGGGTGTTTTTTTTGGCTCTTTTCCCATTGCAGGTTTCAGGATAATCTCTATACAAAAAAGGTTCCTATGCTAGTACAACAAACTCATACAAACATAGGAACCCATGAATTTTCGTACGTCCACCGGCAGGATTATAACACATTCTTCAGAACAGAAACCTTACTCGCTACCCTTATCGGAAATTCATGAATTAATTAATTGTCCAGCAAAAGGCTTAAATAAAGTAGTTTAGTGAATTTCAGTTAAAATCACTGCGGGTATTTATGTAAACATGGATCATTTAATCCCCCTTTACATTTACCCTTTTGGATGAAGAAAGACCAGAATTTTACCATTCTGAACCTCATCTGAATAGCGTTCAGCTTCATCATCTGGGACTCCAATTTCCATAAGGGCACGCTTTAATCCACCAGCACCAGAGCTGGCCCCTACGACTGCGCCACCAATGGTTGTCATAATCGGACCTGCCGCCAACACAGCGCCAAATCCGGGAATCAATACAGTGGATAACCCTACCATAACGCCCGCTAGACCAATTGCAGCACCTGTTGCAGCTCCAGCAACGGCTCCATCCATTGTGGAGGGCTTTATTTCCAGTGTGTTTTCAGAATGTTCGTCTGTACTTCTAGCAATAACTGAAATTTCCTTAGTGGTATATCCTTTTGCTTTTAACTCTTCAACAACTTTAGCCGCTTGTTGTTCATCTTCGTACACGCCAATTACATGATTATTCATTTAAGATGACCTCCCTGTTTGCTCCAACTATTATTTCTTTTACCCTTTTATAGGATTGATACACAGGGACGGTTCTTGTTTTGCTTACAGTGATATGTACTCTCAAGCTGTTCAGGTTGAAAACACCCGGTATCTTTCAGTAGACTCCCCGCCTTCAGCAAGCCTTTTTAAGGAGTTTCTTCAGCAATACTCATGTTTCTTCCCCCGCTGTAAGGTCGAGGACAAATTCACCTGGGATCGCTCTTCCGGCAGGACACGATGGGGCTGATATCTTAGACTTTGTCTCAGACCTTTGATTCTCCTGATAATAATCAATTTCCTTTACCGTCAACAAGGATTCATTTTCCCAGTTTTTCAGAATCCCAACGATATAGTTCAGCCTTCGCCTATTATTGGCACAGGCAATCTCCATCGCTTTTAAAATCACTGCTTTCGGCTGTAAAAAGCTAGAATCATCTAACCAACCTAACAGCTGCTGTTTGCTGTTCATGTTCGAAAATCCGAATCCATTCTTGTCCCAAAACTCAATAATTTCTTGAACGTCTGCTCTCTTTACATCATCCTGGTAGAGATTCACCTTGTCCGGATTACTCTCTATATTTAGATTAAAGACTTGTTGTTGTTTTTCTTTTTCTTTTTCTTTTTCTTTTTGCCCACGTATCGTAGAACGACACGATAACGTATCGTCATCCCCCTCTAAAAGGTCACCATCTTCGCTCTCCTCATCTCGATCATCCTTGCTTTCAACCAATTCCTCTTGTTTATAAAATGATTCGTAGAGGCTGCTAAATTCCTGTTTATGAATTGTCTCCGCTACATATTGAATCAGTGAAGGATCTTCCACCTTTTTTAATTCTGAAAGGATGCAATCCATAACCGGTTTCCCGCCTCTATGAAAATTATCTTCGCCCCAGTTTTTAATCGCGAGTTCTCTTGTTTCCGGATTATAACGAATCAACTTATGATGATGAATGAATCGTTCCATCAACGATTCAATACTCGCTAATGAATAGCCCATATCGAAGGCCATTTGTTTTTTCGTGATTTTATAGATTCCGATTTGAGTCGTATACGGGTTCGTAATCAGATAAAGATAAAAGTATTTCTCCTTCGGAGTCATCTCCTCAGAAACAACCGGGTTCCTCCAAAATTCAGTCTGCACCATTCGATATTTTGCCATTATTAACCACAATCCTTTCAACTATGTAAATAGCTTTCATTGTTCATATAGGGGTTAATAGACAAAGTGGACAGGATGATTTTCATGAAATTAAATTTTTTTATGACAAGGCGTAAGATTGTTAGCAGGGTCAGGGTCAGCCTGAAGATCATGTTCTTGATGGGCTATTCCTTCAATTCACTCACGAAGATCAAATAGAATATCGGTTTGGTATGTTTCAGAATACATCCGCAGATTCAAAAAAAAACCTCCATTCCAACTAATCAGATCAAAAGGTTTGTAATCTAATTCCTCTTGAGAATGAAAAAAACTCTATCCAAGATTTGATAGAGTTGTATGAATCTAGTTGGTTGACTGAGAAATGTTTTATCAATATAATATTAACCCTGTTTAACATTCGGCTAATTTGGGTAATTAAAATTAAATAAATTAATAGAATGGTGGGTGAAATTATCTTAGACGACTATAACAGGTGTATACGGATTAGAAAGAGAGCAAGTGGTACTTCAGTTCCGTAACTTTTCCTCAAGACATCAAGGATCATCAACGGAAGATTAAAAACGTTTCGGAGGAAAAGAATGAAAACAATAAAGAAGTTGAAAACGGATTGGACTACATTTGCGGTTAGTGGAGGGTTTTTATTCCTCTTTGTCCTTTTTTCATTAATTGATATGGATATGGTTGGAGGTTGGGTAACCGAATCCTTCAATTGGTCTGTCACATTTTTTGGTGCTTATTGGCAATTATTATTACTAGGAAACTTTGTGATTGGAATTATCCTAGCTTTTTCAAGATATGGAAATTTGAGGTTAGGAAAAATGGAGAAGCCCGAGAATGGTAATTTCCGTTGGATTTCGATGATTTTATGTACGCTTTTAGCTAGTGGCGGTGTATTTTGGGCTGCATCAGAGCCAATCTATCATTTTGTTACAACTCCACCGTTGTTTGCCAATGATGGCATGACACCACAAGCAGCAATCATACCAGCTTTATCTCAAAGCTTTGTACACTGGGGTTTCCTAGCTTGGGCTTGTTTGGGTACATTATCGACCATTGTCCTCATGTATGCACATTACCACAAAGGATATCCACTTAAACCACGTGCCATTTTATATCCTATTTTCGGAGAAAAAATATTTAAGAAAAGTATAATCGGTTCAACGGCCGATATCGTTTCAATTATTGCCGTTGCTGCGGGTACAATGGGGCCTATTGGATTTTTAGGTCTGCAAATTGGATATGGTCTTCATTTTTTATTTGATGTTCCAAATACTTTGGCTACGAATATTATTATTGTTGGAGCACTCATCCTTATTGCTGCTATATCTGTAGCAAGTGGTGTTGACAGAGGAATTCAATTTTTAAGTCGTTTAAATGTTATTTTTGTTGTATTATTAACAGCCATCATTCTTATTATTGGCCCAACCATGTTTTTAATTGATTCTTTTATCAGTGCACAAGCTTTTCAATTACAGCACTTTTTTGAAATGAATTTATATCGTGCGGATCAAGCTTGGCTTGGTTATTGGACTGTCTTTTTCTGGGGCTGGTTCCTAGGGTATGCACCAATGATGGCTATTTTTATTAGTAAAATATCGCGTGGTCGGACAATTAGAGAGCTTATTGTAGCAGTATCGATTATTGCTCCTTTAGTTAGTAATTTCTGGTTTGCCATTGTTGGGGGTACTGGATTATCTTATGAACTAAAAAATCCTGGTTCCATTTCAAACCCATTAGCTGATGGTGGAATGCCCGCGACCGTAATGGCCATTATGGACCAACTACCGATGGGGTTATGGATGGCGATTGGGTTTTTGATCGTTAGTATTGTGTTTGTATCGACCACAGTTGATACCATTTCGTATACTGTTGCAGTCACCTTACAAGGAACAGATCATCCTCAAAAATGGATGAGAGTCTTTTGGGTCATTTTATTCGGTCTATTATCCGTATTGCTACTAGCAATTGGTGAAGGAAGTATACAGGCATTACAAAACTTTATAGTTGTAACGGCCGTGCCTGTATCTATCTTGCTCCTTCCACCACTATGGAGTGCACCAAAAATTGCAAAGCAGATGGCTAAAGAACAAAATATCGTACCTTCTGTTGAATCTGTACAAGAAGTGAAAGTAAAAGTAGCGAAATAATGGTTCGTGTGCCTGGCACAACCTGAAGAATAAATAAAAAAGACTATAGTCAAGCCGATTTTTTCGAGTTAGTCTACAGTCTGGGACTTTCCTTATCGGAAGGTCCTTTTTTATTCCCTACCAATTACAAGTAACATTGATGTTTTTATACCATTCACACTGGTTATAATTCTACAGGAGGATAAATCATGAGAAATTTTAAAGTCTATAATAAACCTAATTACATTGGTAGTGCACTGTTTTTAATTAGACCTTTGATTCAATTCATCAAAAGATTTCACTTGAAGAAAGTTCGCAATCCTGAATATTAGGAAATCCTAAATTTTATAATTACCCGCAGTTGAAATGCCTGTAATAACCCGATATTTCTTGTTTTACAAAGATGTTGAGCCAAATTAAAATAGATTGTGCGCTTAAAATTTTGGGAGTAGTAAATGGACTGGTAATAATCCCCTCAATTCAGGGGAAAGTTAACAATGTCGGGTATTATTCATTAAATTACTTAGCTTTTGAAAAAGTTAAACGAATTGAAGGGAGAGTTATATATGAAACTGTACCAAGTAAGGAAAGGGCAATTTGTTTATTTTAACAATGAGTTACACCGGGTATATTCCGTAAAGCCTATATACAAACAGTCCGTCCACCTAATCAGGTTGAAGGATTTATCACAGCATTTAACCAATGCCTCTGAAGTTGAAAAATATAAACCTCAACATAATGACAGCTTTATTTTCAACCATAGGGCTTATACCCTTCACAAGGATAAAAGAGCTGAATCAGGGGACCATATCTTAATTACGAATCCAAGTCCCGATTATATGGATCATTATACATTAAACGAAATTGAGATTGTATCGTCTGTTGAGCCCAAAGGGGTGATCACCAATAAGTCTAATGGCGTTAAACATAGCGAATACATACTGATGGTCCCGGGCCGTGATAAGGACAGTAATCCTATAGATTATTTTGATAAAAATATGGCAGATGATTTAACGGGCAACGATTCTGATCAGTCTACAACAAGTATCCAAGGTGAAATGCCGAATATTGGTGATGTGTATAAAAAGCAAGGTAGCGATCCTTCCATTGAGGCGATGATCGTCGCTATCCACGGCGAAACGATTTTTCTAGGAAACAATTTAGAACTCTCCTTGAGTGAGTTAAACGATAGTGAAAAATGGGAGTTTCAATATAGTCTCCTAGAAGGGGTAATTATCGAGGAAGAATGAAAGAGTCACTGTGACTACCTGATACGTTTGTCCCCTATCAAAAAAAAAGCGCTTGGTTCATTATTCGATCCAAGCGCCTTTCTATGCCTACGATAAGTTAATCTCTCACCTTTCCGTAATCATTCTAATGTATTTTTGATGGTGTATTCTTCTTTTTTCTCTGCTAACCAAGTTGTGTATTCACTTTGAATTTTTTCATTAAACAAGATTTCATTAATTTTCTCCTTATGCTCTTCAAATACAGCTTCTTTTGCTTCCTTTTTATCTGTAACTTTAATAATATGGAAGCCATATTCTGTTTTAACTGGATCGCTTATTGCTCCAACTTCCATTGAAAAAGCGGTATTTTCAAATTCCTCTACCATATCTCCATTGCCAAAGTATCCTAGGTCTCCGCCACTTGCTGCATTTGCCGTATCCGTTGAATATTCTGCTGCTAATTCAGCAAAGTCTCCACCTGCTGCAAGCTTTTCAGCTACTTCCGTAGCCGTCGCTTCGTCCTCTACCAGAATATGACTAGCTTCGACCTGCTCTAGTTCATCAAAGGATTCCTTATTTTCATCAAAATAAGTTTGCAGCTCTTCCCCGGTAATTTCAATACGAGGTTCCAAGAGTTTTTCTAGTTTTAAGTAGTTTTCTATCTCCAGCTTAAGGTCACCTTCTGATACCCCACTTTGCTTTAATGCTGCTGAAAGTGCTTCTTCTCCACCATAAGAATCTACATATGAATTGTATTCCTCATCAATTTCTTTATCAGATACGGTTATTTTCTCTTTATCTGCTTCCATCTCGATGATTTTATTATCAATTAGAGCCGAAAGTTCAGTTGCCCCATATTGTCCGACTAAAACATCATATAACTCGTCCTTCGTGATTTTTTCCCCATCAATACTTGCGATTGTCTCTTGTTTTGAGAAACCTAATCCTACAATCAGTGCAACAACCACAAGGATTATTCCCCCGATTGCAAGTTGGCCCTTTTTATTTTTAAACATATTATCCCTCCAAACACATTGTCCTTTTATTAAGGCTAGTACCCAGCGTAACGTGGAAATATGAACAAACTATGACCAAGTTATTAATGGACGATGAATTGTTAGGAACCATGTGAAAAAGTTCGCCAGCCACTATTTGATAGAAAAGTAAAATCAGAAAAGAGCCACTAATAGAAAGAGAGATGTGTTGGAAGGCTTCTCCCTTTTGTTAGTGACTCTAAGTGGTGTTTATCAAAAAGTTTAGTTATCTTCAAGACCACCTTTTTACCTTTTACAGCGTGGGATGGTTTTATTAACTAAAGATTCCTAGTGTGCCTTGGTTTCGGTTCCGTCGTCAAGACCGTCCTTTGTGACTTTCAAAACGGCGACTGCACCTTTTGTTGCGTGATTAAACTGATGAGTGACCATTGAGTAGCTGCCTTCTTTTGTGACGGTGAATTCAACGACCGCGCCACCACTTGCTGGAAGCATAACCGTTTGCAATCCTTTCATCAGGTTATAAGGATTTCCATCGACATAGACGTTATCAAACACAGTGCCAACCACATGGAAGCTGCTCACTTCATTTGGCCCTACGTTGTTTATATAGAGTCTGACTTTGTCGCCGACTTTAGCGAGGAGTGGAGTTTCGACAAGGGCACCGACTGTACCGTTTGTATTCACATCGCCCTCTTTTAAAGCTTTAGCTGAAAAGACAACATTGCTTGGTACTCCATTGGTGAAATCTTCTAAGTCGTTGTACTTATACCATTCATTCTGAATGATGACAAATTCACGGTCGATTTCAGAATCAGTCGGGTATCCGTCTTTCGGTTTGACAATAATCGTACCGTGCATTCCATTGGCGATATGCGATAGCACGGGCTTTGTTCCACAATGATACATGAACACGCCTGGATTGTTGGCAGGATAAGTGAATGTACCTGTTTCGTTGGGCATAACATCAGCAAAATCAGTCGTTGGGGAGGCGTGAACGGCGTGGAAATCCATACTGTGTGGAATGGCTGGGTCGATGTTTTTCAAGGTAAAATTGATCAAATCCCCCTCATTGACGACAATCACCGGTCCAGGTGCTTCACCGTTAAAAGTCCAGGCTTTGTAGTTATTGCCTTTGGTTATTTCAATGTCTGTGATCTGGGACGTCATTTCAATGTTTACTTCATTCTCGCTGACGCGTTCAACTTTTAGGGGAATTGGTTCTTGATTAATCTCTTGATGTGGTTTGAACACTGGTGATTCCGCAGCATGCACGATTTTTTCATCCGGTTGCTCTTCCATAGAATTATTTCCAATAGTACAAGCACTTAACACCATGACTGAAGTGACAACGACAGCAGCAATATACCTTTTTTTACCCATCAACTTCCCCTCCATTTGTCCCTTTTATTCGAACAACTACGCCCCATGGATAGCGCTCACATAGAAGTTTGCCGGCGAGGTCTATTTAGACTATACTTCAATCTTAACGTGTGAAAATATGGCCCTAGTGATTTGAATCACATATTTTTCAGATACTTTTGAACATTTTGTGAAGTGCTGAGCAATTATTAACGTTGCTACGTTGTTAAGACACTTTACCTATCTGTTAAATAATATTGGTACGTTCAAAAGGTTATTTAAGGAACGAGGAGGCATACCTTCTACCACCGGGAGACTGACTTTTCCATATGATTCGGACAACCTGGAATCGTTCTATCCAATTGCAGAAGTATTTTTTGGGGATCGACTGGATGAACTCCCTAAAAAAAGGGTTTATTATAATAAAAAGAAAAAATAAAGTGGAGTGCCTCACATCCCGAATAAAAAAACTAAAAATAGTCGGTTGGTGAACAACGCTGGGACCTCTTTCATCCAAGCGTTGTTTCTGTCTACGATGTGCTACTTTCTCGCAATAATTATTCTGTTTAATTATATATTCCTTCTTTTACTTCCAAACAAATTGTGTATTCGCTATGAATTCTTCATTAAATAGGATTTCACTTATTACCTCTTTATGACTTTCATTTAAAGCTTCTAATGCCCCTTCTTATCGGTAAATGTCTAATAGTTTTCCAGCTAGACATGGATTAATAGAAAACATACAAAAAGAGTTCATAATTTAAAAATGGTTTCGTCACATTTTATTATATATTTATTTAAGACTATTAAAAAAATAAAAATGCATGGTAGGTGTGCATGTCTAGGTTTTTGAGAATAGAAATGAAGGGGACTTCCAAATGAGATTGAGTGAGAAAAGTAAGGCTAAGATTCAAAAGTACTCTCGAACCTTATTTTTCCTGTTATCATGGATTCTTTTGCTTGGGATCGTCACACAGGTTGCTTTAGCAGGCTTAGCTGTTTTTGTTGATGGTGGATTTTGGCAAAAACACCGAGCTGTGATGAATGGAATTGAGTTTATTCCAGTTTTAATGTTTATTTTTGGTCATACTGGCGGGATTCCTAAATTCTATAGAGCAGTGACCTTTTTGTTATTCTTTTTTCTCAACTTCCAATACTATACGACTTCCGGTTGGCTTGGTGCTATTCATTCAGTATTTGCACTCGTCTTATTTATGATTTCCTTATATGTCGCTTGGGGTTCCTATCAAATTGTAGTAAAAAACAAGAAATTAAATATGGATACTATGAGGTTCCAATAAATTTCATATAGGAATATGGAAAAGATACATAGCACAAAAATAGGGTCGGCCCCTCACGGAAGTAACACTTATTCGTCCAGGGGACCCTATTCTACGAATCTCGTCATCTCTTCTCAAGAGCACGTTCCTGATAGTTAAATCCATTTTGCATTAACTGGTCAATATCAATAAGTTCTCCAATCGTAGCTCCAGCCTTTAGTTTTTCTTGAACCCCGTCCTCGACTTCCAATAGAGATCTTGTTTTGTTCAGGATTTCTTCCGCTTCTTCATTCGGCACAACGACTATTCCGTTTCCATCAATGATAATCATGTCACCAGGGTGTACGGGCAAGCCTGCGCATTGTACCGGTACATTTACATGGCCATATCCAGCAATTGCTCCGACATTGGGTACGATTCCCTTCGAAAAGACGGGAAACTTCAATTTTCTTATTTCCTCTACATCTCGAAACGATCCATCGATTACTGCCGCGGCCACTCTTTTGTTCATGGCAGACATGGTGATATTTTCTCCCCAAAATGCCGAATTCGCATTTCCTTGGGCATCTACCACGATAATATCTTCAGGCTGAGCGAGGTCCACCGCTTTTATCACAGCAGATAAATCACCACCAACTGTCTTTGCCGTAATTACCGTACCTGCCAACCGGATACCTTCAAACAATGGTTTCATATCAGCAGTCATTGCCCCTGCCCTTCCCATATTATCTGAGATAGCACAAGTCACAGACTCATAGTTTTTCACCAACTCTTTATACCCTTCGACTATAGTTTGTTGAGGGCGCTTAACTGATTCTATAACAGTCATCTACATCCTTCCTTTCACCTCTAGATATGTTTATCTTCTATATCTAAACCCTCATTCCCTTCTCAATAGTAAGTCGATTGGCCGGAGGTTGGTCAAAAAAACGGAATCAGTCCCCTAGTAGAGTAAAGCATTACTTCCAATCGGGGGACTGATCTCGTATAGGGTTCCTTTAACAATTATTCCAGCCTTCTAAGCCTATACCCATTCACATCAATTTGCATAGGCTAGTAATGAAAAGGAGGTTGATACCCATTGGCTAAGTATAGAAAAAAACCTGTTATTGTTGAGGCTGTGAAGCTAACAAGGTCTATTACAATTGAAACATCCAATGGTACGATGAAGGGGCTACCGGGGGATTATCTAATCACAGATGCAGACGGCGAACAATACCCTTGTGATAGAAATCAATTTGAAGCCGAGTATGAACTAGTAAAAGGACAAATTGATCTTAAGGAAATTTTTCAAAAAGCCTTTTTGTATATAAGAACAAAGATATATAAAACCTAACGAATTTTTTAGGGAGTTGAATGGCGTGCCCTGCCATAACAGAAAAAAGGGTCAGCCCCTTACTGAAGTAACGCTTTACTCCAGCGAGGGATTGACCCTAAAAGCCATAGTCCTGTGTTTTGGGTTATCTAGGAACCTAACGACCCTTACTGTTCCCCCACTCCATCAAGATACTTTGCCTCAAAGTGATTGAGCAATGCACGAGCTTCATCTGACGACTCTGTGTTCATTAATTGATTTCTTAACTCACTTGCCCCTCTAAATCCTTTGACATAAATCTTAAAGAAGCGATGAAGAGCTTTGAACGAACGCAACTCGTATTGATCATGGAGATCCAGATGCAATCGTAACAGATCAAGCAGTTCCTTACTACTATGGTCTTTCTTCTCTTTTTCAAAGGCAAATGGATTACTGAAAATCCCGCGCCCAATCATTACCCCATCAACACCATACTTCTCTACGAGCTCCAAGCCCGTTTGACGGTCAGGAATATCTCCATTGATTGTCAAAAGTGTATCAGGTGCCACTTCGTCACGAAGTTTCTTAATCTCCGGAATCAATTCCCAATGAGCATCTACTTTGCTCATTTCATTCCTTGTACGCAGATGAATGGATAGATTCACTATATCTTGTTTAAATATGTGTGTTAGCCATTCCTTCCACTCGTCTACTTCCGCGAAACCAAGCCTTGTTTTTACACTTACAGGCAAACCGCCTGCTTTTGCTGCTTGTATTAATTCTGCCGCAACTTCAGGACGGCGGATCAAACCGCTTCCTTTCCCATGCTGAGCCACATTAGGGACAGGACAGCCCATGTTAATGTCAATCCCGCGAAATCCTAGTTCCGCCATCCCAATACTCATTTGCCGGAAGTATTCAGGCTTGTCCCCCCAGATATGGGCGACAATTGGTTGCTCATCCTCTGTAAAAGTCAAGCGCCCACGCACACTATTGATTCCCTCCGGGTGACAGTAACTCTCAGAGTTTGTAAACTCTGTAAAAAACACATCAGGTCTCCCAGCTTCACTCACTACATGACGAAAAACAACATCCGTTACATCTTCCATTGGTGCCAATATAAAAAATGGTCGTGGTAGATCACGCCAGAAATTTTCTTTCATTTCAAATCCAAATCCTCTCATAATGGGATCAGGCCAGCCCTTACCCAAAATTAAAAAGCAGAATGTCTCTGCTCCTTTTACACTTATACCACGGTTCAGCCATTTTTATCAATTGGATTGCAAATGTTTATTTTCACCAAATCGTGGAATAAAGAGGTCTGTGGGATTTTTTCTGTCATCGTAAATTGCGAAAATCAGGGTTGGACCCTACTGAAGTAACACTTTGCTCACCAAGGTCCTAAACCCCAAAAATAACACCCAAAACCTCAGCTCTCCTCCTTTAATTGTCCAATCAAGCACATGACTGAACCCACTGCTTGAATCCAGCTACCACTAACATGTAAGGTTTGGGTGTATCTTGTGTCTCCTCCTTGATTTCCTTTTGCACCATACATGATTTCCTTATCTTTTAATTCATATGTGACACTAGTGGCTTGTAGCGAATTGCCAATCGCCTGCAGTAGATTTCCTATTAAAATAAGTGTCTGATTTCCATTTGAGCGCTCTTTCAGCTGATCACCAACGACCGTTAAGCCGCCCAGAGCTTGTAACCAGTTCCCTGTAATGATTAATTTTTGTTTTGTTTCCTCATTAAAATCGATAATGATTCCTGTAACACAACTACTATTTCCAATTGCCTGAATTTCGTTGCCGAGTTTTTCTAGTGGCTCTCCTACTTCATCCGCTTGAAGAGCATTTCCCGTTCCCTGCATAACATTTCCAATCAAATCTATATTGGTAAGCGATTGTTCACTCACATATGGGAAGGGGGTACTTCCGATCGCCGAAACCACTGTTCCAATTGCTTGCGTCCACGCACCAAAGATTGATTTGAATTCATTTCCCATTTAAATCAACGTCCATCTAAAAATCATTTATGGGAATATATTATTCAGCGAAGTGTTGTGAGGTGAAGCATGGGGACGGTTCTTCTGCTTCCAAACATCTCCCTGTACCCCAACCCCAAATATCAGATTCTCCTTTCCTTTTACGTTCATCTTGTTCGTCGCGTTACAAGGGTACACTAATTCGAGAATTTACATAGGTCTTTTCTCCTACTTCTGAAACAATGTTACCCGTTTGTTATTATCGACATATAATTAATATCTCCCTGTTCTTTTTCTGAAAGATAACTATGGTAAGCTAGTCCTCAAGTAAGAGAAAGCCGATGGGAGGCAACAAAATGAAACGTAAAATCTTATCATTGATTGCAGCAGCGGCAATCTATATACCAGCCGCTTCTATTGTACAAGCAGAAGAAATTACTATTCAAAAAGGTGACACGCTTTGGGATTTATCTAGAAAATATGGAGTATCCATTGATTCCCTAAAACAATGGAACAGTCTATCTGATGATCTCATTTATGCATATGATTCTCTTGAAGTATCCCCTTCTGAAAATTTCCTGGTAGAAAAAGGAGATACCCTTTGGGACATTTCTCGATCCTATGGCGTTACTGTTCGTGACTTAAAGAATTGGAACGATTTAGAGTCAAACCTGATTCATCCTAATTTAGATCTAACCGTATACACGAGTGAAAAGGATGCAATAGAAACGAAAACCGATAATGATAATAAGAAAGATATATCGGAAGATTTTAAGTCTGAAAGAATGGAAGAAGAGATAAAAACAGATTTGAAAACAAATGAGGTTACTAAAAAGAACCCAGAGACTGAAGAAATTATAGAGGTTCAAGAAGAGAACGTTAAAGTAGAAAAAAACAAAGCGGTTAAAGAAGTGGTGAAGCAAGAACTTCCCGAAAGAAAAGAGAACATAGAAGAAAAAACAGAGACAGTATCCGCTGAACCGAAAAAGGTTGAACCGTCTGGCAAGGAACTTACTGTTACCGCAACCGCCTATACCGCAGAATGCAAGGGCTGCATCGGCATTACGAAAACAGGAGTTAATTTAAAAGAAAACCCCGATGCAAAAGTAATTGCCGTTGATCCATCTGTTATTCCTCTCGGTTCAAAAGTCCACGTAGAGGGATATGGATATGCTACCGCCGAAGATATAGGTGGAGCTATTAAAGGAAACAAGATTGATGTCTTCATTCCGGAACAAGATGATGCTTTGGAATGGGGCAGAAAAGAAGTAAAACTTACGATTGTTGAATAACATAGAAAAAGGGGTCAGTCCCCAATGAAGCAAACGCTACTTCATTGGGGACTGACCCTGAAAACCCATAATCAAACCGTCGTTATTTCACTTCTAGGTAACCGATGCAGGTCTGCTGGTAATGGACGGCTGAAGTAATACCCTTGTCCAGCATCGCATTTTTCTTTTTTAAGAAAGGATAATTGAACATCGTCTTCTACCCCTTCTGCAATAACTCCCATATTTAACTTTTGGGCCAAGGATATAATCGTTGCCGTAATCGTTTTGCCATTTTTATCGCCAACAATATCGTTAATAAACGAACGGTCTATTTTCACACGATCAAAGGAAAATTGACGTAAATAACTAAGGGATGTATAGCCTGTACCAAAGTCATCAATGGCAATGGAAACGCCTAGTTTCTTTAACTTTGCTAAATTTTCTTTTAGTTGTTCCGTATCTTCCATGAGGATACTTTCCGTTACCTCAAGTTCCAGCCACTTCGAATCAAGCCCTACTTCCTCGAGGATTTTTGCAACCGTTTCAACAAAATTCTGCTGTTGCAACTGGATAGTAGAAATGTTTACAGCTATTTTAAACGGCGGATGCCCCTCTTCCTGCCACTTTTTATTTTGTGTACAAGCCATAGAGAGTACCCATTTTCCAATTGAAATAATTTGCCCGCTTTCCTCGGAGATAGGAATGAACTGATCAGGAGATAATAGACCAAATTGTGGGTGATTCCATCGGATTAAGGCCTCCATGCCGATGACTTCCCCAGTCTGCAAATCTATAATTGGTTGGTAGTGAAGCACGAATTCATTATTCGTCACCGCCGACTTCAAACCTTTTTCAATCGTTAACTTATAGTTTGCCTCGTGGTCCAACTCTTCAGAGTAAATCGTGTAATTGTTTTTCCCATATCTTTTTGAATAATACATCGCGGTATCTGCTTTTTTAATTAAATCATCCGTATTGACTTCCTCTCCAGTACTAAAAGCAATCCCAATACTCGCTGAGGTAGAAATAGAATGCCCGTAGATAGAGAAAGGCTCTGCTAATACCTGGTTAAGCCGTTCTGCCAGTTTAATCGTCTCTTCCTTCTTAATATTAGGTAGCACAATCGCAAACTCGTCACCAGCAAATCGACTAATTGTATCTGTGTTCCGCAGATTGTCTTTTAACCGTTCGGAAACACTTTTTAAAAATTCATCCCCTAATTGGTGACCTAGTGAATCATTTATAAATTTAAACCGGTCCAAGTCTAAGAAGAGAACAGCGGCCTGAGATTGGTTATGATTCGAATATTCCATTACCTGTTGTAGTCGATCCGAAAATAATCTTCGATTTGGCAAGTTCGTCAACGGATCGTAGAAAGCCAACTCTTCCATTCTTTTATTATATTCAACTTTATCGGTGATATCTTTTGCGATTCCATATGCCCCTACAATTTCTCCATCGACTTTCATTGGAAAACTAGTAACATTTAAGAACCTTTGACTACCATCCTTTTTAGTGATGGTGACATCACTTGTCGTAGTAAATCCCATTATCGACCTTTCAAAATTATGAATGGCTAGTGGCAAATCTTCAGAAATAATAATGGAAGGGAAGGTCATTTCTTGGATTTCATCGGCCGAATATCCAGATATCACTTCACACCCAGGGTTCGCATCCGTAAACTTTCCTTCCAAGTCGATTGTAAAAATGGCATCTGGATTATGATAAAAGAGCGATTCAAATCGTTCCTTGTTTTCTTTAAGTTTCTGGTGAGTAGTTACTTCTTCTGTTACATCTATAATGCTTCCAACCAAAACCTCTTTCCCATTTCGCTCAAAGGATATCTGGTGAATTTCCGTATACAGGAGACTTCCGTCTTTTTTTACAACTCTTAGACGATAACGTTCTTTTTCCTCTTGTGGATTTAATCTTTCACTGACTTTTTCTCGGTATTTTAGGAAATCATCGGGGTGAATAATTTGATCTAGAGTTACTCTTCCTGAATTTATTTCCTCTGCTTCGTAACCGGCATATTGAGAGAAAAGTGAATTCATATAGGTGAATTTTCCTTCTTCTCGGACAAACATCCCAATAGGAGCGTTTTGAATCATTGTGAGAAACATTTCCTTATAAAAGATTAATTGTTCTTGAACATCCCCATTCACTTGATCAAACAGTTCATCAATCTTTCCAAGTAATGTTTCTTTCTCTTTTCTGTTCGTCATGCCATCCCTCCGTATGTAGCCGTTCATTAAATTAGGTCCTCTTCTAAGCAAATTTTACTATGTCCACGTCCATATTACTGTAAAAGTTGTTACAATTCATTAAAGAATTTCATTTGCTATGTATTTATAATAGTCATAAAAATTGGTCCAGACTACCTGTATATACTTCCAGTTTTTCTATATATAATAGCCTAGAAAACTACGAAAAAAGGGAAAAGGGGTCAGTCCCCCAATGAAGTAAAGGCTTACTTCATTCGGGGGACTGACCCCTTTCCTTCAATCCTTCCAATTTACTTATCTTTTGCAGTAATCACGCTACCAGTCATAGCATCGATATACCTAATCGGAGTTCTCGTAAACCGGTCACATGCTTGGTAAACTAGAATATAAGATTCCGCTTCTGCATCATAATCTTTGTTCCAAGCCAACTCAAAGTCCAAGTGATTGAAAAAAATGGCCCTTGCTTCCTTTTTTGAAATCGCTGGTTCTGTAAGAATTTGGTTCAACTGTTCCATATCAAAACTTGGTCCATTATAATGATCAATTTGTCCTGTTTCACGATTCACTACAACAATTACAGTTTCTAACTGTACGGGTATGCCATTTCCATTATGTATCCGGAAAGAAAATGCTTCTTTTTTGCTAGCATCGTCTACCTCTCCATCTTCATTCTCTCGAACATTCAATTGAAGATACTTATAGTAATCTTGAAGGATCATTTCAAGAAATTCAGTCGCTTTTTGTAGGCATTCTTCACGAGAAAGACTCAGGTCCCCCTTCCGTTCATTAAACCACGAAAAGCTTCTTACTTTACCTGTTTTCTTTGAAATGAAGGCTTTCACTGTATCTTCTGAATGTCTTTTGAAAAAGCCATTTATCGATAAATCCTGTTCCTCCATTTTCCAGTTGCGATCCCGCCAAACCTTTCCCGTTTCTTCCCCCATATCGACTTCTCGAATCATTTCCATCTCCTCCGTGATTCCAATCAAAGCTTTCATTGATACATCTTTTCGAACGGCCGGATTTGAAGGAGTTGGAAGTGGAGCATAGGTTTCAGGTACATCTTCCTCATGTATAATACTCAAGGTTGGGGTCAATACCTCCGCTTTATATTTCATGAAAGATGGCTCCGGCTCATAAACAAAACGAAGTTCATCTTCTTTTACGTTGTGGAGATTTGTATATAGATTCGAAATTGTTTCTTGAAAATAAAGTCTATTATCTATATGTTCAATCAGTTTTTCTTTTGATATCAGAGTTGCTGGTATTTTAGGTATTTCCCCTGCTTTTTTATAAGAGAAAGTAACAATGTTGCCCATTGGGTCCACGTCAATAAAACTGCCAGCACCGCTTAGTGGTAAGTCCATGACCATCCTTTCATAGTAAAAACGATAAGCATGATCCAGTTGTTTCCTATCATAAAAGGTTAACTCGTTCAAAGTGTCAGGATAAAACTTTAGTAAAAATTGCTCAGCTCGTTCTTTTCTCTTTTCTACATTCAAAGGAACCGAATTATGATCACTATTATCTATTTCAATTGATAATCTAGTCAATTGACCCCCGAGATCTAGATTAATGGTGATACCCTCATTGCGTTCCTCATTTATCCATGAAAACATCGCCTCTTCCTCTGCATATTCCTCTATAATAGGGTGAAAATCAGCAGGAATATTGACGATTGATAAAGCTCGCTTTTTTAGTTCTTCCTTTTGCAATCCATTCACCTCCAAGGGTTTAATTTCGGTTAACTAGCTTATTTTGCTGTTTTTATTGCTAAAGGAATCTTCCTGCCCTAGTTTACTGCTGATCACAACGGAAAACGCTGGCTATGTTTTTTACAAATACTCAACCTTCAACTACTTCAATTAAATCACTGTGAATCTTTACAGAAAAAGATTCTAGTAGATCTCTTATTTTCTCATTGTGACGATAATATTCCTCGTCTGCTTTTTCGATTTCAGTTCTAGATATGATTTACCTTCTATATCTAGAGCCTTATTCCCTTCATAAGCCGATGAACATACAGAGGGACGTACCCTAAATGAGGCAAGCATCGTAAGAATTTTAATTTCTATTGACTCACAAAGAAGCAAAAGAACCGTCCCTTTGCTTCTGAGCATCCCTCATGTATTTGGATAAATCATGTGCTATGATAAACCAGTGTTAATCATATAAATTTAGGAGATGTATTAAGTGAATTCTGTCTTTCAAAATAAATGGGGCGTTTTAGGAATAGCTGTTATTTGTACATTGTTATGGGGCAGTGCTTTTCCGGTGTTAAAAATTAGTAATAGTGAATTACAGATTGCTGCAAATGATTCGATTGCACAAATTGTCTTTGCGGGGATCCGTTTTTTATTAGCTGGTGTTATTTTATTAACTTTTTTGTTCGTCACCAACCGCAAGCAATTATTGGTTAAACGATCTCATCTGTTCATATTAATCTTACTGGGAATCATGCAAACAGCTGTCCAGTACTATTTCTTTTATAACGGTTTATCGAAGGTTTCCGGAATGCAAGGGGCAATCCTCTCCTCAAGTGGAATCTTTCTTGCTGTAGTGATTGCGCATTTCTACTATAAAGATGATCATATGAATTGGAAAAAAACGCTTGGGATTGTCGCAGGTTTCACAGGAATTATTCTTGCCAACTGGGGGCAAGACTTTGAGTTTGGTTTTCAAATGACGGGAGAAGGATTTATGATTTTGTCTGGTTTGACAAGTGCGGTGGCGACGATTTTGACAAAGGAATTAGCCACAGATATCCCGCCTGTAACATTAACCGGATGGCAATTAACCATTGGGGCAATCGTCTTATTAGTCATTGGGGTTCCACAACTAAATGAACATGCGATTACCTTTACCCCATTTGGTTGGGGATTGCTGATTTATGCTGCTTTTCTTTCTGCCATCGCATTTGCTCTATGGACCAATCTCTTAAAATATAATAAAGCAGGAGAAGTGAGCATATACAAATTCCTTGCGCCTGTTTTTGGTACCATTCTATCCGCCTGGCTGATACCAGGAGAAAGTTTAACACTTATGATTGTTGGCGCCATTGGATTCGTTGCTTTTGGGATTATTATTATGAACTACCCTAAAAAACAAACGATTTCGCATAATGCAGATATAAAACAAAAGATCATTTAAAAACATGGGGACGGTTCTGGTGCTTCTTTCGAAGCATCAGAACCGTCCCTTTGCTTCCTTTTGTATCACTTCTAGTACCGACGACAGCTTGTTTATGAATGCAAGTGGTTTATGATTTGTTTCGCTCACTCTATTCCGGTGATTGAACCAGATGGACTCCCATCCTGCGTTAATTGGGGCTGCAATATCGTTTTCCCATGTATCTCCTATATAAAGATGTTCGTTTGGTGCAAACCCTGTCTTTCGAGCCACGTGTTCGAATAGTTGCGGGTTGGGTTTTGCGATTCCCACCTCATCTGAGATAAAGATCAAATCCCGATGAAAATAAGTTGTGATTCCAAGTGATTTAAGTTTTTTATACTGATGCTCAACAGGACCGTTGGTAATCACCCCGACGATAAAACCGTCATTTTTCAACGTTTCCAGCAAGGCAGGGACCTCCGGGAATAATTGAAGTTGAGCTAAGTGATGTTCATACCGACTTTGGAATTCACTTGCCTGCTCTCTTGTAATAGTCATTTGCAAACTTTCCAGAGCAAGAATGATTCGATTTATTCTAAGCTCCTCTAAAGTTAATTCATTGGCATTGTAACTTTTCCAAAGAATATCGCTAAAGTGGCGGAACTGTTTATATAAGACCACTGCGTCCACTTGCCCATAGTAGCTAGGCAGCGTTTCTTTCAATGCGTTAGATAATGGAAAAAGATGATCATGTAAGGTATCATCAAGATCAAAAAAGATTGCTTTTATAACCAATATATTTCCTCCCGTGTGATATGTCTTTCAAAAATTAACCTAGTTTTAACCTTAGCTTATCGAGGTTTATTGTCATCAATAACGGTGCAGCTAGACTAATCATTGAAGTGAACGGCTACTCCTCTTTTGTTAGTCTTCCTACCGTTTCTGTACTAAACTCCCCATTGTTGATGATAAGTGCATTTAATTGCCCTCCGAAGGCACACCCTCCATCAATCCCGATGACCCGGTTTGAACCGAAGTAAACATTGTCTTGATTATGTATTTTCCTTGCTAGTGTATGGCCGAAAATAACCGTCTCAGGCTTATTGTACCCATAAATAAATTCATCACGAAGATGAAGAAGCTCTAATTTTGTTGTTTTTTCCAGCCCGTTTATCGGACTAATCCCAGCATGAACAAAAATCAGCTCTCCATCCTTTTTAAATAACGGCAGTGATCTTACGAAGGAAATGTGTGATTGGAAACGTTCTTTAATGACTTTTCTTATTTGATTTTCTTTTCTTATATCCTTCAGTAATTCAGAGAATCCAATCCGATCCATGCCCAGTCTATGGAGACAACTATTAATGGTAGCCATTCCTCCATTCCTGCCGCCATAGTAAAGAAGGTTTTCCTTTTCCTCTAGCCATTGTAAAAATAAATCATCATGGTTGCCTAGTAAAGCCGTTGCCCCCTGACTACACCACTCGCTCACCATATCTAAAACTTTAATACTATCAGGTCCCGAATCAACATAGTCTCCTAAGAAGATCACTTCCTCTGGCTGAGCTTTTGTCTTTTTTAACAATAAATCAAGCTCTGCTGCACAACCATGAATATCAGAAATCGCAATTTGCCTCAAACTTTTCACCTCAACTCATTCCAAATAACAAAAACCATTTTAGGTAGCAGGAATACGTATGATTAAGAAGAGCTAAATCATTTTTCCCCTATGCCTTTTTACCGTATACTATACTAGTTATGTCTTATCTAGTTTGCTTTTTACATAAAATAAAACTTGAAAATTGCTGAAAGAAAAAAGGTTGTGAAGATTAGATGCTTTATATCAGAGATATCGAAAAGATCATCAAAAATACATTACTCGAGCTTAATTTGAAATTGAATTATGAGTTTAATAATGACATCATAGCACCAATGAGTTTTAATGTTTCTACCAATACCATAAAGTTTAATTATCTTCATATAAATGGTTTTCTAAGTCGTATTAAAATTAAAGAGTCCCAAGAGAATCTTATAAAAATTCTTCTTTTTCATGAAATTGGTTATTATCTAGATTATAAGAAAAACAAATATGACTTACGAACTCTTATGTATGGGGATGAGGAAGAAATTGAAAACCTTAAAACACAAATTGAAATGAACGCTTGGGATTATGGGAGAACTTTGGTACCCGATGAACTATTAGATTCGTATGATAAAGTTCGTGAATTAGATCGGGTTTTACTAATTTTTAATCGTTCACTTATTCCATTTTGGATAGGCAGGCTCTATTCGTAAATCATAAAACCGTTTTTAACGGTACACTCTATTCTATATCTAAAAGCCACAAAGTTTGAGGAAAAGCCTTAGAACTTTTTTAAACTTTTTTCTTTTTACCCCTTTCATTATCAGTTTCATAGATGTTACAATGGCACGTGTGAAATTCGTTACAGAGTTTTCATTTTCACAAATTAGTCTAGATTCCTAAATCTTCACGCAAAGAAAGGGTGTTTTTCAATGCATTATGGAAGCAAAGGCTGGTATGTTGAAAAGCTTAAAGAAGCTGGCATACGCACCTACGAAGAACGTAAAGTTGAGAGGTACAAAAAACACGTTCTTAAGCAATTATTAGACAAAACTAAATAACCTGTTCGGTCGCAGCTCATTTCCAGAGCTGCGATTTTTAATTTCTTAAAGTGCATGGGGACGGTTCTCCTTCTGCATTTTTAATTAACCTGACTTCCTTTTAGCATCTATCAGGTTGATGATCTTGAAGATTCATAGCAAAGAAAAAAGCACCCAGAAGGATGTGAACTGGGGGCTAATCTTCGACGGTCAATGGAAATTGATCCTCCTATTACGCCTCAACGGCGGTTAATTTCGAACAGAGCTCCCATACCTGCTCCATATTTTTTTCACTGGTAGCGTATTTTGGATAGACAGTCTGGTCAAAAAATTGCTTAATTTGTTGTCTTGAGGTGTCAGGATAATGAGACGGTTGCATGATTGTTCGCTTAGCGTCGAATAACTTGCCGGTGATTCCTTTGAATTCTTTCGATGTGCAAAGATGGAAATAGGTGTTGGCCATTGTTTCACGCGGGGCACTGAAAAAGTTCTGAACTCTTGCGGCGATTTTCCAGCCTGATTGCATCTTTTGGATGGTATCCTTCGAGAGTTTGATCGCCGGAATCTGAATGGCATTGACGCAAATCTGTTTGTTTCTCAGTTCTTCGGCGAGCCTAAATGTGAGCAGCAACAAAGCCATCTTAGAATCACCATACATCTTATAGGTACTGTAGGGTCGGGTGTCCTTAAACTCTCCTTGGAGGTTGTCGAATTCAATTTTACGTTTAGGGTCAAAAAAATGCCTAATATTGGTGGTACAGGCATGGAGAATCCTGGCATCATCCGATTTTGCCAGCTGTTCCGCCAGCAAATTGGTCAGCAAGAACGGCCCGACAACATTGGTGGCGAAAGAGATTTCAATACCATCATCGCTCAGCTGGTAGTTTTTATTGCCATGATTCAGAAAGGCTGCATTATGGTGAGAATATCGATCTTTGGATAGGCTTCGTTCACGTAAGAATGAAATCGGTGTATGGACTCAAAAGAAGAGATGTCGAGCGCTAGGAGGTCAATTTGCGGATGATTGGTTGCTTTGATGATTTCCTGCTGGACCGTTTTACTTTTTTCAAGATTGCGGCAAGCCATGACAACCCTGTATCCCTCTTCAGCAAACCTGAAAGCCGCTGCCTTGCCAATCCCAGAGTTTGAACCAGTAATAACGACGGTTTTATCCATCTACTATTCCCCCATATTATTTATAGAAGCAATTAGTCACACCCTATTTAAATGCGTATCTTTAAAGTGGGTTGGGTATTTCAGTCCATAGCCCAGCATTCTATCCATACCAATATGGGCGGTCCAGATTAATCCTATGGCGATAATGGTTAGGTTTGATAATAATAGTCCGAATATCACGAAAATGATCGATATGCTATATGTATGGAATAAGTTATAAACCTTGGCTCCTGTTTTGGGATTGAATGCATAACCAAGCATTGAAATGTCCGGAATAAACAGCAAAACCAAAAACAACATCCAACTAAATTGAAGGTATCCATAGAGATACAGGCATAATGCCAACACCGCCATCCCCTCTATATGCAAAAGGATCTTATTCATTCGAATTCCCCCTATCTAAAGAACTATATTCTTCATTTTTCAGGAAATTCCCTTTAAAGCAGAGAGACGTTCTTTGAAAACAGAAAAGAACATCCCTATGCTTCTAGCTAGTTCAGATACACTGAAGTAACACTTCACTCCACCAGGGGACCTAAAAACTCTTCAAAAGGTTTTGGGACACAGTGCAGTTCTTGCATGTTCCGGTGTCTCTTTCTTTATAGATTTCTTTGATCAACATTTAGTTCAATCAAATTCCCATCTGGGTCGGCACAGAAAATTTGTGCGAATCCACTTTTCCCGTTTGGTTTTTCAAGAATTTCAGCTTCATTCTGGATTAGCCATTTAAGCGTATCATTGTAGTTCTCGACTCTAAGGGCAAAGTGCCCTTCTCTGCTGGATAAGCTTTTATCCTCACGAATCGTCTGTGAAGTGGGAGCAACGATCAAGTGGAGTTGCTGTCCCTCAATTTCATACCAAGCACCTGGAAAATCAAAATCAGGACGTGGTATTTCTTTTAAACATAAAGTTTTCCCATAAAAATCTTTTGCTCTTTCCAAATCTGAAACAGAAAGACTTACATGATGCAGACATTTATACTTAATCAAATCCTTCACTTCTTTCATCTAAATTATATTACTTTTCACTTTAGTTATTTCGCTTTCGATGATCAGCATCACTGAGCAACCCTCCTTTATTATACTGCCTATCAATGGAGAAAACTTCTTCCACTTCTTCATGTGTAATGCCAAACGGGATTCGGATTCGGCCTTCGTTTTATCCTGTGATAAAACTAAATACCTCGCTTAATTAAGCCTGTTTCCAGCACATCTTTCTACCTTGTACATTTACTATACTGAGGAGTTTTTTGCTCTTTTTGTATGTTATATCACCCTTTTTAAGGAGGAATACGATTTGAAAGTTGGACCAATTAGTGCGCTTAATGGTTTTCCGGTTTGGTACAAGGATGAAAACGGGCTACGTCTTGGTTTGAATGTAGATCCTCAGGATCCATTTTCAGGGATTACGCCTGCAGACTTACCGAGTCCTACTTTACCGGTTTCATTTCCTAATAATTTTCCGAGCGAAGCTTTTTATCAATTAGCCGAAGCGGAAATGACAACTGGTACTGGGGAACGGGCTCGCCTTGTGTTAGCTTTGGAAGCTGCCTTTGTGAGCGAAGAACCGGTTGATGGAGATCAAATTGTTTTTGGAAGAGTCCGTATCCGCGTGGAGGGGCTTGTACCTGGTGCAGAATATACGGTTACTCATCCTTATGGCGTGGATACCTTTATTGCACAGTTAGATGATGAAGATGATCAGTTTGCGGAAATTAATTTTACTGAAGATATTGGTGGATGTAATGGTGGTGAGTTTGAACTCGCTCTTAACAGTCGTGTGCGACCATTTTTACAATGGGATCCCGCGGTGACACCAGTTGCACCTGAAGGTTACATTGGTGACCCAAATGTACTTCATCCTGTAATCGGAAGTGTATTTATCGATTCAGGTGGACAACCACAAAACATTTTCCGAATTGAAGGCCCTGGAATTGGAATAGGTTCACCAGACCGTTCGACGACCCCAGGTTTTAATCCTGACAATACAATTGAAACAAGGGTATTTTCCCTTTTAGGAACGATTTCGACCATTTCAGGAGTCGAGGTCCCAAGAGTCAATTATAGTCAAACAGCCAATACGGGTGGCGTCATTGATGTGTTTGCTTGGTCAGATGGGAATCTCCCGCAGACCATTCAAGTATCGGGTACAGGAATGAACCCGACAATTTTACAAGGAACAAATGGCCAATATTTTGCTCGTGTTGCGTTTACTGGCGAGACCCCTCCGAGTTCAATTACGGTTGCAAACCTCAGTGACAATAGTCCTCATAGTATAAAAGAAGTCGTACCAGTGGATTTTATTACTGCTTTAGCAAGCTATGATACGGATGCGCAAACCTTAACCATTGAGACGGCGTCTAGTGATGAAGTAAGCAATCCTCAGCTGACAATCGTTGATTTCGGTTTAGGTGAAATAGTGGTTCCACCTGAAGGAATAGTTACGGCAACATCTCCCTTTGCCCCAGATCAAGTGACGATTCTTTCCTCTGCTGGTGGTGAGCGAACCGTACCGGTCACCGTAACTGGAAATCCCGATGCCCCTATCTCTGTAACAGCCAATGCCGGGGCTGATCAAAGAGTTCTGATTGGTGCTGAAGTGACACTTGACGGTTCAAACTCGACAGGTCCAATTTCTTCATATAGTTGGACTCAAACTGCAGGAACACCGGTGACACTTGTTGGTGCCGACACAGCCACCCCGACCTTTACTGCACCGGATTCTGTCCAAACCCTTAGCTTTACACTAACGGTGGAGGGCGAAGGAGGACCTGCAACTGACTCTGTTAACGTTGAAGTCATTGATTCTGCCCCTGTACCAATCGTTGATGCTGGAACCAATCAAACGGTTCAACAAGGATCGGTAGTTACTTTATCAGGAAGTGTGACCGGAGATGTCACGAGTGTTCAATGGGAACAGACTTCTGGCCCTACAGTCTCCTTAGCCAATGCCGACACGACAACCGCAACGTTCACTTTTCCATTCCAAACAGACCCACTTACCTTTAGGTTAACGGCTACAGGACCTGCAGGATCCGCATTTGATGATACGGTTGTGTCCACAGTAGCTGATACGTTAACTGTCACAAGAGCACAATTTAGAACCCGTGATACAGAATGGAGAATTTCAGGGACTTCCAATGTAGCTGGTGCTGGCGCAACCATTACGATTTATCTAGGAAATACACTAGGTGGGACTGTGCTAGCAGAAGTGCCAGTAGATGCTACTGGTGCATGGCAATATCGTGTTGAACCATCTGATGTTGAACCGGATGCTACCCGTGCGATTTCCATTCAATCAAGTTCGGGCGGAACACTTCTTAATGTCCCGGTTAACATTAGGCAGTGATGGCTATTAATCTAAAAATAAGACGAATGTGATTCTAATAGAACACTATTAATGAAAGGAGAAATCAACATGGATTTTTGTCCATATTGCCATCCATGCTTCTGCTGGTGTGATGGTGAAAGTGGAAAGGAAGGACCTCGGGGGAAACGTGGTCCTCAGGGTGAGCCAGGACCTCGCGGGAAACGTGGTCCTCAGGGTGAGCCGGGACCTCGCGGGAAGCGTGGACCTCGCGGAGAACCGGGACCACCAGGAACTTTCACTGCTGCTCACGGTTTTGCTTATTCTCAAACCACCATGACCGAAACAGGAAACGTGACCTTTACAGTCGCTGGACCCCTACAGGACATGGAAATGGTTGCATCAGGTTTACAAGTTTTAAAGTCAGGAGTGTACCAAATAGTCTATAAGGTTCATGTAGAGGCAGAGGCAGAGGCAGAGCCAAAAACCACTCCAGCAACATTTATCCTTCAAATAAATGATGAAATTATCGTAGCCTCTTCGATGACTGAAACAACCACATCCAATACTCTATCGTCCACACAATTGGTCTCACTACTAGAAGGAGACCTCGTAAAATTACACGCAGAACTCCCTGAGGGTTATTTTTTAAAACTGCCAACCTTACAAATTGTTCAAATTGCTTAAGTTTCTGCACTAAATCTGGACCGTGCCTAGTCACGGTCTGTTTGTTCGTAGCTAAGAGTATGTCTCTTCACTCACTTTGTTATAATAAGGAAACACTCATCCTATAACGGAGGACATAGCTTTGGATACAATTACCCATACACTTTTCGGGCTCTCTTTATACGGTTCTGTTGATAAAGAAAAGATGGATCGCAGAACAAAGATGGCTTATTTATTCACGACCGTTGGGGCAAGTCAAATTCCTGATATTGATGTCATTTCGCAAACTTGGGATACCGAAGGCCTTTATCAAATGTGGCATCGTGGGGTTACCCACTCTATTTTTCTGACCCCACTCTGGGCTTTACTCTTTTATCTGCTTTGCTTGGTTTTCTTTAAAGTTAAAGATAGGCGCTTGTTTTTTCTAGGATGGCTTGCAGCTGTCATTCATGTGACAAGTGACCTCTTTAATGCTTGGGGCACGGGCTACCTTGAACCTTTTTCGCAAATGCGTATTACATTTGGAACAATCCCAATCATTGATTTTGTTTTCTGGGTGATCATTGGTAGTGCGTATTTTATATCGAAAAAGAAGCCGATTGCGAATAGACCCTTCTATTTCCGAGCAGCCTGGCTTATCATCGCTCTACACATAGCTCTCCAAAGCTTGCAAGGGTATTACTTTTATCAAAAATACACTCATGATTATGAGCAAGTTGCTCTATCCGCCGGCTTTATCCCGACTACCTTTCAGGTGATTACGAAACAAGAAGGCACTGTTACTATATATGAAGATGGGATCTTCCAATCGAAACAAACCTTGTATTCACTGGAATCCCAAGAGGATGCGGACTTAGACTATTTATTTTCAAAAAATCCAGCGGCCAAAACTCTTCAGCAGTGGTCACCATTTGTTGTCATCGTAGAAGATGACCAACAAATTGGAGTTTATGATCCGAGATTTTATCGAAATGGACAATCTTTTCTTTTCGAATCCATTGAACACTAAATCCAAATAATACCAGACATCAACCAACTAGACTTTTGGCAGATGTCTGGCTCTTTTTTTCAGCTCCACAATCGGTGTACGTTTTCACTAAAAAGTTGATGTTATTAATTTCCATGAATTAATACAAAACGAAAAAGCAGAAACCACGATAGAGTTTCTGCTTTTTCTACTAGTGCCCCTGCCAAGGATATTTATTATACTATATTCTCCGGAATTTCCACTAATCTCAAGAGAACTGAGAATGTACATTTCATGACTTTACTACTCATGCCGGACTGCCCCAAATAACTATTTTTATTTTCAAGGTTAAAGTTGGACATCTTATCCATAGGAGGTGATAAGGTGGCTGACAAAAGGAAAACTTCCAGGAATGTAGATATAGACAGTAAATTAGAAAGAGACAATAACGATCGACACAATGAAAATGCAAGGGCAGCAGCGGCTCTTGAGCCAGATACCCCAAGAATTAATACCGATAACCTTTAATAGGCAGATTGCTTACCGGACTGACCCTAAATACCTAAAAAAGCCGTCAGCTAGTTTCTGCTGATGGCCAGTTTTTTTCCTTTTAGGAATCTTTAATTTCTATAGCCCCCATGGTGTCCACCGTGATGGTGACCTCCGCCGTGATGCCCTCCATGATGGTGTCCATGGTGTCCGTGATGATGTCCGTGGTGTCCATGGTGTCCGTGATGATGTCCGTGGTGTCCATGGTGATATCCTCCGTAGCCGCCATGACCAGGGTACCCTCCATAACCCGGATATCCTCCATAACCTGGATAACCGCCATAGCCTGGGAATCCTCCATAACCTGGAAAAACTCCATAACCACCGTAGCCAGATTGGCCAAACAAACCTAAAATTCTCTCATCGCTCATACTACCGCTCCTTTTTATAGGTTACAGTGTACAATATGTGAGCTTATGCTCTGAGTGAAGGGCCTTTTACCCAGAATTATAAAAAAACATTTTGTTGAACTTTACATCCTCAAAATTCATCAATAAATGCGAAAAACACTGGAACGGATTCAGATGTGTTCCAGCGGAAGCAAAGGAACCGTCCCCACGTAAACAAAAGCATCAACTTGAAGGATCTAGGTAAATCTAATGTGTGGGAGGATATGCCATGAGATTTAAAATTTTGTTATTGTTGATGCTTTTCATATTTCAGTTTATTTCAGTGACGAACGCAGAAGTGCCTTTGAAGGCTGCGTTTGTACGTGATCACCAGTTATGGATGAAAGAGGGAAATCAAGAAGTACAGCTTACCAAAGATAAATATGTCTACTCACCCCAGTGGTCCTATGATGGTAGGTTTATTGCCTATATTGACGGTGATGAGGGGGGGGAAAAATCTAATCTGTGGATTTATGATACAAAAAGGAAAGAAAACTATGAACCCTATCCTAGTATTGAGACTTCTTCCTTTACTTGGTCCCCTGTTGCAAATGAGCTAGCTTACCTATCCGGATGGGTATTAAATGTAACAAAGACAAGGGATGGCAGGCCTTATGGATTTGAAAATGTGTCGTTAGGTGTGAGTGGCTTTGAATGGTATCCAAATGGGAAAGAGTTTATTGTGTCTGCTAGATCAAACCGTCTTCCCACTGGATGGGAGCCGATTAAGTTGTATCGTCTTCCAAAGGATATGAATCTTAATGAGAACAAAGCGAAGCGGTTGTACTCAATCCCCATCAATGAAAATGAGTTATTTGCTGTTACTGTTGGTAGCTTTAAATGGAGTCAAGACGGCAAATGGGTCAGCTTTCTCGGCACACCAACCCCTTCTTGGGCAATGGACAGCAATCCTTTATTAGTCTTGTCTTCAGATGGAAATGTGTTCAAGGATATCGGCAGGATGTTAGGATTTGGTGACTGGTTTAAGTGGGCACCGCAAGCCAACCAATTAGCGTATATTTCGGGAGAAGGACGGTTTCTTGTTGAAAATAAGATGACAAAAGTTGTTGATATAGAGGCATCCACCAAGCAAGTAGACTACACACCGAAAGGATATGTAGACCTAGATTTGGAGTGGCTATCCCCCTCCAAAGTAATCGTTGCACGGTCACAGGAGAACAAAGCGTGGAAAGAGGGACCAGTTCCTACCATGTTCACCTCTTTATATCAGATAGATTTAAGCTCAGGAAAACAGAAGCAAATCACATTTCCTAAAGAAAACGAATTAGATAGAGACCCGCAAGTCGTTGGATCCTATCTCATATGGGTACGTAGCCAAGAAGCAACGGACAGAAGTGATGTATGGATAAAACAAGAAAAGCAGAAAGAAGCAAATATCTGGATAGAAGATGTTGATTTTTCACCTGTTTTTCCTAAAAATTAACCAAAAAGAAGACCCAAACTAAAAACGTCATAAAAAATACTAGTAGCTGACGATAACAAAAATATATTGAAACAAAAGGTCTTTGTTCCTTTTATAGGCCCACTGTGGAAAAATGAATAGTTAAAAAACCGCACGGGTGATAAACCACTGTGCGGTCAAACATGCATTACGAGGTAAATATGATCAATCCGCTAGATAGAGTGGCTTACCCACTCCGCGAACCCTACATACCAACTGCATCCTTCTTTCAATTCAGAATGACTTTAACCCAAAGCTCATTTACTAAACCTTAGTGCATAGAAGCTAATATTTCTTGCATTTTTTCTTGAACTAAAGGATAGAAATTAGTTTTAGCATTAGTTGTGGAATTCCCACCGAAGAAACCTGTGCCTGGGCAGCTTTTAATTGCATGTCCTTTCCCGTTGTCTAGCACCCTTTCTCCAGTACCTTTTACTTCAATTTACGAAAACATTATTACTTTTTCGCCAACTTAAAGCTATATAAAGAAGTAAATGGAAAGCCCCTTCACCGACTTCCAGTTATTTGGAAAATATGGGTACATTTATTATCTTTTATAAGGGAATGCTCGTATTGTAGCCATTTTAGGAGGAAGTTTATATGGAAATTGCTATTATGGGCGCGGGACTTTCTGGTTTAGCATGTGCCATAACCCTTGAGAAGAACGGCATTACTCCTACCATTTTTGAGAAAAGAAGAGAAGTAGGAGACAGGTTTGTCAACGGTGAGGCTTTGCTTGATATCTTTACACGACCCGTCCAGGATTGCATTGCTTCCTTGTCTGACGAGTATGGAATCTTTCTTAAACCCACCTCAGCGATTCAAAGAATGAAGCTTTTTTCGAAGAATGAACAGGCAGTCATCGAAGGGCATCTTGGGTTTACAAATATCCGGGGCAGGGACCATGATGCTTTTGAATCGCAATTAGAACGACAAACAAAGACAACCATTCATTACCACTCAGAGAAAACCTATGAAGAATTACTTAGTGAATATACTCACGTGGTGTTGGCGACTGGAGATGGGGCTTATGCAAAGGAGACACATAACTACAGGGAAGATTTATCCGTATCGATAAAAGGGGCAACGGTTGAAGGGTCTTTTGACAAATATACAGTAATGGCGTGGATTGATTACGACATTGCACCTTACGGATATTGCTTTCTAATTCCATATTCAGAAAAAGAGGCAAACATCACGATCGCCATTCCAGATCTCCCTGAAAATAAAAATGTAGAAACCAGCGAACTCTGGGATACTTTTTATTCAATGGTTCAGTCTCAGCTTAAACAGGAATTACCTATCACTGATCAATTTCAGATTACCCAATACCTCATGGGAATCTGCCATTCAGCTCGAATCGGAAATACTTTTTATGTTGGGAATAACTTTGGCACCATGATGCCTTTCATGGGCTTTGGTCAATATGCATCTATTGTAAGTGGTGTGTATGCTGCATACGATTTATGCGGTCTAGGTAACTATGAGGAATTAATGAAGCCGCTTCGCCAAAGCTATGAAGACGCGCTCGTGTTGAGGCGCGCAATGGAGCAACTATCCAATAAAGGATTGGACCGAATTATCCACTCACTTAATGGATATTGGGGTGAAAAATTGTTTTTGAAAAAATCAATAAATCCGATAAGGGTAGCAAGTTATTTACTACGCCCATATATCAAAATGAAGAAAGGAGTGACCTCCTAATGAGTAACCAAAATTCAATCCCCCTCACAGCCTCTGAACTCGGCTATCTTTGGACAGGTTATTCAATTAATGAAATGTCAAAGTGGTTTTTATCCGTTTTTCGGGAGCAGGCCACTGACGAAGAGATTAAGAATCTATATAGCTTTGCTATACAAAACACGACCGACATGCTTACTACTAGAAAAACAATTCTTACGAACGAGGGTTTTCCAATCCCTAGTGGTTTTTCTGAAAAAGATATTGATAACAGCTCACATCTTCTATTTACAGATCGGTTTATGATCTATTATCTGTTTACTGCAGGTCAGCTTGGTCTTGAATTTCATTCCAAATCATTAGCTTTAGCCACGAGAGAGGATGTACGTAAATACCATAAGGATTGTTTAACTTCTGCTATTCAGTTAAATGAAAAGGTGGTAGATCTCACTCTAAACAAAGGAATGTATTGGCGTACTCCTCCTTTGCCTACACCGTCATTCCCTGAAGACATTCAAAGAACCAGTTATTTATATGGATGGTTTGGAGTTACTCGCCCAATGAATAGTATGGAAATAGCCAATCTTTATTCAATCCTAAATCTCCTTATCATGATGGAAACTCTTTTTACAGGCTTTGCCCAAACTTCAACTCATGAAGATGCGGCCGAACTATTCCATGAAGGTGTTAAGCTTGTAAAAAAACAATATAATACATTGGCTGAATTTTTAAAGGAAGACGAACTACCCGTCCCACCTACCTATTCAGCAGAAATAACAGATTCCAAGAAAAGAGTCTTCTCTGACCGCATCATGGTCTCCCATATGGCCGGTTTATTTGGCTCCCTATTGTCCCAATATGGTTTCTCACTTGGCTCTGTTATGAAGCACGATCTACTGGCAGCCTATACAACACAAATTGGCAGAGCTGGTGTCTTCTCAGAAAAGGTGACAAAATTCCTTATACAAAGAGAATGGTTGGAAAAAGTACCAGGGGCCATTTCAAGAGACAACTGATGAAAAACATAATGGGGACGGACCTTTTGCTTCCTCCTTTGACACAAAACAAAAAAGTGTCTACAAGTTCATTTATCATGACCTGTAGACACTTATCTCTTGGATGCCATAAGCTCCACCTTCTTTCTCTATAACGCTTACGAGGTTAGCTGTCGGATTCGGGCCATGAGTAGCCCTACCTATAAAAGGATTCACCCCTTGGATTCGATTGAATCCAGATGGTTCCCCCGCACACTGAGGTTTCGGCGATTTAGAAACTGGAAACTATTTTTTTAGTGGTATTAATGTAAGTTAAAAAGGGTTGCCTCTTTTAAGAAACTTTTGAATTTAGATAAGCTTCTTCAATAATTTTTGAATCAAAGTCGCTATAATAAATAACCTCACTAAGCACCTTGCTTCCTTTTATTTTCTTAAAAGATTCTTTTGCCTCTTCTTGATTATCAAACTCAAACATTTGAATATCGTTTTTTCCATACACAGTAATTACCCACATGAAAGTTCCCTCGCTTTTATTTATATTTCAATATGATCCCAATGGCGTACGCTCAACCGTTCACATTTATTCGTTCCTATGGACAGTGCTTCCATCTCCACTTCCTTTCGCTGAATCTAGATGAAAAACCTTATCTCTTTTATGAAATAGGTTTTACCTATCTACATGTGTTATTGTACCTCATTATGAATGGTTTGTTCGTAAAATCTTGTGACAAATTTATTTCAGTTAATTCTGAACCCATCTTTTCCTCACACCTTCATTTCCCAAACCAACTTAAAGAATACTCAAAGATTCCGAGACCATCGGGCCAATTCACAAAGTGTTTGAGGGAATCGCCTCTCAATAATGATTTTTGCTATAATGACCACTATGTAGCTTTCATTTTTGATAAATAGGGAGTGGAATATGGATAATAACGTTTTTGAAGAGATGGCAAAAAGATATGATACAGAAGAACGAATGGAATTAGCTAAAGTGATTGTTAAGGAAGTAAAATCAGAATTAGGAGATAGTAAATTAAAATCTTTAATTGACTATGGGAGTGGTACTGGCCTAGTTAGTTTAGAGTTATCAGACTTAGTAGATTCTATTTTGTTGGTGGATTCTTCAAAGCAAATGTTGGAGGTTGCGAAGGCCAAAATTTCTAACAAAGGAATAACCAACTCAAAGGTGCTTTATTCAGATTTTACTACTCAAGAAACTCCTGAACTCAAGGCAGACATTGTTTTAATGTCATTAGTCCTTCTTCATATTCCGGATACCGATAAAATCTTACAACAATTGTTCGCCATTTTAAATAATGATGGCAAGCTAATCATCGTTGATTTTGACAAAAACGATAAAATCCATCATCCGAAAGTTCATAACGGTTTTTCGCATGATGAACTGAAAAGGAAATTATCCGAAGTCGGATTTAAATACATAAAAATGAAGACATTCCATCATGGCAAGCGTATTTTTATAAATCAAGATGCCTCTATGTTTATATCTAGTTGTATTAAGTGATTTTCTTGTCTTTTATTTCTTAGTCAACACAATCTTAAAAAAGAACCATTCATATCAAGGGTTTTTGGCCTCTCACACGATGAAATGTCAATGTTCGAGTTATCCCTGTTGATGTGAATGGTTCTATGTACATTTTTGAGTAGTCAAACTGCCAAAACACCTAATTCTAACTAAAGTATATATACTTTAAGAATAGGCGTTCTTCCTCACAAAAACTCGCTGAAAGCAATATAGTAACATTTGGTAGGTTTCAGTTCAAACTTCGAAGATTAGGAGGAAATACTTTGAAAAGATTTGTATTCTATTGGAGAATCCTCTTTTTTACTTTATTATTTATCCTTTATTTAGCGGACGTTATCAATGAGTTTATTTTCTTTTCGGTCATTTCAGGTATTATCGTTTTTATTGGGATTCCTTGGGTATTTAATAAAGTCAGAGTTAGATAATTTAACTAGTTTTAATAACAAACAGCCATAGCCAATAAAAAGCAGCGATCAACCAAGACGATTGCTGCTTTTTGTCTTCTCTACTAAGCACGGTTCAATTCTAATTTAAACAGCAGTTGAATCACGGGATTGCCCCGTGAATAAGTCAGGTAAATAAAACAATGTTACAACTTCATAGTATTTTAACCTATGATTCTGGAGTCAATATCTAAGAAGAGGGCGATCTATTATAGACGCCCCTTCAAAAAACGTTTAATTTAATTGTTCAATCACGATTGTTTTAGCCGGCATAAATTCTTCGCATTCCACCATTTGATAAAAGTAGTCGATTAAATCATCTTTCATTTTAAATAAGTGTTCTTAGATACCCAACCTATACAAAAAAAGTTGCCTTACATAGAATGGATTACATTCAGGAAAGAGAGGTGATAGAAATGATAAAATTCTTTAAGGCGAGATTAAGAGGCAAAAATGAAGTCCCTCCTGTGGAAACAGATGCTTTTGGTTTTGCAAAATTTGCAGCTAATAAAAATAGAACGAAAATAAAGTTTGCACTAGAAGTTGAAAACATTAGGAACTTTGTTCAAGCACATATCCACTTTGGCAAACGTGGTGAAAATGGACCTGTCATAGTATTTCTTTTTGGTGCTGACCTAGAAACGCTTGAGGAGCAAAATGGCATCACGACTAGAAGAGGTGTTGTGACTGGAATGATTACGGATGATGATATTGTAGAAAACGACGTAGGTATAGAAACTATAGATGAATTATTAAAGTTCATGGAAAAAGAATTAACCTATGTTAATGTTCATACTGAACAAAATCCAGCAGGTGAGATTAGAGGTCAAATTGTACCAATTTAAATTCAGGACTGTTAGTTTTTAAAGATGATGACTCAAAGGTTTCACATACGGAACTTTTTTGGTCATCCTTTTTTTGAACTTAACTTTTTGGTCGCCCATAAGAAGATGATCCCCAACCCAATAATTGTGTTATTCGCCAAATAAAATAAGCGTAGGGACATGCCCTACGCATCCTGTACAGCCATCATAGATCCTCGCAGAAGCACAAGGTCCGCCCCCATGTTTCTTCTTTATTCAGATTTCACTTAAAAAACTACTGAACTCAAAGGACATTGTTTTAATGTCATTCGTCCTTCTTCATATTCCGGATACCGATAAAATCTTACAAGAATTGTTCGACATTTTAAATAATGGTGGCAAGCTAATAATCGTTGATTTTGACAAAAACGATAAAATCCATCATCCGAAAGTTCATAACGGCTTTTCGCAGTTTTTTAATTCGTAAAACCCTACAAAGAAAAGAAAGAACCATTCATATCACGGACTTTTTGGCCTTTGACATGGTAAATGTCACTGGTCAAGTTTTCCTTGCTGATGTGAATGGTTCTTTGAATACAAAAACATCTAAAACACTATAACCCGCCACAGTTCGGAGAGTCGTCTTTATCTCCCTCCGCATAATCGCAGCCTTCAGCCACTGATTCAAGTCCGGAGTCTGTGGTAGTTACCTCATTTAACTCTTCGTTCCGTACCTTGTGTTGATTTTCCTCAGGTCTTTCTTTGTAATCTCTCATGACTGTCCTCCCCAGAGTTTTTTTAAAGTTTTCTCCAAGAAGATTCTAGTTATGCATGGGGACGGTTCTTCTGCTTCCAAAAGGAAGCAGAAGAACCGTCCCTAGACTGCCCGCCATTCTAAGCGTTCTTGGTCTTCGATTTGCTTTTCGAGGGTCTCGTCCCAGCGTCCAAGCCATAGATTCCAAACCCTAGCATAGAAGATATCTTGTTCTTTATTGTAAAGCCGGAATTCCAGGCATGGGACGGATTCAAACTTCTGCTGATCAAAACGGTTAACCGCAGCCACTACTGTTTGAAAGCCATCTTCCTCAACACCTTCGTATCTCTCGGAGAGAACAGGCAAAATCCGGTCTTGATCTAAAAGGTTCTGATTGCTGGCATACCGGTAAAGCGGCAGTTCTTCTTCCATTTCAGGCAATGCCTCGGTCATTTCCGGCCAAATTTCATCGTGGAACGGGCTGTAAGAAATCACTGACGACTCTTCTTCCATTTCCTCTTCCATGATTCCTGTCTTTAACTGTCGTTGCCCTCTGGATGTCAGTTTGTAGCTACCGTCTTCCAGTCGAATCAAACCCATCCGCTGCATTTTTTTCAGTAAATCTTCAATGAACAGCTCCTCTACTAGTAGAAGTTCGGACAAATTGGCTGCGCGGCGGATTTGCGCTTGTTCAAATGTAAGCAGCATCATTTTCATCAAAATGTCCATTTGGGAACGTTTCACTCGCTGGAACGCCACAGAATAAGTAATCACCGGGATTTGCCAGATGTCCGATTTCCTGATTTGCACTGCCGGATTTTTGAGTAAATCTGCCCGTAATTTCTTTTTCAATTTATCCATGTACAGGCACCTCTTCTAGGGGCCGCAATCCATCTTGTTTTTTCGCAGATTCTAAAACGTGAGTATACATTTCCCTAGCTCCCCGATTTTTCGACCGCTCGGTAAACATCTTCGTGCTACCGACCATCACAAGCAGCTCTCTGGCCCTGGATAATGCGACATTCAGCCTACGGTAGTCCTTGGCAAAGCCGATATCATCCTGCTTATTATCATGATTACGCACCATGCTTAGCAATATCACATCCATCTCCATGCCCTGGAACCTGTCCACTGTCCCAGTACGGATGGTTAAGTTGGGCAAACGTAATTCCTGTTGAAGCATCCGATCAATCCTTTTTACTTGTTCTCCGTAGAAACTGATGACCCCAATGCTCTTTTTCTCATCGGCTTCCATTCTTCCGGCCTGCTTCGCCTCAGCTGTTGCCTCATCCAATTCCTTCAGCAATTCAGCCATCGTCTTCAACTCAGCCGGATTATATAGACTTTTTCCACCCTTCATTCTCTCTTCAAAAAATCCAGGCTCATTCGGCATATCCATCCATAGAAGATGATGATTCCGCTTGATGTGTGGCGATGACAGTTTGTGGTCGCGATCCCGGTCGGAGTCGGTTAAGCCACATTGAAGCTGTTCGTTTTCCTGCCTATAAAATGGCGCAATCGTCTCCATTATGTTTTCATGCATCCGATATTGAATCGCAAGCATCATTTTATTGGTTTGTGGCAAGTTTTTAAACAAGCGCTCAAATAGCGACTCATTCAACAGCTTCTTCAGTTCAGCCTTCCCTTCAAAGTCTTCACTTTCCTCGGCCATAGCCTGCAAAGTTTCCTCGAGGGTATCATCACCCAAAAGCGGCGGCAGCTGATGATGGTCGCCCACAAGGATAACTTTCTTGCCTTTTAGCATCGGCAAAAGAAGTTCAGGCGGTGTTGCTTTAGATACCTCATCAATAATGACAACATCAAACACAGGGTAGCTATCCATAAAATCTTTACGGGCCGATGCCACACATGTGGTCCCAATTACATTCGCATGCTTCACATACAGCTTTCTGATTTCATTCAAATCATGATCGTTTGCTTCTGCCAGCATGGACTGCCACATCCCCTGGACAGACTGAAACAACGGCAACTTCTCCTTTTCCTGTTTCAAAGACTCCCGGGTAAAAGAAACACTCGCCAGCTTCTTTAATACCTCTTCGTGCTCTTGTTCAGGTTCGGTTGCAATGATCTCATTTAGCGGAACCAACTCAGCTTGTTTTTCTCTAAGCATTTTGGAAAGTTCTAATAGACGATCTTCAATTTGTCCTTCCTTCTGCTCTGCTTCCTCTAACTGTTGAGCCTCCTGGTCCTGCTTTTGGCGATTTCTTTCAACCCGCATCTGGGCTTCCTCGAGCTGCTCTTTCATCTTCTGGAGCTCCAACCCTTTTGTTTCTTTCTCATGAAGCAATTCGATCGCATTTGGAATCAGATCTGCTGATTCCATTAATTGCTTTTGCTTGCTTTGTAAAAAAGAAAGCCTGGAACCATGCTCGGCCACTTCTTTTTGGTACTTCTGAAACATTAATTTACGGTCTTCTAGGACAGGATTTAACTGGACGATTAGTTCTTTTTTCAAATGTTGGAGCGCATCCTGTGCCATTTTTTTCTCTGTATCATTCAGCTTTAATTGCTCCGCTTTTCTCCAAATATAATTCCTTCGTCCATACAGCCCCTTAAGGAAGGCTACAAGCCTCTCCGGCTGGATTTTGGACTTTGCTTTTAATTCGCTTCTCAGTTTATCTAAAATTTGGTCAATCTCGACAGCCGTTGTCGATACGGGAGGCGTGGTTTTCAATTGTTCCCGAAGCTGCTCATACTGATCGGCCAAAAGCTGTTCAAGATAGGAAATCGCAGGATTTAATTTCTCATTATATGTCTTTAACTTTTCCAGCTGGCTACTTCTCTCGCGAAGATGATTAAGCTTCTCTATTTGTGACTGAACCTGTAAGGTCCGAGTAAGATTCTGTTCAAGAATCAGCCACTTTAAACTGTCGAGTTTTTTGGCCGCAGTTGTTCTTTCTATTAAAGCTTCCTGCTGTGTTACAGCCTCTTTCCATTTCTCAAGTTCAGCAGAAGAAGTCTGTTCGATCCTTTGTTTTAGCTCAAGGATTTCGTCTTCAAGTTCCTGAATGACTGCACTAGCTTTCAGACGTTCGATTTCTTGCTGGTTAGCTTCCCATTCATTTTGAATGGTTTTATCGTCAGCGGCTTCAGCGAGGAAGCTTTCGTCTTTTTCGATCGTGTCACTCAGCAGGCGAAGAGACTGTGCGTATTTCTGTAAAAGCTGCTGAGCTGTGTCCCTTTCCTGTTGTGCATCATGAATATCTTTTTCTAGTTTATTAATAATAGACTGAATTTCGCTAGATTGCTCTTGGGCTTTCTTTTTCGCTTCAAGCTTCGCCTCTACCCTTACAAGCTCCTGTTGAAGTCGATCATGTTCCCGTTCATTATCAGACCATTCCGTTTCAATTTCAGTTTCCCGTTGCTTTCGCGTTTCAAATTGACTGGATACCTCTTTTAGCGTATGGTCCTTCCAATACTGCCCGACATTTTCCTCAATGAACTTTTTACCTTCTTCTTCAATGCTTTCCGTGCGCCCGACCCGGAGAATTCGAATATCCTTGTTGGCCAATAACCGGCCGAGAGCATTGTCGACTGCCAAATTCGACTGCGACGCGACAAGAGTCCACAATCCCGCCCTGGCATTTTGCAAGCAGATTTCAGAAATAACCGTTGTTTTTCCTGTTCCTGGGGGCCCCTGAATGACGTATAAGTCTTCCGCACTCATCGCTCCTGTGACCGCTGCCTTCTGGAACTCGTTCAGCTGATTGTGAAACTGCAGCCTAGCCTGCTTTTTAATCTCTTTGACAGGCGGCTTGTTTTCAAACAAAAGACGTTCCAGCTCGGGATTCGCAGCCAGACCGTTTTCGAGCTGCTTAAACCCTTGTCGAAGTCTTTTTACCTGACTTAAGGTGGCAAAGTTGCTAAAAACGACTTCCCTTGGCTGCGCATCAAGCTGACCCCTACGAGCCTGATCCTCCATATACGCAGGCAATTCTACCTCAACCGTGGAAGCCGAACGATTCGCTTTCAGCACTTTGCCGATGTCCTTGTCTACTCCCTTAAGCTTGACACTCATATCCTTTAGGGACTTCCATTCCTTTTCATTCAGCCGACAGCCTGTTATTTTCACCCGGCTGAAATCATCATTAAAAATAAGTCCGGAATAACGAGTGGTAATGTCAGGAATGTCCGCAGTCTGCTCCTGGATTTTCAGGTAGCCCTCCCAGCTCGCAATCCGCTTCTTTACATACATGGAGCTTTCCTGGGCAACCGGCATGTTGTGAATCAGGTTCAGTAACTCATACGGTAACGGTCCGCTGCTTTGACTATTCAAGTCAAACCTGAAACTTGCCGGAACACGCCAATTAGACGCCGCCGGAATATGGGCCGGCCTCGTCGTTACATTCGTTACAACCAATCGATCTGGCTTCACCAAACAATGTAGAACAATGACAAACATATTAAACTTCGCTGCCAGTTTTTCATTTCTCTCCAAGTCTAGAAATAAGGCAGCCGAAACAAGGCCATCTCCCGATTGCGGATACTTTTCTATATAAATGTGAAACGATTGCTCTAATAAAAAAAACGATCGCTCATCCAAACCGAGCTCTCGCATTTTATCCTTTGCCTTATTGGTTAAGGTCATCGGACAACGATATGCAGTTTTTTGTGTCTTTATCATCTGACCACCTGCTTCCTTAACACAAAAGGTATAAGGTTAAATAGTTTTATAACTAGGTTATTATAGCATGTTGTTTGTAGTATGGAGAGAAAGGATTATTGCCTTTTTTTAGGTTCGGGGAAAAATCCCCCCCCACTCTGCACTCCCTCAGGATTTTATAGTATCCAAGTTTACCAATTTACTTGGAAGGTTATAGAATTTGCCTGTAACCCCAACATGGGCTTGCTCCGGGGGAGTAAGTCAGATGAGTGTTTTTTCCATAATAAAGTCCGTTTGCTCTTCATCCCCCATATAAAATGAATGAGCTCCAGTTTGAACAAACCCCATTCTTTCATAAAAAGCAATCGCATTTTCATTTTTTTCCCAAACGCCTAGCCAGATTTTATGCTTATTACCTTCCATCGCCAATTCCATCGCTTTATGTAATAGATGTTTCCCAAGTCCGTGTTTCTGAAATATGTTCTTTATATAAATCCTCTCAATTTCGAGTGAATCATCACCCATTTCTTCTGACTGGGCACCATTGGTATTAACCTTTAAATATCCAGCGACTTCATTATGAAGATAAACAAAGAAGAATTCCGAAGAAAAATTGGCTAACTCTTTTTCTAGTTGTCCTAAGTTGAATGCCCTTTCCATATAGGCGTCCATATTTTCGGGGGAGTTTTGGTCCTTAAATGTATCATTAAATGTTTCATAACTTATTTTTTGAAGGATCAATAAATCTTCAAGAGTGCACTTCTTTATACTAATGGTCATTTTGCTAGGTCGCTCCTTCTCTCATCAATAATTTCTTTTGTTTCCTTTTTTAACGAATTCCCAGTCGACTTCGACATTTTTCCTCACTTTTAAGAGAAGATTAGATAAAGTCTCCACTTCCAGTTCAGAAAATCCCTCTAATGCAACCCTATCGGAATGATCATTTTCTCTTTTTATGTAAGGATAAACGTTCTGTCCTTTCTCTGTTGGAAATAGTTTTTTAATTTTATGGTTTTGTTCATCCTCTTTCTTTTCAATAAATCCATTGATTTCAAGTCTTTTTATCGCGCGAGCTGCTGTTGTTCGATCTACTTTTATCATCTCAGCTAGCTTTTCTTGAATGATTCCTGGATTTTCACATATACGCACAAGGTACAAATACTGCCCTTTTGTAAGGTCGTATTCTTTAAACTCAATATTACTGATAGAATCTAAAGCTCTTGCAATCATACCAATTTCACGAAGAATTTCCTTCATCATTAACTCCTTAAATCAAATTTTATGGCAAATGCAATAAATATAGGATGTATTAAATATAATCCAACTTTGTTGCATTTGCAACAAAACACAAAGCATGGGGACGGTTCTTATGCTTCCATTAACTAAAAAATTAATAATATTCTTTCTACTGGTAAAATCATAAAAGAACGTCCCCAAAACAATAAATAGTTATATGTTACTTTTTGCTAGAAGAAGAACAGAAAAACAGGATCAGCCCCCCAGGAAAGAAACGCGTTGCTCACGGAGGACTGATCAAAGAATCCTGAAATTCCTAACATGACTGCCTACTAATCATCAAATCATGAAAAAAAGCCCCATACTATGGGACTTTACAAATTGTAAAAGCTTTTAATCGTTATTAATCTTCGGCAGGATTTGGATCCATTTCATCGTTTCCATCGTTGTCAGGATCTTCGAATGGTTCCTCCATGTTTTCCTCGGTGCCTTCCATATTCTGTTCGGCATCCTCAAAAGGCTCTTCCATATTTTCTTCCGCATCCTGTAGATCATCCTCTAAAGGTGCCTGTTCTTGATTTTCATTTGCTGGTGGAGCTGGATCATCATTCGCTCCACAGCCTGCAACCATTAAAGCAGACAACATGAGACTAGCTAACAACAGAAACCATTTTTTGTTCATGTCTATTCTCCTTTCTGTATTTATTGGAAATGCGTTTCATTTATTTATCTTTACCTCAGCATAAAATAATATGTATAAAAAAGTACCACGAAAACGATTAGCCCCATGAAAAAAGAATACCTAAAAAGGTATCCCTTTAAAAAAACTATCCTCCTTCCGAAAAAACTCAAACTATCTACACAAAAGGTTCTGGGTGACAATATCTGAAAAAACCTCCATCCCAGTGGTCTTGGCAATATGGATTGTATTTGCCAATTTTGCACCTTCAGGCAAAACCGTGGACAAGCAATTCTCTCTCCCCAAGATTTTTTCAGGATGGTAAACAACATCCTGTTGACCATCATAAATCGCAATATAAAAAATCCCTGTTTCCACTAGGTCCTGAAAAAAGTGACTTCCATAAGACAATTCCGGCATGAGTCCGCCGTCATTCGATGCTACCTCACAAATCACGGACATATTCGCTAGCTCTGTAAAATGGACAGGTACTCCTAAGGAAGGAGTCGTCGTTCCCCATCTTCCTGGTCCCATTAACATCACGTTTTTTCCTTTTAACGCTGTATTGATTTTCCCAATCATTCTAGCGACGGCATACTTGCCTTGTTCACTTTGTTCAATATAAGATTGCGGATCAACAAACACGACATAATCGATTGGCAAGCGAACATTGCCACCCATAAAATTTCCTGTCTGAGAAAAGAAGCAATCATCCTTATCCAGTTGTTTTGGCATTTCAACTGGCTTCCCTAACCCCCTTGTTTGCAAGGGGCGACATTGCAGGAGATTAATTTTAAAAGGATGATTCTCTTTAAAATTCCCCGTAAATTCAATATCGACAGGATACTCATAGATGGAAGATAATCGCGCTAGCATGTCTTTCATCAGACTGGCGAACTCAGTTTCTTTAAGCAAGCGTTGAAAGTCTAGAATATATGGAACATTTAAATGGTTAATCTTTAGCTCCTTCATTCGGGTTAACGTTTCGCCGTCTACTTTAGCAAATAGCTGTTTATCTATCCCTAAATCATTTAAAAGAACATCATCCGCTCTTCTCGTCAAATGTTTATTCTTCGAAAGTGAAAGCACATCCACATAGTGTTGCGAGAATTTCTTTTCATCTTCTATCGCCATCAGTGGTCTACGTAAAGGGTCATCGAGAGAGATGATTTTGGCATAGTCCTCGACCGTTCTGTCTACCGCCCGTGTTCCTAAACCAAATACAAGCCGGAGCATCCCTGCCTCCATGTCAATGGTTTTATCCCATACATAAAGATTTGAGGAATTTCCTACCCCAGCGATATGCGGAAAAAACGATTCGCCATAATGGTCTCCAGAAACACGCTGGATCAAAATTGCCATTTGCTCATCTTTTTCAAAAAGGCCTCTGTTCATCCGGTAGGTTAACGCATCCTCATTCATTGTACTCGCGTAAACGGTTCGGATTGCCTGCACAAAGGCTTCATACCGTTCCTCAGGTGTTCCTTGGTTGGCGCAAAACACACTTTCATATTTCCCAGCAAAGGCATTTCCAAAATTATCTTCTAATAAAGAACTAGAACGAACGATAATTGGTGATTGTCCGAAATATTCGAGTACCTGGACAAATCTTTCTTTTATTTTATCGGGAAATTTCCCGTGTAATAGTTTCTCTCTTAATTCTTGAGCAAATTGATAATAACCATCCGCCGTTTTCTGTTTGACGCGCAGCTTCCACCAACCGTTTTGAACGATATAGGTGTAAAAGACATCTGACCCAAGGTAAAACGAGTCATGCGGCTCCAAATAGGGCTGAAATCGGTTTGATTCATCCTCTTCTAGGATTTTTCTCGCCAATAACATTCCGACGCTCTTTCCTCCAATAAAGCCGGTTCCAATTTCCCTTGAAGCGATATTCAAAATATCATTCAGCGTAAAATATTGATAACATAACTCAGACATTCTTGACTCGTTACCAATTAGCAGTGAAATTAATAATCTTTTTGTTTGATTCTGTTGCTCTTGGTCTAGGTTAAGTGCCTCTCTTGCATTCGCAAAAATCACATTCCAGTAATCCAGACGTTCTTCCCCACGGTTAATGCTTGAGAACAACTCGGCTATTTCAGAACTTGCACTTATGCAGATGGCTTCCGGTCCTTTAATAAGGTGCGGAAAAAACATCGTTGGCGAATATCGTTCCGATGCTTTTAAAGGATGAATATACATTTTCTCGTTGACTTCATATAAATCAAGTAACAACTGAGTGGTTTCACGGATTCCTGCAATCGTACTGTATGTATGAGCATTACGAATAATCGCGAAATAAGCAATCGTATCAAGTTCAAATAAAAACGGACAAGAAACCTTAAAAAAGTTCCCAATCATCAAGTCTGAGTACCAAGATTCTAACAAGTCTGTTAAACAATCAAACACGTAAAAGGTTCTCTTGCCTTCCTGTTCGATGATGTGATGAACCTCAGAGGCAAAGCTTTCAAAGCCCTTTGTCGCATCCACCTGATAAACTTTTATAGTTGAATCATCGTTTAAGATTGGCTCGTGGTTGCCGAAGCGAATGTACACAAGCTTGCGTTGGTCCTGCTTCGCCTGCGCGACATAAGGAGTGACCACTTTCAAATAATCTTGAACAGAATCGACCTGCCAAACCACATTATCACCAAGGCGTAGCATGTCAATCGCCTGATCAAACCCAGCTAACCCAGTACTCACCTTATCGTGTATCGTAATGATAACCATCCCCTCTCCCTACAAATTCATTGTTTTTATAAAATTATAACATTTCAGAGCATTGAGGGGGATGGTAGTCTAACAACAGAAAAAGCTACCCTTTTACTGGATAAAAATAGCCCAAATCATAAGCGATTTGGGCTACTAATTAGTGTATCGTTTCATATTTTGCACTTCAAAACAGAAGCCTATGTTGTATATTTATTACCTTCAATTACACAATGCTATTCTTTTATCACAGTGTTAAGTGTACTTTGACACCCAGTTTCATGGTTCCACAAACCGCCAAGAGACAGTTTTCGGTACCTGTATCTCTAACTAATTTTTTGCTTTATTACTGGCCCAGCAGGAGCGATTTGTTTTTTAGAATAGTTCATATTCATAATAATGATTCCAAAGGCAACAAATCCGATCGCGGCGATAACCATTAGGTTCAGACTTTCTCCTGGTACCAGCCATGCCGACAAAATCGTACCAAAAACTGGTGTGAGAAAATTATAAATACTTACTTCGCCAGCCTTATTGTACTTTAAAACACTTGTCCATAGAGCAAACGCGATGGATGATAGGAACGCTGCATAAATAAGCAATCCCCAGCCAACTCCTGTAAAGATGATTGCATTTTCACTTAATTGCGGAACACCAATAATGAGTAACAAGGTGGCACCAATGGTTAACTGCCAACCTGTTAAGGTAACAGGTGATATCCCTGTTGCTAACTCTTTTGTCATGATGGTCGCCACTGCACTGGTCAAACCCGCTAGAATCATATAGCCTTCTCCAGCTAGTTGAAAATCAAACTGAAATTCTTTGCCCCAATTGGCAATGATAATTCCAGCGAACCCTGCTAAAATCCCAACACTTTTTTTCCAATTCATATGGTCATTTTTATAATAAAAATGCGCTAAAATCACGGCAAGGAAGATCCCACTTGAAGATAAAATTGCTCCTTGCATTCCGGATACATTTGATAGCCCGATGTAAAAGAAATAATATTGGACGGCTGTTTGAATCGTTCCAAATAAGATTAATATCAGCAAATGAGACCGTTTGACAATCAATTGTCTGCGGTTCGTTACGAATAGAAACGTTAATAAAATAAGCCCTGCTAGCAAGAAACGCATCCCTGCAAAGACGATTTGTGCTACCGGATCATTTGCAGCAATCTGCAATTCCGTGTTACTTAACTTTAAAACGGGAAAAGCACTTCCCCACAGCAATGTACAAATGATGGCGATTCCGAATACTCCCCATTTATCTTGAAATAAAGATTTCAATTTCAACTGTTCCATCTCCTAAGATTTTATCAATGAACAAGGAGTAATCTTATCACATGGCTCACTGAGAATAAAAGTGGAAAGTTTTAAAAACAGAACAGGATTAGACCACCAACCACACTCATGTATCAAGAGCTTTGGGACAATGTTGTGAGCTAACCCCTTTGTCCCACCGGGATAACACCATGAATGCATTGTAATTGACATTGGTGTATCGCCTGATTATATTTATGTAGACCAATCTCTATAATTACTAAAGGTGGATCTTTAATGAGCAGAAAAGATACGAGAGAAATGATTCTAGAAACAGCAACTCGATTATTTCAGCGACAGGGATATAACGGAACAGGGGTCAATCAAATTATTGAGGAGAGTGGTACACCTAAAGGCTCTTTGTATTATCACTTTCCAAAAGGAAAAGAGGAGATTGCTTTAGAAGCGATTCGCCTTGTGAAGCAACGGGTTCTTGAACAAACGAGACATGCTTTACTTTCCTCAGACGATGTCATCGAAGCCTTTCAACAGCATGTCAACAACATTGCCAACTTTTATGATTCGGAGGATTCAATCGAATGGTTGAAAGTCGGGCTGCTGGCATCAGAGACAGCATTTACGCATGAAACCCTTCGATGCGCATGTGAAAAAACCTTTCAAGATTGGCAAGCTCTTTATGCAGAAACACTCGAACAACATGGATACGAGCAAACAGCGGCAAAAGAGTTGGGAATCACCATTAATGTCCTGCTTGAAGGGGCCACGACGGTTTCATTGACTCGCAAAAGTGGAGATACTTTGCGTGTCGTTGCTAAGCAAATTCCAACGATACTTTGTAAAAAGACAACAGGAGGAAGAACCAATGAATCATGACACACAAATGTCAAACACAACAGGCGGGAAAACGGGTGAATATAGAGTAGTCCCGATCCTCGTCTCTTTCCTAATCGCCGGCTTTATCGGCTTGTTTAGTGAGACAGCTTTAAATATGGCATTAAATAGTTTAATCGAGGATTTTGGAATCCGAGAAACGACGGTTCAATGGCTGACAACCGGTTACTTATTAACCCTAGGTATCCTTGTCCCTGTTTCGGGACTTATTTTACAATGGTTTACCACAAGGCAATTATTTATCGTATCACTCGCGTTATCCATTATTGGTACCTTTATCGCAGCCATCGCCCCTTCCTTTGCATTCTTAATGATTGCTCGTGTTGTTCAGGCAATGGGGACAGCTTTGATGCTCCCACTTATGTTCAATACGATTTTATTGATTGTTCCACCCTATAAACGCGGAAAAGTGATGGGTCTTTTAGGGCTAGTCATCATGTTTGCGCCTGCCGTAGGACCAACACTGTCAGGTCTTATTCTTCAGTCGCTTTCATGGCATTGGATCTTTTGGGTGTCACTTCCGTTTTTAGTAGTTGCGCTTATCTTTGGTATGATTTTTATGCAAAATGTATCCACACCAACGAAACCTAAGATTGATCTTCTCTCAATCGTCCTATCCACGATTGGTTTCGGCGGAGTGGTGTACGGATTTAGCAGTGCGGGTGAAGGCGGCGGCTGGGGAGAACCCATCGTGATCATCTCCATATCTGCCGGAGTTCTAGCATTAATCTTATTCAGCTTCCGACAAACAAGAATGAAACAGCCGATGTTAAACCTCCGCGCCTTTAAATACCCAATGTTTGTTGTTGGGCTATTATTGGTTCTGACTTGTATGATGATTATCTTATCTTCGATGATTTTGTTGCCATTATACTTACAGACTTCTCTCGCTTTAAGTACATTTGCTGCAGGACTTCTACTCCTTCCTGGTGGAATCATCAATGGACTGCTTTCTCCTGTGATGGGTAGCTTATTTGACCGTTTTGGACCTAAATGGTTAGTCATTCCAGGATTGGTCCTTGTAACGGCGGCTTTAATTGGTTTTTCTACGATTGACTTAGAAACATCTGCCGCATTTCTTATTGCAATGCACATCATTTTGATGGTCGGTGTTTCAATGATTATGATGCCTGCTCAAACGAATGGTTTAAATCAACTTCCTCGTGAACTGTACCCAGATGGAACAGCGATTATGAACACTTTGCAACAGGTGGCTGGTGCGATTGGAACGGCCGTAGCGATTTCTATTTTATCTTCTGGGGTTGAGAACTTTATGAAAAATGTTTCCGATGTAACGGATCCACTCAATCCTCTACTTGCCTTTACCTCTGGTGTTCAAGATGCCTTTCTATTTGCGATTGCGGTTGCAGTGATTGGGTTCATTATTAGCATCTTTATTAAAAGAGTCGAAGTAGAGCAACAAGCTTCTTAATGTAAAAGCAGATTATTAAATCATATAATAACGGGGTCAGGCCGCCAGTGAAGTAAAGCGTTACTTACTGAATCTGGAAGGTGCCTGGCACCCGTTATACCTTAAGAAAAACGATGACATGAGATTATCGCTTCGTTTAATCCACTAAGTAAACTGATAACTATAAACTCTCTTCATCCTATCGAAAATACATTCGGATTAAGTCTTCTTTCTACTTTCCCTTTATCAAATGCCACATTACAGGAAATATTCGCTACTCATCCCCAGATAAATCAAAATGGAAGCGATAATAAAACCTGAGAAAAATAGCGTTTTTGTGAACTTTGAACTATTTTTCATCCATCCCCATCGCTTATTATCCATATCAAACAGAAAATAATCAGCAACGACAACAACTAAAATAATCAAGACTGCTGTAAAAAAACCCATACCCATCCCTCCATTTATTTACATACGACTTAATTACCAATAAGTTTCACGGTGAAACGCACGCAGGCACCTCCCAATTATCTGGAAGGTGCCTGGCACCTGCTAATTCCTGTTAATTTAATTCTTCAATGTCAATGGCTTTGGCTGGCAAAAATTCTTCTCCTGTATCGAGGTAGGTTACATTCACTTCATCATTTGGCTGTAAATAGATCGCCTTAGGGGCGTTCTCAGAGGAGATGATGTAACTCTGGTCATTATCTAGCAAGAAGTAAACAATCGTCGCGTTGTCTGCTTTTTCTTTGTAGACGCGTACCACCTTCCCACTCACTTGTTTTTCTTCTGCTTCTGAAGTCCCGTCAACGGTTCCACCACCACGTTGCAAAGCCGTTTTATATAGTTTTAACGCTTCATTTGGCGTGTTCCCATACACGGAAATCTCAGGATTGGCCGCTGAGACGATAAAATAGTTCTGTAAGAATCCATTTGCATCTAAAACTGGAGTTAACCAACTTGCTTCTCCATAGAAATTATAAAGAATTGGCATTTCGCCATCCCATTTCTTTTCAATGAACTTCTTTTCGATAATTTGAAGAGTACCTTGTGAATCCATATAAGATTCTTCTAAATTACCAGTAAAGTAAGTTGCTTTCCCTGTTCTAGAATTCGTAAGGGAGTAGCCGAGCATCGAATCGACGCCTTCTTTCGGACTGGTAAAGTCAGTAAAATAATGCATCTCTCCGTTTTCATCAAAAATCGGACTCACATTTGCTTCTGTTCCTTCATCAGATGGAAGTTTTACATCAGATTTACCAAACTTACTATTCCAGAATCCATTTGCGTAATTACCAAAATAGCTATTTTGTAAGCTAACAGCTTCTGGGGAAACAGCCCCATCAATAAATCCAGGAACGTCGGCTAAAGCATACATTTCCGTCTTCCCTGAAGAAGGGTCCACGAGGACGATTCCTTTTACTTCAAAACCATTACGTCCAGAAATAAACTCCCCGTATGAGCGAATGTAAAACGGTTTCCCTTCATCATCAATTTCCAATTGAGGTTCCCCATAAAAAATGATTTCCGGGTATTTCATCCGCATATGTCGCTCTAAATTTTTATTAAAAAATGAGGAAGGTGTATACGTTATTTCTGCTTTCATAAACTTCGGATTATCCGTTGAATCTGTGGCACTAATCGTGAAGTATCCTGGTGTAGTATCGCCATTCCACCACTTGAAAAATCCTGAAAACTCAACAGGAGCAATATAAACGTATTCATCGTTTACCTTTTGAATTTGCAAGTTTCCAAGCTCATAATAACTCGTATTTGGAACTTGGCCAAAGGCCTTTTTCATTTTATTACGTGCAAACTGAGGAGGAACGCTTGCAGGGGTTTTCGTTTCATCAAATACTTCAATTTCCGTTTCTTGCGCCATGCTAGCCACTTCATATTTTTCATCAGCATTAAATAGGAAAGCCGTTCCTAAATAGATACTGAAAAGGAGCGTTCCTAAGAATAAAATCCCTTTGACCATTCTTTCAATCCCAGTTGCAAAGACTGCTCCTGCAGCAGTAACGACAAGTGCTAAAAGCCAAACAGAGGAAAAATTGCGGTCAAGATTCGTGAGGTAAAAAAAGACAAAAACTACGGCGGTAAGGAGAACGATACATGCTAAGAGAAAGCCAGATTGGATATTAGCCCCTTTCTCTTCATTCTTCTTATTCTTCGTTTGTATAAAGGGAAAAAGAATGAGTGAAGAAGCCACCCCGATAATCACTGAAAATAGTAAAATTGATTCCATATAGACTCCCTTCAAAGATTCATTACTTTATATACGAAAAGAAAGTGCAAAAGTTTCATTTAGGTGCCAGGCACCATCCAATTATCTGGAAGCATCACCTTCCAGGTAATTGGCTCGAATTGTTCTGAGGCCAGTGGCTCGGTACCCAGTGAAGTGAAGTGTTACTTCGCCGGTGGTCCCAAAACTTCCATATATCTATCATAATCAGCTAATCTCCTTAATATAATAGTTCGGGTATCAGGATTTTGGCATTTCTCATAAGATGATTTTGTTCTAATTGTATTTATGTTTTCTCTTTGTCATGAATCCAACAGAACAGAATGGAGTACTCTTGCATAAAAATCTAGCGTTTCGCGGGCGAAGTGACTAAAGTCACAACGAGTAATTGTTTTACCTTTAAAGTTTCATAATTTTGTACTTTTTCCAAGACAACGAGGGGTTTTCTTGTTGCTATAATATAATTGGTCTCATTCTGCATATGCCAACATTCAATTTAATTCACAATATAATTGAATCAATTACATAAAAATGATTATCACTCTAGTTTCTAAGTTAACTAGATGCATAATATATACTACTAAACCTACTCAAAAGGAGAGATGAAAAATGGATGCGAAGGAAAATAGTAACATCGGAGGATGCCCGTTTCACGGAGGTGCGACTAGCAACAAATCAAGTGGAACGGCAAATCGAGACTGGTGGCCAAATGCTTTAAACTTAAATATTCTCCACCAGCATGACAGAAAATCTAATCCTATGGGAGAAGACTTTGATTATGCAGAAGAATTTAAAAAACTAGATTATGATGCACTTAAGCAAGATCTTAAAGACCTAATGACAGACAGCCAAGATTGGTGGCCTGCTGACTATGGACATTATGGTCCATTCTTTATCCGTATGTCTTGGCATGCTGCGGGTACATACCGTACAGGTGATGGCCGAGGTGGTGGTGGAACTGGTAACCAACGCTTTGCTCCACTTAACAGCTGGCCTGATAACGCTAGCCTTGATAAAGCTCGTAGACTTCTATGGCCAATCAAGCAAAAGTATGGTAACAAGATTTCTTGGGCTGATTTACTTGTTATGGCAGGAAATGTTGCGATTGAAGACATGGGAGGTCCAATCATAGGCTTTGGTGCAGGACGCGCAGACATTTGGCATCCAGAAGAAGACATCTACTGGGGTGCGGAAACAGAATGGCTAGATGATAATCGTTACACAGGCGAGCGTGACCTTGAAAATCCACTCGCTGCCGTTCAGATGGGGCTTATTTATGTAAACCCAGAAGGTCCAAATGGGAAGCCCGATCCAATTAAAAGTGCTAAAGACATTCGAGAAACCTTTGGTCGGATGGGAATGAACGATGAAGAAACCGTGGCACTAATCGCTGGCGGTCATACTTTTGGTAAGGCACACGGTGCAGGAGATGCTTCACTAGTTGGCCCAGAACCAGAGGCTGCTCCGATTGAAGCACAAGGCTTAGGATGGCAAAGCTCCTATGGCTCCGGCAAAGGTCGTGACACAATTACAAGCGGTATTGAAGGTGCATGGACTGCTAATCCAACACAGTGGGATAATGGTTATTTTGACCTTTTGTTTGGATATGAATGGTGGTTGACTAAGAGTCCTGCAGGAGCATATATATGGCATGTTGTCGATCCAGATGAGAAGGATCTTGCACCAGATGCAGAAGATTCATCCATTAAAGTTCCTACGATGATGACCACGGCTGATATGGCATTGCGTTATGATACGGAGTACGAAAAGATTTCTCGTCGTTTCCACCAGAATCCAGCTGAGTTTGCAGATGCCTTTGCTCGTGCATGGTTCAAATTATTGCACCGTGACATGGGTCCGAAAGCTAGATATCTAGGTCCAGAAGTTCCAGAAACAGATTTCACTTGGCAAGATCCTGTACCAGCGGGTAATTATGATTTAACAGATGCAGACGTAGCTGAGCTTAAGGCAAAAATCCTAGACTCAGAACTTACAGTCAGTGAGCTAGTTGCCACTGCTTGGGCTTCTGCTAGTACGTACCGGGGCTCCGATCATCGTGGTGGCGCGAACGGTTCCCGCATCCGTCTTGCTCCGCAAAAGGATTGGGAAGTAAATCAGCCCGAACAACTTGCAAAAGTGCTTGATGTTCTTGAGAGCATTCAGAATGGTTTCAATAAAGAAGTCAGCATTGCAGACCTAATCGTCCTTGGCGGTAGTGCCGCAATCGAAAAAGCTGCACAAGATGCTGGCTTTGATGTAACTGTTCCATTTGCTCCTGGACGTGGCGATGCAACACAAGAGCAAACAGATGCAGAAAGTTTTGACGTGTTAGAGCCTGTCGCTGATGGGTTCCGCAACTATCAAAAGAAGCAGTTTAGTATAAGTCCAGAAGAACTTCTAGTCGATAAGGCTCAGCTTTTAAACCTGACTGCACCAGAAATGACAGCGCTAATTGGTGGGATGCGTGTACTAGGTACAAACTATGGTGGAACTAGTCACGGCGTATTCACTGATCGTGAAGGCCAACTTACGAACGATTTCTTTGTTAATCTTCTAGACATGGGTGTAGCGTGGAAGCCTGTTGACGAAAGCGTATATGAAGGACGTGATCGTAAGACAGGAGAAGTTGTACGTACAGCCACTAGAGTGGACCTAGTGTTTGGTTCAAACTCGGTACTACGTGCCATTGCAGAAGTGTATGCTCAAGATGATAACAAGGAGAAGTTTGTGCGTGACTTTATCGCGGCTTGGGTCAAGGTAATGAATGCTGATCGCTTCGACCTTAAGAGTGTTGACCTAAAAAAAGCTCAACTTACAGGTAAATAAGCTACAGAAGAAACCGCCGTCAAACAGACGGCGGTTTTTCTAGTTAGGAACAGGCTTGTCCTACCAATCATTTCCCTTTTATTCTGTATTATCCCCTACCTCAGTAATCAATAAATAGATATATGTGCTAATTTACTACTTTAATCTTCCTTGAATTCTGCCTTCTCCCTTTGATAAGCCATTTCTCCGCGACAAAATGTCATAAACACATTATAGTTCTGATCGAGAATAACTAAATCAGCGTCCTTCCCTCTCTTGATGCTCCCTTTATGCTCATAGACGTTTAACTGCTTTGCAGGATTGACTGCAGCCATTTCTATTGTCTCAGCAAGTGAACACCCCGTATAATTCATCATGTTTTTAACCGCTTGACCTAGCTTTAATATGCTTCCGGCAAGAGTGCCATCTTCTAATACGGCTCTCCCGTCTTCCACCTTCACCTGCTGCCCACCTAAATCATAACTTCCATTTTTCAAGCATTTTGCCCTCATGGAATCGGTAATCAACAGCAACCCTTTGCTTCCTTTTTGGCGGTAAGCTATATTAACGATTTCTGGTGTGACATGAACGCCATCGACAATCAATTCAGCCTTTAACTCATCATAGAGAAAAGCAGCTCCTACCATTCCCGGCTCTCGATGATGTAGCCCCCTCATTTGATTAAACAGATGCGTTACCTGTTTAGCTCCCTTGGTGATTGCACTCTTGACTTCGTTATAGGTAGCATCCGTATGCCCTAAAGAAGCAATCACTCCAGTGCTATTTAGATAAGAAATGAGCTCCAATGCCCCTGGAACTTCCGGTGCCAATGTAACAAGTTTGATGTTGTTTTTTGATAGGGCTTGCCATTCCTGAAACAAGGCTGTTTCAGGGCTGATAATATGGTTGACTGGCTGGGCCCCTGCCATTTTTTTATTAATAAAAGGACCTTCAAGGTGAACCCCTAGAACTTCAGCTTTTCCAGTTAGCGGTTGCGAAGATATATACACGCCTGCATTAACAAGCGCTCGTTCAATCGCTTCTCGTTCTTGGGTTATGGTTGTTGCGAGAAAACTCGTTGTTCCTTCTCGTGGCAATGCCTCGGCCATCCGCATTAAAGCTTCTGGCGTTGCATCCATCGTATCCGCTCCATTAACTCCATGAATGTGAACATCGATAAAGCCAGGAATTAAGATGGATCCTGCTGGGAGTTCCATCACTTCGTAGTTCACTTCTTCTACCAATTTTGATAGTGATCCAACTTCCTGGATTTTTCCATCAATAATGACTACATAGCCATTGTCAATAATGTTGGTCTCTGAATAGATGGTCATATTTTTGAGGAGAAATGGCTTCACTTTGTTTGGTTCCATTGAATCTTCCTTTCATTACCTCTTATCAACCAACCTATCTTTCTAAAATATATTCATCGACTTGCCTGCTCTTTAACAACCTTCGTCAAATAAACGTCTCAGACGGAAGAACAGAAGATACACAAAACCCACCGTTCTAAAGTTACTCCACCGAAAGCTTCACAACCTCATCCAAATACTTTGTTGTGCTATACCCATAAATCTCCAGCCTTTTCGGAATGACGTTTTCTCCGCCGTTACTGTGCAACCCTATTGTTTGAACCGTATAAAAATAACGGGGCTGCTCGAGTTCTTCATACGAGATAGGGTTTACACGACTCATATCATATTCTCTTCCATTTTTATCAACAAGCACTCCCTCTGCATTCATATCCATCGAATAAATCTCATGCTCATCCTCGCCCCTAATATCGAACTGAAACGACTCAAAGGCACGGTCTTCAATTTCATGATTGCTTAAGACAACTTTGGTAGGCTGTCCTACTTCCACCTTGTCGATGGAGATGGTACTCCCTGCATATTCAAACGTGTGAGGGTATTCCTGAGAAGCTTCTAGTTCAACCGTTTTTGGATCGTCAAAGGATAAGTGAGCAGATTCAAATTGAACATTGAACTCTTCTGGCTTTTCTCCAAACAGAGGGTCAAAATGTGCTTGAAACGCAGTCCAATTCCTGTCCCGCTGTGAGTCCATATAGGAACTTCCATACTGATCTACATTCACCTTTTTATTATTAACTTCTAAATGGTTAAAATTAAGATAATCCATTCGCTTATCTGATCGCTGATGAGAAATGCCATATTCCAAAATGGTTGCCGTTGGGGCAATTTTTAGCTTATCAAAGCGAACCGCAATCCCCTCAACTTCTGTTTCTTCATCTAAGACATATTCGGTGGAAGTTTGTTTTGTAACAGGGATCTCGAAACTCCATTCTCCTGTTTTATTTTCCATTCCATAAGCTCCAACATTGGTAGCATCACGAATCAATTTTTGTAGCTTTGTGATTTTTAGATGAATGGTCCCATTTTCCGTTACGAGTGGCCGCAAACTAATTTTTCCATGATACACGTTCTTTTTTTCCTTATTTACATCCGATTCAAGGTCAGGAGGAGAATACCTTGGATAGTTTGCAAGATCCATGATTTCATATTCATTCTCGACAAGAATCCCATCATGGTAATCCATACTATATTGATTGTCCTCAGTTGTATCTTCTATTTCATAAAAAACAAGTGTCTGAACATCATCTGCAATCACACTCTTGATGTTAATTTTTACTCCATCACTTTCTGCCTCGAGGTTCAACCTTTCACCAAGATCATGTTGTAGAAAGGCAACCAATTGTTGGTCATCTTCCGTCCAGGCATAGTAGAGGTTGGTAAACACCCCTGTGAAAAAACCGATTCCCAGGATAAATGCGAAAACACCAACACCGATTAACCCGATCTTTTTACGTTTGTTTCTTTTCTGTTGGCGATGCTTTTCCTTTTCAGCCAGCCGATCTGTGATGTTCTCCATGAAGCCAACGGGAACTTGGAATTCCTCCATTCTTTCCGTAAGATTCTGCATCGTTAACAGAACATCCTGAAAGGTCGCGAGGTCCTCCTGACAGTCTGGACAATGATAAATATGTATCTCTAAATCTATCTTTCTCGCGCGGTCCATCGTTCTTTCTAGGTATTCGATATAGTCCTTATGGTACTCTTTACAACCATGAAAGCTTGCTCCGTGTCCCATTTCTGTTCTAAGTGACTGGATTCCAGCAAACAACAGCTCTTTCACCTTTTCGACAGGAAGTTGGAGAAGTTGTGCGGTTTCCTCCTTGGAGAATCCTTTTAGAAAGTTAAGTACCATTACTTCTCTCTCAGTCGCTTTTAATCGATCTAGGTGTTTAAGCTCATCCGGAACTGGTAGACTTTCCTCTGAAACTTGTACATTTTTATCTTTAGAAAGCTCCCGGCAAATATGTATAAAAATTGATGTAACCCACAATTCAAAGGATGTTTCACTTTTAAATCGAGGCAATTCCTTGTAGACTTTTAGGATTGCCCGATAAAATAGCTCTTCTATTTGCTGCTGATTCAGACGATAAGTCCGACCAAGTAAATAGAAGGATTGTTTATGCTGACTGAACCACTCGACAATGGCATCCATACCTTCTGCTCTGATTGCAGGGATTGAAATGGGTTCTATTTTTGCTAGATTCATCATGTGTTCACCTGCCTTCTTTTACCTTTCCGCCTTCTAGATCATGCGTCCGACCAGCTTTATTTTAAATCAATTAAAATAAAGCACTGGTCGTCATTTTTATAACATTTGTTTCCATCTTCTTCGAGAGTTTTCGATAGTTTATCTTTTACATTCTCTAAGGTCAGCGTTGTAGAATCTTTTAACAAGGAACCTAAACGATTTTCTTCGAGGGGTTCTGATACCCCGTCTGTATAAAGAAGGAGCCTTGCCCCTTTTGTATATGAAAAGGTAGAGGAATGAAAATCAATTCCCTTGAATAAACCAATCGGTGGGACGGTCGTTTTTAGTTCTTTTTGTCTTCCGTTCTTATCAAGATAAATGGCTGGTGGATGACCAGCATTGATGTATTCAATCGTCTGTTTTGTTGTATCGATAAACATATAGATGGCTGTACAATAATGATAAAGATCGTTATCACTTTCTACTATATTGTGCAGTTGGTAATCTAGTTCTTTCATCACTATATTTGCTGAAACCCCTTTTGATATTAATCGTTGTTGCGAGTGATCGAACTCTGCGTCATATTTAATCTCCTTAAAATTGGTTATCTCTTTCCATCATAACATTTACAAGAAAATAGTTGGTATAAAAAATGGGACAAAAGGATGAGTACATGGGTACATTCCTAAGAAAAACTCCCTGCTCCAAATGAACCCCAATATCTTAGCCTATTTATATTTAAAGATGTTTATGAATAAGTGGTATTCCCTTTCACAAGCCTGAAGATTTTTACCGAAGCTCAACATAAAAAAGGATCAGTCCACCAGTATAGGTAACCCTACTTCTTTGGCGAACTGACCCGATGACAAGGTTGAATTACCTTGTTTCTTTTCCTTTTGCTACTGGATTTTCTTCATATGAGACCCAATCACTATAGCTTCCGGCATATAGCTTTACATTGTGGAATCCTGCCATTTTTAAAGCCATATAATTTGGTGTAGCGGTAACGCCTGAGCCACAATAAACAATAATTGGTTCATCCTCAGCTAACTCGGCAAATCTTTTTCCCTGTTCTTCCTCAGTTTTAAATGAACCTTGTTCGATTCCTCCTGCCCAAAATTTATGAATTGCTCCAGGAATGTGCCCAGGAACCCGATCGATTGGTTCAACCTCTCCTAAGTATCGTGCCTCATCCCTTGAATCAATTAGGATTGGAGAGTTTTTCTTATTTGAGACAATCTCCTTTACATCTTCATACGTAGCTAACATCTCTTCTTGAAGGTCGACTTTAAATGAAGCGGGTTCAAGTTCAGGAACATCCTCGGTGGTTGGATAACCTGCTTCTTCCCACCCTTTAAAGCCTTCATTTAACACAAATACATTCTCATGTCCCATATAGGTAAGCAACCACCAAAAGCGAGAGGCAAACTGACCTTCCCCACCATCATAGGCAACAACGGTTTTAGCATTGTCTATTCCCACCTTTTCAATTTCAAGTCTTAGTTGATCTATATCTGGAAGCGGATGTCTTCCGCCATGTGTTGATACCGGTGAGGACAATTGTTTTTCTAAATCAAAGTAATAAGCACCAGGAATATGGCTTTCTTGATACAGGCGTTTTCCTTCATTCGGCTTTCCTAATTCAAATCGGCAATCAATAATTTTGACCTGCCCGTTTCCTAATTGGTCAACGAGCCATTCCTTATTCACACTAACATTCACTCTAATCGCCTCCTATTTAGAACATAAGGCACGATATGCCATTGCCCATAAATTATTTGAAAAGATTTTATTTATTAAAAGCAATCGGGATACGATGTCTGTCCTTATGACCATAACGGATTCGGCAAATCAATAAAAGCATAATCGGTCACATCATCCGTTAATCGCATGAGGGTTAATGCTTTCGTTTGGACGGTCTTTCCTAATATAGCCGCCCGATCACTTTCTATGTTCGCGCGAATCGTCTCATCCTTTCCCAACTCTTCGAATATATCAGTGCAAATCTGTTTTACAAGATCCCAGAAATATTGTTCGCTAACTCCATACTTTTTTGCTAAATAGTAGGTCAATTCACCGATGTGGCTTTGAAAGACGGTATGAATGACCTTATTTTGCATTCCGACTTCATCGGGATTAATCGTAGCGGACCCAGGAAAATAGCTTCCATAAAACCCCTTCCGTTCTAAACGATTGGTGTCAATTCTTACCCCACCTAAATCACGAATTACTACTTTTACAGGCTCATACTCTTGCAATACAATCAACGTATTTTGCAGATGTGCCTCTAAACCAATTCCGTATTTCGTCATCAATGGAATCACACTAGAAAGGACAACAGTCATGTATTTTTCAAAGAAAAGAACTAAATTCTCTTGCAAGGTATTTTCAGCATTTCGCAAATGAAATTGGTCAAAAATTTCATATACTAAAAGATCATTCGTAACAGGCGAAAGATTAAACAAGGCGCAGGCCACTACAGCATGTTCTCTTTCCTCTAAAAATGAAGCTGGCGTTTTTCTTATAAGGTAAGATAAATTCTTGTTCCTATCACGAAAGTTCGGTTCAGATGCATCGTTTGATTGAAAACGCACACCAATCTCCTCACCTATGATGGCCAGAGTATCATTTAGGGATTCTTCTCTTTTTAAAATCTCATTTAAGATTAAGGTAATCTCAGGACCATTATGAATGGAGTTCGGCGAAATGGTTCTCACCGCACTTGTCATTTGTACATTGATTGGCAGTTTCATATGAAAATTTTTCTTTTCAGGTAAAACTGTGCGAACCGACAATGTCGGCTTTACTGGAACGGAGGTCTCAGCGAACAAAATTTGTCCTTTTGCGATTTCTTCTGAATAAAGGGAACTCATAGTATGTTCCTTCTGCCAGGGATGAACTGGAATGATATAAAAGTCATCAAAATTTTGATTGTTTTCTAAGCATACTTTCGTCATTTCACTGGCAAGCTCGGGATATTCTTTTAACCAAAACTGATGAATATCCTCGCTCTTTATTTTTGGGTTATGATAAGCAATTTCCTTATGTATAGCAGCAAAATACACGGGGACAGAGGAATCAAATTCAGCTGAATAGTCCATGATTTCATCAATGCTTAAACCAATTTTCGACTTTGTACATGGATGTAGCAAATGCCCTGACACAGATAATTGTTCAAAAAACAATGCTTCATCAAAACGATGATTTTGTTCTGCGAGCACTCCCGCTAGCTCGAAAATTGATTTTGATTCTGTTTCTGAAATCACATTCTGTAGCTCTTCGGTTCTCACCTGTTGAAACAACAGAGCCAGCCCCATATTTGCAACGCTATCGGAAAGCTCTGCCTGAAGTCCATGTAAGTTCGTAAAGGTTGCTGCTTGCTCTTCCTTCACATCCTTCATGACCTCCAGTAAAAAGGCAGGGTGGACAATTTCAGTAGGAGATTGATTTTCAATCAACATCGGATTTTCATCAATCTTGAATCTGTTGTAACTATATCGATCAGAAATTGGGATGATCAGTATCCCCTTTCTGACAGGAAATTCTAACTGATTAGAGGAAGAAAGCTGACTTTCGATTTGCTCATTTTCAAAAAAGCCTTCTCTTAACAACGCATTGACCATTCTTTCCATAATCAAAAGTCGAGCTTTAGACACGCAGCTTACATATTTATCAACTAAATGAGGGTACTTTGATTCAATATATTGATATATTTTCGTTTCTTCTTTTTCTAACTTAAGTTCTGATCGTAACATTTTTTGCCTCCAGCTTTTTCAAAAGTAATAGGTGGGATTTTAGGGATTCTTCGAATTAAGCCTCCTCCCACTTACGGAAGTCCTTACTTCTTAAAAAATATCATTTCTTAAACTTAATTACTTCTCTTTTTACGTATAATCCTTGAAAGAAAGATGATGAAAAAAAAGAACTGTAGCATACACAGCTCTTTTACTATTTCTATTTTATTTAATGCAACAGACCTGAATACATCTCAGCAAAAAAAGCACTGTCGCTGAAATGTAATTTCTGTCTGCCAAACGGATCAATCCTTGCCTATATCCACCCTTTTTCCTTCGCCACGGTAACCGCTTCAGTTCGGTTCTTCACTTCAAGTTTATTAATAATCTCTGACATATAATTCCGGATCGTACCAGCCGATAAAAATAATTCTGCTGAAATTTCTTTCGAGGTTTTTCCTTCTGAAGCCAATCTTAGTACATCCTTCTCGCGGTCGGTAAGTGGGTTATCGACCTTTATGCTTCCAAAAATCAGTTCAGGTGCAAATTCACGCTTCCCTTTCATCACACTACGGATGGACTCTGCTAGTTCATCAATCGATCCGTCCTTTAACATATAGCCATGTACGCCAATTTTCACCGCTTGTTCAAAATAACCAGGGCGAGCAAAGGTGGTCAGTATGATGATCTTGCATGGCAGAAACAGGTTCTTCGCTTCCTCTGCCACTTCAAGACCGCTCTTAAAAGGCATTTCAATATCCATTAAACATACATCAGGTCGAAGGGAGAGGAGCATCTCCAAGGCTTCCTTCCCGTTAGATGCCTCTCCCACAATCTCAATATCATCCTCAAAATCTAGTAAAGAGCCTAAAGCTCCCCTTAGCATCCCCTGATCTTCTGCAATCATGACTCGAATCAAGAACCAACACCAGCTTTCTTTTCCTTTACAATGATTGGAACCGTAATAATCAACTTGGTTCCTTTCTGCGAAATGATTTTTACCAAACCATCTATTAACCTTAAACGTTCGTTAATTCCTTTCAAGCCGTTCCCTTCGCTAGAAGTTCCCTCAAGTCCCTTCCCGTCGTCAAGGACCGTTAATTCAATTTCACCTGCTTTTTTTACCACCTGGACAACACAGTTATTTGCCTGACTATGTTTGACCACATTTGTTACCCCTTCTTTAAGGCACATGCTGAGGATATTTTGCGTAAGCAGTGGGACGTCCGCAAGCTTCGAATCCCCTTCGAAACGAAACGAGATCCCTGCTGTTTGTAAAATTGACTCCGTCTCAATCAGCTCCTCCGCCACAGTAATCGCTCGCATGTCGGACACCAATTCTCTCACCTGCTTTAGCGCTGAGCGCGAGGACCTTTCAATCTCTTTCGTCTCGAGCTTCGCTTTTTCAAGATCCTTGCTAATCAATTTGTGAACCAGTTGACTCTTCAACGTAATCATCGATAATGTATGCCCCAAGGTGTCATGAAGGTCCCGAGCAATTCGCATTCTCTCATCGCGTTTTACCAACTCTTTGATTTGTTCATTGGCTTCATTAAGCTTTTGCTCCAACTCCATCCGACTGCTCATTGACCGAATACCAAAAGGAGAAATCAACATGATCAGAATAAATATTGCATTAAAATAGATGCTTTCTATCGGCAAGGTCTTCCAATGAATCATTACTGGTGTAATAATTGCTAAAATAAACAATCCTAGTGCTCGATAAAACATCTTCTTACTTTTATACCAACCTATAAAATTAGCTGTAAAAAATCCTAAAAAGATATTATAAAGATCATAAAAGATAGCTAGGATTAAAATAATCGCAACCTGAACCACTAGCCAGTTCGTATACGCTTTCTTATCAAAAGAGTTATAGAGCTGCCGGTATGTCACTAAAAACAATAGCAGCAGCCCAATCCCAGCTATTCGTGTCCAGCCTTGTTCAATTGAGACATAATAAGCAGGCATCACAAGATAAATCAAAAACACATATGGAAATAACCCATATCTGGCTGGAAAGATCTTTAACCCCTTCATCCTTTGTAGCATGTAGCTTACACCGCCGCTTCCTGTTTTCTCCTTATATATCCTGATATTACCATGAATAGGAGGAGGTACCCAACTAAAAATAGATAGCTAGACCATTCAGGAGTTCCCCCGCGGACGATTTGCCAAGGACCATGACCGAAATGATAAGACGGAAGCCATTTTCCAATCGTTTGGACAAAATCCGGCATAATTTCAAGCGGCATCCACATTCCCCCAACTAGCGCAAGAACCATATAAATCATATTTGAGACCCCTGATGCTGTGTCTACCCTTTTCATTGTTCCCACCAATGTTCCTATCGCAAGAAAAGGCAAGGAACCGAATAAAATCCACACCGCGCACATCAACCACTCGAACGCTGTAAGAGAAACACCATTAATCAGAGCCCCTGCTAAAAAAATTATCACAATCGAAAAGAGATGAATCAGTGTTTGAGCAACCATTTTAGCAAAGAAATAAGCTTGATCCGATAAGGGGGTGATCCTCATAAACATGGACCATCCTTGCGTTCTTTCCTCAACAAGACGAATCCCGAGAGTCATGATGGCAGAACCCATCACACTAAAGGCTGTCATTGACATTAAATAATGAGCCTGCCATACCTGGTCATCCTCAATCGACGAGTTAAAAATTCTCGTGAACACAACGTAAAAGACAATAGGCATGAACAACGACCAAAACAAATAATAGGGATTCCTTAAAATCCTCAATATTTCCATCTTGCATTGCATCGTAATTCCATCCATCTTAAACAACCTCCCGTTTATCTACTAGTTGTTCAAACGCATCTTCTAGGCGTCCCCGTTCAATTTCAATGTTGCGTATCGGAAGGTTTCGAGCAAATAATGCTCCCAACACCTCATCTGTATGCTCTGTTATAACATGGGTCCGCTCATTCTTTTGAAATACACCTGTTACTAGAGGAATCTCTTTTAACTCTTCAACCCCTATCGTAGAGTCCGATGTAAATGAAATCGATTGTTTGGTGAGTTTGGTCTTGATTTCTTTAGGAGTTCCATCGCTTATGATTTTTCCTTCGTGAAAGAGAATCACCCTTTCTGCTACATCATCTGCCTCTTGTAAATAGTGAGTGGTAAAGAGCACCGTTTTCCCACGTTGTTTTAACTCCCTTACCGTGTCCCAAAAAATCTTTCTTGATGTCACATCCAAGCCCACAGTCGGTTCATCAAAAAACAACACTTCAGGATCCCCAGCTAACGCAAGCGCAAAACCGAGCCGTCTTTTTTGTCCGCCAGAAAGTTTATTGGCCCGCTTTTGTAGTTCATCTTTAGAAAACCCTGTAAAATCGACTAGTTCTTCAAAAGATAAAGGGTGTGTATAGTAGCTTCTAAAAAGCTGAATCACTTCCCGAACCTTTAACGCATCTATCACGCTTACCTCTTGTAGCATGGCACCAATTCTCTCGCGAACGTATTTTTCTTTTGGATGTTTACCAAATAACTGAACGGTTCCCGATGTGGGTTCTAACAACCCAAGCATCATCATCATCGTTGTTGTCTTGCCCGCTCCATTTGCTCCAAGAATCGCCACTACCTCCCCTTTATGAATCGAAAAGGAGATCGTATCTACTGCCGTTTTATTTTTAAATGCCTTCTTTACATTGCTTAGGACAATTTTTGGTTCCATTCATAACACCTCCAACATTTATAATTTTATTTTAAAACGATGGAAGGAATTGGATTAGTAGACTTTGTCATGATGTTAAATGACAATTGTCATGAGACAGGCTGCGCACTCACGCTAGCATAGAAAATGAGTCAGAGAACTTGTCCCTGACTCATATCTAGGTTATTTGTTTTCGGTCCAACCCCTGTAATGATTCCGAATCTATTTGTTTTCGGTGTCCGACCCATGTAATGGATCCGAATCTATTTCTTAAAAGCCCAACCGGATTCCGTCGGATCAAACTTATGCTTAATCCCCACATTTCCCCCATTTTATTGTAATATATAAAAATACGTAAAGTTTACAGTCAAATCGAATTTAGGAGTTAACAAACATGCAAATGATTCAAAAATGGGCATGGATTCTGTTCTCCTGTTTATGTGTTGCCATCGGTGTTCAGTTTTTAACGTCTTCTAATTTAGTTATTGGTGGAACGGCTGGCTTAGGAATTGTCCTACAACACCTAACAGGAGTTTCATTCGGAATCTTGTTCTTCACCATCAACTTACCGTTTTACTTTATGGCGCTCTCTCAATTAGGACTAGCTTTTACAATTCGCAGCTTTATCAGTGTAAGTATTATGTCTGCGATGTCAGACACTCTCGCTCTTATGTTTACGTTTGAACTGCCACATCCTCTTTTGGGAGCAATCATCGGTGGAGCAATCATCGGCATCGGTTTGATCTTTCTATTTAAAGAAGGTTCCTCACTGGGCGGGTTTAATATGCTCTGTATTTTCCTTGATAAACGATACGGCATTAACCCAGGGAAGACGATGTTCCTAACAGATATCTTAATTGTTGCTTCGGCTTCTATCGTCTTTGGAATTGTCCAAGTGTTATATTCAGCGATTGCCATCTTTATGATGACGAGCATCCTTGGCCGCTACCATAAACGTGCACCAATTGAACGTCATAACAAAGTGGAACCTGATGAATATGAACAGAAGGAAACCGTATCGTCTCTATAAGCTCTCACAACTGGTAGTTCAAACTCTACCTAGATCAAAACCACTTACACAAACAAAGCACACGTAGCTTAAGTCACGTGTGCTTTGTTTTTTATTTTATCTAATCACCCTCTGAAATAACTCCATTCAATGCCCATACTTTAGCATTCTCCACGAGTATGGGCACTGAGACCCAGCCTTCTTTCTCTTATTTTCTAAATAACATCACAATATTTTAAACAATATGTAAATACATGTTATGCTATTTTAAGGGAGGGGATTGAGTTGAAAAAAATATCACATAAAGAAAGAGTGAAAAGATACAGTATAGTTTCTGTTTTCGTATGTATTTTACTTTTCAATAAAACTGAATATCCCGTCTGGGCTTATGCCTTAACCTTATCAATCTTACTTGGTGGCATTTTATATAATCTATATAGATGGAAATATAAGAAAGATGTCCAAAACGGACCAAGAACAGAACTCGTTCGCGAAATAATGATTACGATCGTTGCTTATTTGGTGCTGATATTTCCCTCAGATTTCTGGTTTAGCATAAGTTATTTTGCTATTTGTATCACTGTCGTTTTGTTTAGTTATTTAAAAAAACAAATGAAATACACAAAAAGCATCAGTCAATAAGCTGACGCTTTTTTCGTTGTTAATAACCTGTCTTCGCGATTTTTTCAATCTTTGGACCCTTTTATCCTCTCAATAGCTTCACCAATTTTGGTAAAACACGAATCACTAGCTCAATCCACGCCCAGCAATAGATAAACGAAAAACAGTATATATAGAGGAGATTCCAGACTTGAAAATCAAGTAATAAGGGTCCTAAAACAGGGAATTCAATTCCATACAATAACAAACAAATTCCCAATGTTAAAAAGCTACCTGAAAAGATGGTAATACTATATTTCCTCTTGAACAACAAAAGACCCCATCCGATTCCAATGCTCATTAAACCAGTTGTAAATGGAAATACAAACAATTCAGCTGGCTGTATAAGGAATAAAAGAAAGATGGCTACAAGATAGCTCAATAATCCATATAAAGGACCAATCAGTACACTGATAGTCATTGGAAACGAAGAGAGGGGACTGATCAGCATTCCAAATCCCGGAAAAATCCCCCCTGCAGATTGTAGTAAAGCGGCCACTAAGCCCAATAACGCTGTAACAACCAGCTTAAAGGTTGCACTACGCCCATTTCTTAAAGGCTCAATAATCGGCATATATCCACTTTTATGATCATTTCCCCCATGGATAAGTTCCGCCTCCTTCTTCCCTTTCTAAAAGGCTTTTCTCAAAAACTCTGTGAAAATAGTCTTGTAAATTACTTTCTATTGATCCTCCATATCGACCCTGTTCCCGCGCTTTTTTCTCTCGGCCCCATCAAGCCAAAATCGACAACAAATAGTTCCTCACCATTAGGATGAAAGAGTGCAGCAACTGGTCTTTTCGGACCTGTTTGAAGATCTAGCCCCTTTTCATTCCGATAAAAATCTCGAATTTGTCCGGTTTCCATATTCACCCGCACGACTTTCAATCCCTTTTTCCCGTCCATTCCTCCAAGTTGCCCGACGAAAGCTTCCCCCACAAATCCAAAATTTTGATTAGTCGAGAAAGAGAACTTGTTGGATGAAGAATGCGGTTCAAAACGAACGACTGGTTGACCGGCTAGTTTTGGGTGATTTTTAATGAGAAAGGTTGGCTTAGGTTTTCCTTCGACATGAAAATGAGGACGGTTTGCTGGTAACCCACTAAAAAAGTCTGGCCACCCATACCAGCCATTTTGTTTTACCTCCCAGAAATTATCCCAATCCCCCTTAATCGGACGGCTTCCTCTGTCGTCTGCCCCGTTATCCGTGACATATAGCTTTCCGTTGAAAGGAGAAAACGTTAATCCAAAGGGGTTCCGAAAGCCATCTGCATACACATGTAAGTTACTTCCGTCAAGGTCACAACAATAAATCACCCCATTTGCATAAAGGCTTCCCTTTATGACTTCTCCATCTTCATTTGGCACTCCAAAAGGCTTAAAAGCGCCCGTTTCAGCAATGTCACCTTGTGAAGATAAAGGATTCTTTGTGATGAAATTTTTTCCATATACAACATAATCCCTCGCTGGAGTATCATGAAATTGTCGATTACGTTTGAGCCAGGATTGATTGTCTGTACCAACGACTGCTGAATTCGTGGCCGTGCCAACCGTAAAATACAACCTTTTATCCGGTCCAACTTTAATATCCCCAGTAAAATGGTCACCACAGGTCTTTAACCCGGAAACAATGACTTGCTTCTCTCCATTCGCTGTCAGTTTGGTGATGGTGCCACATCCCTCAGGGGAACTTTTTTCAAACCCTCCCTCAGCAATGTAAAGACTATCTTCAAACCAAGTGATCCCTGTTACTGGTACCGAGAGGCCACGAACAATCTCTTCCTTGTTCCCTTGTGCATCAATTTTTAAAATCCGTCCTTCACCAGGGTCGGCACCATAGGCATAACCGGCTTCGGCCAAATACATATTTCCATTTCCATCGAAGGTCATAACGGTTGGAAAGGTCAGATCTCCGACTACTTTTTCAAGTTCATATCCTTCCGTTAAAAAATACTCTTGTCTCTGATTAGACTCTACCTCATATTCAAAGTACTGCTGTAATTCCAAGAGTTGATTGATTTGCTTTCTTTTCGTCGAAATGAGGTTCCTTAAATACTGCGATTCATGAGATTGGTTTGATATTAACATGGGATAGCTTTGATATTCTTTAAGTAGCTCGTTTTCGCGTCTTGTAAGCTCAGCAAGAAGATCTGGTATATGATGAGGGGGTTCGAAATAGTTAGGATGATTTCTAAGTAGGTTAGCACGAGTAGCACTCATTTGTTGGAACGCCATGATTTGTGATTCTTGTAACCGAAGAAGGTGCTTAATTCTTTCATGCAATCTCTTTTCGGTATTGAGCTTTTTCAGATGATGATAGAGAGCATAATTCACATATTCCCAGCGAAACTCTTTTTCAACCATTCCCTTAGGAAGGTACCCATCATTCAACATGATCACTCCTTTAAAATTTTACTGTCGATCCCAAAAACGCCGTTTGGAGATAGCAGAACAAATTCTCTTCCGAAGTTTTGATTGGTAGCAGCAAAAAGCACGCCTGCTAAATGATGTTCTTCTGAAGGGCGAAGATACTCCTCCCCAGTTGTCGCAATCCCAATCGGTTTATAGTGTTTGTATGCTCCATTCACAAAATCAACCACGTACCTGTCAAATGCCGTTTGATGATTCGAAGTGCCACCAACGACGTAAAGCGCATCAAAAAGAACTTCTGGGGTGGTGAGAAATGTTTTCGTCACTTTTAGTTCTGTGCCGTCTGCCCCAGTGAGGGTAGCAAACTTATCACTTACGATTTCTACAAAAACACCATGTTGGTTCAGTGTTTCAATTACACTCTTTACTTCTTGCCCATTAAAGCCATGACCAATGAGCACTCCAACGCGTAGAGTATGGGGATAATGCGGTGTGTTCTCTTGGCTAAGGGCAGGGGACGAAGCAGTAACAGCCACATGCTGTCCGGTAGGTGGATTTACCCCCACATTATCTGCAATAATGCTTGCCATTCCTTGATCAACATTTGCATACATATCGACAACTTGCTGACGAATCGACAGGCTTTCAACTTTCCCTAGCTCAAAGCTAAACGCCTCAATAATATGTTGCTTTTCAATAGCCGACATGCTATTCCAAAATAGCCTTGCATGTGAAAAATAATCTTTGAAGGACTCACTACTTGCCTTGATTTTTGGTCCTTCTACATGCTCGGGATAATGGACAAATCCCCCTTGTTCTGGAGGCGTTGGTGCTGGTGTATTATTTGCAATCGAATTCTGGTAATAGTTTACTTGATCGACATCAATTCGATGTCTGCTAAAGCTGTCTCGCTGATTATTATGAAATGGACAAAGGGAACGATTAATTGGCAAATCTGGATAATTTGATCCCCCGAGCCGGTGTTGTTGGGTAATTTTATACGTGAATGTTCTCCCTTGTAAAATCGGATCATTGCTGAAATTGATTCCCGGAACCAGATTGGTTACATCGAAGGCGACTTGCTCTGTTTCAGCAAAAAAATTATCGACGTTTCGATTCAACGTCATTTTTCCGATAATCTCTACAGGTACCAGTTCCTCAGGCCATAGCTTTGTCGGATCAATCACGTCAAAATCAAATTTGTATTCATCTTCTTCTGAAATCATCTGCACGCCTAATTCAAACTCAGGGTAAGCCCCCCGTTCAATCGCTTCCCTTATGTCTCGCCGATGATAATCAGGGTCTACCCCGCCAATAATTTGCGCTTCCTCCATTAGCAGTGAATGAACACCAAGGACAGGCTTCCAATGAAACCTCACAAAGTGGGATTTTCCCTCTTCATTTACAAACCGGAAGATATTGATCCCGAACCCTTCCATCATTCGCCAACTTCTCGGAATCGCTCGATCGGACATCGACCACATCACAAAATGAGCAGACTCTTGGTTATTCGCAACAAAATCCCAGAAATTATCATGGGCAGCAGAGGCTGTTGGCATATCATTATGCGGCTCCGGTTTAAGGGCGTGTTGTGAATCCACAAACTTAAAAGCATCATGAACGACGAATACAGGAAATTGCAGACCTAATAAATCATAATTTCCTTCTTCGGTATAAAACTTTACCGCAAACCCGCGGATATCCCTCGCTGTATCCTTAGATCCTTTCCCTCCTTGCACAGTCGAAAAACGGGCAAACACGGGTGTCTTTGCTTCGGGTTCTTGTAAAAAACCTGCTCTTGTATACTTTTTCATTGATTTATAGGATTCGAATTCACCATGAACGCCAAACCCTCTCGCATGGACAACCCTTTCCGGGATTCGTTCTGTGTCAAAGTGCATTTGCTTTTGGAAGAAATGAAAATCCTCCATGAGCACGGGTCCCCGGTCTCCTGCTTTTAAGGTATTTTCATTATTAGCAACCTTTAGGCCCTCATTTGTGGTGATCTTTTCACCAGTGTTTTCGATGCGATGCTGATCTAACTGTTCATTTTTCTGGTTATTCTCACCTTTTTTGTTGTTTCTAGCTGATGGCTGATCCAAGGTTTTCACCTACCCAATCTTCTTTTGGTCATCTCATTATATATACATACAAAGCTCTTGAACTTAGAACACCTTCTTCCTCCATAATGGCGATAATGTACATCACTCCCACCTCAACAAAAGGCAAATGGGCCAGGGAATTTCTCCCTGACCCATTTATTGTCGATGCAGCTTCATCAATTTCATCGTGGTATCTTCTATATTGTTTTCATTCTTAATGGTTTGAATAACCTTTCCCTGCTTCATAAACAAAACGATGTCTCCCGTTTCGGCAGCTACATCCATCATATGGGTAGAAAAAACAATAATGGTTCCACTTTTTTTAATCTCATTTAAAATGTTCACAAACTGATTCACCCAGTAAGGGTCCAGTCCATTCGTCGGTTCATCTAATAATAATACATTGGGTTTCGCTAAAATCGCTTGTCCAAATAATAGACGTTGCCGCATCCCCTTAGACAAACTTTTTACTAACTCAGCTTTCTTATTACTGAGCCCAATCCATTCCATCACTTCGTTGATCCGGTCTTTCTTCACTTTCCGTAAAGAACCATAAAAACGAAGAAACTCTTCAACAGTCATCATTTCCTGGGCATGGAAGTCATCAGGCATAAAGCCAATCTCTTTTAAATAATTCTCGCGGTCAAGTTTCAATCCTTTTCCATTGATGGAGGTTGTCCCTTCATTAGGATTAAGAATACCAGCAATGATTTGTAGCAAGGTGCTTTTTCCAGCTCCATTCCCACCACATAAAACCACACATGTACCTTCCGTTGCTTCAAAAGAACAAGGATACAATGCGGTCTTTTCCTTATATACTCGTGAAACCCCATCCACCTTTAATTCGTTCATCGCCTTTTCCTCCATTCGAGCATTCCCATTGAAAACAAGAACATGATCGTTAAAAATACAATGAAATATAGAACATTGATGAGAACGCCTGAAGGTGAATTTAAGAACGTCATCAGCGAATCATAAGTTCGTCCAAAAACGGCTCCAGCATCAAGTGAGAGAACAAAGGACATGCGAATAAATTCAGCAGGATTCACATATAAGGCAAACTTCATCAATGGGGCAATCCATGTGTAAGGTACTAACCCTAAAATCGCGATTAATGCAGTCGGCCAGATCATAATAAGAAAAAACCAAATCATCACAGAAATCGATAACGCCTGCCATCTTGTCGATACGACACAGCCAACAGCTATCCCGATAATCAGAAAGAAGAAAATTAACTGTATAGAAAAGAAGTAAATTGATAACAGCCATTCACTAGAAAACTGATTCCCACTTAGTAGCCCGATAGCTAAACTAAGTCCATAACTGAAGGTAAATACAATCACTTGGGCCGTAAACTGTCCCCCTATTTTCCCTACGATATATGATAGAGAGAACAATGGGTAAGTAGTTAACAACCGCCACTGTCCGTTTTCCATTTCATTCGCGATGGAAAACGACCCAATGATTAACATGAATAGTGGAATAATATACAAAGCAATATTCACGACTGTCCCTGTCATATTCGTATACCCAGTTAACGAAGGAGCACTTGCTTGCAATAAAAATAATAGTGAGAGGACGACGACCCATAAGACTAAGAAAGAATAATAGGAACGTTGTCGTACGGTCATGCGCAATTCAGAGCGCCAGATATTCCACATGTTCATTCCTCTTTTCTAACATTCTGTACGTACTTTCCCAAAACGAAAGGGTCAGCTCAAAACAGAACCAACCCTCATTTTTATTCATGAGATTCATCATCATGATTTGCTTCGTGCGAGTCGGAATGGTTTTCGGACTCTTCATTATGATTTTCATCCATTTCTTCTGAATGGGAGTGAGAATGGTCTTCCATTTTATGTTTTTCCATCATTTCCTGGTTTCGCTCCCAGCTATGGTCAGCCAACTCATTCGCCGTCATCACTGTACTGCCTTCATTTTCTGCAGCAAAGCTTTCAGCGGACGCTGTATCTTTAAAAGAGATCATATTATAAGCCATTGGGGTTTTAACAGATGGATTGTAAACAAAAGTAGCTTCGTCCACTAAAATCCATTCTTTGTCATGATAATCACGAACAAAGGCAGTTTTCTTTTCATCTGAATTGTTGCTAATCCACTCGTACATACAGCCTACATCGTCAAACACCATCGATTTGCCGTTTTCTAAGACGATTTGAGTCGCATGTTGATCGTTCGCAACCTGCATATTGCACACTTCACAAGTATCTGTTGCTTCATTTATATCTACCGGCTGAACTTCATCGTTCCCACACGCCGCTAGGAGCAATATGATTATTGCCAGTCCAAATAAGTTAAATCGATTTCGTTTCATCTTCGTTTCCTCCCAATTATAAAAAGACTAAAACTAGCTCCAATCATGACAATACTCATCACCCATAAACCCAAACTTGATGAAGTTTCTTTTTCAACTTCCATGGTCATCTCCATTAATGGAGCAGAATCGGTTAATAGCTGTTCCGGCGGACTTTTCAACAGATTCTGTAGCAAAATCAGTCCCGGTGCTTGGAAGAATAATTGATACTCTGGTACATCTGTCGTCAGCGTCAGGAAATACGGGTCAGCTGTATAGCTAATTTCGCTCTCTCCATTTCCGTCTACATCCACCTTACTAGCCGCATCCCAATAATTTTGATTTACTTCGTTCTTTGAACTCTCTATGGCTTGAGCTTCATTTACATTTCCAACAAACGTATTCCTCGTGATTTTATTATCACTCGCATTTTTCATTTGGACGCCAATAAAGTTATCTCTTATTTTGTTGGATTCCAGATGGTTATTTCCAGCCTTTTCGATATAAACACCGATTCGATTGGAAATAAACTCATTTTCAATCACTTCTGTTTCATAAGCCTCATATAGTAGCAGCCCTTGTGCGTTCACACTATTTTTATTCGCAAGAAAAGCATTGCCATGAACAGTCGTCCGCTCTGTTTCCATGAGCATTGTACCCGTTATGTTCGAGCTCGACAAATTATCACGAAGAACATTATCATTTGAGTACATTAAATGCATCCCATAACGTGAATTTTCGAGGTTATTCTTATATATAAGGTTTTCATTGCTTTGCTCTAGGTAGATGCCATCAGAAACACTCGCGATTCTCAAGGCTTCAAACGTATTTTGATTCGATTGCCATAAGTCAATCCCATTTCCTCGCTTCATGCCAATAATCTCACTGTCTTTGATGGTCACACCATTCGCCTGGTCAAGCTTCACCCCATAACGCCGTGTCTCAATAATCAATTCTTCCATCCTATGGTTTGAACCGGTAATATAGATGGCCGTGTCTTCCTCTTCATAACCACAATGTTCAACTGTGATCTTTTTAAGCGTGACATCTTCTCCACTAATTGCAATCACTGGCTCGGCTTCACAAGACTTTATGCGAACTTCCCCGTTTCCTACTAGTGTTATTGGCTTAGAAATCACCAATGTTTCCTCATATTCACCAGCATCTATTTCAACTATTGCCCCTACTGGTGCTTCATCAATTTTCATTTGCAAAGGACTTGATGCTTCAAAAAAAGACGGTGAAAAAACCATAGAGGCTAGAAGTGTTGCCAATATAACTTTCAGAACATTCATTGAGTTCGAATCGCCTCCTATAGAACCCTTATGTAAAAAAAATAATTCATTATATAATAGAGTTACTATTATCTATCTAGTTAGCGCACATCTTTACCGCCAATTTGGATGGGTAATGTGCGTACTACCTATCACATTATAGTCCCAAAGAAAACTTTTAATAATAACCCGAAAGAGTGATTTTATCGCAAAATGAAAAAATATCTGTTTCTAGATGTTAAAATATAGACACATTTTTCTTATAGACAGACTCCATGTTGAATTCGAATTCAACATGCAACGAAACACAGTTATGGAAAGAGGCGCTGTATGAAATATAAACAAATTAAATGGCTCATTTTACTTACTCCAACGATTACGATTGCTTTATGGGAGTACATTCGCCATGCATTCCTCCTCCCCTATCTCTCGATGGATATGGGGAATATCCTTTCTCCTGTTTTAGTATTTTTCGTTACGCTCATCTTTGTACGGCACTTGTTTTCCGTTTTAGAGAGAATGCAAGAAGAACTCCGCAGTGAAAAGACAAGGAAAGCGGCACTTATTGAGAGAGAGAAACTGGCAAGAGAACTCCATGATGGAATTGCTCAATCTTTATTTCTCCTATCTGTAAAAATGAATAAATTTGGTAGAAGAAATCAACTCGAGCAGGATGCAGATTTTCAAAAACTTAAGCAAACATTAAAACATGTTCACGAGGATACACGACAAGCGATTACAAATTTAAAATACGTACCAAATGAAGAACCGTTTAGTTGGACAGACACTATCTATCAGTATGTAACAGAGCTTAAAAAGCATCATCTAATGGATGTTGAGTTAAATTGGGGAATCCAAGAATCGACATTATCTTCCAAAGAAAAAGTAGAGTTATTTGCCTGTGTAAAAGAGGCCGTTATGAATGTCATTAAACATGCAAAAACCAATCAGATATGGATTGATGCAAAAGAAACCACTCATGGATGGATTTGTCAGATTAAAGACCAAGGGGTTGGCTTCACAAATGAAAAGATTCCGTCCAACAATGGGTACGGATTGCAAATCATTAAAGACCGAGCGAGAGATATGGATTGGGATTTTTCAATCAAGAAGGAAGATAATAAAACCATTATTGAAATCAAAAAGGAGAGCAAATAAATGCAGCCTTTTCGAATACTGCTTGTTGATGATCACGCCCATGCAAGAGAGGCGATTCGCGAAATCCTAGAAGAATATGAGGAATTTGTTATTGTTGGCGAAGGAAAAAATGGGGAAGAAGCGTTAAAACTGACCGAAGAATTAATGCCAGACATTATTCTGATGGATATTCAAATGCCCGTAATGGACGGACTCGAAGCAACAAAAAGAATTAAACTTAAATTTCCATACGTGAAAATTGTGATGATCACAGTCTCTGATGATATCACGGATTTGTTCGATGCTTTAAAAAAAGGCGCACAAGGTTATTTAGTAAAAAATCTACAGTCGGAAGCATGGTTCGAATATTTACGAGCCTTCGCCATCGACGAAGTCCCTATGTCCAAAGAAATTGCCTTTCAAATCCTAAAGGAGTTCCCACAAAATAAAGCTAGATCCAAAGAGAAAATCCCTTTATCTACCCGTGAAATAGAAGTGTTGCAATTAGTGGCAAAAGGTTTATCAAATCGAGAAATCTCCGAAGCTCTTTTTATCTCTGAACATACGGTAAAAACCCATTTAAAGAACATCTTAAGCAAACTTCATCTAGATAATCGCGTGCAACTAACTAGTTATGCATTTCAGCAAGGGCTGATGAATGAGTAAGGTTTAGATAAAACAAAAAGGCAGAGCCGTTCAATATTGATGAACGTTTCTGCCTTCATTTTTTATGGACTTTTTTAGATACTCCAGAACTGCTTCGTTTTTAAGAGAGAAATAACTCAATTTAGCAAGGTCTATACCGTTCTCAATTAACTCTATTTTGCTATAACAGAGGTACCTTATAATCTAGCACGTTCCAAAAATAAAATATTTTCTAAAAATAATGATTATTCGGTAGATAAATATAAAAAAAGTGTTATAATCTATCGTATCTTATAAAATTTTCTGATAAATAGGGGGGACTTTAGATGAAAAAAAGTAAATTTTACTGGATAGTACCATTTTTAATGACTGCTTTATTTTTAACAGCATGTGGGGGTACAGAATCTAGTAACGAAGAAGATTCATCTTCAGAAGGTAACACCGAAGAAACTGAAACATTTACCTTTCAGGCAGGACATTCACAAACAGAGGAACATCCTTATCACCTTGCACTGCTAGATTTGGCTGAAAATGTTAAGGAGCGTACAAACGGAAACGTGACGATTGAAATCTTTCCGTTAAATCAATTAGGCGCGGAGAGAGAGTTGACGGAGGCCCTTACCTTTGGAACAGCGGATATGTCCATTTCCTCCACAGCTCCAATTGCAAATTTCTATCCACAACTTGGAATTGTCGATCTACCGTTCTTGTTTGAATCGAGAGAACATGCTTACAGTGTGCTTGATGGACAAATTGGACAAGATTTATTAACCGGTTTAGAGAGCACTGGTCTTGTAGGTCTGGCATGGGCTGAAAATGGCTTCCGTCATATTACGAATGGGAAGCAAGAAATTACAAAACCTGAGGACTTAAAGGGCTTGAAAATTCGTACTCAGGAAAATCAAATTCACCTTGATGCATTTGAGGCATTAGGCGCTCAACCTACACCAATGGCTTGGAATGAAGCACTAACAGCCCTTCAACAAGGAGTTGTTGATGCACAGGAAAATCCGCTAATTATTGCAGATACGTATAAGCTTCATGAAGCAAACCAAACACACATGTCATTAACAGGTCATATCTACTCACCTGCAATCATCATGTTCAGTAAAAGCATCTGGGATACCGTTCCTAGTGAGTATCAATCCGTTCTTAAAGAAGAAGCAAAAATAGCTGGAGACAAAATCCGTGAACTTAGTACCCAAGCTGACGAAGATTCGTTACAAGTCGTAAAAGATAATGGGGTAAAAGTTGTTGAAGATGTGGATGTTGCGCCTTTCCGTGAGGCAATTCAGTCTGTATATGAAAAATACGAAGCTGATTTTGGAAAAGAAAACATTGATGCGATTTTAAACGGAAACGAATAAAAATAAAAAACTTGGGTAGTGCTTTGCACAATCCAAGTTTTTTCTAAATAAGGGGAATATCAGGTGGCCAAAAAGTTAGTAAACTTATTAAATCTATTCATAAAATGGATACTTATTATTCTTTTCTTTCTTTTAGTAGTCGTTGTTTTTTTACAAGTACTATTCCGCTTTGTCCTAGAACAACCATTGGCTTGGACAGAGGAACTATCTCGTTATTTACTCGTTTGGATCACATTCCTTGGAGCAGCTTATGGGATGAGTATAAAAGCACACCCTAGTATTGAGATTCTTTTTGATAAAGCGGGTGCTAACTTAAAGAAGGTTCTCCAGGTTGTTACCACGATTTTAATCATCTTTTTCTTTTGGCAAGTTATTGTCAATAGTTTTGAAGCCATTGAGCGAAGCATGGCCCAGACTTCCCCCGTTCTAAGGATTCCAATGGGGTTAGTCTATACAGTCATACCAATTTCAAGTGTGCTGTTTGTAATTAATCTTCTGTTTGTAGTGATTACTGAGTGGAGAAAGGAGGAGACGAATTAATGGCTTGGTTATTATTCGGGTTATTACTTGTCCTTTTCTTCATTAATATTCCAGTCGCAATAGCACTTGGTCTCGCTTCAGTTATTGTTCTCATGATTCAAGACAGCGTTCCATTAATGGTTGTCGTCCAAAAGATGTTCACGTCGACTGATTCTTTTACGTTAATGGCGATCCCCTTCTTCGTGTTAGCAGGGAAGTTAATGGAAGTGGGTGGAATTTCAAGGAGACTTGTAGATTTCGCCATGACGATCGTAGGAAGGATGCATGGAGGCTTAGCGATTGTATCGATTGTTACCTGTATGTTTTTTGCGGCTATTTCTGGATCTGCTGCAGCTACAACCGCAGCAGTAGGAGCTATTCTTATTCCTGCCATGACCAAAAAAGGGTACGATAAAGGCTTTGCTACGGCTATACAGGCTGCAGGTGGAACGGTAGGAGTGATGATTCCACCAAGTGTACCGTTAATTTTATTTGGGGTCATTGCCGGAACTTCTATTGGTGATTTGTTCATTGCTGGGGTATTACCTGGTATCCTAGTTGGTTTTTCGCTTATTTTGGTTGCTTATTTTATTTCACGAAAGCGTGGCTATGGGAAAGAGGAAAAAAACTCAATTCGGGAAGTTTTCACTTCATTTAACAAGGCCATCCTAGCTATTCTAATGCCAGTTATCATTTTAGGTGGGATATATGGGGGGATATTTACCCCAACAGAAGGATCCGTTGTCGCAGTAGTCTATGGGTTAATTGTTGGTCTAGTTATATACCGGGAAATAAAGTGGAGGGATTTACCTGAGATCTTCATCTCATCAGCAGTTACTTCTGCTGTTATCATGTTTATCATCTCTTGCGCTTCTGTTTTTGGATTCATTTTAACAAGAGAACAAATTCCACTTCAAATCTCAAATGCAATGCTAGAGATTTCATCAAACCCGATTATTATTTTATTAATTATTAATGTGATTCTGTTAATAGTCGGTACATTCTTGGAAACTTCGGCAGCCATCATCATTTTGGCACCTATCCTACTTCCTGTTGTAATTGCAGCTGGAATTGACCCTGTTCACTTTGGGATCATCATGGTTGTGAACCTTGCGATCGGTTTTGTCACACCTCCGGTTGGACTCAACTTGTTCGTGGCATCCAACATCGCAAACTTACGATTAGAGAAGATTGTTAGGGCGATTATCCCCTTCCTAATTATCTTAATCATTGACGTACTCATTATTAGTTTTGTTCCATCTATTAGTCTATTTTTATTAGATAAATAGAGGAACACGTGCGTGCTCAGCAAATAAAAAGCGTCAGACCCTGCATAAATCCTTTTATTTTACAGATCTTTCTTCTATAGAATGGATTTTGTCTTTTTGGTCTTATAAAAGTCGATTAACTACATTTGATTAGTTAATCGACTTTTTTTATAAGCTAGGGTTCCCCCGGGCACAAATCACTCCCCAGGTCTACTTCAATGATTTAATCTCATCGGCTACTGCAGTGGTAATATCTTTCGTTGTCTTCGGAACGAACTTTTTTAATACGGTCTTTTGCATGGACGCCATCGGGCCTCTTGTGGCTTCCGGCTCAATTTCGAGATGACCTGTTATCCGAGTATGACTATCATCTATGGCTTCAGCCTCATACTGCCCGTTTCCAACAAAGTCGCCGGAAAGGCTTTTAAACTGAAATGCTACCCTTTTTGGTTCCACCCATTCTGTGATCTCGACCTTCAGATTTGCCGTTTTCTTCAAGATGCCCATATCCCCTTTAATCGCCCATGTTGATTGTTTTTCATTGACAATCTCGTGGCTTTCATAGCCAGGTACAGTCGTCGCCCATCGATCAATATCGCTTATGTAATTCCAGATATCTTGTATTGAAACAGGAAGTTCCACCGAATGTTTGCCGTTTGCCATTTTTTCACCTCATTGTTAGTCATAAAGTTATTAACTAGTTAACGTAAAGCTACCTTATTGGTCCAATATTAACTTTATGTATGAGATATGGTAGCTATGACTTATTATCTTATTACCGCATGTGGCCTATGCCCCTGCTTACTCATAATATGAGAACTAACGTGTACCACTATCGTTATTGTATTCCTACGGATTCTTTGCTATTATTAGTTAATTATTAATGAAATGGAGGTTTTCCTTTTGACAGCATCAATGAGATTACGATTTCCAACTTTCATTCGCTAACTTAATAGCTTTGAAGCTCTGGCGAAATCCAGAGCAACGGGATCGGTCTGTCTAATTTTAAGGAAACCTACATTAGTCGGTTATTTTAAAAGAGGGAGGAATCTTCCCTCTTTTTTTGTTGTCTTTAAAAGATGTCTATCGATCGACCCAATTTCAAAATAAAAACTTCATAGAAATGAGTGGTTGGTCCATGAATACAGTAAGTAACCTACCCAAGGAGAATTGGGTAAAGAACATCATTCTCTTTTTAAGCAGTCAGACGATTTCCCTTTTTGGTTCGTCCCTGGTTCAATACGCCATCATGTGGTATATCACACTCACGACCGAATCCGGTTTGATGATGACGCTCTATATCATTTGTGGGTTTATTCCCACGTTTATTTTGTCCCCAGTTGCAGGGGTTTGGGCCGATCGTTACAACAGAAAAATTCTGATTCTATTAGCTGATGGACTGATCGCCTTTTCAACCTTAATCCTTGCCATCTTATTTCTAATGGGCTTTGATGCCATTTGGCTGCTCTTTGTAATGGCTGCTATTCGTGCCATCGGAACTGGCATCCAAACACCTGCAGTCGGTGCGATTCTACCGCAAATCGTTCCAAAGGATAAACTGACGAAGGTAAATGGCATAAACGGAAGCATTCAAGCCGTTATTATGTTCGTCTCGCCAATGGTCAGTGCAGCACTATTGGCGATGACCTCGCTTGAGATCATCTTTTTCATCGATGTCATCACAGCCATCATCGCGATTGTCACCTTGCTTGCCTTCTTGAAAATTGAGGTACACAAGAAAGCCACGGAAGCGCAGGCAACGAGCTATCTCAATGATTTCAAACAAGGTTTGCAGTATGTCGGCAACCATGCCTTTTTGAAGAAATTCTTTTTGTTCTTTGCCATCTTCTTTGTGTTGATGGCTCCTGCCGCCTTTTTGACCCCTCTGCAGGTGACACGAAGCTTTGGTGCTGATGTATGGCGGCTCACCGCAATCGAAATTGCCTTTTCAATCGGCATGATGGCGGGAGGCGGAATTATCGCTTCCTGGGGAGGCTATCCCAATAAAATTAAGACCATTACCCTTGCTAGTCTAATTATGGGAGTCTGTACATTGGCACTCGGGATTGCCCCGGCATTTTGGATGTATTTAGCTTTCATGGCTCTATTCGGAGTGGCGCTTCCGCTGTTCAATACACCATCAACCGTACTATTACAGGAGAAAATCGAAGAGGATTATTTAGGAAGAGTGTTCGGTGTCATGGGCATGATTTCCACTTCGATGATGCCGATTGGCATGCTGATTTTCGGCCCTATCGCCGATATCATCCAGATCGAATGGCTCCTGATTGGAACCGGTGTAATGATTATCGTCTTAGCCATCTTCATGGGGCGGAACAAAATATTGATTGAGGCTGGGAAACCAGTTAACTAACATTTTGTTGTTATAACTAATAAAGTGAAAAAAAGAGACCTAGGTCTCTTTTTTTTCGCACTATTTTTTCACATACTCCATCAACTTTTCAGGATCAAATCCTAAAATCCATTGGCCATTTACCTTTGTCTGCGGTACGCCCATCTGTCCTGTTTCTTCTACCAGCTTTCGGGCAGCTTCAGCATCTAACTGCACGTTTACTTCTTTGTATTCTAATCCTTGAGCCTCAAGGAATTCTTTCATCATTGTGCAGTACGGTCAAGTATTTGTTGAATAGACAGTAATCTCATTCATTCTCGTTTCCTCCTTTTTATTACCCGTTGGGGTATATTGAGATTGTACATGTAAAGCTTTCCTTTTGTCAAATCTCACAAACGGAAAACGAATACGTACTCCCTTGTTTTTCCCTTTAATAATAAAAAAATAAGGCCTAGGAGAATTCAAAATTTAATTCTCCAAGTTAAATTCCTTCGCAAGCAGATAGATAACTTTCTTTCGATTTTCGATACCAGATACATTCGGTACAATCATGATTTCATCTGTTTCATATCTTTCTGCGATCGCTTCAATTTTCTCTTTGACTTGCTTTGGTGTGCCCACAATCATTCGTTCGCGATTCCGCCTCACCTTTTCTTCTTCCACGGAACTAAATCCGCGACTTTTAGCTGTATGAATGGATGGGTAATAAGGAGGCTGGTTAGGCGACTCCACAAAATATAACCATAGGTCAAACGCTTTTGCTAAATCTTCGGCTTTCTCTTCTGTTTCGTCCACAACCGCGAAAACCGAAATGATCGTTTTCGGTCGATTTAAAAAAGCAGAAGGCTTAAACTTGCTTCGATATTCTTCTACAATCCGTACCCCTTCGTTTCCCGGTTTTGCAAAATGAGCAAAAACGTATCCTGCCCCTTGTGTGGCTGCAACCTCAGCACCTGTCTCACCAGTTCCCAGCATCCACATTTCCGGTTTTGTTAGGATATGCGGAGTTGCAATCAGGGACTGAAAACGATGTTCCTCTTCGGTATTATCAGTAAAATACTTTTTTAAATCAATCACCTGCTGCTCATAAGAATGTCTTGGCTGTTTCCCCTCATTTAAGGCTTGGTTAACCATACGGTAGCTAGGCGATCGCCCGATTCCGATATCAATACGGTTGGGATGAAGAGCTTCCATCATCCGGAAGTTTTCTGCCACCTTGTAACTGCTATAATGCGGTAGCATGACCCCACCGGAACCAATTCGAATTTTGTTTGTTGACGTTGCCAAATGCATCATTAACAATTCAGGACTACTGTTCGCAACAGAGTGAACACTATGGTGTTCTGACACCCAAAATCGTTTATAGCCCAGCATTTCAGCATCCTTTGCCAATTCCGTTGTTTGCCATAATGCCTCATGTGCATTGGAACCTTCATCGATCGGGGAATAATCTAAAATGCTTAGGGAAAACATAGTTGGTCTCCTTGTAAATTAGAATAATGTCCAATTTTTATATTAGATAAAAGTAACACTGTACCTATCATAAAAACAAATCAAACACATTTTGCATCTTTCCTAGTTTTCTTCATAAGTAAAACTTCTCTAAAAACAATCAATCCTAGTCAAAAAAAATGACCTCTGTACTAACAGAGATCATCTTAAATCATTTTGTTCATTGAACCGGTCTAATCGTCCTCTTTGCCCTTTCCATTCCCTCTCCCTTTTCCCTTATCGGAATTTCCTTTTCCCTTCTTCTTTTCTTCCGATCTCCCTTTATCTTTATCTTTCTCCTTATTCTTTTTCCCTTCATTTTTTGGTATAAACGCTGGCGGCACCATATCCCGTTTAACCCCTTTTATATACAGTTCATTTCGGATTTTTTCAACAGAGTCTGGTTGAGCAAAGCGCTCGCTATCACTGGCGTATTCTTGCATCATTGTTTTAAAAATACTCTGCGAAATCTTTGTATCGGCCGATGTCAGATAGTTTCCAGAACCATTTTGCGCATATCCCGTCCACACGGTCATCGTGTAATTAGTGGTATAGCCAGCAAACCAACTATCACTCGTGGCATCTTGAGGGTAACCAAATTTTTGAATCACTTTTTCATCAAAATTGGTGGTTCCTGTTTTCCCTGCAACATCCGCACCAGGCACAGCCGCTGTTTTACCTGTACCGTTCGGGGCATTTAAGACACCTCGCAGCATATCGGTCACCATATAAGCCGTATAGTCCTGCATCACACGCTCAGGCTTCGTCTTAAAGTCGATGATTTTTCCATCTGGAAATTCAACTTTTGCTACAAAGTGAGGCTTATAATAATTCCCTTCATTCGCAAACGCACCATAAGCACCCGCTAATTCAACCGGCGAAACGGTGTTGCTGCCGATTGAATAGGATTCGTACACTTCCCCATTTGGATAGGTGATGCCGAGATCTTCTGAAAAAGCCTTTGCCTTTTCTAACCCGACGCTTTCGAGTGTTTTTAAGGCGGGGATATTTCTTGATTCTACTAAGGCTTCACGGATAGACATCATCCCACGATAATTCGTATAGGCATTACGGATAGGATCTCCCGTAGAATATTGATAAGGTGCATCCTCAATTTGATGGTAAGTGGACCATTTTAAATATTCAATCGCAGGTCCATAGTCAAAGATAGGCTTAAATGTTGAGCCGGGCTGACGTTTCAAATCCGTGGCGAGGTTATGCCCACGAAACGTTGTTTTAGATTCATTGCGCCCACTTCCGATGGCTCTAATTTCACCTGTCTTTGAATCCATAAAAGCAAACGCTGTTTGAAAGCGATCATTCGGATAGGAAACTAGTTCGCCTGCAAGAATCGAATCTGCCAGCTTCTGGGCCTTGGGGTCGAGCGTTAAGTAAATCTTCAACCCATCTTTGGTGATATCAACATCCTTTAACTTCGTTTCTACTTCTTTAACCGCCGCGTCTAAAAAGGCTTCATAAGGCATACCGTTGCTCGCTACTTCCTCTATGATTCCCTCCGTCACCGGGACTTGTTTCGCAGCTTCCATTTCACTATTTGAAATGTACCCGTGCCTATTCATTAAGGTGAGAACTACATTCCGACGATCTGTTGCTGCCTGGTGGTTTTCTGATTTAGTTGGGTCATAATTGTTCGGACTTTGCGTTAAACCCGCTATCATCGCTGCTTGTGGTAGTGTTAATTGATTGAGATTTTTTACATCAAGTCTATAATAATTTTCAGCAGCCGCTGCAACGCCATAAGAACGATTGCCAAGATTAATTTTATTTACATACATAGCAAGAATTTCTTCCTTGCTATATTGTTTCTCTAACTGATAAGCCAGGTACCATTCCTGCACCTTCCGCTTAATCGTTTTCTCGGGAGTTAGAAACGAATTTTTAATTACCTGCTGAGTGATTGTACTACCACCCTGACTACCGAATTCACCTGTAACGTTCACAAAAATGGCTTTCGCCGTTCTTAATACATCCACACCTTGATGGTCATAAAAACGATTGTCTTCTGTCGCTAGGATGGCTTCCTCCAGTTGTTTCGGAATCTGCTCATGCGAAATTTTCGTTCGATGTTCCGTTCCATATTCGTGAACGAATTGACCATCCTTATCATAAAACTTTGATGACAACGGGTCAGCTAATTTTGCAGTATCCAGTTCAGGAGCATCTTGTATAAATGCAAAAGCACTGATTCCTACTACCGATAAGCAAATGAAGCTTAAAATCAACAATCCAATCAACAGCTTTTTAAAAAGTTTCGGCGTTTTTTTGTTTCGCTGCTTTGCTTGCTTATTGGCTCGTTCGGCAGACTTACGTTCTTCTCTTGTTTGATACGTACCTGTCATGATGATGTATTCCTACCTTTACCAGTGTTAAATATTTACTATCTAAATCTACTAGATAGCTATTTTTCTAATTTATATATCTTCAAACCTATTCATTCAAAGCCGTCACACGAATATAACGGATACAAGAGGTATCCAGACGATCCTGCCGCCCTTCCTCCGATTCAATCTTTAAATATTTCGAGGTTGCTATCTTCTTAACCAACTCTTCAAAAATCTGTCCCGCATTTATATTCAAACTTTTTACAATGTTTTCTGTCTTTACCTTATCCTCCAAAATATAACAAACACGGAATTTATTCATGAAACAACACCCTTTTGATTTTTCTATTCCCATACAAAAAATGATACTTACTGAATACTATTCGTCGCTGCTTCCTTTTTTATGGGGGTTAATGGGGACGGTTCTTTTGCTTCCAAAAATTTAAAGCAGGTTCCTGTTAGGTGGGTATGCGAAGAATTTGAGGAATTGGTCCAAGCTTTAGATATGTATTTCATCCAAATAACAATATCGGTCAACCCATAAAATGGCTAAATTTTAGCTAAAATTAGAAAATGAGTGTACAATAATCAAAGAAATTGTATATCTATTCCAACAGGAGGAATTTCGATGAAGAGGTTTTCAGCAGTGCTTATCCCTCTTCTTGTGTTGATGCTTTCCCTTGCCTCTGTCACATTCGCTGACGTTGCTGAGGGCGACAAAATCATAACACTTGGAGAGAATTTATCGAATGAACAAAGGGAACAAATTTTATCTGAATTAGGAGCAACAGATACAACTCAAGTGATTACCGTTTCAAATCAAGAAGAACATAAATATCTGGGGAACCTTCTTCCTAAGGCGACTATCGGAACAAGAGCCATCTCTTCTTCTGCGATCACCTATACCAAAGCAGGAAGCGGATTAGACGTCACAACCAACAACATCAATTGGGTGACCGATGAAATGTATTTAAATGCACTGATCACCGCTGGGGTTAAAGACGCCGATATCCAAGTAACCGCACCGTTTAACGTTTCCGGTACGGCAGCTCTAACAGGGTTGATTAAGGCGTATGAAGTTTCAACCGGGGATGTCATTCCTGAAGATGTGAAGCAAGCGGCCAATGAAGAGATGATTCAAACGGCAAAATTAGGCGACCAAATCGGTGCGGAAAACGCCTCTGCATTATTTGCTAAAATCAAAGAGAAAATTGCTGAGAATTCCCCTCAAACCGATGCCGAATTACGAGACATTATATTACAGGCAGCAAAAGAGCTTGGACTCACCTTAACAGATGAACAAATCCAACTGTTAATGGACGTTTTCAACAAACTGAAAGAGTTAAACATTGATTGGAACCAAGTAGGCGATCAACTAAATCAAGCCAAAGATAAAATTTCAAAATATCTTCAGTCTGAAGAAGGCCAAAACTTTTTAGAGAGATTAAAGCAATTCTTTGTTTCCTTAATCGATGCGATAAAAGGCCTATTTAGTTAAATGTTGTTAGAATCCAAAGATAAAGCTATTAACAATGTTTGATAATAGAGCCTAGTTCAAACAAGAGGACCTCATGTGCCGAGTGTCCTCTTATTTTCACATTCCCTTATCAAGGTTTAAGGATAAACCAAAGCAAAATAAAGTATCCTTTTTCAAAAGGGTTTCCCATAATTTTACTAGCAAGTCCAATGCATAAAGGAGCAAAGGATCTAGCCCTTTGCCCCTTCATGTGGTTCTAGTTTACGAAGTTGTATTAGAAAAATGGAACCATAGAATCGACCCTAATCAAGAAGAATCACTTCATCATCCACACAAATATCACCTGTTTTTATCACAGAAGCATAAACACCAAAATTACTTTTTCTTTCTTTTACAAGAGTTTTAAGTAGACTTGGATTTCGCTGGGCATCATCAGGATCAACCGTAATAATCATACACCTTGGGCAATATCCTACTAATTCAATTTCTACTTCACTTCCGATTTTTATTCGTCGACCAATCCATTCTTCTTCCTGAAATGGAACTTTATCAATTAAAGAAATGAATAAATTCGGACGAAAACGTCGAATATCAACCTCTTTCTTTCCCGACAATTCTTCTAAATGCTCTAGGGAAGCATCTGTTGTAAGGAGAATGTGTTCTACTGCAATAGGTCCAATTGGAACATGTGATGGAGTATATTTCTTAGTAGAAATTTTTCGCTTCGATTTAGTTTCCAACTCTTCAATTAATTCGTGATCGTCCCAATCAAAAACCTTTCCCTCAGGCGTGATGACTTCGACTTTTGGATAGTTGTCTAGTGATTCTTCGCCCACAAATCTCGCTTGATATCGAACCATTTCTTGGAATTGGGTTATCGTTAAGAAATCCCCTTTTGTATCATCAAAAAAAGCATGGCTACGGTCACCGTATAATCCGTAATTCATTATTTTAGATGTGTTTACAACTTCTCCACGGAGAGATTTTACCGGATGACGAACAATTTCTTTTATATGACCGATCAACATTTCATTCACTCCAATACTAGTTTCAACTACTAATAGTATAACAAAGGGAATTACTACCTACATACTGATCATTTTAATTTATGATTCATGAGTAGTTTTTTTGTAGTTTATAGTGATGAGCGTCGTTTTCCTCTGTAAATCCGGCACCTTTTAGGGCACCAAGCAACAAAAAAAAGACCGAGTCGCCTCTGGTCTAGGTATGTAGTGGATTCACTTGAACCCTTGGTGTTATTAAATTGGCGGGACCGCGTGGGAATCGAACCCACCTGACCTGGCACGCAGGTCACAAGCGGTTTTGAAGACCGTGGAGGACACCAGTACCCCATCCAGCCCCGTAGTGTGACAAGCTCTATTATAATTCGACACTCAGATTATTTCAACCCTATTCACTAATTGGACATAATTTCCCTCACTTGTCTTATTTACTAACCTGATACTATAATAAAACTAACGAGATTGTTTGGTAAAAGGGGAATATCTATGGAGTTTCAGTTAGACGGTTGGTTTGGTTTATTCATCATATTTTGGACGGTAGTTATGGTCGTTTTAATGGCTATTGGTGGCTTCTTTATGTTCCGGAAGTTCCTTAAAAAGCTCCCGAAAGAAGACGGTAAATCGGATATGGATTGGGAAGAACATTTTGTTAATGAGACGCGCCACCTTTGGCCTGATGATCAAAAGGCTTTTCTTGAGGACTTGGTGAGCCCAGTTCCTGAATTATTCCGTGATGTCGCCCGTCAAAAAATCGCTGGGAAAATTGGGGAGCTCGCGCTTAATGAAAGAGTATCGAGGATTACTCAAGACCTTGTCATTCGCGGCTATATTTTGGCCACACCGAAACGTGATCATAAATTTTTACGACAGAAATTATCAGATAGCCAGATTAATATTGAACCCTATGAACATTTATTTTAGACTGCCAAGCATCGGCAGTCTTTTTCATTTTTCCTTCAAAAAACCGAAAACATCTAGTATAATGAACGATAATTGCATAAGTTGAATGTTTTCTAGGGTTCCGCAAACACCGTCAAGTTTGGACTGGTCCGAGAGAAAACTCACAGCTTGTCTGTGCCACGGAGGGATAAAAGCCCGGGAGATCTGTTTCTACAGGATCTCTCGGGCTTTTTTGCTTATGTTGGGCAATCTAAAAAATGAGGAAGTGATACTATATGAATCGTGATTGGATCAAGGTCTTTCTTGCAGCCGTCTTTGAAGTATTTTGGGTCATTGGATTAAAGCATGCAGATAGTATTTTGGAGTGGAGTGGAACAGTGATTGCCATCGCTGTCAGTTTTTACGGTCTCATTGTCGCCGGCCGTAGGCTACCTGTCGGAACTGTCTATGCGGTCTTTGTCGGCTTAGGAACAGCTGGCACGGCGGCTGCCGACATTCTCTTTTTCGGAGTACCGTTTAGCCTGCCAAAGGTTCTTCTGATTGTTCTTTTACTAGTAGGGGTCATTGGGTTGAAGATGGTAACCGATGAAAAAGCGGCGGAAGGAGTGGAGTCTTAATGGCTTGGATTTCTTTAGTCATTGCTGGTTTATTCGAAATGTCCGGGGTTGCGATGATGAATCAATATACCAAGGATAGGAAATGGCGCTCCCTTCTGCTGTTAATTGTTTCCTTTGGTGCAAGTTTCTTTTTCTTATCGATTGCAATGGATACTTTACCAATGGGAACGGCCTATGCGATCTGGACAGGAATTGGCGCTTCTGGAGGAGCCATTATCGGGATGCTGTTTTATGGTGAATCTAAGGATTGGAAACGGCTTGTGTTCATCGCGATGGTATTAAGTGCAGCTGTTGGGTTGAAGTTGGTTTCTTAAAAGAAGTTTTACGGTTAGCCCTATGAAGATGGTTTCCCACTCCTTTTTGGCTGGGTATCATCTTCATCACCCTTATAGCAACAAAGCCCCGCCCTAAAATAAAAAATAACCCGTGAAATCCATCCACAGGTCATTTTATACTGCTAGACATCAAATAAACGATTACACGGTCGTTGGCTTCCCCGCCCCATGCAACTGACGGTAAAGTTTTTTAAACTCCACATACATCGCAATTCGCCATGGAACGATCATGCCGAAAGCGAGAATCCAGAACATACCGCCAAGTTCCCCGACATCAATTGAGTTGCTTAAAATCATCTTAGCAATTAACCGGGCAATAAGTAGGCCAACTAAAATATAGATAAAAGCTTTTGAGCGTTTTAAGTAGATATCTTGCTCACGAATCTCAAATTTTGAAGTTCTTATCAGTAAGATCGAAAACAGCATCCCCACTGCTAGTGCCTCAATAATTTGAAGAGGCCCTACACGAAACATAGGGAAAATAAACATCAACGCCCCAGTGCTCATAAAGATGGGTGGCAAGATGATTTTCCTCGCTGTAGCTGGTCTTTTGGCGGCTTTCATCCGAACAAACATAGCAAGGGATCCCATCCCAATTGCCGCAATCGTTGAGAGCAAAACATAGTCCATACGATTCATCCTTTAAAATAGGTTTACACTATCATTATACAGTAATCCCTCGTAATTTTTAAGAGAGGAGGAATGAACAAGTTTTCCTCTCAAAGTTCAAATCGAAAAACCAACCTTATTATAATCCAGTAAAGCCACCAAACAGTGGTGAAAGGAAGGCAATAATTCTTGTCATCCAATCAAAGTAAAGAACAATCCCCATGACAATCATGATATATCCGCCGACTTTCATGATTTTCACATTGTTCTTTCTAATCCATTGCATTTTCCCAACAAAGAAGCTGAGGATAAAGAATGGAATCGCAAAACCAAGGATATAGGCAATCATATAAAGCATTCCAGACCCTGGGTTCGAGCCTGCTAGCAATATAACCGAAGCAAGGATTGGCCCTGTACAAGGAGTCCACCCGGCAGCAAACGCCATCCCAATTAGAACGGTTCCGATATAACCAGCAGGACGGTTCTTAAATTCAAATTTGCGGTCAGCCATCAACCATTTTGGTTGGAAGAGCCCGATGACCATCAAACCAAAAATCACAATAAAAATCGCGCCAACCTGTCGAATGACATCATTGTACTGACTAAAGATTTGGCCCACAAAACTAGTGGCAAATCCTAGAGCGATAAAAATAATCGAAAAACCAACTAGGAAAAACAGTGTGTGAAGCATACTCCGCTTTTGTAGCATCGCATTTTCACTTTTAATCTCTCCCACAGACATTCCTGTGATATAGGATAGAAATGCTGGATAAAGCGGGAGACAGCATGGTGAAATAAAGCTTAAAAAGCCAGCTCCGAATGCAAGCAGAACGTTAACATCAGTCATTCATAAACATCTCCTGTTTAACTCAATTCTCACTAATTTTATCAAATCCCCTTCATAAAAGATATGAATTAACCTGTGAACAATTTATTAATATTGATAAAATGAGTATATAACCCAGAAAACCCCAGAATCAGTCAAATTTCGTCAAAAATTCCTTTTGAATTATCATTCATTTTCTATTATACTAAGTTTCGTGCCTTAAAAATTCTCCTATATTTTTCAATAGATTTACAGAATTAAGGAAACTATTATTCCGAGAAAGGAACGCTCATGTCTAAAAACGAACTCGTCCGACTTATTGAAAAGAAACGCTCCGAACTCATCGAAGTTGCTACCACCAATGGCCTTACCTCCTCGGTTGCCATCCGCTACAGCCAAGAACTTGATCATTTGATTAATACCTATCAGCAACAATACACACAACCTAGCAAGACCTATTAAAAACAGCTGAAAGCCCAGAGGCAAACAGCTGATTTTTTTTTGCTATTTTTAATAGGTTTCTAGCTAACAACATCTTCTAAGCGTTCAACCGAACCATTTTGTAAAAGATACATCTTATGGTAAAGTCCTTTTAGCGCGAGGAGCTCCTGGTGTGTTCCTCTCTCAACGATTTCCCCTTGGTGCAAGACCAGAATAAGATTGGCATCCTGGATGGTAGAAAGTCGATGGGCAATGGCAATGGTTGTTCGACCTTCCCGCATCTTGGCAAGTGCCGTCTGGATCGCTTCCTCTGTCTCTGTATCTATATTCGCGGTCGCTTCGTCTAAAATCAGGATCTTAGGGTTCGTTGCAATCGTCCGGGCAAAGGCAATTAACTGCCGCTGACCACTTGAAAACGTTGCGCCTCGCTCCACGACCTGATGATCATAGCCATCCTCTAACTTCGAAATGAAGCTATCCGCCTGAACAAACTTCGCCGCTTCTTCAATCTCTTCATCTGTTATTCCCTCATTATGTAAGCGAATATTATCCTTTACACTTCCATAAAAGAGAAACGGATCCTGCAGAACGAGACCCATCCGGTCACGAAGCACATTCATTGGATAGTCCTTTATTGAAACCCCATCAATCAAGATTTCCCCCCGATTGAACTCATAAAAGCGCATTAGCAAGTTAATAATCGAGCTTTTCCCGCTACCCGTATGACCAACTAGAGCGACTGTCTGCCCTGGCAAAGCGGTAAACTCAATATTTTTCAGTACATCCCGTTGGCCATCATAAGAAAAGCTCAAGTTTCGAACTTCAATTTTCCCTTCATCTACCTTGTTGTCATTCCCATTTGGCTGCTCTGGGGCCATTTCTTTGTCATCCAATAGCCTAAACACCCTAGATGCGGCAACAATCGCCTGTTGGTACATCGACAAACGTTGCATAATTTGGTTTACCGGTTCAAAGAAACGATCAAGATAATTAATAAATGCGTAGAGCACACCAATTTCAATTGGATTTTCAAATGAACTTATTCCAAAATAACTTAATACAATGATGAGAGCGAGAACATATACAAGGTCAATCGCCGGTCGTAGTAAGAGCCCATCCGCTTTAATATTCCGCATCCCAGCATTATAGTGCTTCTCATTGATGTCGCCAAATTCCTTTCTAAGACGCTTTTCCTGTCGGAATACTTGGATAATCGACATCCCTTGTAGCGATTCACTTAGCTTCGCATTCAACTGGCTAAGACGCTCCCGCATATCTAAATAAAACTTCGAACTTAGTCTGCGGTAGATGACCATGATCATAAAAATAATTGGGAGCACGATTAAACAGAATAAGGCCAATTTTACGTTAAGAATGAACATTGCAGTTAGAATCCCTACAAGCAAAAACCCGCTCTGAATGAACGTGGCAATCACAAACACGAACATATCCTTTATCGCTTCGGTATCATTTGTAACCCGCGAAACAATCGACCCTGCAGGGGTTCGGTCAAAATACCTCAAACCGAGCGACTGAACCTTCGAAAACACATCCACGCGGAGCTGCTGAATGATTTTAAGCGCCACTTCTTGAAATTTATAAAGTTGAAAATAAGTAACGAATACGTTCAGCACTTGTATCCCCATATAGGCAATCCCTAGCATGAGCAAGGGTTCATATGGAAAGTGTCCCACTGTTAAATAATCATCAATGAAAATCTTAATTAAGATTGGACCGAGTACATCCCCAATCGTCGTGAGTAATAGCAATGCAAACGCTAGCAAGATTGGTTTGATGTGGGGTTTTGTATAAGCCAATAACCTTTTTAAAACTGTCCGTTGTTCTTTTGAATTCAACGCTGTCATCTTCTCTTCCATCTTCTACCCCCCTAACTCAACAAGTTCTTCTAGCTGTTGACGCAAATACATATCCTTGTACCAGCCCTCATGTTCCATTAACTGCTCATGAGTGCCACGCTCAACAATTTCGCCATCCTCTAATACAAGAATTAAATCTGCATGCTCAATGGCACTAAGACGGTGGGCGGTAATAAGCGTTGTTTTCCCTTCCCTATTTCCCTTTAATGCCTCTAAAATTTCTTCTTCTGTCTTCGCATCGACCGCTGAAAGCGAATCATCGAGGATTAGAATTTCTGGATTCAAAAGAATTGCCCGGGCAATTGAAATCCGCTGTTTCTGACCTCCCGATAAGGAAACCCCCCGCTCCCCGACCACTGTTTCATAGCCATCCGTAAAGTCGAGAATATCCTCGTGAATACGGGCGATTCTAGCAGCCTCATATACTTGTTCACGTGAGGCTTCTGGGTTGGCAAAAGCGATGTTCTCAGCAACAGTGGCTGAAAATAGGAAATGATCTTGAGGAACGTATCCGACAGCCTCTCTCAATTTATCAAGCTGATAATCCTTAAGTAATCTTCCACCAATGGAAACGGTGCCTTCGTATCCTTCAAACTCCCGGATTAATAATTTTAGAAGAGATGTCTTCCCTGCACCTGTTTTTCCAACAATCCCCAATGTCGAACCTTTTGGTAAGGTGAAATGAATATTTTTAAGCTGAGGCTCTTGTTCACCAGGAAAAGCATAGTTCTTAAGATTGTAGACGATATCCCCTTGAGGAACGATACGAACGGCTCCTTCCTCGTCTTTAATTTCAACCTTTTCAGCCAGTAGCGCATTAACACGGTCAAGTGAAGCACGTCCGCGTTCAACAACGTTAAACAAATGTCCAAAAGCAAGCATCGGCCAAATGAGTAATCCTAGGTAAGTCGTAAACGAAACAAGGCTACCTATCGTCATCTCCCCATTTATGACAAACCTTGACCCAAATACAATGGACAAAAAGAAGGAAATTCCAACGATTAACGATATCGTCGGGTCAAATAATGAATCAATTTTAGCAACGGATATATTTTTCTTTACGACATCCTGAGATTGCTTGCGGAAATCCTCAATATCTTCCTTTTCCTGCCCAAATGTTTTAATGACTTTTATTCCTGTGATACTTTCCTGTGACTTGTCATTTAAAGTCGAAAATGCTTCCTGAGCCTTATGAAATCGTGCATGAAGCATCTTTCCATACCAACCGGTAAGAATAGCCATTAACGGCATCGGCAAAAGGCAAATTAAGGTTAATTTCCAACTGATTGTCGTTGCCATTGCAATGATGACAAATCCACCCGTAGCGAGGGAATCTACCAGTGTCAAGACCCCTACGCCTGCGGTTTGTTGAATGGCTTGTAGGTCATTGGTAGCATGGGCCATTAAATCTCCTGTCCGCCGCTTTTGATAAAAATTGGGGGACATTTTGGTAAAATGTTCATATAATCGGTTTCTTAATAGCCGCGCTAACTTCACGGATGAACCAAAAATCATAATCCTCCAAAAGTAGCGAAGCACATACATTCCTACTCCAGCAGCAACCAGAATGAGGACCCATTGAATTAGCCCCTCCCTTGTCAGGGTTCCCGTTTCAATCTCATCCACTACCATTCCGATCACCCGAGGCGGAACGAGCTGTAAAAAAGCAACAAAAAGAAGCATACTGATTCCAATTAAGTAAGCCTTCTTTTCCGCTTTAAAGAACCACATTAAATCTAGAAATGTTCTCATTTTTATATCCTCCAACCGCGAGTCTCTTCAGTGCTTCCTCATTTTAACAAATGTTCACAAAATAGAAAAGATTAATGTTTCTACAATAATTTTAAGTGTTTGAATCTTTTGTTGATTCTCCTTTTACTTACTGGCCATGTTGTTTCATTCCTGTCAACGTTATATAAAATCAACAAACTTTATTAAATCCTTCCACAAGAAAAAGCACCCGGGTTGGGGTGCTTTTAATTAAAACCTATGGATGTTTTTCAAAACTTTGTTGCTATTGAACAAGGAGAGGTTGATTTCCGCTCCAGGCGCTCAGCGAACAGCGGGGCGTGCGGTGAGCCTCCTCGTCGCTTGCGCTCCTAAGGGGTCTCACCTGTCCCGCTGCTCCCGCAGGAGTCAAGCGCCTTACGCTCCAATCAACCGGTCTCTGAAAAACAACATCCTTTAGAAAACTCCAAAACTTAAAGGTTTATTCCTATCTTATCATGTATGATGATTCACTGGTACGTCGAGTACTGCTGGTCTTTTCACTGACAACCACTTACTGTGCTTGGCTTTGCTTGTCCATTTCAGCTTGGTAATGAGCGACTTGCTCTTCTGCTACAGTTTTTAACTCATCAAACTCAGCCTTCATCTCTTCTGGAATGTACTCTGCCTTGTTTATATAACGGGAGATGACTTTATAATCGCTTATGGCATCGCTATAGTTCATCTCATTTGTGGTTTCATCCACATAAGACTTTGTTTCGATTTCATCCTTTTTCTTTAGGGCGGAAGCTAGATTATAAAAGTCCTTTTGTGAGTCCGTATCAAAAGAAATCGTTTCTCTAATTAACGTTTCATAATCTCTCTCAAGTAGTAACTGAGTGAACTTTTCATCCTCTTCCGTTATCGTTCTTTGAGTCTCTTCTTCCTTGGTCTCCTCAGGTTGTGAGGCTTGGTTCCCTTCAGGGGTCGCTTGCTCCTCAGTAGTTTCTGCTGTTCCACAAGCAGATAAGATTAGAGATATAAATAATAAAAGAAAAATACCTTTTTTCATGTGAAAAACTCCTTTTTCTTAGTTGTTTGTTCTTGCCTATGGTTTTAATATGTACACTTTATTCGTGCGGATTACTTAAAAATTTCCAATTGTCCCATAACTCTCCTAAAAACGTGAAAAACCACTTTTCTTTAGTGTTTTCCAAAGAAAAGTGGTTTTTACATCGGTAATAAAGGAAATTAATTCTTTTATCAAAAAGTAACCCAAAGCAGCTCAAAACGAGTGCTCGTCCTCTATTACTTGCCTTGCTGTTTATTCATAGCTGACATCATTTGATTAATTTTCTTCTGAGATGGTTTTTGTCCCATCTGCATCATCATGACTTTTAGCATTTGTTCGTTGATTGGCGGATTTTTCTTCAAGTAGTCCATCATATACTTACGAGCAATGAAAAATCCTAGTGCTACACCAGCAGCAAGAGCTAGTATACCTACTAGAACGTACATCCACATATTCTTTCTTCCTCCTTCATGTTGTCTACCATACAGTGTACTCGACCAATCGTAATTATACAATATACGGGAGGATTTTTCTCCCCTTTAGACAAATTTTCTTTCCTTGATAGGTTTGAGCCAGCCGTAACGAGTACTATCGATATCGACAGCCAAGAAAGAGGTTTCACTTTTACGTAAAACTTCAAAAAAGACCGTTTCCGCTTCTAAACTTCCGTCCGATTCAACTAAAAGGGTCCGTTCATTGACAATCTTTAATGTCGCCGTGCTAGGCAGCTTATTCGAACGAAGATGGTATGAGCCTTGTTCCGCACGGAAACCTGTATGCTTTGAAAGCTGCTGATACAATAATTGATGAATCCGAAGGACAGGTAAAGGTTTTGTCAAATATTCAATTTGTTTAGAAATGATCGATTTTAACTCACCCTCTGCGGAGTTGTAATCCTTAAACAATTGATAAAACATTCGCTCTTTTCCCACGTAATGGCTAGCAATTTCATCTTTGATTAAATAAAGTTGATAGGCCCTCATTGGATGTCCTCCTCTATAGACAAGCTTTATTTCATTATAGAAAATTCGAGCGTCTGTCGTTGTCTAAAGGTGTTGAGAAAACGCACTAATTTTGTCAAATCCACAAGATTCTTAATAAGATCGTCCTATTTTCAACATTTCTAGCGACGATGCATTGAAAAAAGCAAGACAAACAATAGAATCTTACATGTCCATAGAACTATAGGGAATCATAAACATAACTTAAAATCAGTGAAAACTGCTTTAGGAAATGAGGTTTTTGAATGGAAGATAAATCAAAGATTCGACTGACTTCAGCCGAAATGACGTGTTTATGGACCCAATACATCAATGATACTTTAGGCATATGTGTAAACCAATATTTTCTTGAAAAAACGGATGATGATGAGGTACGTCCGCTCATTGAATACACCTTACAAGTAGCCAAAGAAAACCTAGATATCATGGAAACCATTTTTAAAAAGGAGCATTTTCCCGTTCCGATTGGTTTTACCGACGAGGATGTGAATCCTAGAGCTCCAAAATTATTTTCCGATTCGTTTGTATTATACTATTTACGGTATTTGTCCATTCTTGCAATGGCTGCAAGTAGTGCGGCACTTGGCTTAGCCACTCGCCCAGATGTCATCGAATTTCATAAACGAGTTTTAGATAAAGGAGTCAAATTGCAGGATAAAACCCGAGATTTAATGCTAAAGCAAGGAATCTACATTAAACCACCTTATATCTCCACTCCTGACAAGGTCGACTTTGTAAAAAAACAATCCTTCTTAGCTGGGTTCTGGGGTAATCAACGGTCTCTAAGTTCTGCTGAAATAACGCATTTATTTCTGAATATCCAATCAAATATAATCGGTAAAACCTTGATTACCGGATTAGCACAAATTGCAGAACATGATGATGTAAAACAATTACTATTGAGAGGAAAACGCATGGCCCATAAGCATGTAGAGATATTTAGTGAATATTTACTAAGAGAAGACCTTCCTGCTCCGATGGGGTGGGATCCAGCCTTAACCGATTCAACGACAAAGGTCTTCTCAGATAAATTAATTTTATTTAATGTCACTGCGATGATCGCTGCTGGTATTGGTAATTATGGAATGGCGATGGCAGCCAGCCCAAGAAGAGATATTGCCGCAAGGTATGCTTCATTGATTCCGGAAGTTGGTTTATTCGCAGAAGATGCAGCAAATCTAATGATTAAGCACGGTTGGATGGAAGAACCCCCACAAGCCGACGACCGCAATTCCTTGATTAAGGGGAAACCCACTTCGAATTAATTTCTTTTAGTAAAATAACTTTCCTTAAAGCCTCCTGTTTGGAGGCATTTTTAGGTAAAGGACCATGTTGAATTCCGTTTCAACACCTTCGCACCCTTATTGGTGGTAAAATCAACAAAATCTAAAAAAGGAACGGAGCCAGTGGCCCGTTCCTTTCTTATTGATAAGCTTTTGTTTATTGTTGTAGAAGTGCTTTCACACGTGATACAACGTTTTCAACAGAGAAGCCATATTCCTGCATGATTTTTTCACCAGGTGCTGAAGCTCCAAATGTGTCGATTGCGAGGACTTCCCCTTCATCGCCCACATAGCGGTGCCAGCCTAGTGATGTTCCCATTTCAATACCAAGACGCTTCTTCACTGATTTTGAAATAACGGATTCTTTATATTCTTTAGATTGTTGCTCGAAACGATCCCATGAAGGCATACTGATTACGGAAACTTGAATTCCCTCAGCTGCAAGTGCTTCTTGAGCTTTCACCGCAAGGCCAACTTCTGAACCTGATGCAAGCAATAGAGCGTCAGGATTATCCGCTGGTGAAATGATATACGCCCCACGCGAAACGCCCTCGTACGCATTTTTATCAGTATCTTTAATTGTCGGTAGATTTTGGCGAGTTAACACTAATGCCGTTGGCTTATTCGTTGATTCAACAGCCACTCTCCAAGCTGCAGCTGTTTCGTTGCCATCAGCTGGACGAATAACACCCAAGTTTGGCATTGCACGCAATGCTGCAAGTTGTTCAACTGGCTCATGTGTCGGGCCATCTTCTCCAACTGCAATACTATCATGTGTAAACACATATGTGACAGGTAGTCCCATAAGCGCTGCAAGACGAATCGCTGGACGAAGGTAATCAGAGAATACAAAGAATGTACCACCGAATACTTTTAATCCTCCATGAAGTGCCATCCCGTTCATCGCTGCGCCCATTGCAAATTCGCGGACACCGAACCAGATGTTGCGGCCTTCATAAGAACCTGGGAAGAAGTCTCCAGAACCTTTCACCATCGTCTTGTTAGAACCAGCTAGGTCAGCTGAACCACCAATGAAAGATGGTACCACTTGCGCTACCGCGTTTAATGCCTCACCAGAAGATGCACGGCTTGCAAGACTCTTACCTTCCTCATATACAGGAAGTGCCTTTTCCCATCCTTCAGGAAGTTCTCCTTTAATAGCCGCTTCAAGTTGTGCAGCTAGTTCAGGGTATTCAGCCTTGTACTTGCTGTATAGTGCATTCCATTCCTGCTCAGTGGATTGCCCTTTTTCAACAATCTGCTTTTCAAAGTTTTGATACACTTCGTCCGGCACATGAAAATCTTCTTCGAACGTCCACTTATAAGCTTCTTTTGTTAACTTAAGCTCATCTGCGCCTAATGGAGCACCGTGAACATCTGATTTGCCAGATAGATTTGGAGAACCATAACCAATTACTGTTTTTACTTCAATAAGTGTTGGACGGTCTAGGTCACCCTTCGCTTCTTCAAGTGCCTTGGCAATTTCTTCTAGATTGTTCCCATCTTCAACACGTACATACTGCCAGCCGTATGCTTTGAAACGATCTTCAACGCTCTCAGAGAATGATTTATCTAGATCACCATCAAGGGAAATATCATTAGAATCATACATAACAACTAAACGACCAAGTTTTAAGTGGGCTGCAAGTGAAGCTGCTTCAGCAGATACACCCTCCATTAAATCGCCATCTCCACAGATGCTATATGTAAAATGATTCACAATTTCATATTGGTCTTTGTTATAAACAGCAGCTAAGTGACGCTCTGCCATTGCCATACCAACTGCCATTGCAACACCTTGTCCTAGTGGACCTGTTGTTGCTTCTACCCCGACCGTGTGGCCATATTCAGGATGTCCTGGAGTTTTGCTACCCCATTGACGGAAATTCTTAATTTCGTCCATGGAAAGACCATAACCGGATAAGTGAAGCAAGCTATACAATAACATTGATCCATGTCCTGCTGATAAAACAAAACGATCACGATTCATCCAATCAGGATTTTTTGGATTATGATTCATGTAGCGCGTCCAAAGTGTGTATGCCATAGGTGCAGCACCCATTGGCATTCCTGGGTGCCCAGAATTTGCTTTTTCAATTGCATCAATCGATAACGTACGGATCGAGTCGATGGATAGAGTATCAATTTTATCGAACATTAGATACATCCTTTCTAAGTTAAACTACATACAACCTTAATATTATAGTGAGACCTTTTTTTATTCAACAAATGTAACGAAAAAACTCAAAAAAGTTGCCGAACCTTTCATTATTTTGCCGAAAATTATATTATATATGTACTTTAAAAGGGGTTACAATGCTTTTTTTACAAAATGGAGATAGATTAAATAAAAAATCAAAGCCGAGGAAATGAGTATCCTCGGCTTTGGTTGCTTTTAATGGAGATTATTCTTATCTCTTTCGTTCTTCAATTTCTTTGGTGTCACGTCATTGCCAAGTGGGTCCACAATGGTCACACCTTTTAAAGTATTTAACATGGATGACCGGAAGGTTTGCAGATACTCAGCCCGAAGCGCTGACTGTTCCTTTGCCTCTTCTTCTGATAGACGTGAGGTTTTTGCCTTTTTGGCCAACTCATTAATTCTAGCGAGTTTATCTTTAGAAAGCATTAAAAAGCTCCTTTATAAAAAAATTAACATAGAAGCTATTTTAAGGGAAAACGTAAATTATTACAAGAATGGAGTACTGGATTTGGTAGTATTCAGGGTTGATGATTTCTTATTTTTATTTCTATTGGGTTCTGTTTTTAAGGTTTCGTTTCGCTACACTTGTAAAGGCAAATTTGCTTAAAAGTTTATTCCTCTTCAAGCATTTCTTGTGCTTCCATGTGTTCTTGGTATCGTCGATGCACCGTCGCCTTTGATACCTGGTAGCCAAATCCCCGTAAGGTAGCTGCAATTTCCGCAAAGGTTAACCCATTTTCCCTAAGTTTAACGATTTCTGTAATTGGTGCATCCTTACGCTCACGTCCAGAGTTCTCACCTTGGTTTTTCAAATTTCGTTCCGGCCGATATCCTTGTTTAATCGCCCGGTTCATCCCACGTTTTATTTTAATATTGTGTAATTTCCTTTGATACTCTTCTACCATCGAAACAATTTGAAGAACCATAGAGTCTGATTCGGACAGTTGAAGTTCGCCATTATGCGAAATACTATATAAAGTTGCTCCTTCCTTAACAATACAATGAAGGAGAGCAATTTTGGCATTCCCTCTTCCCAACCGTGTTTCATCTTGGATCAAAACTGCTTTACTCTTTTCTTCTTTGATTGTCGCCAACAACTCTAGGATTCCGTCTCTTTCAAGGTCATAGCCACTTGCCTGTTCGCGAATGACCTTTATGACTTCCATCCCTTGATTCCTCGCAAGTGACAGGAGTTCTTCCTCCTGTCTAACTAGGGAAGATTCTTGTGTATCTTTCTTTGTACTTACTCTGCAGTATATGACTGCTTTCATTTTTTCACCCTATTTCAATCTATACTTGCATACTGTGGTGTATCATCATTATGCTGCGTACGGATGGGAATGATCAATTCATCCCCCGCATATATTTTCCCGCCTGTAATACCGTTCTCTTTTTCAACCCAAACAACAAATTCATGGTTCGTTAAATTATGATTATTAGAAAAATCGTCTGCAATTTTCCAGAGCGATTCCCCAGATTGAACTGTTATTGTTATGTAATCTTCATTCCCTGATTTAAGTCCACTTGCGAACACCAATGAGACTATTAAACTTGTTGCGATTAGTAAAATGGTATAAGAGTTATTTTGCCAAATCTTTTTCATTTTGTACACCTCAATCAGAATATATGTTCGTTTGTTTGATTGATTTTATTATAATGCGAACATTTGTTTCTTGTCAACAACATGTTCGAACTTATGTTTGTACCATACGAACATACGTGTTATAATCAAAATAGATAAAAAAGACGAGGTGCGTGATTATGACAAAACTATCAAAAAGGCAACAAGACATCCTTGCCTTCATCAAGGATGAAGTGAAGAAAAAAGGCTATCCACCTTCTGTTCGTGAAATTGGCGAAGCTGTTGGACTTGCTTCCAGCTCGACTGTCCATGGACATTTAGCTCGCTTAGAAAGCAAAGGGCTGATTCGCCGCGATCCAACCAAACCACGGGCGATTGAAATACTTGAAAATGAACCAGATATGCCAACGCCTAAATATAGTGTCATAAATGTTCCGGTTGTTGGAAAAGTCACTGCCGGTCAACCAATAACTGCGATTGAAAATGTTGAGGAATACTTCCCACTTCCAGACACTTTGGTCCCTTCCGATGAACAAGTATTTATGCTTGAAGTCATGGGAGATAGTATGATTGATGCAGGTATCCTCGATGGCGATTATGTAATCGTGAAACAGCAGCAAACAGCCAACAACGGGGAAATTGTCGTTGCGATGACCGAGGAAGATGAAGCAACTGTGAAGCGATTCTTTAAAGAAAAAGACTTTATTCGCCTACAACCTGAGAACCCTACGATGGATCCTATTATTCTTCGGAATGTTTCCATTCTTGGAAAAGTGGTTGGCGTTTACCGTCATATGCATTAAAGAGCTTGTCCCTAGATTGGGACAAGCTCTTTAATGTTTTGGAAGTATAGTCGATATTCATCTCACTCCTATAGAGTTGTTTATGTTACCGTTTCCAAGGTTTTCGTGGCTTTCTCGGGCACGTAGAAGCCCTCTATGTTACCGGTAACCTCCTTCCTGCACCTCCCACGGGCTCATAGAAGCCCCCTATGTTACCGGTAACCTCCTTCCTGCACCTCCCACGGGCTCATAGAAGCCCCCTATGTTACCGGTAGCTTCCTTCCCATTCCTCCCACGAACACATAGACAAACACTCAGCGAATTAACACCACTCGTTAATCTCCGAATTGTGTAGAACCGGACCTAGCACAAAAAAGCCCCAACACCAAAGTGTCAGGGCTTTTTTCATTTTATTTTAATACATCGTCAAGTACTGCTCGCGCTCCCATGGGTGCACTTGCGTACGGAACATATCCCATTCAATCTCTTTTGCTTCAACGAAGTGCTCAAGGATGTGCTCACCTAGGGCTGCACGGATGACTTCGCTAGATTTTAACTGATCAAGAGCCGCTGCAAGAGTTGCAGGAAGATCAACAATTCCTACTTCTTCGCGCTCTTCTTTATCCATCACGTAGATGTTGCGGTCAACTGGAGCTGGAGGAGTCAGTTTGTTCTTGATACCGTCAAGTCCAGCTTGTAGAAGAACAGCCATTGCTAGATATGGGTTCGCAGCTGGGTCTACGCTACGTACCTCAACACGCGTGCTCAATCCACGGGATGCTGGGATACGAATCAATGGTGAACGGTTTTGAGCAGACCATGCAACATAACAAGGAGCTTCATAACCAGGAACTAGACGCTTATAAGAGTTTACTGTTGGGTTTGTTACAGCTGTGAAAGCTGTAGCATTTTTAATTGTACCTGCAATAAACTGTCTTGCTGTTTCACTCAATTCAAGGTCTCCTGTTGTATCATAGAATGCATTTTCGCCATTCTTAAACAATGATAGGTTCATGTGCATTCCAGAACCGTTTACACCGAACAATGGTTTCGGCATGAATGTTGCATGAAGACCATGCTTACGTGCGATGGTTTTGACAACTAACTTGAACGTTTGGATGTTGTCACAAGCTGTAATCGCATCAGCATATTTAAAGTCGATTTCGTGCTGTCCTGGCGCTACCTCGTGGTGAGAAGCTTCGATTTCAAAGCCCATCTCTTCAAGCTCAAGAACGATATCACGACGGCAGTTTTCACCTAAATCGGTTGGTGCAAGGTCAAAGTATCCACCATTATCGTTTAATTCAAGCGTTGGCTCGCCTTTTTCATCTAACTTGAATAAGAAGAATTCTGGCTCAGGCCCTAAGTTGAAATCAGTGAAGCCTAGTTCTTCCATTTCCTTTAAGACACGCTTAAGGTTTGCACGTGGATCACCTAGGAATGGCGTTCCGTCTGGGTTCTGAATATCACAGATAAGTCGTGCAACTTTTCCTTTTTCAGCTGTCCAAGGGAAGACAACCCAAGTATCTAAATCTGGAATTAAGTACATATCTGATTCTTCAATACGAACGAAACCTTCAATTGAAGATCCATCAAACATCATTTTATTATCTAGTGCTTTTTCAAGCTGGCTGATTGGAATCTCCACGTTTTTGATTGTTCCTAAAATATCAGTAAACTGTAAGCGGATGAACTTTACATTTTGTTCTTGAGATAAACGAGCGATATCTTCCCTAGTAAACTTTGCCATTCTTATCTTCCTCCTACTATTTTCATATTTTCATAATTTTACTGGAGTCTTGGCGGGTTGCCATGGCCCCGATTAAACCTTCCAGCTCTGAGTAATTCTTTGCGGAGAAGCTTCCGAAGCTCAGCATCGGAAAGGTCTTTTCTCACTTTTTCAGCTTCTTGGTTGTCTTCATCTGTTAGTACATCATCTTGTTGTTGTTTTACATTGAAGATTTGTTTAATGCCAGCAAGATTGACACCTTGGTCAATTAAATCCTTGACTTCAAGCAGTTTGTCAATATCGTTTAAGGAAAAAAGACGTTTATTGCCTTCTGTTCTTGCTGGAGAAATCAAGCCATGTTCTTCATAGTATCGGATTTGTCTAGCAGTAAGATCTGTCAACTGCATGACGATCCCGATTGAAAACAGTGGCATATTGCGGCGAATCTGGCTTCCGCCCATCGATTTCTCTCCTTTCTCCTATTGATAGTTTTATTATATGTAATGTAAGTTAACATGTCAACTATATGTAAGATAATCTAACATAGTTTTTGAATTAATTTTTAGATAAATGATTTTGCCTTTATCTTTACCTATATTAAGACTGGTTATACACTTGATAACCAGCCCCATACTTTTATAATTTCTACATTCCTATGCTAGGTTCACTAATCCTTTTTCCACTAGCCGATCCAAGGCGAGACATACGGCCATTTTAACGTGGGAATAGGTTAATCCACCTTGCACATAGGCAACATATGGCGGGCGCGTCGGGCCATCGGCCGTTAATTCGATACTTGCGCCTTGAATAAACGTTCCAGCTGCCATGATAACGTCATCTTCATACCCTGGCATATAGCTCGGGTACGGAGTGACATGTGAATTAATTGGAGAAGCAAATTGAATCGCTTGACAGAAAGCCACCATTTTCTCACGATCATCAAACTGAATAGATTGAATTAAATCGGTTCTGTCTGCATCCCAACTTGGCTGCGAATTCATGCCGCATCTTTCAAGCATCGCTGCTGTAAAAACAGCCCCCTTTAATGCTTGGGCAACAATATGCGGTGCCATGAAAAAGCCTTGGTACATTTCCTGGAGCGCATAAAGGGACGCACCCGCTTCCGCACCAATTCCTGGTGAAGTCATCCGGTAGGAACATGACTCGACGTACTCCGCTTTCCCAACAAGATAACCACCTGTTTTCGCGATTCCGCCACCAGGATTTTTTATAAGCGACCCAGCCATTAAATCGGCACCGACATGGCATGGTTCCTGCTCTTCCACAAACTCACCATAACAATTATCAACGAAGACGACTACATCCGATTTGATTTCTTTGACAAACCGAACCATTTCGCCTATTTCGGCAACTGTAAAGGATGGTCGGGTTGCATAGCCTTTTGACCGCTGAATGCCAATCATTTTTGTGTTTGGCTTAATCGCTTTTTCAACCGCCTGCCAATCGATTTGTCCCGCTTCCGTTAATGAAACAGAATCATAGGAAATGCCGTATTCTTTTAGTGACCCATTCCCACTGCCACGGATTCCGACGATCTCTTCGAGGGTGTCGTAAGGCTTCCCTGTCATATATAAAAGCTCATCTCCAGGTCGCAAAATGCCAAAAAGGGCAATAGAGATTGCATGCGTGCCCGAGATAATTTGCGGTCTAACTAAACCTGCTTCGCCACCGAACACATCCGCGTAAATTTTTTCTAATGTATCGCGACCTATGTCATCATAACCGTACCCAGTAGATGGCATGAAATGAGAATCACTGACACGGTGCTTTTGAAAACTCTGCAAAACACGGAACTGATTGGCATCAATCCGCTGGTCGATTTTTTTATGTATCGCTGAAATTTGCTCTTCTACTTGTTGAACAAGATTTTCAAGCTTTTCCCCAGATGTAAATTGCGTAAACATACCTTTGTTTCCCCTATCTCACTGAATATTTATTAAGTTGACCTGTTACATGATGGTCCTTTAACGCATAACCTTTACAAACATACCCCTGCTTATCTTCATCAAAAGTAAGCTCTCGTAAGATGGTCTCATTTTTCAACTGAGAAAGTAGCTTCCCTTCACCAGAAGGAACAAGTACATGGAATGCTTCCATCATCCCGATGACCGTTTCTTCTATTTTTAGCTTTAGTTGATCCCGGTCCTCATCATTATGAGCACTGATAAAAGCGGTCTCCGTTTTCGCTACTGGTACGAAATCAGGATGTTTGATATCTCTTTTATTATAAACCGTTATTTGCGGAATTTGGTTCACTTCTAAGTCTGCTAACAATTTCGTGACGGTTTGCTCATGAGAAAAATAATCCTCATTTGACATATCGACGACATGTAAAAGTAAGTCGGCTTCGCGAACTTCCTCTAGGGTCGAGCGGAATGCTGCAACCAAGGTGGTCGGTAAGTCTTGAATAAATCCAACCGTATCCGTCATCAGGACGGTAAATCCGCTTGGCAAAATGACTTTCCTCGTCATCGGATCTAGCGTTGCAAACAGTTGATTTTCTTCATAGGAGTCCGCTTCAGTTAACCGATTAAAAAGCGTGGATTTCCCAGCATTCGTATAACCGACGAGTGCAATTTGGAAAGCCTTATTTTTCTTCCGGCGCTCCCGATAACGATCACGATGCTGAACGATAACTTCCAGCTGGCCCTTGATATCGTCAATTCTCCGGCGAATATGGCGTCGGTCTGACTCAAGTTTCGTTTCCCCTGGACCTCTTGTCCCAATCCCGGCACCTAACCGCGACATCGCTGTTCCCTGCCCCATTAATCGAGGGAGCAAGTATTGCAGCTGAGCCAGTTCCACTTGCAACTTCCCTTCCTTGGAGCGTGCTCTACGGGCAAAGATATCAAGGATAAGTTGCGTTCGGTCGATAATCCGAACTTCAAGATCTCTTGAGAGATTCCGTATCTGACTTGGTGAAAGCTCATCGTTGAAGATGATTAACTCCGCTTCTAATTCGGCAACCAAAGCTTTCAGCTCTTCCACTTTCCCTTTGCCAATATAGGTTGAAGGATGAATGCGGTCCCGTTTTTGCACAACCGAAATAACGACCGTTCCCTGAGCTGTTTCAGTTAAAGAAGCCAGTTCATCCATTGAATATTGAAATCGGAGGTCGTCAGAAGCTGGGGTCTGACAGCCAACGAGAATGGCTTTTTCAGAGGAATCCATTTTCTGTTCCAAGCGAATTCCACCTTTCTTCATATGTATTTAATCTCATCATACCAAAAAAGGTCAATGAACCATAATTTTTACCTTATTCTTGATTTTTATGAGATATTTTGGTTAAAAAAACAAGTTGAAGATGGTAAAATCATTATGGTTCTTTTAAATAGACTGTTTTCGTAAAGATTGGTGTTAAAATCCAACAGCAGATTTTAACGTAGAATAGCTATTTGTTGCAATTAAATTAGGTTTGCAGGCTTTTCTTTATAAAACTAAAACTATATTTCAACGATACATATATAGCTATAAGTTCCATTTGGCTCGAAAGCAACAAAGCTTGAGAGGGAACCTAGATAACGCAGGAAAAGTTCGGAACATAACTTATTAGAAATGACTTGTAAGGGAGAGATCGGCGATGACTTGGGAAGTTCTCAGCATGATTGGTACAATTGCCTTTGCCATCAGTGGCGCCATTGTCGCGATGGAAGAAGAGTATGATATTTTCGGTGTTTATATGTTGGGAATTGTCACAGCCTTTGGAGGAGGAGCAATCCGGAACCTGTTAATTGGAGTTCCGATTTCAGCTTTGTGGGAGCAAGGCCTCCTGTTCACAATTGCCCTTTTGTCGATTACCATCATCTTGCTTTTTCCAAGCAAACTATTAAAACATTGGCAAAAGTGGGGGAATTTCACGGATGCCATCGGTCTATCTGCGTTTGCTATCCAAGGAGCACTTTATGCAACGGGGATGAACCATCCATTAGCCGCTGTCATTATCGCTGCCGTTCTAACAGGGAGTGGTGGTGGAATGATCCGTGATCTATTGGCTGGCCGTAAACCGCTCGTATTAAAGTCCGAAGTTTACGCGATATGGGCCATCCTAGCAGGGCTACTAATCGGAATAAACTGGGTCCAGTCACCAATCGAGCTTTACGCATTGTTTGCCGTAATCACCGGCCTCCGCGTATACTCCTATACTCATGGTTGGCGCCTCCCTATCCGCAAAGTTGAAATGAACTAAAAGGAAAATAACTATATGTTAAATAAATGGATGGTGCCTGGCACCATCCATTTTTTAGAGGTAATTCAGATGTTGATTTCCATAGAAGTTTTTCAGAACAAAGTCTTTCGCTGGGATTGGCAGCCTTGAATAGGCTAGCATGTAATCTTTGTTATTGTACGGAACTTCTTTCAAATCGATATTGATGTTCCCCAATTCCCCAACCGTTAACATCGCATAGGGGGCAATCGGTTTGTATTGGCAACCAAGTGCGCCGGGGTTAAAATACAAGCGCTGTCTTGAATGAAAATGGTGAACGACGTGATGGTGACCAAAACAGACAACGTCAGCGTTTGTTTTGCTGTAATGTTCATCCAGTTTCTTCGCTGTTGGTTCATAGTCCACCGTCATAAACTCATTTTCCTCGTTCAAATGGTAATGCGTAAACAGAAACTTTTTCCCATTATAATTGCTTTCTAATTGTTTAGGAATCTGATGAAGGGGAGCGGTTAACTGCTCATTTAAACGAGAAGCAATCCATTTATGATGATCTCTTTCCGGTCCCTTACTCTCCGGCTCTTTCCCCGCAAGTATGTCTAAGATCGCCTCATCATGGTTCCCTAGCACAAATGACACATCCTCCCGTGAAAACAATGTCTCTAGGACTTCATTCGTTTCATGCCCAATCCCCACTAAATCCCCTAAACAATAAATATGTTCCACTTGCAGGTCATGATCAATTTCATCTAACACTGCTGTTAAAGCGGCGTTATTGCCATGAATATCTGTTAAAATTGCAATTTTTTTCTCCATAACCATACTCCCATTATTTTGCTATTCATTTGCCTGGACGAAGGCCCTTTGTTGATTTGCAACAAACTATCCGTACAAACTTCTCTATTTTATACAAATTCTACCATATATAATCGGATAATTGATTTTTTCAAGTGACTTTTTTTTATCATGAGTGTTGATTTTCACTCCCAATCAAGAAAACGAGAAAAGGAGGACGAAAATGACACCTTTTCGTCCTCCGCTCCGTGCTATCAGAATGCCAATCAACCCTCATTTAAAATAAGATCATTGCTCCGAAGGGTGACAAGTTCATGCCGCTCGAACTGATTGTCTAGCAGCAGCCTCATCGCCTGGGCACGAATGGATTTTTCTATGATATTACGAATATAGCGGCCATTTGAAAATCCAGTTGGTCCTAGGCTTGATTTCACCCAGGCAAGATGCTCCCTCAGTTTTCGCTCCGCTTCATGACTTAATGTATACTCTCTTTCATCTAGCATACGTCTGCCTATATCCATTAATTGATCTATTGTATAATCTGGAAAATCAACGACTAATGGAAATCTAGAATGCAAACCTGGATTCAACGATAAGAAATAATCCATTTCTCGTGAATAGCCCGCAAGAATCAAGATAAATTCATGTTGTTTGTCTTCCATATGTTTAACAAGCGTATCAATCGCTTCTTTCCCAAAATCCTTTTCTCCACCACGTCCTAAAGAGTACGCTTCATCAATAAATAAAATTCCACCAAGAGCTTTCTTGACTAAATCACGTGTTTTTTGTGCCGTATGACCAATGTATTCTCCAACTAAATCGGCTCTTTCAGCTTCGATTAAATGCCCTTTAGATAGTACATTCATTTTTAAAAATAGCTTTCCAATTAATCTCGCGACGGTCGTCTTTCCTGTACCAGGATTTCCTTTGAACATCATGTGTAAAGCTTGACGACCGGCCTTCAATCCTTTTTCTTCTCTTTTTTTATTCACATAAATCCACGCATAGATTTCTTTTATCATGCGTTTCATTTCGTCCATTCCAACCAATGTCCCCAGCTCATCTTCAATTTCTTTTAAGGCTTCATGATCAGTTGGCTTTGGTTTCACTTCTGTTGGCGGTGATTTAGGCAATTCCTTCGTTGCTGCATTGCGCTTCTGCGCATTGAGTACAATGCTAATTTGTCCATTGTTATTCATGCGAAACGGTTGTTCCAAGCTTTCTCACCTCTATTCTAAAAGACGGTATGCGTGAAGAAGCTCTTACTTGTGATAAAAGCTATATTCCCCGGGGGAAATACTCCTATAACTATATGTATTCAGTTAAAGCAAAATTCATTAAAAGGAATTTTCCCAGGCTGGTCGGAGGAAATCACCTTAGTATGCTGTTACATTAAAATTAAGAAAGTAACTCAACCATACCCCACCCAGTATTTATTCCTTGTAGTAGGAATATATATTCCCGTACTAGGAATATAACGTCTCTGTGAGGGAATAAAACATCTCTATGAGGGAATATAATTCAGCTTATAGGGAATTCACTCCCCATATGAGGCCTCTGAACCGACTTTTCGGACCAAAATACCCCTCAGGTTGGCGAAAAAATTCATAAAATGGGCTTTTTTTGACCTCCTTTTATTAAAAATAGTTATTTTTTATTCTATTTGGTCACTTAGCAACTGATTTTAGCTAAAGGACAGCCACACTATGCCTCGCGGCGGAGCCTTAGCCTTTTCCAGGCTTTTAAACCGACAAAAAAGCCCGCATTAGCTGCGAGCTTCTTTATACATATAAATCTATCCCAACTACCCCAAAATGTTTAACCGGCAATCCTTCATCTCTCATTTCTGAGGGACCGCCACTCCATATTATTGCTGTGGATCAAGATCGATTTGAACATTCTTTTGTGGTGCAAATGTGGAGATCGCGTGCTTGTAGACAAGCTGCTGTTTTCCTTCTGTTTCAAATAAGACCGTGAAGTTATCAAAGCCTTTAATTTGCCCACGTAATTGGAATCCATTTAATAAGAAGACAGTGACATTAATCCCATCCTTGCGCAGCTGGTTTAAATACTGGTCTTGAATGTTAACTTGTTTCATTGCAAATCCTCCTTTTTATCTCTAATATTATGTATTCGCTTTAATTTGGAGCTTTCCTTCAATGTAGCTGGAAATTTCCGCGAATTTTTTTTGACCGTCTGACATTTCGAACCATTCTACATCCATTTTGTTTCGAAACCAGGTAAGTTGCCTTTTCGCATAACGGCGTGAATTTTGTTTCAAATTCTCTATCGCCGTATCAAAACTGACCTTATCCTCGAAGTAATCGTACAATTCCTTATAACCGATGGCTTGAATCGACTGGCACTCTCGTAGACCACTGTCAAACAGTGACCTAACTTCTTCAACAAGTCCCTGTTCCTTCATGATGTCAACTCGTTGGTTAATTCTATTATACAGCAGTTCGCGCTCCATCGTTAGCCCAATGAGGCAAGTATCGTATAAAAGCTCCGGCTGCTGGTCTTGCTGGTACTCCGTCATCGTCTTTCCTGTACATTGAAAAACCTCAAGTGCCCGGATGACACGCCGCACATTATTTGGATGGATTCTCTCCGCACTATCTGGATCAACTTTTTTCAATCTTTCATAGAGTTCCTCGGTGCCTTGTTCTTCTGCAATCTTCTCAAGCATCGTCCGGAATGCACTGTCTGATGGCGCATCTGAAAACTGGTAATCGTAGATGACCGATTGAATATACAATCCCGTTCCACCGACAATCATTGGTAATTTTCCTCGACTAGCAATTTCACTGATTTTTTCACGGACAAGTTCTTGAAACTCCGCCACCGAGAAAGGTTCTTCCGGGGATTTGATGTCAATTAAATGATGTGGGATTCCCTCCATCTCTTGACTCGTTATTTTAGCGGTACCAATGTCCATCCCTTTGTAGATTTGCATTGAGTCCCCGCTAATGATCTCACCGTTAAACCGTTTTGCTAGGTCGATACTTAACTTTGTTTTGCCAACAGCAGTTGGCCCAATTAAAACTAATAACTTTTCCTTCTGTTTCAAACAACTCACACTGCCTTTTTAACTAAAAATTCCCTAACTACGCCCCTCATCTAGCCAATTGGCGTCCTATCTACTATTTTAACCCAAAGTTTTTAGAAAAGCAGTTGAACATCAAATTATTATATCCCGCTTGAGCCCTTCTTAATCCCTTATCCCTATCTTTTTTCCAAACACTACCGAATAATTTGTATTATTTCCCATCGTTTTTACATTTACGTAACGTTTTGATAACAATCGACAATTTACCCCCATATTCGTGTTAGTTTTTATAGAAGATTATGGGGTCCTATTCATGTCCAATTTTAAAAGCGTTGATAAACGTGGCTGTTGATTGGCACTCCTAGCTCAAATCAACAGGATGTTAAAAATGGAATATAGGGAGCCTCCTAAAAGGTAATAGGCATAAAACTAGTAAAAGGTGATGACATAAATGATTGTACAAGCTGAAATTGGAATTGATTTAGGTACTGCAAATACATTGGTATATAGTAAAAATAAAGGCATTGCTTTGAATGAGCCTTCTGTGGTTGCGATTGATACAGCAACCAAAAAGGTGGTTGCTGTTGGTACAGAGGCAAAAGAGATGATTGGAAAGACTCCTGAAAAAATTATCGCTGTCCGCCCTCTAAAGGACGGGGTAATCGCTGATTTCGATATTACTTCTGAAATGCTGGTGCAGCTGATGAAAAAAGCAATGAGGAGTGGTGGATTTTCTCTTCGGAAGCCGAATGTGGTCGTTTGTACCCCCTCTGGGGCAACGAGTGCCGAGCGCCGGGCGATTCATGAAGCCGTTCGAAATGCTGGTGCCAAAAAGGTGCATATCATCGAGGAGCCTGTGGCAGCGGCGATTGGTGCTGGTTTACCCGTGGACGAACCGATTGCCAACGTTGTTGTTGACATTGGTGGCGGAACCTCTGAGGTCGCGATTATTTCTTACGGTGGCATTGTTGCCTGCCATTCTTTACGTATAGGTGGCGATCGGTTTGATGAACATATCATTCACCATGTCCGCAAAGCTTACAATATTTTGATTGGTGAGAGAACTGCTGAAAGAATCAAAATGGAAATTGGACACGCACTCATTGAACACGACAAACTCGAAATGGAAGTGCGCGGCCGTGATCTCGTCACCGGACTACCAAGTACGATTACGTTAAATTCATTTGAAATTAGAGATTGTTTAAAAGAATCCTTGATTCATATTTTAGAAACAGTAAGAAAAACACTAGAGGACTGTCCCGCAGAACTAAGCGGTGATATCGTTGATCGTGGGGTCGTATTAACCGGGGGCGGCTCCTTATTAAGTGGGATGCAGGAGTGGTTGAGCAAGGAAATCTCTGTCCCTGTCCACCTAGCACCAAACCCACTTGAATCTGTTGCAGTCGGAACAGGTAAAGCCCTTAAATACATTAACAAACTTCACCCCGTGGCGAAATAGCGGGAAAAGCGCACCTTTTGTTAGGTGCGCTTTTTTTATTTGTTATAGTTTATGGGTTAGTTGCGGGACATAAAATTCGATTTCCCGCTATCCCTATCTCATCTCCGATAAAATTCGGGATAACAAGAAAAGCGCACCTCATAAAGAGGTGCGCTATTATCGTTAAGTTAGTTTATTTTTTCTTTTTATCTTCCGAAGCGATTTCCTTGATTGTTTCTTTTTCGTCGTCCATCAATTCTTTTGTGGACTTCTTAAATTCTCCTAAAGTTTGTCCCACCGCACGACCTAACTCCGGAAGCTTCTTTGGTCCGAAAATAATAAGTGCTAGAACTAGGATGATGATCAAGCCAGGAATACCAATGTTTGAAAACATTGCAATCCCTCCCTTTTGTTTATTGTGCGTCCTAAAATTCAATAGATTAAACAAGCAAAGGACCACTTAACTAAATCATAAAGCAAACGCATCCATTACACAATCGAAAATTATCGTAACAAAATGTTGTCACAATTACATGACGCGCTTAAACATTTTTTCCATCTCATAGGTTGAATAATGGACAATGATTGGTCGTCCATGCGGACATGTAAACGGGTCAGAAGATCGTCTCAATTCATCTAACAAGGCTTGAATCTCGTCGTTTCGCAAATGGCGATTTGCTTTAATGGATCCTTTGCAGCTCATTAAAATCGCCGCCTCTTCCCGGAGCTTTTTAATGTCTACCTTTTTCATCGACAAAAGTTGCTCAATCATTTCTTCGATTGTTTCCTTTTCCTCGCCACGTGGAAACCATTGCGGGTGGGCCCGGACAATAAAACTGTTTGGACCAAATGGCTCTAGAAACACGCCGACCTTTTCCAATTCCGGTAAAAACTCATTGATTCGAATGCATTCATCTGGCGAGTATTCGAAAGTTAGTGGCACAAGCATCTCCTGCAGCTCACTAGCCACTTGCCCGACCTTCTCGCGGAAATACTCATATTTGATCCGTTCCTGTGCAGCATGTTGATCAATGATGTACAAGCCATTCTCGTTTTGAGCTAAAATATACGTTCCATGCATTTGTCCAATTGGATAAAGCGGTGGAACCCTTGACGGTGCTTCCTGCTCCAACTGTGGTTCATCGGCAGTGTCAAAAGGATCTCCGTTACTAAAATCAGCTTGCTCTTCAAAAGCATGTTCATCCCCAACGATCGGATAAGATTCCTCTGTTCCTTTTTGAACTTGATCTCGCTGCCGAATAGATGGTTCAGCTTGATCGCGAGTTAATTGGTGATAAGGCTGTTCCTCTACTCCCTGTTGGAAAGTAGCCGGGCCAGACGACACCGACTCTCCACCAGACTCAGCCTGCAGCTTCTCCGTACGAGAATCTACCTGTTCATGTGAACCTCTCGACTCCATCACTGCTCCACTTTTATAAAGTGATTCCAAACCGGCCGAATCTACCTCTCCGCGCAGTTCAACGTTTCTGTTTTCAGGCATATGATCCAATTCCATAAAGGTTTGTTCTGATTTCGGTTTTGCGATTTTCGGTGCGGTAAAACCGGCCGGAATCAGCTCTTTTGTTTTGAAGGTATTTTTAATCGTCTCGGTCACAAGCTGATTTAACTCCTGCTCCTTGCTCAGACGAACCTCCATTTTGGACGGATGAACATTAACATCAACTAATAGCGGGTCCATTTGAATATCTAAAAGAACTAAAGGGTAACGACCAATCGGAAGAAGGGTATGATAGCCTTCCTGAATTGCTTTTGCCAACGGATAATTTTTAATAAAGCGGCCATTGATCATCGTCGAAATATAATTGCGCGACGCCCGGGTGATTTCTGGCATCGTCACCCAGCCCTTGATTTTATAATCAAGTGATTCCCCAGAGATGGCCACCATGTTTTTGACCATATTCATTCCATAAATCGCCGCCAATACCTGTCTTACATCCCCATTTCCTGTTGTGTAGAGGAGTTTCCGTTCATTATGGATCAGCCGGATTGACACTTCCGGATGCGAAAGCGCGAGCCGGTTGACGACATCGGTAATATTGCCCAGCTCGGTGTGGATGGTTTTCATATATTTAAGTCGTGCTGGCGTGTTAAAAAACAAATCGCTCACGATGATATCTGTCCCTTTGCGGCTATCGGCTTTCTCTACTGTCAGAACTTTTCCGCCTTCAATGACGACCCGGGTTCCGGCCGCTTCACCTGTGGATGTTTTCATTTCTAGGCGAGAGACGGAGGCAATACTCGGCAGAGCTTCCCCGCGAAAGCCGAGGGTACGGATGCGGAACAGATCATTTTCATCCTTAATTTTGCTTGTGGCATGTCGTTGAAAGGCAATGAGGACATCCTCTTCATCAATCCCACCGCCATTGTCCGTGATTCTGATTTTCGCCATTCCAGCTTCTTCGATATCGATTTCGACAACGGTGCTACCGGCGTCAATCGCATTTTCCACTAACTCCTTTACAACGGATGCAGGACGTTCGACCACCTCACCTGCAGCAATTTTATTCGATAATGCATCATCAAGCTGTTTGATCTTCCCCATCCGATTCACCTCACGATTTTCATTTTAAACACTATTGCTACTTTAACTTCCGTTGCAACTCATAAAGTACGTTCATCGCTTGTAATGGCGTCATATCAAGAATATCGAGTTCTGTTAATTTCTCTAAAACCCGTTTTTCTTTTTTATTCGGTGCTACGGCTTTTGCTTTTACAGGGGCTTCATCAAAGAACGATAGCTGCCCGGCAGAATAATCAGTTGGTTCGGTCGAATTAGACTCCTGTTCACTAGTTTCACTTTCAACCTTCGACGGCATAGATTCCGTTTTTACGTCTGCTCCACTCTCATGAATTACTCTGCTATTCCCCACTGTTGCCCTAGCTGCACCTAGCTCGTCCTTCATTTCAAGCGTCTCAAGAATTTCTGCCGCTCGGCTAATCAATTCTGGCGGAAGATCCGCAAGCTGGGCGACATGAATCCCATAACTTTTATCAGCTGCGCCTTCCTTAATTTTATGAAGGAAAACCACTTTCCCGTTTTGCTCCACTGCTGAAACATGGACGTTTTTCAACATCGACAGGTTTTCGTCTAGTGCCGTTAACTCATGGTAATGGGTGGAGAAGAGAGTCTTCGCACCAATGCGGTCATGGATGTATTCAATGATTGCTTGGGCGAGGGCCATTCCATCATAGGTAGACGTCCCGCGGCCAATTTCATCGAATAGTATCAAGCTGTTTTCCGTTGCATTAGCAATTGCGTTATTGGCTTCAAGCATTTCGACCATAAATGTACTCTGGCCGGAAATTAAGTCATCCGCCGCTCCAATTCTCGTAAACACTTGATCGAATACTGGTAAAACCGCTTCAGAGGCCGGTACAAAGCAACCAATCTGCGCCATAATCGCGGTTAAGGCCACTTGTCTCATATAGGTACTCTTACCGGACATATTTGGTCCTGTAATTAACAAAAGCTCTCGCTCTCGGTCCATAAAGCAGTCATTTGGAACATATTCTTGCGCATTCATCACTTTTTCGACGACAGGGTGACGGCCGTCCTTTAAGACAATTCTCCGTTCATCCGTGAAAGCCGGTTTGACGTAGCGGCGCTGTTCACTTAACTCAGCAAAACTTGTTAGCACATCGAGTTCACTGATTGTCTTTGCTAACGTCTGTAGCCGCGGAATATATTCCTTCACGGTTTCTCTTATCGTAACGAAAATTTCGTACTCTAGTTCAACAATCTTTTCCTCAGCTTGTAAAATTAAATCTTCTTTCTCCTTCAGTTCAGGAGTGATGAATCGTTCCGCATTCGATAACGTTTGCTTCCGGTCATATTGCCCTTCTTTTAAAAGATGAAGGTTCGCCTTCGTCACTTCGATATAATAGCCAAACACACGGTTGTAGCCAATTTTCAACGATTTAATTCCGGTCTTTTCTCGTTCTTGTCGCTCAAGGCTGGCAATCCAAGTCTTTCCGTTTCGACTCGCATCACGATACTGATCGAGCTGGTTATCATAGCCATCTTGTATGATATTTCCTTCTTTTATCGACAGCGGCGGGTTTTCAACTAATGCTGTTTCAAGTAAATCTGTGACTTCCTCACATGGATCAAGTTTAGCTGCTAGTTCAATCGCATCTTCATTGCCCATCGATACGAGTGTTTCTTTTAGCAACGGAATTTGCAATAACGATTTTTTTAATTGAACAAGGTCCCTAGCATTGACATTTCCGAACGCGACGCGTCCTGCTAGTCTTTCTAAGTCATAGACTTCCTTAAGCTTTTCCCTAATTTCATGGCGCTCAAAGAAGTTCATCATGAACAAATCGACAATCGCCTGTCGACGTTCAATCCCTTTGACATTTAACAATGGACGATTGATCCACTGTTTCAGCATCCGACCACCCATCGCTGTTTTAGTTTCATCTAACAACCATAGAAGGGAGCCTTTTTTAGCGGTTGAGCGAATCGTTTCGGTTAGCTCTAAATTTCGCTTTGAAAAATAGTCAATTTTCATAAATTGCTCAACTTCATAGGCTAGGACAGGTTGCAAATGGTCAAGGCTGCGTTTTTGTGTCCTGTGAAGATAATTGAACAATCTTGCAGCGACGCTCTTGGCCTTATCGTCCACTAGTTCACTCAGAAGATGCTGATAGCTTTCTTTCATTTCAATCTGATTTTCATAAGAAAACGCGAGCACTGACCGTTCTTTCAGTTTGTTTTTCAGGTCTTCTGGCGTAGAGGAATCTAAGACGACTTCCTTTGCTCCTGATAACGAGAGCTCGTTTAAGACTCCCTCAAAACTACCTGAAAGGATAGTTAGTCTACTTTCCCCAGTTGAAAGATCACTAGAGGCAAATCCATAAGAACCATCATCAAACATAGATACAGCTGCGATGAAGTTATTTTCTTTCTCATTTAACCCTCGGCCTTCCATCACTGTCCCTGGGGTAATGAGTTGAACGACCTCTCGTCTGACCACACCTTTAGCAGCCCTCGGATCTTCTGTTTGCTCGCATATCGCCACCTTGTGGCCTTTTTGAATGAGCTGTTCAATGTAGCCTGGGGCGGAGTGATAAGGAACCCCACACATCGGAATCCGTTCTTCTCCGCCACCTTCGCGGCTCGTCAAGGTAATCTCTAACTCTTGTGATGCTTTAAGCGCATCGTCAAAAAACATTTCATAAAAATCGCCTAGGCGAAAAAATAAAAAGGCATCTTGGTAATCTGCCTTTATCTGTAAATATTGCATAATCATCGGCGTATAAGCTGCCATAATGTCCTCCAAAATCATCTTGTTTCGACATAATTCTAAAAATCTATTATATCATAATATCGGTTTTCCACTCGCTTAAGACATTGATTTTTAAAGGTGGGTTTTGGTAAAAAATGCGCTGGTCACTAGAGTGCTTGTCGATTAGATATGGACAATGGTTCACAAAGATTTGACTCTTTTCTAAACTCTATATGTATATCCTGTGAACCTCCACTAACCAGAAGGGAAACAAGGTAAAATTAGAGCAAAACTAGAGTAAGAGGGTGACAAGATGTCGCTTTTTATCAACTGGCTTGAGAGCCTTAGCTACGAACTAGAAGCGGCTGATTCTTGCGTGCGCAAAACTAGTCCGTTTAGTACCTGCACCGTATGCATCGACAGCTGTGAGGTCCAAGCCATTACTGGGGCTAAAGGTTCCCTTACGATTGATCATAAACTTTGCACTGGCTGTGGAAGATGTGTCACCGTATGTCCTGTGCAAGCTTTAATGGGGGAATCCCCTAAGAGAAAAACATTAGATGGCATTTTGCTCCTTGATGAGGGTCCTCTCCCAACTGTCAATGAACTGCTATATTTATATAAAAAAGGGATTTGCACTATCTACCTTCCATCCGAAGATGAGTTAGCCAGTAAGACTCGCCTGATCATCGAGGAGGCGAACATACAACTAACGCTTATGGAAAAGGAGTCTTTCAAGATCACTTCATCACTCACTTTGTCCTCCGCTGAGAAAAAACTATCGAGGCGTGATTTCTTTTCGAAGGTTACGAACGATAGTAAAAAGTATGCTCTAGCAAGCGCTGCCCCGGCAAAATGGCGTTTTAATCAAAATCATTTTAACCTTGCGGGGATGTTTCCAGGCTGGTCCTTCTATTCAGTCGGATTTGAGACGAGTTGTACCCTTTGCGAAACTTGCTTCAAGCTATGTCCTAATGGGGTTTTTACACTAAAAGATGAGAACCTTGAAGTGAACAGCGAGAAATGCTCTGGCTGTATGCTTTGTGTGGATGTTTGTATGGAAAAAGGCATGACAATTTCTTTAGAGGTCACGCCATCTGAACTCCAACAAAAGCCCGTTGTAAAAAATGAATGTCAAACTTGCGGGTCCAACTTTCCTGCTTGGGAAGGGACCGATACCTGCCCTATTTGTAAAAAACGAAAGCAGCTAAAATTCCTTTTTTAAAAATCTGTGGTAAAAAGACTACTCCAACCAACTGTATGCAAATACAAATATGTATCTACCACAGGCGACTTTTAACCTAAAATGCTACTTAAAAAAGACAAAAAAAAAACTAGGAAGTACTAACTTCCTAGTTCTAGCCTATTCCTCTTCTGTTCCTAGTAAGAAATCTGGATTTAAGTCCTCGAATTCTTCATCATCAACATCAAGGCCCCATTCGTCATCATCACAGTCTTCGCATCCATCAGGATTGATAGCAACGCATACCTTTGTTTCACCAATCACTTCAGTCATAAATTCTCTTTCAACATGGACAATAACTTTATTGCCATTTGGAGAAATGACTGCTTCGATGCAGTTAGGCTGTTGAAGAACCTGAACTAGAACCTCATGGTCATCGATGCAATCCGGATCACGGTACTTTAATTTGATAACATCACAATATGTTACTTTTTCAGTAACAACTTCTGTTCTTGTATTATCATCAAAGGAGTACCAAACGTTGATATCATAAGATCCGTTGACTTCAACAGTTTTTCCGGACTTTTTCGCCTTATATTTGTGGTTAATGACCCAGCAGCCAAGAATACTACTTGGATCGTGTGGTGGGCAAATCGTATGATTGGACTGTGTAAATTTGCGCCCCTTCGCTACGACAGCTTTTGTAATAATCTCTCTGTATTCTCCCATTGCGAGCGAACCCTCCTCAATCAGTTTCAATTCATCCTATGCGGGACAGTAGACTAGTGTGCGAGATGTTTTTTATCTAAATCCCAAGGATTATCAAAGGCATACCACATGATATGCCCATGACCACGAAAGGTTCGTAATGCGCAAAGAAAGAAGCAAAAAAATAAGGTGCCAGGCGCCATCCATAAAATGGATGGTGCCTGGCACCTGGTAGAATTTAGTGGCTGCAGCTTGAGCCTTTAGCTAGTTCTGCGCCTGTTTGGCCGCGTAAGACGTCTCCACCCGTTGAGGTAAGAATTTCGTCTGTCACGGTGTTAGAAATTGTTGAGGCAATGATTTGCAATAAATCGTTGACTTCAATTTGTGATTCTTTAAACTGTTGAACTACTGGGATTCCATCTAATTCCGCTTCAAGTTTAGCAATTTTATCTTCAGTTTTCTTAAGGGCCTCAGGCTTTCCGTAATGTTGAAAGTTAACGGCTTGCTTTTGTAAGCCTTTAATAGAAGAAATCAGCATGCTGACCTTTTCATTGCTGTGAATTTGTGCTTCTGCACGCTTAAAGAAATCCACTTCTTCTGTTTCTGCCACCATTTTCGCAAGCTGTTGCGCTTGAGCGATAATATCGTCTTTATTGTATTTTGCCATCCTATTTCACCTCAGCTGATTGTAGTTCTTCGACCATTTCCCCATTTAAAGACCATGTCTTCGCATCTGTAATCTTCACTTTCACAATTTTACCGATTGCTGTTTTTGGTCCGACAAAGTTTACTAGCTTACTTTTATTCGTATAGCCGGCAAGGACATCAGGGTTGTTCTTGCTTTCCCCTTCAACAAGAACTTCTAAAGTTTGACCTTTGTACTTTTCCATTGCTTTCGCTGATTGCTCATTGACTAGGGCATTCAACCGTTGAAGACGCTCTTTTTTAACCTCCATCGGTACATTATCCTGCATTTTCGCTGCTGGTGTACCTTCTCGTGGAGAGTAGATAAATGTATAAGCAGCTTCAAAGCCTACTTCCCGATACAATGATAAAGTTTCTTCAAACTGCTCCTCTGTTTCATTTGGATACCCGACAATAATATCGGTTGTTAACGAAACATTAGGAATGGCTTCTTTAATTTTACGTACGAGCTCTAGATACTGCTCACGCGTATATTTACGTGCCATGATTTTCAGGACATCTGTCGAACCTGATTGAACCGGAAGATGAATATGATCCATTAAGTTGCCGCCTTTAGCTAACACCTCAATTAAATGATCATCAAAATCCCGCGGATGACTTGTTGTAAAGCGAATACGTGGAATTCCAATGTGACGAATTTCGTCCATTAAGTCACCAAGGCCATACTTACTGTCCTCGAAATCTTTTCCATAAGCATTTACGTTTTGTCCAAGCAATGTAATTTCTTGATATCCTTGAGCAGCTAGCTCACGTACTTCCTGAATGATTTCATCTGGACGGCGACTACGTTCTTTCCCACGTGTAAACGGAACGATACAGTACGTACAGAATTTATCACAGCCGTACATGATGTTGACCCAGCCTTTGATGTTTCCACGGCGGACTTTAGGAAGGTTTTCAATGACATCCCCTTCTTTCGACCATACCTCAACAACCATTTCCTTCGACATATAGGCTTCTTGTAGAATATTTGGTAGACGGTGGATATTATGAGTTCCAAAAATGATATCTACTTGGTTATAAGTCTTGAGGATTTTATTTACTACCGATTCTTCCTGGGACATACATCCACATACACCTAAGAGCAAGTCAGGTTTTTCTGTTTTCAAATGCTTCAAATGACCAAGCTCACCAAATACCTTATTTTCAGCATTTTCACGAATTGCACATGTATTTAGAAGGATAACGTTGGCATCATTAACCGAATCTGTTGGTTCATAGCCTAAAGCCATAAAGATCCCAGCCATTACCTCTGTATCATGTTCGTTCATCTGGCAGCCATAGGTCCGAATATAAAACTTTCTACCTTTTCCCATCCCGCGGAATTCCTCGGAAATTTGGAAATCATTATGGTACTTAACTTCTTCTTTGCCACGCTTTTTTGCATCCTTTAAAGAAGGTGGCGCAAAAACCGTTTCAAAGTACTTGCTATAATCCTTATCGGATTTTTTGTCCGAAGGATTAGCATTTTGAGCGTGCTGGCCTTCTAGGCGTTGTTTTTCATTCATGTTTTTTTACTCCTTTCTTAAAGTGAAAATAATTTTAAAGATATAAACATACAATAAGTAATTATAACGGTTAAAAGACCGACAAACAATATCATATATCACAGTTCTAGCGTTCAAGTAAGATATCTTTATAGAGAAACCCACTGTATTTAATTATATCAAAATAACAACCTCGAAGAGTGCACAAAATATCCCATGTAAAAACTAACTGAGAATGAAACCATATCAATCCCCTGCAATTAAAAAACCCCAACAGATGTTGGGGTTTCTAGCTTTAGATAAATTCAGCTGTAAGTTTATCAAAATACTCTTGGTCAAGAGAAAGATCAGCTTGAGAAAGTGGAGTTTCTGAGTACCCATTAATCAATTCTTGATAAGATTTACGCTCTGTATTTTGATAGATAAGTCCAGTAACTAGACCATCATGTTTCATTAGTGTTTGCATCGCATCTTCACGATTTGATGGATCGTAGCCTTCAATATCGCTAAGTTTTGTAAGATTTTCTTTAAACCAATCATACGTATTTACCTTATTATACGTAACACATGGACTGAAAACGTTGATTAGAGAGAAACCTTTATGGTTAATTCCCGCTTCAATCAAAGCAGTCAAATCTTTAAGGTCTGTTGAGAAGCTTTGAGCAACAAAGGTTGCACCAGCTGTTAATGCCATTTCCATTGGAGAAATCGCTTGCTCAATAGATCCTAATGGTGTTGATTTTGTTTTGAAGCCTGCTGCTGAACGAGGGGATGTTTGTCCCTTTGTTAAGCCGTAAATTTGGTTATCCATTACGATGTAAGTGATATCGATGTTACGGCGGATTGCGTGAATGGTATGTCCCATCCCAATCGCAAATCCATCTCCGTCCCCACCAGAAGCAATAACCGTTAAGTCACGGTTTGCCATTTTCACACCTTGTGCAATTGGTAATGAACGACCGTGGATCCCATGGAATCCGTATGAATTAATATATCCTGAGATACGCCCAGAACAGCCGATTCCAGAAACAACAGCCAAATTCTCAGGCTCAAGTCCAACGTTCGCTGCTGCACGCTGCATCGCTGCCTGTACTGAGAAATCGCCACAACCAGGGCACCAGTTAGGTTTTACATTGTTTCGAAAGTCTTTAAATGTGGCCATTTAGAACAACTCCTTGCATTTCGTATGAATTTCATGCGGCAAAAATGGATTTCCGTCATACTTCAGCACTTTGTTAACCTTTTCGGCATGACCGACATTCATTTTTAGAATATTCGCTAGTTGACCTGTCGCATTGTTCTCAATTACTGCAATTTTCTTTGCAGATTTCACAAGCGGAAGTAGCTCATCAACTGGGAATGGGTGAATCAAGCGGATTTGCGCATGGTTTACTTTCACGCCGTCCTGCTCTAATCGGCCCATTGCTTCCTCGATTGCCCCTCTTGTTGAGTTGAAACCAATAATCAACAAATCTGCTTCTTCATGCGGAGCGTTCTTGTGAACTGGAGTATTAAATTTAAGATTACTAATCTTACGGAAACGCTTATCCATCTGTGCAATACGATTAGCCGCAGACTCAGAAGGTTTCCCTGTTTCTTCGTGCTCAACACCTGTAACATGGTGAATTCCATTTTTCATTCCTGGAATCACACGAGGAGAAACGCCATCTTCCGTTACTTCAAAACGTTTAAAATAGCCTTTATTTTCAAGCTCTGGTAGTTCACCCGTTTGAAGCTTTCCACGACGAACTTCTACTTTTCCATAATCTAATGGTTCTACTGTTTGCTTTCCTAAAGAAAGTTGTAGATCCGTTAAAATAATGACAGGGCATTGGTACTCTTCTGCTAGATTGAAAGCCTCTGCTGTATCATAGAAAGCTTCCTGCACTGTACTAGGAGCCATAACAATTTTAGGAATCTCTCCATGCGTACCGTAAATCATTGCCATTAAGTCTGATTGCTCCTGTTTCGTTGGAAGACCTGTAGAAGGGCCACCACGCTGTGTATCAACAATAACTAATGGAGTTTCTGTAATCCCTGATAAGCCGATTGCTTCCATTTTAAGAGATAAACCAGGACCAGCAGATGCAGTGATTGTACGTACACCACCGTAGTTTGCTCCGATTGCCATTGTTACAGCAGCGATTTCATCTTCTGTTTGAATAACCGTTCCACCGACTGCAGGTAATTTCTTAATTAGGTATTCCATGATTTCTGAAGCTGGAGTAATTGGGTATGCTGCCATAAATCGACATCCACCAGCAAGCGCTCCTAAAGCGATTGCATCGTTTCCAATCATGAACAAACGCTTTTGTCCATCAGCTTTTTCAAGCTGCATCGTTTCATTTTTAGAACCTAATTGTTCTTTCATATATTCATAGCCAGCTTTAATGGCTTCCATATTCTTATCGACCACTTGTTGGCCTTTACGTCCAAAAATTTCTTGAACCACTTCTTCAAACACTTGAATTTCCAAATCCAAAACGGCACTTGTTGCACCAATCGCAACCATGTTCTTCATCAGAGATGTTCCAAGTTCTGTAGCAATTTCTGTAAATGGAACCGCATACAATGCAGCTTCAGTATCTTCAGGTTCCTTTGGTCCAAACTTTGCATCCGCCATAATCACACCATTTGCGTGAAGTTCTTTGTAGTTCACATCAATGGTCTCTTGGTCAAAGGCAACTAGGATGTCCAAATCATCAGAAATGGAACGAACCTGTGTCGTACTCACTCGAATTTTGTTATTCGTATGGCCACCTTTGATACGTGAAGAAAAGTGACGATAGCCATATAAATAATAACCTAATCGGTTTAGAGCTATCGCAAATATTTCCCCGGTACTTTCAATTCCTTCTCCTTGCTGTCCTCCAACTTTCCATGAAAGTTGATTGATCATCTCCTACACCCCTTTAGTTACGTTAAAAAGTATGTAAATCTATTCCATAAATAATTTTAGCACTTATCCAAGTAAATCACTAGAAATAACGCTCTTACTTTCCTTTAACTTAACAACTTGGAGGGGTACTAAACGCTTTCAATTCTAGACCTATGCTGAAAAAAAAGCAACCCTTTGGGACTAAATATTGAACAAAATATGAATATTTTTTTATTTTTTAGTTTTCTCTAAATAAATCAAATCAGAATGCTCGTGACTTAGCCTGCAAACCCTTGATTTTACAGGAACTTACTCTTTCTTCTAAAAGTACAAAATAAGCATTCTCTTATGTTAAGATAATAATATATGTAATATTTTAACAGTTTTAAACAAAAAAAGTCCATCTGCCCTCTCGTTCTGACAGATGGATTTTTTAATTATATTCTGTTCGTGACAGGATGCAATAAATAAGTGCGTTTGACCTATTACCACTAACAATCGTGATACTAGCCCCCTCATTACCTCGGTTCGATAATCAGTTTTATAGCGGTACGTTCCTCTCCATCTATCAGGATATCGGTAAATGCCGGGATGCAAATCAGATCTACTCCGCTAGGCGCTACAAATCCTCTTGCGATAGCTACTGCCTTCACGGCCTGATTCAATGCACCCGCACCGATTGCCTGAATTTCTGCATTTCCTCTTTCACGCAGAACTCCTGCAAGCGCACCAGCTACAGAATTAGGGTTAGATTTTGCTGAAACTTTTAATATCTCCATTCCTAGCTCCTCCTTATTTAATCCCTCAAAACCTGAATGCCCTCTAATTCACTACTTCAGGGTAAGTTGTTCCACTGATACTATATTCAGGAAATTCCAGGGATATAACCGAGCTGTTTAAAAAATAAGGAGGCTTTTAAAAATTTGCTATTGTTGCTTCAGCTGCAAATTTAGTTTGAACTTACCCAAAGAATGGTTGGTCATCATTGATTCGAACTCGTTGAATCTTGGAAGCTTTCCCTGTTTTCTTATCGAGATCGATGATTACGCCAGATAATTGGGTTCTGCTTCCTGTGCTTACCTCAAAACGGGTCGGTAACGAGGTTAAGAACCGTGTTAGAACCGCTTCCCTATCCATACCTAAGATTCCATCATACGGGCCTGTCATCCCCACATCTGATTGATAGGCAGTTCCTCCAGGGAGAATTCGCTCATCTGCTGTTTGGACATGGGTATGGGTCCCAACCACAGCGGTTACACGGCCATCTAGATACCAACCCATAGCCTCTTTCTCACTAGTAGCTTCAGCATGAAAATCGACAAAAATGATGTTTGTACGCTTCTGTGCCTCAGCTATCAATTCATCTGCTTTAGTAAAAGGGCAGTCAAGCGGTGCAAGGAATGTTCTTCCCTGCAAGTTGATAACAGCTACCTCATCCTGATTGACTTTTAAATAGACAATCCCGGTACCTGGTGTCCCCTCCGGAAAGTTCGCTGGTCTTACCAGATATTTCGCTTTGTCGATAAAATCAAAGATTTCTTTTTTGTCCCACGCATGATTTCCAAGGGTCACTGCTTGGGCACCCCACTCCAAAAACTGGCGATAGATATTTTCGTTAATCCCTTTGCCACTCGCAGCATTTTCCCCATTTATAATCGTGATGGTCGGACGGTACTTTTCTTTAAGCTTGGGAAGGTATTCTTTCACCATGTCTCGACCAGGGGATCCGACGACATCGCCGATAAATAAAATTCTCATTTTGGTTTCATTCCTAACCTATTTTTTTGTCTATATGAAATTGTATCTCTTATTCTTTGTTAAAAGGCACTATGTTCATTCTAAGTTCACTCATATTAAAAAAGCGGTGCATAAGCACCGCTTTATTTAGCGTATTCAACAGCCCTTGTTTCACGAATGACCGTAACCTTGATATGGCCAGGATAATCGAGTTCTTCTTCGATATTTTTCCTGATGTCACGCGCTAAGCGATGAGCTTGAAGGTCATCAATTAAATCTGGTTTAACCATGATTCGTATTTCACGACCGGCTTGAATGGCAAAAGACTTTTCAACACCCTCAAAGGATTCAGAAATTTCTTCTAATCTCTCTAAGCGGCGAATATAGTTTTCTAGTGCCTCACTACGCGCTCCCGGTCTAGCAGCTGACAATGCATCAGCAGCAGCCACAAGAACAGCAATAACTGAAGTTGGTTCAGTGTCACCATGGTGGGAAGCAATACTGTTAATAACGACTGGGTGTTCTTTATACTTCGTCGCTAGTTCAACACCAATTTCCACGTGGCTTCCTTCGACTTCATGGTCAATCGCTTTCCCGATGTCATGCAATAGACCTGCACGCCTTGCAAGCGTTTCGTCCTCGCCTAATTCAGCAGCAAGCAGTCCTGAAAGTTGTGCAACCTCCATAGAATGCTTTAGGACGTTCTGGCCGTAACTCGTACGATATTTCAATCGTCCAAGAATCTTAATTAAATCTGGGTGAAGACCATGTACACCCACTTCAAACGTCGTCTGTTCGCCAACTTCACGAATGTGTTCATCGACTTCACGACGAGCCTTTTCTACCATTTCCTCGATTCTTGCTGGGTGGATTCGACCATCCTGGACAAGTTTATCAAGTGCTAATCGTGCTGTTTCACGGCGTATTGGGTCGAAACCGGATAGAATGACCGCTTCTGGTGTATCATCGATGATCAAGTCGATTCCTGTCAGCGTTTCTAACGTCCGAATATTCCGTCCTTCACGGCCAATGATACGGCCCTTCATTTCATCATTTGGAAGATTCACAACGGAAACCGTTGTTTCAGCAACATGGTCTGCAGCGCAACGCTGGATCGCTAAGGACAATAGCTCCTTCGCTTTCTTGTCGGACTCTTCCTTCGCTCTGTTTTCGCTCTCTTTGATCATGACAGCGGTGTCGTGAGCTAGCTCCTGTTCAGTACGTTCTAAAATGATGGATTTTGCCTCATCACGCGTTAAGCTCGAGATTCGTTCTAACTCGGCTTGTTGCACACGAACCATTTCGTCCACTTTGCTTTGCATCTGTTCAATATGCTGTTGTTTTTGGTTTAGAGAGTCATCTTTCTTCTCCAAAAGAAGTTCCCGTTTATTTAACGATTCGTCCTTCCGGTCAAGATTCTCCTCCTTTTGCAGTAAACGATTTTCTTGTTTTTGCAGTTCATTTCTACGCTCACGCACTTCACGTTCCGCTTCTGTGCGTAGCTTATGAATGTCATCCTTTGCTTCAAGCAGGGCTTCCTTCTTTAATGCTTCCGCATCCCGCTTCGCATCCTCAAGAATCTGTTCTGCCGCATTTCTTGCTCCTGCTATTTTTGCCTCTGCAACGGATTTTCGATAAAAATAGCCAACAACTGCACCGACGATTAGGCCAAGCAAAATGGAGATGATCGGTAATAAAAATTCCATCATTTCACCTCCTCTTGCTATGAACTTTTTTGTTACGTTTTTTAAAGTGTCGGCATGTATATTGTTTCTCAAGTCAACATACAGCACAAAGGCTTTTAAACGTTTTTATTACTAGTAATAGTAAAAGTAAAAATATACATGTTAATTGTATGTTTTCCCATTTTTATTGTCAAGGGGTTGTCCGCGATGAGCTCACGTTTCTTTTCCAATTTTAAACAGATTTCTCACACAAAAAAAGCAAAGCCAAAGACGGCTTTGCTTTTTCCTGAATTAAGAAAGCTCCATTTCTTCCTGATCTTCTTCGGATTTATCAAGGGGCTTTACGCCATCTAGACCATAGTGGTCACGAATTTTTTGTTGAATTTCAAGACGAATAGCAGGGTTTTCTTTCAAGAACTGTTTTGCATTCTCACGTCCCTGTCCAACTCGCTCATTATTATAGGAATACCAAGACCCACTCTTAAGAACGATATCCAGTTCAGCACCGATATCAATGATTTCTCCTTCTCTAGAGATTCCCTCTCCGTACATAATATCCACTTCAGCTACCTTGAAAGGAGGAGCTACCTTGTTTTTAACTACTTTAATTTTTGTTTTGTTCCCGACAATATCATTGCCTTGCTTTAAGGATTCTGCACGGCGTACTTCAAGACGAACGCTGGAATAGAATTTAAGCGCACGTCCACCTGGAGTTGTCTCGGGGTTTCCAAACATAACACCAATCTTTTCACGAATCTGGTTGATGAAAATCGCAATTGTATTGGATTTGTTAATAGCTCCTGACAGCTTACGAAGGGCCTGCGACATCATCCTTGCTTGAAGTCCCATATGGGAATCTCCCATTTCTCCTTCAATTTCCGCCTTCGGAACTAGAGCAGCAACTGAGTCAATAACTAGAATATCAACCGCGCCACTTCGTACAAGTGCTTCAGCAATTTCTAATGCTTGCTCACCAGTATCTGGCTGAGAAAGCAATAATTCATCGATGTTAACACCCAGTTTTTGAGCATAGACTGGATCGAGCGCATGCTCCGCATCGATGAAAGCTGCTTGTCCTCCTGAAGCCTGCACTTCTGCAATTGCATGAAGAGACACAGTTGTTTTACCAGAACTTTCAGGTCCATAAATTTCAATTACACGTCCGCGTGGATAACCACCAATTCCAAGGGCGACATCCAACGCAATCGAACCACTAGGACTAGTGGATACTCTACGGTCTGTTTGTTCACCTAACTTCATTATTGAACCTTTACCAAATTGCTTTTCTATTTGTTTTAATGCCATATCTAAGGCCGCTTTACGATCACTCACTAATTATTTCCTCCCTTTACCAAACGTTCTGGTCCGAACCTTATTTCTATTCGAATTACTACTCATACTATACCTTTTTTTTCGTTGTTTGTCGAGCAAAAAAACGAACATTCATTCGATATTTTTGATTGGTAAGTTTCGCTAAAAAAGTGATTTTTAAATGTATTTTTTATTATGTTGACGTAAAAAGGTAAGTTGGAATTGTTCTTTTCAAGGCTGAAATTTTATAAAATCAAATAGGCCCTCGCTCAATTATTCTCAAGCGGGGCCTTGGTTTTTACACTCTATTTCTATTCTTTCAAACTATTGATCAAAAGTCGGCAACCATGCTTTACTGCACGAATACGATTGATTTCCCGCGTACCTGCAAGCTGAAGCTTCTCTGTGATTGTTGGTTTCCCTTTTTGATGAATCCCAATAAACACCGTGCCTGCCGGGTGGCCTTCGAGCTCCTCCGGTCCTGCAACCCCCGTAAAGCTAATCCCTAGATCTGCCCCAAAAAGCTTAGCTGCATTCTCCGCTAACTCCTGAGCACAAGCCGCACTAACCGATCCATTCTCTTCAATGGTTTCTTTACGGACGTTTACGATGTTTATTTTTGCTTCATTGCTATAGCACACGACACCGCCCTTTAATATTGCACTAGCTCCAGGCACGGATGTTAGCTGTTCTTGAAACATTCCACCGGTCAAGCTTTCTGCAGCAGCAATGGTTAAACCTCGACCTTTTAATCGCATAGCCAGTTCGTTAATCAGCGAGGTTTCATTATAGCCATAGAAGTAAGCGCCGACCCGCTCAAGAATTTTCGCTTCCAATTCATCAATTAGCTTGATTGCATGTTCTTCAGATTGATCCCTAGCTGTTAGTCGGACGGTTACTTCCGATTCTGAGGCAAGTGGTGCAATCGTAGGATTGCTTTGCTTCTCAATAAGATCTTCTAGCTTTGTTTCAAGTGCCGCTTCTCCAATTCCAAAAAAACGAAGAACTCGCGAGACAATTTTCGCTTGTTCGCCCATTTTTGTTGTAATTGCCGGTATTCCATATTTAGTAAACATTGGCTCCATTTCACTTGGTGGGCCGGGCAACAACATATAGTGTCGCTTTCCACTCGTGAACATCATCCCCGGTGCCATTCCATGGTCATTGGGCAAGACCTCCGAGCCCTTTAGAACCAGCGCCTGCTTCCGGTTGTTTTCTGTCATCACACGATTGGTTCTTTTAAAATACCCCTCGATTGACGCCATTGCCACCTCATCGAGTGCAAGGTCCACCCCAATGTGTTTGGCAATCGTTTCTTTTGTAAGGTCATCCTTTGTGGGTCCGAGACCACCTGTTAAAATAATCAAGTCAGAGCGTTCCCCTGCCACTTCTAGCACTTTCTCCAGCCTTGAAGGGTTATCCCCTACCACTGTATGAAAATATACATTCACACCAACACTAGCCAATTGCGCTGACAAAAATCTAGCGTTTGTGTTGTTAATTTGCCCAAGCAATAATTCTGAACCTACCGCAATAATTTCAGCGTTCATTGATTTCCCCCTTATTGTCTGAGCCATTTCATTTCCCTTGTCCATTTTATAGATATAACTAAACTAGGTACATCACTCGCAGATGCCTATTTTGAACTCGTGAAAACGGCTTTATTTTTAATAAAATAATCCCAGCCTGACCAAACGGTAAAGATCATCGCCACCCATAGTGCCAGGTCATCAAAGGGGATTGACACCATTTCAAAAATAATATTATGCAAGAGCAGTGCAGAAATGGCTATAATCTGGGCCCAAGTCTTAATTTTCCCAAGCATATTGGCCGCAACAACTTCTCCGCCCTCTGCAAGAATGGCTCTAAGACCTGTGACAGCAAATTCCCTGAAGATAATAATAATGACAATCCATGAAGCAGCCATCTGAAGGTCCACTAAGACAATAAGCGCTGACGCAACAAGCAACTTATCGGCAAGGGGATCTAGAAATTTCCCTAAATTCGTGACAAGGTTGTATTTGCGTGCATAATAGCCATCGACCCAATCTGTCGTTGAAGCAAAGATAAAGATGAGTGCACCTACGAAATGGGTAACTGGCATCTCTGCCCCCAAGAGAATCATGTTCCCCCAATCAAATGGATAAAGCATCACCACTAAAAAGACAGGTATAAGAAAAATACGAGAAATGGTGATTTTATTCGGAATATTCATTGGTTTTGCCTCCAAAAACAAATAATTTAGGACCTCATCATTGTAAAATCGGATCCGACTCAGCCCTCATTATACCACCAATTTTTTAACAGCGAAAAAATAGTCACCTTTCGATGACTATTATTCGCTTTTATTATAACGAATTGTAATGTTTTGTGTTGTTCGCTCATTCGGAGGAACAGCGTAATCGAGCTTTTCACCATTAATGTAAATCTCTGTAGCTGGCACAAAGCCAATACGAATAGCAGCTTCAGTTTCATTCGAAAGATCAACGGTTTCACTGGCATCCTTCTGTAATGTTGTCTCAAAGAAAGATTTTCCTGCCCCATTCTTAACACTCACCCAAGTTGAGCCTGTTGAAACAACCTTCACTTCAAATGCTTCTGCATTGTTTAAATCATATACAGTCAGGCTTCCATTATTCTCAGCAACGGTTATCTCCTGAACAGGTGTATCAGGTTCTTCGACAACCTCTTCCTGTTCTGTCTCTTCATTTCCTGCTTCAGGATTCTCTTCTTCTGTAGCTGGGGCTTCCGTATTCTCTTCCTCAATCACATTCGGAGTTTCCTCGATATTGACTGGATTGTTTCCTTCATTTACATTTTCCTGTGTTTCGTCTCCAGCGCTCTGTACAAGCCAGTACCAAACAAGTACGATGACTCCAATGACAACAAGTCCAATCAAGAGCTTAGGAAGAATGTCTAATACTTTTGATGTACTGCCTGATATGCTTTTTCGTGATTGAACACGGGAAAGCTGTTCTGGTAAATCTTCATTGTATGTAGTAGGTATTTCATTTTTATATTGCTCAAAAATTTCATCCGGATCAAGACCAACTGCTTCGGCATATTGTTTGATAAAGGCCCTGACGTAAAACTTACCCGGCATCATTGAATAATTGCCTTCTTCAATCCCAACAAGATAGCGCTTCTGAATCTTAGTCATACTCTGTAGTTGTTCAAGACTTAGTCCTTTTGCTTCACGCTCTTGCTTAAAGCGTTCTCCTAGCTCTGTCACGATAACACCTTCCAATACGTTAAAAATCGAATCCTCCGAAATCAGAATCAGTAAACAATTGATTCTGTTGGACCATTTCATAAGTAATTTCTTCGTCCGGACTATTACGAAGCTCGATAATATAATCAAAGTCGTTTATTGTGTACTCTGTGTTTTGAACAAAGATATCAGGATGTTCAACCACTTTGATAGCGGGCATACGCATAATCTCCCCTACAAGCTGCCAATGGCGTTCGCTCGCTCTTCTAGTAGAGACAATTCCATCAAGGATAAACAAATTATCTGCGTTGTACTCATCCTCAATTAATTGATTTCGAATCGTTTGTTTAAGCAGTGTGGATGAAACGAACAACCAGCGTTTATTCGCACAAACACTTGCAGCCACAACCGATTCCGTTTTTCCCACTCTTGGCATCCCTCTAATTCCAATCAGCTTATGGCCTTCCTGCTTAAATAATTCTGCCATAAAATCAACTAAGAGTCCAAGCTCATTGCGAACAAATCGAAAGGTCTTCTTGTCATCTGCATCCCGCTCGATATATCTTCCATGACGAACAGCCATGCGATCACGAAGTTTTGGTTGTCGTAACTTAATTACCCTTATAGTGTCCATTGTATTTAAAATTGACTCGAGTCTCACGATTTGTTCATCATTTTTAGCTAAAATTAAAAGCCCCCGTCTTCCCTGGTCAATCCCATTAATGGTCACAATATTAATTGCGAGCATTCCAAGCAAGGAAGATATATCCCCTAGCAAACCCGGACGGTTAATCATGATTTCGTACTCTAAATACCACTCTTTCTTCTCCATCAAAACCCTCCAAATAATTGGCTGCGTATACGTGGCTGTTGATTTCCGCATCAGGTACTTCGCCTGCCGCTTAATCAACAATATACTTTAACACAGACAAAAGTTATATATTTCTCCCAAATCCACTCATAATACTGTGCATACCTTAGTGTATGTTTTAGAGACAAGTTTTGACAAGTTTATCTAGCTTCTATAATATATGATTTTGGAAGAAGATGAAAGAAAAAGGGGAAAACAATAACAATCGAAAATTTTCCGAAAAGCGCATATAAAAAAGAGAGGCTTAGCCTCTCTTTTCTCTTTCAAAGCCTCTTAATTGCTACCACCATTGTTTTGGACAAGCTTAACCATTAGGTTGGCGATTGCATGTTGCTCTTGTTGATCCGCTACTGACCAAAGATCAGCAAGAACGCGTTCTTGTTCGTTCTTTGGATCAACATTTTTTGCAAGATAATCCCCCACTTGATAAGCAACATCGGAGATTACACTGTTGTTCATTCCTTCATTTTGCGCTTGATCCAAACGGCTACCTAAGAAATCTTTCCATTGTCCCCAGTTATCTAATACAGACATAGTTTGAACCTCCTTATAAAGTGTTCAAGCATATTGTGCGAAGGAATGCCTAAAAATATGCATGTTCACAAAGGATTCAAAAAAACCAAAGCTGCTCATCAGGATTATTGTATATTAACGGAGAATAAGCAGTCTGGTGGGATTAAAATTCAGTTTACAAAGCTCTTTTCTAAAACTTAAATATTTCCCAAAGAAATCAATGCTATAAAGTTCCATTTATTCATGAAAGCAACAAAGTTTGAGAAAAGTGCATTAATCAAATATGCCAACCCCCATTAATGGATAAAACATGGCCAGTTATATAACTGGATTGACCAGAAACTAAGTACTCTACTCCATTCGCAATATCTTCGGGTGTTCCTAATCTCCCCATTGGTATTTCAGCTTCGACTGCGGACAGCTCATCAGGCGAAAACCCAGAAATCATTGGTGTTTCAACAGCCCCTGGTGCCACTCCATTTACTCGTATCCCCGATGGAGCCAACTCCTTACTCAGAGACTTCACAAACGCGATTTGAGCGCCTTTCACTGTAGAATAAGCTACCTCATAAGCAGCACCTGTCTGACCCCAGATAGACGAAATCACGACGATCGATCCTGCTTTTTTTGTAATCAATTTCGGAAGCAATGCTTTTGTCAATAAAAGCGGGGTGGTAATCGACACCTGAATCAGTCGTGCAGCATCCCCTTCATCCAGTTCCTGAAGTAAACCATACAGAGCATGACCTGCGTTATGGACAATCCCATCTAGTGAAAAAATCTGCGACGCCACGCGCTGATAACTATCTGGTTCAGCTAAGTCCGCCTGAATCGGAATGTATTCCCCATTAAAAGGCTCAAGCCTTTTAAGCAGCTTGTCCATCGCTTGTTGGTTAAGGTTGTAATGAAGATATAATGAATACCCCTTGGCCGCCAGATTTAGTGCGATTGCTTGACCAATTGCTCCACTTGCCCCTGTAATTAATATAAATTTTTTCATCTTTTTCTCCTCAAAAATGAGCGCCGGCGGTTGTCCGGCGCTCCTACTCTTATTTCGGCACTACTTGGCAGACGGTAAACCGCTTCTCATCAATCAAGCTAGCTGCGGCTGCCTTGATGTCTTCAACCGTGATGCTTTCAAGCACCGGTACGACTTCGAATAGATCCATGTCATTAAACGCATACCGTGTAAATTGATTGGCGATATACTCGGGAGAATTGATTGCTCTTAAAAAGGCACCGATTTTTTTCTTTCTAGCCCGACCAAGATTTTCTTCATTAAAACTAGAGCCTGTTTTGCCCTCTAATAAAATCGCCGTTATTTTTTCAGTAAGCTTATCCGGATCCGTTGTATCTCCACCAGCCATGGCAAAACCGAAGCCTTGTTCCTGACTAAAATCATAGGAGAACGAATCATCGATTAACCCTTCACTATACAGCTCAGTATAACCTGGAGAACTTTTTCCGAACAAAATATCAAGCATAATATTTTGAGACAGCTCATATTTTAGCATTTCCTGTCCTTGCCTTGTTGATGGTGGGGCTTTAATGCCCACTATGCACTTAGGCGTTTGCACATTCATTTTCAGGACCTGCTTCTTCTCAGCCACTTCTTCCATTTCCGCTTCAAACTGGCGGTCAATCTCTGGTTGAACAGCATAATCCCTTTTCGCTTGGTTATCTTTGATTTGCTTCATGATTTGCTCTGGTTCAACGGCACCAACAACAAACAGCAACATATTACTTGGATGATAGAACGTATTGTAGCATTCATAGAGCATATCCTTCGTTATATGGGAAATCGATTCCTTCGTCCCAGCAATATCTATTTTTACCGGGTGGCTTTTAAACATATTTTCTATCACACCATAGTAAAGCCGCCAGTCGGGATTATCATCATACATCGTAATTTCTTGACCGATTATCCCCTTTTCTTTCTCAACCGTCGATTCGGTGAAGTATGGCTCCTGAACGAAATCCATTAACGTTTCCAGGTTCTCCTCCACATGCGAAGTACTTGAAAACAGGTAGGCTGTTCTCGTAAAAGAAGTGAAGGCATTCGCTGATGCTCCTTGGCGACTGAACTGTTGGAACACATCGCCATCTTCTTTTTCAAACAACTTATGTTCTAGAAAGTGAGCAATCCCATCAGGCACTTTTACATGTTCTGTTTTGCCTGGTGGCTTAAAATGATTGTCAATTGATCCATACTTTGTTGTGAATGTGGCGTACGTTTTGTTAAATCCCTTTTTCGGGAGAATATAGACATCAAGCCCGTTGGATAATTTTTCATAATAAAGTTCTTCTTTCAGTTGTTCAAATGCAATTTTCTCCATTATTCCGCCGCCTCCATTCCAGTTAAAAAGTAAATGGTATCAAGGTTTACTTTATTTGCGACTGCGACAATTTCATCCTTCGTCACCTCTTGCATTCCTTGTACCCAATCATCAAATGGAACTTCAACTTTTGACACCACATTATGGTATAAAAGCTCAACCATTCCACGAGCGGTATCAAGCGTTTCGAGGAGCTGGTTTTGAATAACAGCTTTTGTTTGCTTGAGTTCTTCATCAGTAAAGTCACCGGACTTCATCGCTGCCATTTGTTCGTTTATGATAGTTACCGCGAGATCAAAGTTTTCAAATTCTATCCCCGACATTACCATCATTAACCCTTTATGACTTTCCAACCTACTTGCAACATAATAGGCGAGACTATTTTTTTCACGCACGTTTAGAAAAAGCTTTGAATGTGAAAAACCACCGAAGATTCCATTGAAAACTTGTAAAGCATTATAATCAGGATCTCCATATTTAACATTTGTCCGATAGCCAATGTTGAGTTTGCCCTGCTTCACGTCTTGCTTTTCTTTGACTACCTTTTCTTCCCCCGCTAGACGGTTCACAGTATTGGCTTCAAGCGGTGTGCGCTCAGCAAACTGAAACAATTTTGAAGTGGTAGATTCAACTTCCTCCTCCACCACATCCCCAATGATGTAGAGATCTAATTCGTCCTCAGAAAATGCCCGTTGGTAATAATCAAATAAAGATTTTGCTGTGATCGCATCCACTTCTTCAAGTTCTCCATTCACAGGAAGAGCATATGGCTCGCTTGCGCACATTTCTTGGACTAATCTAAAACTTGAATAACGCATTTTATCATCATATACAGACTGAATCCGTTGCTTTAAGGTACGTTTCTCTTTCTCAACGGTAGAGCTGTCAAAAGCTTCGTTTTCCATGAGCGGATTTTGAAGCAGTTCACTCAATAATTCAAGCGCTTTTGCTAGTAGTGGGGTGGAATCACTCAGAAACTTCTCATTAGCGATTTCAATAGACATGGAAATCACTTGATATTCCCCTTTTTTTGATACATCTACAAACATATTAGCTCCATATAGTTCATCCAAATAGGACCTTAACTTTGCCGTCGTTGGGTACCCTGCCGTACTGCTCTGCAATACATGTGGTAATAACGCACGACGTGTTACCGTTTCTTTTGATAATGGGGCCTTCATCTTCCAAACAATTGTATTCGTTTTAAATTTATCGGTCTTGACGATATGAAGCTTATAGCCTTTCATATCCTTGGTGCTTTCCGAAATCACTCCCATGAGGTTCCTCCTTTTTATTACCTGCTGTTTTCAGTCCTTCTAATTTCAGCCATACTGATTATTATGTAAAACTTACGAAGGTTATATTTCTATCTTTTCCTTTGGATACTGACCTATACTTACTATACCTTGCTGATTTTTATATTTACAAGCGGGACGCCTATTGCCCACGTGAAAGATCTCTTTAAATCTCTGTTGTACCATGCAAAAAACTCTCGGACAAATACGCCCGAGAGTTATTTTGTTCTTAACGACTTCCTTTAATATAATGTGTTCCGATTGATTTTGGTGCGTCCGCACGTCCAATAAATCCGGTTAATGCAAGGATTGTTAAGATATAAGGTGCAATTAGCAAGTATACATTCGGTACATTTTCAAGGAATGGCAAGCTGTTTCCAATGATACTTAAACTTTGTGCAAATCCGAAGAAAATCGCAGCTCCCATTGCACCTAGTGGATGCCACTTACCAAAGATCATTGCCGCAAGGGCCATAAAGCCTTGACCACTAATCGTCGCATGACTAAAATCAGAGGAAATCGATTGAGCATAAACGGCTCCACCAAGTCCACCAAGAGCCCCAGAAAGAAGAACCCCAATGTATCTCATTTTCGTAACATTAATCCCCATTGTGTCTGCTGCCATTGGATGTTCACCAGTGGAACGAAGGCGAAGACCGAATGGAGTTTTGAACACAACGAACCATGCAATAATTGCGACGGCAATCGCAAAGTACGAGGTCCAGTAAGTGTTTGAAAAGAATAATGGTCCAATAAACGGAATGTCGCTTAAGATTGGCACATCAATTTTACTGAAGCCTTTTTGAATGATATCAGTTTGACCTTTATCATAAATTAACTTAACAAGGAATAGAGTGACTCCCACCGCCAAAAGGTTTATTGCTACCCCTGAGACAGTATGGTCTGCTCTAAAAGTAATCGAGGCAACAGCATGAATCCCTGAGAACAGTGCACCGGCCAAGGCAGCGACCAGTAGAGCAACCCAAGGAGTCCAGTTACCTAACACACTAGCTGTACTTAGGTTAAAAACAATCGCTGAAAAGGCACCGATAACCATTAAACCTTCTAGACCAATATTGATTACACCGGATCTTTCCGAAAAGATTCCGCCCAATGCAGTGAGAATAAGCGGAGATGCCCACAGAAGAGTCGACGGAATGATGATTAATAAGATATCCATCAAGCCCACTTATTTCGCCCCCTTTTTGCTAATACGATCGATGAACCAGCGAATAATATAACTTGATGCTACAAAGAAGATGATGAGTGCGATAATAATGTCGACAAGCTCATTAGGAATTCCAGCTTCTAATGGCATATTTAAAGCCCCGACCTTCAAGCTACCAAAAAGAATCGCTGCAAGAACTACACCAATAGCTGTATTCGCTCCAAGTAGGGCAACCGCGATCCCGTCAAATCCTACACCTGTAAATCCACCTTTAATCGCAGTATAGCCAAAGGTTCCTAAACCTTCCATCGCACCAGCCAGCCCTGCAAAGGTACCTGAAATGACCATGGATAAAATAATATTTTGTTTCACATTCATCCCAGCATACTGAGAAGCATGTTCGTTAAATCCTACTGCACGAAGTTCAAACCCTCTTGTTGTTTTTTCGAGAATAAACCACATAATGATGGCACAAATAATGGCAATAAAAATTCCCCAATGCATACGAGAATATTCTGTCAGACCTTCAAAAAATGGTGACCTTAAAGAAGCGGTAGTAGCAATATTTTCTGAACGTTCCTTGCCATCTGAAAGAACCGTACGAATAAAATGGTTCGTAATATGCAAAGCCGTGTAGTTCAGCATAATCGTTACAATTACTTCATGTACTCGGAATTTCGCTTTTAAATATCCGGGAATAAAGGCCCATAAAGCACCAGCAACAGCGGCAGCTAAAACAGCTAGTGGCAAGTGGAAAATCTTTGGCAAATCAAAAGATACCCCTACCCAAACCGCAGCAACCCAACCGACGATTAATTGACCTTCAACTCCAATGTTAAATAAACCAGTTCTAAAAGCAAAAGCAACTGCAAGTCCCGCTAAGATATATGGAGTCACTTGACGAACGACTTCACCCGTAAAATAGATGTCGCCGAAAGCACCATTCCATAGAGCTTGGAACCCGGCAACCGCGTCATAGCCACTGACAATCATGATGATGGTTCCAACCAAGACACCCAATAAAACCGCAATAATTGGGATTAAGATATTTCTCATCCGGCTAGACATTTGTTTCTTCACCTGCTTCCTGACGTTTTGAGCCAGCCATTAATAATCCTAGCTCTTGCTCAGTTGTCTCCTTAGGGTCAACGACTGCGACGATTTCACCTTCGTAAATAACAGCAATTCGATCACTGACGTTCATGATTTCTTCCAATTCAAACGAAATTAACAAGACAGCTTTCCCGTTATCGCGCTGATCAATCAAGCGTTGGTGAATAAATTCAATGGCACCAACATCAAGGCCACGCGTTGGTTGTGCAGCAATTAAAATATCGGGGTTTCTGTCCACTTCTCGTCCAATAATGGCCTTTTGCTGATTCCCTCCAGATAAAGCTCTTGCAGGAGTAAATTCACTTGGTGTCCGTACATCGAATTCTGAAATAAGCGACCTTGCCTTATCAAAGATTTGTTTGAAATTCATGATTCCTGACCTTGAGAAAGGCTTCTGGTAGTACGTTTGTAACACCATATTTTCACCAACGGAATAATTCAATACAAGTCCGTGTTTATGACGGTCCTGAGGGATATGCGCAAGCCCAGATTCGGTAATCTTCCTTGGTGGCAAATTTAAAATCTCTTTATTATTAAGTTTAATGCTACCTTTATCCGCTTTGCGAAGACCCGTAATCGCTTCGATTAATTCGGATTGTCCATTCCCGTCAACCCCGGCAATCCCGACAATCTCACCGGCTCTAACATTTAAATTTAGTCCTCGAACAGCTTCAACTCCTCGAGAATCCTTCACGACCAAATCATTGATTAGCAGAACATCAGAAGTTGGCTTTGCTTCTGTCTTTTCCGTTTTGAAGGTAACTTCGCGACCGACCATAAGGCTTGCAAGATCCGTCGGATTGGTTTCGCTTACGTTAACTGTACCAATTCCCTTACCCTTACGAATAACCGTTACACGGTCACATACTTCCATAATTTCCTTCAATTTATGAGTAATTAGGATGATTGATTTTCCCTCATTAATAAGCGTTTTTAAAATTTGAATTAATTCCTTGATTTCTTGAGGCGTTAGTACGGCCGTTGGTTCATCAAAGATTAAAATTTCCGCTCCTCGATAAAGCGTTTTCAAGATTTCAACCCGTTGCTGCATTCCGACAGATATATCAGATATCTTCGCTTGTGGATCAACGGCTAAGCCGTATCTCTCAGAAATTTTCCGAACCTCTTCTTCAGCGGTTTTGATATCAATTACGCCACCCTTGGATGTTTCTTTTCCAAGAATAATATTTTCCGTTACAGTAAATGTATCAACAAGCATGAAATGCTGATGGACCATCCCGATTCCTAGGTCGTTCGCAACATTCGGGTCTGTAATGTTGACAGACTCGCCCTTAACCTTAATTTCTCCAGCTTCAGGTTGGTATAGCCCAAAGAGGACGTTCATCAGTGTTGATTTTCCTGCACCATTCTCTCCCAGTAGTGCATGAATCTCTCCTTTTTTCAATTGCAAAGTAATGTTATCGTTTGCAACGAAGCCCGAAAACTCTTTACGAATGTTGAGCATTTCAATAACATATTCTTCCACTTGTTTCACTCCCCAAAATAAGGTGAAAAAACTCAGGTAGTAAGAGGTCAGACCTTAGATTATTTTAAAAAAGGGGCCTTACCTATAAAACCTTAAATGAAAAACAGAAACCTTTCTGTCCTTCAGTTAGGGTTTTACTATTTATAAATAGGGTCCGGCGCCTTAAGATAAGGCGCCAGGTATCCTAATCAAAAATTGATTACTCGGCAGAGAAAGTTTCAAGTTCCTCTAATGTACCAGGAACTACAAGATCTCCACTCTTAATTTTATCTGAATACTCTTGTACTTTTGTTTCGATATCAGCTTTTACAGTTACTGCGTCATTAATTTCAGCTAAACCAACACCATCTTCAGCTAAGCCGTAAACAGTTGTTTCTCCACCAGGGAAGTTTCCTTCTTTTGCCTTTGTGGAAAGATCATTTACTGCTACGTCAACACGCTTTAATGCAGAAGTAAGAATGATGTTATGCTCAGTTCCATCAATTTCAACAACACCCTCAGCTACCTGGTCAGAGTCAACTCCGATTGCCCAGTAGTTCTTAGAAGGATCTTTCGCCTTAAGGTCACGAGCTTCCTTGAATAGACCATTACCAGTTGCACCAGCAGCATGGAAGACTACGTCTACACCAGAAGAATACATTCTTGAAGCAATCGATTGTCCAATCTCTGCTTTGTCAAATGCTTCAGCATATTGAACATCAATTGTAGCATCAGGGTTTACAGCTTTCACACCAGCTTGGAAACCTGCTTCAAAACGCTCAATTACATCACTCTGCATCCCACCGATGAAGCCAATTTTATTAGACTCCGTTGTAAGACCAGCAGCTACACCTGCAAGGAAAGAAGCTTCTTGCTCTTTAAAAAGAATACTAGCAACGTTCTCTTTTTCGACAACAGCATCAACCATACCGAAATGAGCTTCTGTTTGTTGGCCTGCAATCTCATTAATTGATTCTTGCATCATGAAGCCAATACCGAAAATTAGATCAAAGTCTTGACGTGCTAATGAATTTAAGTTTGTTGTATAATCTGCATCAGATTGGGACTGTAAGTAGTTGTAACCGTCTTGACCTTTTTCAAGACCGTTCGCTTCACCAAACTCCTGGATACCTTTCCAAGCTGATTGGTTGAAGGATTTGTCATCAATACCACCAACATCTGTAACCATTGCAACTTTAAAAGTTTCTTCGGTTTGTTCGCCAGTGTCTGTTGTACCTTCTTTTTCGGCTTCATTGTCGCCACCACCACAAGCGCCAAGAATTGTTCCGGCAGCTAATAAGAACGACATCGTTAAACCAAATTTACGCTTTTTCACTTCAGTACCCCCTAAGGATTGTTTGTTGGATTTAGTAGAAATGGAAGATTTCAACAAGCTAACGCTTTCAGTCTAAAGAAAAATCAAATTCTTTTCCTTAAAACATGAAAACTAAACTTATCAGCCTTGAAGTAGTTGACCGAATATAAAATTGGAGTATCCATTTCATCATAATGCAATTGCTTTAAGACGAGCAAAGCCGTTTCGGGTTCACACTCGAGAATAGGCGAAATCTTTTCATGAAAGCCAACCGGCTCAATTTCGGCCACAGCATAAGCAATCTTCCTATCCGACTCTTCTTCTAGCATTTGAAAAATAGACTCCTTTTCATACGAAAAAGACTCTGGAAAAATTTCGGAAGGGAATTTATCGATACAGTAAACAACTGGTTCGCCATCTGCTGTTCTTACCCTTTCGATTAAGTGAATTTCATCTTCCGGAGTGCATTTAAATCGTCGAATATCTTCCTCGGTCGCTTCTGATACAGTTGTGTCTAAAAATACGGTTCCAGGCTTCATCCCCACTTGCTCAATCATGTATGTAACACTATTAAGCTGCTCGATGCCTGATGTAAACAGTGGCCTTGAGTGAACAAAGGTTCCAACCCCATGCCTACGGATAATGACGCTTTCCTCTTCAAGAATTCGCAATGCTTCCCGTAGTGTGGCTCTGCTTACACCTAGTTTTTTTGCAAGATCAAATTCTGATGGAAGTTTCTCTTTTTGTTTATAAACTCCATTGTGAATATCTTGCTTTAGGCGGTCGATCACTTGTAGGTATAGGTGACGGTTATCTGACTTGATTGACATAGGGGTTCCTCCAACCGTGTTCTCCAGACATCAGACCTCTGATGTTTTACATTTCTACCAATCGTGATTACTATATCATCTTTTAATGTAGAAATAAATAGACAAACAAGTAATTTTTGTCGAAAAAAGTAGACAATAACGAATTTCATGAAAATCCGTCTATTCAAACTTCTTTCTTATATTATTTATCACGGCTAACTAGTAAAATCATTGCTAGCGAAATCTCTTTTTTAGGATGATTTGGTATTTTTAGCTCTATGGACGGTTTTTATACACAAACAACTACACTATCCATTTTGGTTGTCTGTTGAACTAACGCCCTTCAATAATCTGCATGTTCTAAGCCATAAGAGCGCTGACCCTAAAAGTCCCAGATAAGGAGATATGCATGGTTTGATAAATAAGCGGAGAAATTCCTCTTAATTTGGAAATAGCACTGAAATTAGCTTAAATAGACGGAAAAATTCCCGCTATTTACTCAAAAAAACGTGAAAATGGTTAATTTCCTTTGCTTAACGGGAAATTCTCCGCTTAAATACCCTGAACTGAGCTCTATTCTCCAGTTAACGGGAAAATCTCCGCTTAATTTAAAATTTTTTGCTGATTAAATTTCTATCAAATTTGAGGGTAGAATTGTTGGGCAACAACCATTGGACTCCTACAATTTGGGGTGCATTTCCCAAACAAATTTTTATCCTACTTCCATCCAAAATGGCTTTACAACAATAAAAAAATGAGTGTCAATTTTATATACAAATTGGCACTCATTTTGACTGCATTTTTAATGTTGCGATAGTAGTAACTGAACCTGTTATAAGTCATAATTAATCTTCGAAAGCAACAAATTATGAGAGTATAGCATTCGATTAAGAACTTGCTTCTTCTGTTTTTGAAATAAGCACATTACGCGGTTTGCTTCCCTCATAAGGGCCGACAACCCCTCTTTGTTCCATCTCATCAATAAGTCGGGCTGCCCGCGAATACCCAATTCGAAATCTTCGTTGAAGCATGGAAACAGACGCTGTTTGCATTTCGACAATTAAGTCGACAGCATCTTGATAGAGGTCATCGTCAACATCCGAAGTGTTCTCCGGTATTTCTTCTGGAATCATTTCCTCTTGGTATTGTGCCTTCTGTTGACCAATAACAAAATCAACCACTTCCTCTACTTCATCATCTGAGAGAAAAGCACCTTGCAAGCGGACCGGTTTAGATGCCCCTACTGGTAGAAACAACATGTCCCCTCTACCTAAGAGCTTCTCCGCTCCACCCATATCAAGGATGGTTCTAGAATCAGTTGCAGAGGAAACAGCAAAGGCAATTCGGGAAGGAATATTCGCCTTAATTACACCAGTAATGACATCAACGGATGGGCGTTGAGTAGCGATAATCAAATGAATCCCTGCCGCACGTGCCATTTGTGCCAACCTTGTAATGGCGTCCTCAACATCTGAAGAGGCAACCATCATCAAGTCAGCCAACTCGTCTACAATGACGACGATGTAAGGGAGTAAGGGCTGTTTGGCACCTTCCTCATCGTTCGACCTTTTAATATAATCATTGTAACCTTCAATATTTCTTGTCCCCGTGTGAGAAAACAATTCATACCGTCGCTCCATTTCACTTACCACTTTTTGCAGGGCTTGAGACGCCCTTTTTGGATTCGTGACAACAGGAGCAAGTAAATGAGGTACTCCATTATAAACATTTAATTCGACCATTTTAGGGTCAATCATCATTAGCTTCACTTCATGAGGTTTGGCACGCATCAGAATGCTTGTAATAATCCCGTTAATACAAACACTTTTCCCGCTTCCAGTGGCTCCTGCAACAAGAAGATGGGGCATCTTATTCAGTTCTGCCAAGACCGCTTCCCCGGTAATATCGCGCCCTAGGGCTATTTGCAACTTGGAGTCAGGCTTATTATTTCGCTTATCTTCTAATACCTCTCGTAATGAAACCATTGCCACTTCTGAATTTGGGACCTCAATCCCAATCGCTGATTTCCCTGGGATCGGTGCCTCAATACGGATATCCTTTGCCGCTAGAGCGAGCGCTAGGTCATCGTGCAAACTAACGATCCGACTTACCTTCACCCCAACATCTGGGTGGACTTCATATTTCGTTACTGCGGGCCCTAAGTGTACTTGAGTAACTTTTGCTTTTACACCAAAGCTTTGAAAAGTTCTTTCTAATTTTGCCGCATTGGCATGAATCAGTTCGTATTCACCACTTTGGTCTGTCTTATTAGGACGTGTAAGCAATTTCAATGGCGGAAGCTCATAGGAGGTGTTTTCTACCTCAGTAAAGGTAATCGGTGGTGCTGCAACTTGCTCGTCTATCTCTTCTTGACCTTTATCACTATCCTTGGTCGGGGCCTTCTGATCCACTTTTTCCGATTGTTGATCTACGTGAGGGTTGGCCTCCTCCTGCGGAAGATCCTCAGGGTACGCCCTTTCTGCGAAGCTAGAAATAAGCGGTTCTGTTTGAAAAGATTCTTCTTCTATCTCTTTTGTATTCTCAACAATAGGAGGCTTAACCTCGGACTTCTGTGCCAGTTTCTTCGCCTCAAGCTTCTCAGCCTTCTTGCGGACCATATCTTCTTGCCATTTTTTCAGGTCCTCTAAAAATTCCTTCCATTGCTTACTAATAAAGTTCCCTATTCCGCTAATCACTTTGCCGGCTGTATCACCAAAGGTTTTCCCCGTGATTAAGATGATCCCAATGACGATTGCTACGAAGGCGATGAGCTGAGAGCCGGCTGCATCAAATAAATAATAAAACATGGCAAATAAAACGGCTCCAAACATACCTCCCCCAAGGTCAACCGTGCTTGTCTCTCCTCTGACCTCCATCATAAAAAGATCCCATGTATTGCCGATTACACTTGGATTGTCAAACTTTCCTCCATTCGAAAGAAGCTCAAATAATTTGACATGGCTTAATAATAGAATTGCGCCGATTATTAAATATGTACCAAAAAGTTTAATTTGAAATAGAAATGGTATCTGACGCTTCCACATGATATAAAAGCTAAAAATGATTAGGCCAATCAAGCTAAGCATGAACCATTCGCCCATAAAGAAGCGGAAAAATAGCACGACCGCTTTGCCGACAGCACCTAGGTTTGCCATCGCTATAATTGCTACAGATAGCAGAATGAGCCCACTAAGTTCGTATTTCAGAGTTGTTTTGAGTTGGTCGCTTTTTTGAGTTTGTCGTTTTTTCTTTTTTGCCACGTGATCACCTTACATTCTAGTTCTCATTTAATAGTATAGCTCTGTTAAAATCGGCTGTTGATTTCCGCTCCAGGCACTTCACCCCAATCAACAGGATCTAACACAGCTAATAGTGTAAAAAACTTACGTCCCACCGATTTAGATAAGAAAAGAAGCAGCCTATCTCGGCTGCTATCGTTGGGTTTACAATCTATTATAACATAAGGGCCTAAGATGATGGTCAAACATTCGTTCTATGAAAAGGAAATTTTTGCTCCCGGAGTACACTCGGCATCTAAATAATGGGAAGGGTCTGTACTCATTACCCGTACAATTTGATAACTTGTTGCATCTAATTGTTCGGCAAGAACAGGAATCCCTTTATAACTCATCATCATTTGACCGGATTGTTCCTGCTGTTCTTCAGGAAAAATCTGTTCTTGAGGCATCATTGTGTATAAAATCATTGTAGCATCCCCTCATTTTCCTGCTTTCTAAGGTCGATTAGTTCATTTAACTTTTTCATAGCCTGACCGAGACCACCAACATCATTAATCAAACCTGACTCAACAGCATCTGAACCAACTACATTTGTTCCAATATCTCTTGTTAGATTCCCTTTTGCAAACATTAGCTCCTTGAAGGTTTCCTCGGAAATATTAGAATGCTTTTTCACAAAGTTGATGACCCTCTCTTGCATTTTATCAAGGTATTCAAATGTTTGTGGGACTCCAATCACAAGTCCTGTCAATCTGATTGGATGGATGGTCATCGTAGCTGTTTCAGCAATAAACGAGTGATCGCATGAAACGGCAATTGGTACACCAATTGAATGTCCACCACCGAGAACAATTGAAACCGTTGGTTTAGACAATGATGCAATCATTTCCGAAATAGCTAATCCTGCTTCAACATCCCCGCCAACCGTATTAAGAATCACCATAAGTCCCTCGATGTTTGGATTTTGCTCAATCGCAACCAACTGAGGAATTAAGTGCTCATACTTCGTTGTTTTATTATGAGGAGGTAGCTGTACATGCCCCTCAATCTGCCCGACAATTGTCAAACAGTGAATCTTAGAATCCTGTGAAAGCTGTGGTACATTTGTTTGACCTAACTGTTGAATTTTTTCCATCAGGCTAGATTTTTCTTCTTTGTTTCCTTCCTGCTTCTCTGTACTGTTTTCATTCATTTGCATCCAATATTACCCCCTACAGACATGATATCAATTAGTATGGTCAATACTGGATATTTCATGCGGTTAACCTAAATCGAATCTGGACCGATTCCTTTCAAACATTGATAAAATCAGACAAAAAAAGGAAAGCCAGTGATTTACACCGCTCCCCTCTTTTCCTATTACCTTCTAACTTCCATTAAAATTGGCATAATCATTGGCCGACGCTTTGTTTTATTATATAGCTGGTAACTTAGTGCTTCTCTCATTTCTTGCTTCAAACTCGCCCAGTCAAAGGTATCCCGTGCGATTACTTTTTCTACAATAGTTCTGACAATTTCTTCAGATTCTCTCATTAGTTCTTCCGAATCACGAACATAGACAAAGCCTCTCGAAATGATTTCTGGGCCAGTAACAATCCTGCGTTCAGCACGATTCAATGTGACAACAACAATTAGAACCCCATCCTGAGAAAGAAGCTTACGATCACGGAGGACAATATTACCCACATCCCCTATTCCACTTCCATCAATGAGGACATTTCCTGCAGGAATACGATCTACAACAAGAGCTTTGCCTTCTGTAAACTCAATGACATCCCCACGTTCAGGGATGATAATATTTCCATTGAGAATCCCGCTCTCTTTTGCGACCTTTGCATGTGCTTTTAGCATTTTATATTCACCATGGACAGGAACGAAAAATTTAGGATTCATGAGATTAATCATGAACTTCAGTTCTTCCTGACTTCCATGGCTAGAAACATCCATCATTCCTTTACCGTAAACAACATCTGCACCTGCACGACAAAGCAAATCAATGGTTTTATTGAGGAATACCTCACTATTAATAAAAGGTGAAACAGGAATTAAAACAGTATCTCCCTTTTGAATGTTCACCGCTTGGTGTGATTGTTTCGCCATTTTCTCTAACGCTTCAATTGGCTCCCCTTGATTCCCGGTAATAAGGAAAATCAATTGATGGTCTTCATACTGTTTTGCATCTGAAATCGAACAGATTTGATCTTCTTCTACTGCAAGGTATCCTAGTTCAATCACCTTTTCTAGGGTTCGCTTAAGGCTTTTCCCAACTAAAACGATTTTTCGTTGACTTTCTAACGCACTGTTGAAAATATGCTGAATTCTACTTATATCTGTTGCAAAACACGTGGCAATGACTCTTCCTTCAGCATGCGTAAAACGATAAGAGTATTCCCGAGCAATGACTGCCTCAGACTTCGTGTATCCAGGCTTTTCCGCACCGGTGCTATCTGACAACAAACATAGAACTCCTTTTTCACCAAGAGCCGCCATCTTGCCTATTTCTGGACGATAAAGTTCGGAGGCAGCTTGATCAAATTTAAAGTCACCCGTATGAACGATGGCTCCTTCTGATGTATGTATACTTACAGCCAGAGAATCCGGAATACTATGATTCGTTTTGAAGAATGTAATTACAGCTGAGTCAAACTTTATCCTGGAATTAGAATGAATGATTCTAAAATCTACTTTCCCTGCAAATTCTTGCTCTCTCATTTTTTCCTTTGCGAGCGCAATCGTTAATCTCGACCCATAAACAGGTACACTGATCTTCTGAAGTACATAAGTTAGGGCACCAATATGATCTTCATGTCCATGAGTTAAAAAGATGGCACGAACTCGATCTCTATTTTGCATCAGATAAGTAAGGTCAGGAATAACAATGTCAATCCCAAGCATTTCATCTTCTGGGTACATCAAGCCGGCATCTACTATAAAAATATCTCCGTCCACTTCTGTAAGATACATATTTTTGCCGATTTCCCCCACTCCCCCCATGGGGATCACCTTGATGCTCTCGTTTACTCTATTATTCAATTTTAAATTTCCTCCTTGCTGAATCGGGCCGACCATGACCAGTTACCGTTATTATACTTGATGGAAGAAACCCTTTACAATAGAAATACCATCACTAAAATACCATTTCTGCTAAAATGAGCCAATTTAACTCCCTACTCATAAATTGAATCTGTTAAACCCATATTAATTTTCGGCTGAGATCAACAATGGCCCTATTTAGCCAATAAAAAAATCAACCAGGCCAGCTGGTTGATTTTTTTATTGTTTGATTAACTCATAAATTTCCGCCCGTTCCTCATGATTGAGGGGTACTAACGGAAGTCGAACGGTTCCGACATCAAGTCCCAACATCTGCAGAGCCGTTTTTACAGGAGCTGGATTTGGGGCTTTAAACATCCCTTGCATAACAGGGAGTAACTTTTGATGAAGTTTCGCGGCTTCTTCATGTTTCCCATTTACATATGCGTAAACCATATCCTTCATTTGATTGCCAATGATATGAGAGGACACAGATACTACTCCTGTACCACCAATCGAAAGAACCGGTAATGCAAGACTGTCATCCCCGCTATATAACATAAAATCATCCGGAGTGTTCGCAATAATTTTGGTCATTGCACTCAAATCTCCACTTGCTTCCTTTACACAAACAATATTCGGTATTTCCGAAAGACGAATAATGGTTTCCGGAAGAATATTGACGGCTGAGCGACCAGGAATGTTATACACCATAATCGGTAGATCTGTATTGTCTGCCACCGCCTTAAAGTGTTGATATAGACCTTCCTGGCTCGGTTTATTGTAGTAAGGGGCAACAATCATAATTCCATCTACACCTAGTTTCGCAGCCTTCTTAGTTAGTTCAACCGTTGCGTACGTATTATTGCTACCTGTACCTGCAATAACTGGAATTCGTTTGTCAACCACCTTCACTACATGGTCAAAAAGAGCAATTTTCTCTTCTTTTGTTAGAGTGGGTGACTCCCCTGTCGTTCCTGCTACGACGAGAGATTCCGTTCCCGTTTTGATTAAATGATTGACCAGCTGAGTCGTCTTTGCGAAATCGACATGTCCCTTGCTATCAAATGGTGTAACCATCGCTGTCGAAATACGGCCAAATTGGACCATTTGATCCACTCCTTTACATTAGTGCAACTCTATAAAAGAGTTAAACTCCCTGTGAGCTGTTATCAAAGTACTCTTGAACCGTTTCAAGCTGAAAGGCATCATGCAATGCGTTCACAGCAAGAATTAGATCTTCTTCCTTGACAAGCACCCAAATCGTCGTATGACTGTCAGCAGACTGTAGGATCCTAATCCCCTTCTCTGAAAGGGCTGTAACGATCTTCGAGGTAACCCCCGGCACTCCAGCCATACCTGCACCGACAACAGAGACCTTCGCACAGTTTCGTTCAACTAGCGGTTCATGACCAAGCGATTCAAGGATGGAGATCGCTCGATTGGTCATTTCTTCCGAAACGGTGTACACAACACCCTTTGGTGAAATATTGATAAAATCGACAGAGATGTTTTCATTGGCCATTGCTTTGAATACTTCTGATTGAAGATTGTATTGATCTTTTTTTGCAAATACTTTCACCTGTGTCACGTTTGAAACATGCGCAATTCCGGTCACAGGACGTTCCTTTATATCGCTGCCTTTATTCTGTTTGCCATTTTTATCCGTCACTAGCGTTCCAAGGCTATCGGAATAAGTGGAACGTATACGAATAGGCACATTCGCTTGCATCGCAATTTCTACGGCCCGTGGGTGAATCACTTTCGCCCCTTGGTAGGCCATATTACAAACCTCTGTATAAGTTACAACAGGTAACGGTCTAGCGTTCTCTGCAATTCTTGGGTCAGCGGTCATGATTCCTTCTACATCTGTGAAGATATCGACTCTTTCTGCGTTTAAAGCTGCTCCAAGTGCAGCGGCAGATGTATCGCTGCCTCCTCTGCCAATTGTGGTAACATCCCCATTAGGAGCACCACCCTGGAAGCCAGCAACCACCACTACATCTACTGCTTCGAGCTCTTTTAAAAGACGCTCACACTTCATATCCAGAATCTTTGCACTAGTATGTTCCCCATTTGTTAAAAATCCAGCCTGAGAACCTGTTAGTGCAGTAGCATTTACTCCATTTTCGTGAAGATTATTTGTAAAAACAACACTTGAAATGACTTCCCCACAGGACAATAACAGATCATATTCTCTAGGCTTTAAATGATTATCATTTCCTCCAATTAGGGAAAGAAGGGTATCAGTTGCATAGGGTTCCCCTTTCCTTCCCATCGCTGAGACGACAACGACCACTTTAAATCCTTCTGTTATTGCCTGTTTAATATGATTAATGGCATGACTTCGGCTTTCATCATTGCGAACCGATGTCCCACCAAATTTTTGGACGATTATTTTCATCGTTACACCTCTAAGACGCCTCTTTTAAAGTTTAAAGCTTCAATTTTCGCTGCAGATTATTTTTTAACTAAACCAAGTTCAATTAGTGTTTCAGCAATCTGAACTGAGTTCCAGGCTGCACCCTTAAGTAGGTTATCAGAAACAACCCACATATGGAAGCCTTGCTCATTATCCAAATCTTTACGGATGCGTCCGACAAAAACATCATTCTTCCCTACACAAAAAGCTGGCATAGGATAAATTTGCTCTGATGGATCATCCTGTAGGACAACTCCTGGTGCATCTGAAAGCAGTGTTTTCACTTCATTTGAACTGATTCCATCGGCATCGATTTCAAAATAAACCGATTCGGAATGTCCTGTTCCAACTGGAAGACGGACACAAGTCGCAGCGACTTGAAGCCCTGGCATATGCATAATTTTTTTCGTTTCGTTAATCATTTTCATTTCTTCAAAAGTAAAACCATTTTCTTCAAATTTATCAATTTGTGGAATCGCATTAAAAGCAATCTGATAATGCTTATCAAGTGAGCCTACTGGAAGAATGTTTGCCTCTACTTCCTTGCCTTCAAGGATTGCCTTCGTTTGCTCATGCATTTCGTCTACTGCAGCAGCACCGGCACCTGAAACAGCCTGATAAGTTGAAACAATGACTTTCTTCAATCCAAACTTTTTGCGTAAAGGCTCTAGCGCAACGACCATTTGGATCGTTGAACAGTTTGGATTAGCAATAATTCCATTATGAGTTTTCAAGTCCTCTGAATTCACTTCAGGAACCACTAATGGTACATTTTCATCCATACGGAACGCACTCGTATTATCTACACAGATTGCTCCACGCTTTACCGCTTCAGGTGCGAGTGCTTTCGACACACTTCCTCCTGCGCTGAAAAGAGCAATATCTACTCCTTCAAAACTCTCCGGTTTCGCTTCTTCTATCGTAAATTCCTGCCCATTGTAGACAGCCTTTTTTCCAGCTGAACGTGCAGAAGATAGTAACGTTAGTTTTGATATTGGAAAATCACGGTTTTCTAGTGTTTTAATCATTTGTTGGCCAACAGCTCCTGTTGCTCCAACTACTGCTACATGGTATCCTCTCTCTTGTGCCATTCGTAGTTCCCCTTCCAAAAGTAGAATTAACCGGCGTGTTCCGGGTCGATATAAATATGAAGAGGCAGACCTATTCATAGAATCCATCTGCCATTTTTATATTTTCATTTATTTTATCATATTCACCCACGAAGGAAAGGGAAATGGCAATATAATTTTCCAAAGCAAAACATTGTACCTACGGCATCGCAGTAAATTCTAGCAAAGAATAGACTGAATCTATTCCTCGTCACGGAAGCGTTCAACTAGAACTGGCTGAAGTTGACGGCCTTCCATAGCTGCTAGAATCGCATCTCTTGTTGCTCCCATTCTTGCTACCAAAGAGTTAGGCTTTTTCACGGGATCATCTTGGCCGAAAGGAATAAAATAGATATTCTTAGTCGACATCAATCTCATGATATTCACACCATTTAGACCAAGCGCATCGTTTGTCGAGATTCCAAGAATAATTGGTTTTGAATTCCTTAAGGTTGCTTTTGCAGCCATCAGTACAGGGCTATCGTTTTGTGCGTTGGCAAATTTACTTAAGGATACCCCTGTCATCGGAGAAATCACCATCGCATCCAGCGGATACTTAGGACCAAGCGGCTCCGCTTTTACAATTGAATTAATGGCTTCGTTTCCTGTTAAATCTACAATCCGCTGAACCCAGTCCTCCCCTTTACCAAACCTTGTATCTGTCGATTGAACGGTCCACGATACAATAGGTACAACTTCGGCACCTTCGTTAACGAGTTTTTCAATTTCAGGAAACACCTCATCATACGTACAATGAGAACCTGTTAGTCCGAATCCGATTCTTTTTCCTTTCAAGCTCATGATTGATTTTCCTCCCTCTTTTTCATGTCTTCTCTAAGCAACTTAATCAAGACACTGGCTTGAATCTGCCCTGCCGTCTTCGGGGCTACAATCCCCGGTAGACTTGGTGCAAGTAGGGCCTTAACCCCGCGTTTTTCCGCATAGCGGAAATCAGTGCCTCCTGGCTTAGAAGCAAGATCGATGATAAGCGTGTGGGCCGGCATCTTTGAAATGACGGATGCTGTCACAATTTGAGCCGGAATCGTATTAATGCAAATATCAACATCTTTTACATTTGCTTCGAGATCATTTAAATCAAAAGCAGTTAGCCCCATTTCAATGATTCTCGCTTTATGCTCACTCTTTCTTGCTCCGACACTCACCTTCGCACCAAGCGCTTGGAAAGTACGAGCAACTGTAACTCCAACTCTTCCAAGGCCTAAAACGGCGACATTCGATCCATGAATGGTAAAATCAGTATGTTGAATCACCATCATGATGGTTCCTTCGACCGTTGGAATCGAATTGTATATCGCTACATCATCTCGTTCAAATAGCTTTACTAACCGCCGATTGGTTTCCTTTGTGATTTCATCCAGATAAGGATTACTTATTCCGGAAAAAATAATCGCGTGGGGCGGTAGTTCCTCCAGCATTTCTTTCTTTAGCGTAATCTTCTCACTTGAGAAAATCGTATCAATATGACCCTCAAGATCCGTTCCTCGCACAGGTAAAATAATCGCATCCTGTGCGCTAAAATCTATTTCATCTATTTTTTCTTTTGTTGCTCCACTAAAAGCATGATCCAGTTGTTCAAAGCCAATTAGTGACAGTTTGGCATCATGCTCTGTCAGCTGACGGATAATCTCCAGCTGTCTAGCATCACCGCCAAATACAGCGATCTGCATTCCTGTCAGCATAAGAATAATCACCTTCTTTTCAATAGTCGAACAGGAATTTTTCTTATTACTCCAACATCATATGTCGCAGGTGTCTAGATGGTGAGTTATCCTCTAATTTCACATCTAAAAAGCGGCTAGAGCCTGCTATCATAAGGAAAACATCTCCTTCCTTAGTTGTGGGGACAAGTCGGTGAAACGGATTGGCAAAAACTACTTTTATGCAAAAACTGTGTCGATTTTGTTCCTACATGTATTAGATATGGTTGAGTGGGCTTTTGTGTGAGCGGTTCGGCAGGATTTATATATTAAAAAACATATTGCGCACTCCTATTTGACCGTTCTCACTTATCCAGAGCCTTTTCGGGCACATAGAGGCCCTCTATTTGACCGTTCTCGCTTATCCGGTACCTTTTCGGGCACATAGAGCCCCTCTATTTGACCGTTCTCGCTTCTCCAGAGCCTTTTCGGGCACATAGAGCCCCTCTATTTGACTGTTCTCGCTTATCCAGAGCAATTACGGGAACATAGACAAGCCCTTTCACAAACAAGAACTCACCGGCACACAGGGCCTGTCCTATCAAAGCTTGAGAAATAGAGCCTAAAAAAAAGACTGGCAAATGCCAGCCTACTGTTCGTCTGTTATGTCAACAATCACCATGTCCGTACCAATTTTCTTAATTTGCCGCCAGGGTACTCTCATTTCGCCCCCTTGCCTTTTCAAACCAAACCATTTAACAGAGGGAATCACTAATGCTTTGATCTGACCAGTGCGTTCATCGATTTCTAAATCCGTTTGCCCGAGAACACCTAGCCTTTCCGCCTTTTTAACATCAACGATTTCCTTCCCGCCTAATTCACTTAACCTCATGTGTCTCCCCCTTCCTTTGTCTTACTATATATGTATCAACTTTTCCTATCTTTTAGAAGCAAACACAAAAAAACAGCCTGAGCATGCACCTCAGACTGTTCCTTCATTTACTTATAAACCTTTAGGCAGTTCTCCCATTGGACTAACTAAAGAAACAGAGTAATTGTCCGTAAAGATCTTATTGGCTAGTTGGTTGACACTTTCCTTCGATACTTCATCAATTTGTTCGACGATTTCATCGAGGGAACGATGGCGTCCAAGTAGAAGTTCGTTTTTACCATTTCGACTCATACGGCTGTTTGTGCTTTCAAGACTTAGCATTAAGCTTCCTTTAAGCTGCTCTTTGCTATTACTTAACTCTTTATCGGTAATTCCTTCTTGCTTCAACTTACTAAGCGTATCCTGAATGGTCTCAAATAACACATCAAGCTGCTTTGCCCCTGTACCTCCGTAAATCGTTACGACACCGGTATCTCTGAAGGCAGAGTGATAGGAGAAGACCGAATAAGCCAAGCCACGCTGCTCCCTGACATCCTGGAATAAACGACTGCTCATGCTACCGCCAAGTACATTGTTTAAGGTAATTAGGCTATAAACATCAGAGTGTCCGATTTGTAAGCCTTCATATCCGAGACAAAGATGCGCTTGCTCTGTTTCTTTTTTGCGAGCAATATGATTTGCATTAAAAGATGGCGCCTGGTACTCGATCTTTTCTTTTCCCGCTTCATAGTTCCCAAAAAGCTTTTCTACTTCGGCTATAAACGTCTCTGGTACGTTTCCGGCAATCGAAATGACAACATTTTCCGGAGTATATGTATCGAACATATACTGATTTAACGTGTCACTAGTAAAGGTCTTTAACGTCTCTTCCGTTCCCAGAATTGGGTACCCGAGTGCGTGCTCATTGTAAATGGCCTTACTTAGTAAATCATGAACGATGTCATCTGGGGTGTCTTCATACATTTTGATTTCTTCATAAACGACATTTTTTTCTTTATCCAGTTCTTCTGCAACAAACGTGGAATTAAAGAACATATCGGATAAAACTTCAAGCGCATACTGGGAGTGATTATCAAGGACCTTTGCGTAGTAGCAAGTATATTCCTTAGATGTGAACGCATTCACCTGACCACCGATGCTATCAAAGGACTCAGCAATTTCCCTTGCGGATCTCGTTTTCGTCCCTTTAAAAAACATATGCTCAAGAAAATGAGAAATCCCATTATTCTCAGGTATTTCATTACGGGATCCAGTCCCAATCCAAACACCAATCGCAACAGAGCGAACGGTCGGAATTTGCTCAAGTACGATACGTACTCCGTTCTGACAAGTATATTTGTTTATCAAATTGACCCCTCCTTTGGAAATAGCTTAAAAAACTATTCCTGCAATACCTTAGTATATTTCATTTTAGTTACTTTTTCCAAAATGAAGGTTTTTTTTTCATGATTTTATTAATATGTTCAAAAAAACCGGTTCTTAACAAATCAAGAATCTTCATCTTTATCTTTATTCTTCTCCATGATTCGTTCTTCGCTTAACAATTTTGAAACTGTTCCAATTTCCATATCCTTGGCTTTGATTTCGGAAATTAACCGATCAAGTGATTTAGCTGTCGAGTCCGTTGGATGCATCAAAATCATCGCCCCATTGTGGAGTTTCCCTGTGACTCTTTGAATAAGGGCATCCGGTGCAGGTTTCTTCCAATCAATTGTATCAACACTCCACATCACTGTACCTAGACCGTATACTGAAGCGACTTTAGCAACGTCCTCCTTATAACTACCACTCGGAGGGGCAAACCAACGAGGTTTTTCACCTGTGGTTGCCTCAATCACTTCATTGGTTCGTTTAATTTCATCATGAATTCTTGAAACGGATAAACTTTTCATATCCGGGTGAGTGAATGAATGATTACCGACCTCATGTCCTGCTTCAACAATCATCTTTGCAAGCTCCGGATGATTTTTCACCCATCTTCCTTCAAGAAAAAAGGTTGCTGTCACATGATGCTTTTTTAGCGTTGATAGCATATCAGATAAATATTCATTCCCCCAAGCAACATTGATAATAAAGCTTACCATTGGCTTTTCAGGGTTCCCTTTATAAATGGCAGCAGGTGGCAGTTCGGATAAATGAACCTTTGGATTTAATTCATCGAATACAAGCAGATTCTCTGAGAATTTGCCTTCTTTTTTCATTTTTTTATACGACTTGTCAACATTGACTTTCATCCCATTGTAACCAGGAATCGCTTTCCAGACCGGATCCATTTTCGCATCTACGGGCTTTACTTCATATTCAGGTGCTTTCTCTACTATTACCCTATAAAGAGAGTCTTCACTCGTAGAAACCGTAATTGATTCGGCTTTTAAATATGATAAATAATGATCAGAAAAAGGATTGCTCACCAAAAGCCACGCACCCATTAGGATAGCGACAATATAAGATAACTTTTTCATTCCCTTTGCCTCCTTCATTAGCTGAGCGACAGCCCTGTCCAATATCCCTATAGATAAGAATATGTGACGGAGGGACAAGGTAGAACGAGGATAGGCATTCCCTTTCAAACAGAAATAAAAAAAACCAGGGTTGCCCCGGGTTTTTAAATGATTCTTATTCACTTTGTGTTGCTTTTTCGCGTTGTTCCTTTAGTACTGCTTTACGACTAAGGTTCACACGTCCTTGACGATCGATTTCTGTAACCTTCACAAGAAGTTCATCGCCAATCTTGACTACGTCTTCGACTTTGCCGACACGTTCCTCAGCAAGCTCAGAAATATGAACAAGACCGTCTTTTCCATTAAAGATTTCAACAAAGCATCCAAATTTCTCAATGCGTTTTACTTTACCAAGGTACATCTGTCCAACTTCTACCTCGCGAACGATATCTTCAATAATTTTCTTAGCCTTTTGGTTCATTTCCTCGTCAGTAGAAGCAATAAAGACTGTACCATCTTGTTCGATATCGATTTTAACGCCTGTTTCTTCAATGATCTTATTGATTTGCTTTCCACTTGGCCCAATCACATCACGAATCTTATCTGGATTGATAGACATCATCATAATTTTAGGTGCATATTTTGATAGCTGTCCGCGTGGTTCCGAAATCGTTGCAAGCATTGATTCAAGAATTTGCATGCGGCCTTTTTTCGCTTGCTGAAGGGCTTCTTCTAAAATTTCACGAGATAGTCCATCAATTTTAATATCCATTTGCAGAGCTGTTACGCCATTTGCTGTTCCGGCAACTTTAAAGTCCATATCTCCGAGGTGGTCTTCCATCCCTTGAATATCTGTAAGGATTGTATAATGTTCACCTGATTTGATAAGGCCCATGGCAATTCCAGCTACTGGAGCCTTTAGTGGCACGCCTGCATCCATCATCGCTAATGTACTTGCACAAATACTTGCTTGTGAAGTCGATCCATTCGATTCAAGAACTTCTGATACTAAGCGAATCGTGTATGGGAAATCTTTTTCTGAAGGAATGACCACTTCTAGAGCTTTTTCTCCCAGTGCTCCGTGACCAATTTCCCTGCGGCCTGGACCACGAATTGGGCCAGTTTCCCCAACACTGAACAATGGGAAATTGTAGTGGTGCATAAAACGCTTTTCTTCTTCAACTCCTAGTCCATCTAGGATCTGTACTTCGCCCATTGCACCTAAGGTACAAATGCTCAAAGCTTGCGTTTGTCCTCTTGTAAATAAACCAGAACCGTGCGTTCTAGGAAGGATACCAGTTTCTGAAGATAGAGGGCGGATTTCATCCACACCACGACCATCTGGACGTAGCTTATCTTCCGTAATTAAGCGGCGAACCTCACCCTTTACCATCTTATCAAGGATTAGTTTCACTTGCTTTAACTTGTCATCAGCTGCTTCTTCTTCTTCATACTTCGCGAGTACTGCATTTTTAACTTCCTTAATTGCCGCTTCGCGTGCATGTTTTTCTTGTACTTGAATCGCGGGAATCATATCGCTTTCACATAGACCGCGAACTTCTGCCTCAAGATCCGTATCAAGTTCGAATAGTTTGATTTCCATTTTTTCTTTGCCAACTTTTGCAACAATCTCTTCTTGGAAAGCAATTAAACGCTTAATTTCATCATGGCCATACATGATTGCTTCTAGCATCACTTCTTCTGGTACCTCATTGGCCCCAGCTTCTACCATGTTGATTGCATCTTTCGTTCCGGCAACCGTCAAGTGCATATCGCTCTTTTCAGCTTCATCAATCGTTGGGTTGATGACAAATTTGCCATCAATACGACCAACAATCACTCCGGCAATCGGACCTTGAAACGGGATATCTGAAACACTAAGTGCTAAAGATGATCCAAGCATTGCTGCCATTTCTGATGGGCAATTCTGATCGACACTCATTACAATTGAAATAACTTGAACATCATTTCGGAAACCATCGGCAAATAGCGGGCGAATTGGACGGTCAATTAGACGACTTGATAAAATCGCTTTTTCACTAGGTCGACCTTCCCTTTTAATAAAACCACCTGGGATTTTCCCTACCGCGTAAAGACGCTCCTCATAGTTTACGGTTAACGGAAAGAAATCTAAATTCTTAGGCTCTTTTGAAGCTGTAGCTGTGCTCAATACAGCCGTGTCTCCGTAACGTACTAGGACTGCGCCATTCGCCTGTTTTGCCAACTGACCGATTTCAACACTTAGTTCACGACCGGCCCAGTCCATTGAAAATATCTGTTTTTCCTGATTCATTCATTAAGCCCCTCTCTTACTGAATCCTTTTGCATTCCATGGGTATAACTTTTCCCGTGATTGCATGTACAATTCAATGTATAGTGACAGCTTTAAAAGCTGGTCATTTCAAAATTATTAGTAAATATTTTTTTCAGAAATAGCCTGTCCAAACGACTCATTCCACTAGTATTATGTACAGAAAAAACAAACTCTAAAATTTAAAGAGGAATTATGTAATAATTTTATACCTAAACCTTTTATTTACACAATAAAAAAGCGGGAAAAATCCCGCTTTTTACAAATTATCGACGTAAACCAAGCTTGTTGATTAAGTCACGGTAACGTGTAACATCTTTATTACGAAGGTACGTTAAAAGGTTACGACGCTTACCTACCATTTTTAAAAGGCCACGACGTGAGTGGTGATCCTTTTTGTGGGTACGTAAATGATCATTCAATGCATTAATTTCTGCAGTCAGGACAGCGATTTGAACTTCTGGAGAACCAGTATCGTTTTCGTGTGTCTTGAACTCATTGATTAGTTCATTTTTACGTTCTTTTGTGATTGCCATCCGATTCACCTCCTACTTAATATCCCCTGTTACCGAGCAAGCGTCGGTGACTCGACTTGCCAAGCAAAGGTTCTTTTTGATACGTTAATTAGAATACATCTTTTTTAGATAAAAAGCAAGTCTAACCTTGGTGTTTTTCAAAGTAATGTATTGCTTTTTGTTTATCTTTATCGATTTGCGCCACCAATTGATCGATTCCTGAGAACTTCTGCTCTTCACGAATCTTCAAATGCCATTCAACGACAGCTACTTCTCCGTAAATATCTTTATTAAAGTCAAATATATGGACTTCAACAGATGGTTTTGACGGTTTTTCATTATTAAATGTTGGTTTATAGCCGACATTACAAACTCCTTGATACCAGTCTCCTGATAGCTGAATTCTTACTGCATAAACCCCCGTTGGTGGTAAAATAAAGTCTTCCCAAACATCCACATTCGCTGTTGGAAAGCCAATAGTTCTCCCACGTTTATCCCCATGGATAACGGTACCAGTTGTCGTATAGAATCTCCCTAATAACGTAGGTATAACATCCATCTTCCCTTCCCTTAGAGAGGACCGGATTAACGTTGAACTGATTTTCTCATCAGCGACCGATAGCTTAGGGACGACTGAGTACTCAAACTTCCCTCTTGAATGGAACTGCATCGTTTCCATTGTTCCTTTTCCCATTTTTCCGTAAGTATAATCAAAACCTGCTACAACATGCTTGACATTAAGCTTAATCATATAGTCATCGATAAATTCTTGCGGCAAAAGGTTTGCAAACTCTGGAGTAAAATGAACAATAAATAAACGGTCCACACCCATGTTTTCAATCACTCGGATTTTCTCTTCAATTGGCGTTATGTATTCAACATGTTGCAAACGTTTCCCAAGGACAACGGATGGATGAGGATCAAAGGTCATAACTGCGCTGTTAATTCCATGATCACTAGCAATCTTAATCGCTGTTTTAATTACCTCTTGATGACCGAGGTGGACGCCGTCAAAATATCCAAGTGCCATTACCTGGGAGGGGAAATCTTCTATCTTATATGAATGAGGATGATTCAGTTTGATTAGTTCCACTTTTAATATTCACCTTTTCTGACTAGCCTAGAGATCGTTACTGTTCATTCCTTAGCACTTTATCTGGCTTTAGTAGACCTGGCTTCCGAGGGTGTTTTCTATAAATAGCCAACACCGTTCCGTCGGCTAGACATACTGCTATTGGGCCCTCGACCATTTCTAAGTGCGTAGGAATTTCCAATACTACACCATTTTTCACTTTCTCTGCTACTTTATCACTTATTTCATATTTCGGCAAATCAGAAATCCCGTCCTCAAGAGGTTTTAACACACTCTGAACCTCACCCGCAAGAGCCAATTCTTCTACCTGCTCTAAAGTATAACAATCATCAAGAGTCATCGAAGCAGATTGAATACGTTGAAGATAAGACATATGAGCCGGATAGCCCAAACTCTCCCCAATCATTACAGCTAGGGTCCTAATGTATGTACCTTTCCCACAACTTACTCGAAACCGAAAGGAAATCGTATCTCCTTCAAATTGAGTTCGCTCATCAAGCAAGGTCATGTTGTAAATTTGTACCTTCCTTGAAGGACGTTCCACTTCAATTCCCTGACGAGCATACTCATAAAGTCTTTTCCCGTTAACTTTTATTGCAGAAAACATCGGTGGTGTCTGTTCAATCTCACCCGTCAGATTTTGAAAGATAGCAAGAATTTCTTCCCTTGTGATGATTTTGTCCACCACTTTGGTTTCTACGGTTTCACCAGAAGCATCCTCTGTGGTTGTCGAGAATCCAATGGTTACTTCCCCCTCATATGCTTTACCTGCATCTGTAATGTACTCAGCCACCTTTGTCGCTCTCCCTAAACAGATAGGGAGCACTCCAGTAACGTCTGGATCTAGAGTACCTGTATGACCAATGCGTTTCATTTTAAAAATTTTTCTGAGGCGGAAAACACAATCATGCGATGTCATTCCCGCTGGTTTATATAACGGTAGAATCCCTTCCATTTTTCCTCCTAAAACGAAAAGCGTAAGCGCCTTGCCCAGGGACGAAAGGAATAAGACGCACCCTAAAAGAAGGTGTTCTTTCCCTTCTTACAGGGTGTGGCTTATGACCCGAGCCCCTAGGCGCTGGAGCTAGACAGTTTCCAAAGTAAAATCCTATTTTCCTTACCTATTGAAAAAATGGATAGACATTATGTCTATCCATCTATTCTGTATTCTAATTTTCCCGTTCTTTCTCATCATTATTATCATTATGATTATGAACTTGATGAAGAAGCGTATTGATCCGATTTCCATAATCGAGAGATGGATCAAATTCAAAACTAATTTCAGGTGTCTTGCGAAGGCGGATTCGCTGACCGATTTCAGTCCGTATAAATCCTTTTGCTTTCGCAAGTGCCTTTAACGTGTTTTCTTTTTGTGCTTCATCACCTAGAACAGAAATATAAACTGTTGCTTGTTGAAGATCACCGGTTACCTCGACATCTGTTACCGTAACGAAACCAATACGCGGATCCTTAATCTTACGGCCGATAATGTCACCCAGCTCTTTTTTCATTTGTTCTCCAACACGATTTACTCGATGGCCCATGTTCGATCACCTCGTCAAATTAAAGCCATTCAATGTCAGTAATAGTTCGTTCTATTTCAGGAAACGAATCAATCATTTGAAGGGCATTTTGTAATTCCCTTTCCGTTGCCTGCCGTGCGGACGAGACCGTCACAATTGCGATTTTCGTCCGCTGCCAAGCATCCTGGAAATCCACTTCTGAAACTGAAACATTATACTTCTGCTTCAGTCTTGTTATGATACGCTGCAAGACTGCTCTTTTATCCTTTAAAGAGTGGGCATCATAAACGATACACTCACAGGCAGCGAGCCCTACAATCATTAACGTTCCACTTCTTCCATGATATATGCTTCGATAACGTCGCCTTCTTTCATATCATTGAAGTTTTTAATCGTAATTCCGCATTCGTAACCTTGGGCTACTTCTTTTGCATCATCCTTGAAACGTTTAAGAGCATCCACTTGGCCTTCAAAAATAACAATGCCATCACGGATTAGGCGGACGCCACTATCACGGGTAATTTTACCATCTGTAACATAAGACCCCGCAATTGTACCAACTTTTGATACTTTGAACGTCTGACGTACTTCCGCTTGACCGATTGTTTTCTCTTGGTAAACAGGATCAAGCATCCCTTTCATCGCCGATTCAATCTCTTCAATAACTTTATAGATGATACGGTGAAGACGAATATCAACTTCCTCAGTTTCTGCTGCACGTTTTGCATTATTATCTGGACGAACATTGAATCCAATGACAATCGCGTTTGACGCAGCCGCTAAGGTAATATCAGATTCATTGATGGCACCAGCACCAGTATGAATAATCCGGACATTAATTCCTTCTACATCTAATTTTTGTAACGCTGCTGCAACGGCCTCTACGGAACCTTGAACATCAGCCTTTACAATTAGATTTAAGTCCTTCATTTCGCCTTGCTTCATATGTTCAAATAAGTTATCAAGGCTGACCTTTGTTTTTTCGGATCTTTGTGCCTGAAGTGCCTGGCTTGAACGAGCTTCACCAACTTGGCGAGCTGTCTTTTCATCTTCAAAGACGACAAAACGGTCACCAGCTTGAGGAACATCGTTAAGACCAGTAATCTCAACAGGAGCAGATGGTCCTACTTCTTTAACACGGCGGCCTAGGTCGTTCACCATTGCCCTTACACGTCCAAAAGTATTTCCAACAACGATTGGGTCCCCAACCTTTAAAGTACCATTTTGAACAAGTAAAGTAGCAACGGATCCTCGGCCTTTATCTAACTGAGCCTCAATAACCGTTCCAATCGCCGGACGATTTGGATTCGCCTTGTATTCTTCAACTTCACTTACTAGGAGAATCATTTCAAGTAGACTGTCAATTCCTTCTCCTTTAAGAGCTGAAATTGGAACAAAGATGGTTTCGCCTCCCCAAGCTTCTGAAACAAGACCATGCTCAGTCAGTTCCTGCATCACACGATCAGGGTTAGCTCCCTCTTTATCCATTTTATTAACAGCGACGATAATTGGTACATTGGCTGCCTTTGCGTGGTTGATTGCTTCAACCGTTTGAGGCATAACCCCGTCATCTGCTGCTACAACAAGGATTGTTATATCTGTAACCTTCGCACCACGAGCACGCATCGTTGTAAAAGCAGCGTGACCTGGTGTGTCAAGGAAGGTAACTTTCTTTCCATTCGCTTCTACCTGGTAAGCACCGATATGCTGAGTGATTCCACCTGCTTCTCCTGCGGTTACCTTCGTATGACGAATCGAGTCAAGTAAAGTCGTTTTCCCATGGTCAACGTGTCCCATAATCGTAACAACTGGTGGGCGCTCACCAAGTAGGTCTTCTTTATCTTCTGTAAAATATACCTCAAGGTCTGTTGTATCAACGAGGATTTCCTCTTCAACTTCAACCCCATAATCGGTACAAATTAATTCAATCGCATCTTTATCTAGGTCCTGGTTAATCGTAGCCATTACACCAAGCATAAATAACTTTTTAATAATTTCAGATGGTTCACGGTAGAGCTTCTTAGCAAGCTCACCAACCGTTAAGGAATCACTGAAGGTAATTTTTGCTGGAAGCTCTTTTTCCTTTTTCACTTGCGGTTGTGGAGCGTGGGTCTGATTTTGTTTGCCGCGATTGTTGTTTTGTTTTGATCTATTGTTATTATTTCCACCACGTTGATTGCCTGATGATCGTTGTTGACCTTGACCTGATGGTCGTTGTTGACCTTGGCCTGATGGTCGCTGCTGGCCTTGACCTGATGGTCGCTGCTGGCCTTGACCTGATGGTCGTTGTTGGCCTTGACCTGATGGTCGTTGTTGACCTTGACCTGATGGTCGTTGTTGACCTTGGCCTGATGGTCGTTGTTGACCTTGGCCTGATGGTCGTTGTTGACCTTGGCCTGATGGTCGCTGCTGGCCTTGACCTGATGGTCGCTGCTGGCCTTGACCTGATGGTCGCTGCTGGCCTTGACCTGATGGTCGCTGCTGGCCTTGACCTGATGGTCGTTGTTGCCCTTGACCTGATGGTCGCTGTTGGCCTTGACCTGTTTGTTGTTGATTTGACTGCTGTGACTGTGGTTGCTTTTCCGTTGTTTTATTATAAATGGCGTCTAATCTCCTCACCGTCTCCGTTTCAATAGCCGTCATATGGTTTGAAACCTCGATGTTCATTTCTTTTAATTTGGTAATAACGTCTTTACTCGATACATTATGCTTTTTGGCGTATTCGTACACGCGCGTTTTACTCATATTTTCACCCCCGCTAGAATTAATCGAGCAACGTCAACAGTTTCTTGGCAAACCCATCATCCAAAAGGGCGACAACCACACGGGCCTCTTTCCCAATTGCTTGGCCAAGCTTATACCGATCCTCGACCAATTTATATGGAACTTGATAGGAATTACATTTATCTGTAATCTTCTTTTGAGTATTGAAAGATGCATCTTTAGACAATAATACTAACTTTGCCTTACCGCTTCTGATTTCTTTTACGGATAGCTCTTCCCCTGAAATGATTTTACGTGCTCGATTGGCTAAGCCAAGCAATGACATCCACTGATCGTTCATCAGATTTGTCCGTTCTCCTTTTCGATAAGGTCTAGAAGCTCTTCATAAACAGAGTCTTCTATGTTCGCTTCCAACTGTTTAGAAAGGATGTTTCTTTTCTTTGCAAGCAGGACAGTTTCCTTATCCTTTGATAGATAAGCACCACGTCCAGATTTCTTACCAGTCGGGTCAATGGATACTTCCCCTTCTTTTGAGCGAACAATCCTGATGAGTTCCTTTTTTGGTCTCATTTCACCGGTTGCAACACATTTGCGCATCGGAATTTTTTTTCGGCTGTTCACGCTCATCCACCTCTTCCCTTAATCTAACTCCTCGTCTGAATAATCTTCCTCGTATCCTTCTAAAAGTGCACCATCTTCACGAGGGAAGATTCCAGCCTCACGAGCATCTGTTTCAGATTTGATATCAATTTTCCAACCAGTTAACTTGGCCGCAAGCCTTGCATTCTGACCGCGTTTTCCAATCGCTAGAGAAAGCTGATAGTCCGGAACAATGACGGTTGTCGCCTTTTCCTGCTCACTAACAATTACGTCAAGAACCTTTGAAGGACTCAAAGCATTAGCAACGAACACGACAGGATCTTCTGACCATTTAACAATATCAATCTTCTCGCCCTTTAACTCATTCACGACCGCCTGTACTCTCGTGCCTTTAGGGCCAACACAAGAACCAACCGGATCGACCTCAGGGTTATCTGAATGGACCGAGATTTTTGATCTGTCCCCTGCTTCACGTGCTACAGATTTAATTTCTACTGTACCATCGTAAATTTCAGGAACTTCAATTTCAAACAACCTTTTTAACAGTCCAGGATGTGTTCTAGATACAAAGATTTGCGGACCTTTGGTTGTCTTTTCTACTTTCGTTAGGAAAACCTTAATCCGATCATGTGGCTTATATTGTTCATTTGGCATTTGCTCGTTTACTGGCAGTATTGCTTCAATCTTGCCAAGGCTGACATAGATAAACTTCGAATCCAACCTTTGAACAATCCCCGTCATGATATCTTCTTCACGGTCAATGAATTCAGAGTAAATGATGCCTCTCTCCGCTTCACGAACTCGTTGAGTAACAACTTGCTTTGCAGTCTGAGCAGCAATTCGTCCAAAATCCTTTGGAGTTACTTCTAATTCGACCACATCTTCGACTGTATAGTTAGGGTTTATTTGATGAGCTTCTTCAAGGGAAATTTCGAGACGCGGATCAAATACTTCCTCCACGACTTCTTTTCTAGCGAACACACGCATTGATCCATTCTCAAAATTCATATCAATACGTACATTCTGAGCCTGATTAAAATTACGCCGGTATGCTGAGACTAACGCTGCTTCAATCGCATCAATCAATACATCCCTGGATATGCCCTTTTCTTTTTCAAGCACTGTCAGAGCATCCAACAATTCACTGCTCATGAGATTTTTATCCCCCTTTAAATTCTTACATTATATTTTTCATAAGGCTGTTCATTCATACCAATATTTGTTTAGAATATGACTGCCAAACGAGCACTGGCAATCTTATCGAATGGCAAAACGAATTCTTTTTTTCGTGTTTTAATTTTCACTTCAACGGTGACCGTCTCACCATCAAATGCTTTTAATAAACCTTCGAATGTTTTTTCTCCATCAATAGGTTCATACGTTTTTATAAAAACATTTTTCCCAACGGCTTTTTCATAATCTTTCTCTTTCTTCAGTGGACGTTCTGCTCCAGGTGAAGAAACCTCAAGGAAATAGTTATGTGTGATTGGATCAAGCTCATCAAGCTTTTCACTTAGACGTTCACTAACTACGCCACATTCTTCGATATCGACGCCATTATCTTTGTCTATGTAAATTCGCAGAAACCAGTTCTTTCCTTCTTTTACATACTCTATGTCCACTAATTCAAGTTCTAAGTCGGTTAAAATCGGTGTCAAAAGGTCTTCGACAACTTCTGTCACTTTGCTCATTTTTTATCCCTCCTTTTGGAATGGGCTCTCTTCGTATTTATTCAATTACATCCCGAAAAGGGCATACAAACAAGAAAGAGCGGGTTTCCCCACTCTTATCTGCCAGAGTTATCCGTAGTATTTCCAATAAAAATATAACATAACCAGATTTTTAATGCAAACGGATTAGGCGCCCAAGCACTTATGAGCGCTTCTTCCTCTTCGTCATGGATTTTGGTTTAGAAGATTTAAATTAGCACTATAAACTACCAAATTTGCCTTTACTTGGTCACAGAATTTACATTTTTTATTTTACAGGCACAATCTTTTGCCACTTTGCAAACAAGTAAATGTTTTTCCTTTTACCATTTTAATCTTCTATCAACCAGACCGGGTATGAGAGTTTTTTCTTAACAAGAATAGACGGAAGAATTCCGCTTAATTGGTAAATTAAAATGAAAATAGCATAAATAAACGGAGAAACTCCGACTATTAACTCCAAAATCATAAAAATGGAGTGTTTTTATTTGCATAACCGGAAAATCTCCCCTTATATCCCCCAAAACGAGCTCCAATTTGAAATTAACCGGAAAACCTCCGCTTATTTTACTTCTGCTATTTACTCAATTTAGGGTAAGCCTTCTTACTTTAATAGAGATGGGATTAAAAGGGTTTTGGTCATTAATTTTAATGACCCCATAACCTCTATTTTTCCGTTCGACCTCTTGAGCCTAGATTAAGTACCACAAATAAAAAAATGGGTGCTCCATACAAACCATCTTAAGGAGCACCCATTATGCTAAAACAACGACAACTGATTCTGATCTGGTAATGCTTCTAGACAGCCGTGATTGTCTAAAAACTCAATAATAGTTTTTGAGACTTTCCCACGTTGCTGAAGGTCTTCCTTCGACAGGAATCCCCCTTGTTGACGTGCTTTCACAATGTTAATCGCTGCATTCGTTCCCAATCCTGGAATTGAATTGAAAGGTGGAATAAGCGCGTCGCCATCAATAATAAAATCTGTCGCACTTGAGCGGTAGAGATCCACTTTCTTGAAAGAGTAGCCCCGCTCACACATTTCCATTGCCAATTCAAGCACGGTCATCAAGTTTTTTTCCTTCGTAGAAGCATCAAGACCCTTAGCACTGATTTCTTCAACCTTAGCCCGAATGGTTTGTGACCCACGGACCATGGCGTCAACATCAAAGTCCTCGGCTCTTACTGTAAAATACGCTGCATAGTACAGAAGTGGATGATGTACTTTGAAATAAGCAATCCTTACAGCCATTAGGACATAAGCTGCAGCATGAGCCTTAGGAAACATGTATTTTATCTTTTTACATGAATCGATGTACCATTCTGGAACTTTGTTTTTGCGCATTTCTTCTTCCATATCATCCGATAGGCCTTTCCCTTTACGTACGGATTCCATGATTTTAAAAGCAAACGATGGCTCAAGTCCCTGGTAAATAAGGTATACCATTATATCATCACGGCAACCAATTACTTCACTCAGTGTACAAACATTATTGTGAATCAGCTCTTGGGCATTTCCAAGCCAAACGTCAGTACCATGGGAGAGCCCAGAAATCTGTACCAATTCTGAGAAAGTGGTCGGCTTCGTATCCTCAAGCATCTGACGAACGAATCTTGTCCCGAATTCCGGGATACCTAGGGAGCCCGTTTTACTCATGATTTGTTCTTCTGTTACACCAAGGGACTCGGTGTTCGAGAAAATTTTCATGACCTCCGGATCATCCGTAGGAATCGTTTTCGGATCAATCCCACTTAAATCTTGAAGCATCCTAATCACCGTTGGATCATCGTGACCAAGGATATCGAGCTTTAAGACATTATCATGAATGGAGTGGAAGTCGAAATGGGTTGTCCGCCATTCAGACGTTAGTGAGTCCGCCGGGAATTGAATCGGCGAGAAATCATACACATCCATGTAGTCCGGAATAACAATAATCCCACCAGGGTGCTGCCCTGTTGTTCTTTTAACTCCCGTACAACCCGCAACAAGACGATCTGTTTCTGCTCCGCGCATATGCAAATTATTATCATTTTGATAACCCCTTACATAACCGTAAGCCGTCTTTTCAGCAACGGTTCCAATCGTTCCCGCACGATAGACATTGTCTTCACCAAACAATACTTTTGTATAGTCATGCGCACGCGGTTGGTATTCCCCGGAAAAATTGAGATCAATATCGGGAACCTTATCACCCTTAAATCCAAGGAAGGTTTCAAACGGGATGTCATGGCCGTCTTTGGTGTATCGAATTCCACAGGTAGGACAATCCTTGTCTGGAAGGTCAAAGCCGGACCCTACTGAACCATCATCGAAGAACTCGGATTTCTTACACTTCGGGCAGACATAGTGTGGCGGCAATGGATTTACCTCGGTAATCTCCGTCATGGTTGCGACGAAAGAAGAACCAACCGATCCACGCGAACCAACTAGGTACCCATCATCAAGAGATTTTTTAACGAGCTTATGTGAAATAAGATATATAACGGCAAAACCGTTATCGATAATACTCTTCAATTCTTTTTCAAGTCGCGCCTCTACAATTTCTGGAAGATCTTCTCCGTAGATGCTTTGTGCCATCGCATAACTCATATGGCGCATCTCTTCATCTGCCCCTTCAATTTTCGGGGTATACAGATCATCTTTAATTGGCTTGATGTCATCAATCATATCGGCAACTTTATTTGTGTTTGTTACGACAATTTCTTTCGCCTTTTCTAACCCTAGGAACGAAAACGCATCAATCATTTCGTTTGTTGTCCTAAAATGAACATCTGGAAGTCGATGACGATTTAGTGGATTGGCTCCACCTTGGGAATTGACCAAGATTTTACGATAGATTTTATCATTTTCATTTAAATAATGAACATTCCCGGTCGCAACAACTGGAAGATTGAGCTTTTCTCCAAGTTTAACAATATTAGAAATAATGTTTTCTAATGATTTTTCGTCACGTACCAGCTCTAGTTCAATTAAATGAGAGTAAACGGCCTTTGGCATAACCTCTAAATAATCGTAAAAATGAGCAGCTTCCTCTGCCTCTTCCATGGACTTTTGCATCATTGTCTCAAATACTTCGCCTTTATCACAAGCCGAACCTACTAAAATTCCATCGCGGTACTTTTGTAAAACAGACCTCGGGATTCGCGGCACCCTATAAAAATAGTTAAGATGAGAAATCGAGATCAGTTTGAATAGATTCTTAAGACCAACTTCTGTTTGTGCGATTAGAGTTATATGATGGGGCCTTGCACGTTTATATGCGCCACCTTGACCCATGTAATCATTCATTTGATCATGATACTCGATGCCTTTTTCCGCTGCCTCTTTTAGCATCTTTATTAGAATGTAACCAGTCGCCTCGGCATCATAAATGGCACGGTGATGCTGGGTAAGCTCGACTTCTAATTTTTTCGCCAGTGTGTTAAGCCGGTGATTTTTCATATCTGGATAGAGTAGTCTACCAAGTTCAAGTGTATCGATGACTGGATTCGGTAATTTTCCAATTCCAATCTTTTTACATCCTGTATTTAAAAAGCCCATATCGAATGAAGCATTATGGGCGACAAGAATCGAGTCACCAATCCACTCGTGAAATTTCCTTAGTACATCATCTACTTCTGGAGCATTCTCGACCATATCATCGGTAATGCCCGTTAACTCGACGATGGTTGCTGATAATCTTCGGTGCGGGTTCGCGAATGATTCAAATCGATCAACGATGTCACCATTTTTAACTTTGACTGCCGCAAGTTCTATGATTGTATCGTAAACAGCTGAAAGACCGGTTGTTTCAACGTCAAAGACAATATACGTGTCGTCTGCAAGGAGACGGTGTGCCGAGTTATAAGCAATCGGTACTCCATCATCCACAAGATTCGCTTCCACACCGTAAAGAATCTTAATCCCGTTTTTCTTTCCTGCTCCAAAAGCTTCCGGGAAAGATTGCGCACCTGCATGGTCAGTAATCGCGATTGCTTTATGGCCCCATTTTGCCGCCTGAGAAACGAGATCCCCTACACTGCTAACCGCGTCCATTTGGCTCATTGGTGTATGCAAATGAAGCTCGACACGTTTTTCACCGTCACGAGCCGTATCTTGCCGAAGCTTTGGTTTTATTTCATTCACATCATTTCCGATCATGACAAGGTCACGGACAAAAGTATCATTTTGGATGCTGCCCCGTACTTTTAACCATAGGCCTTTTTTCACGCGTTGGAATATAGCTGCATCTTCCTTGTCTCGAGAAAACATCTTAACCATGATAGAGCTTGTATAATCGGTAATTTTAAAGGTTAAAAGCGTTCGGCCACTTCGAAGTTCCTTTGTTTCCGCAAAGAAAACATACCCTTCGACCGCGACTCGGCGCTCTTCATCAACTATTTCTTCAAGGCGCCTGAAATCTGCATCGTCTTTAATCGTTAGTCCGATTGTCACTGGACCATCCGTCGGTACACCGTCTGCAGAATCTTTTTCTGAATCCTTTTTCTGCATTTCTACCATAGCAAGAAGTGCACGTTCCTGGTCCTCTTTTGCCTTGGCCTTTTCGAATTCCTCGAATTCAGTCGTTGAGGTTGCTTGAGTAACTTCTGTATCAATAGTTAAACTAGGAAATCCATAGGATTGAAAAATGTCAGCAATTATGCCGCTGTATTTTTTCTTAATCGCCATGCCTTCCATATCATTTCGAACATTTAGGACCATTTTATAGCCCTGGACCTTCGGCAGTTGCTCGTTTAAAAGCTTTAACAAAGGAGGAGCAATCCCATCGATTTCCTGAACGCAGTGCTTCCAATAATCATGAACAACCTGCTCAGTAATAGAAGTATCCACAACATGAATGCTACTTGAGACATTTGCAATATGAGAAAAACTTCTTTCCAACTGAGTCGTAAACCGAGTTAATAGGCTGCATGGAAGGATGCGTTCAAACTGAAAGTAAAAATGCCATTTCTTTTGCTTCTTGTCCACTACTACCCGGTCGATCAAGGCATCTTTAAAATGTTGAACCATTGCATCCTCCGTCAATTGGAGCTGCTGCAGTAAAACAAGGAAGCTCTCTTTCTTTTTAGAGGAAAGATCGGTCATTATTTCCCTCCTATCTATTATTAAATTTAAAAATTTCTTTGGTAGATTATTTTTTTTAGCAAGGGTAATTATAACACAAAAAGACTTAGTGATTGGTTACAGGATTTGAGAATAATGAAGGAAATGATTAGAAGTTTGGATTTTGAATTCTAGGGTGGTTTGAAGGGCGTTTCAATTGATAGATATGCTAATCGCTATCTCAGAATTCTGTGATCTTTTGGTTTGATCGGTGGGTTTTCTCTCCCGGTTCCAATTTTGGAAACTAGACAACTTATAGGTGACCTTTCTTCTTCTTCTCGCAACCATTTAGGGCACCAATACGCCTCATTAGTGACCTTTCTCCTTCTTCCCTCAACCACTTAGGTCACCAATACGCCTCATTAGTGACCTTTCTCCTTCTTCCCTCAACCACTTAGGTCACCAATACTCCTCATTGGTGACCTTTCTCCTTCTTCTCGCAACCACTTAGGGCACCAAGCAACCAGCAATCAGCTTCCCCACCTCATCACTGTCTCTACTCTCTAAGCAAGTAAAAAATAAAAGGATCCCCTCAAAAAGGAGATCCTTCATTTTATAGCTAAAGTGACTTAACAATCGTTTCAATCGTTTCCTGAAGCTCGTCCACATGTACTTCCTGCATATCACCTGTTTTACGAACTTTCAGTTCAACGATGCCTTCAGAAGCTTTCTTCCCAACGGTAATTCGCACGGGCAACCCAATCAAATCGGAATCGGCAAATTTCACCCCTGGACGCTCTTGACGGTCATCAAATAGCACTTCAAAACGAGCAGCCTTTAGCTTCCCATATAAATCATTCGCTAATTCAGCCTGTGCAGTATCCTTCATGTTTACAGCAATTAAATGTAAATCGAATGGAGCCAGAGCTGTTGGCCAAACTAGGCCTTTTTCATCGTTGAATTGTTCCACAACACTAGCCATTGTCCTAGAAACGCCAATACCATAACATCCCATAATCATTGGCTGTGTTCTGCCATTTTCATCGAGATACGTCGCACCCATCGCTTCACTGTAGCGAGTTCCTAGCTTAAAGACGTGACCGACTTCAATTCCTTTCGCAAATACAATTTTGCCTTCTCCATCTGGAGATGGATCTCTCTCCTGAATGAATCGGAGATCGGCATATTGGTTAACAGAAAAATCACGTTCTGGGTTTACATTGATAAAATGATAGTTCTCTTCATTTGCACCGCAAACTCCATTAACAACTGCAGCCACAGCATCGTCTGCTACAACTTCAACATCCTTCACATTTACTGGCCCTAGTGAGCCAATCGTACACCCGAGAACTGCCTTTGTTTCCTCCGCAGTAGCAAGCTCTGCATTAGCAGCACCTAAAAGGTTCTTCAGCTTAATGTCGTTCACTTCATGATCCCCACGGACAAGAGTAAGAACATAACGGTCATCATCCATTTTGAATAGCAGCGACTTAATGCAATCCTTCGCCTCTACCTTCAGAAAGCCAGCAACCTCTTCAATGGTCTTTTGATTTTCAGTTATTACCTTCTCCAACTCTTTTGCTGGTTCTGCCTTTTTCTCATATTCCATAACCACAGGTGCCATTTCAATATTGGCAGCGTAATTAGAAGTATCCGAGTAGGCAATTGTGTCCTCACCAACATCCGATAACACCATGAATTCATGTGTATCTTTTCCGCCCATAGCTCCCGAGTCAGCAATGACCGCACGGAAGTTTAATCCACAACGAGTGAATATATTCGAGTATGCGGCAAATAATCGCTCATACACTTCATCTAAGCTTTCCTGAGAAGAGTGGAAAGAATAAGCATCTTTCATAATGAATTCACGACCACGCAGCAAACCAAAACGAGGGCGCTTTTCGTCACGAAACTTAGTCTGGATCTGATATAAGGATAATGGTAGGCGCTTATAGGACTTTACTTCATCACGAACTAGGCTCGTAATAACCTCCTCATGAGTGGCACCGAGAGCAAACTCTCTTTCATGTCGGTCTCTCATACGCATAAGTTCTGGACCATAGGTATACCATCTTCCAGATTCCTGCCATAGTTCTGCCTGTTGAAGGGCTGGCATCAGTAATTCAACTGCGCCTGCATTGTCCATTTCCTCTCGGACAATCCCCTCCACCTTTTGCAATACTTTTCTTGCTAGTGGTAAATAGGAGTATACCCCACTTGCATTTTGGCGAATATACCCTGCTCTTAACAGCAATTGATGGCTTTTTATTTCTGCATCTGCTGGTACTTCTCTTAATGTAGGAATTAAGGTCATGCTTTGTTTCATTCGTTATTACACCTCATCTAAAGTCAATATCACGTTATAAATTAAGATAAACCATCCCAATAGATAGGCAAATGGCCGGCTAATGGGATGGTACACTTTTACAAAGGCTGCGATAAAGAGGTTGATTTCCACTCCATGCACTCGCTTTCCGCGGGCGTGCCGGGGAGCCTCCTCGGCGCTTCAAGCGCCTGTGGGGTCTCCCCTGCCCCGTCATCCCGCAGGAGTCGAGTGCCTTCCGTTACATTCAACCTGCAATATTCCTCCTTTAACACCGCTTTACAAAAAGAATCTCTGTATATCGTTCCAGGTAACCACTAGCATTAATAGCATCAGCAAGGCAAATCCGATAAAGTGGACCAAGCCTTCCTTTTGTGGATCGATGGGTTTGCCTCTAACGGCTTCGACAGCAAAGAACATCAATCTTCCACCATCGAGAGCTGGTATTGGCAAAAGGTTCATAATGCCTAGGTTGATACTTAAAACCGCAGCCCATCTCATCAAATACCAGATGCCTGATTGTGCAACAATACTTGTCGATTCATAGATTCCTACGGGACCAGCAAGAGCATCAATTGAAAACTGTCCAGTGACAAGTTTTCCAACTGCAAAGATGATTTCCTTTGTCCAAGTATAGGTTTCTTGGAATCCATACAAGAAGGCTCTTAAAGGATCCTTTTCAATCGGAGCATACACGCCAATAATTCCGATAGTCTGGCTAGTGCCACCTTCTAGTTCCACTTCCCTTTTATCTGGAGTAACTGGAATTTCAAGCGTGTCTTCACCTCTATGGATTGTAAACTCTAGTTCATTTTCAGGGTTTTTCTGGATTATTTCTACCACATCGGACCAACTAGATATTTCCGCACCCTCAATACTTTGTACAACATCTCCTTGTTTCAAACCAGCCTCAATCGCTGAACCATCTGTGGCTAGCTCACCTAATACAGGTTTATCAGAAGGCATCCCTTGGAATAAGGCAATGATAATAAAAACGACGATTGCTAGAATAAAGTTCATCATTGGACCAGCAAAAATCGCCATCGTTCTTTGTCCAATGGACTTAGAGGAAAACTGTCGATCATATGGTGCGATTTGTGATTCTGTTCCATTCTCCACAAACACTGCTTTTGGGCTAATAGAGAAGGTTTTTAATTCCTCAGCATCGTCGCCAGCTTCGTAGCCTTTCACGAATAGGTCGTGCTCAACATCTGCCTTTTCAACTTCAATTACAAGCGCATCTGGAAACTTTTCTTTGTTATTAAGAATGATTTTACGAACCTTTTTATCTTCGCCAAATAGCAATCCGATTCGTTGACCTGGTTTCAGTTCAATCATTTCTGGGTCTTCTCCAGCCATTCTCACAAACCCACCAATCGGTAGTAGGCGAATGGTATAGACAGTTTCATTTCGCTTGTGTGAGAATATTTTTGGCCCAAAGCCTATTGCAAACTCCCGGCATAAGATGCCCGCTCGCTTTGCAAAGATCAGGTGACCCAGTTCATGAAAGAAAACGAGAGCCCCAAAAATGACGATAAAGGCAATAACTGTACTCAAATGAATGACCACCTTTTTTTAAATAAGTGAGATTACTGACTTCCTTGTCTCTTCATCCACTCCTTGAATCGTTTCAAGGTCCGGATTCATTATGACATTATGCTTTTCAAGAACCTTTTCTATTAAGTCTTCTATCTGCAAAAATGAAATTTTCCCTTCTAGGAATGCAGCAACAGCAGCTTCATTTGCCGCATTGAGAACGGTAGGCATCGTGCCCCCAGTCTTACCTGCATCATAGGCAAATTTCAGGCAACGGAAACGTTCAAAATCCATCTCACTAAAATGAAGCTTCCCAACCTGTGCAAGACTTAGCCGATTCCCTGATGGGAGCGGAAGGCGGTCAGGGTAAGTAAGTGCATATTGGATCGGCACTCTCATATCTGGTGTTCCTAGCTGGGCAATGATGCTCGTGTCGTGAAACTCCACCATTGAATGGATAATACTCTCTTTATGAAGAACGACAGAGATTTGTTCATAAGGAAGAGCAAATAGCCAATGCGCCTCAATGACCTCAAGCCCCTTATTCATCATTGTCGCCGAATCAATTGTTATTTTTGCCCCCATTGACCAATTTGGATGGTTCAAAGCTTCAGAGACGGTTACCCCTTGCAATTCTTCCCGTGTCCGGTCCCGGAAACTTCCTCCTGATGCAGTCAGAATAAGTTGTTCAATGCTCTTTTCATTCTCCCCCTGTAAGGCCTGAAAAATAGCAGAATGCTCACTATCGACGGGGAGAACCTGTACATTATGACGGCGTGCCGCATCCATGACAAGATGGCCAGCGGTTACTAATGTTTCTTTATTCGCAATCGCAATCGTCTTACCAGCCTGAATGGCTCTTAAGGTTGGAGACAACCCTACGCTACCTAGTACAGCATTGACCAGGATGTCTGCCTTGGGATAGATAGCTGCTTCTTCAATTCCCTCTATACCAAACCCAATGGATAGTTCAGGAAATTCTGTTCTTAAGGTTTCACCATCCGCTTTCTCTTGAACAGAGACAAACTCTGGCTTGAATTCAATGATGATTTTGCGAACAAGATCGAGATTTCGCCCAGCAGATATTGCCACCAACTGGAAAGCATCTCGATGCCCCCTGATGATATCTAGCGTTTGAATTCCAATAGACCCCGTTGCTCCCAATAAGCTGATTTTCTTCACAACATTCACTCCTAATTCAACAACAGCACGCCTAATCACCGATCAAACGCTTGATGCATTTGCTTACTATGTACCTTCTCTTTTCAGTAATTATAATAAGTTTATGAAATGGATCAGTGGTAAGACGAATAATAAGCTGTCAAACCTGTCCAATATACCTCCGTGACCTGGGAGGATATCCCCAGAATCCTTTACATGATAATGCCGCTTTAAGGCAGACTCAACTAAATCTCCCACTTGACCGAAAACAGACAAGATGGCCGTAGCAAGTACTAGAACAAGAACTGAAATCCCAATATTTGTGAACAAGGAGAATAAAACGGCCACGATAAGCGCACAAACAATGCCTCCAAAAAAACCTTCCACCGTTTTATTTGGACTGATTTCTGGCCAGAGTTTCTTCTTTCCCATTGACCGGCCAATAAAATATGCCCCTGAATCTGTTGCCCAAATAATAAACAACGCGTACACAACGAAGGTTAACCCATTCTCGGCGCCTCTTGTTTCGATAAAATAGTAGAAGCCGATTCCAACATAGAGAGTGGCCAATACTGAAAAGGCTACCTCATCAAAACTAAATCGGTTCTTCGTTACAACGGTATAAGTTAAAAACAATAAAACAGCTAAAAGGGCCAGTTCTATTTTCGTATAATTTATCTGATCTAGAATGGAAATATGCTCACTTGGGATCAAGAATATCCATAATAACACGAGAGAAATCAGGCCCGGAATAGAGGCTAACCTGATGTTTTGCATTTTCAATGCTTCATATAAACCTATAGACGCTAGTAAGTAGACCATAATCACAAATGGAAGACCACCAAGGATAACAATTGGCAGGAATATGGCCGCAGCTGCGATTGCTGTTATGATTCTTTGCTTCATTTCATCACACCTTTATTAAACTCCTCCGTAACGACGTTGACGTCCTTGGAACACTTCAATTGCTTCAATAAAATGTTCTTCACTAAAATCTGGCCATAAAACATCCGTAAAGAAGAATTCTGTATATGCTAGCTGCCAGAGCATAAAATTGCTTAGGCGTATTTCCCCACTTGTTCGAATCAACAAATCAGGGTCCTGTAACTCAGAGGACATTAGGTACTCTGAAAAGGTTTCCTCGCTAAGGCTATCTTTATCAAGTTTGCCATTTTCAACGTCATTTAAGACCTGCTTCACTGCATCCAATATTTCGACACGACTGCCATAGTTAAGAGCAAAATTCAAAACAAGTCCCGTATTTTCTTTTGTATCATTCATTGCCTTTTCAATTGCCTTTAACGTGTGAGCTGGTAGTTTATCTGTGTTCCCCATCATCTTGACCCGGACATTCTCCTTAACCAACTCTGGGAGAAAGGTTCCCAAAAACTCTTCCGGTAGCTTCATTAAAAAGTCTACTTCCATCTTCGGTCGCTTCCAGTTCTCGGTCGAGAAGGCATACAACGTCAATGTTTTCACACCAATTTCGTTTGCAAGACTAGTAATTTTCCGGACGACTTTCATCCCTTCATGATGTCCAGCTACCCTTGGAAGCGACCGTTTTTTTGCCCACCGTCCATTTCCATCCATAATGATGGCGATATGAGACGGAACCTCCTGAGACTTAAGTTGCATGATTTGATCACGGAAACTGGAAGGTTGATTTTGGGACTTCCAGGGAATAAGTTTCTTTAACATAAGACAGCTCCCCTAAATAGGATAATACTCATATACAAAAAAAGAATAGTCTCCTTGCTTGTATTGAAGCATATGCTCCTATCATACCAAAAATGAAAAAAGATATCTCTATAAAAAGAGTATGTAAACCTAAACAAAAACAGAATCACTATCAAAGAATACTTTTCATTAGGCTATGAAAAAACCCCCTGTAATAGAGGGTCTTTTCATTATAGTTTTTCCATAAACCGGTGTTTTTTACACTTCTAGTAATTCTTTCTCTTTGTCTTTCGTGATCTGATCAACCTTATTAATAAATTCATCCGTTAACTTCTGGATATCATCTGAGTAACCACGAAGCCCGTCCTCTGTAATTTCACCGTTTTTCTCCAGCTTCTTCAAATCATCATTACCGTCTCGACGAATATTACGGATGGCAATTTTCGCATCTTCAGATTCTTTTCTAACCTGCTTAGCAAGCTCCTTACGACGTTCCTCTGTTAACTGAGGAATCGCCAAACGGATCATCGAACCATCATTAGAAGGGTTAATCCCTAGGTCAGATTTCATGATTGCTTTTTCAATTTCACCAAGAATCGTTTTGTCATAAGGCTGAACCACAAGAAGCCTTGCTTCTGGGACTGAAATCCCTGCTAATTGGTTGATGGGTGTTGGTGCGCCGTAATAATCAACCGTAATTCTGTCTAAGAGTGAGGCACTTGCTCTACCTGCACGGATAGATGCTAATTCACGAGTGTAAGCTTGAATTGCTTTCGACATTCTGTCCTTTGCTTTATCAATGACACTTTTTGGCATGATTATTTCCCCCTAACAATTGTTCCAATTTTTTCTCCCATAACTGCTCTCTTGATATTACCCTCTTCCATTATCGAGAATACAATTAACGGGATATTGTTGTCCATGCATAAAGAAGATGCTGTTGAATCCATTACAGCTAAGCCTTCCTTAATCACATCAAGATAAGATAATTCATCATATTTCACAGCATTTGCATCTAAGCGTGGATCCGCGGAATAAACGCCATCCACATTGTTCTTAGCCATTAAAATGACTTCTGCTTCAATTTCTGCCGCCCTTAATGCTGCCGTTGTATCGGTTGAGAAATAAGGGTTGCCGGTACCTGCTGCAAAAATAACAACTCGTGTTTTTTCTAAGTGACGAATTGCCCGTCTACGAATATAAGGTTCCGCTACTTGACGCATTTCAATCGATGTCTGTACCCTTGTTTCAATGCCCTCATGTTCAAGGCTGTCCTGTAGAGCCAGCGAGTTCATGACCGTAGCAAGCATTCCCATATAGTCTGCTGTTGCCCGGTCCATGCCCATTTCCTCACCAATTTTACCGCGCCAGATATTTCCGCCACCAACGACCACAGCGACTTCAACACCCAATTCTGCAAGCTCTTTTACTTGTCCGGCCACGTTTTTAATCACAGATGGATTAATGCCAAAGCCATTTTCACCAGCTAATGCTTCCCCACTCAACTTTAAGACCACGCGTTTGTATTTTGGGTTGCTCATAAAAACCTCCGAAATAGAATATGGAAGCGCCTTGCTCAAGCACCCGCCATAAGACTCGCCCTATAAGAAGGTACTCATTACCTTCTTATAGGGAGTACCTTATGACCCCGTGGGGCTAAGGCGCTCGAACTAGACCTTAAAAATGTCCGCCTGTTCAAGGCATATACATACTCACTCCAAAAACAGGGAACACATAGTGTTCCCTGAATTAGAAAAGTAGATGACTAAAAATTATTTTTTATTTACTTGGCTCATTACTTCTTCAGCGAAGTTGTCTTCACGCTTTTCAAGACCTTCTCCTACTTCAAAGCGAACGAATTCACGAACAGTAGCGCCTTTAGCTTCAACAACTTGGCGTACCTTTTGATCTGGGTTTTTAACGAAAGCTTGGTCTAATAGACACACGTCTTCAAAGTACTTTCCAAGACGACCTTCAACCATTTTCGCAACGATGTTTTCTGGCTTTCCTTCATTTAAAGCTTGTTGAGTAAGAACTTGACGCTCACGCTCAACTTCTTCTTGTGAAACTTCATCACGAGAAACATATTTAGGGTTTAATGCCGCAATGTGCATAGAAACATCCTTTGCAGTAGCCTCATCTGTTGTTCCTTCAACAACAGTAAGAACAGCGATACGTCCTCCCATGTGAAGGTATGCACCAAATGCATCTGCATCCGTTTTTGTTTTTACTTCAAAACGACGTAGAGTAATCTTTTCCCCAATTTTTGAAATTGAAGTGTTAATATGGGTTTCAACAGTGGCCCCATTGTCCATCGTTTGAGCAACAGCCTCTTCGATGTTAGCTGGCTTGTGCTTTAGGATGTGCTCACCAAGCTCTTTTACAAGTGTTTGGAAGCCTACGTTTTTCGCTACGAAATCTGTTTCAGAGTTTACTTCAAAAATGACAGCCTCATTGCCTTCAACTACTACGCTTGCAAGACCTTCAGCAGCAATACGGTCACCCTTCTTAGCCGCTTTCGCAATTCCTTTTTCACGTAGGAAGTCAATTGCTTTTTCCATATCTCCGTCTACTTCTTGAAGTGCCTTTTTACAATCCATCATGCCTGCGCCAGTTTTTTCACGCAGTTCTTTAACCATTTGAGCAGTAATTGCCATAACGATTATTCCTCCTAAAGGTTTAATTATATGTACCTATTCAATATCTTCTCATTATCGAAGAGTTTTAAACTTAAACTTCATGCGAAATGCCTTTGAGGACATTTTCACTTTAAAAAAAGGTGATAAAGGGTATCCCTATATCACCTTTCCCCAAGACTAAAGCTTACGCTTCAACAGGCTCAGCTGTTTCTTCACCTTGTTTTGCTTCAAGGATTGCATCAGCCATTTTTCCTGTTAAAAGTTTTACAGCACGGATTGCATCATCGTTTGCTGGAATCACAACATCGATTTCATCCGGATCACAGTTTGTATCAACGATACCTACGATTGGAATGTTAAGTTTGCGTGCTTCAGCTACAGCGATACGCTCTTTACGTGGGTCGATGATGAAAAGAGCATCAGGAAGGCCCTTCATATCTTTAATTCCACCCAAGAATTTCTCTAAACGATCTAATTCTTTATTAAGTTGAACAACTTCTTTTTTAGGAAGGACTTCAAATGTTCCATCTTCAGCCATTCTCTCAATATCTTTAAGGCGTCTAATACGCTTTTGAATTGTTTCGAAGTTTGTTAATGTACCACCTAACCAACGTTGGTTTACATAGTACATTCCAGAACGTTCTGCTTCTTCTTTAACAGAATCTTGAGCTTGCTTCTTTGTACCAACGAAAAGAACTGTTCCGCCTTCAGCAGCAAGTTCCTTTACCCAGTTATAAGCTTCCTCAACCTTTTTAACTGTTTTTTGAAGATCGATGATGTAGATGCCGTTACGCTCAGTGAAAATATATTTTTTCATCTTAGGGTTCCAACGGCGAGTCTGGTGACCGAAGTGTACACCAGCTTCAAGCAATTGCTTCATAGAAATTACTGACATGTTTGTTTCCTCCTAATGGTTTGTTTTCCTCCGATCATATCGTCTTTAGCGAAAACTGAATTAATCAGCACCATTCGCATAAATCCATGATCGTGTGTATTAACACCGTTTAATAATATAGCATATGTAAATTTGACAATCAAGTCTATCACATCAATTTTATTATATTCGGCGAAAATAAAAATCCCGTTCAAGCAGGAACAGGATTTCATCTCAAGCATTTACTTGTTTAGTTGGACTTTAACTTTTCCAATTCAAACAAGAATTTGTCATTTAATACTTTAATGTACGTTCCTTTCATTCCAAGGGAACGTGATTCAATGACACCAGCACTTTCAAGCTTACGTAGTGCGTTAACGATAACTGAACGTGTGATTCCCACTCGGTCTGCAATTTTAGAAGCAACTAGTAAGCCTTCTTTACCGTTTAGTTCTTCAAAAATATGTTCAATCGCTTCTAATTCACTGTAAGAAAGTGAGCTAATCGCCATTTGAACAACCGCTTTGCTACGAGCTTCTTCTTCAATTTCTTCTGCCTTTTCGCGAAGAATCTCCATCCCAACAACAGTAGCACCGTATTCTGCAAGAATAAGGTCATCATCTTCAAAAGGTGCTGTTACGCGACCAAGAAGCAAGGTACCAAGACGCTCACCGCCACCAATAATTGGGACAATTGTTGTTAGTCCACTTTTAAACAAGTCTTTGTTTTCAACAGGGAAAATTGTATATTGGCTTTCCACATCTAAATTTGATGATGTTTCTTTGATATTAAACAAACCATTGGTATATTCTTCTGGGAACTGACGGTCTTCAAGCATTTTTTTCATCCGGTCATTCTCAATCTGTTGGTTTACAGCAAACCCTAATAACTTTCCTCGACGACTGACAACGAAGATATTAGCCTCAATCACTTCAGATAGTGTCTCTGACATTTCTTTGAAGTTAACAGGTTTTCCAGCTGCTTTCTGAAGTAGTGCATTAATTTTTCTAGTTTTTGATAGTAAGTCCATTTGTTCTTCCTCCTATTTTGCATAAACAAAACTATATGATGTATTTTATTTAATTACAGCCATTTAACCGGCAAATTGCTTGATTTAAATGTTCATTCAGTCCCCAGGTAGAACGATTTATAAAATAAATCTGCTTAAGTCCTTATTTCTAGAAATGGCACCTAGCTTTTCCTCAACATATTGAGGGGTAATTAGGATTTCACCCATTGAAATATCTGGAGCTTCAAAGCTTAAATCTTCTAACAGTTTTTCCAAAATGGTATGAAGACGCCTTGCGCCAATATTATCCGTATTTTGGTTAACCTCATAGGCAACTTCCGCTACTTTACGAATAGCATCGTCAGAAAATTCAATTTGTATACCTTCTGTTTCTAATAAAGCTTTATATTGTTTAATTAACGCATTATCTGGTTCAACTAGAATTCGATAAAAGTCATCAACTGTAAGCTTTGTTAATTCTACACGGATTGGGAATCTCCCTTGTAGTTCAGGAATCAGATCAGATGGTTTTGCCATATGGAAGGCACCCGCTGCAACGAATAACACATGGTCTGTCTTTACCGGACCATATTTGGTTACAATGGTAGATCCTTCAACAATCGGCAGGATATCTCTCTGGACTCCTTCACGAGAAACATCAGCAGACGAGCCACCGGAGCTTTTACTGGCGATTTTATCGATTTCATCAATGAAAATAATCCCTGACTGCTCAGCTCGGACGATGGCTTCTTGAGTCACTTCATCCATATCAATTAATTTTTGTGCTTCCTCATTCGCTATTACTTTTCTAGCTTCTTTAACCGGAAGCTTTCTTTTCTTCTTTTTCTTCGGCATAAGATTACTAAATGCATCCTGCATGTTCATACCCATTTGTTCCATACCAGAACCTTGAAGCATATCAAACATGGAAGGAGCTTGTTCGTCTACCTCGACCGTAATGACTTCATTTTCTAGTTCGCCAGCTTCTAACTTTGACTGGATTGCTTTTCTTTTCTCTTTTAGATTCATTTCTTCCGTAGAAGTCGTAGAATCTTGTTCTGCCTGTGGATTTCCTCCACCGAATAACATTTCTAGCGGGTTTTTATAGGATGTATTCTTCTTAGCTGATGGAACCAATAATTCAACCAAACGACGGTTGGCATTTTCCTCCGCTCGTTCCTTGACACTTACCATTTTTTCTTCTTTTACAATTCGAACAGAAGTTTCAACAAGGTCACGAACCATTGATTCAACATCTCGGCCAACATAGCCGACTTCAGTAAATTTAGTCGCTTCGACTTTAATAAATGGGGCTCTAACCATCTTGGCCATTCTTCTAGCGATTTCGGTTTTACCTACACCTGTAGGTCCCATCATTAAAATATTTTTGGGACTAATTTCATCCCGGATCCCTTCATCGAGGAGACTTCGACGATACCGGTTCCTAAGTGCGATTGCTACTGCCTTTTTTGCCTCGTTTTGACCAATAATAAACTGGTCAAGTCGTTCAACAATTTGTCTTGGTGTTAGATTGTTTGAATTATTCATGCATACACACTCCTTCCCTACAATTCTTCCACAATAATGTTGGTATTGGTATACACACAAATATCAGCCGCAATTTCTAGGGCTGCCTTGGCAATTTCCACTGCTGACAAATGTTCGCCTGCATACTGTTTTAATGAGCGGCCCGCTGCTAGTGCATAGTTCCCACCAGAACCGATGGCTAAAATCCCATCGTCAGGCTCAATCACTTCGCCTGTTCCTGAAACAAGTAAAATTGTCTCTTCGTTCATAACAATCAACATTGCCTCTAGCTGCCTTAACATTTTATCCCCACGCCATTGCTTCGCCAGTTCCACTGCGGCACGCTGGAGACTTCCATTGTACTCTTCAAGCTTGGCCTCGAACATTTCAAACAAAGTGAAGGCATCGGCAACAGAACCAGCAAAACCTGCTACTACCTTTCCATTAAACAATTTACGCACCTTACGTGCCGTGTGTTTCATCACAACTGCGTTGCCAAATGTAACTTGGCCATCCCCTGACATCGCACATTTCCCTTTATGTTGAACTGCAAAAATAGTCGTTGCATGAAATTGAGACATCCCGTTTCCTCCTCCTAAAGACTTATGCCCTCGGATGTGTGGACATATAGGTTCGTCTTAAATGTTCATTGGTTACATGTGTGTATACCTGAGTGGACGAAAGGAATGCATGACCAAGTAATTCCTGTACCGTCCTCAGGTCTGCCCCATTGTTTAGCAAATGGGTTGCAAATGTATGTCTGAGCTTATGCGGATGGATCTTCCCATGTAGTGCTGAATGATCAAACATTTTGTTTAATATTTCACGCACGCCTCTATCCGTCAAAGGCCCCCCTCTGAAATTAACAAACAGAAAACCATGATCCTCTTTGCTTTTTAACAGTTCTTTTCGAGCAGTTTGTATGTAGCTTTCAAGCTCATCTTGGGCAAAGCTGCCAAAAGGTACATATCTCTGTTTTTGACCTTTCCCATGTACCAATACAGTCGATAAGTAAAAGTCTAAATCTGTTAAGCGGATTTTGCAGCATTCGCTTACACGGATACCTGTACCGTAAAGCAATTCAAGCAAAGCTTTATTTCTTTTCCCAAGGGCCGTTTCTGTCTCACATGACTCGAAGAGCAACTCGAGCTCCTGCTCATAAAAAAAGTCAGGTAATCGTTTTTCACCTTTTGGGATGGAAACAAGAGCAATCGGATTTTCATCTACTAGTTTTTCCCGAAGTAGAAACTTATAAAAACTACGTAGACAAGAAATCCTACGCGCTACCGTTCTCCTTGAGAGTTGTTTTTCATATAACTTAGTCAAATAGATTCTGACATCAGAATATTCAACGTCTTTTAGATCCGAAATAGCTTCTTCTGCCATAAACACAAAGAAATCATTGATGTCATGATGATAATGCTCAACAGTGTATTGTGAACAATTTTTCTCAATCTGTAAATACTCAATAAATAATTTTAAAGAAATGTTCACACTTTCCGTCAATACCCATCACCCCACAGAGGCTACTAAATGGTATCATAACTTAGCGGCCGATTGCAATAAGTTTACAAATTTTTCACAAATTTCTGAATTGTTTCCAACGCCCGGTTAGCATATGCTTCATTTCGATCCTGTTTGTTCTTTATCTTGGATGGGAGATTTGGCAGTAAACCGAAGTTGGCATTCATAGGTTGGAAGTTTTTCGCATTTGTCGTTGTGATATAATGCGCCATACTTCCCATCGTTGTCTCGGTTGGAAAATCAACTGGTGATTCTCCCATAACTAATTTTGCCGCATTGATTCCTGCAACTAAACCACTAGCTGCTGATTCCACGTACCCTTCTACCCCTGTCATTTGTCCTGCGAAGAAAAGATCTTCCCTGTTTCTAAATTGATAAGTAGCCTTTAATACCTTTGGTGAATTAATAAATGTGTTTCGATGCATAACCCCGTAACGCACAATTTCTGCATTTTCTAGTCCCGGAATTAATCGAAGAACCTCTTTTTGCGGTCCCCATTTCAAGTGTGTTTGAAAGCCAACAATATTATAGAGCGTTCCAGCTGCATCATCTTGACGGAGTTGAACAACCGCATATGGCCGTTTCCCTGTTTTGGGATCTTCCAAACCCACAGGTTTCATAGGTCCAAATAACATCGTCTTCTTTCCTCGGTTAGCCATGACCTCAATTGGCATACATCCTTCAAAGAAAATTTCTTTTTCAAACTCTTTCAACGGGACTGTCTCAGCAGCAATCAGTGCTTCATAAAAAGTGTTGAACTCTTCTTCATTCATTGGACAATTAAGATAAGCTGCTTCCCCTTTGTCATAACGTGACTTTAAGTAGACCTTATCCATATCAATGCTGTCTTTTTCAATAATTGGAGCTGCCGCATCATAAAAGTAGAGGTACTCCTCTCCGGTGAGCTCCTTCAATTCTTGAGCTAGCGCTTCGCTTGTCAATGGACCTGTCGCAATAATCGTTGGTCCTTCTGGGATTGCAGTAACCTCTTTACTAATTACGGTCACATTGGGGTGATTTTTCACTTGTTCTGTCACCCGAGCAGCAAAATCATGACGATCGACGGCAAGTGCGCCTCCAGCAGGTACAGAACTTGCATCTGCTGATCCGATAATGACCGAATCAAGTAGTCGCATTTCTTCTTTAAGAACTCCAACTGCATTGGTAAGATTGTTCGCCCGCAATGAATTGCTGCAGACTAGTTCTGCAAATTTATCCGTATGATGTGCCGGCGTTTGTTTAATGGGTCTCATTTCATAGAGGCGAACTTGGATCCCACGTTTCGCTAGCTGCCAGGCTGCTTCACTTCCAGCAAGTCCGGCTCCAACTACATTTACTACCGTTTCTGTCATTACAGTCCTCCATTGCTTACATTTATCTATACGCTTCATCCTTTATATTCTTGCCCTCAATTGTCCATTTTGCACTTAAGGATACGAATTTAAAAGAAAAAAGTTTCAAAAAATTGAACAAGAAATGATTTTATCACAAAGTCGAGATTCCTACAAAGAAGATGTTTGCATTTATATTTTCTCACAAGACCAAAATTCCTAGACAACAGAAAAGAGTGAGCTTATGCTCACTCTACTGTTGTGGGGTTTCTTTATAATCACATTCAGTACATGAAACTTGAACACCTTTTTTAAGCTTTTTCTCAACAAGGAGATGTTCACATTTTGGACAACTTCTTGCAATCGGTTTGTCCCATGAAAGGAATTCGCATTCAGGATAGCGATCGCATCCATAGAAAATGCGGCGCTTTTTACTCTTGCGTTCAATAATATTTCCTTCTTTACAGTTTGGACACTTCACACCAATTTCCTTCACAATTGCTTTTGTATTACGGCAATCCGGAAAATTACTACAAGCCATGAACTTCCCGTAACGTCCCATTTTAAAGACCATAGCGTTTCCGCATTGGTCACAATCTTCTCCTGCAGGTTCATCTTTAATTTCTACTTCCTGCATTTCCTTTTCAGCCTTTTCCAGATCTTTTTCGAATTCTTTATAGAATTCATCAATGATTTTTACCCAGTTCACACTACCCTCTTCTATGTTATCTAGATCCTGTTCCATCTTGGCAGTGAACTCAACATTAACAATATCTGGGAAGAACTCAATGATTAATTGGTCAACAATTTCCCCTAATTCTGTTGGTACAAATCGTTTATTGTCGAGGCTAACATACCCTCGTTTCTGAATCGTATCAAGTGTTGGCGCATAAGTCGAAGGTCGCCCTATTCCGAGTTCTTCCAAGGTTCGAACCAACCTTGCTTCTGTATATCTTGGCGGCGGTTGGGTGAAATGCTGTTTCGGTTCGATGTCCTTTTTTATCACCGCGTCTCCTTCCTTTAGATTAGGAAGAAGCTTGTCTTTTTCATCTACTTCATCATCTGAGCCTTCAACATATACTTTCATGAAACCAGGAAACTTTACCTTTGACCCTGTTGCTCGGAAGATTACGCCTGAATTAACCAAATCAACGCTCATCGTATCCATTACTGCTGGCGCCATTTGACTAGCAACAAAGCGCTCCCAAATCAATTTGTACAAACGTAACTGGTCCCTAGATAAATATTGCTTTATTTCCGCAGGTGTCCTTAAAACACTCGTTGGTCGAATCGCTTCGTGGGCATCTTGGGCATTCGCTTGCTTCTTTTCCTTTTTATCCCCACTCTTTAAAAATTCTTTTCCGTATTCATTCGTAATATAACCACTTGCTTCTTCCTGAGCGACTTCCGAGATTCTCGTAGAGTCCGTCCTCATATAAGTGATTAAACCGACGGTGCCTTCTTTACCAATGTCAACCCCTTCATACAATTGCTGCGCAAGCATCATCGTTTTTCTCGCTCTAAAGTTTAACTTTCGCGCTGATTCCTGCTGTAGGGATGAAGTAATAAACGGAAGTGCCGGGTTGCGTTTCCGTTCTTTCTTTGTAACAGTTTCAACCTTAAATTCATTTCCTTTTACCTGTTTAAGGATTTTTTGAACATCTTCTTCTGATTTTAATTCGGTTTTCTTTGAATTGACTCCATAGAATGATCCTTCAAACTTGGTCTTTCCTTTTAGAAATTCCACACCTATTGTCCAGTACTCTTCTGGCTCAAAGTTTTGAATTTCTGTCTCCCGATTAATAATCATCCTTAATGCGACAGATTGTACTCTTCCTGCACTAAGACCCTTTTTGACCTTTTTCCAAAGTAACGGGCTGATGTTATAACCAACAAGTCGATCTAAAACACGTCGTGCTTGTTGCGCATCAACAAGGTCTCTATTAATTGGTCGTGGGTGTTTGAAAGAATCTTTAATGGCATCTTTGGTGATTTCATTAAATACAACCCTGCAGTCTGAATCTATATCCACGTTAAGACTACGCGCCAAATGCCAAGCAATTGCTTCCCCTTCGCGATCAGGGTCAGCCGCGAGGTAAATTTTCTTTGCTTTTTTTGCAGCTGTCTTTAATTCTTTTAAAATTGGGCCTTTTCCACGAATCGTTATATATTTCGGCTCGTATCCATGTTCTACGTCAATTGCTGTTTGACTTTTCGGCAAGTCTATTACATGCCCCATGGAAGCTTTGACTTTATATTTTTTTCCTAAATAACGTTCAATCGTCTTTGCTTTCGCTGGCGACTCAACGATGACTAAATAGTCCGACATTCTGTAAGTCCTCCTTAGAGGGAATAAAATTACCACTATTATTTAATATGCGGTTCCCCATTGTCAATACCTGGGTAAAGTAAGCGTTTTATTTTTTTGTGTTTAAGCCCTTAATTTAAGTTCAGGCTTAGCATTTGCACTTCCCGCTTTTCTATATCCAGCACCAGCCTTCGCTGGTTTTGATTTTATTATACTTGTTATTTATTAATAGACTCTAGTTGTAGCGCCTCTATCAACCCCGAAGGGCTAATAGAGGCGCTTCTACATTTATTCATACAGCTCCTGCGCCTAACCCATAGAAGTCAAAGAACGACTTCATCTGCCGGCCCTCCAGCGCTTTTCGGGGCTGACCAAGGCGCTTCCGCTTTTTTTGTTCTGATGCAAAATGTATAACAGATTTCGAATAATTTCAACCATTTTGTAGTAAAATTTCCAAATTACATTCATTTTTATGGAAATATATGCTTAAAATGACCTATTTTTTTAGGTTATTGAGTGCTTTATAGACCTGAAAAAATTTCTTCTATTATATCCTTCGGTTCCTTAACTAATTTTGCTCCGAGTTGAATTAGTTCATTTGTTCCAACTGAGGACGGAGTTAAGATACTCCCTGGTACAGCAAATACTTCTCTTCCTTCATTTAATGCAAAGTCAGCTGTTATGAACGATCCACTCCTTTTTTTGGCCTCAATCACTAAAGTACCTTTTGCTAGCCCACCGATAATACGATTTCTTAGTGGAAATTGCCACTTTTCCGGTTTAGTATCTGGAGGGTATTCAGACAAGACGAGGTGATCTTTCATCATAAACTTGGCTAATTCAAGATTTTCCTTCGGATAAAGGTGATGTATTCCACCGGCTATAACCCCTATCGTCCTACCACCTAATTTAATCGCCATTTTATGAGCATGCGCATCTATTCCTTTAGCTAATCCACTTATTATAACAGCCTTATATTTTATTAACTCCGGAAACAGTATTTCGATGGCTTGCTTTCCGTAAGGAGTCGCCTCCCGGCTCCCCACAACTGCAAGTGGAAACGGCTGCCCTAGCAGGGATATATCCCCTTTTGCAAATAAAATCCAAGGTGGTTGATGGATAGCTTTCAAATGCATAGGATAGTCTTCGTCAAAAAGTGAAATGAGATGAATATCATTGGAGTGATAGTAGTCTAGCAGGGCATCAATAGAAATTTTTTGAAGTTTAGCGAGTGATATTTTTACGTTATCGTTACTCGATTGAGCAAAAGAAGGAGAGTAAAGTGAGGATAGACAAGGATCTGCTTTTAATAAAGTGTAAACCGTTTTCCAACTTAATGGGCTAGCGTGGATTAAGTGGATTAGCCTTTTTTTAAATTCATCCATTGGGACCTCCTAAGGGTTTTTTAAGGCTTTTTTAAGGCTTTTTTCGTAGGGATTACAAGATTAAAAGAATGTGCAAACAGCCCCTCTAAAAAGAGAGACTGTTTGCTTACCTTCATTTAGCTTAGTGTGTTTTACACTTGTCGTATAGTCCTTCTGCTTTAAGGACTTCAATTAATGTTTCACCCATTACAGATGGAGTCTCAGCTACTTTAATACCGCATTCGTTCATAACACGGATTTTCTCGTCAGCTGTTCCTTTACCACCAGAAATGATCGCACCAGCATGTCCCATGCGCTTTCCAGGAGGTGCAGTTACTCCACCGATGAAGCCTACAACAGGCTTTGTCATATTCGCTTTCACCCATTCAGCTGCTTCTTCTTCAGCCGTTCCGCCAATTTCACCAATCATGATGACAGCGTAAGTGTCTGGGTCTTCATTGAAAGCCTTAAGAACATCAATAAAGTTCGTTCCGTTTACAGGGTCTCCGCCGATTCCAACCGCAGTTGTTTGGCCAAGTCCAGCTTGTGTTAACTGGTGAACCGCTTCATACGTTAAAGTTCCTGAGCGGGATACAACGCCAACATGACCTTTTGTGTGGATGTAACCAGGCATGATACCAATTTTACATTCATCAGCCGTAATCACACCAGGGCAGTTAGGGCCTACTAGACGTGTCTTCTTGCCTTCCATATAACGCTTTACTTTTACCATGTCAAGAACAGGGATATGCTCTGTGATACAGATTGCAAGGTCAAGCTCTGCATCTACTGCTTCCATGATCGCATCAGCGGCGAATGGAGCAGGAACATAGATAACAGAAGCAGTTGCACCAGTTGCGGCGACAGCCTCTTGAACCGTATTGAAAACAGGTACTCCTTCGACCTCTTGGCCGCCTTTACCTGGAGTTGTCCCACCAACAATTTTAGTTCCATATTCAAGCATTTGTTTTGTATGAAAAAGGGCCGTTGAACCGGTAATCCCTTGGACAATGACTTTTGTATCTTTATTTATGAATACACTCATGACAACGATTCTCCTTCCTATCCTACTTAACTAGTGAAACGATTTTTTGTGCGCCGTCAGCCATTGATTCTGCTGCAACAAGATTTAAACCAGATTCATTTAGAATCTTTTTACCTAAATCAACGTTTGTTCCTTCAAGACGAACAACTAGAGGAACTTGAAGACCAACTTGTTTTGCAGCCGCAACGACACCCTCTGCAATGACGTCACATTTCATGATTCCACCAAAGATATTGACAAAAATGCCTTTTACATTCGCATCGGATAGAATGATTTTAAATGCTTCGGTAACCTTTTCAGCTGTTGCACCGCCCCCAACATCAAGGAAGTTAGCCGGGTCGCCGCCGTAATGTTTAACAATGTCCATTGTAGACATAGCTAGTCCAGCCCCGTTGACCATACAGCCGATATTTCCGTCTAAGGAAATGTAGCTTAGATCATATTTAGAAGCTTCAATTTCCTTTTGATCCTCTTCATCAAGATCACGGTATGCTTGAATATCTTTATGACGGTATAGAGCGTTTGAATCAAAGTTTAATTTCGCATCAAGCGCCATGACTTTCCCATCACCAGTTACCACTAATGGGTTGATTTCAGCAATCGAACAATCTTTTTCAACATACGCGCTGTATAATCCCATCATAAATTTAACTGCTTGGTTAACAAGCTCTTTAGGGATATTGATGTTAAAAGCGATTCGACGTGCTTGGAAAGCTGTCAATCCAACAACCGGATCGATTTGCTCTTTAAAAATTTTCTCAGGAGTTGCTTCAGCCACTTCTTCAATTTCCGTTCCGCCTTCTTCTGAAGCCATCAAAACAACGCGGGAAGTAGCACGGTCAAGAACAAGACCGACATAGTACTCCTTTTTAATGTCACAGCCTTCTTCGATTAAAAGACGTTTAACTTCTTTGCCTTCTGGTCCAGTTTGGTGAGTTACTAAGGTTTTCCCTAAGATTTCACTCGCATATGTACGGACTTCGTCCAGATTTTTTGCAACTTTTACTCCGCCCGCTTTCCCACGGCCGCCTGCATGAATCTGTGCTTTTACAACACAAACTTGGGTTCCTAATTCTTTAGCAGCTTCTACAGCTTCTTCTACTGTAAATGCAACTTTGCCGTTAGGTACCGATACCCCATATTGTCTGAGGACCTCTTTGCCTTGATACTCATGGATATTCATTTTCCCATCCTCCTATCAATCCTTACAAGAAAGCGCAAACAAAAAGAGTTAGGCCATTTTGCAAAGATTATTTAAACTCTCATTTTGTTACAAATAATAAACCAACGCTTTCATTGTATATAATGATATATTTCTTGTCTACCTTTATGATTGAAATATTTCGCCTTTTTAAAAATTACAAAAATGAATTATAAGTGAAAAAAACCCGGGACAAAGGTTGTCCAGGGTTCTAGTAGTTAGGCAATTGTCTTTTTATTAACTTCGGCTATTTATTATCTCAATATATTTTAAAGATATTGCTTTACAGGGGCAAAGGTTTTACGGTGATAAGGTGTCGCTCCATACCGTTTTAAGGCTTCTAGATGTTCGGCAGTCCCATACCCCATATTTGATGCGAAATTGTATTGAGGATACTCCCTATCAATCTCTATCATCATTCGATCTCGTGTGACTTTTGCGATAATAGAGGCTGCCGCTATTGTAGCACTTCTGGCGTCTCCCTTTATCAAAGCCTCATATGGGTAAGGTACATCAAGTTTTACCGCATCAATCAGTAAATAGTCTGGATTAGGTCTTAATTGGATGATGGCAGAGAGCATCGCCTTCTTAGCCGCCTCCAAAATATTGATTCGATCGATTTCGGCTGCATCAATGATTCCAACACCAAATGCCAGGGCTTCAGTCGTAATCTTCTCAAAATACTCATCTCTTTTTTGCTCATTTAACTTTTTGCTATCATCAATTCCGGGCAGATAAAAATCCTCAGGTAATATGACCGCTGCAGCAACAACTGGTCCTGCAAGTGGGCCTCGCCCAGCCTCATCAATACCAGCAATATATTGAAAGCCTTGCGTCCGTAAACTGCGTTCGAATGAGGTCATCTCGATATACTTTTTATGTAACTGTTGCTCTTTCTCCTGCTGCTTTTCCCATCTTTCGAGAATCCGCTGGACTCCCTTTCGTTCATCCTTTTTTAGTGTTTGGATGAATTCTTCATCAGCCTCAACCTGATTTACTAACGTTTGGCTTATTTCTTCAATCGTCAATTTTTTCATTTTTTATTAAATCACTTTCACTTTTTTTATGGCATCTTTAAACAATGTTGATTTGTGCTTCACAAGCTCAGCAAATAGCGGGTCGGGCGAGGAGCCGGTCCCGCTGCTCCCACAGGACACTGAATAGCTTCCTTGAGCAGTCCCTTGTACGAGAAAATATGCCGCTCATTTTTGAGGAGTCAACGCGGTTTAGTAAAATAAAAACCGTCCTTTAATAGAGCCTCTGTTGGCTAATTATTCAGCTCAATTTCCAGTTTTTCAAGATCACTTGGGCGTTCAAAGGATAAAGGCCCCAGCTTCTCTCCACGAATCTCCCTAATAACTGTTTCAGCTACTTTATCATAATCGATTTCATTGCCTTGTTTAAACCCTCTTGATAGCCCGATTTTGTCAAACATTTCCACAATATCTTCAGGAACCTCATCAAGGTGAAACCTCTCCTTTACTCGGCTAGGATAACGGGTCCCTAGGTACCTTAATGCGTAAACGGCAATATCATCCATATTTAAAATCGCATCTTTTATCGCGCCGGTTACGGCTAACTTATAGCCGACTTCCTGATCTTCAAATTTTGGCCAAAGAATCCCGGGAGTGTCTAATAGTTCTAATTCATTCCCGACCTTAATCCATTGCTGTGATTTTGTCACACCAGGCATATTTCCCGTTTTCGCAATATTTTTGCCATGTAGACGATTGATAAGCGTAGATTTACCGGCATTGGGAATCCCAACAATCATGGCACGAATCGCTCTAGGCTTAACGCCTTTCGCTTTCAAGCGCTCAAATTTTTCATTTAATAACTTTTTTGCCTCCGTGACAATTTGCTTTAGTCCAGTCCCAGCTTGGGAGTTGATTGCAAGCGCTGTGATGTCTCGTTCTTTAAAATAGCGAATCCATTCGGCCGTAATCTCTTTGTCGGCCATATCCGCCTTATTCAATAGAACAACCCGTGGCTTATGCTGAATGATTTCATCAATCATTGGATTTCGGGATGAATGAGGAATTCTAGCATCTACTAATTCAAATATGATATCAACAAGCTTAAGCTTTTCTGTAACTTCTCTACGCGCTTTTGCCATATGGCCTGGAAACCATTGTATGGTCATTTTAAAACCTCCTATAACAAATAAGCGCCTTGTTGACGCCCTGCAGCCTCGGCAGGGGATTAACAAGGCGCTTTATTATACGTTTTTAAATCCGTTAAAATCTTGAGGAAGAATACATTCTTACTCCAGCCAATGTGCTTTGTTAACGGGCACCTAATCTTAATCAATGAAACGTATATCCTCAACCGGCCAATAAATGAGGTTTGTTTTTCCTAACACCTCGTCAATTGGCACTGTACCAATATGACGACTGTCTTTGCTAAAACGGCGGTTATCTCCCATTACAAAAATATGACCCTCCGGCACCGTATCTCTACCGATTTTTTCCTCAAGCGTAAAAGGATCTGTGAGAGGACCGTCAATTACTTGTTGTTTGTACTCTTCCAAGTATGGCTCTTCATAAGCTTTTCCATTCACATAAAGGGTATCGTTCCTGTATTCAATTGTATCACCAGGAAGACCAATCACTCTTTTTATGTAATCTTTGTTCTCTGGGGCATGGAATACAATTATATCAAACCGTTCAGGCTCACCAATCTGATAGCTAAGCTTATTAACAATCATTCTATCCTGATCATGAAGGGTCGGCATCATTGATAATCCGTCCACCACGATTGGTGCAAATAGAAAATATCTGATCAATGCCGCAAGTAAAACAGCGATAATAAGTGCTTTTATCCATTCCCATAATTCATTCTTTTTCTGTGCCATTCTTTCCCCACCAATCTCAGAATCATTAGCAATATAATTCTATTTTACATAAGTTGAAAAGCATAAACACGATGGGAGTGTTTTTTTTACAATAAATTTATAATTTTGTATATAAATTTCAACAAAAGTGAGATTCAACCTGTTTATTTCTATGAAAAAAGAGCTTGTCAGACAAGCTCTTTTTTTGAAACTTACTTATGGTTCTATCGAATCTCTTTAATACGAGCTTTTTTACCACGTAGTTCACGTAAGTAGTAAAGTTTCGCACGGCGTACTTTACCGCGGCGCAATACTTCAAGCTTCGCAATTTTTGGTGTGTGTACAGGGAATGTACGCTCAACGCCTACACCGTAAGAAATCTTACGAACTGTAAAAGTTTCGCTAATTCCACCACCACGACGCTTAATTACAACACCTTCGAAAATCTGAATACGCTCACGAGTTCCCTCAACAATACTTACGTGTACACGTACAGTATCACCAGGACGGAATGAAGGTAGATCAGAACGAAGTTGTTCTTTTGTAATTTCTGCAATTAGATTTTGCATCGTTTTCAACTCCTCCCACAGATGCTCTTGCACGTTCATTTGCAGCGGAACACCGTTATAAAGACTGGCTATTCAGCTCAAGTCACAAGAAACATCATACCATATTGAACTAACACCTGCAACAATTATTCAGATTGATTTCTGATTTCAGCTAGTAATTTTTTCATATCCGACGGAAGTTCTATTTCTTCTAGCAAATCCGGACGGCGGAGATGCGTCCTTCGCAGTGATTCTTTTTTTCGCCACTCCTCGATTAAACGGTGGTTCCCGGAAACAAGCACATCAGGTACTTTCATTCCACGGAAATCAGCTGGTCTTGTATAATGTGGATGTTCTAGCAAGCCTGTACTAAATGAATCTTGAATATGGGACTCTTCACTACCTAATACTCCTGGCAAAAGCCTCACGACACTATCAATGACGACCATTGCCCCTAATTCACCACCAGTCAACACATAGTCACCAATCGAAATTTCATCGGTAATTAAGTGCTCACGAATCCGTTCGTCATATCCCTCATAATGACCACAAATGAAAATAAGATGTTCTTCTTGTGAAAGTTCTTCTGCCTTCTTTTGAGTATAGCGTTCCCCTTGTGGGCACATCAGGACAACCCGTGGCTTTTTCCCCTCAGCCTTTTGAACCAAGTTCTCGACTGCGTCAAAAATCGGCTGCGGCTTCAATACCATCCCTGCTCCGCCTCCATATGGATAATCATCGACTGTTTGGTGACGATTATCAGCGAAGTCGCGGAAATTAACTACTTGATAGCTTACAGCCTGTTTTTCCTCCGCCTTTTTCAGAATCGAGTGTCCTAAGACACCAGAAAACATTTCTGGAAAGATGGAAAGAACATCAATTTTCATCATGACAAGAGCCCTTCCATCGGCTCAATTAAAATCACTTTGTCCTTGATATCTACCCTTTTCACAACGTCTTCGATATAGGGGATCAAAATTTCCTTCCCCTTACCACCCTTTACAACCCACACATCGTTGGCACCCGGAGTAAGGATTTCGACAACCTTCCCAATTTCCTCTCCTTCGATGGTCGCGACGAGACAACCGATGATATCTTGAAAATAATATTCACCTTCAGTTAAATCCCCTCTTTGGCTCTCAGGAACCTTCAAAATTCCATCTCGCATCGGTTCAACTTGATTGACATTGTGATAGCCCTCAAAAGTGAGTAAGTCAAAATTTTTATGAACACGGTGACTGGCTACCACAAGTTCAATCGGTTCTTTTGTACCAGGTTTGAAGAGAAAAAGCTGATTCCCTTGTTTATACCTTTCGTCAGGGAAATCCGTGCGAGAAATTACTCTTACCTCTCCACGAATCCCATGAGTATTGACAATCTTTCCAACGTTAAACCATTTATCCATTTATATCACCTCTAGCGTATTTCGACCACGATTCCATCTTTAACCACAATCGTTTTTTCTTGCATAAAATCATCCCATCTATCTCCCACATTGATCACAACTAGGGCTTGATGCTCCGATTCTTTTAATTCGCTTCCTATGGGTAGAATATGTAATTGTTCGATATGAAAGTCAAGGAGCTTCATTTTTTCATTCCGTATACGGACTTCTTTATCAAACTGCTTTTGCAAAGCCTCAGATGAGAACTTTTTCATTCTCTCCTGTTTTTTCAATTCAAACTTTAGCTGATCACTTTCCTTTTGAAGCTGGTGCTTTTTTGTTTCATATTTTGCAAGGAGCCTGTCCTTACTGGTTTCTGTTAGGACTTGTTTGACCACAACCGTCTGGATTACTTCCACAGCGATCCATCCTCTCTCATTCTTTCTCATCTTTATGTTTATTATATATGAAACGAGTGTTAAAAGAGAAATATGCGTGGATTATACTAGTCTGTGTCAATACTAAGAATAAAGAAGGCTGTTTTCTCTATATAGATAGCCCGTCACTTAGTAGAGAAAAGGCAATAAAGAAAGAGGCCGACCAAAAGATCAGTTTATGATCTTCTAATCTAGCCCCCATCTTCTTGTTACTATTCAACAATCTCTAAAAAGATCTTCTTTTGTTGTGATGATCCTGCTGCGTAGACTACTGTTCTAATGGCCTTTGCAACTCGCCCCTGTTTCCCAATCACTTTGCCCATATCACTTTTGTGAACAGAAAGCTTATAGGTAATGCGCTGACTTTCTTCTTCGACATTCACTTGAACATCTTCAGGGAAGTCAACTAGAGGCTTTACGATTGTTTCAATTAATTCTTTCATACCAATTATTTGCTTAATTTAGCATTATGGAACTTTTCCATGATGCCTTCGTTTGAGAACAAGTTACGAACTGTATCAGATGGTTTAGCTCCATCTTGAAGCCATTTAAGAACAAGCTCTTCATTGATATCAACCTTTGCTGGTTGAGTTACCGGATTGTATGTTCCTACAACTTCAATATAACGTCCGTCACGAGGAGAACGAGAATCTGCTACAACAATACGATAGAAAGGAGACTTTTTAGCTCCCATACGCTTTAAACGAATTTTTACTGCCATTTTAAATAAGCACCTCCGAATAGTTTCACACAAGATAGAATGATAACAAATTGTTTTTTAGTTGTAAAGGGTTTTTTCTTTACAGGGTAAAATTGGTGGGAATTTGATGATTAGAACGGGTTAAACGGGAGCTTAAAGCCACCCTTTTTCTTGCCTTTTTGCTGCATCCCCGTCATCTGTTTCATCATTTTTTTCATATCTTCAAATTGCTTAAGCAAACGGTTTACCTCAGGAACGGTCCTTCCACTCCCTTTTGCAATCCGTTTACGTCTACTAGCATTAATGATTTCTGGATGCTCTTTCTCAGCCTTGGTCATTGACTGAATAATTGCTTCAACATGAGAGATTTGCTTTTCATCAACCTGCAAATTATCCAAGCCTTTTATTTTATTCGCCCCAGGCATCATTTTTAGCAACTCATCTAGTGGTCCCATATTTCTGACCTGACCGAGTTGTTCAAGGAAATCATCCAATGTAAAAGATGCTGTGCGCATTTTTTTCTCAAGCTCTTTTGCTTTCTCTTCATCCACATTTGACTGTGCCTTCTCAATTAGGGTCAGTACATCCCCCATCCCTAAAATACGGGATGCCATCCGCTCGGGATGGAAAGTTTCCAAAGCGTCGAGTTTCTCACCAAGACCAACAAACTTAATCGGTGTGTTTGAAACCGCTCGAATGGAAAGCGCAGCACCACCACGGGTATCACCATCCAGCTTTGTTAACACAACGCCTGTTAACCCTAACAGTTCGTTAAAACTTTGCGCCACATTGACAGCATCTTGCCCCGTCATGGCATCGACGACAAGGAAAATCTCATTCGGGTTTGACAGTTCCTTGATTTCCTTTAACTCGTCCATCAGTTTTTCGTCAATGTGCAAACGACCCGCGGTATCAATCAAGACATAATCATGATGGTCTTCCTTCGCTTTTGCGATTGCTTGGCGGGCAATTTCCACTGGACTTACTTGATCTCCGAGCGAGAAAACTGGCATACTTAACTGCTTTCCTAGTGTTTCAAGCTGCTTAATCGCCGCTGGACGGTAAATATCAGCCGCTACTAGCATCGGTTTGCGGTTATACTTCTTACGTAAAAGGTTCGCAAGCTTCCCAGTAGTCGTGGTTTTACCGGCCCCTTGAAGACCGACCATCATGATGACAGTTGGAGGACGATTGGCCACAGCAATTTTGCTTTCCTCTCCACCCATTAACTCAGTCAGTTCTTCTTTAACGACCTTAATGACCTGTTGCCCAGGAGTCAAGCTTTTCATGACCTCCTGACCAACTGAACGTTCGCTGACTTTCTTAACAAAGTCCTTTACCACTTTAAAGTTTACGTCTGCCTCAAGTAGGGCAAGACGGACCTCACGCATCATTTCTTTGACATCCGCTTCGGAAACTTTTCCTTTTCCACGGATTTTTTGCATCGTATTTTGCAGTCGGTCGGCTAATCCTTCAAATGCCATTTTCGTGCCGCCTCCCTAATCTAATTTCTCAATCGCTGCGACAAATTCAGTAAGAGTTTGATGATCAGACTCCCCGCTCAAGCATTCTTTCATTCTTGCAATCAAACGCTTGCGCTCCTGAAACTTTTCAAAAAGCAACAACTTTTCCTCATACTCTTCAAGCATTGCTTCTGTTCTTTTAATATTGTCATAGACCGCCTGGCGGCTGACCTTGTATTCCTCTGCAATCTCTCCAAGTGAATAATCATCTAGATAATAGAGGGACATATAGCTTTGTTGCTTAGGAGTTAATAGTGCTTGATAAAAATCATATAGATAGTTCATGCGGGTTGTTTTCTCAAGCATTTTCTTTCTCTCCCATATGTGTTAAGTGAAAAACCTTTACATAGAAATAGTGTACACAGTAAGACTTAATGTGTCAACAAGAGAAGGCTAGATTTAGCCTCCTTTGTTACTCTACTTCTTCCATTTCCACTAAATCGGCAAATAAGCCATACACATATTTCTCTGAATCAAACTCTTGCAGGTCATCCATTTTTTCACCGAGACCGACAAATTTTACCGGTATTTTTAGCTCGTTCCGAATCGCAAGCACGATTCCACCTTTTGCCGTTCCATCTAGCTTAGTTAGGACAATCCCACTGACATCAGTTACTTCTTTAAAGGTTTTCGTCTGAATCAACGCATTTTGACCTGTTGTCGCATCTAGCACAAGTAGGACCTCATGCGGCGCACCTGGTATTTCGCGTTCAATGACACGTTTAACCTTTTCCAATTCTTTCATTAGGTTTACCTTATTTTGTAAACGTCCCGCTGTATCGCATAACAAGATATCTGCTCCGCGAGATTTCGCAGCACGCACGGCATCATACATAACAGCAGCAGGATCTGAGCCTTCTCCTTGTTTAATCACATCGACGCCAACTCGTTCTCCCCATACCTCTAACTGATCAATTGCTCCGGCACGGAACGTGTCTCCAGCAGCTAAGAGCACAGTTTTTCCTTCAGTTTTGAATTTATGAGCAAGCTTGCCAATCGTTGTCGTTTTTCCAACGCCATTTACCCCGACAAATAAAATTACGGTAAGCTCATCCTTTTGGATATTTAATCCATTAGGAACCTCACCAGCATTTTCATAAATTTCCACAAGCTTTTCAGAGATGACCGCTTGAACCTCTCTAGGGTCTTGGATATTTTTTCGTTTCACTTCCAATTTTAACTCTTCAATTAATTCCATCACGGTATCAAAACCAACATCTGCCCCGATTAGAATTTCTTCAAGTTCTTCAAAAAACTCCTCATCTACCTTTCGATAGCGAGCGACTAGGTCATTCACCTTTCCTGAAAAGTTATCCCTAGTTTTGGTCAGTCCCTCTTTAAACTTCTCACTGACCGTTTCCGTCTGTTGTGTAATCTTTTCTTTTAACTTTTTAAAGAAACTCATGTTTTCACAGCCTCCTATTAGGATTTCACCAGCTTATTAGTTTCCTCAAGTTTTACAGAAACAAGTTTGGATACACCCGATTCTTGCATTGTTACTCCATAAAGAACATCGGCTTCTTCCATTGTCCCTTTCCGATGCGTAATGACAATGAACTGCGTTTCAGAACTATAGCTTTTAAGATACTGACTAAATCGGAATACATTCGCTTCATCGAGGGCCGCCTCGACTTCATCCAGAATACAAAATGGCACCGGGCGTACCTTTAGGATAGAGAAGAGCAGGGCAATGGCAGTTAAAGATCGTTCACCACCAGAAAGCAGACCTAGATTTTGCAGCTTTTTCCCTGGTGGTTGAGCAACAATGTCTACTCCAGTGTTAAGCAAATCATCCGGTTGTGTAAGTCTGATATCCGCTCTGCCGCCACCAAACAGTGCTTGAAACGTTCCTTCAAAATGAGACCGTATTGCTACAAACGTTTCTTCAAAGCGTTTCTTCATTTCTGTATCCATCTCACCAATGACCTGATACAAGGTATCCTTCGCTTCTTGAAGGTCGCTTCTTTGTTCATTGAGAAATTCATAGCGTTCTGATACGCGCTCATACTCCTCAATGGCCCCAAGATTTACGGTTCCAAGCTCTTCTATCGCTAGTTTAATGAGTTTTACTTTTGTCCTTGCTTCATCCGCCGAAATCATTAATGGATATTGTTCTTTAGCAGCTTCAAAGGATAAAAGATATTCCTCACGGAGATGTGCTAAACGTGTGTCAAGCTCAACATCTAAACGATTAAGCTTGATTTCCTCGTCTTTCACAACCTCATTTAGCCCCTTGTACTGACGCTTCAATTCTTTCGTTTCTAGTTCTAAGTCTTCTAATTGAGCTTGTCTGTTTAGTCGCTCCTCCCGTCTAGTTGAAATGAGCTCAAGGGTATTATTCTTATCCTCTAACTTCTTCCGGGCAGCATCTTCTAGTTGGTTTTCACCAGAAGAACTATTGGTCATCTCCGATGATAGGAGAGCTAAATCGTCCGTAATCGCTTCTAGGCGGTTTGTTTGTTCTTCAAGCTCCAGAGTGGCACTTTCGAGCTTTTCTTTCGCAAACTGGAACTGTTCGTTTTTAGCCGCTAGCGCCACTTTTAATTCACTAATCTCCGAGATAAGGGTTTCCTTAGAAGTTAGGTTGATGTTCTTTCGGTTGGTTAATTCAGCAATCTGCCGGTCTAGTTCCTTAAGGTTATCCTTTAGCTGGGCGTTTTGTTTTACTAGTTCGGCCTCTCTATGAGTAAGCCTTACTCTTTCCTCATTGAACTGAGATTGTTCAGAATCGTAAACAGCAAGACGCTCATTAATATTTCTTTCTTCAATCTCAATTTCGCGAAGTTCCCCTTTAAGCGACTGTTCCTTTAACCGCAGGTCTTCTCCGATTTTTCGAAGGTCTTCAAAATGAGTTGTTCGTGTCTGGAGCTCTTTTTTTGATGTTTTAAATTTTGCTTCCAGCTGATTTGTCTTCTCTTCCATTTCTGAGAGCTTTAACTTTAATTCCTCTAACTCTCCTTTACGGCTTAGAAGCGAGGAAGCATTTTTCTTGGCAGCTCCACCAGACATCGAACCTCCAGGATTAACGACATCACCATCGAGAGTAACAATCCTCGAGCGGTACTGAAGCATACGTGCCAGCTCATTTGCACCCTTTAGATCCTTGGCAACGACCATATTACCAAGCAAATTATGAATGACCTCTCTATATTTATCATTGAATTCTATTAAGCTTACAGCTGTTCCCACGTAAGAGGGATGCCCTTCAATTGCCTGGATTAGATGAGTGGCAATGGTCTTCCCCTTTATGACACTAAGGGGTAAAAAGGTAGCCCGACCGTAGGAATGTCGTTTTAAGTATTGAATGGCTGCTCGTCCATTTTCTTCATTCGCAACGACAATATGTTGCATCGCACCACCAAGAGCTGTTTCCAATGCAAGTTCATAGGCCTTTGGAACTTTAATTAATTCTGCAACTGCCCCTTCAATGCCCTGAAGCTTAGTACCACGAGCTTTTAGAACTTCTTTAACTCCTTGGAAAAATCCTGTGTACTCTTCTTCCATGTCCTCAAGCATTTCTTTCTTCGACTTTGCCTGTTGGACATATTGATAAGCTTGATACAAGGTCTTTTCCTGATTATCCAGATGATTACGCATTCCTTCCAACTCACGCTGGACTTGTAAATATTTCTGCACTTCTAATTCAAGCGCTTGTTGAACTTGGTTAAGCTCGTCTTTGGTTTTCGCTTTTTTCTGGTTGATTTCTTCCCGGAGCTGGAGGAAGCGGTCGTTTTCTCCGCCTACCTTTGTACTTCTTACCGCCTGCTGTGCAAGTTGTTGCTCGATATAAGTTAGTTCATTTTTGGCGCCTGCCTGTTGATTAAGTACTTCAATATAGTCACTCTTCAGCGACTCAATTTTCAGTTCAATATCCTCGCTATAAAGCTTTAACTGCTGTTGGCGATCACTTAGATCCTTGTGCAGCTTTTCCGCCTCTAAACTAAGGATATCGACTGCACTTTTTTGTGTTTCTTTCGTGGTCTCTAACTGACCAATCCTGGTTGAAATCTCTGTGATTGTTCGTTCTAGTTGACCTTTGTTTTGAGCAGCATTCTTTTTCCGTTCTTTTAGGACCTCTTTTCGTCCTTCTAACTTCTCCAAATCTTCACTTGCATGTAAAAGGACGTTTTGCAAACTACTAATGGATTCATCAACAGCTGTTAGTTCATCACGTAGCTTTTCAATGGAAGCTTCCTTTTTTTGTAGGGTGGCAGCCATTTGCATTTCGCCTTCTTTATGCTGCTTTAACTCCTCAGAAAGTTGTTCCCATCTACCATGCAGTTCCTCTATTTCAAAAGCCGTGAGTGCAACCTCGATTTTTTCAAGTTCGTCTTTCTTCTCGAGATAATCCTTTGCCATTGAAGCCTGAATTTTTAATGGTTCTACCTGTCCCTCAAGTTCATAAAGGATATCCGCCACTCGATTTAAATTTTCCTGAGTTTCAAAAAGTTTTGTTTCTGCTTTCTTTTTTCTAGTTTTATATTTGAGAACGCCAGCTGCTTCCTCAAAAATGGTTCGTCGATCTTCAGGCTTACTGTTAAGGATTTCCTCGACTTTCCCTTGAGAAATAATCGAGAAAGCTTCCCTCCCTAAGCCTGAATCCATGAATAATTCGACGATATCCTTTAATCGACAGTTCTGTTTATTGATCAAGAATTCACTTTCTCCTGACCGGTAAACCCGCCTAGTAACGCTGACCTCATTATAATCAATCGGTAACGACTGGTCCTCGTTGTCTAGGGTGAGCGTAACCTCAGCAAAGTTCAGGGCTTTCCTTGTATCACTACCAGCAAAAATAATATCTTCCATTTTTACCCCTCTTAGTGACTTTGCTGATTGTTCTCCAAGTACCCAGCGGATGGCATCGGTAATATTGCTCTTACCGCTCCCATTTGGACCAACAACAGCGGTCACTCCTGGGACAAACTCGACACCAATCCGCTCGGCAAAGGATTTAAAGCCCACTACATCTAAACGTTTTAGAAACACTTTCAAGCTCTCCCTTTTTAGTTAATCTTTACTCTTGATGTCATTTGGCTTCGAGATCGCTTCCATATGTGCTTTTAGTTTTCCAAGGGCCATTTGAGCGGCGTGTTGTTCCGCCTCTTTTTTGGAGCGGCCTTTTCCAGTCCCAAGTTCTTGTCCATTGAGAGCCACAAGGGATTCGAATTCACGGTTATGCGCCGGTCCTGTTTCTGATAAGATTTTATACTCAAGTGTACCTGCTGCATCGCGTTGTACAAGTTCTTGCAGCTGACTTTTGAAATCCATCACATGAGAAAAAGCACCCGCATCTATCTTTGGAAACACGACTTCTTCTAAAAAAGAAAGGACTGTTTCAATGCCTTTGTCGAGATATAAGGCGCCAATGAATGCTTCAAACACATCGGCTAAGAGTGCCGGTCTTGAACGTCCACCGGTCATTTCTTCCCCTTTACCTAGTAAAACGACTTCCCCAAAATTCAACTGATTCGCAAATTCTACTAAAGATGGTTCGCAAACGACGGCTGCCCTAAGCTTTGTCAGCTCCCCTTCGCTCATCATCGGATATTTTTTATACAAAAACTGGGAAACAGTCAATTCAAGAACAGCGTCTCCAAGGAATTCTAGCCTTTCATTGTCTTCATATGGCTTTCGGCGATGCTCATTCACATAGGATGAATGGGTGAAGGCTTGCTTTAAGAGTTTTTCATTTTGAAAATGAATTCCGATTCTCGTTTGAAATTCTTTAAATTTCTGATCATTTGCCCGAAAATATTTTTTATCCCTATCTCTACCGGTATGGCGCATTCAAAATTCCACCTTGCTCAAAATTTACACACTAGTACTAGTTTACAAAAAAGAAAGTGGAAAAGGCAAAAAAACCTGTAAATTTTTATTGTCAATAATATAAAAAGACAGTAACCTTTTCCAAAAAAACGCGTTAGTCTCCTATATAGAAGAAAGCCCCGTTAAGAAACGGAGCTTTTAGAGCAAATCCAACAGTTACATTTTGCCATTTATGTAATTTACAGCGTCACCAACTGTAGCGATTTTCTCAGCATCATCATCAGAGATTTCCATGTTAAACTCATCTTCAAGTTCCATTACAAGTTCAACAACATCTAAAGAGTCAGCACCAAGATCATCCTTAAAAGATGCTTCCAAAGAAACTTGAGCCTCATCTACTCCTAAACGGTCGACAATAATTTTTGTTACGCGTTCTAAAACTTCTGCCATGCCTGTCACCTCCCCTCAAGTCATTATAGATGATACCCCTTTATAAATAAAGGTTATATCGCTTATATTGTTCAATCGATTTTCAGCACTGACCACTCGTTTCCACGGTCCAGGACGCTCCAATCAAAATTAACAAACATCAACTAGGTCCCCTAAAAAGGGCCTAACTCTTACATTACCATGCCACCATCAATATGAAGAGTTTGCCCCGTCATGTAACGGCTATCCTCTGAAGCTAAGAACAATACTGTTTTCGCAATATCCGTAGGCTCGCCTAGACGTGCTAAAGGAATTTGCTTTAACATCTCGCTCTTTTGCTCTTCAGTCAGCTTATCTGTCATATCAGTCGTAATAAAACCTGGGGCGACCGCATTTACAGTAATTCCTCGTGTGGCAAGCTCCTTAGCTGTTGTTTTTGTCAAACCAATCACGCCTGATTTTGCAGCTACATAGTTCGCCTGACCTGCGTTCCCACTAACACCAACAATCGAAGAAATATTGATAATCCGACCACTACGCTGTTTCATCATTTGTCTCGTTACCGCTTTTGTACAAAGGAAGACACCTTTTAAATTGATGTTGATGACATCATCCCAATCTGCTTCTTTCATTCTCATTAAAAGATTGTCTTTAGTGATCCCAGCATTATTGACAAGAATATCAATTCTTCCAAAGGCTTCAGTCGTTTGCTTGATCATTGCGTCGACAGAGACAGACTGAGAGACGTCAGCCTGTACAAGGATGGCTTCTCTCCCCATCGCTCTTATTTCTTCTGCAACTTCAGAAGCTTTTGCTTCACTTCCAGCATAATTAACAGCGACATTCGCACCTTCTCTAGCAAGTTCGAGGGCAATTTCTCTGCCGATACCTCGAGAGGCACCTGTAACAAGTGCTACTTTTCCTTCAAGTTTCATTTAGTTTCCCTCCTTCAACGCAGCAATTGCTGCTTCACAGCTCTCTATATCATAGACAGCAAATGTTTTGGCTTTTCGGTCAACCTTTTTCACCAATCCGGATAATACTTTTCCTGGACCGATTTCAACAAATGTATCGACCCCAAGCTCAAGCATTCTGGCCACTGTATCTTCCCATAAAACTGGAGAATACAATTGTTCAAGGAGCTTCCCCTTTATTTCTGCCGCATCCTGCATCGGCTCTGCGTTTACATTTGCAATCACCGGTATTTGCGCAGTTTGAATCTCGATACTATCTAGAATACTCTCAAATTCAACCGCTGCCGGTTTCATCAACGAAGAATGGAAAGGCCCACTAACATTAAGTGGAAGCACACGTTTAGCCCCCACTTCTTTGGCTTTAAGGGAAGCTTCTTCCACACCTTTTCTTGATCCAGATATCACGATTTGACCTGGACAATTTAAATTAGCCAATTGAACTGGGTTTCCGTTACTCGTGATATCCTCACAAACTTCTGTCAAAGGCTCGCGGGCTAAACCTAGAACAGCCGCCATGGTTCCTTCCCCATTTGGTACAGCCTTTTCCATCAACTCTCCACGCTTGCGGACGGCATAAACTCCGTCTTCAAAACGTAAAGCTCCTGCTGCGACAAGCGCAGAGTATTCACCAAGACTATGGCCAGCGACAAAGTCAGCTTTTACTCCCGATAGGTTAAAATAATCAAGAATGGCTATACTTGTAGTTAGCAAGGCTGGTTGTGCATTGACCGTTAATGTCAATTTTTCCTGAGGGCCCTCAAAGATTGTCGCGCTTAAATGATCTTCTAGTACCTCATCTGCTTTTTTAAAATAACCCATGATATTTTCGTTTGCTTCAGCAAGCTCTTTTCCCATTCCTACTTGCTGTGATCCTTGTCCAGGAAACAAAAACGCAATCTTCCCCATATTCCATCCCCCTAATTATCATTTTTGGGTTTGTGAATCATACTGTTCAATCGCTTTTTTAATTGTTCCAGCGACATCATTTGCAACCATCTCTCGCGCTTGACGAATTGAATTGTAAATAGCATTTGCATCCGATGAACCATGTGCCTTGATAACAGGGGCCTTAAGACCAAACAATCCTGCTCCCCCATATTCCGTGTAATCCATTTTCCCTTTGATGGTTGCTAGGTCCGGCTTCAGAACCGCCGCCGCCAGCTTTGTTTTCATACTAGACATTAGTGTCTGTTTTAGCATTTTGAACACAGACATCGCCGTACCTTCGATTGTCTTTAACACCATGTTTCCAGTAAAACCATCTGTTACGACAACATCAGCAGCACCTTCGAGTAAATCCCTGGCCTCAACATTTCCTACGAAGTTAATGTTTGCCTCTTTAAGGAGCGAATAGGTGTTTTTTGTTAACTCATTTCCCTTTTTTTCCTCAGACCCAATATTTAGCAAGCCAACTCTTGGGCTAGTTATCCCTCTGGCCTTTTCACTATAGATCGAACCCATAATTGCGTATTGCAAAAGATGTTCTGGTTTTGCGTCTGCATTTGCTCCTACATCTAAGAGAAGAAACCCTTCGCCACCAATCGTTGGTAATGTAGGGGCAAGCGCTGGACGTTCAATTCCGTCTATTCGACCAACCACAAAGAGTCCTGCTGCCATTAGTGCTCCGGTATTTCCGGCAGAAAGACAGGCATCCGCTTCTCCCTCTGTCACTTTCCTTGCAGCTATTACCATTGAAGCATCCTTTTTTCGACGTACGGCACGTACCGGCTCATCCGTTGCAAGAATAACTTCTTCAGTATGGATTATTTCAATTCTCTCCTCATTGGAAAGATGTTCGCGTATCTGGCTTTCATCTCCGATGAGGATGATATGTAAGTCTTTATAGGCTTGTACAGCCTTCATAGCTCCAAGGACGATTTCTTTCGGTGCGTTGTCGCCACCCATTGCATCAACTGCTATTCTCATTTGTGCTTCATCCTTTAGTATTTTTTTGCGAACGATACATTTCAAAGTCACCTTTAAAAACAAGTTCGTTATTCACATAACTATTGACTTCAATAAACGTTCTTCCCGTCAGTTCATCAATCTTCGTTACTTTCGCCTTGGCAATCACACGGTCCTCTTCCTTAACCGACTGAGTAAACTGGATGTTTGCTTTCGCTGTTAGCGCAAGCTCATCATTAATCACCGCAACAGCCAGAGAATTCGCCTGAGCAAATAGATGGTGACCACGAGCAATTTTATTTCGAATAAAGACATGTTCTTTTTTAATATCTAATAATGAGATGGCACTACTATCCAAATCTATATCAATTATTTCACCGATTACTTCCTCAAGTGGTAAAGATCGAACTTCATCTTCAAAACGTTTTTCCGCTACGTGTTTGATTCGCTCACGTAATTCGGGAATGGAAAGTTCAAGTCGGTCAAGCCTTATCGTTTGAATACTTACACCAAAAAACTCTGCTAAATCTTCGTCTGTAATGAACGGGTTCTCTGCAATCGTATCAACTAGCATCTGTTGCCGCTCACGTTTATTTCGTCTCATCAATCATCACTTCCGCAGTATTATGACTAGGTCCTAATAGTAATATAAATAAAAGAAAGGCAGATTGCAAGTAGAAATGTAAGAGCAGTTTTTCTCTTGCGTCTGCCAAAGGATAACTTTAATTTAGTTTCTCACCAGAAAGCACACCACTATCTTGTATATATTTCCTTAAGCTTTGGTAATTTTCACTCTGCCAAAAGGCTTCTGACTGAACAAGGATGGCTGCGTCATTTCTCGCCGTTTCAAGTGCGCGGTAATCATGGACCATGTCAGCAACTTTAAATTCAGGCATGCCGCTTTGCTTTTTACCAAAAAAATCACCTGGGCCACGAAGCTCTAGATCCTTTTCACTTAAAACAAATCCATCATTTGTATCCGTCATAATCTTCATTCGTTCCTTCCCTACCTCGTTCTTCGGGTCGGCTAGCAAAATGCAATAACTTTGTTCACTTCCTCTTCCAACTCGCCCACGCAACTGATGCAACTGCGAAAGACCAAAGCGTTCAGCATCATAAATTAGCATAAACGTAGCATTCGGTACATTTACCCCAACTTCAACAACCGTTGTTGAAACAAGTACCTGAGCCTGATTGGCAGTAAACTCCTGCATAACCTCTTCTTTTTCAGCTGAACTAAGACGCCCATGCATCAAACCTACTTTGTATCTCGAACCAAAATAAACGTTTAACGTATTATACACATCAACTGCATTCTGATAGTCAAGCTTTTCTGATTCCTCAATGAGCGGGCAAATCACATAAGCCTGTCTTCCCTGTACTAATTCTTTTTCCATAAAACTAAGCACTCGATCAAGCATGTCATGTTTAGCCCAATACGTTTCAATCGTCTTCCGACCCGCAGGCAATTCGTCAATGATTGAGACATCCATTTCACCAAAAACAGTGATTGCCAAGGTTCTTGGGATTGGTGTGGCTGTCATGAATAAAACATCAGGATTTTCTCCTTTCTCACGGAGAACCCGTCGTTGTTCAACACCAAAACGATGCTGTTCATCAGTGATAACAAGCCCCAACCTTTGAAAGCTGACTTCATCCTGAATAAGCGCATGAGTACCAATTAACACATCGATTGTCCCGTCCTGTAACTCCCCTAAAATTTCGCGACGACGCTTTCCCTTGACCGAACTTGTCAAAAGACGACACTGGACACCAAGAGGTGAAAGCAAACTTGTTAAAGATTCGTGATGCTGTTCTGCAAGGATCTCAGTTGGCACCATTAAAGCCCCTTGGAAACCAGCAGTAATCGCTGAGTACAGAGCAATAGCCGCGACAACTGTTTTCCCTGACCCAACATCACCTTGAAGAAGGCGATTCATGCGGTAGGCTGATTTCATATCAGCAAGTATTTCATTAACCACTCTCTTTTGAGCATTCGTTAACGGAAAGGGTAGACCCTCAATAAACTCTTTTACCTTAGCAAGTTCATAATTCACAAGAATCCCAGGCGACTGCTCCCGCTCAAACTTTCTTAAGGCTTGCATCTTCAATTGGAACTGAAGGAACTCTTCGTATACAAACCTTCTTCGCGCTTGTTTGACATCCTCTGCACCTGACGGAAAGTGCATCACCTTCAAGGCATCCCTTCTTTGCATCAGCTTGTAGCGCTGCACAAGCTCTCCCGGAAGAATCTCATCAATCTCGTGGCCATACTGCGTAAAACCATTTTGAATCAGTCTTCGGATGACTTTCACAGTCACCTTCCCCTTAACGGCGTAGACCGGTTCAAACTCCTTGTCTTTTGAATAACCCCCAACGGTCATCGATGTTCCAGTTATTGTTTGTCGATGCTGATCCCATTTGCCAGTTACTGTGATTGTTTCATTCACAATGATTTTCTGTTTTAAATATGGCTGATTAAAAAAAACAACCTTAATTAAATAGCGGTCCACAAGAATCCTTACCGTTAGTCGGGATTTTTTTCGCCCATGGTACATAAGGGAGGGTTCGCCGTGAACGACACCTTCTACGGTTACTCTTTCTTCATGCTTCACCTCTGCCAAATCGCGAAGGCGGTAGTCCTCATAGCGGTAAGGGAAATGTTCGAGCAAATCTTTTATCGTTAGGATATTCATATCTGCAAGCCCTGTGGCCATTTCAGCACCAATACCCTTTACAGCTGTGACAGATTGGTTTAATAAATCACTCACGATATCTTTTGCGGTAGCCGAAATTTTCTCTCCGTCTCCGTTTTCCGGTTCGGTACCACAAACCCTCCTTGCCGATTTCTCCAATTTTATTATCCTGAAAATAAGAAATAGAAGGGGGATCCCCTTCTATTCAATCGCAAAAATGAATGGATATAGCGGCTGTCCTCCATCATGGACTTCCACTTCTACATCTTCAAACTTCTTTCCTACGAACTCTATTAGTTTTTCGACATCTTCTTGAGTAGCGTCTTCACCCTTAAGAATCGTGAGAATTTCATCATCATCAGTAAGCATGTTTTCTAAAAGGGCTGTTGCAGCATGAACTCTATCTTTGTCCTTTAAAACAATCTTCCCTTCAGAGATTCCCATGAAATCGCCTGTCTCTATTTCCAAGCCATCAATGCTAGTATCGCGTACAGCATAGGTTAATTGTCCAGTTTTCACCTGTTGCATGGCCTCGTTCATTCCAGCTTCATTCCCTGCCAAGTCTTCACCTGGATTAAAGGCTAATAGAGCAGACATCCCCTGTGGTACCGTTTTAGAAGGAATCACAAGAACGTCTTCCTCTGCTAATTCAGCCGCTTGTTCCGCTGCCATAATAATATTCTTATTATTAGGTAGAATAATCACTTTACGGGCATGAACTTCCTTAACAGCCTTAACAATATCCTCCGTGCTTGGATTCATTGTTTGTCCGCCCTCAATGACTACATTCGCTCCGATGCTTCTGAACAAATTGCCAATTCCGGCACCCATGGAAACCGTGACAACTCCGTACTCTTTTTTCTCCTTGGAAACAGGCTTTGTTTCTTTTGGTGCTTTCGGCGCTTCTCCGACTATATCCGTGTGCTGCTGGCGCATATTTTCGATTTTCATCGAAATGAGACTACCGTAAGTTTGCCCATAAGTTAATACTTCACCTGGGCGTTCAGTATGAACATGAATTTTTGCCACTTGATCATCAGAAATCACAAGAAGAGAATCCCCATATTCACTTAGATCTAGACGGAAGTCATCTTCAGTAAATGGTCTCTTGCCTTCGAGCTTAACCATAAATTCTGTACAATAGCCAAACTCAATATCTTCCGTGTTGATATGACCTTGAACACTTTTGTGATGTTCCGCATGAACCATATCATCCATTGTATCAATGACGGATGGAGATTCAGGAAGTGCCTCCCCTTTTAAGACGGCAAGGAATCCTTCATACACGATGACAAGACCTTTTCCACCACTATCTACCACGCCCACTTCTTTAAGGACAGGCAACAAATCAGGAGTTCGCTCTAACGATGCACGAGCTTCCTTTAGAACTTCTTCCATTAAAAGGATAATATCCTCTTGATTTTTCGCCACTTGTACGCCTTTTTTGGCAGCATCTTTTGCCACCGTTAAAATCGTACCCTCAACCGGCTTCATAACTGCTTTATAAGCCGTTGTCACTCCAGCCTCAAGAGCTAGAGCAAATTCCTTAGCGGAGATTGTTTGCTTTTGTTCAATCGCTTTGGAAAACCCTCGGAACAACTGAGATAGGATAACTCCAGAGTTTCCTCTAGCCCCCATTAAAAGACCTCTTGAAAGGGCAATTCCTACCTTGCCGATATGTTCCTGAACATTATTTTTTACTTCCTTGGCACCAGATGTCATTGATAGATTCATGTTTGTTCCGGTATCGCCATCAGGAACGGGGAAAACGTTTAAGGCATCCACCATCTTTGCATTTGCTGAAAGATGATTGGCACCTTGAATAACCATTTCTGCAAAACGTTTCCCATCTAAAACTGTAATTGACACTAATCTTTCCTCCTCACTGGGGTTCGTTACGCGAACTTACGGGTTCGTTACGCGAACTCCTTGAACGTAAATATTAACCGAATCTACCGCGAGTCCAACCGTTTGGTTAAGCGTATACTTCACTTTCGATTGTACTTGATGGGCTACTTCAGAAATTTTCGTTCCATAACTTACAATAATATACATATCGATATGTACTTCCTCGTTTTCCTGGCGAACGACTACCCCGCGTGAAAAATTTTCTCTGCGAAGCATTTCAGCAATTCCGTCTTTTAGCTGATGTTTTGAAGCCATTCCGATAATACCGTAACAATCTACCGCGGCACCACCTGCAATTGTAGCAATCACATCATTAGAAATATCAATTTGTCCGTATTTTGTTTGCAATTCAATGGACATGGTCGTTCCCCCTTTTGGAAAATTGCTATAGACTACAATTATTTTACTATAAGCGCAATAAATTTAAAAGTTATTATGCCCCCATCTTATTATAGAGCAGGAATACAGCTTCTATGTCAAGGTTTTTTTCTTGATATCCTTCGATAATAGTATTGCATTCCAAAAAGTTGTATGATAAATTATTAAAGTATGTTTGACTGTCAGAAATTCCTTTTAGCTGTTCTGACGAAAAAAATGCATTCTTGCATCGAAATAGTATTAGCTTGTGTAAGTTAGGAGGGAAATAAACATGCCACGTAAATGTGTTGTAACAGGTAAAGGTACTCGTTCAGGTAACGCACGTTCCCACGCTATGAACGCAAACAAGCGTACATGGGGCGCAAACCTTCAAAAAGTTCGCATTCTTGTTAATGGTAAACCTAAGCGTGTTTGGGTATCTGCAAGAGCTTTAAAATCAGGTAAAGTTGAACGCGTATAATAAGTAGAAGCACAGCCTCTAGGGCCGTCGCTAAAGCTAGACATCAAAAAAGCACCCTTCGCTGGGTGTTTTTTTATTGATCTTTAATTCCAAAACTAAACTAAGCGATTGCCAGTCATTACCTTTATTAAAGGCTCTTTTCTCAAACTTTAAGTTTAAGCTGAATACTTAGTGCCATGGGTTATCTTTTTACAGAAAACAGCCACTAATTATGAGAAAAGAGCTTGCAAATTTAATTTTAAACGTACAAAATATCGTTCTCGCACGTTAAATTCGGCCTCAGGATTGTGACAACAATCTTATTAAAAATAAAGCACCCGCTTTATTCGGGTGCTCCATTTGAATGTAATCTTTTGTCTATTAACCCTTTTTAAATGCACCAAGCATTGCCTTGACAAGGCCACCCAACACTTTTGGCAATTTAATTGTATAAAATTTCATTCTGTCCCTCCTCACTGTCCTTGAAAACCTGAGCCGAAGAAATTTTCGCCTTTACATTATATTCAGGAAAATGAAATAATTGCTTAAAGCAGAAGACATTTCAATCATTGCTTCTTATCACCAATACTATGCCTTCTGTGAATGAAAAAGTACCAAAATCACTTACTAGTTCATTACTTATACATAGTGTGGATCCCAAAGAAATATGACAATTGTTCAAGGGATATTTAAACTGTTCGAGGGTCAAACCCTTAACTAGAGGAGTGACAGGAACGAAGGAAATATATTTTAGATTAGCCATTTTCTCAACTGTGTGGCTTCCAGGGCCTTTTACAAAAAGCTGATTTTGACGGTCAATCATTTCAATTTGTGTAGATAACCCATTCAGCTCTGCCTTTAAAAGTATTTGTACGTTTCCTAAAAAATGGTCAAGCCTGCCTCCCGTTCCTCCAAAAATGCGAATTTTCTCGGGTCCTTTAGTTAATGCCCAATCTAGTGCCAGTTCCATGTCCGTTTCGTCTTTTTCAGGCTTAAACGTGTGAAGGTTCGAAACCTCTCTTTTTATCCTCATCCACTCTTCATCCGTAACGGAATCGAAGTCACCAAAGGCATAATCGGGCTTAATGCCTGTAGCTAACAGCGTAAAGACCCCCTTATCCACACCTAACCACCAGGAATCTCCGCTATCGAATTCCTTGAGATCGGGATGGTAGTTAGCTGGTCCACCACCTAGTATATTAATAATCATTGGAAACACCCCTTGCTTGTGGAGAATGTATTAAAAGTAAAAATCTTGTCGAGTTCAGGTCATACCCCCGATGATGATGGTTTTGCTTCAATTCTTGACTAGTTTTCATTTTCATAAGCCTGATGAAGATGATTTCGCTTCGATTTCTGGGAGTTTTCATCTCATAAGCCTAAAGACAATTCCCCTTCAGTCGTCTGTTATGTAAAATAATACAAATCAACAAAAACAAGGCGTGAATTAACTATGTGAATTCACGCCAATAAGTATTATGTTTTTTTGTTACACTTCAATTCCTTTTAATGCAGCTATTGCTCGCCCTCTATCCTGCTCGTTATAGACAGCCGATCCTGCAACTAACACAGTTGCTCCTGCATCAATGCATAGCTTGGACGTTTCAGTATTTACCCCACCATCAACTTCGATCTCTAGTTCAGGATTATGCATCATAGCCATCTCTTTCACCTGTTTGATTTTAGGCAAGACAGAATGAATGAACTTTTGGCCGCCGAATCCAGGATTTACCGTCATTAACAGGACCATATCAAGGTCTTCGATGATATGTTTGATTGAGTCAACCGGCGTTGCTGGGTTTAAGACAACCCCAGCTTTTACTCCCAATGACTTTATATGGTGAATGGTCCTGTGCAGGTGACGGCTTGCTTCAACGTGTACAGTAATGTAATCTGCGCCTGCCTTAGCGAACGCTTCAATATATTGGTCAGGGTTTTCAATCATTAAATGAACATCGAGTGGCAATTTTGTAACTGGACGAATCGCTTCAACGATCAAAGGACCAATGGTAATATTCGGAACAAAATGTCCATCCATGACATCAACATGAATGTAATCTGCCCCTCCCCGTTCAACATCCTTGATTTCTTCACCCAGCCGTGAAAAATCAGCTGATAAAATCGAAGGTGCAATTTTCACCATACCTAATACCTCGGCTTTCTATCTTTAATTTCTTGTAAAAAATCTTTATAGTGTTTATAACGGTAAGCAGGGAGTTCCTCAGCTTCTACTGCTGCTTTTACTGCACACTTAGGCTCTGAAACATGGAGACATTCCCGAAACTTGCAGTCCTCACTCAACCGAGCAATTTCTGGGAAACAATACGTCAATTCAGGAGGATCAATCTCCGTGAACTCTAGTGAACTGAAACCAGGAGTATCCGCAACCAGACCATTGTCCCCAATTTTAATTAACTCGACATGACGAGTCGTATGACGACCACGACCTAGATGTTGAGAAATGTCACTTGTTTTTAAATCTAACTCTGGTCTTAATGCATTGAGAAGTGAAGATTTTCCTACCCCTGATTGACCAGCAAATACGGAAATTTTCCCCTCAAGATAAGGTGAAAGTTCCTCAAGTCCCTCGGTTGTTTCAGAAGAGGTAAAGATGACTTCATACCCTGCTTTTCGGTACTCTACAGCATATTGTTCTAGTTTGCTGAATCCTTCCTTCATAAGATCAACCTTTGTAATACAAATTAACGGTTGAATATGGTTGTATTCCACCAAAACAAGAAACCGATCAAGAAGGGTCGTACTAAACTCAGGTTCAACCGCAGAAAAGACGAGAATGGCTTGATCAACATTGGCAATAGGCGGTCGTACTAGTTCATTCTTCCTATCTTTTACCTCCATAATATAGCCATCTGTTTTATTTTCCGCCTGGTAAACGACCTCATCGCCTACGAGAGGGGTTATTTTATTTTTTCTAAAGATCCCCCGCCCACGGCACTGTACGGTTCCTTCCTCTCCAAAAACATAATAGAACCCGCTTAACGCCTTGATAATTTTGCCCTGCGGCATAGCATTACTCCTTTTGAAACTTTTTTGTTTTAGGACATCTACCCTTTGAATCTTTTTGAACAAGAGATTTGGGGGTGTTCCATCGCCCGTCATGAATTTCTACGAACTAATTAACTTCAGCACTAATCATTTGCCGGGTAAAGAACCTCATCCTCTTCAACGACCGAACCTTCTCTTTCTACCCTAAAATAAGCTTTTCCACCAGGAGCGATTGTGAAGGATAATGTTTTATTGGTTGTCTGCGTAATCTCAAATTCTTCAACGAATCCAGATCTATTCATATCTTCAATGTAAATCCTAACAACCTGTGGTTGTCCTTCTTCTAAACTTTCATCATAGAGAATCGCTATTTCCTTGGTAACCGTCCTAGGAGGCAGTTCTTCTTTCCCCTTGGAGATAACTACCTTAACTGTGCTACCTTCTTCTAATTCAATACCCGCTTTAGGCTCCTGTGAAATCACTAAACCTTCTTCAACCGTTTCATGGAATTCTTGAGTAGGTTCAATGTTTAAACCGTGACTTTTCGCGTAATCATTAAGACCCTTAGCATTAAACCCCGTTAAATCTGTTAGAGTCACTCGTTTTATTTCAGGACCTTTACTTATTGTAAACTCAAGAATGGTTTCACTAGGAACAACTGATTCCCCTTCGTCAGGATTTTGTTCAAGAATGGTTCCTGGCTCACTTTCATCAAACTCTTGAATGGGAATAATATCCTTGAAATTATGACTTTCAAGCCTGCGGACAGTCTCATCATACATCCTACCTCGATAATCAGAAAGCTCAAAGCGTTCCTTACCAAGACTAATATAAAGATCAATTTCGGTTCCCTCTTTTACCACTTTCCCAGCTTTTGGATTCGTTCGGATGATCAAACCTTCCTCAATATTGTCATCATTGATTTCTTTTTTATCCCCAATAACAAATCCAGCAGATAAAAGATCCGTTATTGCATCATCAAGCTCCTGCCCTTCTACTTCTGGAACAGCTACTTCTTTAGGACCAAACCATTCAGGTCCCATTACAACTAGCAAGAATCCAGCTAAAACTAGAAGCGCAAAAATGGATGTCAAAACAATTGGCCATTTCTTCCGTTTCTTTTTAACAGGTTTCTTTTTACCCTTTTTCTTCACATTTTCCATTTGTTCTTGTTGAGAATTTTGCTCCCCATGGACCATTGTCTCATCAAGGTTTCGATAAGGTCGCTCATCAGTTATGACTGGGATGGCTTTCGTTGCTTCACTATCCTCAGGGATGGCAAACTTACTCTCCTTTAGGCGTTCAGGATTTAGCGACGTCTCTAAATCTTGTTCCATTTCATACACATCATTATAACGATGGAAAGGATCCTTTGCGGTAGCTTTTAGGACGATATTTTCAACACTTTGAGGGATGGTTGGATTCCATCTCTTCAATGATGGTGTTTCTGATTGCAGATGCTTAAGGGCAATGGAAACCGCCGATTCCCCTGAGAAGGGAAGACGTCCGGTTAAGAGCTCAAACATAACAATGCCGAGTGAATAGATATCGGACTTATTATTCGCCATCCCACCCCTTGCCTGTTCTGGCGATAAATAATGAACGGACCCTAGGACCGAATTTGTTTGGGTAATACTAGTTGCACTCAAGGCCATCGCAATCCCGAAATCAGTAATTTTCACATTTCCATTATCGTCGATTAAAATATTATGTGGCTTTATATCTCTATGAATGATTTGATTTTGATGAGCATGGGCAATCGCCGAGGTAAGTTGTTTCATGATGTCTAATGCCTTGTCGACTTGGACAGGTGCATTCTGCTGTATGTATTGTTTCAATGTTTGCCCGCTAACATACTCCATAACTATATAGTATAAATCTGCCTCTTCTCCAACATCATAAATAGAGACGATATTTGGATGAGCAAGACTTGTTGCAGATTGTGCCTCGCGATGGAACCTTCGGATGAACTCATCATCGTTAGCAAAATCAAGTCTAAGCATTTTAACGGCAACATCCCGGTCAAGGATCTTATCATGGGCAAGATAGACATTCGCCATGCCCCCGCCACCAATAACATTTAGAACTTTATATCGTCCACTTATAATTTTCCCAATCATTGTGTGCTCACCTGCCTTCTGAGACGTTGGAATAGTACACAATTACGAGCGTGATATTATCCTCTCCGCCATTCTCGTTAGCAAGTGTGATTAGCCCAGTTGCTTTATCTTCTAAACTTTCATTATGAGTGAGGGCGCTTTTCAATTCGTCTTCCGTGACTTTGTTCGATAAGCCATCCGAACATAGTAATAGAAAGTCACCTTCCTCAAACATAATCGTTTTCGTATCCATTGCTACTGTTTCCTCGGTTCCCAATGCTCTTGTAAGAACATTTTTACGAGGATGATGCTCAGCGTCTTCCTTCGAAATTTGGCCAGAACGTACCAATTCATTGACAAGAGAATGGTCTTCTGTCAATTGCTGAAAGCCTACTTCATTTAAAATATATCCTCTACTATCACCAATATTGGCAACAGTTGCAAACAAATCTGTACAGATAGCAGCGACAACAGTTGTCCCCATTCCTTCACAATCTGTATTTTGTTTAGAATGTTCAAAAACAAGCTTATTCACATGTAGAATCTTGGTCGTTAGCCATTCCTTCGCTGCTTCCGCGGTCTCAATCTTCTCCGTTTTTTCCCATTCATCTTTTAATGAATTGATGGTCATTTCACTAGCCACGTCTCCAGCACGATGGCCACCCATGCCATCTGCTACGATGGCAAGGTGCTGACCGTCCTGGTTGATGAAAATCCCACCATTATCTTCATTATGGATGCGAACTTTCCCCTTATCTGTCATAAAAACAGCGTTCATCATGTCGTCTCTTCCTTCCGTTCCTTCGCCCTTAGTTGCCCACAGGCTGCGTCAATATCATGACCTTGTTCCCTTCGTATTGTTACATTCACTCCACGCTCTTTCAATGTCTTTTCAAATTTGAAAATCTGAGCTTTTGGAGTTCGAACATAGTCCCGTTCTGGTACATAATTGACTGGAATTAAATTTATATGACATTTTATACCTTTAACTAACTTAGCTAGTTCTTCTGCATGTTCCACCTGATCATTTACTCCGCCAAATAAGCCGTATTCAAAGGAAATCCTTCTGCCTGTCTTTTCAATATAATACTTAATTGCCTCCATGAGGTCTGGAAGCTTATAAGCCCGATTGATTGGCATAAGGCTGCTACGAATTTCATTGTTAGGTGCATGAAGGGAAATTGCAAAATTGATTTGCATATTTTCATCGGCAAACTGATAGATCTTAGGGATGATTCCACTTGTTGATACGGTAATATGTCTTGCCCCAATATTTAACCCTTTATCATGGTTAATAATTTTTAGGAAAGACATCATGTGATCGTAATTGTCAAACGGTTCTCCAATTCCCATGATAACCACAGAACTTACACGTTCGTCCGTTTCATCTAGTGCTTGTTGAACTTTTACAACTTGAGCAACAATTTCACCAGCTTCTAGATTTCTTTTCAGGCCGCCAAGTGTGGATGCACAAAATGTACAACCAATTCGACACCCTACTTGGGTTGTGACACAAACAGAATTGCCGTATTCATGTCTCATTAGAACGGTCTCGATGGATTTCCCATCTTGAAGTTCGAATAAAAACTTAATGGTTCCATCAGATGATGTTTGCTGGATAATTGTACTTAGCGTCGTTAGTATAAAGCTCTCTTCAAGTTTTTCACGAAGGGATTTAGAAAGATTGGTCATTTCATCAAAGGAAGTTGCTCTTTTCTTATAAAGCCAATCAAAGATTTGTTCCGCACGGAAGGCCTTGTCTTCATGAGTTACTAGCCATTCCTTCAATTCATCTAGCTGAAGTGAATAAATGGAAGGCTTTTCGGGTTCATAAGCTGTCGTTTTCCTCTTCGATGTTGTTGTAGCTGGTTGTTCCATTTTTAGTCCACCTTCCTTCTTAAGCAAGCAATATAAAATCCGTCTGACCCGAAGTCCTGGGGCATGATTTGCAATTCGAAATCATCAATTAAAGGACGGACAGCTTCAGGCATTCTCTCCTGAAACGCGCGATCCCCAGTATATTCAGGATTCTTTTCTAAAAATAATTGAACCGTTTCTTGATTCTCCGAACGGTCAAGGGTACAAGTACTATAAACAAGGGTGCCACCTTTTTTTAACAAAGGAGCAACAGCATCAAGCAGTGAAAGTTGAATTTCCTGTAGCCTTGTCAAATCTTCTTCTTTTTTTGTATATTTCATATCCGGCTTCCTGCGCATAACTCCTAGCCCTGAACAGGGTGCATCCAATAGAATTCGATCAAATGAAGCTGGTTCAAAATGTTCTTGAACACTGCGGCTATCAAGCTTTCTAGCGTCGATATTATCAAGTCCTAACCGCTGTGCATTTTGACCAATTAATTTCACTTTATGTTCGTGAAGGTCTAAGGATATCACCTTGCCTGAATCGTCAAGTCTCTCGGCAATATGAGTGGATTTCCCACCTGGGGCAGCACAAGCATCGAGGATGTTTTCCTCCTTTTCCACACCTAGGGCATGAGCTGCAAGCATAGAACTTTCATCCTGAATCGTTAACATTCCATATTTGAAAGCTGTTGAAGAGGCGAGATTTCCTCGTAAGCATTTAATCGCTTCTGGAAGAATCGGACTTGGCTCAACCGCAAAGCCTTCCTCCTCTAAAGCGGCAAGGCAATCCTCAACAGAGACTCTCGTCAAATTCACCCTAGCCGTTTGCATCGGTGCGGTAAGATTGATTTCACACATTTCTTTCGTTTTATCAAGTCCAAACTGATGGACCCATCTTTTGACTAGCCACTCCGGATGACTCGTTTCAATCGCCAGTCGCTCGGCTGGGTCGCTAATTGTATCTAATGAGGGAAGACCTTCTCTTTGCACACTACGTAACACACCGTTAACAACACCAGCTATTCCTTTGTGACCACGGCGCTTCGCAATTTCAACCGCTTCAAAAATTGCCGCCCGGTCCGGAATACGATCAAGATACACCATCTGATATAAGGTCATTCGGAGTAGCTGTAAAACCCAGTTTTCCAGCTTCCGACTGTCTTTAATAAATAGTTTTAGGTAAAAATCCAAAGTCAATTTCCGCTGGAGCGTCCCATAAACAAGCTCCGTAAGCAGCCCTATATCTTTTGGATCTATGTTGTTTTTTTCTATAGCATTATTTAGCAAAAGATTGCTGTAAGCTTGATTTTTTTCAATGGATTCTAAAATATCAAGCACGGCTTCTCTCACATTTTTTCGTTTACCCTTCATAACTCTCTCCTAACTTCATTCCTGCTTCTATCTGGGAACCAGCACCACGCAGAAACTGCCCTGCCTCCATCCGTTTCTTACCAGATGGTTGCAACTCCGTGATTTTAATGGCCATCTGATTGCCACTGGCGACCACGAGTCCATCTTCTTCAATCGAAAGGATGGTTCCCGGTTCGGCAGTATCTGATACTTCTAGTTTTTCTGCTTTCCAGATTTTTAAAACAGATTTGTTAAGAGTGCTGTAAGCAACTGGCCAAGGATTCATCCCACGAATGTGGTTATAGATAGCTTCCCCCGATTTTGTCCAATCAATTTTTTCTTGCTCACGCTTAATATTCCAAGCAAACGTTGCCTCGTCATCATTTTGTTTAACCGGTGTAACCTCACCCTTCAATAGTTTAGGTACGGTTTCGGATAGAAGATTAGCACCCACTGCGCTTAGTTTGTCATGAAGTGTCCCGACATTATCTGTTTCTTCAATGATTACTTCTGCCTGGGTTAAAATATCCCCAGCATCTAGTTTCTCAGCCATATACATAATCGTAATGCCCGTTTTCTCTTTGCCATTGATGATGGCATAATGGATAGGTGCACCACCACGTAGTTCCGGTAGTAAGGAAGCATGTACATTAATACAGCCGTGTTTCGGAGCATCAAGCAACGCCTTTGGTAAGATCTGCCCAAAGGCAGCGGTCACGATAAGGTCCGGCTCTAAGGCTAAAATTGGATCAAGTTCCTCTTGCTGGCGAATTTTCTCTGGTTGAAAAACAGGAATCCCTTGATTCAAAGCCTCCACTTTAACTGGAGGTGGAGTTAAAACCTTCTTTCGCCCTACCGGCCGATCAGGCTGGGTAACTACCGCTGCCACGTTATATCCATCTTCAATAAGCTGCTTTAGTACAGGTACGGAGAAGTCTGGAGTCCCCATAAAGACAATTTTGGTCATTCTTTGTTCAACTCCTCTAACTCATTTTCATCTATGTATTTGCTAACTTTAGAAGTGAACAATATGCCATGTAGATGGTCAATTTCATGTTGGATAGCTCTAGCAAGAAAGTCCTCTGCCTCCAACTCATATATTTTTCCTTTTCGATTGTGCGCACGGACCTTGACCTTGAAAGGGCGGGTCACTTCACCAAAAAGTCCCGGAAAGCTTAGACAGCCTTCTGGGCCAGTTTGTTCTCCGGATGTTTCGAGAATTTCTGGGTTAATTAGTTCAATCGTTCCATGCTGATCATCGACATCAACGATCGCGATTTGTTGATCAATATTAATCTGTGGAGCAGCCAATCCAACCCCATCAAATTCAATCATTGTATCATACATATCGTCTAAAAGCTTTCCAAGTTTCTTATCAAAAACGGTTACAGGTTTACACTCCTGCTCCAAAATATCCGCTGGATGGGTTACTAGCTTCCTTACTGTCAATTTTGTTCCTCCAATATTTCTTTACTTTGTTATATACATATTTCCACTTAATTAGTGGTTCTCATACTATTTTGGCTGTTTGTTGTTATTTAGTAATGATTCGCTGATTCAGTTTTTTATATTAAAAAGGTCTTTTGTACATTTCTAAGCGTTTTTTGTTTTTACATTGTTATTGTGTCTGAGACTTTGTACGAAACCGGTTGATTGGAGCGGAAGGCGCTTGACTCCTGCGGGAGTAGCGGGACAGGTGAGACCTCGCAGGAGCGCAAGCGACGAGGAGGCTCACCGCACGCCCCGCGGAAAGCAAGCACCTGGAGCGGAAATCAACCTCTCCTTGTTCAACCTTTTAGAAAACAACCTTTACATTAAAATATAAGGATTTAAATCCATTGAGATCTGCAGGCTTCCGGATGCTGTTTCTTGCTGGTAATGGTCCAATATTGATTTTAATGACGTCCTTAGTTCTGGTTCCTTTTTGTATTTTATCAGACATTGATATCGATATCTATTTTTGATCCTTGGGATTGGCGAGGCTACAGGGCCAAGAATAACCGCCTCCGATGAAAGCCGAGAAGAGATAAATCGAGTGATTTTTTCAGTAACGGAAACAGCCTTCATTAATTCTTCATGACTCACTGTTACTAATGAAAGATAATAAAAAGGTGGGTACTTATGGACTTTTCTCGCCATCATCTCCTGATTATAGAAGCGATCATAATCTTGAGGACCCGCTAATTCAATACTGTAATGCTCTGGAGTATACGTCTGAACCACCACTTCACCTGGAAGCTCATGTCGCCCGGCTCTTCCACTCACCTGAGTTAGGAGCTGAAACGTTTTTTCCGAGGACCGGAAGTCAGGAAGATGGAGCATCGTATCTGCGCTTAAAACTCCAACAAGTGTGATATTCGGGAAATCTAATCCCTTGGCAATCATTTGAGTCCCTAGTAAAATGTCGGCTTCTCCCTCTTGAAAGGCATTCAAGAGCTTTTCGTGGGACCCTTTTCGTCCAGTGGTATCGACATCCATCCGAATCACACGGGCCTCTGGCAAAAGCTTCGTTAACTCTTCCTCCACTTTTTGTGTCCCTGTTCCAAAATATCGGATGTGTTCACTTGTGCATTCGGGGCAAGTTGTTGGGACCTTTTCTTCATGTCCGCAATAATGACACTTCATGAGGTCCTGGAAACGATGATAGGTAAGCGTAATTTCACAGTTTGGACAGTTGACGACAAACCCACAATCCCGACACATGACAAATGAAGAATGGCCTCTTTTATTTAGAAACAATACCGTTTGTTCCCCTTTTTCTAACCTGTCTTGAAGTTTTTCAAACAGGTTCCGGGAAAACATGGACCGATTGCCTTCACGTAGTTCTTCCCTCATATCGACAATATCGACTGTAGGCAGTGGCTGTTCATTCATACGTTTTGGAAGGTTAAGGAGCGTATACACTCCCTTCTGAGCCCTTGCGAACGACTCTAATGAAGGGGTAGCACTACCAAGAACGACTGGACAACCATGGGTCGATGCACGTTGAATCGCAACATCTCTGGCATGATAGCGTGGGTTTTCCTCCTGTTTATAGCTCGTCTCATGTTCTTCATCAATAATAATAATTCCAAGGTTTTCAAAAGGAGCAAAAATGGCTGAACGTGCCCCCACTACTACCTTTACTTCTCGACGCTGAATTTTCCGCCATTCATCGTATTTTTCTCCAGCGGAGAGTCCGCTGTGCATCACCGCTACCAAATCCCCAAACCGTTCTTTAAATCGTTTCACCATCTGTGGGGTCAACGAGATTTCAGGTACAAGAACAATTGCTTCTTCTCCCTTATTAAGTACACGTTGAATCGATTGAAGATAGATTTCGGTCTTTCCACTCCCTGTGACTCCATAAAGCAAAAAAACTTCATGACGATCATCCTCAATCGATGAAAGAATCGGGGTAATTACTTGTTCTTGAGCGTTAGTAAGTGGTAACGGCTCATGATGCGCAAATTCCCGTTCACCATAGGGATCTCGATAAACCTCAATATATTTTTCACTAAGCAGACCTTTTTTTACCAATGTTTTTACTGTTGCTTGTGAAGCTCCTGTTGCAGAAAGCAGGGTTCGCATGTCTACTTGATCATCATGATTCTCTAAAAAATATTCGAGCACCACTTTTTGTCCCTTTGCCTGTGGTGTAAGACAGTCGATTTCCACTTGCAACTCGGATCGATTTAAAGTGGCCTTAATATGCTTTAATCGCTTCTTTCGCAATCGGTCTTTTACTTGGTAAACAACCTCAACCAAGCCCCTATCTGACTCTTTCTTCAAAAGTGCAACAAGATTGTTATCAACAACCTCTTGCCAGCCTATTTCTGTAGCCCCATTAAACAGGGTCTGAATTTCCTCTTCTAACTCATTCCGTTTACGATCATCAGGTAAAATAACCTTCTTTTCATACTTTGCTTTTAAAGCAGCCGGAAGCATCACCTGAAAGGCCGAAATTTTATAACAAAGCGTATGCTCTGTCAACCAATCTCCAAGTGTAAGCAACTCTTTATTTAGAACTGGAGTCAAATCCAGTGGTTCAACAATTTCCTTGAGCTTTTTGAAATCTGATTCTGTTTTTATACCTGTTACAAACCCTTGAATATTTCGGGGCCCAAACGGGACATTCACTCGAACTCCCGGGACAACAACATTTTCTAATCGTTGAGGAATTAGATAATCGAATGTCTTATCTGTTTGTTTTGCTGGTACATCCACAATCACACTAGCAATCTTCATTTCTGCTCGTCCTTCTCAAGTTCGTGACTAATCTCTGTTAACAATTGAGTAGCCACTTCATTTTTCGTCATTAATGGCAATTCTGTCACTTTTCCATCCCGTTTAAAGATTGTAACGATGTTTGTATCAAACCCAAACCCAGCACCAGCTTGTGTTACATTATTCGCGACAATCATATCAGCGTTTTTCTTAGCCAATTTCTTACGTGCATACTCCTCGACATCATTGGTCTCTGCTGCAAAGCCAACTAACACTTGATGAGTTTTTCTTTGACCAAGCTCTAAAAGGATATCCTTCGTTCGCTCTAACTCTAACATTTGCCCGCCTTCTTGTTTTTTCACCTTACTGTCATAGCTGGTTTTCGGGCGGTAGTCAGCTACTGCTGCGGTTTTAATAACAACATCGGCCGATTCAAATCTATCAAGCACCGCGTGGTACATGTCTTCCGCACTTTCAACATGTATCGTTTCAATCCCAGCTGGCGGAGTAAGAGCAACGGGACCGCTGATTAAGCAGACTTTTGCCCCCATTTTCTTTGCTTCGGTTGCAATCGCATAGCCCATTTTTCCTGTTGAATGATTTGTCAAAAAGCGCACTGGATCAATTTTTTCTCTAGTTGGGCCAGCCGTAATCACGATTGTTTTCCCGTTTAAACGTTTATTAGGAACACTGAAGCGATTTTGAAGCAATGAGACAATTGTTTCTGGCTCCTCTAATCTCCCTTTTCCAACATATCCACACGCTAAATAACCTTCACCTGGTTCAATGAATTCATAACCAAAATCAGCTAGTAGGCTCATGTTTTTCTTGACAGCTGGGTGGTCATACATATGAACATTCATCGCTGGAGCAATCCAAACTGGCGAAGTTGCAGCAAGGATTGTTGTCGTTATCATATTGTCAGCAATTCCATTAGCTAGCTTTCCAATTGTATTGGCTGTCGCTGGAGCAACTAAAATTAAATCCGCCCAGTCAGCTAAATCTATATGAGCAATAACCTGTGGATTTTTTTCATCAAATGTATCAGTAAATACTTCATTCCTTGACATCGCTTGAAAGGTTAGAGGTGTAACAAATTTGGCTGCCGACTCGCTCAAAATAACCTTTACTTCAGCACCTGCTTGCGTTAATTTGCTCGTAAGCGCCACAGCTTTGTAAACCGCAATTCCCCCAGACACACATAGCACTATCTTCTTCCCGTTCAGCATCCTAATCCCCCCAATTTGCTCGCCTATTTCTAATTTTTATTATGATTGAACAAGCTGTTTTTTTCACCTATTAAAACCAATCGTTTACAAAATAATCTTAAATTCTAGTGTAAAGAACAAAAGCGTAAATTATAAATTCCTAACAATAAAAAAATAACAACCTAAAATAGGTTGTTATTTAGCTGCATATAAAGCATCCTGGTCCGAAGCTGTTGTATGGTAATGTAGCTTATCAGCATCGATTTCCTCGAGCGCCTTGCCAACAAATTTATGGGAGACATATTTATCAAGGAGTAGGTTTTGTTGCAATTGCATATTTCTTGCACGCTTAGCTGCAACAGACACTAATGAATATTTTGAATCAATCTTAGTTAACAAAGAATCAATAGAAGGATTTAACAAATCAATCGACCTCCAGCATTTTTTTATAACGATATTGAACTCTTTCCCTGCGACAATGTTCGGCAACGACAATCGATTTTACACGCTCACAAGCTAGTTCCACTTGGTCGTTTTCAACGACATAATCGTATAATTCCATCATTTCAAGCTCATCACGAGCTGCTTTCATCCGACATTGAATCAGTTCGGCCGTTTCTGTCCCTCTTATGGTAATTCGATTCTCGAGTTCAGACAGACTTGGTGGTGCGAGGAAAATAAAAAGTCCTTCTGGGAACTTCTTTCTCACTTGACCGGCTCCCTGAACTTCAATCTCTAAGAAGACATCTTTTCCCTCATCCAATGTTTTCCTTACATAATCTACGGGGGTGCCATAATAATTACCTACAAACTCTGCATACTCAAGCAGTTGATCGTTCTCTATCATTTCTTCAAACGCTTCCCTAGTTTTGAAGAAATAATCGACCCCATCGACTTCGCCTTCCCTTGGTTTCCTCGTTGTTGCGGAAACAGAATATTCAAATGAAGTATCCGGCTGGGAGAATATTTCTTTTCTGACTGTTCCTTTTCCAACTCCTGATGGTCCGGAAAGAACGATCAATAATCCTTTTTCTTGCATTAATTAAATCCTACCCTTCATCCAATATATCATCGCGGTCATTTAATCGAGCTGCCACCGTTTCCGGCTGTACGGCAGATAAAATGACATGATCACTATCCATAACTATCACTGCCCGCGTACGTCTTCCATAGGTTGCATCAATTAATGAACCCCTATCCCGGGCATCTTGGATAATCCGTTTAATCGGTGCTGATTCTGGACTAACAATTGAAATAATGCGGTTGGCTGAAACAATGTTGCCAAAACCGATATTTATAAGCTTAATCCCCATGATGGCTCCCCCAATATCATTCTTTTATTTTGCCCCTATAGGAGGCTTCCTAAACTTTACTCAATATTTTGTACCTGCTCTTTTACCTTTTCAAGCAAACTTTTCATTTCCACTACTTCCATAGCGATTTTTGAATCATTTGCCTTTGAGCCGATGGTATTAATTTCTCGATTCATTTCTTGAAGTAAGAAATCTAATTTCCGACCAATCGGTTCCTGTAAAAGGAGAATTTTAAAGAATTGCTCTATATGACTCTCAAGCCTTGTAAGTTCCTCATTTATATCCGCCTTATCAGCAAAAACAGCTACTTCTGTTAAAATGCGTGTTTCATCTAATTGGCCACCAACAAAGTCAGCCATTTTTTTCGTCAACCTATCACGGTATTGTTCGACAACAACAGGAGCAAATTGTCTTACTTTATGTGCACGCTCTTGTAAAAGTTGGATATTCGCTTTTACATCCGTTTCAAGTGCCTTTCCCTCTAGAAGCCTCATCTGCAATAACTCTTCCTTCGCTAGAGAAACGGCTTGCAACACAAGTGTTTCTAACTCTTCATTTGCAGCCTCTTTCTCTTCAACTTGAATAAGCTCTTGCCGACTGACTAACTCTTGGAGCGTCACCTCACCGGTTAAAGAATATCTATCCTTAATTTCAGTTATGTAGTGGAAAAATTGATCAAGGACCTCCCAATCAATGTGGACTCCTCGGTTAACAGCCGCTTGACCTTCAAGCGTCACAAAAACCTCAACTCTTCCTCTCTTAATATGTGTGGCGAGGTTTTTTTTCAAGTTGGCTTCAATCTTTAAAAGCTGGTTTGGCATTCGGATATGGAACTCACAAAAACGATGGTTGACCGTCTTAATTTCTACAGTCACCCCGAATTGCCCCACTTCCATCTTACCTCGACCAAAGCCGGTCATACTTACGACCATGCATAACACATCCATTCTCTTAGTGTCGCTCTCTCCATTTCTATTTTAGAAAGAAGACAGCAAAAAAGAAAGGCAATAGAGACAACTCTATTACCTTACGGATTATATCATATTCTTCTTTGATTTACTTGCTAAAAATGATCCAGCTAGTAAAAAAGTCGGTAAAGCGGACATTCCGATAATTAATAACCAATCTTTTGGCACAATGCTTACCGTGTGGAAAATCGGTTGAAGTGGTGGATAATAAATGACACCTAATACCATGACAAGAGACGAAATGACAGCCCAAACTAAGTATTTATTTCCGAACGGATTCCGTGCAAAAATTGATTTTTCACTACGACAATCAAAGACATGTATCAATTGTGCAAGTACAAGGGTTGCAAAGGCAACCGTCTGAGCATAGGCAAGATCGTCGGGATTTTTATGATATGCAGTCATAAACGCAATCAGTGTAGCAATCCCAATTAAGAACCCTCTAGAGATGACTTTCCAGCCAAGCCCTCTCGCAAATACCCCTTCCTTTGGATGTCGTGGCCCACGCTTCATCACATTGTCCTCAGGTCGGTCTAGTCCAAGAGCCATCGCTGGCAAACCATCTGTTACTAAGTTCACCCAAAGAATCTGGATCGGAACTAGCGGTAATGGCAAGGCAAGTAGCATTGCAAAAAGCATGACAAGAATTTCTCCAACATTTGAAGCTAGAAGGTAACGAACGAATTTCCTGATGTTCTCATATATATTTCTTCCTTCTTTTATTGCTGCCTTAATGGTTGCAAAATTATCATCGAGGAGGACGAGAGACGACGCTTCTTTCGCCACATCGGTACCCGTAATCCCCATGGCAACCCCAATATCTGCCGCTTTAATTGCTGGAGCGTCATTGACTCCATCCCCTGTCATCGCAACAATATGCCCCTTGTTTTGAAGGGCCTTCACAATTTTAAGCTTATGTTCAGGAGACACACGGGCAAAGACTGTTACTTCATCCACAACATCTTCCAGTTCTTCGACCGTTAGGCCAGAAAGAGTTGCTCCGTCCATGACCTTACTTCCTCTTGTAAGAATCCCCAGTTCAGTAGCTATCGCTTTCGCGGTAATCAGATGATCCCCGGTAATCATGACGGTTTTTATCCCTGCGTCACGACATTCTTTAACAGCCTGTTTCACCTCTGGCCTTGGCGGGTCAATCATCCCCTGCAGGCCGATAAAGGTTAAATCTTTTTCTGCTTCTTTTTCACTTAAAATGATATTATTTCCTGGTAACGGCTTATACGCGATCGCAATCGTCCTTAAAGCCTTTTCAGCTAATCCATCAATCGCACCTTGAACCTTTTGTGACATCTCTTTCGTCAACGGCTGCTGCTTATCTTCCCACAGGATGGATTGGCTATGGCCAATTAGGACATCCGGGGCTCCTTTTGTGACAATAAACTGACGACCATTTTTATCCTTAACGACTATGCTCATCATCTTCCGCTGTGAGTCAAATGGAAATTCATTCACAATTTCGAACTGATTTGATAAGCCTTCCCTTGTTAAACCTGCTTTCATTGCGGAAACCAAAAGCGCTCCTTCGGTAGGATCCCCGTCAATGACCTTTTCACTATTTTTTTCAATCAGATTCGCATGATTACAAAGCATTCCAAAGGTTAAGAGCTGTTGAAGAGGTTTTACTCTATTTGGATTCACTTGGTTCCCTTCCGAATAAAACTCCCCTACTGGATTATACCCAACCCCATCGACCGTCCATGTGTTCCCTCCGCTCCAAGCGTGGGTAACGGTCATTTTATTTTGAGTTAATGTCCCTGTTTTATCGGAACAAATAACGGATGCACAGCCAAGCGTTTCAACGGCAGGAAGCTTACGAACAATGGCCTTTTGCTTAATCATTCTTTGGACCCCAAGCGACAAGGCAACCGTAACAATTGCTGGTAGACCTTCAGGAATCGCTGCTACCGCGAGCGAGACCCCAGCTAGGAACATTGTATAGAGATCATGGCCCTGTAAGACCCCAACCCCAACCACGAGAACTGTCAGTAATAAGGCGACGGTAATTAAAATTTTCCCAAGCTGCTCGAGGCGACGTTGTAATGGCGTCTCCATCGTTTCTGCACTTTGCAGTAATCCGGCAATTTGCCCCATTGCTGTTTTCATTCCAGTGGCTACAACAACTCCGACACCATTTCCTCTTGTCACGAGCGTACCCATAAAGGCCATATTCTCCATATCCCCAATTCCAGGGTTTGGAGTTCTTAAACCGTCTGTATGTTTTTGTACTGGTACCGATTCACCAGTAAGAGCCGACTCCTCGATTTCTAAGCTCTTTGCTTCAATTAATCGAACATCTGCCCCAATACGGTCACCACTGGAGAATTTTATTATGTCTCCTGGTACAACATCCTTAGATAGAACTTTCCCCCATTTGCCATCCCTAAGGACCATTACTTGAGGAGCGGACAGCTCTTTGAGGGCATCGAGTGATCTTTCTGCTTTTCGCTCCTGAAAAAAACCGAGGAACGCATTGATGACAACAATGGCAATAATGGCAATCGCATCAACAACTTCGCCTAGGAGCCCCGATATCAAAGTAGCTCCAAGCAGGACCAAAACCATAAAATCTTTAAATTGATTAAAGAAAATCAGTAAGGCAGACGGCTTTTCGCCTTCCTCCAATGCATTTAGCCCGTGCTGCTTTTGGCGCTTTATTACTTCCCTTTCTGCAAGCCCTTCTGTAAAATCAGTGTCTAGGACTTCAACTATTTCTCTTTCATTCATTTCATGGAACTTCATCGGGCCAACTCACTTCCCCTTTCAGCGACATTCATATCAGTCGTAAATACTCTAGTGAAAGCTTATTCAGCCCTGTCCAAAAAAATGCTATGATGATAGAGAAGAAAATGAAAAGGATGTTTTGCAATGTCATTTGACGGACTATTCACACGAGCGGTAACCAATGAACTCACCACGAAATTAAAAGGTGGTCGGGTAAATAAAATACACCAACCATATAAAAATGAAATACTGATGGTCATCAGAGCAGGCAGCGTCAATCACAAACTCCTACTCTCAGCCCATCCAAACCATGCCAGAGTACAATTAACCAATGAACAATATGAAAACCCAAGTGAACCACCGATGTTTTGCATGCTGCTTCGAAAGCATCTCGAAGGGTATATTATTGAGGATATTCATCAAGTCGGCCTCGACAGAATCATTATTTTTGAGGTAAAAGGTCGAAATGAAATTGGGGACCTATCGTACAAACAACTGATTGTTGAAATCATGGGTCGACACAGCAATATTGTTCTTGTTGATAAAGGACGGAATATGATTCTTGACAGCATCAAACATGTCTCATTTGCCGTAAATACTCATCGTGCCATCCAGCCTGGACAAGAATACATCATGCCCCCAGCGCAGGAAAAACAAAATCCATTTGAGGTAGATGAGCAAGGGGTTTTGCGCAGTATCGATTTCAATGCTGGTCTTTTAGATAAACAGCTTGTTCAGAGTTTTGCTGGTCTTTCCCCACTGGTAGCAAAGGAAATCGTTTACCGGGCCGGGTTGGCAAACCGAGTAACACTTCCAAAAGCCTTTTTGTCGCTTATGACTGAGCTGAAAGATCATCGTTATCAACCATCCATTATCTCGGCTAAAGTGAAAGAGTATTTCTCTTTCACTCAGCTTGAGCACTTGGACGGAGAGGTAAAGTCCTTTGAGGCAACTGGAGAATTACTGGACCGCTACTATTTCGGTAAAGCGGAACGGGATCGGGTCAAACAACAAGCCAATGACCTAGAACGACTGATTTTAAATGAAAAAGATAAGAACGAGAAAAAAATTAAAAAGTTGGAACGCACGTTAGTCGAAGCAAAAAACGCTGATAAATACCAGCTCTATGGAGAGTTATTAACAGCTAATTTATATGCTGTCGAAAAAGGGATGAAGGAAATTAGTGTAGTGAATTACTATTCTGAAGACGGCGCTAGCATAACCATCCCGTTGGATACTAGGAAATCGCCTTCTGAAAATGCACAAAAGTATTTTACTCGCTATCAAAAAGCGAAAAACGCGTTGATTATTGTTGAAGAACAAATTCAACACGCTCGCGAAGAGGTTACTTATTTCGAAGGACTTCATCAGCAAATTGAAGCAGCCTCTCCAAAGGATATTCAGGAAATACGAGATGAATTAGTTGAAGGCGGCTACATCAGGCAGAGGCAAAAACGCGGAAATAAAAAGAAACAGGTAGTTAAAGTCGTCTTAGAACGCTACACCTCGTCAGATGGGACGGAAATTCTTGTCGGCAAGAACAACAAACAAAATGATTATCTAACCAATAAAGCAGCAGCTAGGGATGATATCTGGTTCCATACAAAGGATATCCCTGGATCCCATGTGGTTATTCGAAGCAAGGAGCCTTCCAAGCAAACGATACTCGAAGCAGCGGGACTCGCAGCGTATTTTAGCAAAGCTCGTAATTCAAGCTCTGTACCTGTCGATTTCACAAAGGTACGTCATGTTAAAAAGCCAGCTGGCGCCAAGCCAGGCTTTGTCATCTATGATCAGCAGCAAACGGTTTATGTGACTCCAAACGAGGATGCGGTCTTGGCGTTAAAAGAGGGGAAGAACTGAGTTTTACAAAGCGTGGAGTGCTTAATCCTTTGTGATTAGGTTCCACGCTTTTTTTTGATAATCCGATTAGTATAACCAGTACTTGTGTCCTCGCTTGGATTAGTTTTTTCTGCGTTTTCCTAAAAAAATACGTCAACAACCTCTCTTGGTGCAGTTTTTTCTGGTGTTTGCCTGAAAATTACACCAACAGCCTTTCTTGGTGCAGTTTTTTCTCGTAGTCCCCCTAAAATTACGCCAACAGCCTTTCTTGGTGCAGTTTTTTCTCGTAGTCCCCCTAAAATTACGCCAACAACCTCTCTTGGTGCAGTTTTATCTGAGCCATCAAAAAACCGCCATGAACCTCCATCTCATGGCGCAAAAATCATTTCCTTATCAAGCTTCTTTTTTAATTAATGTTACTCCCCACTCAGCCGGATCCTTCCGCCACTCAGCAAGTTTCTCAAGATCACTAGAACTAATTTCCTCACGATCACAGGCAACCTCAGACAGAGTTGTGAAATCCGTTAACGAATAAACCTCCACTCCCGCCTCACGAAGCAGTTCTTTCCCCTTCTCAAGCTCGTAAGTAAAAATAGCAACCGCACCAAGAACTTCACACCCAGCTTCTCTTAACGCCTCTACAGCACTAATCACGCTTCCGCCTGTTGAAATTAAATCTTCAACAACCACAACCTTTTGACCCGGTAAAACCGCACCTTCGATTTGATTGCCTTTTCCATGACCTTTGGCCTTTGAGCGAACATAGCACATCGGTGACTCAAGAAGATCACTTACCCAAGCCGCATGAGGAATCCCGGCAGTTGCTGTTCCAGCCACCATCTCCGCTTCAGGAAAGTGTGTCAAAATCAATTCCTGTAACCCCTGAGCTATCTCCTTGCGAATCTTTGGATAGGAAAGAGTAAGGCGATTATCACAATAAATCGGCGACCTCAATCCTGATGACCATGTAAAAGGATCATTCGGTTTTAACGAAACCGCTTGAATATCTAGTAGTCTACCTGCAATTTGTTTTTTCACAACAATACACCTTCCCATTCATTTTTAATCGCTAAATAGCTTTCAAGAGGATTTTCTGCTTTCGTAATTGGCCTCCCAACAACAATTGCTGAACATCCTTTGTCCTTGGCAAACTTTGGCGTTGCTACACGCTTTTGGTCCCCAACAACATTCCCGCTTGGGCGAATTCCCGGGGCAACCGTTAAGAAGTCCAATCCAAGTTCAGAACGGATTATCCCTGCCTCATAGGCTGAACAAACCACACCATCTAATCCAGCAGTACGTGCAACCTTTGCATAATGAATAACCGAGTCTTGAAGCGGTACAGAAATAAGCTGCTCACGCTTCATCTGCTCTTCCGATGTACTAGTCAATTGAGTAACAGCAATACAATAAGGCCGTTCGGCACCTGCACTCACTCCAGCGTCGAGCCCTTCAAGCGCCGCTTCCATCATTTCACGGCCACCAGCTGCGTGGACATTGACCATATCCGCACCGAGTCTCGCCAGATTCTTCATTCCACCCTTTACCGTATTCGGAATGTCATGAAGCTTCATATCTAGAAAAACGTCATGTCCTTTATCTTTTAAGTACCGAACCATATCCGGACCCTCAGCATAAAACAATTCCATGCCTACTTTTAAAAATAATTTTTCGTCCCCAAATTCCTGTAGGAACTCTTCAACCTTCCGCTTTTCAGGAAAATCAAGCGCGATGATAAGCGAGTTGTTCATGCTTCCCCCAGCTCCTTCCTGTACACTCAGAAATATGACTAATTCCCAACTTCGTCAAAAGTTCCGGAAGCTCTTCAATAATGGTTGGACAAACAAAAGGATCGACAAAGTTCTGTGTGCCAACGGCCACCGCACTTGCTCCAGCATAGAAGAATTCGATTACGTCCTCAGCTGATTGGATTCCGCCCATGCCGATAATCGGAAGCCTAACCTGTTGACTTACCTCGTAAATCATCCGTAAAGCCACCGGTTTGATAGCTGCACCAGAAAGCCCCCCTGTCCGATTAGACAGAATTGGCTTCGCCGAATGGAGGTCAATTCTCATTCCAACGAGAGTGTTAATCATCGTTAACCCGTCGGCACCACCAGCTTCGACCGCTTTCGCAATTTTAACAATATCGGTCACATTAGGAGATAGCTTCACGTATACCGGAACCTCAGAGACCGCTTTTACTTTTTTCGTTAACTCCTTGGCCATTTCTGGATCTGTTCCAAAGGCAATCCCACCGGTCTTGACATTTGGACAAGAAATGTTCAATTCAAGTGCATGAACATTCGGTACTTTTGAGATTCGTTCAGCAACCCGGATATAATCTTCCTCAGTCGACCCTGCTACATTAGCAATGATTGGGACATCAAACTTCTCAAGCCAAGGAAGTTCTTCCATAACAACCTTTTCTAGGCCAGGATTTTGCAAGCCAATCGCATTCAGCATCCCACCCGGCGTTTCTGCTACCCTTGGAGTTGAATTCCCAAAACGCGGCTCTGGCGTGGTCGCTTTTACCATCATCGAGCCAAGAACATTTAAATCGAATAACTGACTATATTCTTTTCCGAATCCAAAGCAGCCTGAAGCAGGCATAACTGGGTTTTTCAATGATAAACCAGGTAGCTCTATTGATAATGAACTCATATTGCCACCTCCCCCGCGCGGAATACCGGTCCGTCGCTGCAAACTTTTTTATAAGCATAACCACTTGGATCATCTTTCACATGGCATACGCAAGCAAAGCAAGCGCCAATCCCGCAGCCCATTCTTTCCTCTAGTGACAAATAGACTTTAGGAGCATATCCAGCTGTTTCAAGAGCTCTTAACATCGGTGTTGGACCGCAAGAATAGAGGATATCACCATTGATACTTTTCTCGGTAATCACATCCGTCACAAACCCTTTTGTTCCATAAGCCCCGTCTACCGTCGCAATATATGTTTCACCTAACTTAGCAAACTTCGACTCATAGAAAACAGCACTCTCATTTTGGAAGCCCAGGATATTAATCACCTGTACCCCCTTATTGACAAGCTGTTTTGCTAATTCGTAAAGTGGCGGCACTCCGATACCTCCGCCGACAAGAATAGCGGTTTCCCTAGGAGCAGCCTCTTCAACAGGAAAACCATTGCCAAGTGGTCCTAAAATATCGACCATCTCACCCTGTTTTTTTTCAGCAAGGATGGAGGTTCCCCGCCCCTGCTTACGATAGATAATCGTGAATTTTCCTTCGTCCTTGTTAATTGATGCAATCGAGATTGGGCGTCGCAGCATTGGATCAAGGCCATTTGACACTTTTACATGAACAAATTGACCTGGTTCATTCATTTCATTGACCATTGCCCCGGACAATGTCAATTCATAGATAGAGTCAGCAATGCAGAGATTGCTGACTACTTCACATAATTCTTTCCTCATACTAAGACACCCTCTTTGCGAGAAGCCGGTTGAATCATTGCTCCAGCTGAGAAAGTCATTGATTCAAGCACTCTTAAAATCGCTTCAGCTGTATCAAGAGAAGTTAGACATGGGACACCATTTTCTACGGATTCGCGACGGATTTTAAAGCCATCACGTGCAGGCTGCTTGCCCCTTGTAAGGGTATTAATAACAAGCTGGGCTTTCCCTCCACGAATCTGATCAATCAAATTCGGACCTTCCGAACCAATTTTCCCGACGGTCTTCACCTTCACTCCTGCAGCTTCAAGATAACTTGCCGTACCACTAGTGGCTACAAGCTGATAACCAATATCAGCGAATCGTTTCGCGAGAGTTAAAGCTTCTTCCTTATCTTTATCGGCAACCGTTAACAGAACATTTCCATGCTCTTTAAATTTCATCCCAGCTGCTATCATCCCTTTATAAAGTGCCTTTTCGAGCGTGATATCTTTACCCATTACTTCTCCTGTTGATTTCATTTCAGGTCCGAGTGTAATATCTACCCTTCTTAATTTTTCAAAAGAGAAAACAGGAACTTTTACATACACTCCGTCTTTCTCAGGGACAAGTCCAGATTCATAACCTTGTTCATGAAGCGAGTGTCCTAATATTACTTTTGTTGCAATACTTGCCATTGGAACATGAGTAATTTTACTCAAAAATGGAACCGTTCGGCTTGATCGTGGATTCACTTCAAGGACAAATACCTCTCCTTTTGAAACAACGAACTGGATGTTTAACAGTCCAACTATATTCAATCCTTTTGCCAGCCTCTGTGTATATTCAACTAATTTCGCCTTCACTTCATTTGTTAAGCTTTGTGGCGGGTATACCGCGATCGAATCACCAGAGTGTACTCCCGCACGTTCGATATGTTCCATAATTCCCGGAATCACAACTGTTTCTCCATCACAGATTGCATCGACTTCGATTTCTTTTCCTGTCAAATAACGGTCAACCAGTACTGGGTGCTCTGGATTTACCTTTACCGCATTTTCCATATAGTGAAGAAGTTCATCTTCTTTATAGACAATCTCCATCGCGCGACCACCAAGAACATATGATGGACGGACAAGGACCGGGTAGCCAATTTCTGTGGCAATCGCAACGGCCTGCTCGACACTCATCGCTGTTCTCCCCAAAGGCTGTGGAATATCTAGTTCTAGCATTGCCTGTTCAAATTTGTCACGGTTTTCAGCACGATCGACCGCCTCAAGTGATGTTCCTAATATCTGAACCCCTAAGTCTGATAGACCATCCGCAAGGTTGATTGCAGTCTGTCCACCAAACTGAACGACAACCCCTTTTGGTTGTTCCAAATCAATAATACTCATTACATCTTCAACTGTTAATGGTTCAAAGTAGAGCTTATCGGAGATACTGAAATCCGTCGACACGGTTTCTGGGTTATTATTGATGATAATCGCTTCATACCCAGCCTCTTTAATTGCTTTTACACAGTGCACAGTAGCGTAGTCAAACTCAACCCCTTGACCAATTCGGATGGGGCCCGAACCAAGGACAACCACGCTCTCACGGTCTGTCTTGATTGATTCATTTTCTTCCTCATACGTGCTATAGAAGTAAGGTGTATTTGATTCAAATTCTGCTGCACAAGTGTCAACCATTTTGAAGACTGGAATGATCCCTGCTTTTTTTCTCCATAGATAGACCGCTTTTTCATTTGACTTCCATAACTTAGCAAGAGCTTTATCTGAGAATCCTAATTCCTTCGCTTTTCTTCCTAATTCTCCATCGAAAGCAGCGTTCTTTAATTGTTCCTCAAACTGAATTAACTTTTGTAATTTATGAAGGAACCAGAAGTCAATTTTACTCCATTCATGAATGGCTTCGATTGTTACGCCACGACGAAGGGCTTCACTAATGTAAAATAAGCGCTCATCTCCAGCTTTTCGAATCCTTTTTTCAATGATGGCATCATCAAAATTGGCACTGTCCTTTAACTCAAAGTGATAGATTCCAGCTTCTAGCGAACGAATGGCTTTTAATAGTGATTCTTCAAGCGTCCGACCAATCGCCATTACTTCCCCAGTTGCCTTCATCTGCGTACCAAGCTTACGGTTGGCGGATTCAAACTTGTCAAATGGCCAACGCGGAATCTTTGTCACGATATAATCAAGAGCTGGCTCGAAACAAGCATAGGAACTACCTGTCACTGGATTGATCATTTCATCAAGTGTAAGTCCGACTGCAATTTTCGCAGCTAATTTGGCAATTGGATAGCCGGTCGCCTTTGAAGCTAGTGCGGAGGAACGGCTTACCCTTGGATTCACTTCGATCACATAGTAATTAAAGCTATCTGGATCAAGTGCAAGTTGAACATTACAGCCACCCTCAATTTTTAAGGCCCTGATGATTTTTAGGGATGCATTTCGAAGCAATTGGTATTCACGGTCGCTTAGCGTCTGGCTTGGTGCGACAACAATTGAGTCCCCTGTATGAATTCCGACTGGGTCGAAATTTTCCATATTACAAACGACAATTGCGTTATCATTGCTATCGCGCATGACCTCATATTCAATCTCTTTAAAGCCAGCAATGCTTTTTTCAAGTAAGCATTGTGAAACAGGACTGTATTTCAATCCACTTGTAACGATTTCAATTAGTTCCTCTTCATTGCTACAAATTCCACCGCCCGTTCCGCCAAGTGTATAAGCTGGACGGACGATGACTGGGTAGCCAATCTGCTCAACAAACTTGTATGCCTCATCAAGTGTGTGGATAATATCACTTTCTGGAACTGGCTGCCCTAATTCATTCATTAGATTTCTGAAAAGCTCACGGTCTTCCGCTTTTTCAATAGCATCAAGCTTTGTGCCAAGAATTTCAACGCCGCATTCTTCTAAAATTCCTGAATTCGCAAGTTCGACCGCCATATTTAGACCAGTTTGACCACCTAGTGTTGGCAACAGTGCATCTGGACGTTCCTTACGAATGATTCGGCTAACAAATTCAAGAGTGATTGGCTCAATGTAGACAACATCTGCCATTTCGGTATCCGTCATGATTGTAGCTGGGTTAGAGTTAACAAGGATCACTTTATAACCTTCTTCACGAAGGGCGATGCAGGCCTGCGTACCTGCATAATCAAATTCTGCAGCCTGCCCAATGATGATTGGACCTGACCCGATGACTAGAATACTTTTGACGTCTTTACGCTTTGGCATAGTTTGCATCCCCCTGTTTCGCTTTTTCTACTAAACTAATAAACTCGTCAAACAATGGATTCGCATCTTCAGGGCCGGGTGATGCCTCAGGATGATACTGAACCGTAAAGGCGGACGCTGTTTTATGTGCAAGTCCTTCTATGGTTTGGTCATTTAAGGCCACATGAGTTACTTCAAGCTCCGTTCCGCTGATTGAATCCTCTTCAACTGTATAACCGTGATTTTGCGAAGTTATTGCTACTTTTCCAGTCTTGAGGTCCTTGACCGGATGGTTTGAACCCCGGTGTCCAAACTTCATCTTGGCCGTATCTGCACCACAAGCTAATGCGAACAGTTGGTGTCCTAGACAAATTCCAAACATTGGAACCTTCCCTAAAATGCCCCTAATCATTTCAATCGCTTCTGGAACATCCTTTGGATCTCCAGGTCCATTTGAAAGCATGATTCCATCTGGACATAACGCAAGGATTTCTTCTGCTGTTGTATGATAAGGAACCACAATCACATCGCAATTGCGCTCATTCAATTCCCGAAGAATTCCATGCTTCATTCCAAAATCGACTAGCACAATCCGATTTCCACGACCTGGGCTAGCATAGGCGCTTTTAGTTGAAACTTGCTTTACTTGATCGCTGCGCAACTTGGTTGCCCTCATTCTCTCCATAATCTCTAAAGGATTCTCATCGACACTGCAGATAGCCCCTTTTAGCGTTCCATGTTGACGGATAATTTTCGTTAATTTTCTCGTATCGACACCTGCGATTCCAGGGATGTTTTTCATTTTTAAATACTCATCAAGGCTCCATTTGCTCCGCCAGTTCGAAGGGAAATCAGCGACTTCTTTGACAACAAAAGCAGAAAACGCAGGCGTAATCGACTCAAAGTCATCACGGTTGATTCCGTAGTTTCCGACAAGTGGGTAAGTAAGAGTAACGATTTGCCCACAATAGGAAGGATCTGAAAGAATTTCCTGATAGCCCGTCATCCCGGTGTTAAACACAACTTCTCCAATCACACCTGTTTCACTTCCAAATCCATTTCCCTTAAAAATCGTTCCATCTTCTAGAATTAATTGTCTTTTCATGCTGTTACCCTCCCTTTATTCCAAACCACTTTACCGTCTACGATTGTCATCACTGGCCAGCCTTTACAATTCCACCCTGCGAACGGAGTATTTTTTCCTTTTGATAAAAACGTTTCCGGATCAATTTGTTCTTCCTGTTCTAAATCTAATAAAACAAGATCAGCAGGTGCACCTACAGCGATTTTTCCGTAAGGTAAGTTGAAAGTCTCTGCTGGCTTAACCGTTAAAAAGTCAATCAATTGTTTTAAAGTAAGGACATCTTTTTCTACTAATTCTGTATATAAAAGCGGAAATGCCGTCTCAAGTCCAACGATTCCAAATGGGGCTAATTCGAAGCCTTCTGCTTTTTCTTCCCTTGTATGCGGTGCATGATCGGTTGCGATAAAATCAATCGTTCCATCAAGAAGTCCCTCGATTAATGCTTCATGGTCTTCTCTACTTCTTAAAGGAGGGTTCATTTTAAAATTGGCGTCATTTCCTGGGATATGTTCTTCGTTAAGTAATAAATGATGTGGCGTTACTTCCGCTGTCACTTTAATTCCATTTCGCTTCGCGTCTCTAACCGTACGAACCGACTCTTTCGTACTTATATGGCAAACATGATAGTGACAGTCGGCAGCCTCAGCAAGCAGCACATCTCGCGCAATATGTACGGCTTCACATGCGGAAGGGATTCCATTTAGCCATAATTCAGCTGATTTCTTTCCTTCATGAAGTGAACCCTTATTAATTAAACTATTATCTTCACAGTGAGCCACAATCGACATGTTTAGAGCAGCTGCTGTTTTCATCGCTTTCAGCATCATTCCAGCTTCCTGGATACCAACACCATCATCAGTGAAAGCAAACGCCCCTGCTTCTTTCAGTCCAGCAAAATCTGTTAACTCCTGGCCAAGTTCTCTAATTGTGATCGAAGCATAAGGTAGGACTCTTATTGCTGCTGTCTCATTGATTCGCTCCTGAATTTTCTCAAGCTGTTCTTTTGAATCAGGTACCGGTCTAGTATTCGGCATCGCAGCAACCGTTGTGAAACCACCTTTTGCTGCAGCCATCGTTCCAGTAGCGATTGTTTCTTTTTTCTCCCCGCCCGGCTCTCGAAGGTGAACGTGAAGATCGACAAAACCTGGAGCAAGTAACTGGCCGTCCGCATCGATAATTTCTTCCGCTTCTATCTCTAAACCTGTTCCGATTTCACTGATTTTTCCATTCTCTATAAAAACATCTACCTTTGTTAATTCACCTGATTCAGTAAGCAACTGGCCATTTTTGATTAGCAATGACATATTTATTACCCCCTCTGATATTTTCAAGTGCTCTTGTTAATACAGCCATTCGAGCATAAACTCCGTTTTCCATTTGTTTAAAGATTCGCGAGCGCTCGCATTCGACTAAACAATCAGCAATTTCAACACCACGATTGACTGGAGCTGGATGCATAATAATGCTTCCTCGCTTCATCCTTCGTTCTCTTTCGATGGTCAAGCCATACTCCCGGTGATATTGTTCAGGAGAATTAGTTGCACCAACTCCATGACGTTCATGCTGGATACGTAACAACATCACGACATCCGCTGTTTGCATCGCTTCATCGACTTCCTCATAGAGTCCGTACTTCAACAAATCTTCATCAAACCACTCTTCCGGCCCTGAAAAGACCACTTCCGCTCCAAGTCTTTTTAATGCATCTGCATTTGACCTTGCTACTCTGCTATGTCTTAAATCACCAATGATGGCAACCTTCAGTCCACTAAAACCTCCAAATTCGCTTTTTATCGTAAATAAGTCCAAAAGAGATTGTGTTGGGTGATTCCCACATCCATCCCCGGCATTTAGGATGGGAATGTTAATTTTCCCGACCAATTCATCAAAATATTGATCATCTTGATGACGGATGACTACAGCGTCAAGCCCAATCGACTCTAGTGTTCGTACTGTGTCATAAAGTGTTTCTCCTTTTTGGACACTGGATGTACTGGTTTCAAAGGGGATGACATCCAAGCCAAGCTTTCTTTCTGCCATGTAAAAACTAGATTTGGTTCGTGTACTTGATTCGAAGAATAGATTGGCTACAAACGTTTGTTTCTTTGGCTGCCATGAACCACCTTCGGCAAATTTTTGTGCCTCTTCCAAGATGTCATTCATTTCCTCAACGGATAACTCTGCAGTCGTTAACAAATGTTTCATGTTAAAGCCCCCTTTGGTTCAATTGATCATTTCTATAAAAAAACACCCTGAACAAGGTCAGGGTGTATAAAAGTATTGTTAGCCATGTAAAAGACTCCCTCTTTTACAGTTAAATAGAGCTAACTCATTTTCCACCCTTTTAAATCTCTCGGACTTAATTAAAAGGTGATCGTTTATTAAGCTGTAGGTTGTTCTTCAAAATCCTCTTCAGTTAACTTGTCTCTTCCTGGTAAAACAAGATTTAAAATTACTCCAATAATCGCAGCAAGAGCCATTCCTTCAAGTGCAAATGCTTCTGTGATTTCTAGTGCTGCACCACCAATCCCGATGACCAAGATGACGGATGAAATAACCAGGTTTCTGTTATTGCCAAAATCAATTTTTTGATCAACCAACATCCGCAATCCACTTGAGGCAATAATCCCGAATAAGAGGATGGAGATTCCGCCAAGTACAGCTGTTGGGATAGTTTGAATTAATGCCATTGCCTTGCCGATGAAGGAGAATAGAATCGCAATGACTGCTGCTCCTAAGATGACATAAACGGAATATACTCGTGTAATCGCTAGTACGCCGATGTTTTCACCATAAGTTGTTTTTGGCGGTCCACCAACAAGTGCACTGACAAATGTACCTAAACCGTCCGCGACAATGGATCGGTGCAGGCCTGGGTCTTTAATATAATTGCGGTTAACAATTTTTCCTAAAACTAATTGGTGACCAATATGCTCAGAAATTGTTACGAAAACGATTGGCACCATCGCAAGTATGATGGTTGAGGTAATGTTAAATTCATAATGTATTCCTGGAATTAAGAATTCTGGCATTGCAAACCAAGACGCTTCTCTTACCGCGGTAAAGTCTACGATCCCAATAATACTTGAGTAGATATAGCCAACAATCAATCCTAATAGCACCGGCATCGCACTTAAAATATTTTTAAAATAAACATTAAAGATTATGGCTGAAAATAAGGTAACTAACGCTGCAGAGAAATGCAAGAAATTATATTCACCTTCAACATTCATCGCCATGTCTACGGCCGTACCTGCTAACCCTAAACCGATGACCATGATTACAGGTGCTACAACAATTGGTGGCAAAAGACGCATTAGCCACTTATATCCTGCTTTCCAGATAATCAGGGAGACAATTCCGTACGTTACCCCGACTGCGAGTGCTCCAATCATAGCATTCCCCGGATTCTCGCCGCCATTTGAGGCAATTATTATCGGGGCAATAAAGGCAAATGATGATCCTAAATAGGCCGGCACTTTAAACTGTGTGATCAAGAGAAAAATGATGGTTGCAATTCCACTGGTTAACAAGGCAATCGAAGGACTTAACCCTACTAATTTAGGTACTAATATCGTTGCTCCAAACATGGCGAACATATGTTGAAAGCTTAATGTTATCCATTGTGGTGTCGTTGGTTTTTCGTTAATATCCAAGATTGGTCTCGTCATAGTTGTCACATCTCCTAAGTGTATTAAAAGGCCCTCTTTGAATTTAGACAAAGAGGGCTAAGGAAAGTGTAAAAATGCTTTTACTATTCCCCTTAAAAGCCTCTCTGGACTTTCTTTAAAAGGTATCTATTTTATTGGATGTTTTCGCAAACCTAGTTGTTATTGAGAACGGGAGGTTGATTTCCGCTCCAGGATGCTCGCTTCAATCAACGGGTTCGCTAAAAAGTTTACTTTTCGTAAATACTTACTTGATCTTGTTTGTCTACTTCTGTTAGCTGGACAACAATCTTTTCCGAGCTTGAGGTTGGTATGTTTTTCCCAACATAGTCTGCTTTCACTGGCAGTTCACGATGTCCGCGATCAACAAGTACGGCTAATTGAACAGCGGATGGTCGGCCAATGTCCACTAATGCATCCAAGGCTGCTCTGACAGTTCTCCCCGTATAAAGAACATCATCTACCAAAATCACTTTTTGGTTTGAAATATCATAAGGAATATCTGAGCCCTTTACTAAAGGCTCTTGATCGGCTGTTTTCTTCGACAAATCATCACGGTAAAGCGTGATATCTAGCTCACCTACTGCAATCTCTTTGCCTTCGATTTGTTGAATTCGCTCAGCTAGGCGGCTAGCTAAATAAATTCCTCGCGTGCGAATTCCTACTAGAATACAGCCCTCAATTCCTTTGTTTTTCTCGATAATCTCATGAGCAATTCTCGTTAGTGCTCTTCGAATGGCTTGTTCATCAAGTACAACTGCTTTTTGTGTCAATTCCTTTCATCCTTTCAACCTTGTTAAGAAACGGTTAAAACGAAAAATCCTCTCACCTATAAGGTGAGAGGATAGACGAATACCATCAAAATGTAAGTAGGTTCAGTTAAGAGCCTAGCTCACGGTCCGTTTCCTTCTCAGCCTCACGGGACTGTTTTAAAGGTTCTTATTCAACTAAAGCAATCTTATTCTATCCTTACCTTGTTGTCAACGATTATTTCTAAAATCCTCAAGTAACTGTTCAAAATAGGTTGGAAGAGGTGCTTCAAACTCCAAGTATTGCCCTGTCCTTGGGTGTTCAAATCCAAGGATACCTGCATGAAGCGCTTGGCCTCCAAGATCTAGGGTTTTTCTTGGACCGTATTTTGGATCTCCTACAAGCGGATACCCAATATATTTCATATGAACACGAATTTGATGCGTTCTTCCCGTCTCAAGTTTACACTCAACAAAAGTAAAGTCCTTGTAGCGTTCTAAAACATTAAAATGAGTGACTGCATGTTTGCCATTGTCCACCACTGCCATGCTTTGACGGTCCTTCTGGTCTCGTCCTAATGGAGCTTCAATCGTTCCATAATCATGTGGAATAATCCCATGAACAATTGCTTTATATTTCCGATTAACGGTTTTGGCCACAAGTTGGTTTACAAGGCTCTCATGAGCTAGGTCGTTTTTAGCAACCATTAACAACCCTGATGTATCCTTATCAATTCGATGGACAATCCCTGGTCTTAATACACCGTTAATCCCAGATAAATCCTTACAATGGGCCATTAACCCATTTACCAGGGTTCCTGTTAGATGTCCCGGAGCAGGATGGACGACCATTCCTTTAGGTTTATTGACAACTAAAACATCTGCGTCTTCATAAAAAATTTCCAAGTCCATTTCTTCAGGAATAACATCTAGTGCTTCCGGCTCTGGAATTTCAATTGCGATGACATCGTTTAAAACACATTTATAGTTGGCCTTGACAGACCTACCGTTAACCAAAACTTGTCCATCTTTCATCCATTGCTGAACCTGGCTACGAGACCATTCACCATTGAGTGTTGAAATGGCTTTATCAATCCGATCGCCTACGCTGTTTTCTTCAATTACTATTTCCACTTTTTCCATTTGCGTTTTTTTTCGCCTCTCTCTCTTCCCTAATCATTTGTACCATAATTAGCCCTACTCCGATAACTAGAGCTGAATCTGCGACATTAAAGATTGGGAAATCATACCCGAAAATATACGTGTTTGCGAAATCAACCACTTCTTTTCGGAATACACGATCAATAAAGTTCCCAGCGGCGCCACCTAACATTAGCCCTAAGGAAACACCAAGAAACTTATTTCCTTTTACTTCTTTTTGGATAAAATAAACTAGGGCTATCATTACAATGACTGTGATGATATAGAAAAACCACATTTGCCCTTGAAGAATTCCCCATGCTGCACCACGATTGCGATGGGATGTAATATAAAGAAAGTTCTCGATTACTTTAATACTTTCACCCAGCTCCATGTATTTCACAACCCACCATTTTGTCAGCTGGTCCACCAAAATGGTTATTAAGGCAATTATGTAATAAAACACAAAAGTAACCTCCAAATCAAATGGATTACTTTTGCATTTTAGCATAACGCATCAAAAAACGACAGCAATACTTTGGCTTTATCACACTACGAGTAGAGCGGCTTACGGAGGTAAGCCTCCATCAGTTTCAGATCTTCCTCTGTCCTGGCTGTTGGAACCATTCCAAGCAATCCATCTGGCAACAGTTCACCTGACATCTCACATCTGCCAAAATCTCCGGCTTCTATCTTCGCTAACGCTCGTTCCACATCATCAAGCTCCGCTTTGATATAGAGAAGGATTGGACTGTTTTGCTCTGCCATCTGTATACGATTAAGCAGTTCCTCCTTAGTACGACGGAGCTCTTCATAGATAAAATGATATCGCTTCATATATCACTGCCTCCGTTCCTGTTTACAGCTATTATTACCCGTTCTATTCCGTTAACTCGGATAAACATTTGACAAGCAGTACAAGAATTGTCGGAGTAGGAAATATTTAAATGTAAAAGTGTACCGCAAAAATCGTTTCTCCATACATAATAAGTCGTTAATCAGTAAACGTGATTCTTAATGTCCAAATCACCAAACGTTATTTTATGGTAAAAACAAATCATATATGCAATTTGAATTGCATCAGTGTTCTTTAACAGATTCATCCGACTCAGGATTACGACTCGTTTTAATCTTCATTAGCCAGGAGTAATAAATTAGCGATTAGTTTCATCCCCATTTCAAATTCACCAACCAAATTACGAAAGTTTCTGCGTTTCGGGGGCTGGATTTCCCCTCATCTACATATGGAGGACAACTCCAAACTAAAAAAAAGACGTGAATCAGTATTTGATTCACGTCAAACTTTTTTTAAAAATCTCATGCAGTAGCGGAATTACTCTTTTGCTGAAAGATTCTTAACAACACTCGCACATCGTGGGCAGATTGTTGGGTATTCTTCTACTTTCCCAACTTCAGGTGTAACGACCCAGCAACGTTCACAAGTTTCACCTTCCGCTTTTGTAACGACAATCGCCGCTTGGTCAAGCTTAATTGCGTTTTCTGGGGCTGCGTCATAATTGCCAGCTACTTCAAAACTTGAGACGATAAATAACTGAGCAAGATCTTCTTCAATTAAATTCAGAAGTTCTTTCGTCTTTTCATTTACGTAAAGTGTTACTTTTGCAGTCAATGACTTTCCAATCACTTTTTGATTTCTAGCTTCCTCAAGTGCTTTTAGAACATCGTCACGAAGCTTTAGGAAAGAATTCCACTTCGTTTCGAGTTCCTTTCCATTAGAAATCTCTTTTGCCTCAGGCATATCCGTTAATTGAACACTTTCCTCTTGAACAGAAGGAATGAACGACCATACCTCATCTGCTGTATGTGGAAGGATTGGTGCCACCAATTTAACAAGCGCAAGCAAGCTTTCATGAAGAACCGTCTGAATGGCACGACGATCGGCATGATCTGCCGCTTCGATATATAAGATATCCTTAGCAAAATCAAGATAGAACGAGCTTAGTTCAAGCGTACAGAAGTTATTAACTGCATGATACACACTAGCGAACTCATAATTATCATAAGCAGAATGACTATTTTTGATTAATTTGTTTAATCTTACAAGCATAAACTGATCAACTTCACGCAATTTTTCAAATGGGACTGCATCTGTTTGTGGATTAAAATCAGATAAGTTTCCAAGTAAGAATCTGAATGTATTACGGATTTTGCGATACACTTCAGCAACCTGTTTTAGAATCGGATCTGATACACGCACATCTGCTTGATAATCAACAGAAGCTACCCATAGTCTAAGGATATCTGCTCCAAGCTGGTTCATTACTTTCGCTGGGACAACAACATTACCCAGTGATTTACTCATTTTTCGGCCGTCCCCATCAAGAACAAACCCATGACTTAAAATTCCTTTATACGGTGCTTTTCCAGTCACAGCCACTCCTGTTGATAACGATGAGTTAAACCATCCACGGTATTGATCAGAACCTTCAAGATAAAGGTCAGCTGGGCGTTCTAAATCATCACGCTCAAGTAAAACTGCCTGATGCGATGAACCAGAGTCAAACCAAACGTCCATGATGTCCGTTTCCTTAGTGAACTGACCGTTCGGGCTCTTAGGATGTGTGAAACCTTCAGGAAGCAATTCTTGTGCTTCACGCTCAAACCAGATATTAGACCCATGCTCTCTAAATAAGTCTGAAACATGGTCAATGGTTTCATCTGTGATAATTGGTTCGCCATTTTCAGCGTAGAATACCGGGATTGGAACACCCCAAGCACGCTGTCTAGAAATACACCAGTCCCCACGGTCACGGACCATATTGTAGAGTCTAGTTTCACCCCAGGCCGGAACAAATTTAGTATCATTGATTGCCTGAAGCAAATCACCACGGAAATCTTTGATTGACGCAAACCATTGCGCTGTTGCTCTGAAAATAACTGGCTTTTTCGTTCTCCAGTCATGTGGGTAGGAGTGAGTCATGAACGAAAGCTTAAGTAATTTGCCTGCTTCCTGAAGTTTTTCAGTAATTGGCTTATTGGCTTCGTCATAAAATAACCCTTCAAACCCTTCAGCTTCAGCTGTCATACAACCTTTATCATCAACCGGACTTAACACATCAAGGCCATATTTTTGCCCAATGATAAAGTCATCTTCCCCATGACCAGGTGCTGTATGGACACAACCCGTACCAGCATCAGTCGTTACGTGCTCACCCAACATCACCAGGGAGTCCCGACCATATAGCGGATGCTCTGCTAAAATATTTTCTAATTCTTTCCCTTGTACTTTTTGAACGATGGAAGGATTCTCCCACTCAATCTCTTTTGATACGGATTCAAGTAATGCTTCAGCAATTAGATATTTCTTGTCATCAACCGCGACAACTACATAAGTTAGTTCCGGGTGTACAGAAATACCGAGATTAGCAGGGATCGTCCATGGAGTCGTCGTCCAGATGACAATTTCAACATCATCGGTTAGAACGCCATTGCCTTGTTTCACTTTAAACCCAACGTAGATTGAAGGGGAACGTTTATCCTGGTATTCAATTTCCGCTTCCGCCAATGCAGATTCACTTGATGGAGACCAGTAAACTGGTTTTAACCCTTTGTAGATATATCCTTTTTTCGCCATCTCACCGAAAACCTTAATTTGTTGTGCTTCATAGGCTGGCTTTAGAGTGATATAAGGGTTTTCCCAATCGCCACGAACACCGAGACGTTTGAATTGTGAGCGTTGGCTCTCAATTTGCTCATACGCATACTCTTCACAGAGCTTACGAAATTCAGCAATCGTCATTTCCTTTCTTTTTACCCCTTTGTTCGTTAAAGCCTGCTCAATTGGAAGACCATGCGTATCCCATCCAGGAACATAAGGGGAAGAATAACCACTCATTGACTTATAACGAACAATCATATCTTTTAAAATTTTGTTTAAAGCATGACCAATATGAATATCGCCATTTGCATATGGAGGTCCATCATGCAAAATATAATGTGGTCGACCTTCTGTACGCTTTTGAACCTTTTCGTAAATGTTCATTTCCTCCCATTTAGACTGAAGGTCCGGTTCGCGCTTAGGCAAATTCCCGCGCATTGGGAATTCTGTCTTTGGCATCAATAATGTATCTTTAAAATCCATTTCTTTTCCTCCTACGAAATATCATGATTCAATCTGACAAGATAAAAGGCTGTTTTCGTAAACTTTGTTGCTATTGAACCATGAGAGGTTGATTTCCGCTCCAGGCGCTTGCTTTCCGCGGGGCGGGCGCTGAGCCTCCTCGTCGCTTCGCTCCTGCGGGGTCTCACCTGTCCCGCTGCTCCCGCAGGACACTGAATGGCTCCCTCGATTACGCCCACGCACGAGAAAATGCGTACTTTCATTTTCGAGGAGTCAAGCGCCTTCCGCTCCAATCAACCGGTTCATCCAAAGTTCTTATTCATAGAGACAATGAACCGCAATAATCTTTTAGAAAACAACCAAATAAAAAAACCTCCCCATCCCTGGAAAGGGACGAGAAGGTTTCCCGTGGTACCACCCTAGTTAAGACATATAAATGTCCACTTAAGCATTCTTAACGTGAATGACTCGCCTACACTTAATAGTCGTTAAAAGACGTTCAGCTCGGAACTAAAGGGTGATCTTCCGATTTTTCGCTTACTATGGGCTTTCACCATCCCCATTCGCTTTTAATAAGCATTAGAAAAAATCGTACTGTCCCTGTCATGGTTTCATCATGTAATGTACTTTTATGAAATTATATGATAATTACTATAAGAGCGTCAAGCTAGTGAATCTTCTTCTTCCTTGGTAGCTGATTTTAATTCAGTGGAATCTAATTCATATTCAAGCAAATGGTCCCAATCATCATTTGACAGCATATCTAGTTGGGCTTCAATTAGCATTTTAAACCGATTTCTAAAAACCTTGGATTGTTTTTTCAGCTCTTCAATTTCTATGGCAATTTTCCGCGCCTTCGATAGGGACTCATTGACGATTCGATCAGCATTTTTTTCTGCTTCTCTAATAATCAACTTTGCTTCTTTTTGGGCGTTTCGTTTCACTTCTTCTCCAGCTCCTTGAGCTATGACAATTGATTTATTCAACGTTTCCTCAATAGTAGTGAAGTGGCCCAGACGGGAGTTCATATCATTTAGTCTTTCTTCAAGTTCCTTTTTCTCACGTATAATCATTTCATAATCTTTAATGACTTGATCGAGGAATTCATTTACTTCATCCTCATCATAACCTCGAAACCCTTTAGTAAACTCTTTATTGTGTATATCTAACGGCGTTAAAGGCATGACGCCACCTCCTATTTTGTATAGACATTATGTATTGAGGATAATTCGACAGGAAAACAAAAAATCCTGCTAATTTCTACTATATCTTTATTTTTGTCGTCCGGCAATAACTCGCCATTTATCTTTTTTGGTTTTTCCTTCAATTGTCACAATCTTCGCGCGCCCTAGCCCGCGAACGGAAAGAATATCCCCTTCTCCACATTCAAAAGCCGTATTTTCAATGGTTGTCCAATTCACCTTAACGGTTCCCTGCTGAATATAGGTTTGGGATTTTTGCCTTGATATATTATAAACAGCTGACATGATTGTATCTAACCGTAGTGACGAGGCCGTTGTTGAAACTTCGCGCCAACTTACTTCCGGTTGAATAGCGTTCTGTAGTGGAATTTCTTTTAAAGTAATCCCAGCTCTCCCAATACTATCAAGCTGAAGACGTACATAGTCAGAAACTTCTGCTGCTGCAAAGAACTGTACCTGATCGCCCTTTAATACAATATCTCCAAATTTTCCACGCTTTAAGCCTAAAGACATGAGGCTCCCTAGAACTTGCCGATGCTCAATCGATATGAACTTTTTCGCATACTCTAGTTCAAATAAGCTTATCTGAAATTCCTCATGGCTAGCTTCAAAATACTCGGGGTATAGCAACGCTCTTTGTCGCTCTGCTGATTCATAGCCACCGAATAAGCTATACTTTACATCCCTTGTTCCGATTATCGTTTTAACAATCTGCTGTTCTCGTGGGTCGAGAAAATCCGTTAACTTTGGTGCATAAGTTTGCTCGACATAATCACGCCATCCAAGCGCTTGATCAATAAAATCTCGTTCTTCCGGACGGAAATGCTGGTAGATGTTCATTGTACTATTCTCCTTTAATACAAAAAGGGCCTACAAGAGACCCTTTACTCGTCAATTCAATTAGAACCACATGAAAAGTTGTTGAAGTCCTGATGCCGCAAAGCGTAAGACTAAGAAAGCAACAATTGGAGAAATATCAATCATGCCAAGTGGCGGAATAAATTTCCGGAATGGCTCAAGATATGGTTCACAAATACGTGAAAGAAATTGCCCGATTGCTGATTCACGCGCGTTCGGAAACCATGACATAAAAATATAAATAATTAACGCCCATTGATATAGTTGGACTAATTGAAGTAAAATCCCTAGAAGAAAATCCATTAAAATCTACCACCTCGATTCTTGTAAATCCCGTTCCTGCATCAGTTCAGATATATTCCCTGAAACTTCCACATTATCCGGCGTACACAAAATTATATTTGCCCCAATCTTTTGAATGTCACCACTAATGGCATACACAGTCCCACTTAAGAAATCAACGATTCTTCTCGCTTGATCTTGTTCAATGCGCTGCAGATTTACCACAACAGCACGCCGATTTTTTAAGTGATCGGCAATCTCTTGGGCCTCAGCATAGACCCTGGGTTCCATTAATATGACCTTTGAAGCTTTTTGAACACTTTGAAGACTTACTACATTTTGTTTCTGCTGGGGCTGCTGTTTTGCTTGTTTAACAGGCTCGGCTTCTTCTTCGATGTTATCCTCTTCTTTATAGTCATATTCATCTTCAAGAAAGAAAAATGTCTTGATTTTTGACTTTAGACTCATTTTCTACTCCACCTCCGATTCCTCACCCACCAGTGCGGTGCCTATTCTCACCATGGTAGCTCCTTCCTCAATTGCAATTTGGTAATCATTCGACATTCCCATTGAAAGCTCGCTACATGGCGCATAGGCTAGATTCAAATTCTGTATTTCCAGTTGTAGCTTTTTTAATGTTTGAAAACAATTACGTAGCTGAGCCTCATTATCGGTATAAGGTGCCATTGTCATTAACCCCTCAACCTGAATGTGTTGAAACGGCTTTAGCTCTTCAATAAATGTAAGAACGGAATCAGGTTCAAGTCCGTGCTTCGTTTCTTCTCCGGAAACATTCACTTGGACAAAGCATTTTACGACTCCGCTGGCTCGCTTGTCTATTTCCTTAGCCAAAGACAACCTGTCCAAAGAGTGGAGATAACTAATTTTATCAATGATATTTTTCACCTTACGTGTTTGCAGAGTCCCAATATAATGCCATGTTGGCTTGTCCCCTAACACTTCCCACTTTTGTAGCAATCCTTCATCTCGATTTTCACCCAGATGAACGATTCCTGCATCAATCGCTTCAGAGGCCCTTTCGACACTGACATATTTTGTGACAGCAATAATGTTTATCTCTTCTGGATTACGACCTACATTCTGACAGGCCTCTGCAATGTTTGAATGAATCTTACTAAGCTTTTCTTTGACATTCATTTTATGGATGAAGATCCTCCTTCCAACCAATAAAAGCAATCATTCGTCCAGTATTCCCTTGGTCCCTTCGATGTGAATAAAAGTGTTCACCATGACAACTCGTACAATAGTTGGTTTGAGAGATATTTTCTTCTCGTAACCCGGCACTTAAAAGAATTTGTTTGTTCAATTCTTTTAAATCAAGTGAATACTGATCATTGTTAACTTGATTATATGGTTTTTTTTCGACACCTTCTAGTATTTTTTGTACGAAAGTGATAACTCTGTTATCTACAATATAACATTTTTTGCATATAGAGGGACCAATTTTGGCAGAAATCGTCGCAGGATTACTCCCATTTTGAACAAAAACGGATACCATCTCCTTCGCAATCCCGCTAACGCTTCCTTTCCACCCGGCATGAGCCAGACCAATAAACCCCTTATTTTTATCGAGAAAATAAAGGGGCACACAGTCTGCAAAACATAACGTCAATAATACCCCTTTTTCATCAGTAAAGAAACCGTCAGTGCCTAGAAATGAGGTTTCATACCGATCAGAGCCTTTTCCCTGGTCCGCCCTCGTTATCTTTTTAATTTTGTTTTCATGTGTTTGCTCCGCACCTACCCAATCGCCTAAAGGGAACCCCGTTTGTGTTGCAAGGAGTTCGCGATTCCTACACACAGATAAAGGGTCATCCCCAACATGGAATCCGAAGTTTAACCCTGAGATTGCTCCTCGGCTAATTCCCCCGTTCTTCGTAGAGAATCCAGCTAACAACCCTGGATTCTCCTTCATCCATGATTCAATTTCTAAATACTCTTTTTCTTTTATAACAAAAGGCTCCATTGCGTACCTCAATCTACTTTTATTAAGTGAAAAATCGATATCCTACAGAACTATTTTTTAATAAAGCTACTACTAGTTTACATAAACCACTATCCAGCTTGCAAATCATATTCTATTCCTTTTCATTTTCGTCCTTAATATCGCCAAACCCCTTGTATCGAACAAGAACTACATCCTCGCCAATTTTTAAAATATGTTGCCAAGGAATGACAACTTCATCATCTTTTCCAAATAAACCAAGGACCCTGCCAGCCCCACCAACAATAACCGCTTCTATTTTGCCCGTATCTAAATTGATTTCAATATCATCTATATTTCCAAGCCGTTTTCCATCTGAGACGTTTACCACATCTTTTATTTGAAACTCCGAGACTTTCAACATCTATATTCCTCCCCACCCTCACTTATTAGAATATATGAGAGTAGGTAAGCCATTCATGACTAGCTTTGCCCTAACAAAATAAAAAGCCGCCATATGGCAGCTTAATTTTCACCCAAAACCAGACTAGTTTTGAATATTTTTATTCATTTGTTTAATTGCCGCTTTTTCAAGCCTTGATACTTGAGCTTGGGAAATACCAATCTCTTCAGCAACTTCCATCTGGGTTTTCCCTTGGAAGAATCGCTTCCTCAAGATCAATTTTTCGCGTTCATTCAAACGACGCATCCCTTCCTTAAGGGCAATTTCTTCAATCCAGTTGACATCTTTGTTTCGCTCATCACTAAGTTGGTCCAACACATAAATTGGGTCTCCACCGTCATTATAGATGGGTTCAAATAGTGACACTGGATCTTGAATAGCGTCCAACGCGAAGACGATTTCTTCATGTGGTACATCAAGTACTTTAGAAATTTCTTCGGCAGTTGGTTCTCTTAATCTCTCGCTCATAAGCTTTTCTCTAACCTGCAATGCTTTATAGGCGATATCGCGCAGTGAGCGTGAAACTCGAATCGGGTTATTATCCCTTAGGTACCTTCTGATTTCCCCAATGATCATTGGGACAGCATAAGTTGAAAACTTAACATTCTGGCCTAAATCAAAATTATCTATTGATTTCATAAGTCCTATACAGCCCACCTGGAATAGATCGTCTACAAATTCTCCACGGTTGTTAAAGCGCTGTATGACACTCAACACTAGCCGTAGGTTTCCATTTACTAGCTTCTCCCTTGCTGCTAACTCACCACTTTGCATCTGTTTGAAAAGCTCTCGCATTTCCTCGTTTTTCAAAACTGGCAATTTTGAAGTATCCACACCGCAAATTTCTACTTTGTTTCGAGTCAATCCTTTTCCCTCCTTACAGGAGCTGCTGTACAAAATTCAGTATCTCCGCAGGAAGGAAAAATATGCATATGACAATTGGACTAGCTCTTCCTAAAAAGGAAAATATAGGCTCGAAACCATTGCCATCATTGACTCTAATCCTCTAAAAATTTTTACACCATTTTATTAAATTCTTTTCGAAGCCGTTTAATGATTCTTTTTTCAAGTCGAGAAATATAGGATTGTGAAATACCTAACATATCGGCTACATCTTTTTGGGTTTTTTCCTCATCCCTTCCAAGCCCAAAACGTAACTCCATGATTTGTTTTTCTCTGTCTGATAGCTGCTCTAAAGCTTTAATCAAAAGCTTTTTATCTACGTTGGACTCCAAGTCTTTTGTAATAATATCATCATCTGTTCCCATAACATCAGATAATAGCAACTCATTTCCATCCCAATCAATATTAAGCGGTTCGTCGAATGAAACCTCGGAACGAATCTTATTATTCCGCCTTAAATACATCAAGATTTCATTCTCGATACAACGTGAAGCATATGTAGCAAGTTTGATTTTCTTTTCAGGATTAAATGTGTTAACCGCCTTAATGAGTCCAATTGTACCAATGGAAATGAGGTCCTCAATGTTGATTCCTGTATTCTCAAACTTCCTTGCAATATAAACAACTAGCCTTAAATTTCTTTCAATCAGAATTGATCTTGCCGTTTTATCTCCATTTGGCAATTTTTTAAGTAGTAGCTCTTCTTCTTCTTTATTCAAAGGAGGAGGCAGGGCTTCACTACCGCCGATATAATATATTTCATCTGTTTTTAGCCCTAGCTTGTGTAATAGTTTATACCAGTAATAGGATAAGCGCAGCCGTAAACTTTTCATGAATTGTCCTCCTTCTAATTTTTGTTTTTTTGAGTATAGTAATATTAACTTACCATTACACCAGTTTCCTGAGTGGATGTTCCCGAGAGCATTTTAGGGTGAACAATACACTCAAAGCTGTCATCAGAGGATAGCTTCTGGGCGTTAAAACTAACCAATGCCTTGTCAACGACAAAGGTTTCTCCCTTACTATGAATCTTAAGTAGATCTGGTTTAATCGCAATAATCAATTGATGCTCTTGTCCGACTACCTTATATGGGATAATTTTCATTCTACTTTCATATTCACCAGGAAGGCTTGCCTCTCCAGTCATAATTAACTCCGGGTTCTCTGCTACTCTCCTGATTTCATCTGGAAATTCAGGCGGCAATGCTTCCAATGAAACAATCATGACAGGCTTTCTAGAAATTGGATCATATAATTGGTTGCCACTATCCACAAGTCCTTTTAGGTTTAACTTTATTTCATTAAATGAAATACTGACGTCGACAATCTGGTCGTATTGAATCTTTGCTATCTCAATACCTTCTAGGTTTCGCTTTGAAAAATGCCAGGCCAGCGGAAACCCTAAAAATACAAATAACCAACTAATCGGATCCCCAAACCCTTTAATATTTGCTATAGCAACGGATGTTGCCATATCTAGGTCAAACTGGATAAAATAATGGGTACCGATTAAGGCACCACCGATTAAAAAGGTCATCATATAGAACGTCATTAAGCTTTTTAGGAAGAACCGCAACCGTTTAAACCCAAAAACAGCTAGGACCATCATAATTGAAAAGCCCATTTTTACGACTGGGTGCCCCGTATGCTCGAACGGAGTGATTGTTAATAAAATTAATAGTGACCCTATTAGTCCTCCTAAAAACACCCTCCAAGGTTTCACCCTTCGCTTTAATATCACAGCCGTTAAATAGAGAAGAAGGGAGTCAAAACACAAATTCAAGGCCCAAATCACATCAAGATAGACAGTCAAAGTCCCTACCCTCCTAAACTCCCATACATTCTTTTGCCAACCTCAGCTCCTTGACTTGGTTCATTGTGCACGATTAATTGCCATTACCTCAGCTTTCTACTATATGCTTACGACAAAGTATAACGTACATTCCTTAATGAAGTGTGTCACTTTCTGTATACAAACCATCGAAAATTTTCACTTTTCTATCCGATATTTGTCACATTTTATCTAGAGACTATTGGGGATTTCTATTAAAGTTGGGGATTGGTTTAACTAGGTAGTGCCTTTAATGCTAGTGATTTCTATGGAGTATTAGTCTTGGTTAATAGATGCAGGGGATGGCAGTTAGGCATCTCTCATTGGGGACAGTTTTTCAAAGTTACTCTTCATTT
>NZ_FOBW01000004.1 GCF_900109925.1 Mesobacillus persicus | reverse complement strand
CGGTCCCTCAAAGGTTACTATAACTACTACTGTATCACGGACAATTTACAGGAAGTGGCGAACTTCTTAGACAGCATTAAGCGGATATTGTTCAAATGGATGAATAGAAGAAGCCAAAGGAAATCGTTCAGTTGGGATAAATTTAATTTATTCCTTAGTAAATATCCGTTGCCTAGACCCAGAATTAAAGTAAACATATATGATTTGAAGAAAAATATTAACTATATTCTGTGAATGATGATAGGAAGAGCCGTGTGCGATAGTACCGCACGCACGGTTCTGTGAGGAGTGAGGAACTTATTATCTATACTAGAAAACAAGTTCCCGCTTACTCGACCGGGAGTACGGAGCTGGGGAGACCCCACAGGCGCATTAGCGCCGAGGAGGCTCCCCGCAACGCCCGCGGAAAGCGAAGTGCCTGGAGCGTAAATCAATAGCTATCTTTAACAGAGCCAAAAATTAAAATAAAAAGCCTGAAATGAGTTCAATTCTCTCATTTCAGGCTTTTTCTGCAGTCTAACTTGAGGACCTGCTAAGGTCGCTAAATCACATTATTTTTAATCCGTCTTAAACTTATAACGTAAAACCGCTGCCAACCCAGCCCCATGGTTAAACTCCCCATCAGAGATCAAGGTTTTTAGCTCATCCATGCTCACACTTTGGAGCTTAATTTGTTCACTGCTTTCTAGCTGTTGTTGGGTTGCTGTTAACCCAGCGGCTGCGAATAAGAAAATTTCTTCGCTTGTTGAGCCAGGGGAAGGGTAAAAACTTCCTAATTCTAGCCAATGCTCTGCCACATAGCCAGTTTCTTCTTCGAGTTCGCGTTTTGCTGTTTCTAGCGGGGAAGCATCCGCGGCATCAATCGCTCCGGCTGGTAATTCCCATTGCCAACTCCCAAGAGAATGGCGGTATTGTTTTAAGCATAATACTTGATGGTCATTTGTGATGGGGAGAATGCAAACTCCTTTTGCGAATTGGACATAAGAAAAGGTCTTCTCTTCTCCATTCGGTAAGGTGACATCCTCAACCTTCACTTCAAAACGATCAACTTTTTGATTAGTAGATTTGTTTACTTTCCAAGTCAAGCTTCTCTTCAACTCCAATTCTACATTTAGCGATACCCTTTACTTGTCCAGATTAGTGTCATCCGGCTCCTTGATTAAGAACTTCAGGACATTCCTTAAAATGAAAGTTCGACTCAATCATTTCAATAAATAACTCAACAAACTCCGAGTCAAACTGCTTCCCGGCACATTCCCTTAACTCAACAATCGCCTCTTCAAACGTTTTGGTTGGTTGATATGGACGTTCGGTTGTCATTGCATCGAACGAGTCGATAATGCAAAGAATCCGAGCAAGTTTAGGAATGTTGTTTCCTTTTAGTCCATATGGATAGCCATTCCCATCATACCGTTCATGGTGGAGCTCCACAAGTGGAATCAGGTCTTCGTGTGTTTTATCCGTTGAAATGATTTCTTTTCCCCAGGTAACATGTTTTTTCATGATGTCCCATTCATGAGGTTCAAGCTTACCCTTTTTAGTTAGTATATCCCTAGGAATCTCAATTTTACCAATGTCGTGTACAAGGGCGCCAAGAATGAGCGTTTTCCTCTCATTAATACTTAGTTGAAGCTTGTTCGAGAAATCGACAGCATATTGATACACGCGTTTACTATGTCGATATGTGTAGACATCTTTTGATAAAAATATCTTCAATTGCTGCTCTGCTTCATCAAGGTCTTTTTCGAGATTCAGAGATTGTTGGGCAGTATAATCGAAATGCTGGTTATATATCTGAACCAAATTCTTTCCTTGATCCTTGGCACTATACAATGCCATATCTGCCTTATTAAGTAATTCTGACGTATTATAGGTCTCTTTTTCCCATTCGGCAATTCCAGCTGAAAAGGATAGGCATTCGTAGGGTAGAACTTCTACCCCATCGAAATAAGTATCATTGGTTGTTTTACGAAGATGGTTGATAAAAGACAGAGCGGCGTTGAGGCTTGTGTTTGGCATGATAATTGAAAACTCTTCGCCACCATATCTAGCGACAATAAAGTTCCTCGCCTCGGTCTCCTTTTTGATTAATGCCCCAAACTTCTTTAATAATTGGTCCCCTTGAATGTGTCCATATAAATCATTATATTTTTTAAAATCATCGATATCGAGGATGGCAACACATACAGGCTGTTCGATTTCCCTTGCGACTGAAAGTTCACTATCTAGTAATTCTTTGAAGTACCCATGATTATTTAATCCTGTTAAATAATCCTTATTCGCTTTGTTAGAAGCCTCATAATATAATTTCAAGTGCTGCTTGAAAGCTATAGATAGTAGTAAAGAGATACAGACAAAGAGAAACAGGCCGAATGTGTTTTGGGCACTTATTAATACAACGAGTACCAAAGAAAATAATAAAGTACTCACATATGTTGCAGCGGTACCTTTTAGCATTCCTTTTAATACTATAATAATATTTTCGGAACCAACCAAAAGAAAGTAAATCCCAATCAAAAGAACATTTAGTGTAAAGTAGCTACTTAATGCCAGGGTGTACGGTAAGAGGTCATTAAAGTCTATATTACCCTGCTCCCCACCAGTAAAAAGAAAAACATTGTAGGCACAGATAATCATTAATGAATATAGCCCAAAATTAAATATATGCTTCCACCATTTAGTTGTTCTTAGAGTGAAGATATATATTATAGAAAATAGTAAGGATGCGGTTAAAGTAACATTAAGTCCAAACATGAAAAGACTTGCCAAAAAGATTGAAGAATCCATAGATATACTATTTCCATGAGGAGGTAGTTCTAAAACGTTGTGGTTAGCTAGTAGTATAGCTCCAGTTAGAGTAAAGATGATATACCAATCATTTATTGTAAGTTGTGAGAAGCTATTTATAGAAATAAATGCAGAGATACCTAAAAAAGATATAATGAAAAGATAGTTATTTGCTGAATTTTTAAACAGACCCATTTTTTATCACTCACATATATAGTTTAAAAGAGAAGTTAGGAAACTCTTAACTTCTCTTTTATTTTACCATTAAATTAATCTGTAACCAGAAGTTAAAGCAATTAAAACTGAAGCAATAATAATTGCATTAAAAAACAGGTTTTTGCCGTTTAACTCTTGAACCTTTTTCTTCATCTTAGTTCACCTCCTTTTGTAGAGGGGAATTTATCTCTACACCATCTTTATCCTTTGCACTGTCTCCGATCATTAGATGTTGGATAAAAAGGAAGATACCAATGTTCATAATGACGTCACCGATTGAAATCACCTGTGTGCGCGGATAGGGAGGAGATAAAGGAATAATATCTCCTAAAAAGCCAAGTTTTGTAGTCTCGGTTAAAAGCATGTGTTTACCATACAAACCATGCTTTAATGCTTCAGTATAACTTGGATCTAATACTGTTGCCGCTTCAATGGATACTGGCATTCTACCACCATTTATAGCCATAACTAAAAAGTTAAGAAATACCCCTATAAAAATGATACTAAATCCAGGATAGTTTCGGTTAATATATAAAAATAGTAAACCAAGGATATAGACTAAGATAAATATGTAGCCGCTAAAATTACCAATCACTTCATATTTATTTTGAAGAAAATATATTCCTATTTGTAATAGTAATAATAGGGGAAAAACCCAACCCCATTTTAGCTTTAAATTAGATAGTCCACTTAAATTCCCTTTACGAAAAAGTCCAACGATAAACGATAAAATTATTCCATCAAATACCACTACGTAACCACCCATCAAGTGAAAAGTGTGAGAGTTCAGAAAACTAAATCTATAAAACGGCCATTGCTATACATATAAAATATAATAGATATAAGAAGGGACTTTTACAATTCCTTTTTTGAAATATTCATAAATTCGCTATATCTTTATTGTTAAATTATGAAAATAAACAATATAGGCTGATTAGGGACATGTCACCTCCGTCTTAAGCCCTAGAGACACCTACCATCTTGGACTGTGGAAAAGAGGAGAATTTTCGTGTATTGTGGAATTAATAAGGGAGTCTTCTAGCTATTATAAAAGAGTCCATTTATGAAAAACTTCACGGATAGACGAAACAATTGGTCCTTATCATACGTATGAAATACAAAGGAAACATAACGCAAGGAGTCGATACTCATGAATCCGTTCTTATCGTTTCTAATTCGATCGACGGTTGCTATTCCATCAGCCATTACAATATGGCTCATCAGTTTTTTTACTTTAAACAATACTTTTCTTGTCTCATCTGGAATTTCTTTAGCCGGTGGCGCACTCATTTATTGGCTAGTATCCATTTATACTGGCTCACGCTTCCTTAAAAAGAATGGATTGACACGCAAAGAATACCGCTATATTAAGAAGAATCTCGATGAAGGTAAGCGCAAAATATCGCGTTTGCATAAATCGCTGTTCTCCATTCGCCACTTGCCATCTCTTAAAGAAAGAGTCGAGCTTCTTCGGATGATTCGGAAAATCCATAATATGACGAAAAAAGAACCGAAACGATTTTATCAGGCAGAGCGGTTTTACTTTTCGCATTTGGATACAGTCCTTGAATTGACCGAAAGATATGCATTCCTATCCGCTCAGCCAAAAAGAAACCGTGAACTTGACTGGTCTTTAGCTGAAACGCGTTCAACTTTGTCGGAAATGAGTAAATTAATTGAAAGTGACCTTTACCGCGTTTTAGAGGAGGACATTGATGATTTGAATTTCGAAATCGATGTTGCCAAATATTCGATTAAAACGGTAACCGATTCGGTAAATGAGCTAGGTGGCAATAATGTCAACCAAACTTCAAAGGAAGAATCGAAAATAAAATCTGAGCAAGCCTCTGAAAAAAATTCAGAAGATAAAGGGCCGAAATATTTTATCAACACAAAAATAGAAGAAAAAGACGAAGTAAAGATTCCGTTAAGTCGAGAGTCTAAAGATAAGGACAATGATAGGAGGTTCAAGGAATGAGCGAAAAGAATCCAGATTTATTAAAAGATACCGACCATCTTATGAATGACCTTCTTCATAACCCGTTTGGTGGGGACAGTCCCGAGTTGGAACTACAGCCAGCGAAACAGTCTACGGATGCGAAGCCTGTGCGGTTAATTGATGTCATCCCTGAAGAAAACAAAGCGAAGGCCATTCAACTTGCAGAGCAGATTGATCCGAAAAACCACCAAGCGATGATTTCTTACGGAACCCAAGCCCAAGGAAAGCTACTGACATTCTCCCATACGATGCTTGAACATGTCCAAAAAGGGGATGTCGGTGAAGTTGGGGACATTATTAATGATCTAATGAAACGGTTGAAGGAAGTAGCCCCTGATGACTTGAAGCAAGAGAAAAAATCATTGTTCGGCCGAATGTTTGGGAAGATTTCAAAGTCAGTTCAAGAAGTGCTTTCAAAGTATCAGAAAACAAGCGCTCAGATTGATCGCATTAGCGTAAAATTAGATCGCAGTAAAAATGTCCTGTTATCCGACATCGGCATGCTTGAAAAACTGTATGAAAATAATAAAGAATACTTCAATGCGTTAAATATCTATATCGCGGCAGGGGAACTAAAGCTTGATGAACTAACAAACAAGACCATTCCGGATTTAAAGCGAGCAGCTCAGTCTACCAACGATCAAATGAAGTTTCAAGAAGTCAATGATATGATTCAGTTTGCCGATCGTTTGGATAAGCGACTGTATGATTTAAAATTAAGCCGAGAAATCACGATACAAAGTGCACCGCAGATCCGATTAATTCAAAATACGAACCAAGCTCTAGTTGAAAAAATCCAATCTTCAATCATGACGGCGATTCCATTATGGAAAAACCAAGTAGCGATTGCCTTAACTCTAATTAGACAACGTCATGCAGTTGAAGCACAAAAACAAGTGTCGAAAACAACCAATGAGCTTTTGTTAAAGAATGCCGAAATGCTGAAAAGCAACACGATTGAAACCGCAAAGGAAAACGAACGTGGGCTTGTTGACATTGAAACCCTAAAGAAGACTCAAGAAAACTTGATTACGACACTAGAAGAAACGATGCGCATTCAACAAGAAGGGCGCACCAAACGCCGCCAAGCCGAGCATGAACTAGCGAATATGGAGAATGAGTTAAAGCAGAAATTGCTTGAGATTAAGGGAGAATAATTCAATATAAAAAAGGGTTCCGAAGCGGCACGAGTGCTTCCGAACCCTTTTTTTATAAAAACTTAATCAATCCTTAGTAGCTAAAAGAGGTTTGAGTACAACCGATAACAACTTGAAAACACCAAACCCAAATATTCCTCCAACCGTATTTAAGATAAGGTCGTCAACATCAAAGCTTCCCACGCGGAAGAAATACTGCAAACACTCAACCGTAAGGGTAGCTAGAATAACAAGTAAAGTTGTATTCCAAAACTTCATATACCTTTTAAATAAAAGTGGCAGAAAAAACCCTAGAGGCATAAAGGCCAGGATGTTTCCAGCTAGATTTGTTACAACGATGCTCGTATTGATAGTGCCCGTTGCATTGATATATCTCATGATTGTATCAAAGGGGATTAGATTGTATTCGGTAAAATATTCGTTTTCACCATATCTAACTGTCTTCCGATATGAACTGAAAAACAATAGAATGGATGCGATCCCAATATAGACTAGAAATAACACATAGCATAGGCCTGATACAAATTTATTCCCTTTAAATTGCAGCAAAGATAACATCCTAAATCACCTATTCCCATAACATTAAGAATTTATTTTAACAGAAAAAAACCTTTTAGCAGAGTGCAAAATCCATTTTTAATAGAATTGTGATAAACTGATATTAAAATTTAAATTTTCAAAAGGTAGGTGTAATATATGAGCGAGGTTTTATCAAAAGAAACATTCTTCTATGCATTTAGTAAGGAGAATCAAGTGGCTAAAAAAGTTCCGTCTGGATCCACCGTACAGATAGAAACCTATGACTGTTTTCAAAATCAAATTCAATCGCAAGATACGCCATTTAATACGGTTGACTGGAATCGAGTCAACCCAGCGACCGGGTGCATCTATGTTGAAGATGCCCAACCAGGCGACATCTTAAAGGTGAGAATCGATGATATTGAGCTGGCCGAACAAGGGCTGTTGGCGACAGGTCCAGGATTAGGAGTCATGGGCCATCGCATCGAGAAATTCACAGTGAAAATGATTCCAATTGTTGACGGAAAAGCAGTCTTTAATGAGCGACTTCACTTGCCACTAAATCCAATGATTGGTGTCATTGGAGTGGCACCAGAAGATGCCGCTGTGAACAACGGGACACCTGGAGCACATGGTGGCAATATGGATACAACATTAATTACTACAGGTGCCACCCTGTATTTCCCAGTGTTCCAAGAGGGAGCTTTATTCGGACTTGGCGACTTGCATGCGGCAATGGGCGACGGAGAAATAGGGGTCTCCGGAATTGAAATCCCAGGCAAAGTCACCGTTACCTTGGATGTGATTAAAGGGAAGAGCATTCCTTATCCATTTGTTGAAAATGAAGAAGGAGTAGCTGTAATTGTTTCTAAGGAAACTCTCGACGAGGCAGCAAAGGCAGCGGTAGAAATATTTGCTGACACGTTGCTCCCGCACACAGATTTAACGTTAGCGGAACTGACCATGCTTTTTAGTGCAGCAGGACAAGTACAAGTATCGCAAATTGTTGACCCGTTAATGACAGCAAGGTTCTTTGTCCCGAAAGCTATTTTAGATGCTTATGGGGTAAAGCTATTTTAGGAAATAGTGTAAGAAAATTAAAAAAACAGTAATTCACTGTTGCCTAGTTGGATTTGGTAAGATACAATTGGTTTGGAATTAAAAATGAATATAAAGCAAAACCACAAGGGGAGCTTGAAGCTGAGAGTGGACAGTTACTACGACTGTTCTGACCCTTTGAACCTGATTTAGATAATACTAGCGCAGGGATGTGGAATTTTTTATAAAGTTCATTCGATTATTTAATGTAGAATGTAACTCCCCTTGAGGTTTGCTGATTACTTCTAAAAAGGGGAGTTTTTTGTATGAAAAAAATTAGTTTAGTAGCATTAATTGAGGCCGCGTTTTTTGCCGTGATTGCGGTCGTACTAGATTTATTACCTGCGATTACCATCGCACCAGCTGTTACAATCTCATTTTCAATGGTTCCCATCTTCATTCTTGCCTTTCGTTGGGGTTTCAGAGTAAGCCTTATTTCAGGTTTCCTGTGGGGGATCTTACAGCTGGTCACAGGTGATTTTTACTTTTTATCTGTTCTGCAATTTCTAATCGAGTATTTCATCGCCTTCGCCTTTATCGGTTTTGCGGGTCTTTTTCACCCTATTATCCAGAAATCATTACAAAAGGGAAAGAAACTATCCGTCTCCGTTTGGGTGGTCGTGGCCATCTTTGTGGGCAGTCTAGCAAGATATTTCTGGCATTTTGTTGCCGGTGTCATTTTCTGGGGAGACTATGCTCCGGAAGGAACGTCACCAGTGATGTACTCCTTAATTGTCAACGGCTTGGCCATGCTTGGGGCCGCAGTACTTTGCTCAATCGTCCTTGTCATTCTTATTTCGGCATCGAATAGGTTGATTATGAAAAAAGGCAATAGCTCTTTGACGACACAATAACTTTGTACTTTAATCAAACGTTTGATTAATAAAATTGATTATAAATACAAAAGGTGTCTAATCCCATGCACTAGGGGTTAGGCACCTTTTTCTATTCATTGTAGTCCCAGACAATTTTCCAATTGTCTTTATGCTTGGTCACATATACCTCTTGCTGAAAATTAAACTTTCCATATTTACCTTTGTAGTGTTGAGTGACGAGATATTTATAGGTCTTATCAAAAGGAGAACGGTCTTTTTCCATCTTCCATCCTTCTACTTTTTCTCCTTCCCCAATGGTGTATGTAAAGGTTTCAGCACCGAAGTGACCGATAAAGACATGGGTACGATCCTGGATATAGGCCGTCTTGGAGAATCTCTCTTGCATAAAAGGATGAAGCAATACCCACGAATTTGAGAATTCTCCCGCTGCCTCATAAGTATAAAAATCCTCAACTACTGCTTGGGCATCTCGCTCACTCGAAAACAGCCAAGACCCTAATCCAAATAAAAGCAGACAAATGACGAATATAATGATTAGTGGAAATAAGAATGGAGGGACTCGTCTTCTTCGCATGTATGGATCCCCCTAATGTAAGTTTTAGTATAAAAATCATATGAACAAGCAGTAGGATTTATGTTTTAAAGTCTTTTTTAGTTTAAAATTTGCTAATTGCCCCCCTGACATAGTCTATATTAATGGTGAATTTGACCAAAAATGAATAAACGGGTTAACTATTTGTATGGATATTGGTTGTTGAATACGGTATGGGGTATATTATATTCCTAGTACTGAGAAAAAAAGAAACCAGCGCACTCCACGCCGGTTTCAATCTTCAAATCTATTTAACATTTGATAAATACTGCCCAGCTACAAAACCTGTCTTTCGTCCGTATTGAATCTTATACCAAGACCCTGTTTTCTGTAGGACAGTGACCGTTTGGTTTCTTCTCACCGTACCGACAATCTTCCCTTTAGTAGACGCAGTCGAACGAATGTTTAATACATTCACATTGACTTTACCAGTCATCTTATTAGGTGCAGGCTTAGGTTTGTTTAACGTATACGCACTCGACGCGGTACCTTTGTTATTGCTACTATCCGCTGCGGTAATAACTATCGTGTATTTTCCGTTATTCACTTTACTAACGTTCCAAACGACAGCTTGATTACCTGCTGCTTTGTTCGAGTTGTTAAGCAAGGTGCTCAAAACTTTCCCCTTTGAATCTTTTACCTGAACCGTGACTTTCGCTGTCTCATTGGTAGCGAAGCTTACTTTAACTTGGTTCTTTTTCGTATCAAACGATGTTTTCACCGTTTTAATCGTTGGAGCCTTTGTATCCTTCTTCTTTGGGGCTACTTTAACAGGAGCTGGCTTATTCAAAGCATAAGAAACCAAAGCCGATCCTCGATTGTTGCTGCCATCGACTGCAATAATCCCAAAACTGTAATTTCCGTTATTCACTTTAGAAACATCCCAAGTCAGTGTTTGGTTCCCAGCAGCCCTTTGTAAATCCTTCACTAAAAAGCCTGTAATAGCTCCCTTTGGATCCTTTACATAAACAGATACTTTTGCTGCTTCATTAACCGCAAAGCTTAGATTGACCTGCTGTTTACTTGAATCAAGCGTTGTTTTCACGGACCCAATGGTAGGGGCTAATGTGTCTTTTACATCAGCTTCAGCCACTGGAGTCACAACCACGGGCGCAGACATAACCGGCTCTGTCACCGGCGTTGGTTCAACTGGAACCGGAGCTGTTACAACTGGTGCAGAAGCAGGCTCTACAACAACAGCCACTGGAGCAACTTGATAAACGCTGGTCACAGTTGTCTTATCGAAGTAAAAACCAAGGATTTCCTTATAGTTTTTTCCTAACTCACCAGCTTTTTTCGCCCCGTATTGGCTCATACCAATTCCATGTCCGAATCCGGCACCCGACACAAGAATTGAATCTCCTGAACTATCAATCTTGTTTACTAAATAACTTTTCATTATGGTTGTGCCGGTCATCGCTCTAATTCTTGAAGCCGGAACATCAATAAGCTTAAGCCGATTTAAAACCGCCTTTTCCTGTTCCTTCACTAAAAATTCAAGCGTGATGCTGCCTTTGCTAACGCGGCCACCCGAACCTTGTGCATGTAGAGATAAAGTAGGTACAGCAGCAATCTTGATGTCTTTACCGGAATAGCCGTTAGTCTTCAACCAGTTTTTGATATTAGTAATAACAGCCGTTTGTTCGCTCTCTTTAACTGTATTCCACCACAAGTTAGCCTTAGAAAGATCTAGCTTAGAAACATCAATCTGTTGCTTTTTTATGCTAAAATTCCAGGCTGTTTTAGGATCAAAAGGATCGTCTTTAATTACTAGGTAAGGAAGAGCAGCATTTCCCCATGCATTAAAGTTAGATTCTGTCTTGCCCCCATTGCTTGATGAAAATAATGCGGCGCTACCAATTGCTTTCCCACCGTAAGTAATGGCTTGTCCCACAGTAGACTGAACTGCTTCTGTTGATCGCTCATGCCAGGCGTATCCACTGTATACTTGATAACCTTGCGTATCATCAATTACGCGATTCGGATAGCCCATTGCATACGTCCGAGCAGTGACAGCCTGTGCCTTTAATGCTTCCATATTCCAGAGCGCAGGCATTTCCGCAGGAACAACACCCTTTAGGTAGTCTTCAAGACCAATAGAGTTAATTGGCCTAAGGTTCCCATTTTCTATTACAAACCTAAAAGTTCCTAGGTACGGACGGGTGTTGATAGAAACTGGCCCATTTCCTTGAAGGGGCTTGATGTCAATCGTCGTCCCACGACCGATTTCGCTTGTTCCTCTAAAAAGAACAATGTTTCCATTATTTATAGTTAGCCTGTACGATTGCTTCGCGACAAGCTTGGTATCTCCTAAATTAGTAGAATAGTCTACTTCAGGATTCAAAGTGATCTCTTTTACATTGCCAAGATAGTTTTTTAATGCAACCTGTAAAACGGGTTCCCCTGCGGCCTGAGCAGGAAGGTTTGGTATTAAAGATAGAATCAACATTAAAGTAATCCCAATCAATAGACCACGCTTAAACGCCTTCATTCCTTGACCCCTTCGCTATTTGATTTTTATAAAATCGGCTCTTTCAAGCTCAATTATCGTCGCGAAAGGTAGATTGGTAAAGTAGTTTTTATTTCCTTTTTTGAAAGTTTTGTAGATTTAGGGGCAATAAAATACCCGAAACATCTACTGGATATCCCGGGTAAGGTTTAAATGATTTTCATTTCAAGGGTGATAATTACAGAGGATAATTATTAAACATGTTCAGGTACATAACAAGGAGAATAATGTTTCCTACCGATTTTTATTCGTGAATCTCTATCGTCTTTCCCTTCACTTTCGGAATTGAAATTTCTAAAAGTCCATCCCGATAAGAAGCTTTGACTTTTCTTTCTTCAATAGGGTGCGGAAAGGAAAGTGTCCTGATAGAGCGCTGCAAGGATTCGCTGCGACGATAGACTTTGTTTTTATCGTCTTCCTCCGTTAGGATATCTTGTTTTTTAACCGAAATTGTTAAAGTATCTCCTATAATGTCGATTCCAATTTGTTCTTTTCTTACCCCTGGTAGTGCTGCAGTAACAAGATGTTTATCTCCCCGATCCTGAACATCTACCTGAAAGGACGACTTTGGAAATAACGGTTGCCGAAAGAACTCATCGATGTTTTCGAGAAGACCTTTTACAGGAGGTTCATTCAACAGTTCCTGAAATGGCTTAAACCATTTCCCAAATGGTTCCGGCTTTTCTGGTAATTTCGAATTATCAGGTCTCTTTGTCATAACCGCTCTACACTCCTTTATGCATAGTCGTTTTCTAATACCTTATGCATGTAGGCGTGGGTGGGTGCCTGCAATGGGGAGGTTAGGTCGAAAAAGAGCACAACCTAATTGCATAGGTAGTGCTCTCTGTTAAACTTATTCAGTAATGCCTAAATGTGCTTTAAGTTCATTTTGGATCCTTTGTTGTTCTTCCTCCGAAATAAGTTGATAAGAAATTCCGTCGATGTAAACCCCGCTGGCCTCAATCTTCATCTGTTCAATATTTCCTGCAGCACTACGGTAGTTACTTTGAATGCCGACCATTTCGTCAAATGTAACGTTAGTTTTTACGTTATTTCCAAGAGCATCAAAAATATTATCAAACTTTGTTAATGAACCAACGCTAACACCTTTGTTTATGACTCCCTGGATGACTTGTCGCTGGCGTGTTTGTCGTCCGAAATCACCAGAAGGATCTTGTTTTCTCATACGAACATAGGCAAGTGCTTCTTCACCATTTAAATTAATGTTTCCTTGTGCAAATTTAATCTTGTCTTCGGTGAATTCAAAACTGTTATTAACTTCTATACCCCCAACGGCATCTACAATATCCTGAAAGCCCTCCATATTCACTTTCACATAATAATCAATTGGAATATCGAGAAGGTTCTCTACCGTATCCATTGACATTTCTACGCCACCAAATGCGTAGGCATGATTGATTTTATCTAATGTATTCCGACCAATAATTTCAGTACGAGTATCACGGGGAATGCTTAACATTTTAATTGAGTTTTTCTTAGGGTTTACGGTTAAAGCTATAATGGTATCTGAGCGCCCTTTGTCCCCCTCGCGTTCGTCGACCCCTAGCATCAGTACTGAGAAAGGGTCGGCCTTTTCGAATGTAATAGGTCTAGGTTCTCGTTCCCTAGTTATAGGTTCATGCATCGTGTCTACTGCCGTTGTTAATGATCTATATACATTAAATACATAAGCTCCAATAGAAACAATTAATAGTAAGAAGATAATTGCAATTATACGTGGCCATTTTCTTTTCTTATTACGTTCAGCTCTCATTTTACTTCCTCCATAACTTTACATTTCCCATTCAAGCTTTAGAATATCAGAAAAGTATTCATTTGAATATAAGAAAAGTATGGTTATAGTCAAACTACTGCTATTTCTATTTTTATACTTCTATATAAACTGTTGCTTTTTTTATAGCGGATTAGCTATCAAGGAAGTATTGTATCTACAAACCGATGAGTTCATGCAGGGGATATGAACCTGACAGGAGAGTAATCAGTAATCTGAACGGAAATCAGTTTTTTATTTTTTATGGTAACTTTGCTATTATTAATTATACAATTGAACACCTAGTTTTCGTTTAAAAGGAATTAAATTTATGTATTAGTAATAAAAGTTAGTTGGTTTATTTTTAATTATTAAAAAGGTAGGAGGGAATGTGTATGGCTATATTAGTAACTGGTGGTGCTGGATATATTGGCAGTCATACTAGTGTAGAGTTGTTAAACAATGGGGAAGAAATTCTAATTGTTGATAACTTTTCAAATAGTAAACCAGAGGTACTAAATCGTATTAAAGAAATTACGGGGAGAGATTTCCGCTTTTATGAAGTGGATTTGCTTGACAAGCAAGCTCTACAAAGAGTTTTTACCGAAAACAAAGTTGAAGCTGTAATCCACTTTGCTGGGTTAAAGGCAGTAGGGGAATCAGTTTCAATCCCTCTAAGGTATTATCACAATAATATTACTAGTACACTAAATCTTTGTGAAGTAATGGACCATTATGGGGTAAAAAACCTTGTTTTTAGTTCCTCTGCAACTGTATATGGAATGCCTGAAAGGATGCCTATAACTGAGGATATGCCATTAAGCGCTACAAATCCTTATGGGCGTTCTAAGTTGATGATTGAAGAAATCTTACAAGATTTATCTGTTTCAGATAATAATTGGAGTATCGCTCTGTTACGATATTTTAATCCTATTGGAGCCCACGAAAGTGGTCGAATAGGTGAGGATCCAAGTGGGACCCCAAATAACCTTATGCCATATGTAACCCAAGTGGCTATAGGTAAACTAAAAGAACTAAAGGTATTTGGTAGTGATTATCCTACAGTTGATGGTACTGGAGTGAGGGATTATATTCATGTTGTAGATCTTGCCAAGGGGCACTTAAAAGCTCTTGAAAAGGTCATCAAATCAAATGGTATTGAAGCATACAACTTAGGAACCGGCAACGGGTATAGTGTATTAGAAATTGTCTCGGCACTAGAAAAAGTATCAGACAAGTCTATTCCATATAAATTAGTTGATAGAAGGCCAGGGGACATAGCTGTATGTTTTGCAGACCCTTCAAAGGCAATGAAAGAATTAGATTGGGTTGCTGTTAAGCAAATAGAGGATATGTGTAAAGATGCATGGAATTGGCAAAAACTGAACCCTAGCGGATATTAGGTTTTTTTTGTATATAATGGTGGTATTGAGTTCTGTTAATGTTTCTAAACGTTATTTATATAAAGTTGCTTAACTCCATGAATAGGATTTAGGCAACTTTTTTTATGCTTTCAGTCACAGTTACAATCAGTTAACTAATAGTAAGTACCTGTAATATAGAAAAAATATTGCAGGCATAATGAATATATATCTGCTATAAACTATGCAATTCCCATATTATGGTTGTTTTGTCACAAGGTTATTACATTAATATACAGTTTTATTGCATCAACCTATTTATATTATTATATACCAATGATATAATGACATAGGTTTTTGTAAGAATTTGTAGAAAAAAATCTAGTAAAGTTGGTGATAGAGTTGGAACCTAAACTAACTGTAATAATGGCCACATACAATGCTGATAAATATTTAGAGGAGGCTTTAAATAGCCTTCTAAACCAAACGTATACAAATTTTATAGTAAAGATAATTGATGATAATTCATCGGATAATACAGTTTCACTTATTAAAGAGTTGAATATTAAGGACGGTAGAATTCAACTTGTACAGACAAATGACAAGAATATTGGATTAACTAAGAACCTAAATATTTTAATAGAGTTGAGTGATACGGAATACATTGCAAGAATGGATGCAGATGATATCTCTCATCCTGAACGTTTTGAAAAACAAATTAGTTTTATGGAAAATAATAAGAATGTATCTGCTGTAGGAACATGGGCCTATAACATTGATGAGAACGGTGGAGAAATAGGGAAGAGGTATGTCCCAACTGACGTGGTTTCAATTGAGAATATGATTGGGAAAGCAAATCCTATGCTTCATCCAACAGTAATGATGAGAACGGAAAAGATAAAATCAGTTAATGGGTACAATGAGAAATATAGGTTAGCTCAAGATTATGATTTGTGGTACAGATGCCTTGCGGTTAATTTAGAGTTAGCCAATATACCGGAATTTTTATTTAGTTATAGAATGATAGATAACCATGTATCAAAACGCAAAATGAAACACCGTTTAATAGATGCTAAAATCCGATGGAATGGGACAAGAGCATTAAACTACGCATTGGCGAAACGGATCATTTATACTTCTATACCCGTAATACTTGGATTAATGCCTGATTTTCTAAAACGAGTTGCTTTAAAGTTTAGCAAACACATTGATCCACGACAGCGTTTAGGGGCAAAAGAAGAGTATCATTCAAAAATGGAGGCATAATATAGATGAGCTTTTCTTTATTAGTTGTGACTTTAATATCTTTATTAACAGCATTAGTAGTGACCCCTTTCATAATAAAATTAGCTTTTAAAATTGGCGCCACGGATAAACCGAATTATCGTAAGGTACACCAAAAAATCATGCCTAGAATTGGTGGAGTAGCCATTTTTATTGGATGTACAGTGGGTTTTCTAGCGAGTGGGGTGGAAAACGAAAAAATGCCTACTATATTAATAGGGGCACTTATTATTGTGGTTTTAGGAATTTTTGATGATAAGTTTGAACTCTCGGCTAAAATTAAGTTTGTCATTCAGTTGACAGTTGCCTCAATCGTTACTGCATCTGGCTTATTGATTGAGTTTATAAATATACCTACGTACGGAGTTGTAGAATTTGGATTATGGTCCTATCCATTGACGATATTTTGGATAGTAGCGGTTACTAACGCGATAAATCTGATTGATGGTTTGGACGGACTAGCAACGGGGATATCAGTTATCTCAATCTCAACAATTGCTGTATTAGCTGCAATGAGTGGTAATACCCTGGTACTAACCTTATCCCTCATCCTGATAGGAAGTTGCTTGGGTTTCTTATACTTTAACTTTAATCCTGCAAAGATTTTTCTTGGAGATACTGGTGCTCTTTTCTTAGGCTATAGTATTTCAATACTGTCTCTTCTGGGGTTATTTAAAAGTGCAACATTATTTAGTATTATAGTCCCGATAATTATATTAGGTGTACCAGTGTTTGATACTACCTTTGCGATTATCCGGAGAATAATAAACAAAAAACCTATATATGAACCTGATAAAGGACATTTACATCACCGTTTACTCTCACTTGGCTTTTCGCATAGGAACACAGTTTTGGTGATATATGGAATGAGTGTGATGTTCAGTTTTATAGCAATCATGTTTTCACGGACTACCTTGCTAGGTTCCATAATTCTGTTATTCTCTTTCTTAATTCTTCTAGAAATTATTGCAGAGATTGTGGGGCTCGTCAATGTAAGATACAGGCCATTTATTTCGTTTTACAGGAAAGTTTTTGGGAGGATTAAAGTTTAAATTCGTTATTTTAATGAAGTCTTTAATAAATTTTAGTTGAATATAGCTTCTAGAAAATGTCGACCCTTTAATTGGTAAATGTTGGTTTTAAATAACGTGATGTTATGATAATAAATTTAAGGGAAGTTAAAAAATTGATTAATAAGTTAAACACCCAATTTACAAGGAATATTACACTACTTATGACAGGGACAGCAATTGCACAAGTTCTTACGCTGTTAGCTGCGCCTGTTTTAAGTAGGTTATATACCCCTGCTTCATTTGGTATTTTGAGTTTATTCACGGCGATTATCAGTGTATTAACAAGTATTTCTACCTTCAAGTTCGAATTATCAATAGTTTTGCCGAAAAAAACAACTGATGCTTCACAGCTATTATATCTTTCTATTATTACTACAGCTGCTGTTAGTTTGTTATCACTCGTTATATCTTTTTCGTTGATTGATAGCGGCCTATTACAGCGTCTTAATATACAAGAAATTGAACCTTTTTTACTGTGGATACCAGTTTCAATTCTGTTAATTGGAATGTATAATAGTTTGAATTATTGGAGTACTAGAAAAAAGAGCTTTAAAAGACTATCTATTTCCCAGACCGTTAGGTCACTAGGTATTGTAGGTGGTCAATTAGCTGGTGGTTTATTAAAACTTGGTCCAGTAGGGTTGATTTTGGGGCAGATTTTAGGACAATTTCTAGCGACATTTATTTTATCTTCTCAAATTTTTAGGGAAGATAGGAGGATTTTTAATAGCCCAAAATTTATCAGAATGAAAGAGCTTTTTAAGGAATATAAGGAATTTCCGTTATATAATGCCCCGCAAGCATTTATTAATTCTATATCCCAGAATGCCCCGGCATTTATTCTTGCTTTATATTTTTCTCCGACAATTGTTGGTTTCTATGCAATTTGCATAAGGTTCTTGATGTTACCATTTAACTTAATTGGAGAGTCAGTAAGACGTGTTTACTTTCAAAAGGCAGCTGAGTTAGAAAATACTCAGGGAAATGTTTTTAATCTATTTAAGAAAGTTACATTAGGTCTTGCTGCAATTGCAGTAATTCCTATTTTTCTTTTAATAACATTCGGTCCTGATTTGTTTTCAGTAGTATTAGGAAGGGAATGGGAAGATGCAGGTATTTATGCGAGATGGATGGCGATAAGTCTCTTCGTTGGCTTTTTTAATATCCCCTCCATAGTGTCAATTCAAATGTATAAGCTTCAGAAATATTTATTATTTTATGAGGTTGGTCTATTGGTGTTTAGAGTGGTTGCTTTAGTTATTGGGGGGATAATAAATAACCCGTTAGTAAGCATAATAAGTTATAGCTTAGTGGGTTTTTTCTTTAATTCATTGTTAATTGCTTTTGTTTTTTATTATTTTAAAGTGAAATATCCCTATAGAGGAGGGAATTCAGAATGAAATTTGTTAGAAGTTCAATATATAAAATGAAAATTAAATCCCAAGGTGGCTCGCTGGAAAAATTAAAACTTATTGAGGATATCCAGTTTTTTCCTCCGGAAAAAATAACAGAAATCCAAGAAGAAAAGCTTAAAAAGATAATTCTTCATTCCTACTATAATGTGCCGTACTATAGACAATTGATGGATAACAAGGGGATTGTAGAAAATAACAAGGTAAATTTAAAAAGGTTTACTGATATACCAATATTAGAAAAATCAGACTTAATAGAACGCTTTGAGGAGCTTAAATCTAACGACCTCAAGAATAGAAAAAGCTTTGTTAATAGCTCTGGAGGTTCAACTGGAGAACCGGTTTCTTTTATTCAAGATAAAGAGTACTATGATTGGATGATGGCGGTAAAGTTCCTATTTAATAAGTGGGCTGGAATAGATTTTGGTGATAGCCTTATAAGGCTTTGGGGTTCAGAAAGGGATCTATTTGTTGGTAAAGAAACGCTTAAAACAATGGTCGGAAGATTAATTAAGAGTGAGAAATGGCTAAACGCTTTTAGAATGAACAATGAAGATATGGAAAAATTCTTAGATGAAATAAATAATATGAAACCCAACCATATCTTAGCTTATGTCGAAAGTATATATGAATTGGCTAGATATATTGAACTGAATAATAAAAAAGTATACTCCCCTGAATCGATTATGACTTCAGCAGGTACATTATATCCTCATATGCGAGATACAATAGAGAGGGTATTTGACACAGAAATATTTAACCGATATGGTTCGAGAGAGGTTGGAGATATTGCTTGTGAATGTAGTAACCACAATGGACTTCATATTTCTAGTCTCACACACTTTATTGAGGTAATAAATCCAGATGGTACTCCTGCGAAAAATGGAGTAGAAGGGGAGCTGATTGTTACTCCTTTAACAAACTTCTCAATGCCGTTGTTAAGGTATCGTATCGGTGATACAGGTACAATTAGTCGAGAAGTATGTAGTTGCGGTAGAGGATTTCCATTGCTTGAAAAAGTATCAGGGAGAATTACTGACAGGTTTATCCGTCCAGACGGTAGTATAGTAATCCCTATATATTTAATTCATATTGTAGGTGTAGTACTGTATGATAAATGGATAAGAAAGTTTCAAATCATACAGGAAGATTATAATGAAGTAAAGGTAAAAATAGTATTACAATCGCCTAATAACGATCCACATCTGGTTTATAAAAATCAGTTAAATGAGATTACTGATAAAATTAAATTTGTTATGGGTAAAGAATGTAATATTAGTTACGAGTTTGTTAACAATATCCCCCCTACTTCATCTGGGAAATACAGATATATTATCTCAAAGGTGGAAGGATAAATGGATAAAATAGATTTGGTAATAAGCTCTTTAAGAGGTGGGGGAGCTGAAAGAGTTTGTACTACGGTTGCTAATGAATTAGTAAGTAGGGGATTTAATGTTCGACTAACTGTCCTAAACTTAGAAAACTCTATTTACGATAGTCATCTCGATAATAAAGTTGAATTAGTTAATTTGAATAAGCCAAATGCAAGGAAAAGTGCTTTAAGTTTACTACAATTTTTAATCAAAAATAAGCCTAGTAAAATCTTAGTATTTAATCATGAGTTGGCTGTAATATTGGTGTTTTTTAGAACATTTTTTAAATTTAAATTTGAAATTATAGCTAGGAATATAAATGTGCTAAGTGTTAAAAGGAGTAATGAGCAATCGGTGTGGCATAAGTACTTTGTTCATATCATTATAAAAAGGTTATATAATAATGTTGACAAAGTTATTGCTCAGTCCAATGGTATGAAAGAAGATTTGGTTCAATATTACAATTTTAAACCTGAAAAAATTAATGTTATTAATAACCCAGTTTCTAATAAGTTGGAGAATTATGGGGATTCTTGTAGTGTAGTTAAAAAAAACGATGAAATATTGTTTGTCGGGAGACTGTCGAAACAAAAGGGAATACAAAATTTACTAGAAGCCTTAAAAATCTGTTTAAAAGAAGTGCCTGAATTAAAACTAAGGATAGTGGGAGAAGGTCCATTAGAAAAGGAAATTTCCAGCCTGATAAAAAAAATGGGTATTGAAAAAAGTGTTATTATGGAGGGATTCTGTAACGACATAGCACCCCATTATGCCAATGCAAAGGTAACTGTCCTTTCCTCGTTATATGAAGGATTCCCTAACGTATTAGTTGAGTCAATTTCAGTAGGAACCCCTGTCGTTTCTTTTGATTGTCCTTCTGGACCTAGTGAAATAATAAGGCATGATATTAACGGGTATTTGGTTGAATATTTAAATATTCAAGACTTAGCTAATAAAATAATGCTAGCACTTAGAAAAGAATGGGACATTGAGATAATAAAAAATTCCTCAACGCCGTTCAAAAAGGAAAGTATAGTGGATAAATATTTAGCAGTTTTGGAGGGTTCGGATGTTTTCTCAAAATAACTTTATTGGAAATAAGTACTTTTTATTACTGATGGGAATGGCTGTTTTATTTACATTTGGAATGGATGCGCCATTTTTTTATATTAACTGGTTTGCAGGGGTTATTTTGATTTTCTGTTTCTTTATTAAGATATATAAAGGGGATATTAATGTTAAAGTAAATATATTACCGTTTACTTTATTAACTTTTTGGGTATTATTCCCTTTGCTCTTTACATTTTTTGCAACTGATATTGGGCTGCATTTAAAGTACATTATAATATCTGTTTTTTATATAACAGTGTCTTATAGTCTGATAAAGCTGTTGTTAAATAATAAAGACAATTTACTTTTCTTTTTATTGAATGTAAATGTAATTTGGATATCGATTAGTATAATCACACTTGTTCTATTCTTTTTAGGTATCGTTACCTATGATAATGGGTATTTTTCAGGAATATTCTATAATAGAAATCAGTTTGCGGTATTAACAGCAAGTTTATCTGGGGTCCTTTTATACTTTTTGAAAGAATATGATTTTAAACAAAGAGTGGTTGCGATAGCTTTAGTATTCTTCTCTCTAGTATTAATTCTTATTAGCTCCTCGTTAAAGGGCCTGATAATTATATTGCTTTTAATAGCACTGTATGGATTTATAAGAGCTGATAGAAAACAAAAGATAAGCTTGGTTATTTTAGCAATAATAACATTGGTAACTATAATGGTAATTGATAATCCAATTTCTGAAAGGCTTAATAGATTTATTCTTGTTTTTTCGGATCCCAACCAACTTAAAGCAACAGAGAGTGCTTATAACAGAGTATGGCTTATAAAAGAAAGTTGGGGGATAGTTAAAGAGAACCCCTTCATGGGTGTAGGGGTAAATAATTCAATTCTAATGTTGTTCCCTCCTTATTTGTACTTTTTCGATAATACACCAGATATAGGAACATATTCACATAATAACTATTTGGAAATGTTACTGAATGGAGGTTTTATTACCCTAATTATATATTATCTGCCTATAGTTTATGTTCTCGTACAGTCAATTAAAAAATTAGGGATAAATTCAAGACTAAATATAGTAGTCGCTCTGCTGTTTTTGAAATTAATTATTGATTTTGCACAGGTAAGCTATTTCGATTTTGGTGTTATATTTTTTACTGTATTTGGATTCTTGATTTACTTCTTTAGTAATTATCAGGATGGAAATTTAAATAGGAATACATGAGGGATAAACATGATTAATGTATTATATGTTGTTTCAACATTAAAAAGATCTGGACCAATGCATATTCTTTTAAATATTGTGAAGTTTTTGGATAGAGATAAATTCAACCCTAGAATTTTAACAATGTCAGAAGAAAGTGGTGATAGCCTAAAGCCTGACTTTGAAAAAATGAATGTTGAAATTATTTCGTTTAGGCTTAGTAAAGGAAAAATAGATAGTAAATCTAAAATGTCTTATCTAAAAATTTTGGAGGATAAAAAAATTGACATTATTCATTCTCATGGTATTAGGGCGGATACTTTAGCGGTAATAAGTAAAACATATATCCCTACAGTATCAACACTTCATAATTATGTTTATTATGATTATCCTATGAGATACGGCAAACTTAAAGGTATGTTAATGGCCTATATGCATACCAAAATAATAAAGAAGGTAGACTATCCAATTTCGTGTTCGGAGAGTATAAGTAAAGAATATAGCACCAGAAAAATCAATACGTCATGCATACAAAATGGTGTGGACCAGCAAGTATATTTTCCTGTTGAAACTAATTCAAAAATAACACTCAGAAAAACCCTTGGTCTACCGATAAATAAAACTATAATTATTTCTGTAGGGCATATGTCAAAATTTAAAGATCCACAAACCATTATACAGGGTTTTATGTCAAGTGAGCATGCTGAGAAAGAAGGGCATATTCTTGTATTCCTAGGCGATGGTCCAGAATTAGATAAATGCAAAGTGCTTGCTAGAGATAAAGATAATATCCTTTTTCTTGGAAGAGTTAATAATGTGGTTGATTACCTAAGATGTGCAGATTATTTTGTGTCAGCATCTTTAGCGGAAGGGCTCCCAAATGCTACGTTGGAAGCCCTTGCATGTGGTATTCCGCCGATTTTATCAGACATCCATCCACATAAGGAAATATTAGGGTTGAACCCTAATGGTGGCTTCATTTTTAGGGTAGGGAATTCAGGATCATTATCAGCTGTTTTTAATAACCTTGATGGAAGTAAAGGTTTTTCAAATGAGGCTCTTTCTATAGTTGAAAATAGTTTGAATGCGAAAAACATGTCCAATCAATATCAAAAATTATATAAAAGGATAAGTAATTAAGCACATTAGTATGTAGTTAACTTTTACTTTAAGGCCAATTTTATCGGATCGTGTTAACAAAGAAGTTTATACGATAGAATTATTAGAGGAGGAAGTTCAAGTGAAAATACGTAAGGCTATTATCCCTGCGGCAGGGCTGGGTACTCGCTTCCTACCTGCAACTAAAGCTCAGCCAAAGGAAATGCTACCAATTGTTGATAAACCAACAATTCAGTATATTGTTGAAGAGGCTGTTGCGGCAGGAATTGAAGATATAATTATTGTGAGTGGCAGAGGAAAACGAGCTATAGAAGATCACTTTGATAAATCCTATGAACTTGAGGAGACCTTAGCCCAAAAGGAAAAATGGGATTTACTCAAAGAGGTTCAATCCATTTCAAACTTGGTTAACATCCATTACATTAGACAGAAGGAACCAAAAGGTCTTGGACATGCTATTTTTTGCGCTAATCGTTTTATTGGGAACGAACCTTTTGCTGTGCTTTTGGGCGATGATATTGTGCAGTCAGATAAACCATGTCTAAAACAGTTGATTGAAGTCTACGACCAATTTAAGACATCAATTGTGGGGGTTCAAAAGGTTCCAACGGAAGATGTATCTAAATACGGCATTATTGCGCCGAAACAAGAAAGTATTGATGATTCAGTAATTTCTATTGAAACACTAGTTGAAAAGCCATCGGAAAAAGAAGCACCTTCAAACTATGCTATCTTAGGGCGTTATATTTTGCGACCTGAAATTTTTAATATCCTAGCTACTTTGGAGCCTGGTGCTGGTGGTGAGATTCAACTTACGGATGCAATTAATCGGTTAAATGAAAATCAACCTGTACTAGCTTTTGAATTTGAAGGCAATCGCTATGATGTTGGGGATAAATTTGGTTTTGTAAAAGCTACTGTCGATTTTGCACTTACTAGAGAAGATTTACGGGAAGATGTAGTGAAGTATTTGAAAACAGTGGTAGACAACCAATTAATTAATCGCAGATAATATTCCGGAACCTTATTCTGCGGTTTCCGGGGTAAACAAGTGGAAAATACATTATTTTTCACTTGTTTATGTTGCAGAGATTTTACTTCCTAATTAGACGTAGGTATTGGTTTTAATTATAATTGTCCGGTAAATAAGTAATACAACTTTTACTGAAGTATCTGTAGGTGAGAGCTGACTTCAAGTGTAAATTCTTCTAGACTAACAATAATTTACTAGAATAGGAATAAATCTATACTACCTTCTACATTGAACTAGTTGTAGTATATAATAGGTTGATGATCGAATTAGGTTAACCAATGTTTCTATGAAAAGTTAAAATTGAAAATATGACTATAAATGATTAATAAAATAGCATTAAATACTTAATCTAAAGCACTTGAATAAATTATAAATTAGTTAGTAGGAGGATGAATGCGAATGTTTAAGATAGCAGTAGCAGGTACTGGCTATGTAGGGTTAGTAGCAGGAGTATGTTTTGCTGAGGTCGGACACCAAGTAACGTGTGTTGATATAGATGAAGAAAAAGTGGATTTAATGAAATCTGGTAATTCTCCAATCTATGAAGAGGGATTGGAAGAGTTAATGAAGAAGAATTATGTTGCCGGAAGAATCGACTATACTACAGATTATAAGTCTGCTTATAAGGATGCAGATGCAATTTTTATCGGAGTAGGTACTCCAGAGCAGCCAGATGGTTCTGCAAATCTTTCATATATAGCTACTGTTGCCAGGCAGATTGCGGAATCAATAGAAAAAGACTGTCTTGTTGTTGTAAAGTCTACTGTTCCTGTTGGCACAAATGATAAAGTTGAGCAGTTTATTAACGATTTTTTAGTCAATGATGTCAAAGTAGAAGTGGCGTCAAACCCTGAATTCTTGGCACAAGGATCTGCTGTACATGATACGCTTTATGCAGAACGAGTTATTATTGGAACGGAAAGTAAATGGGCTGAAGAACTTATGATGAATATTTATGAGCCATTTCATTTACCTGTAGTGTCAGTAAACAGGAGATCTGCGGAGATGATTAAATATGCTTCCAACGACTTCCTTGCCCTTAAAATTTCCTATATGAATGACATTGCTAATCTTTGTGAACTTGTTGGTGCTGATATTCAGGATGTTGCAAGAGGAATGAGCTTTGACGAGCGAATTGGAAGTAAGTTTTTAAATGCAGGTATTGGCTATGGAGGGTCCTGCTTCCCTAAGGATACAAAAGCACTTGAAAACATTGCAAGACAAAATGGATATGAACTTAAAACGGTTAAGGCAGCCATAGATGTAAACCAAGAACAAAAAACGATGTTATATAAAAAGGCAAGTAAAAGGCTAATTACCTTTAATGGTCTAAAGGTGGCAGTGTTAGGGTTGACCTTTAAACCAGGTACAGATGATTTAAGAGAAGCAGCGTCCCTTGAGAATATTCCGTTATTATTAGAACAGGGGGCAAATATCTATGCCTTTGATCCAGTTGGAGCTGAAAATTTTGCGAAAGTATACCCAGAAGGTCATAACGGAAAAGGTAGAATTACTTATGTCGCGAATATAGAGGAAGCATTAGAAGGAGCGAATGTTTGCTTTGTTTTTACTGAGTGGGGAGAAGTGAAGGCTGTAACGCCTGAGAGTTATAAGAAGTTGATGAGAACACCATTAGTATTTGATGGTAGAAATATTTATGAAGTCGACGAAATGGGAAGAGCAGGAGTGGAGTACCACTCAATTGGAAGGAAAGAATCGAAAGTAATAAATAAAACGAATGCAAAGGGGACGAGTCAATTTGACACAAGACTTCAACCAGTTGGACAATAAGAAAACCTATCTCATTACCGGAGCAGCTGGGTTTGTGGGCTTCTTTCTTTCTAAAAAATTGTTAGAACAAGGCTGCAAAGTAGTTGGGATTGACAATCTAAATAACTATTACGATGTAAATCTTAAGCATGCTAGACTAGAACTATTGAAGCCCTATGATAAGTTTGCCTTTATTAAAGCGGATATTTCGGATAAAGAGGCAATTACAAATGTATTTGAAACGTACAAGCCTAATATTGTTGTAAACCTTGCTGCACAGGCTGGTGTTAGATACTCTATTGAAAACCCAGATGCCTATATCCAGAGCAATGTAGTTGGGTTTTATAATATTCTTGAAGCATGCCGACATCATCCAGTAGAACACTTAGTCTATGCTTCATCTAGTTCAGTCTACGGAGCAAACAAGAAGGTCCCATTCGAAGAAACTGACTTTGTGGATACCCCTGTTTCACTTTATGCTTCCACAAAAAAGTCAAACGAGTTAATGGCCTATACCTATAGCCATCTTTATAAAATTCCTGCGACGGGTTTGCGCTTTTTTACTGTTTATGGCCCATTGGGTCGACCGGATATGGCTTATTTCGGATTCGCTAACAAGTACTTTGAGGGAAAACCAATTAATATTTTTAACAACGGTGACTTTAATAACGATTTATATCGTGACTTTACTTTTATTGATGACATCGTCGAGGGTATAGAGCGTTTAATGAGCAATCCTCCCGCTATTGGAGAAATGGCACCTCATAAGGTTTTTAATATTGGAAATAATAGCCCTGAGAAATTGATGGTATTTATTGAGACTCTAGAGAAATGTTTAAGTAAGTCTTTAGGTAAAGAGGTCTTATTTGAAAAAGTGTTTGAGCCGATTAAACCAGGTGATGTTCCAGCAACTTACGCTTCGACTGAGTTGCTAGAAAAAGCTATAGGGTTTAAACCAAAAACATCTATAGAAGCAGGACTTCAACAGTTTACGAATTGGTATTGTGAATATTACAATAAGAAATAATTTATAAGAGATCCCCAAAAGGGGGTCTTTTATTTGTATTTAAATAAAAGATTTTTAGTCAAAAGAGCTTAGAATTCCGTTATACTATGATGATAAACTTTGAAATTAAGAGGTGAATATAACTGATGAAAGACCTTATTGTTTTATTAGCAGAAATTATAAATACGATGCATGACCTAATTGGGGATTTCAGCAAGAATGCTGGTTGGGAACTCTCCGATAAGGATTTGCACCTTTGGGTGTTTGGGATAGTTGGTATTATTGCTTTTTTATTTGTACATGTTTTCTTTAAATTTCTAGCGCAGTATAGTGTTACGGCTATATCATTTATCTATACTTTTACGGTAATCCTAGTTATTGTTTTTGCTATAGAAATTCAGCAAAAAATAACAGGGCGAGGACAAATGGAACTTGATGATGCGGTGATTAGTCTTTGGGGATTCCTATTATTTTTTACATGTTTTCTGCTGATAAAGGGTCTATATTTATTAACAAAAAAATTACTTAAAAGAACTTTTAATACTGGTACTAATGTACCTAAAGATTAATGACCACTTTAGTAAGGTTTGAGTAATTTAATTATCAGTTTTTAGCCTGGTATTTTCAAGAAATAGCAGGAGCACTTTGGTTCGGTTTTTGTGTAAAATTCTTACAATGTCTAATAGAGTTATGAGCTAAAGTATGGTATAAATGTAGAGGGAATTCAAAACTAGTGATATAAGTTAACATCTAAATTTAGAACCTAATGGTAAGGGAGGAGAAAATATACAAGTAAATAACAGGGATGAATTAATCTAGAGAGTAGAATATCAGAAAGTCCAACTAGGAACGGTACTAAAGGAGATAATCATGAAAAGTGTTTTACTAAAAGTTATTATTCTATTAAGTTTCTTTGTTTTTTTTACAAATTTTAACGTAAATGCAGAGGTTGTGACTCAACGGTTTGACGGAAAGGATCGCTTTCAGGTGGCGGTCGCGGTCTCAAAAGAGGGTTGGCCGAATGGCGCGAATACAGTTGTGTTAACAAACTATAAAGCATTTGCCGATGCATTATCAGGTGCCTCGTTGGCATATAAGGAAAATGCACCAATCTTGTTAACTACTTCTAATAAGTTGGAGACTGCTAGTTTAAATGAAATTAAAAGGTTAAATCCGTCAAAAGTCATTCTTATCGGTGGTTCTGGTAGTGTATCTGATGAGGTTGTTACAACTTTAAAAGAATTAGGAATTCAGGATATAGAAAGGATTGGTGGAAAAGACCGTTTTGAGGTTGCGTACCATATTGCAAAAAGATTAGGTACAACACAAAAGGCAGTAATAGCAAATGGAATGAATTTCCCTGATGCATTAGCAATCGCACCATATGCTGCAAAAAGTGGATATCCAATTTTGCTAACTCGAAATAATGAGCTCCCTATACAAATGGGTAAAGCCATTAAAGAATTAAACATTAGAGAAACGATTATCTCTGGTGGTGAAGCAAGTGTCTCTAAATCCGTAGCTAATCAATTACCTAATGTGAAAAGAATAGGTGGAAGTGACCGCTATGAGGTATCTGTTAATATTGTTAACCAGTTAACACCTTCATCAACTAAAGTTTTTTTTGCTACAGGGACGACTTTTGCTGATGCTTTAACAGGATCCGTATTGGCTGCAAAGCAGGATGCTGCTTTACTTCTAACTCACCCGACCTATATTTCGCCCACAACTCAAAAATTAATTGTGGATAAAAGTTTAAATGATTTTGCCATCCTAGGTGGAACAGGATCAATCCCAGAAAGTACTTTCTTGAAATTAGTTGGACAAGCACCAATACCTCCTCTTGAGGGAAAAACTATTATCTTAGATGTAGGACACGGAGGCAGTGATCCAGGAGCAGTTCAAAATGGGATTTTGGAAAAGGATGTAAATAATAAATTTTCCTTAAAATTAGCCTCTAAATTGGAAGGTATGGGAGCGAAGATTCTCTATACTAGAAATCCAAAACAGGACGTTTATATATCCTTACCGGACCGAGCAGTAATTGCCAATAAAAGCGGAGCCGATTTGCTCATTAGTATTCATCATGATTCAAACAATTCATCCCAACCAAGGGGATTGAGTACCCACTATAGTTCATATCGACCTGCTATCAATACAAAGGATGTTTATGTATTGTCAGGAGGTAAGAAATATCCGTTCGTTAAAGAAATTACAGAAAAGAAGGTTTTTGTTGTAAAAGATGGTTCAACACAAAGGTCACTCAGTTATATGGGGAATAATATAGCCTATGACCCAACACCTACAGCCGAAGCACAAGTGAGTAAGGTATTAGCTGAGAGATTTGCAAATGCTCTTATCTATCCTGGAATTGGGATATCAAAGATTTATTCTTCTACCGGAACTAAGGATCATAATCTTTATATAACCAGGTGGACTAATATGCCTTCAGTATTAATCGAGTTAGGATTTATCTCTAATCCAGATGAGGCAAAACTATTAAAAAATGAATCGATTCAAGAAAAAAGAGCAAAGGCGTTAGCCGAAAGTGTAAGAGAATACTATTCTAAATAAAGAGTGAGATAAAACCTCGCTTTTGAATCATAAGTAATATATTGTTTAGGGAATCCGGACTAATAGTTCGGATTTTTTAATTACTAAAAAACTGCAAAAATTGGTCGAAATACCCGGAAACATGGTAATATAAGTAAGTGTATGTAGGATGATAGATAAATCTTCCTATACGCTTATTTTATATTTACCTATTTTTATAACTTTATATTGTGGTAGTGGGGGATTCGACATGATCAAAAGGCTTATTTTTAGTTTTACAATTAGCTTAATAATAATCACATTTATACAACCAACAATCTCAAATGCGATGATAACACCAGAGAGATTAGGAGGAAAAGACCGGTTTGAGGTTGCTACCAACATTTCAAAGAAATGGGAAGTTTCAGAAACTGTTTTAATTGTTAATTATAATGCCTTTGCTGACGCACTTACAGCGGGACCATTAGCTTATAAACATAACGCTCCGATATTACTCACTCAAGGTAACCAATTAACACAGGAGACTAAGAAGGAATTAATCCGTTTAAACCCTTCAAGGGTCATTGTAGTAGGTGGTGAAGGAAGTGTTTCGGCCATGGTTATTAAGGCAATTGAATCATTGGGAATTTCTCAGATAGAAAGGATAGCTGGAAAGGACCGGTTTGAAGTATCAGCAAATGTTGCTAAAAAATTTGAAACGTGGGACACGGCTATAGTGGCCAACGGTTTAGTCTTTCCAGATGCATTATCCATCTCACCGTATGCCGCAAGAAATGAATTACCTATTTTACTTACACAGGCTGGGAAATTACCAAGTCCCATTGATCAACTAATTAAATCAAAGGGGATAAAACAATCAATTATTGTTGGAGGAGAGGCAAGTGTGGGAAGAGCAGTTGAGGGCTCCTTGCCAACCCCAAAGAGAATAGGTGGAAAAAATCGCTTTGAAGTAGCTGCAAAGGTTTATCAACGATTAATGCCAACTGAAAAAGTTTATGTAGCTACAGGGATGACATTTGCTGATGCATTGACTGGATCAGTCCTTGCGGCTAATGAGAATGCGTCTATCTTACTCACACATGGTCAATTTTTGCCAAAGGAAAGTTTAGATATTTTTAAGAATAATAGTGTAAAGGATTATGCTATTCTTGGTGGTCCTGCATCGGTGAGTGAAAATACTGTATCAGATATTGAATTTCACAAGAAATCTAATCAACCTATCTTTTACTTGGTTCCCCACGCAGATGACGAGGTCTTAACCTTCGGGGTAGATATTTTAAACCAACTTAAAAATAATCGAGAGGTCTTTTTAATCCTATTCTCTAAGGGTGCCGATTCAGTTGCAAGGGAAGTAATAAATGGTCACTATGACTATGAATCAAGATTGGGACACACCAATAATACCTTAGTAAACTGCTGGTGGCACGGGGGTTATCACAGTCCTGAAAATGAACATTATCAACATGGTCATATAGATCTAGAGGAATTCGGTGACATTCGTGTAGGCGATTATATAAGTGCTTCTGCTGCCTTAGGGGTTAGGGAGGATCATATTTTAACAGAAACACTATCGAGTGGGATGCTTACAGAAGGGAATATCCAAGGGGTGATAAAAAAGTATTTATCCCAATACCCTGACGCGCAGTTTAGGTCTATGTCTTGGTTTGATGGTCATCCACCTCATGCTGCTATAGGGGCCGCCTTAAAAGGGTTGGAAAAGAGTGGAGAAGTTAATCCACTTACTACAACTTACTTTGTTTCCATTTACACGGACCGATTTGCTAAAAAGGAAATTGGCCTTCCGCTAAGAAGTATAACTATTGAAGAAGCCTCATCTCGAAATGACTTAACTGATTCAATTAATATATATAAAAAGTTTGACCCGTCTAATGGTTTTTATGCAAGTGGATATCATTCAGTTAAAAGTCAATTTGACAGTTTACAAACCAATCCGTATGTAAAGGTTCACTACTGAAAAAGTTTATAGATTTCTCTTAAAATGGGAAATTGGAGTTTTTAATCAAAATAACTCTAATTTCCCATTTACTATCTTTACATAATTTGATAGATTGTTAGTTGTAAAATAATTGTTAAAAAAGGAGGCATCTTGTAATATTTTGTTTTCTCACATGGGAGGTATAAAAATGAATAACAGAAAGAGATTTCCATTCATTCTAATTTTTACTATTTGTATTTCTTTATTATTGCCGGTTTCTTCAGTTGCTGAGGCGTCAACTATCTCGGTAAAATTGAGCAATTATGTCGGCAATACTAAATCAATTAATGTCTCAACGATTGGGAATTATAGGCTTGCAAATGGGAACATTAGAATGGCAGGAAAGGATCGTTTTCAGGTTGCAAATAATGTAGCTTCTAGCGGTTGGAATAAAGCAGAGTCAGTAGTCGTTGTGAATTACACTGCCTTTGCGGATGCACTCGCAGCTGCACCATTCGCTTTTCATAAGGATGCTCCTATTTTGCTTACTGTACCAGCTACGCTAACTAGTGATACAGAGAGTAAAATTAAACAACTATCTCCTAAGAATATTTATATAATTGGTGGGACAGGCAGTGTTTCTAGTAAGGTGGAAAGTCAGTTAAAAAGGTTATCTCCTAATGTAATTAGAATTGGTGGTAGTGACCGTTTTGAAGTTGCTAGAAATCTTTCGTCAAAAATCCCGAATAACGGAAAAGCAATCTTAACAAATGGGATGGTATTTGCGGATGCATTATCAATTGCTCCATATGCAGCGGAGAATGGGATACCTATCCTGTTAACAACAAAGGATAAGCTACCTAGTGCTACAAGCTCGGCATTAAATGATCGAAATAGTACATTGGTAATTGGTGGAACGGGGAGTGTCTCTAGCACAATTGCCTCAAAACTTCCTAAAGTACAACGTATAGGGGGGGCAGACCGGTTTGAGGTTTCGGCTAATATCATAAGAGATTTAAATTTATCAGCTGAAACTGCCTTTGTTTCAACAGGTCTTACATTTGCAGATGCACTCACTGGTTCTGTTCTGGCTGCCAAACAAGGTGCTCCAATGCTCTTAACTCGGCCTGAAAAGATATCAGATTCAGTTAAAAAAGTAATTAACGAAAAAAGCATTTCTAGTTTTACTATACTAGGTGGAACTGGTTCTGTAAGTGAGGCTGTTGTTTCTAGTCTACCCAATGAATTAAGGCTTGCGGAGAACACAACCTATGCTGTGAAAAGTGAGAATGGTAGGCTACGCTTATACAACGGTACTACTAGAATAAAAGATTTCGGTTCAGATTCGTTTACTCTAGTTCCTGCTGGATATGGAAGCTCTAATCAAATTAAAATAAATAATAAACCATATTTAGGAAAAATGGACTTTTTCCTTGAGAATGGGAATGTTCGTCCGATTAATCGAGATATCCCTTTTGAAGATTATTTAAAGGGCGTTGTTCCAAGAGAAATGCCTGCTAGCTGGAGTTTAGAAGCTTTAAAGGCTCAGGCTGTTGCAGCTAGAACATATTCAATAGATGATATGGGTAAAACCGTTGCTGATACCCAAGGGTACCAAGTCTATGGTGGTTATAGTTGGGGAACTGACTTTTACGAGCAGAGAACTAACCAAGCTGTGGAAGAAACCGCTGGAAAGGTCTTGAGGTATAACGGGAATTTAATCGCTGCTGTATTTTCCTCTAGCAACGGAGGTTACATTGAATCAAATGCAAATGCATGGGGAACAAGTCAGGTTGGTTATTTAAACTCAAAAGAAGATCCGCACGACCCAAAAAACCCTTGGAAAATTGAGATGAAAAAGGCGCAAATTGATACAAGTAGTCTTGATTTAAAAAATCCTGGTCACTGGTGGTCTTCTTTAAAAGAGGCTGATACGCTTGTTACAAATAACCTGAAAATTTGGCTGAAGAAAAATGGTTACTCAAACATGGACTTTAGAGTCGTTTCAATAAATGACTTCACTATCTCACCTGAAAGAACTTCGGGGCAAAGAAGTGTTAAAGCTACTATTGATTTTGACTTTTTTGTGCGAGATCCAAAAACGAATGAGTTCAGGTTTGATAGTAATAATGAAATTGAGAAAATAAATTTAAAGCGAACTATGAGTATTGAGGACTTCCGGTCTATGTTTGGAACAAGTGTCTTTAAGAGTACCTTACTCGACCCTGTACTATATGATTCAAAGACTGATATACTAACAATTAGAGGTCGGGGTTACGGTCATGGTGTTGGTATGAGTCAATTTGGAGCAAAGGCAATGGCTGACAAAGGTCTAAAGTATGACCAAATTTTATCACACTACTATCCTAAAACAGTATTAGGTAAGTAATAGTAAAAGGACTGCTGTTTTTCAGTAGTCCTTTTACTATGCCAGATTCAAAAATGAATATTCACTTTAAATAAACGGCAAGAATTGAGCTGTAACCGTGAGGATAAAGTAATCAACTATTATAGTGAATAGAATTATACCAACTATATAGAATGCTAATTTAATTCCTGCCACTTTAAAAGGACATTTTGCCCAGATTCATTAGTGAAAAATTCTATTTCTGCATTGGCTCCTGCATCGATTGTACTAAAGTCAACGCCTGTAAAATCGATTGTTCGTAATACAAGTGGTGTGCCATCCTTTTGCATTACTTCAATGGATGTTAAATCTGCTTGACCGGAAAACTCCACAACCGCTGAGATGCTCTTAAACTCCTCTTCTTCTTCCTTAGCTCCTGTCTCACCGGCAACTTCTGTTGCTGTTTCTAACTCAGAAGAATTCGCTTGCTTATTGGATGCTGAGTCAGTACTCCCTGTTGTTTGACTTTCAGTGTTTACACTTGTTCCACATGCAGTCATTAGGAGAATGACAACTAAAAGGGAGAAAATTACCTTTAATCTGCACATTACAATTCACCTTCCTTATACCGAAATATACAATAAAATGGTGTATTTTGTCGATATCAAGTGTTAATATACAATAGGAAGATTTTAATCCTTATTTAATAGATAATCCTATTAAATTAGTAAAAAGTAAAAAAACGTAGAAATATGTCTAATTTATTCGATAAAATAGAGAAGTGAGTGTTTACATCTAGGAGGTTAGAAAATGAAGAAATTTTTTGTAGGTTCGTTGTTTGTGATAATACTGTATTTCATGCTTTTCAACCAGGCTTCAGCTGAGGGGTACACTTCAAGAATTGGTGGTGAAGACCGATTTGATGTAGCCGCTAACGTTGCGAAAAGTGGATGGTCCTCTGCTAATACAGTTATTATTGCGAATTACAAGGCTTATGCAGATGCTTTAGCAGCAGCTCCGTTGGCGTACAAATATGATGCTCCTATTTTATTGACTCAACCTAACGTTTTAACTTCGACAACTAAAAATGAGATTGTTAGATTAAATGCTAAATCTGTTATAGTTGTTGGTGGAAGTGGAAGTGTTTCGGACCAAGTGGTTAGCCAATTGAAATCATTGGGAGTTTCAGTTGAAAGGATTTCTGGCAATAACAGATTTGAAGTAGCGAATAATATTGCAATGAAAATAGGTAAGAGTAGTAAGGTAGTCTTAGCTTATGGACTTAATTTTCCAGATGCACTGGCTATAGCACCATATGCTGCAAGAAATGGCTTTCCAATCCTACTAACCAATAATGATGCTATCCCTCAATCTACGAAAAATCTTGTCCATAACTGGAATGTTAGCCAAACCATTATTGTTGGCGGGGAAGGAAGTGTATCAAAGAACGTTTTTAATAGTGTTCCTAATCCGCACAGAATAGGTGGGAAAAATCGCTTTGAGGTTGCAGCTAATATTGCAAGTAAATATTTTAGTACACAATCAGAGTCAATTGTGGCAACGGGGATGACATTTGCGGATGCACTAACAGGCTCCGTTTTGGCAGCAAAAACCAACAAACCAATCCTTCTAACGTCTTCAACCTCAATCCCAAACGAAACAAAAAATGCAATAATGAATAATGGGTTTGAAAGCTTCACTATTCTTGGGGGGATAGGATCAGTATCTACTGGTGTCGCTAACGATTTAAAGGTACTTGGTGGAGGCTTAGTTATAGTGATTGATCCTGGTCATGGAGGAAGTGATCCAGGTGCAAGCGGCTACGGGGAAGTTGAGAAGGAATTAGTTCTTGATATTTCAAAACGATTGGAGAAAAGACTGGTTAATTCCAATTATGGTGTCTTAATGACGAGAACAGACGATACCTATCCTACTCTTGATGAACGAGTAAAGTTGGCGAATGAATCAGGGGCAAATGCTTTTGTGAGTATTCACGTTAATGCTTTTACTTCCTCGTCAGCTCATGGAACCGAAACCTTTTGGAATGCAACGAATGCATCTTCTGACAGTAAATTACTTGCTGAGGAAATTCAAAAACAGTTAGTAGCAGCTTTAGGAACATATAACCGTGGTGTTAATGGTAAACAAGGCTTTAAAGTGATCAAGGATACAGAAATTCCAAGTGTTCTTGTAGAGGTAGCGTTTGTTTCGAACCCTAATGAGGCTCAATTATTAAGTGACCCAGCTTTTAGACAAAAAGCAGCTGATGCGATTTATAATGGTATTATTAATTATTTCAATAAACAATAAAAAAATCCCTTTTGGTTGCAAAAAGGGATTTTCCTTTAATTTCAATACATTAAGATTAGCAAATACTTAACAATAATAGTAATTGACAAAATTTGATTATGGGTGAACAATAAGTATGGGTATTTAGAATATGAAAAGTCTCCAGCTATTAAGTGATTGATATCACTCCGAAATAAATGTAATCCAATGGTAAATTGTATAACCATAAAAATATGGTAAACTGACTAATAGGCTAATACCTTTAAAGGGGATTTTTGAATGACATCACAATTAATTATAGCCTTTATTGTTTCTTTTATAACAGTTTTAGCTTGTACACCTCTAGTTATAAAATTGGCTTATAAAATAAACGCCACGGATAAACCGAATAATAGGAAAGTTCACAGTAAAATTATGCCTAGGCTAGGTGGATTAGCTATCTTTGCTGGTGTATTGACCGGTTCTCTTGCTTCGGGACTGTATAAAGAAAATTTGACAGGTATTACATTAGGTGCCGTAATTATAATCTTGATAGGAATATTAGATGATATCTACGAATTATCGGCCAAGATAAAGCTATTGGGCCAGCTAGCTGCTGCAGGGATCGTTGTAAGTACAGGGTTAACAATTGATTTCATTAGTATACCTTTTATTGGTAAATTCGATTTAGGGATGTGGGCAATTCCGGTTACTATACTCTGGATTGTGGGTATTACAAATGCAATCAATCTAATTGATGGTTTAGATGGCCTTGCTGCCGGTATTTCTGCTATAGGTATAGCTACTATTGCTTTTATGGCCTTTGGAGCAGGGAAGATTTTAATTTTACCTTTATCAGTTATTTTACTAGCAAGTACGCTTGGTTTTCTATTTTATAATTTCCATCCCGCTAAAATTTTCATGGGTGATACAGGAGCTTTGTTTCTCGGTTATTCGATTGCTATTCTTTCGCTATTGGGACTTTATAAAAGTGTTACATTATTTAGCTTTGTAGTGCCGATACTAATTTTAGGTGTACCTATTTTTGATACATCTTATGCGATTATTAGAAGGGTTATCAATAAACAACCTATTACGGCCCCTGATAAATCTCATTTGCATCATAGAATCCTTTCGTTAGGTCTTTCACATCGCAATACTGTATTGGTGATTTATGGATTAGGGATTCTATTTAGTGTTTGCGCAGTAATATTTGAGTCCACAACCTTGTGGGGTTCTTTACTGCTTATATTGGGACTACTAATATTCTTTCAATTAATTGCAGAATTTATTGGGTTAGTAAACGACCATCATAAGCCTTTTCTTAAGATGTTCAGGAAAGTGACTGGAAAACAGTAAGAAAGATGAATGAAATCCGTTTGTGACTCTTGTTGCAAGCGGATTTTCAAATAAGGATTGATTTGAGTGATAAGTGTGAAAACAGAGAAAGAATTAATTCTAATAACAAACAGATATCCCTTTTATCCCGGGGAAGAGTTCTTAACTTTAGAATTAGATTATTTGTGTGAAACTTTTAACAAAATACATATAATCCCGGTTAATGCACGAGATTTTTCTCGTAAAAGGGATCTTCAATCAAAGGTTGAGGTGCACATTCCTCATTCTTTTAGAAGGAAGACTAATTTATGGGGAAAACTTATGTCGCTCTCTGAATCTCAAGGGAGAACCTGGTTTATTGATGAACTTCCAAATGCGATAAAGCATGGCCCAAAGGGAGTTGGTAAACTACTTTCCTGGGTATCGAATGCTGTAATACTAAGAGACTACATAGAAGGAAGTATTTTTTCCGAACGAAACATCAATGAGTTTGTTTTATATTCCTATTGGTTTACACTCGCGCCAGGTATTAGTTTAATAAAGGAGCGTAATTCTTCACTTCCAGTCTACTCTCGGGGACACGGTGGGGATATCTATGAGGAAAGGCATCATCCGCCGTACCTCCCTATTAAGCAAAAGATGACTAGCCTCCTGGATAAGATATATTTAGTTTCAACAAATGGAAAAGAATACTTAGCTAATCAGACTCCGGAATATTCGGATAAGTTAACTGTTTCTCGTCTGGGAACTTTAAAACCGTTGAAGTTATGTAAACCGTCAACGGATGGTATAACAAGACTCGTTAGTTGTTCTTATATGGTCCCTGTCAAACGGCTGAAATTGTTGGTTGAAGTACTTGGATACTGTAAGGCAAATATTCAATGGACTCATATCGGGGATGGTCCTGAACGACATAAAATCGAACAGCTGGTTCAGGACCTACCGAAAAATATTGAGGTACACTTTACTGGAAGTTTGAAGAACGAGGAAGTGATGAGTTATTATATGCAAAATACAGTGGACTTTTTCATAAATGTTAGCTCTAGTGAAGGGATTCCTGTATCCATTATGGAGGCATATAGCTGTAGTATTCCAGCAATTGCAACGGATGTTGGTGGAACAGGAGAGTTGGTAAATAGCCAGAATGGAGTGCTTGTTCAAAAGGATATAAAGCCTTTAGTACTAGCGTCAATATTAGATGAGTTAGCTTCTAGACCACAAGGTGAAAAACTTAAGATGCGAGAGGCTGCACTAGAAACATGGAACAAGTGTTTTAATGCTGATACAAACTATACCAAGTTCGCCAAAGAAATTGGTAGGTAGGATATGAGTAGGAAAAATAGCTTTCTAAAAGACAGTTTCATTACCCTTGTCAGACAAGGAACAAGTATTGTTATCGGCACTCTTCTAATTGTAATAATTGCAAGGGTTTTAGGTGGTGAGTTGCAAGGGCAATATGCACTTATTATTACTTTTCCGACCCTGTTAGTCACCTTTATCAATTTCGGTTTAAATACCTCAACGGTATATTATGTTAGTAAAGGGGAAATTGACCCCCGAGAGGCCTTTGTTAATAACTTTATTATTGGGATCATTCTTGGTTTTGTTGGGGTGGCAGCAGGGGCATCTTTTATTTATTTGTACGGAGGGTTAGCTTTTCCGAACGTCCCCTTTAAAGCTCTGTATTTAATACTACTGGTTGTTCCTGTTATGGTATTAAACTCACTTTTTCAAACAATTTTTCAGGGGATTCAGGATTTCAAAATTTTTAATACTATTTTAGTGATAACTCAAGTTACAAACTTATTGCTAGTGATTGTACTTATAGTTCTACTGGACTTTGAATTAATTGGCGCTTTAATGGCATTTACGTTTGGACATTTGGCTACATTGATATTCATACTCGCCTTTTTTATAAATAAGTACAAAATTCCGTTGACTAGTATTAGGTTAAATTTCTCTTATATTAAAAAATCATTTCGTTACGGTTTCAAGTCTTATTTAAGTAATCTTGTCACATTCCTAAATTACCGTATAAATATCTATATTCTCGGTTTTTTCGTTAATCCACTTGCTGTTGGGGTGTATTTTACAGCTTTAAACCTTGGGGAAAAACTTTCGGTTTTCACCCAATCTATATCTACTGTCCTCCTACCAAGAATTGCGTCTATGGCGACAAAAGAGGAAAGAAACAAACTAACTTCCATTGTCAGTAGGTTCACACTAATCTTTATGATTTTATTTGCTGTGTTTGTTTTCCTAATTATTGATTTTATTACACCTATCTTAGGGAATGATTATATAGAGACTCCTTTTCTATTGAAGATTCTTCTACCAGGTATATCACTCTTAGCGGTCGAAAAAATTCTATCTAATGATATTGCAGCAAGAGGAAAACCTGAGGTTAATATGTATGTTTCCATATTTAACGTCATTACTAGTACTGCTTTAAACATTATGCTAATCCCTGAGTTCAAGGCCGTTGGTGCAGCTATTGCTACGTCAATCTCTTACAGTCTTAGTTTTCTAATCAAAGCCTTTCTTTTTAGAAAGATTTCCGGTGAGAACTTTATCAATTTTCTTCTAATTAAAAAGGAAGACTTTAATCTTATTTCAAGTTTGTTAAAACGACAAAATTTTGTTAATAAAATGAAAAGACAATAGGGAACAATTTATGATAACTTATAGAATGGTGTTACAAAGTTAAGCAATTTAAATTTATTGACTAAAAAGGAGTTTTTCCTATGGTGAATTTTGCAATTGTCGGATGTGGTCATATTGCCAAAAAACATGCTGAGGCAATCCAAAAAGCTAATGGGGCAGATCTGTTAGCTGTTTGTGATACTGACCCTTCAAAGATGAGGGAGTTTATCGATTTATATAATATAGAAGGATACGTTAATTTAGAGGATTTACTAAAGAACAATGAGGTTGATGTTGTTAATATCTGTACACCTAGCGGGTTTCATGCTTCAATTGCTGTTAGTGTAGCTGAGGCAAAAAAACATATTGTGGTTGAAAAACCAATTGCTATGACGCTTGAAGATACAGATTTAATGATTGATGCTTGTCGTAAAAATAATGTGAAATTATCTGTTGTACATCCCAATCGTTTTCGTCCAGTAATGATCAAACTTAAAGAAACAATGGATAAGCAAGAACTTGGAAAATTGAGTCACGCCAATGCTACTGTTAGATGGAATCGCAACCAGGAATATTATGACCAAGCCGGATGGCGAGGAACGAAAGAGTATGATGGCGGAGTGTTAATGAATCAGGCAATACATAATCTCGATCTTATTCTATGGTTAATGGGTGATGTAGAAGAGGTCTACAGCATGGAGGCCACTAGACTTAGAAATATTGAATCAGAGGATGTATCAACAGGTGTTATTCGGTTCAAAAATGGTGCTTTAGGTGTAATAGAAGCAGCCACAACTATTTATCCTAATAATCTAGAGGAGACAATCAGTGTCTTTGGAGAAACAGGATCTGTAAAAATTGGCGGGAAAACTGCTAGTCTTGTCGAACATTGGAATGTCGAAAACATGAACGATGAGGAGACAATCGATATTATCGAGACGGTAAAAGCAGATCCGATTGGGAAACCTGGTCATGAATGCATTATTGAAGATATGGTGGAGGCTGTAACAGAGGACCGTGAACCGATTGTAACTGGTCTGGACGGGAGAAAGGCTCTAGAACTAGTACTTGCCTTTTATGAATCTGCAAAAACAAATAGGCCAATTAAAATTAACTAATAGAAGAGGGATATTATATGACTGATCACCTTGAATTGAATCATAATGGAACAGAGTTGCTTGAGAAAATAAAAAATAGGTCAGCTACGATAGGGGTAGTTGGTCTTGGATATGTTGGTTTGCCATTAGCGGTTGAAAAGGCTAAAGCAGGTTACCGGGTAATTGGTTTTGATGTTCAGCAAAAAAGAGCTGACATGGTGAACCAAGGAATTAATTATATTGGTGATGTTGTTGATGAAGAGTTGAAATCAATTGTAAAAGAAGGAAAACTTGTCGCTACAACAGATTACTCTAAAATTGAAGAAGTTGATGCTGTTGCTATTTGTGTCCCTACACCGTTAGATACATATCAACAACCTGATACTTCTTATGTGGAAAGTTCTGGGAAAGAGATTGCTCGATATCTTCACGAGGGTATGTTAATTGTGTTGGAAAGTACTACGTATCCAGGGACTACAGAAGAGGTACTAAAACCAATTCTTGAAGCCGGTGATTTGAAATGTGGAGAAGATTTCTTCTTAGCTTATTCTCCTGAACGTGTAGATCCGGGAAACAAATTTTATAATACTAAAAATACGCCAAAGGTTGTTGGTGGTATGACGCAAGCATGCACAGCTATTGCCTCTGAACTATATAGAGGAGTCCTTGAAGGTGATGTCCATCAGGTTTCTAGTCCTGCTGTTGCAGAGATGGAAAAGATTTTAGAAAACACCTTTAGGCATATTAACATTGCTCTTGCTAACGAAATGGCTATTTTATGTAATAAAATGGGGATTGATGTATGGGAAGTTATTGATGCTGCAGCAACAAAGCCCTATGGGTTTATGGCATTCTATCCTGGTCCAGGACTCGGTGGACACTGTATTCCAATCGACCCATTTTACTTAACTTGGAAAGCTCGTGAATATAATTACCACACCCGTCTTATTGAACTAGCTGGTGAAATTAACAATGGAATGCCTGAATTTGTTGTTAATAAAGCGATGTATGCTTTAAATGGTGAAGGAAAGGCATTGAGAGGCTCGAAAATTGCTATACTGGGTGTTGCTTATAAAAAAGATATAGATGATGTCCGAGAATCCCCGGTTCTTAATATCATCGAGATGTTAAATAATGAGGGAGCAGAACTCATTGTCTGTGATCCACATGTAACTTCATTCCGTTCTTGTAATACGGTGCTTGAGTCTGTTGCCCTTACTCAAGAAGTACTAGAAGAGGCTGATTTAGTAATGATTACTACAGACCATTCAGCATTTGATTATGAAATGATTAGTCAGAAGAGCAATGTTGTTTTCGATACAAGGAACGCTTTAAAGAATTATCCAAAACCAAATAAATACGTGAAGCTTTAATTAGGGGAAGTAGCATAGAGAAAATCTATGCTACTATTCCCATTTTCTAAAAGGAGGGATACCAAATGAAATTTCTAACTGTCATTGGTGCAAGACCACAGTTTATAAAAGCAGCTCCGGTATCAAGGGAGCTACGGAAAACTCATGAAGAGATCTATGTCCATACGGGTCAGCATTATGACAAAAATATGAGTGATATTTTTTTTGAAGAGTTAAAAATACCTAAACCAGATTATCACTTAAATGTGGGATCCTCCTCTCATGGAAAACAAACGGCTAATATGCTTGAGGAAATAGAAAAAATTATTATTGAAGAAAAGCCAGATTACCTTCTTGTATATGGTGATACAAACTCTACTCTTGCCGGAGCACTGGCAGCAGCTAAGCTTCATATACCTGTGATACATGTCGAAGCGGGCTTGAGAAGCTTTAACAAGAAAATGCCTGAAGAAATTAATCGAATTATGACAGATCATATTTCAGAATATTTATTCTGTCCAACTCATACAGCCGTAAAGAACTTGGAGAACGAAAATATTACAAGAAATATACTGAATGTCGGGGATGTCATGTGTGACGCTGTTCTATACAACAGTACTCTTTCTGAAGGTAAAACTTCCATCTCAGATAAGCTTGGTTTAGAGAGAAAGGGCTATTATCTTATCACGGTCCACAGAGCTGAAAATACTGATGAGCCCGAAAATATTCGAAATATCATTGAGGCCTTTTCAAAGATAGAAGGGAAAAAGGTATGGCCGATTCACCCAAGAACAAGAAATGTTCTTAGTAATATAGGGATTGATCTAAATTCTGTTTCGGATCTAATCGTGATTGACCCAGTAGGATATTTGGATATTCTTGCGCTTGAGAGCAATGCAAAGAAAATTATCACAGACTCAGGTGGTATTCAGAAGGAAGCCTATTTCCTTCAAGTTCCTTGTGTCACTCTTCGAGAACAGACAGAGTGGATAGAAACATTAGAGGACAACGCCAATATTCTTGTTGGTACAGATGTTGATAAAATACTCAGTGCCATAAAGCTAGAGGTTGCCCCATCTTACAAAGATTATTTTGGGGACGGAAAAGCGTCTGTTAAAATTGCGGAGTATTTCAATAAAGAGGTTTAAATATGAAAATCACATTACTAAGCGAAAACTTTCCACCAGAGACAGGGGCTCCACAGATACGCCTATACGAAGTTAGTAAAGAGCTCATAAAGAGGGGATATGAAGTAGAGGTATTGACCGCTTTCCCCCACCACCCCAATGGTGTAATACCAGATGAATATAAAGGGAAGTTTTATCAATTTGAAGTCTATGAGGGGATACCAGTGCATCGAAGTTGGATTTACCCCAGCCCAAAGGGGAGCTTCTGGAAAAGACTTGCATCCTATTTATCTTTTACCTTTAGTGCATTCTATTCCATTTTTAAATCAAAGAAATCAGATGTTATTATTTGTACTTCACCCCCATTATTTCTAGGGATTACCGGTTATTTTGGTGCCAAGATTAAAGGTGCTAAATTTGTATTTAATGTTGCAGATATATGGCCAGAATCAGCAGTTGAATTAGGAATTTTAAAGAATAAGACGTTTATTAGACTGTCAGAGTGGCTTGAAAATTGGCTATACAGGAAGTCTTGGAAGATAGCTACTGCCACAGAAGGTATTCGTGATTATATGATAAACAAAGGCAATGATAAAGATAAGGTTTTTATGCTCCCAAACGGTGTTAATACCGAGACTTTTTCTCCTAGAGAACCAGAAAGTTCATGGAAATCTAAGTTAGGCTTTGAAGGCAAGAAGGTATTTACTTTTGCAGGGAGGATTGGACATGCTCAAGGGCTAGATTCAGTATTAAAGGCAGCAAAAATTGTTGAAAAATCTCACCCTAGTGTACGCTTTTTAATTATTGGGGATGGTCCTGAAAAAGCAAATCTTCAAAAGCTAAAAGAAACACTAAATTTAAACAACCTTATCTTCCATGACTCGGTACCAGTAACAGAAATGCCAAATGTTTTCTCAATCACTGATTTTTCAATTGTATCTTTAAAAAACCTTGAATTATTTAAAGGGGCAAGGCCTTCTAAAATTTTTCCTGCGTTAGCAAGTGGGGTTCCAGTTTTATATTGTGGGGCTGGTGAAAGTGTGGAGCTTATAGAAGAGAATCATTGTGGGGTTATCGCAGAACCCGAAAATCCAGATTCTATAGCTGCCAAAGTCATGGAGTGTGCGGAAATGAGTGACCATAAATATAATGAATACGCCAAATCAGGAAGGGCATTTGTTGAGGAATTTTATTCTTGGAAGTACATTGTAGACGATTTATTAATAAACATTCAAGAACGAGAATATTCCCAAGGTAGTGAGACAGTATGAGAGTATGTCATTTAACTTCAGTGCATTCTGCCAACGATACAAGAATTTTTATCAAAGAGTGTCAATCTCTAAAAAAAGCTGGTCATGAAGTTTTTTATGTAGTTCCGAATATGAAGGATACAGTAGTTTCTGGGGTTAAGATTATTGGTGTCCAATCAGACGCCAAGGGGCAGATAGAAAGAATGCGGAAGACAACAAAATTGGTCCTTTCAAAGGCGATTGAAATTAATGCAGATGTTTATCACTTCCATGATCCAGAGCTCATTCCTATCGGTCTAAAGTTAAAGAAACAAGGAAAAAAGGTCATATACGATGTCCATGAGGATGTACCTGAGCAAATCTTATCCAAGCAGTGGGTACCGAAACCACTAAGAAAATCTTTGTCAACATTGGTCAGAAGGTATGAACGCTTTGCATCGAGAAGGTTTGACGGGATCTCAGCTGCTACTCCATATATTGCGGAACGGTTTAAAACCCATAATGAAAATACAATAACTATTCACAACTACCCTCTGTTAGATGAATTAGCGTCGAATTATAATGACAGAGTGGCTAAAACTAAAAACACCGCGGTATATATAGGTGGTATTTATGTACTCCGTGGGATTAACGAGATGGTGAAAGCCATGGAAAAAGTTAACGAAGAAATGCCAGCAACCTTTGTGCTTGCAGGATCTTTTGCGCCTCCTTCCCTTGAACAAGAGGTGCAAAGCCTACCTGGCTTTAAATTTACTGATTTTCGTGGGTTTCTTAACCGCGATGGTATTAAGGAGTTATTGACTGAGGCAGATATGGGTCTGGTGTTGCTTCATCCTGAACCTCGCTTCGTGGTATCTTTGCCGATTAAGATGTTTGAATATATGTCAGCGGGGGTTCCTGTTATTGCCTCAAACTTTCCATTATGGAAGGATATAGTGCAAGAGAATCAGTGTGGAATTTGTGTGGATCCTTTGAATGTTCAGGAAATTGCTGATGCAATGAAATGGATATTAAATCATCCTGAAGAGGCAAAACTAATGGGTGAAAACGGACGTAAGGCGGTTGAGACAGTTTTCAACTGGGAGACCGAAAGTCAGAAGCTAGAAGAACTTTATAATAGGTTGTAATACTCTAATTGGCATTTCTAATCTTGAACGAAAGAGGGAAAATTATAATGAAAGTACCAATGCTTGATTTATCTGAACAATACCAAACATTAAAGGGAGAGATTATTGAAGCTCTTGATGGTGTCATGTCAAGGTCACAATTCATTTTGGGTGACAATGTTAAAAGGTTGGAGAAAGATGTGGCGGAATATAGTGGAGTTTCACACGGTATTGGCGTAGCAAACGGCAGTGATGCTTTACATATATCATTACAAGGTTGTGGTGTTGGGCAAGGAGATGAGGTAATTGTTCCATCCTTCACTTTTTTTGCAACAGCAGGGGCTGTTGCTAGAACTGGAGCAACTCCAGTTTTTATAGATATTGATCCGAAAACTTTTAATATTGATCCTAGCAAAATTGAGGCGGCAATTACAGAAAAAACGAAGGCGATTGTCCCAGTACATTTATACGGCCAAATGGCAGATATGGATGCAATTGTAGAGATTGCAAAAAAGCATAATATCGCCATTATTGAGGATGCTGCTCAGGCAATCGGGTCATTATATAAAGGAAAAAAGGTGGGCGAGATGGGGACCACCGCTTGCTATAGTTTCTTCCCAACCAAAAACCTTGGTGCATACGGTGATGCTGGTATGATCGTTACAAATGGTGACGAAATTGCTGAAAAAATGCGCGTAATTCGTGTTCACGGTAGTAAACCTAAATATTACCACCATGTTTTAGGCTACAATAGTCGCTTGGATGAATTGCAAGCAGCGATTTTAAATATTAAATTTCCTCATTTAAATGATTGGAGCGAACTTCGTCGTGAAAAAGCTGAAAATTACACGAAGCTTCTAAATGAGACAGTTAAGGAAGTTACTACACCTTTTATTGAAGAACATAATTATCATGTATTTCATCAGTATACAATTCGTGTCCCTAAAAGAGATGAACTCCAAGCTTTCCTAAAAGAAAATGGTGTAAGTACTATGGTTTATTATCCAAAGCCACTTCATTTACAACCAGTTTTTCAAGAGCTAGGGTATAATGAAGGTGATCTCCCTGAAACTGAGAAAGCATGTGCTGAAGCTATTTCGCTTCCTATGTTTCCAGAATTGAAGCTGGAACAGCAGCAATATGTTGTAAGTAAGATAGCTGAATTTTATTCAAAGTAAGGGGTGAGGGCAATATGAATAATCCAAACACGGGGAAAAATGTGGTAATTGGAGAAAATGTAACGTTTGGAGAAAATGTTGTTATCGGTCATAATGTGGTAATTTATGATGGAGTTCAAATCGGAAGCAATACTGTAATTCAGGATAATGCTGTAATCGGGAAGCAACCAGCAAGGGCGAAAAATTCCATCCTTCCAGATGTAAAAAAATTACCTCCTTCCATCATTGGTTCAGGTTGTACAATTGGGACATCCTCAATTATTTACGCTAATGCTGTTCTTGCTGATGACGTGTTCGTTGCAGATTTAGCAACAATACGTGAAAGAGTAATCATTGGAGATAAAACCATTGTTGGTCGTGGTGTAGCTGTCGAGAATGATTGCAAGGTTGGAGTTAAATGTAAGCTTGAGACGAATTGCTATATAACCGCTTATTCAGAACTAGGTGACTTCGTTTTTGTGGCACCAGGAGTTGTGACTACGAATGATAATTATATGGCTCGTTCAAAAGAGCGGTTTGATAAATTCAAGGGTATAACAATTAAAGATGGCGGCAGAATCGGTGCGAATTCAACGATCCTACCTGGAAGGACGATTGAAGAGGACGGTGCAGTGGGTGCTGGAAGCATTGTTACAAAAGATGTTAAACAGGAAGAACTTGTTGTAGGTACACCTGCAAAGGTCATCCGACGAGTTCCTAACGACCAATTGCTTAGAAATCAATAAAATGGTATACAGGAGGTTGATATTGCTAATCAACCTCCTGTAAACTATTAAGAGCTTTATTATGTGTAGCATAAGGAGTATTAAAAATGCAGAACAAGTTTGGGTACAAGCCCATAAACCAAGTGATAGCCGCTTTTCTCATCTCTATCACCACAGGGTGGCTCATCACTTATGAATTAACTAACGCAGACCCGGTGGATCTAATATTGTCGGTAATTGTTTTCCTGGTTGTAATGGTTTCAGCTATTTGGATTACGCGCTTTTTTCTTAAAAAGTATCCACTTTCAAAATTAATTATATATGCTTTTATCATTTCGTCTTTTTTGGGATCAGGAATCTTATCTCTTAAGGTAGGTCCAGTTTCTTTGTTTCCATATCGGGTGTTATTACCTTTAGCAATGTTAATCTTTTTGTTTCGGTGGGTGAAGAGTAAGAGGATATCCATATATGGAAGTGAACCATTAAAACCTATTTTAGGTTTTGTTTTTTTCTGGATTGCTTTCGCTCTATTATCCTTAACGTGGGCTGAATCATTTACTGATGGGGTTAAGGACATTATATTTCTAATTTCAGGTGTATTCTTCATCTTCCTTTTTGTTTACTTATTTCAAAAACAGAATGACTATATGAATTTAGACTATATTTGGCTGCTAGTTCTAACATTTATGGTCATACTCGGCTTTTGGAATCATTTCTCTTTGCAGCATTTGCCTGTCTCGAGACTGTACGACGCTGCTGCCTATGTAAGACATCGACCAACAGCCGTTTTTACTAATGAAAACGACTATGCAAGTTATCTTGCTTTAAGTTTCTTTTTTGCATTAGGTGTACTGCATAGGTCAAAATACATAATTATAAAGTTCTTTAGTGGTTTTCTACTGATATCTTGTCTTTATCAAATTCTTGTTTCCTCATCAAGAGCAAATCTCTTGGCGTTATTGATTGGGGGGGCTATATGGTTTTTGTTTTTTACGAGTAAAAGGGAAAAAAGGTTTTTGCTTTTTTTTGGAGGCTTCAGTTTTATCATTGCTAGTCTTTTATTTCCGGATAGGATTTTATCTGCTTACAGTGAAGTTATAAGTCAATTTTCAAGTTTTTTTGTACCTGCAGATTATGCGGATGCTTCAAATGATATTCGAATCAATCTCCTGAAAAATACCTTGTTATTTATAGCTAATTCTGTTGGAATGGGAATCGGGGCAGGTAATGTTGAATCTTATATTGAAAAGTATGCTCTTTTTCCTACAGCAGGTACGCTGAATGTTCATAATTGGTGGGCTGAAGTTTTTCTGCATTATGGGTTTTTTGTTTTCGTTGGATATCTTCTTGTCTATTTATGGTTAATGGTCAAATTATATAGGATCTTTAAAGAGAGCATAACATGGGAGGATAAATTAATAGCACAGTCACTTTGTACGAGTCTGGTTGCTTTTTCTGTAGCTAGTATTAGTCCAAGTTCCCTCATGACCTTAAACTATGCATGGATTTTGTTTGCATTAGCAATAGCCTTTATAAATTATTGGATGAAAAAGAATTTATTGGATAAAAAATAATATATATTTGAAGGAGCAAATTAATGAAAGAGTTTATAAATAGAATTGTTGGACGTGCTAAAAAGTTGGTTTGGTTGCTGATTCTAATTCCTGTCTTTACTGCCGGTATCGCTTTTATTTTTGCGAATAAAGCTCCTAGTAGTTATCAGGGGTATTCCCAAATTATCCTTGGTAATTTTGAAAATGAATATATGACAAATGGAACATTTTTAAAAGATTTTTATACATCAGAAGGTGGGTTAGAAAGTATTAATCAAAAATACAACTTAAATATTGATATTAATGAAGTAAAGTCTAGTTTTTCGATAATCCCTTCCTCTTCTAAACCAGTAGAACTTACCTATAGCGGGTCTAGCCGTGAAGAGGTAGAAGAAACATTAACTAAATTAACAGACGCAATCCTTGAAGAAACTACAATTAAATACCAAACTAAAGTAAATGGAGTTGAGGAAAGGATTAATAGTATTGAAGAAATCGAAACAGATACAGAACCTGTAACTAAGCACTACTTTCTATATAATTTAAGTACTGATGAAACGAATCTTAGAAATTCAGAATTAATTCAGGAAGTCAAAGTGTCAGAGATTACAACGATTCCACCTCAACAAAGGGCCGTTTTAGGCTTACTAATTGGTCTTATTCTAAGTGTGTTTATTGTAGTTGTACCAGAGTTGTTTAGAGAAGAAGAAAAAGCTGCCAAATAAAGGCAGCTTTTTCTAAGATTGAATTTGATTCGTCGTTATTTCTTGAGACGTATCTATTTCATTTGTATTTTCAATTAGCTCTAGGTGCTCCTTTAGTGTTTGCTTCAAACCATTTACACTTTCTTTATCAGGAGTAAAGTAATAAATATTATTAATATATTCATCATAACCCTTAATTTCTTGTTGTTCTATTGATGAAGCATTAAAATCAGGATATTTTTTAATAAAAGCCAATGCTTCTCTCATACGCATGTTCGTCCCAATATTGTCTGATATTACTTCAACAATATCATCTATCTTCAGAAAGGTAGAAGGTGAAGAGATTTTATCAATTACTCCTGCGACAATTTGCCTCTGGCGCTCGTTACGACCAAAATCACCTCGTGGATCTTGCTTTCTCATACGTGCATATACGAGTGCTTCATCTCCATTAAGAGTTTGAACACCCTCATAAAAGTAAAATCGTTCCCAATCTCTGTTTATATCGTTAAAATCAAAAGGGACATCGACTTTTACACCGCCTAGAGTATCAATAATATTAGTGAACCCTTGAAAATTAACTGTGACATAATAATCAATTGGTACTTCTAGAAAATCCTCAACAGTGGCGATAACCTTCTCCTTGCCACCAATTGAATATGAGTGATTAATTTTGTCAGACTTATAGTCTGGAATATTAACTAGAGTATCCCTTGGAATACTTACAAGTTTCATAGTCTGTTGCTCAGGGTTAAATGTCGCCACCATAATGGTATCTGATCTTCCTCGGTCATTTTCATCTGTATAATTTTCAATTCCTAGGATTATTACTGAAAATGGATCGTTTGAAACAAAAACAGGTTCTTCTCTAAGCTCTGATTTTTCCTCACGGCCATCAATTACCTCATAAGAATTGGTAGCAGCAACATATGTTTGTAAGGCGAAATACCCGGTAATACTAATTACACTTAGGAAAATGAGTGTTAGGAGTAAAAAAATGTTTCGTTTTCTTCGTTTTTTCTTTTTCATTATATGATTATGGCTTCTATTCATAGAATGCTGGGTATTCGGTCTCATTTATTCCCTCCATTTTCTAAACCAAGAGTCCTAATGGTTAATTATAATATATTGTGAGATTTTATCTATAATATTTTACAAGAGGTTAATTTAAAGATTTACCAATTCTTCTAAAAACCAGTTATTCTTGATTTTTATTACAGCCTGCCCATTCGTAAGCTCCACGATCCAGGCTGTAAAGTTTTCTTTCTCCCCTTCTTCGACAAATGTTTCAATTTCGACATTTTCAAGATAATGAATCTCCTTAATTTTATATACAGAGGACCGAAGATCATTCTCTACCTTTCCTAAAAGCGTATAGTCGATGGTCGTGTGCATGATACGCATGAGTTTTCTCTCAACAATGCCAATTGAATTAAGTGCTTCGGAGGTGGCTTTTCCATATGCACGTATCAGCCCACCTGCACCAAGCTTAATGCCGCCAAAATAGCGTGTTACGACAACAACGGTATCTTTTAGTTGTCTCTTTTTAAGGACTTCTAGGATCGGGACTCCTGCAGTCCCGCTAGGCTCGCCATCATCATTTGCCTTTTGAATTTGATCATGTTCACCGATCATATAGGCAGAGCAATTATGGTTGGCATCCCTATGTTTCTTTTTAATCTTCTGGATAAAATCTTGGGCTTGTTCTTCCGTTTCAACCCGTTCGGTAAAAGCAATGAACCTAGATTTCTGAATCGTTATCTCATGTTCACCATAACCTTTTACCGTTAAATAATGGGGCAGCATCAAACCGCTCCTTTCTCTGATCATCTATCTCCATCCATTATAATTCGACAAGAGCAATCCGACAAATTGAGGCAGGAATGTAAATAAACTTTAATATTCGTAAAATGATAGGATGGTATAATAGAACATATTATCAAAAGAACTCGCTTTTTGACGTAATCTATTTGTAGATGTGCAGAGTGCTTCACGCTATGATGGATTATTATAGGGTTATATCTTTTGAAATAGTAAAGGGCTAATCCTTTTGTATTTATTGCGGGGTTGCCTGTACTCCATCTCTAGATGATTTCGATAAACTAAATTTGATAGAGATACTCCGGGGGAATCACGATGGTTTTGAAAAAGATAGAGACAAAAACGCTTGACCATATTCTTGAGACGATGATAGATACGGTTGTCGGCAGTAAAAAGGAAGTTTTTAGTATTGGTGAACAATGCCGACAAGATTATGAATCAATTATGACTGAGTTAAAAGAAGTCAAACAATTAGGATTGAAGAACCTTGAAGAAGGGGACAAACTTGAGGATCAAGTCCGTTCAGCGCGTAAACGATTGTCTGACGTAAGCAAATGCTTCAAAGACTATTCGGAAGCAGAAGTTAGGGATGCCTATGAAGTAGCTCATACACTGCAGATGGAGCTGACAATAAAACGTCAGATGGAAAAGCAACTAAAGGTCCGGCGAGAGGAGCTTGAGCATCGTCTGATTGGCCTAACAAACACAATTGACCGGGCTGGGGACCTTGCCTCGCAAATATCCGTCGTCATGAATTATATGATGAGCGATATTCGCCAAATGGGTAAGGCGCTAGAAACAGCGAAACAGAAGCAGGATTTTGGATTGAAAATTATTGAAGCGCAAGAAGAGGAGCGAAAGCGATTGTCACGGGAAATCCATGATGGACCTGCGCAAATGCTTGCCCATGTAATGATGCGCTCGGATTTAATTGAGAAAATATATAAAGAGCGAAGTGGCGAAGAAGCGATTGATGAAATTCGTAATTTAAAGGTCATCGTTCGCTCTGCTTTGTATGAGGTTAGAAGGATTATTTACGATTTGAGACCAATGGCACTTGATGATTTAGGCTTAGTGCCTACCCTCAAAAAATACCTACAAACGATCGAAGATTATCATAAGACAACGAAAATTCAGTTTAGTAATCTTGGTGAAGCCCAAAGGCTCCCAGCGAAATATGAGGTTGCGCTCTTTAGGTTGATTCAAGAATCGGTTTCCAATGCGTTGAAACATGCGGAAGCGTCGTACGTAAATGTCGAATTGGAAATTACGAAAGATATGGTAAAGGTTGTTACGAAAGATAATGGCAAAGGCTTTGATGTGAATACAAAGAAAATGCAATCCTTTGGCATTCTTGGGATGAAGGAGCGGGTAGAACTGCTCGATGGGGAAATCTTCATCGATTCTACCATTGGGAACGGGACACAGGTCATTGTCCAAGTGCCGATTAGTTGATAGAACAACGACTGGGCTTAAACGAATAGAAGAATAACAGATGGAAAAGTGGATACGAGGAGGGCGAAGGAAAGATGGGAACGAAAATCGTCATAGTTGATGATCATCAGCTTTTTAGAGAAGGGGTAAAACGAATCCTTGATTTTGAAGATTCATTCGAGGTGGTAGCCGAGGGAAATGATGGCAGCGAAGCGTTGTCTTTATATGAGCAATACTTGCCTGACGTGATGCTTATGGATATTAATATGCCGGCGATAAATGGAATAGATGCAACTCAACAACTTATCGAGAAATACCCTACGGCAAAGGTGATTATTCTTTCGATTCATGATGATGAAAATTATGTGACTCATGCGTTGAAAACCGGAGCAACGGGTTATCTATTAAAAGAGATGGATGCAGACGCTTTAATTAACGCTGTAAAAGTGGTTGCTGAAGGTGGATCTTATCTACATCCAAAGGTTACACATAATCTTGTAAAAGAATTTAGAAGATTGTCTATGCAAGAGGGAGGGGCAGGGGTTCAAACGATTGCCCGGGTCGAAATTCGTCGGCCACTGCATTTGTTAACGAGACGCGAGTGCGAGGTGCTCCAACTACTTGCGGATGGCAAAAGCAACCGAGCCATCGGTGATGCCCTATTTATTAGTGAAAAAACCGTCAAAAACCATGTGAGCAATATCCTCCAAAAAATGAATGTAAATGACCGGACGCAGGCCGTTGTCGTAGCAATCAAAAATGGTTGGGTAGAAGTGAAGTAGTCACGAAGCAAGGGGACGGTTCCCTTGCTTCTTTAATTGGAATTACATTCCAATTAGGAAGCAGAAGAACCGTCCCCAATCAAATCAATCATATAAGGTCATAGCTTCGAGCTCTTCTAAAGACTTTTAATCTTTTCTGACAAAAGAATGCAATTTGATTGAAATTCATATAAAATGGAAAATAGACGAAATGCTAGATAAAAAAAGGCAGGTAATTCTATACATGAAAACGGCTGTTGTCACGGATAGTACCGCGTACATCCCTAAGGAATTACGTGAGAAACTAAATATCCATATGGTTCCATTAAGTGTTATTTTTGGTAGTGAGTCCCTTCGTGAAGAGATAGATTTAACGGCAGAAGAATTTTATGAAAAGGTGAAAGTCGGCGAACTTCCGACCACCTCGCAGCCACCGATTGGGCAGTTTGTTGAGTTGTTCGAACAGCTTGCAAAGGAATATGATTCGGTCATTACTGTTCACCTTTCAAGTGGAATTAGTGGCACTTATCAAGGTGCTGTCTCAGCTGGTGACATGGCCGAGGGTATTACCGTACACCCATTTGATTCAGAGACCGCTTGTATGGTTCAGGGTTTTTATGCGATTGAGGCGGCAGAGCTGGCAGCACAAGGCCAGACGGCTGACGAAATTATCGCTCGACTCAATCAAATGAAAGAATCCATGCGTGCATACTTCATGGTTGATGATTTAAGTCATTTGCAACGCGGTGGAAGGCTGTCCAATGCGCAGGCGTTTATTGGAAGCTTATTACAAGTGAAGCCAATCCTTCATTTTGTTGATAAAAAAATCGAACCATACGAAAAAATTCGCACGAAGAAAAAAGCCCTTAACCGTGTCTCCGACCTACTAGGCTCAGACGTAGCGAGTGGTGGCAGCTACCGAGCGGTTGTCATTCACGCTAACCGTGAAGAAGAGGCGATGGAGTGGAAAGTTGATCTCGAAGCAAAGTATCCAAATGTAGAGTTTACGATTAGTTACTTCGGTCCGGTCGTTGGCACACATCTTGGGGAAGGCTCACTAGGGATGGGCTGGTATAAAAAAGGGTAAATCCCTTCAGCTAGTAGAATGACGTCATCTCAGGCTTGCAAAAGGCCTGGGAATGGCGATTTATATAAATGTCCATAAAAATATAGCAGATCCTAATTAGGAGGGTACCATGAAACATTCCGTTTGCTCAGGTGGTCTTGTATGAGGTTTGCCATCGAAGAGAATAAACTAACCCCTGCTCCATTGCTTCTAACTCCTCAAGAAACCTATCCCATTAGTAAACTAAATCTACTTCCTGAAATACCACTAGATTCTACTTTTTGTTTTAACTCTCAGCTGCAACATTATCTCTCGGGAAAACAATTATTACTAGATGATCTTCCTTTCACCTTAGACGACATTCAACTGCATTATGTAAAAGGCTATCTCATGTATCGAAAAGGGATAGAAATCGTTGGCGATAAGAACCATTGTCTAAGATGTGGGACGAAAGATTCCCGCTGGTTCGCTGAATTTCCTTGTGCTCGTTGTGGTGATATATGTACCTATTGCCGTCAATGCTTAATGATGGGGCGCGTTAGTAGTTGTACCCCGCTAATCAGTTGGAGGGGTCCTGTTCCTGAAGGGAAGGTTCCGCTAAACCTATTAGAATGGACAGGTACACTTTCGCCAGGCCAAAGTGGAGCATCGTCACGTGTCGTTAACGCAGTTGACCGATTAGAACAGCTCCTCGTGTGGGCGGTGTGCGGAGCAGGAAAAACAGAGGTGTTATTTAAAGGGATTGAACACGCTTTAACCCAAGGCAAGCGTGTTTGCATCGCAACCCCTCGGACGGATGTCGTCCTTGAGCTTACGCCCCGTCTGAGAGCAGTCTTTCCACACACTACTGTTGCATCCTTATATGGTGGTAGTGAAGACCGCCATACATACGCTCCCTTAACGATTGCGACGACTCACCAGCTTCTCCGCTTTTACCAAGCATTTGATACCTTGATTGTCGACGAGGTCGATGCCTTCCCATATTCCATCGATGAAACGCTTCAGTATGCCGTAAAACAAGCCAAAAAGCCTCATTCAGCACTAATCTTTCTAACCGCCACACCAAGCCGGAAATGGCAGCGAGAATGTCATTTAGGCAAGCGCGAGTTTGTTACCATTCCAGCTCGTTACCACCGCAAACCACTGCCAGTTCCGAAGTTCGTCTGGTGTGGGAATTGGGCAAAACTCCTAGCTCAAAAACGTCTGCCGACGAATCTTCTCGTCTGGACGAAGAAAAGGCTAGCCGCTAATAAACAAGCACTCATTTTTGTACCAAGAATTGAAGCAATGGATAAGATGTTGCATGTGTTTCAGAAACTGCACCCGCAAATTGAATCTGTCCACGCTGAAGACCCCGACCGCAAAGAAAAGGTTATGCGCATGCGAAATAAGGAAATTCCGGTCCTGCTCACTACAACCATCCTTGAAAGAGGCGTCACTTTCGCGAATATTGATGTCGCAGTCTTAGGTGCCGAGGATCAAGTGTTTGCAGAAAGTGCACTCGTTCAAATTGCTGGGAGGGCAGGAAGAAGTGCACAATTTCCATCAGGAGAGGTCATCTTTTTTCATTATGGGAAAACAGAGTCAATGGTTCGCGCACGCAATCAGATTCTCGCAATGAATAAAGAAGCAACTCAAAGGGGGATGTTAGACAAGTGAGTTTGTTCGCGGATTCATATTGTTTAATCTGTCATGGAGTAATTGACCTGGCGATTAGTTGGTCGAGTGTTCTCTTGGCTACCGAGGATATGGTCGTATGCAAGAGCTGTCATGAGCGACTCAAACCATTAAGTGGTGAACGTTGCCGGATCTGTGGCCGTGTGCTTTCAACGGATTACCGCAACAGAGACCAATGTTTTGACTGCATCCGCTGGGAGGAAGACTCAGAATGGGGCGGCTTGTTAGCTCAAAACTTCTGCCTGTATGAGTACAATGAATTTTTAAAAGAAGTGATTGCTACATTTAAGTATCGAGGGGATTATCTATTGGCTCGAGCTTTTAAATCTGGCATTTTGAGAACTTTAAAAAACCGTAAATTTGACTTGATTGTTCCCATCCCCTTAAGTGGAGAAAGGCTCTATGAACGAGGGTTCAACCAGTCAGAAGCGCTTATTTTAGAAGCAGGTTTACAGCCGACAAGGCTTATATCGAGAATTCACTCGGAAAAGCAATCAAAGAAGTCTCGTTCGGACCGGATTCACATCCCGCAAGTCTTTCGCATAAGTGAAGTTGAAGTAGTGCTTCTGCGGGATAAAACAGTGCTTCTTATTGACGATATCTATACGACAGGTTCAACACTTAGGCATGCTGCAAAAGTGTTGCATGAGCATGGGGTGCATCAGGTGTTTTCTTTTACGATTGCGAGGTAGAAGTTGTGAAATGATCTCTATCCTTTTTCAATAGCATCATTCGTTAACTTCCGACAGTTTTCAACAAAGTTCCGCGTGATTTATTTACCTTTTTTACTATGATGACGGAGAAAACTTCATGAATTCGTCAATCTTTTCCCTGTTAATGCAGGAGTTCTTTAGGGTAAAATAGAAGTATAGTTACATAGTTATTTTAAAGGAGGAGTATCGCTTATGAACTATAACATTCGTGGTGAAAACATTGAGGTAACTCCAGCTATTAGAGAGTATATTGAAAAAAAGGTTTCGAAGTTGGAGCGTTATTTTCATGAAACACCAAATGCAAGCGTAAGCGTGAACCTGAAAGTTTATCAGGACAAAAAATCCAAAGTCGAGATCACAATCCCGATGAAAAACCTTGTCCTCCGTGCTGAAGAGCTTCATGAAGACATGTATGCGGCGATTGATTTGATTACCGATAAATTAGAACGTCAAATTCGTAAGCATAAAACAAAAGTAAACCGCAAATTCCGCGGTCAAGACAGCATCAAAGATGTGGCTCCAATCTTTTCCGAGATTGAGTCTTATGGAGACGAAGATGAACTAGAATTGGTTCGTACGAAGCGCTTTGATTTAAAACCGATGGACAGTGAGGAAGCGATTCTACAAATGAATCTACTTGGCCATAACTTCTATGTATTCCATAATGCAGATACAAACAATACAAACGTTGTGTACAAGCGTAAAGATGGCCGCTACGGCTTAATTGAAGCTCAATAATTGTTCATCTAAAACTTAAACTAAGCTGAAGCCCGTGGCCATTAATTTTGGCGGCGGGCTTCATTTTTGTCAGGGAATAGCTGATAATATTTCTATACATACTTCAAGTATTGTAAAAAAACATCTGTGAGAATGAGGGGGCTATCATTTTGACTTTTTCAATCGTTGGCTACGATCCGAAGGAAAAAGAGTGGGGAATTGCCGTACAATCTAAGTTTCTCGGTGTAGGAGCGGTGGTACCGTTCGCCAAGGCTGGAGTCGGGGCTGTGGCGACACAATCTTACGCGAATACTGCTTATGGACCACAAGCGCTTGAATTGATGGCCGCGGGGAAATCGGCTGCAGAAGCGTTAGAAATCATTACAAAGGACGACCCTGATAAAGAAATGCGCCAGGTGGGGCTGATTGATGCCAATGGCAACCCGGCTACTTTTACAGGTACCTATTGCTATGACTGGGCCGGAGGAATCACAGGAGAGCACTTTGCAGCCCAAGGAAACATCCTCATTGAAGGCACAGTAGAGGCGATGGCTCGTACGTTTACAGAGACAAAAGGAAGCCTCGCTGAGCGACTGCTAGCAGCGTTAGATGCTGGTCAGGAGGCAGGAGGAGACAGCAGGGGCCAACAATCTGCTGCACTACTTGTCGTCAAAGAGGCGGGCGGCTACGGCGGTTATAATGACCGTTACATCGATCTGCGAGTGGATGATCACCCGCAGCCGATTAAAGAACTCATCCGAATTTATGGATTACAACAGCTTTATTTTGCTAAATCTAAACCGGAAAATGTTGTGGCGATTGAAGGTGAAGTGAAGGTTGAAGTCGTTAAACACCTGTTACGCCTTGATTACTTAAAAGCTGACCCAGCCAATGGGGAGGAGCTTCACAAGGCGCTTACTGCTTACATCCATACCGAAAACTTTGAGGAACGTGAGCAGGAAGCAGGGAAGATTGATTTGGATGTATTGGAGTTTATGAAAAAACAGTAGGGATGGAAAAAGACACCTTTCAGATTTGTGAAAGGTGTCTTTTTCCTAGTTAGGATCTATTGGTTCTAAGGTGTTTCACTTGTCGAAGAAAGGCTTGTCTCCGTTTCTGTTGTTACATCAGAGTTCTGTATTGTCGAGTCCTCTAAAGTACTTCCAGATTCCTTTACAGTCACTGGGTCAGTGGTTGGTTCAGGATTTCTCACAATCAATTTCTTAGGAGCATGTGCAGCACTTCTCATCTGCTCTCGAATATCCTCTCCTGATCCGTGACAGGATGAACAGGATTTCGTTGTGTCCTGGTGATTATCCGCTTCAGCGTTATAGATTGGGTTCTTCCCGTATAACTCCGTATTTCCATTATGGCATTTCAAGCAGAAGTTTCGCTCGTTATCTACTGTCCATTCCGTTCCGACCGTTTTGAACTGATCCCCAGCCGCTAGAGGGGCATTGCCAAGATTTCCTTTAAGAAGCTTGAGATTATCGGAGCCATGGGTCTCATGGCAATCAGCACAGGTTAACTGACCGTTTAAAGAAGTTCCATCTTCAGCTGTAATCTTGTGACCTGAATCCGCAAGCAAGGTCTCGTCTTTATAATACTTTTCGATATCAACTGCCGTCCCATTTCCATTATGGCATTGGAAGCATAACGAGAAGTCTGTTGATATCCCCGTGGCTGTACCTTGTTTCTTATATGTGTTCTCGGGATGATTCTTTAGTTTATTCGGATTTTCTTCTGTCCAACCTGTATGTGGATTATGACAGGACGTGCATGAATAGGTTGCTTCTAAACCATCTGTGTAATTAAAATGTTGATTCGCTGCATTGTAATGATCAGGTATAGGAGCACCATTGGTCCCGTCATGACATGACATACATAAATTTTTCGCAGTCTCGCCACCATATTTCCCACCTAAAAGCTTCGGGTCATTTCCATTGTGCGTACTATGGCAGTTCGCACAAGAGTTAGTATTGTTGCCAAAATTCCCATGGATTTCATGAGATGGTACTTGTGGAGCTGTAGTAAACTTCAGAAACCTCTGATAGATTCTCCCGTTCTGATCATTCGTAATAGCAGGATTCACGAATACATAATAAGTAGTGCTGTATTCCAGGGTTTCTGTTGGGGTAAAAGTAATTCTGTATTCCCCGTCTGTCTTTCCAGGAATAACATCATCTGCTACTTCCGTACTTTTAAGGGTTGCCCTCGTATCAGAAGTAATAATTAAAGGTTCACCGGTAAGATTAAGGGTTCCGCTTTCCTTAACAATTATCTCAATTGAAGAATCTACAGGAACTCCTGTCATATCTTCAGCTTGTAAGTAGTCTTCAGGATTTGAGACACCATTTGGCATGATGTTTAGACTAACAATATATGGTCTAGGAACTGGTGCGATTTCAGTAACAGCCTCTGCAGTTGATTCGGGTTCAATCTCGGTCGAGCTACTCTGTTCAGGCTCACCAGTCTGTCCCGATTCTTCAGCTTCCTGTTCCATTCCACCGGGTTCAGGGTTAATAGAGTCGATGTTACCTGAGGGTTCAACTGAAAACGTCAATTGAACCTCTGACCTATTGGTGTCTTCATCATCCAAAGTAAATAGTAGGGTATGGTTGCCTTCGCTAAATGGCCTTGTGTAAATCCATTCCCCAGAACTAGTGTTTACTAATTCAAACTCTCCTGTGCTAGTTATTTCTAAAGGTACTTCTGAATCAGCTAGCTTTTGATACACCTTAAAATTTAGCTTCTCTGGCGGGGTCAAATCATCCGAAATCCGCCCTGTGAATTCAATCATTTCTGTATCGAATAATGTCCCATCTACTGGTGTTATGATCTCGAGGATGGGGCCGCCCGGAGCCGAAAGGACCGTGTTACCAGGAAAATAAAAAAGGAGAGAACTAAGAGAGAGGCAGCAGATGACGAAATATGAAATTAGCTTCTGGGTATAATTCGTCTTTTTCACAATACTTCATCCTCTTCTTTAGATTAGGCCGTCTTATCAGCAGCTCTTAATTTGATTATATCAACCGTTAAAACGGGAAAAGTCGTTGTTCAAGGAAAACTTTTTGACATTTTCACAACAGGTTGAAATAATAGAAGACAAGGCAGTAATAATCACTATTACTACCTTGTTTACAAGCATTCAATTGGTTTGGCTATCCAGTAGTGGCGCTATTGGATAGCTTTTTTTATCTAATTCCTGGCTTACCCAAGAAGGCATCTTGAATTCCGTATTTTCCTTGAATAGGAGCTAGATATTTAGAATCCGGCTGTTGTGTATCAATAGCCTTTGATGTTTGATGACAAGTCCAGCATACAACCATGTTCGTGTATTTTTTAAGAGAAGAACCAGCCGCGCTTACATCCTTCATATATTCTTCTGCAACTGCTGGATCCCAACCTTCAGCTACCTTATCAGCAACTGTATGTCCTAATGTGTCCTTTAACAACGTAATATCTGTACCATGAGCGTAGTGACAGCTTGCGCAGTTACGTCCCGCAGAAGCGCTGTTTGTTGTGTGTGAATAGTGTCCACTAAATGATGATTGATTTCCGCTGCCTGCTAAATAATCATCATGGCAAGTAGAGCAGAATTTAGCATAGTTTTGCTTATCGGTATTGCCCTTTGGACCGACAGAAGTAGTAATTTGTAATCCAGACGTAGTAGTCATTGCATTTAAATCTTCAAAATCTGGGTCTGGAGTCAACTCAAGGGTAATAGCCTTTGTGCCTTTTTCAAGACCGGCGTAGAGCCCACCTTGTTTACCCATTGATGCAGTAACAACTTCTTCCCTTAGTAATCTGTCATTTACAGAACCGTGTGGGTTGTGACAGCTTGAACAAGTTAATTCAATCGCATCAGCTTCAAATGTGGCACCTGGTGCGGCACTAATAGCAACACCTGATTTCACGTTGTGCATAGAAGAACTCTGGTGTGTATCATTGAATGTACCGGCACCAGCGCCTTCACCTAAAACATTATAGAAGCCCATTGTTCCATCGTGACAAGACAAGCACATATCATATTCTGCATTTTCAAATTTTAATAAAGTCGAAGTATCTCCTTGGTGCGTACTGTGACAGTTTGCACAAGAGTTGGTGTTGTTTTGAAAATTACCATGTGTTCTATGGATATTTTTTTGACCTTCACTGTCAATGGTTCCTACATTAATGCCAGGTGCTGGATTGGTTGAAGTTGGATCAAACTCCCCTTCAGCAAAGGCACCAGTACTGAACATGCCTAACAAAAGCAGCATGAATACAGCGGATAAACCAATTTTTAATTTACTCATTTTACAAACCTCCCTGATTCCTCTCTTTTTTCTCTGTCTCTATATCTATGAGATTACTATTACTGGCTACTTCCAAGCATCACCACCTTTAAGGAAAGAGTGTTAATAATAAACAGAGACCCTTTGGTTGATTGTATCTGTAACGTAAAGGGTATCGCGGTTATCGATAAATAAGCCGTTAGGGAGATACAGCTTGCCATTATCGGTACCCATTCCACCTAATACAAATGCTTCAGTTCCATCAGGGGTGTAAGCATAAATGTTATGAGATTGGTTGCTTACTATATAAACAACGCCTTGAGAATCAACAGCAACTCCTCTAGGATTTACAAACAGCGGCGAACCTTTGCCGTCTTGGGAGCCATTGATGATACGAATAAACTTGCCATTTTGATCAAAGACTTGAACACGGTTATTCCCTGAGTCGGTAACATAGATTTGTTTCTCCCTGTCGACTGTGACTGCATTAGGGGCAATAAATTGACCTTCTTCAGCACCTGGTCCGCCAATTTCCATTATTTTTTCACCATCTAATGTAAAAACGAATAGTTTATTAGCTTTAATGTCTGTCACATATAGTTGTTCATCATAAATGCGCAAGCCACCTGGAGAGGCAATCGCTTTTTCTTCCGATTTTTCCTCAAAGTATCTAATGAATTTCCCTTTTGAATCAAATATTGAAATATTCCCGTTGTAGAGGTCTGCTACATAAATTTCACCTTCAGCATTTCCTGCTATTCCGTATGGGAATTGAAACTGACCTTCTTCCGTTCCGTTTTCACCAAACTTAAAGATAGCTGTTCCTGCTTGATCGAAAACTTGAATTTGTCGATTGCTTGTGTCGCTGACATAAACAAATTCTCCAATTCTCGCTACATCCATTGGTTTTGATAAGGGCTCGTTAAAATCCCCGTAAAACGATTGAGAGTACTGTGGTGGGCCGCTCTGATCGACAGCTGCGAGCATTGGCCTTACATTTCCTTCTAAATTAAAGAAGGAGATGGTTGCGAAGAGGGCAACGGAGAGCGCGAAAATTGAACTCATGGTGATATAGACATTTTTTTTCTTCACTACAATCAGCTCCTTCTACTCGTTTTCTATTGCGTTAACTGCTAGTCGTTCTAAGCCTTCATTAGCTGGCTTGAATAATGGGTCAAATGCTAATGCTTGTTTATAAAGATTTTCGGCTTCCTCAGTCTTGCCTTGATCTTCTGCGAGACGACCAAGCTCATTAATAATATCGGTGTTTGATGGTACAAATGAAAGTGCTTCTTTTAATGACTTTTCAGCATCGGCATACATTTCTAGTTCACGATAAACCATACCCGCTAATAGATGGCTACGGTAATCGCGTGGAGCAAGCTCAATTGTTTTTTGCGACTCTTTTAATGCATCGTTGAAGCGACCCTCAGCAATAAAGACAAGGCCAAGATTGAAATAAGCACCAAAATAATCAGCTTCAAGGTCTGTCGCTAACTTCATTTGTTTAATGGCTTCTTCGTTATTGCCCATTAAATGTTGTGTGTAGCCAAGATTTACACGGTGCTCCGCACTGTTTGGCTCAGCATCAACCAGTCCTTTATAATGGTCAAGTTGCTCCTTTAATCTGTTTTCATCTGCGTTAGACCAAAAGAACTGATCGCTAATAATATAGCCCCCTCCTAAGCAAAGAACTAGGGTTGAGAATATTAAAAGAAAGGATTGTAATTTGGTGAAACGGTCACTTTTTTTCTTTTTTATTTCTTCTTGACTATGGTTGTTTTCTTCTATGACTGGCAGCTCTTGGGCTTCCATAAAAATCACCTCGTATTTCATAGTTTTCTTTAAGACGCCTGGTAGTTAATCTACTGTTTATATCCTTCAAAAGCTCCAAATCATGATTTATATTTAATCTCTTTTAGCTAATTCTTGGTGACAGCTTGTACATTTTTGTTCAACATGACAGGTAAAACAGGTTTCTGTCAGCTTCTGATTTGGACTAATCGGAATTGGATGGCGTTCGCGCCACTTTTTATTCTGACTATGCGTGCTTGGGTGACATGATGAACAGTAGACCTGGCTATTGCTAGTTGCTGTCGTAGTCGTATTTGTTGTTTTCTTAATGTCATGGCAAGCAAGACAGGATTCTTGATTTTGCTCGGCTAAAGTTCCGTGATTGCTAATGAATTTTTGATTGTGGCTCTCTGGCCGGATCTCATGACAATCTACACAAAATGTGTTTTCTTTAGCGTAGTTTAAATGATTCTTAGGTTGCTGTTTTACGTCATTTAAATATTTTGCAACTGGTGAAGCTTCTTCGTATCCTTCAAGCTTTATAGTCGACATATCTTTATGGCAGTCATTACAACTTGCTAGGTCCTCTTTTGCTTCAATACCATGTGTTTTCACAAAACTAGATTCTTTGTGGCTATCTGGTACCATGCCAGTTGTATGACAGGCGCTACACTCGGTGGTAATCTTTCGGGCTTTATGACAATCTATACAAGTTTCCATATCCGGTTTCACAAATTTTTGATCAGACATGATGCTTGCTCCGGTCTTGTCATCCCACTTCACGTAGTCGGTTTTATAGGTCATTTTCCGTTCAGCAATCTTGCCGTGTGCGATGCCGCTATGGCATTGCATACAGCTGACATCTTCTTCTTTATGCTTGTCGTGGGGAATAATTAAGTCTCCAGAAACAGTAAAATTTCGATTATAAACGTTATGGCACTTTTCACAGGAAGCGTCTGATATTTCACTTGGCATCCGAATGGGCGCTTCGTAGGTTTGCATTTGCTTTTTTATGGCTTGCTCAATTGTATCGATTTTGCCTTTTGCGACGTTTTCAACACCTGGCTCGGTATGGCAGTCAACACAATCCACTTCACTATGGGCGGAGTTCTTCCAAGTGAAGTACTCTGGTGCCATCTCGTGACAGGAAGCGCAGAACTCTGATTTTGATGACCCTTGAAGACTAGCGAAACCAACCGAGAAGAAAATCACCAGGAATAGTAGTGTAAGGGTGGCAATTTTCCATTTTCCGCGAAAGCGGGGAGGGGTCGGTTTTTCTTCGGTATGGTCTTCCATTATGATCCCTCCTCAATCTTTGGACTCATTATTGTTTTAGACCGCTAAAACCAGTTCGGTGACATTGTTCGCAATAGACATCAGTCGGTGCCGTTAGTTTGGTTGTAGCAGAAGGTTTGGCCTGATCATGGCAGATAAAGCACTGTTCTTTTTGTTGCTTTGATTTTGCATCGTCCGCATGGGCAGTTAACCATACATCAGATTCTAGGTGACTCTCTGGCCGAGAACTGTGACAAGAGCTACAGAAGTTATTTTCACGCGATTCTATTTTTGCGATTGCAGGGTCAGGATTATACTCTGTTCTCTTAGCGCCAGCATCTATAAGGCTAGTAATTTCTTCTTTCGCAAAATGCTTAACCCACTTAGAGTCCTGGTGGCAATCAATACACTCGTCCAACTGTTGAATGGCATCTGTACCATGGTTTTTGTCCCAATTTATTTCCTGATGGTTATCAGGGATTCCAACTTCCATATGACAAGTCGAACATTCCATTGAAACCTTCACATCTTCTGTCTGTTTTCCTAGTGCTTGTAGAATAATTCCTTGGACTTTTTTCTTTTCATTCGTTTCTTTTTCTGCATCTGTTAAATTAGAAGCGGCTGTATCAATTGTTGCTGCTTTCGCATGATCATCATCTTGCTTTCCATGACCATCTTTATGTGGATTTTCTGGGAGGCTATATTGGATATCTTCCCAAGGACGGTTTCCTTTATTGACCTCATCATGGCAGTCGATACAAGACCCCATGTTTGGCCTCATATAACTGTCATTTACTAGCTTGTCTGCATTTTCCATTGTCCAATAATCATAAGTGGTTGAATCGTTAATTCCTCTTTCTACGACCTTTGCGTGGGCGACGCCACTGTGACAAGTGATACATGGGATGTCTTCTTGAATATGTTCACTATGATTGACGATTAGGTCCCCGGTAGCTGACACGAGTCGGTTCTCGGAGTGACACTGCATACAGCTTTCATCTGTAACTGCTATGGTTTGAACAATTGGGTCTGGTGGGCCAACAATATGGTAGTAAACTTCTTTAAGTGAATGAATTTTGTGGGTAACCAGGTTTACCGCCCCAGGCTCAATATGGCATTGGGTACATTTAATTTCACTATGGGCACTCACTTCAAACGTGACATACTCAGGGGCCATTTCATGGCACCAGGAACAGAATTCCGGATTGGATGTAAAAGCGATGGCTCCCCACAAGGTTCCTGAAAAGGCAATAACAGCAAATAAACTAGCAAAGAGTAGTTTCCAGCGATTCACTGGATTCTTCCAATCTATACCGCGGAACTTGCGCCATAATCTTCTGAATAGACCTGGTTTTTTCTCTGTTTCTTCTGTCTGGACTTTCTGTTTTCTCTTCCAGAACTTCATTATGCTCTCCCCCTTTACGAGACAATTGTTTTTTTATTTTTATAAGGTGATCTTCCCTATTACAAAGTATCCGATATTCCTAATCTATTTCCAATGTACATTCTGTGAATAAAATTACATATTTAACTAATTTTTAAAACGTTCACATTTTGGTCTAAATATCCAAATAAACGTTGATTTTAAGGGATTCATAACGTGATTATAGTGGTTAATAATCATTATCATTAAATGAATATTTATGTAACTAACCTTATAAACTTATAAACTATTAAAACTTTACATCCTCAGTTTTTATGATCATTGCGGAATTGTTTTTAAACAAAATTTTGAATTTTATACAATGTTGTGTGATGGCAGATTTTTTTTAAGAGTAGGAAGTAGTTTCCTTATTGCTTAAACACGGTCTCCCCTTTTTAGGAATTTCGTCATTCGCCTCTTGGTTGTCACTGTTATTAGTAAGTGGTAAAATTAGTAGGATAAAACGGATTTTCTTAGGATTCGTAGCTTTAGAGCGAATCTTTTTTCTTTTTAGTTGGATATATAATGGAATGAATACATAAAAGGAGCGTCAGTATGGGGATTTTAAATAAAATTTTCGACCAGAACAAACGCGATTTAAAACGTCTAACGAAGTTAGCGGATCAAATTGATGCCCTTGGTGGCGATATGGAAAGGCTTTCGGACGATGAGTTGAGAGGAAAAACGAAAGAGTTTCAAGACAGATACCAACAAGGTGAATCAACAGATGATTTATTAGTTGAGGCGTTTGCGGTTGTTCGCGAAGCTGCACGTCGTGTGCTGGGCCTCTATCCGTATAAAGTTCAGTTAATGGGTGGCGTTTCTCTGCACGAAGGAAATATCTCTGAAATGAAAACAGGGGAAGGGAAAACCCTAACAGCTACAATGCCTGTTTATCTAAATGCAATCACTGGTAAAGGTGTTCATGTTGTAACCGTTAACGAATATTTGGCAAGCCGAGATGCGAATGAAATGGGCCAGCTATATGAGTTCCTTGGATTGACTGTTGGGTTGAACCTAAATGGAATGAATAATGAAGAAAAGCAAGCTGCCTACAATGCCGATATTACTTATGGTACAAATAACGAATATGGGTTTGATTACCTCAGAGATAACATGGTGCTCTACAGCCAGCAAAAGGTCCAACGCCCGCTTCATTATGCTGTCATCGATGAAGTAGACTCGATTTTGATTGATGAAGCTAGAACACCATTGATTATTTCAGGGTCAGCGCAGAAGAGTGCCTCTTTATATATTCAAGCAAATGCCTTTGTTCGAATGCTGAAAAAAGAAGAGGATTACACTTACGACGAAAAAACAAAGGGCGTTCAGCTAACAGAGGAAGGAATCACGAAAGCTGAAAAGGCTTTTGGGATTGAAAATCTGTTTGATATTGCCCATGTAACGTTGAATCACCATCTTAATCAGGCATTAAAAGCAAATGCCAGCATGCATTTAGATGTTGATTACGTTGTCCAGGAAGGCGAGATTGTCATTGTTGACCAGTTTACGGGTCGTCTGATGAAAGGTCGCCGCTATAGTGATGGGTTGCACCAGGCCATTGAAGCGAAGGAAGGTCTGGAAATTCAGAATGAAAGCATGACGCTCGCGACGATTACCTTCCAAAACCTTTTCCGGATGTACGAAAAGCTTGCTGGAATGACCGGTACAGCGAAAACGGAAGAAGAGGAATTCCGGAACATATATAATATGAATGTTATCGTCATCCCAACAAACCGTCCAATCGCTCGTGATGACCGAGCAGATCTGATTTTCTCATCCATTGATGGAAAGTTCCGAGCAGTTGTTGAGGACATTGCGCAACGGAATGCATTAGGACAACCTGTGCTTGTCGGTACAGTGGCGATTGAAACGTCTGAGATTATCTCTAGATATTTGACTAAAAAGGGCGTTAAGCATAATGTCTTGAATGCGAAAAACCATGGTCGCGAAGCAGAAATCATTGCCGAAGCTGGACATAAAGGGGCAGTAACGATTGCCACGAACATGGCTGGACGTGGTACTGATATCAAGCTTGGTGAAGGTGTGAGGGAGCTAGGCGGACTAGCGGTCATTGGAACAGAGCGCCATGAGAGTCGCCGTATTGACAACCAGCTCCGTGGTCGTTCTGGACGTCAGGGAGACCCTGGTGTTACTCAGTTCTACCTGTCGATGGAAGATGAACTCATGCGCCGCTTCGGCTCGGATAATATGAAAAATATGATGTCTCGACTTGGAATGGATGATACCCAGCCAATTCAGAGCAAAATGGTGACAAGGGCTGTTGAGGCAGCGCAAAAACGAGTTGAAGGCAATAACTTTGATGCGCGGAAGCAATTGCTTCAGTACGATGATGTCTTACGTCAACAACGGGAGATCATATATAAGCAGCGTGATGAGGTACTTGAATCCGATAACCTCCGCGACATTGTTGAAAGCATGATTCGTGCTACTGTCGAAAGAACGGTTTTCGCTCATACAGCAGATGAACAGGACCGTGATGAATGGAAGTTAGAAAGCATTATTGATTATGTGAACGGTAACTTCTTAAATGAAGGCGATCTTAAGATAGACGAACTTCAAGGAAAAGACCGCGATCTAATTGTTGAAGTTATCCTTGATAAAGTGAAACAGCGTTACAATGAAAAGGAAGAGCAAATGCAGCCAGATCAAATGCGCGAGTTTGAAAAGGTTATTGTTCTCCGTAGTGTTGATTCGAAGTGGATGGACCATATTGACCAAATGGAGCATCTGCGCCAAGGAATCCATTTACGTGCCTATGGACAAATCGATCCTCTACGTGAATACCAAACGGAAGGTTTCGCTATGTTTGAAAGCATGGTCGAGGCGATTGAGGCTGATGTTGCAAGATACATCATGAAAGCGGAAATCAGAAATAACCTTCAACGTCAAGAAGTTGTAAAAGGACATGCGGTTAACCCGAAGGAAGAAGGCGGCCAAAAGGCTAAGAAAAAGCCAATGGTTAAGCAGATGGATATCGGACGCAATGATGCATGCTATTGCGGTAGTGGCAAGAAGTATAAAAATTGTCATGGGAAAGTAGAGTAACAAACTGAGGCGCAACCTTAGTTGAGTTGTATAGACTAAATACACGTATTCCTAAAAAGGAGGCCGGTGAAGTTTTCGCCGCCTCTTTTTTCCTTAAGGCAGTAAAATCAGCTATAATGTTATTATCTATTTTTTTATGAGGTGAACGAGATGGAATTAGCGGATATTCGAAATGAACTTGAAAAAACAGCTAAGAAATTAGCGGACTTTAGGGGGTCTCTTTGACTTAGAGAACAAAGAGGCCAGGATTGCTGAGCTTGATGAAGTGATGCTCGCTCCCGAGTTTTGGGATGACCAGCAACAGGCTCAAACTACAATTAATGAATCCAATGCTCTGAAGGATCAGGTTCATGTTTTCCATGATATGTTTGAGACGTTTGAAAATCTGGAAGTTTCTTATGAACTTGTAAAAGAAGAAAGCGATGTCGAACTTCAAGCTGAACTTGAAAGTGAGTTAGTTGAGTTGTCAAAGCGATTAAATGATTTTGAGCTCGAGCTTTTATTGAGCGAGGAGTATGATAAAAGCAATGCCATTCTTGAGCTACACCCTGGTGCGGGTGGGACTGAGTCACAGGATTGGGGTTCGATGCTGCTTCGTATGTATACAAGATGGGCGGAGAAGAAAGGCTTTAAGGTTGAAACACTTGATTATCTACCTGGTGAGGAAGCAGGGATTAAAAGCGTCACTCTATCAATAAAAGGCCATAATGCCTACGGGTACCTTAAAGCTGAAAAAGGAGTGCACCGTCTCGTGCGAATTTCCCCATTTGATTCTTCAGGACGCCGACATACATCCTTTGTATCTTGCGAGATTATGCCAGAATTAAGTGATGACATCCAAATCGAGATCCGTACAGAGGATTTGAAAATTGATACGTACCGTGCGAGTGGCGCGGGTGGTCAGCATATTAACACAACAGACTCAGCCGTGCGAATCACGCATACTCCAACGGGTGTCGTGGTTACATGTCAAACTGAGCGTTCCCAGATTAAAAACCGTGAGCGTGCAATGACGATGTTAAAAGCTAAACTCTATCAGCGGCAGATCGAAGAAAAGGAAAAGCAGCTAGCCGAAATTCGTGGTGAGCAAAAAGAAATTGGCTGGGGAAGCCAGATTCGCTCTTATGTCTTCCACCCGTATTCCATGGTTAAGGACCACCGCACCAATACCGAATCGGGAAATGTGCAGGGTGTGATGGACGGCGACATCGATCCGTTTATTGATGCTTACTTAAGGTCAAAGATTCTATAAGATATAGAAAAAACCTCTACTGCATAGATTGCCGGTAGAGGTTTTTGCTTTTAACTATTATTGGTGAATCTGCGTACCTTTAATTTTGTTTTTTAGTGTAAACATTGAGGACCAGATTAATTGGTGCCCGGATTGGCTGTTGGAAGAGGGAGAAAGGTCACCAATGGGGTCGATAGGTTCCCTAAGTGGTAGATGAAAGAGGGAGAAAGGTCACCAATGGGGTTGATTGGTGCCCTAAGTGGTAGATGAAAGAGGAGGAGAGGTCACCAATGGGGTTGATTGGTGCCCTAAGTGGTAGATGGAAAAGGAAGAAAGGTCACCAATGGGGTCAATTGGTGACCTAAGTGGCAGTCAGAAGAACTAGAAGGGTCACCAATAAGAGGCCACGGTTACCAGACCTATGAATCTAATCCAAGACAACCTCCTAGCTACCTCAAAATAACGAACCAAAGACTCTATAATGAATATTTACCCTACTGTTCACAGCAAACTAAGGTCAACGTTTTATTCCTTTAATACGGCAGATGGCTGGCGTTTACAGCATTCTTGCCCCATGGTATACTCTACGCTGGAAAATTCATCTAAGGGGCTTATTTACTATGAAGAAGATAAACAGAAATCATCGACCGAATCCAAAGCTAGGCAAGCTGATGGAATACATAAATACGCTAATCGGTGCTGCTTTTGTAGCATTGGCATTCAACTTATTCCTGTTGCCCAACCAGATTGCTTCAGGAGGAGTTAGTGGAATTAGTATCATCCTAGCCAACGTTCTTGGCTGGGAGCCAGCGTTTGTTCAATGGGCTTTTAATATTCCCTTATTCATTGCTGGGGTAATGCTGCTTGGGGGAAGGCAGTACGGGCTGAAAACCCTTGTAGGTACGGCTTTTCTCCCGTTTGTCGTTTATCTTACAAACGACCTAGAGCCATGGACGACAGATCCGCTATTGGCAGCCTTATTTGGAGGCATTGGTGCTGGTTTGGGCTTAGGAATTGTCTTCCGCGGAAAGGGTTCCACTGGTGGGACCGACCTTGCTGCACAAATTTTTAACAAATACACCGGCTTTTCACTCGGTACATCGATTGCCGCTATCGATGGCATCATTGTCCTTGCCGCCGCGGCCATTTTCGACATTGAGCGCGGGCTTTATGCGTTAATCGGTTTATATGTTACCAGCAAAACCATCGACCTCGTACAGGTTGGGTTAGGTAGGTCAAAGATGACTTTAGTCATTACTTCGAAACAAGAAGAAGTTCGTGAAGCCATTTTGAATAAAATTGACAGAGGTATGACAAAACTAACAGCATATGGTGGGTATACCGATCAAGAACGGCCAATTCTGATGTGTGTAGTAGACCAAACGGAGTTCACAAAATTGAAACAAGTTGTGAAAACCATTGACCCAAGTGCGTTTGTCATTGTAACCGATGCTTCAGAGGTCTTAGGTGAAGGTTTTAAAAGAGAGTAGGCTTGGTATATTATAGGAATGTAGGGAAATTTTACTTAGGGGGAGTTAACGTGAAGAAGAAGTTTTTATTCACATTATTCATGGGAGCATCACTAACACTTGCTGCGTGCGGTGGTGGCGATGACACAAGCGACGGCGGTGGTGATACAGCTACAGCTGATGGTGAAACTTTATATGCGCAATCCTGTTCGGGATGCCATGGCGGCAATCTACAAGGTGGAGCAGGTCCTGAGCTAACGGCAATTGGAACGAAATACTCTCAAGAAGAAATTGAAAGCATTATTGCAAACGGTCAAGGCACAATGCCTCCTAAATTACTTGAAGGCGAAAAAGCAACGGCTGTTGCAGAATGGCTTGCAGCAAAAAAGTAGGCTAGAAATAGCCCTCGAAGAAGCTTGTGAGAATATATCTCACAGGCTTTTTTTTACATGAAAATGGAAAATGCGACAATCAGTTATTCTTCCTCTACTTCGAAAAATCGACAGAAATCTTCCCTTACCAGCCTCACGATCCGAATATCCTTCTAACTTAATCAAATTTTTTTCACACTTTAGTCAAAGTTCTTTACACGTTGTCACTAGAATTAAATATCAAGGCATGCCGTTGGAAACTGCCTTAAAAGCAAGGATATACAGGGGAATCATCTATTATCCTCAATGTCTATTCTCCCCTCTAAAACCAGTATATGGTGCCTTTGGTAATAATGCAGTACCCTTGAAAAGAAACTGTAATATTTTTATGGGTTTCATTGAATGCCCTTAATGATATAATGAGTCTGTTACAAAAATTGTCGAATGCTAGTCAATGGTTAAAATACTATCAAAGGTGATTTTAAAAATGATAGAAATGAAGGATGTTTTTAAAAAGTACCCGAATGGAGTTACAGCTGCAAACGGGATTAATGTCTATATAGGCCAAGGCGAATTTGTTTATGTCGTTGGACCCAGTGGCGCAGGTAAATCTACGTTTATTAAAATGATGTATCGAGAAGAAAAGGCAACAAAAGGTGATATTACCGTAAATGGTGTAAATCTTACCACATTAAAAAATACTAAGGTTCCAATTTTCCGCCGTAACATTGGAGTCGTTTTCCAAGATTTCAAGCTTTTAAATTCAATTTCTGTTTACGACAATGTTGCCTTCGCTTTAGAAGTGATTGAAGAACAACCGAATGTAATTCGGAAAAGGGTTCTTGAAACGCTTGATTTAGTTGGGCTAAAACATAAGGCTAGAATGCTACCTACTGAACTTTCTGGTGGAGAGCAACAGCGTGTGTCCATTGCTAGGTCCATTGTTAACTCCCCTAAAGTAGTAATTGCCGATGAACCAACGGGGAATCTTGATCCTGATACTTCATGGGAGATTATGAAAATTTTTGAAGAGATTAATATTAGAGGGACAACAATTGTGATGGCAACTCACAACAAAGATATCGTGAATTCGATTAAGCATCGTGTCATTGCGATCGAAGGCGGAAAAATCGCACGTGACCAACAGAAAGGTGATTATGGTTATGAAAGCTAGAACATTCCGCCGTCATGTGAAGGAAAGCTTTAAGAGTTTAGGTCGAAACAGCTGGATGACCTTTGCATCTGTAAGCTCTGTAACTGTGACGCTCTTATTAGTTGGTGTCTTTTTCGTCATTATGATGAATTTAAATAGTGTGGCAACCTCGATTGAGCAAGATGTTGAAATTCGCGTTCATATCGATGTGGCTGCAAATGAACAGGATAAAGAATTATTAGAACAAGAGATGAAGAGGATTTCACAGGTTGCTAGTATTGATTATTCTCCTAAAGAAGAAGAACTTAATAGTTTAATTGCAAGCTTTGGTGATGAAGGAGAAGCTTTCAAGCTTGTTGAACAGGAAAATCCTTTAAAAGATGTGTTTATCGTAAAAACAAAAAATCCAAGCGACACGATGGTTGCTGCGGAGAAAATTGAAAAACTTGATTATGTTTCAAGTGTTAAATATGGGCAGGGAACAGTAGAATCTCTTTTCAAATTTATTGATATTAGTCGAAATGTGGGCCTTATTTTAATTATTGGGTTGTTATTTACTGCAATGTTCCTCATTTCGAATACCATCAAAATTACGATTATGGCCCGTCGTTATGAAATTGAAATTATGAGACTTGTTGGAGCTACCAACTCTTTTATTAGATGGCCGTTCTTCCTTGAAGGACTTTGGCTTGGAATTCTAGGTGCGGTTGTGCCTATTGCGGTTATATCAACGGCATACTACTACTTGTATGACCTCATCCATTCGAAGCTAGCAGACAATAACTTTATTCAACTCCTTGAATTCAACCCATTTGTCTACCAGTTATCTGCGATTTTAATTCTAATGGGGGCAGCGATTGGAATTTGGGGAAGTCTTATGTCCGTTCGGAAGTTTTTAAAAGTATAAGTCTAGTAAGGGGTAACCCCTTACTTTACATATCACGAGATGGTTAGAAAAAAGGTACGAAACAATTAATAGGATGAGAGGGGAAAGTCATAGTGAAAAAGCAGTTACTCTCACTAGCGGTCGTCAGTACTTTAAGTTTAAGCTCATTGCTAAGTCCAGCAATGGTTGAACAGGTGAATGCAGAGGACATATCTAAGTTAAAAGAAGAACAACAAAATATAATTCAAGAACGTTCAAGTTTGAATGCGGAAATTGAAGAAAAAGAATCAAAATTGAATGAAATAAAAAGTGAACAGGCTACGATAGATTCAGAGATTAAGAGGCTCGACCTTGCAGTGGCAGATGCTACGACCAAACTCGAGGAAAAAAATGCTGAAATCGACCAAACCGAAAAGGATATTGAGCAGCTTGAGGTTGAAATCGCTGAATTAACTGAACGTATTGAAAAGCGAAACGATATGTTAAAGGAAAGAGCGGCGTCCTACCAAGAAAGTGGAGGATCCATCAGTTATTTGGACGTTCTATTTGGAGCTCAGAGTTTTAGTGATTTTATTGACCGTGTAAGTGCGGTTGCAACGCTAGTTCAAGCCGACAAGGATATACTTGAACAGCATCAAGCCGATAAACTTGAATTAGAAGCAAAGCAAACGGAAATAACAGCAAAGTTAGATAGTTTAAAAGAAATGAAAGTAGAGCTAGAAACACTAAAGTCTAGCCTTGACAGTCAGATTGAAGAAAAGAATCAATTAATGAGCTCTTTAAATCAACAGGAAGAAGAGATGCATGCGGAAATGATTGCCGCTGAGGAAGAGCAAGCTGTCCTTGCTGCACAGGCAGCTACTATTCAGAGGGCGATTCAGTTGGAGCAGGCACGACAAGCAGAACTTGAAAGACAAAGAGCAGCTGCTGCCGCTGCCGTTACAACTCAAAGTAGTAGTGGAGGAGAAACGGCGTCAGTAGATACTACTGCTTCGGCACCAGCGGTTTCTAGCGGTTTGTTTACATGGCCAGCTTCAGGAATTGTATCCTCTGGCTACGGAAGTCGCTCTGGTGGGTACCACCACGGGATTGATATTGCCAAGCGAGGTCCTGGTGTACCAATTGTGTCTGCTGCCGATGGGGTTGTCATTCGTTCGTACTATTCACCAAGCTATGGGAATGCTATTTTTATTTCGCACTCCATTAATGGACAAGTCTTCACTACCGTCTATGCACATATGAGTAACAGAAGTGTTTCTAGTGGGGCCGTTGTGAAAAAGGGACAAAGAATTGGAACAATGGGCAACACCGGTCAGTCATATGGTCAGCATTTACACTTTGAACTCCACAAAGGACCTTGGAATAATTCAAAGTCTAATGGTGTTAATCCATTATCTTATTTACCATAAAAATAAAAGGGGAGAGATTTTATCTCTCCTTTTTTATTTTCCCTTTTCGTTCGCCTGTAAACTTGTTATTACTAGGTAATACACTCTATTATCCTCCCGATAATGTTAACTCTCCTCATCTTCGTTTTCGATTGTCACCTTTTTCTTATTTACTTCTTCTTTTCCGCAGTCGGAATCGATCCTTTTCTCAACTTTGATGATTTCCTTTTTTTCCTTACGAGAGCCCATTGTTTGCTTCAACATTTGGTGGCCAAGTACAGCAATCCCTGCTGCAAGAATTCCATTCAAGATTCCTTCGTAGGATAATCCGAAAGCAAAGGTTCCAAAGCCAATCGCGGCGACCAACAAAATCCATATAATCATCCAATCTGGTATTTTTGGGGTTTGTTTTAGAGCGAAACCAACTACCCATAAAGCTGGAACGAGTAGATAATAATTTCGGTTTAAATACTCAATTAATAACTCCATCGCTTCACCTCCAATGCAATAACTTGTCTAACTTCTGTATAATATGAATTTGTGTTTCAATTTGCTTAGACAATGGCTTACTATACATAATGTTGTCTGAAAGGATATGGTGACTGTTGTTTTATGGAAGGGGAGATTTGTTCTTCAATATTGTAATAAAAGCTATCTTAAACTAGGATGTTGATTTCCGCTCCAGGCGCTCAGCGAACAGCGGGGCGTGCGGTGAGCCTGGCCAGCTCCAGCGCCTAGCCCCTCGAGTCGCTTCAGTCCGTCAGTGGAAGTCAAAGAACGACTTCCTCTGCCGGCCTTCCAGCGCTTGTCGGGGCTGAACAAGGCGCTTCCGCTTTTCTATCTCCTCGTCGCTTGTGCTCCTGTGGGGTCTCACCTGTCCCGCTGCTCCCGCAGGACATTGAATAACTTCCTTGAATAGGCCCACGCACGAGAAAATGAGCAGTTCATTTTCGAGGAGTCAAGCGCCTGGAGTTCCAATCAACGGGTAGCAAAATCAACAGCGTCCTTTTAACAAAATAAAATAAAAAAGCACACCATTCTAAAGGTGTGCTTTCGAGTCGTTTATCGCTTCTGATTTTTCATTTGTTCTTGTGCCATTTTGATCATTTCTTTGACCATGTTTCCGCCGATGGGTCCTCCTACTTTGCCTGCTTCTTTTGAGGTGAGGCTGCCGTTATATCCATGTTGAAGGGGAACGTTGACTTCTTTGGACACCTCGTATTTTACCTGGTCGGGATTATTGTCATCCACTTGATACCCTTGCTGTTTCATGACATTTACCTTCATTTGATTCAATGCCTCACGTGCTTCTGGAACGAGAGGTCGCCGATTTCTACGGGCCATCTTTTGAGCCTCCTCATATTTTTGTTTAGTATGTGCTTTTACTTTAAAAATACTAAGTGATTCCGCTAATTAATGGTTATTAATAACAACCTTCCTGAGAACATGTTGATGAATAGAAAAAAGCTAGGAAACAAGCCTTAAAGATTGCTTCATAACTCGTCCAGTAGCATCATATAATGGAAAGCAAGTCCAATAAATATAGATAAAAGTCAGAAAAGAGAGGCGAGGAGGACGAAAATGAAGCGGAACTGGATCGCGATAATGATGACGGGGTCCTTGCTGATTGGGGCGGGTGGCACATATGCCGGCATGCAGTGGGCTGACTCGAATAAAAACAACAGCGGGGTAGGAATAAATCAATCTGAACCACAAGTTATTTCCACTGAGGGGCTTGAAAAGGTTGAACAAGCTTATAGTTTGATTTTAAGTAATTATGTTGAAGAAGTGGAACAGGAGAAGCTAATCGAAGGCGCTATTCAAGGGATGTTGACGACCCTTGAGGATCCGTACTCCGTTTATATGGATGCAGAAACCGCAAAGCAATTCAATGAAACCCTGGAGTCATCCTTTGAAGGCATAGGCGCTGAGGTGAGCATGGTCGACAATAAGATTGTGATTGTTTCACCGTTTAAAGATTCTCCAGCAGAAAAAGCTGGGTTGAAGCCGAATGATCAGATTCTCAAGGTGGATGGCGAAAGTGTTGAAGGTCTTGATTTATATGAGGCGACGATGAAAATTAGAGGGGAAAAGGGAACGGCCGTTGAGCTAGAAATTCAGCGTCAAGGCTTGCAGGAACCTCTAAAGGTAAAAGTGAAGCGTGATGAAATCCCGCAAATCACCGTCTATGCCGACATGAAACAGCAGACAGGTGAAAACATTGGCTATTTAGAGATCACCTCGTTTTCCGAAGATACGGCCAAGGAGTTTAAAAGCGAATTAAGCAAGCTCGAAGATCAAGGATTAGACGGTCTTATCATTGATGTACGAGGAAATCCTGGTGGTTTTCTTTCTAGCGTTCAAGAAATTTTAAAAGAATTGGTTACCGGGGAAAAGCCGATCTATCAAATTCAGGAACGAAACGGCGAAAAGACGCGTTATTTCTCTTCGTTGAAAAAAGCAAAGGAATATCCAATCACGGTGCTTACAGATAAAGGTAGTGCCTCAGCGTCAGAGATTCTTGCTGGTGCATTAAAGGAGGCCGGTGGTTACCCTGTCATTGGCGAGAAGACCTTTGGCAAGGGGACGGTCCAACAAGCGGTTCCAATGGGAGACGGAAGCAATATCAAGCTTACTTTATTTAAATGGTTGACTCCAGAAGGGAATTGGATTCATCAAAATGGGATTGAGCCATCTGTTCCTGTAGAGCAACCGAGTATTTATCACACTCACCCGATTCAAGCAGAGCAGCCGCTTAAAAAAGATATGAATAACGAGCAAGTGAAAAATGCCCAGGAGATTCTCTCAGGTATTGGCTATGCACCGGGACGTACGGATGGTTATTTTAGTGATCAGACGGAAATGGCGGTAAAAGCCTTTCAGCGCAAAAGAAAAATGGATGTAACGGGAATTATTGATCCGAAAACGGCTACTGCGCTCGAAGAAGCAGCACGAGAAGAAATGAAAAAGGAAGAAAATGATGCCCAACTGCAAACAGCGGTTAAGCTATTAGTAAGGTAGAAAATTCAACCAGCCTAGCATTAGGTTGGTTGAATTTTTTTGTTGATTTCATAGTTTTACGTTATTGGGGGTGGTTGATTTACAGTAAATTCGTGGATTTGGTCGTCGATTTTTGACTTACTAGCCAGTTTGCTTTGTTTACTTGCCGATTTTTTGATTTACTAGCCAAAAATCTACAATTTATATGCCAAAAGACATAATATGTAAAAAGACAAAACACATACTACCAATAAATTAGAAATCCACGATAATAATATTTTCCAAAACTAGTAATATGTTTTAATCAAAAGTTTTGATAAAATAGGTTTAACTGACGATTAAACGCAAATCTTGATATAAAGGCTGGTGACATGGGGTGACGTTCGTTTGGTTCATGGAATTGCTCAAGGGGACAGGTCAACTTTTTCTTCACCCTTTGTTCTATTATTTCTTATTTTTAGCAGCAGTTTTAGGAGTTTCTCGGGTAAAACGTGAGCGCAGGAATTTCCATGTACGTGCAGAGGATGCATATTTTGAGTTGAGGCAGCTGCTACCTATTGGGCTTCTCATTGGATTGGTGCTATCGGTCATTACGATTCTAGCGGGACTGACTGTACCATTCGCTTTAATCATCTTAACTGCAGCTGTGACGATTCTTTTGAGTTTGCCTGCAAGGGTAAGACTTCTTTCTCCAGTTTATACGGTAGGAATAGCTTTCTTTATTCTCATTTTTACGACAGGTCAAGATTTGGGAATCCCGTTCATTGGACATTATTTCGAATCACTTGAAGACAAAATTTACCCATCCGTTGCTCTTTTGTTGGCGCTACTCGTAATCGGGGAAGGGTTATTAATTAAAAATAACGGGGCGAAGGGCACTTCTCCAAAATTGGTCAAAAGTAAGCGGGGACAGACGGTTGGTGTTCACGAAGTCAAACGGCTTTGGATGCTTCCGATGTTTCTTTTAGTTCCAGGTGAAGCAATTGAAATCCATTTTTCTTGGTGGCCTTTATTCGTAGTTGGTAATCAATCCTACTCTTTACTCCTTGTTCCATTTGGCATCGGGCTGCATCAGCAGATTCAGGGGATGCTTCCGAAAGAAGCAATCCGTCTTCACGGAGGGCGTGTCATCGGGCTAGGAGTTCTTGTACTGGCGATTGCGATTGCGGGTTATTGGTTTCCACTTGCCTCGATTGGAGCAGTTGCGGCTGCGATCATTGGCAGAGAATTAATTGCCTTTGGCCAACGAGTTCAAGACGAGGGACGTCCGTTTTATTTTTCAAAGCAAAATCAGGGCGTCATGATTTTAGGAGTGATTCCAGATTCCCCAGCTGCTAAAATGGCACTACAGGTTGGGGAAAAGGTGACGAAGGTTAACGGTGTCTCTGTTAATGATGAGAAAGGCATTTACGAGGCAATTCAGCGAAATGCCGCTCACTGTAAACTTGAGGTCATCGATACGAATGGTCAGATTCGGCTCATCCAACGGGCATTATATGTAGGTGACCATCACCAATTAGGTATTCTATTTGTCCAAGATGAAAAGAAATGGGATAGTTCAGCCGTTTAGTTAACAAAAAGGATGTCTCGAAGTTCGCTTTGAGACATCCTTTTTCTCTATTTTGAAGTTGGCTAGAATAGCAAAAAAATAATAAAATCCAAAATAATTAAAAAATAGGCCAAAAGAGTCTTATATTAACATACCCCAAACTGTATAATATAAAAGTTATATGTCATTTCGTAAATTAAAAGTACGAATAGATGTTTTTAAGAAACGAGGCATTGAGATGAATTTATTTGAATCCAATGAAACAGTCCAGGCGTTAAATGCAATTGGGGAAAATATATTTGTTGCTGATACGAATTTTGACATTGTTTGGGTGAATGACTACGCAGATGAACTGATTAAAAAAATTGGCTCGTTCATAAATATTACTAGAAAAGAAGAGTTATATGGACGGAATATAAAGGATTTTCACCGTAACCAAGGGAAACAGCAAGCTAATATCCTACTGAACGGTCCTTTTCCGTACCAAACGAAAATTAACCTCTTTGACCGTTACAGTGCCAGTATTGTGGTTAACCCATTAGACAGAAACGGTAGTAGAATAGGTTATATTTTGACTTGGAAAGATGTAACCGAATATGAGGAAGATCGGGCAATCATGGAGGGTATGTATACACCAATCCTCGAAATGTATTTAGACGGAGTCCTGTTGATTCCGATAACTGGAGTGTTAAAAGCAGACCGGATTCAAAAGATGAAGGAAAAAACTCTCTGTATGGCTTCTGAAAAAGGAGCGGAATATGTGGTAATAGATTTCACGGGTATGACCGAAATTGATGAGCGATTTGTTCTGAATGAAATCAATTCTTTGTCAAGTGCATTACGGCTATTGGGTGCGGAGGTCCTTTACACTGGTTTTTCAGTTGATTTAGTCAAAATGATGGTCCATCAAGGACTCCAAGTCAATGCGATGACCTTTAAATCTGCAAGACAAGCGATGAATTACTTAGTTCGAACAAGAGCAAGTAAAAGCTAGCCGGTTACATCAGTCAAGGAGTTCATTAACCTTGGCTTTTTTCATTTTAAGGAAGCTAGTTTGATTGACACGGTGTTTAATTTGTACTACCATTTATCTCAGAATAAGTATATTTTTATTTAAGGCTCTTTTCACTACTTTGTTGTTATAGGAGCTTTTTGAGAAAAGAGCGTGCAAACTCTGTATCATCGCGCAATTAATAGATAATTTGATTTGGGGCGTGAACAACAATCTCTACGAAAACAGGTATTTTAAAAAGTACAGTAAGTTATTTTGGGCCAATGGGGTCCTTATATTTTAAAAGTATATCTCGAATTCAAGATAATAGTCGTGGGTAGTCGAAAGGTAAAGTTCAAACACAAGGAAGCAAAGTGATTGATATGAGACAATAAATAAAAAGTAGGAGGCGATTTGTTTGCTTGCCATTGATCCATCCGCCAACACTGAAAGGGAAAATTATAAGCTACTTACAGGAAGTATCATTCCAAGGCCGATTGCTTTTGTAACGACCTTGTCAAAACAAGGAGTTCTAAATGGTGCTCCCTTCAGCTACTTTAATATTGTCTCAGCTAATCCGCCGATGATATCGTTATCTATTCAGCGAAACGGTCAATCTCTAAAAGATACTGCTCGCAACATTCATGATACGAAAGAATTTGTTGTTCATATCGTCGATGAGCAAAATGTGACGAAAGTAAATGAGACAGCAGCAAGTCTTCCAGCAAATCAAAGCGAAATTGATCTTGCCAATCTAACTACGGTTTCGAGTACAAAAGTTTCTGTACCTGGGGTGAAAGAAGCGAAAGTTCGAATGGAATGTACACTAGAGCATTCCATTGAAATAGGGGAAGGGAGCACTGATTTCATCATCGGTAGAATCGTTCAGTTTCATATTGAGGAAACTATCTACGAGCAAGGAAAGATTGATCCTACTGGACTTGCAGCAGTCAGTCGACTGGCGGGGAATGACTATGCAAAAATCGGGGAGATTTTTACAATTAAAAGACCAAAATGATAAAAGTGAATTCAAATCGAGGGTAGGAGGAAAAAGGATGAAACATATATTTCAAAAAGGCAGTGATCCATCTAGACCTGTATTGTTATTGCTACATGGTACAGGGGGAAATGAATTAGACTTATTGCCGCTTGCTGAGAGAGTGGATGGAACAGCTTCTGTGTTAAGTGTTAGAGGGAATGTGCTTGAAAATGGGATGCCAAGGTTCTTCAGACGATTAGCGGAAGGCGTGTTTGATGAGGAGGATTTAGTGGCTCGTACGAAGGAATTATATGAATTCCTTGATGAAGCGGCGGAGCAATATGACTTTGACAGAAGAAATATTGTCGCAGTTGGTTATTCAAATGGTGCGAATATTGCAGGGAGTCTGATGTTCCATTACGAGGATGCTTTAAAGGGAGCGGTTCTTCACCATCCAATGGTTCCACGTAGAGGCATTGACCTACCGAATTTATCAGGAAAGCCTGTTTTCATAGGTGCCGGTTCGAATGATCCAATCTGTCCTGCACAGGAATCAGAAGAGCTTAAGTCCTTGTTAGAGAATGCCAATGCAAATGTCGAACTTCATTGGGAGAATCATGGCCATCAGCTTACCTTCGGAGAAGTTGATGCGGCAGCAAAGTGGTATCAGCAGAATTTTTAACGATATTTTACAACCTAGGGAGGAGCGAAGGCTCCTCCTCTTTTTGTCCTTCCTTCAAGCCTGTGCCTGGCAAGTATGTACCACAGAATTGCTGGTGGATGGACAATCTAGTAAAAATAGGAAGAACAGCCAATGAGAGTAATTTTCATCCTTTTTCTTGCCCTTCTTCTTCCGTTAATGAGATAATTATTTAATAACTAATAAGTTTTCAAGTAAGGTTACATTAACCAAATTGCTATTTTCTTTCAATTGCGCTTCATCTTAAAAGTTATGTGCAACTAGCTTGAGGTGAACAACATTTAAATTTAGATGGAGAATAGGGTGATTATGAAAAATAAATGGGGCAAACTGAATTTTACCCAGGGTAAAATAAATGGGAAGATTATTTTGGTGGGTATGGTGCTTTTGGCCATTGCTGGACTTTTAATGACTGGCCAGGATTTCCTTCGTCTCATTCTAGACGGAGATATTGATAAAATTAGAACGGCTTTCACAGGAAATCCCTTAAATGCTTTTCTGTTCATGCTGCTTGTAATGATGATCCAAAATAGCTTTACCGTGATTCCGCTTATCTTAGTGATTACCATTAATATCACACTATTTGGAGTAGTGAATGGTTTTTTATGGAGCTGGTTTACTAGCGTAATAGCAGCAGTACTTGTGTTTATAGGTGTACGTTTTTTATTTAAAGATTTGTTAATCAACCGATTTCCACCACGTGTGCTCGAAGATGTCCAAACAAAAGGGTTTACCTATGTGTTTCAAGCGCGAATTTTTCCGTTTGTCCCTACCAGTTTAATCAATATATTGGCTGGATTGAGTACTGTACACTTCAGGCATTTCTTTTTGGGCACGATGTTTGGGAACTTCTTATTCTTCATTGTGCTTTCGCTCATTCCAGCGGGCATACTCTCGTCATCATTTAGTGAGTACGAACTAGGAATGATTCTATTTGCAGCCATTACCGTATTCCTCGGTTTAAGGAAGGTCTATCTACGAAAGAAGCGATCAATTATAAATGAGCCACTAGAGGGATCACCTAGCAAGGAAATTAGTAAGTAACACTGGTAAGCTCTTTTCGCTATGTAAAAACAGCTTGCGAACTAATTTACTCTCACCAAATAGCTTTTTCCTACGATAAAATCGGCTTTAGGATTTTAACGACAATCATTACGAAACAGCCCTTTGTAACAATAAAGGATGTAGTCATCAATGAAAAACGGAAGTCTTAATGAAATGAAGGCTCTGAAGATATTCCGGTTTTTAAGGAACAAGAGGCCTTGTCGACAAATGTGAAAGAAGAAGATATTGCCCTACCTCTGCAATTACTGGAGTTAATCGGCCGAACGAAAAAAGAGATGGATCACTAATTCTAAAGTATAATTTATAGCGTAAATAGATTGAAAGGTTGGTAAAAGATGAAATTATATAGCTCCATTCTTGAATTAATCGGAAAAACACCCATTGTAAAAATGAATAGAGTTCCAAAACCAACAGGTGGAGAAGTCTATATGAAGCTTGAATCTTTTAATCCGGGCGGAAGTGTGAAAGACCGTGCTTCGATTAATATGATTGAGCGTGCAGAAGCAGAAGGGAAGCTCATTCCAGGGAAAAGTACTGTGATTGAGCCGACATCTGGGAATACGGGCATTGGGATCGCGATGGTCTGTGCTGTAAAGGGTTACCGATGTATTATTACGATGCCAGCAAATGCAACGGCTGAACGCGTGAAAATTTTAAAGGCATACGGCGCTGAAGTTCATTTGACTCCTGCGGACCTCCGTATGCAAGGAGCCATTGATGAGGCCAATCGTTTAGCAGAGAATATCGAGGACACGTTCATTCCAATGCAGTTTGAAAACCAAGCAAATTCAGACGCACACCGAGGAACAACGGCTGTCGAGATATTGGAAGCATTTGAAGGCAAGCTGGATGCCCTTGTGTTAACTGCTGGAACAGGTGGGACAGTAACCGGTGTTGGTGAAGAGTTAAAGAAGCATATTCCAGGAATAAAAATTTATGTGGTCGAGCCATTTGGTTCGCCTGTTTTATCAGGAGGAGAGCCAGGGCCACATAAAATTCCAGGAACAGGACCAGGTTTCATACCGAAAATCTTAAATCGCGAAGTTTACGATGAAATCCTTCATATCAAAGATGAAGAAGCCCAAGTAATGGCTCGACGTCTAGCCGCAGAAGAAGGGATTTTTGTTGGAGCGTCCGGTGCGGCCTCTGCTCATTTTGCCGTTGAAATTGCCCAATCTCTCCCGACTTCGGCAAGGGTACTCTGTTTGGCACCTGATACAGGAGAGCGTTATTTATCTTCTGATTTATTTCCTGGTTAAAAGAAGATCCGGATAGCCAATAAAAGGGGCTCGCGCTTTTTATTGGCTTTTCATCGAACGGTTACATGATGTGTGTGAAGTGAGGGATACTAACGTTTCGAAAGGAGTTGGATTGATAAGATGGATTTAAAAGTTAAGTGGAATGGGAAAATGGCTTTCTCAGGAGCATCACCTTCTGGACATGAAATGAAAATGGATGCAGCCGCTGAAATTGGTGGAGAGAACTCAGGGCCAAGACCAACAGAATTGCTTTTGAATGCTGTGGCTGGTTGTACAGGAATTGATATTATCTCAATCCTGCAAAAAATGCGCTTGGAGCCTACTTCTTTCCAAATGGATGTCTCAGGAAGTCGAGCGGACGACCATCCGAAACGCTTTACCGAAATACATATCCACTATTCCTTGGAAGGTGAATTGCCTGATGATAAGGTCGTGCGGGCGATTCAGTTATCTAAGGATAAGTACTGCTCGGTCTCTCATTCATTGAATGCGAACATTACTGCAAGTTATTCCATTAACGGAGTGAAAGGCGAAGCTCAACTCTAACTGTCATTTGAATTATCAGGGTACTCACATAAAAAAAATTGCCGATTTCCACTTGGGAATTGGCTTTTTTTAATTGTGGCTCAGTAAACCATTCCTGGCTGTTTATTAGGTTGATGGGTGCTGAAAAAACCCCTCGCTGTTTAACACGCCTTCTAAAAAAATGATATAGTAAATTAAAAGACTTTTCTGAATGGGGGAGAAGAATGAGAAGGTTAGAGGGGAAAAGGATTGCCTTAGCAGGTTCACGTAAAATAGAAGAAATTAGCAAGATTATTACGAATTTAGGGGGAGTTCCACTCGCTCGCCCAGCACAAGGAACGGTTTTTCTAGATGATTCAAAACTAGAGGAAGATATCCGCGAACTTGTGAAGGGGTCGTACGATTGGTGTATTTTTACGACAGGAGTTGGAACAGATACTCTACATAAAACCGCAGAGAAGCTTGGATTGGTAGAAGAATTCATTCAAGCAATCAGCGAATCGAAGGTAGCCGCTCGCGGTTATAAGACTGTAAACACCCTAAAAAAACTGGGGATCACGCCAATCGTAAGGGACGATGATGGAAGTACAGCGGGCTTAGTTCGCTCATTAGCCACTCATCTCCAAAAACACGCAAAGGTTGCCCTTCAACTGCATGGGGATCCGGCGCCGAAATTAATTTCATTTTTAGATGAACAAGAAGCTGAGTATAAAGAAATACTCCCTTATCAACATATCCCACCACAGCAAAAAGTACTAGAGCAGCTTGTACTAGAAATCATCAGCGGTGAAGTAGATGCCGTTAATTTTACAAGTACCCCACAAGCTAGATTCCTCTTTTCCTATGCACGCAATATTGGCAAGTTGGAGGATGTCTTATCGGCTTTTTCGAACGATGTTGTCGCCGTTGCAGTTGGGAAGGTAACGGCTGCAGCTTTAAAGGATGAGGGAATCGAACGAGTGGTTGTTCCTGAAATCGAGCGAATGGGAAGCGCCATCGTTGCATTAGAAAACTATTTTTCCAGAGCCTGAACCTACAGTGATGCTGTATTGTCCGGTCTTTACTAAGCAGTAAAATGAATATTTCTTGGACAGCTACCATATGTATTATGGTAGCTTTTTTTAGTCGTGCAGGTGAATGGGGTGGTACTATCTTTATAAAATTAGCAGCAATGTTTACCGGAAGTATTTTAGTTGGGATTGCCATTAATGGTTTTTTGGTTCCACATCAATTATTAGATGGGGGAATTGTCGGTGTTGCCCTGATTCTTCATTATTATTTTGAGTTTCGGACAGGCTTGTGGACGGCGTTGTTAAGCATTCCCTTAAGTATTTATGCTTTTTTTAATGATAGAAAACAATTTTATGGTAGTTTTCAAGGAATGATTGTAACGGCGTTTTTTATCGATGTATTATCCCCTTTGGAGTATGAATTTTCTCTTCCGCTTTGGTTAAGTGCGATTTTAGGGGGTGCCATAAGTGGAATTGGGGTTGGGTTAATGCTCCGATATAAGACAAGCACTGGGGGAACCGATCTGCTAGCTTATTTTATTGCGAAAGCAACTCCATTAAATATTGGACTCCTCATCTTCTTAATCGATGGAATCATTGTACTGTTGGGTTATCCTACCCTCGGACTTCAAAGTTTGATCTTCTCAACCCTCACCATTTTCATTGGAGGGTCTGTTGCATCGATCTGTTATGAGAGAATTTAACGGACTCTAACATCATCTCACGGTAATATTTTCTTGTCTGTCTATAAGAAAACAGCTATGCTAAATGGTAACAAAGATGGTCTTTTCGATGGAAGAATCAGAACGGACAGGGAAAGGTGAATGATTTGTTATGAAGTATATGCTGGCTTTGTTATTACCGGGGATGATTGTTGTTTTTTTTACAAGGGTTGTCTTTAATCATTACTTAGGGCTTGTGTTGACTGTTGCACTAATCGCAGCCTCTGTTTATCGAGGGTATACCGATACGATGCTGCTTATTGTCATTGATGCCTTTTCATTAACGGTTGGTTTTTATTTTGCCAATAAAATGATCCAAAGGAAGCGACAAAAAAATTAACTGTGCCGAGGGTGTTAAACTCAGCACAGTTATGGAATAAAACTAGCAGTTAGATTATTGCAACAGCCATCACAATCACCTTTTAAAAGGGGCGGTGCTCCCTTTGCTAACCAGCTGTTTTAGGAAGAATAATGGAAAAAGTTGTTCCTCTTCCTAGTTGGCTTGATACTTCAATTTTACCTGACATTGATTTCAAGATATTGAAAGCAACTAAGGTCCCTAGACCCGTCCCGTTTTTCTTCTGTGATTGAATCGGGCTACCAATGGTCCTTACCTCATTATTAGCCATTCCTTTTCCATTGTCTTCAATTAAAATATAAATCGAATCTAGCATCTCATGAATTGCGACTTCAACCACTCCATCTTCTTTCGTGGCCTCAATTCCATTTTTGATGAGATTTAATAATGCATGTCTGAATTGATATGGATCCCCTTTGACGGTAAGTTCTTTGTCAATGGCAGGGAAAAACTTCAGTTCCACTTCATGCATTTGGGCGTATGATTGAATCGAGTGCAGGGTAGCTTCAAGTTCGCTATGAACATTTAACTTCATCTTTTGACTGTTTTGATCCTTTGCTAACACAAGGTAATCTCTAATAATATTTTGAGCTGCCTCGAGTTCCTCTACCATTTCATTGACGACGGCACGTTTGTTAGAAGGTAACTCCATTGTCTTTATGATCTCAACAGAATTATGAATATTAGTAATCGGGCTCTGCAATTTGTGAGCAATACTAATTGAAAACTGACTTAATAAATGCATTCTTTCATACTCGGTGATCTCAAAGTTGATTTTATCTAACTCTAATAGTGATTCATGAATATGACGAGTCGAAAGCATGGTTATAATATTTAGGGTAGCAAACAAAATCCATAATACGAATTCTCTTCCAGATAACACTTGGTCATCAAGAAACTGGGTTCCAAACCCGAATATCATGATGGCAATCGCTAACAGAGAGAGTGCGTATAAGCGTTTATGCTTTGAATCAAACTTTTCGTACTTATGAAGTGAAAAATGGAGGATGGCGAGAAGAACAAAACATATAAAGATTGTTAGGTAAATCCCTTCTCCACCGATGATAAAACGTGTGCTTAAAACAATTCCTAATAGAGGAAAACCAACTTGATAACCGCCATAAAGAAAGCCAAGAATAAGCGGAATATATCTGAAATCCAATATATAGCCTTCATTAATTGAAACAGGGAAAGCCATGCAAAGGAGAATGGATAGGCCATAGATGAAAATGAGTCCTAGCTTCCGTTTTGTAACGGATTGAAATTTCCTTTTAAAATAAGCTTGATAAAATAAAGTCGGAAATAAAATCATTAAAATCTGAATTAGCCATAGACCGACTGGAAAGTAAAATAAACGGTCCATACCCTCATAAAACAACTAAATCACTTCCCTTCCTTCATCATATCCTCCCATTTTAAAGGACAACGATTGATAAAGCTGTATTAGATATCACACTTATGAACTATTTGTGTATTTTTTTTCTTATGCATAGGCTGTTTTCGCAAACTTTTTAAAAGAAACAATCTTTTAAAAAGTTTGCGAAAACAGCCTTTGTTCAAGATGTCTGGTAAAAAAGTCCGCAATGTCTAAATAGGATTTTGTCGGTATTTGTCCTTATTCAAACGTTTGATTAAAATTGTGCCAAAGTTGGTCGTAGCAACGATATCACTAGTTAATCAAACGTTTGATTAATTAGGATTCGACTCGTTTTTGTTTAAACTGACATTTCAGAAAATATTTTAGAACGTTTGTTTGCTTATTGTTGGTTAGTTTTGTATGCTTTGTGGTAGAATGGTGATATAGATTTAGACAACTGGACTTGCATTCTTGATGCAGACTTTTAGGATAAAGGGATAAGGAAATTTGTTTACAGGAGGCTTCGTTGTGGACCAGTTTGAATTAGTGTCAAAATACTCCCCACAAGGTGATCAACCGGAAGCGATTAGACAACTGGTTCAGGGGGTAAATGAAAATAAACAACATCAGACGTTGCTTGGAGCAACGGGGACTGGAAAAACATTTACGGTCTCTAATGTCATCAAAGAAGTAAATAAACCGACGTTGGTCATTGCCCATAATAAAACTTTGGCTGGCCAGCTCTACAGTGAATTTAAGGAATTTTTCCCAAACAATGCGGTTGAATATTTTGTTAGTTATTACGATTACTATCAACCGGAAGCATATGTCCCTCAGACGGATACGTTCATCGAAAAGGACGCTAGTATTAATGATGAGATTGATAAGCTTCGTCACTCTGCAACCTCTTCCTTATTTGAACGCAGAGATGTGATTATTATTGCCAGCGTTAGTTGTATATACGGCCTCGGTTCTCCGGAGGAATACCGTGATATGGTCGTTTCGCTTAGATCCGGAATGGAAATTGAGCGCAACAAACTATTGCATCGCCTTGTTGATATTCAATATGAACGAAATGATATTGACTTTAAGCGTGGGACGTTCCGCGTGCGTGGTGATGTAGTTGAGATTTTCCCTGTATCTCGGGACGAGCATTGTATTCGTGTTGAGTTTTTTGGTGATGAAATTGATCGGATTCGTGAAGTTGACGCCTTGACTGGTGAAATTATCGGTGAACGCGACCATGTGGCGATTTTCCCGGCATCCCACTTCGTAACACGTGAAGAAAAAATGCGGGTGGCCATTGAAAATATTGAAAAAGAACTAGAAGAGCGACTTGTGGAACTCAGAGAAGACAATAAACTCCTTGAAGCCCAACGGCTTGAGCAACGTACTCGCTATGATTTAGAAATGATGAGGGAAATGGGTTTTTGTTCCGGGATTGAGAACTACTCCCGTCATTTAACGTTAAGATCGGCAGGGGCAACGCCTTATACGTTAATTGACTATTTCCCGGAAGACTTTTTACTCGTAATTGATGAGTCACATGTTACCTTGCCGCAAGTAAGAGGGATGTACAACGGTGACAGAGCGCGGAAAAATGTCCTTGTTGACCATGGCTTTCGCTTACCATCTGCGCTCGATAACCGTCCACTCACTTTTGAAGAGTTTGAAAAACATATGCACAACGCCATTTATGTATCCGCAACCCCTGGTCCATATGAGATGGAACATACCCCGAAAATGATTGAGCAGATTATCCGTCCAACAGGATTATTAGACCCAACGATTGATGTTCGGCCAATCGAAGGTCAGATTGATGACTTAATCGGGGAAATTCAAGAGCGGGTTAAGCAGAATGAGCGGGTATTGGTGACGACCTTAACAAAGAAGATGTCCGAAGATTTAACGGACTATTTAAAAGAAATTGGTATTAAAGTGAACTATCTACATTCCGAGATTAAGACACTTGAACGGATTGAAATTATTCGTGAATTGCGGCTAGGAAAATATGATGTCCTAGTAGGAATCAACCTTTTAAGAGAAGGACTTGATATTCCTGAAGTCTCATTGGTGACAATTCTAGATGCTGACAAAGAAGGGTTCCTTCGTTCGGAACGTTCGTTAATTCAAACGATTGGTAGGGCAGCCCGAAATTCCAATGGACACGTGATTATGTATGCTGACAGGATGACCAATTCGATGGAAATAGCGATTAGTGAGACGAAACGCCGTCGAGCCATCCAAGAAGAATATAATGAAAAGCATGGAATCACTCCACAGACCATCCAGAAGGACATTCGTGATGTCATCCGTGCAACGATTGCGGCTGAGGAACAGGAAGAATTCAACCCTTCTGAAGGTTTAAAGAAGCTTTCTAAGAAAGAACGTGACGAGGTTATCGTCAATATGGAAAAAGAAATGAAGGAAGCAGCAAAAGCGCTTAACTTCGAACGCGCTGCCGAGCTTCGTGACCTTATACTTGAGTTAAAAGCGGAAGGATGACAGAACCATGGCGATGGAAAAATTAATTGTAAAAGGCGCCAGAGCCCATAATCTGAAAAATATTGATGTCACCATTCCGAGAGACAAGCTTGTTGTGCTTACAGGGCTTTCTGGGTCAGGGAAGTCCTCCCTAGCTTTTGATACCATTTATGCTGAAGGACAACGGCGATATGTGGAATCTTTATCCGCGTATGCCCGTCAATTCCTGGGTCAAATGGATAAACCAGATGTGGATTCCATTGAAGGACTCTCTCCAGCCATTTCGATTGATCAAAAGACGACAAGCAATAACCCTCGTTCAACTGTGGCAACTGTAACAGAGATCTATGATTATATGCGTTTGTTATATGCTAGGGTGGGGAGGCCTTTTTGTCCAATCCATAACATCGAAATAGCTTCGCAAACGATTGAGCAAATGGTTGATCGAATTCTTGAATACCCCGAGCGCACGAAAATGCAAATCATGGCTCCGATTATCTCCGGACGTAAGGGAATGCATATCAAGGTCCTTGAAGATATAAAAAAACAGGGGTATGTTCGTGTTCGCATCGATGGGGAAATGCATGACGTTAGTGAGGAAATCGAACTAGATAAAAACAAAAAACATTCGATTGATGTGGTAGTTGACCGAATTGTTGTAAAAGAAGGGGTTTCTGCGCGCGTAGCTGACTCTCTTGAAACAGCATTAAGACTCGGGGAAGGAAGGGTCTTGATTGATGTTATTGGCCAAGAAGAACTGATGTTTAGTGAAAACCATGCATGTCCCGAATGCGGCTTTTCCATTGGTGAGCTTGAGCCACGGATGTTTTCCTTTAACACTCCGTATGGAGCTTGTCCTGATTGCGATGGTCTCGGCTTCAAGAAGAAGGTGGATGTAGACCTAGTTATTCCGAATAAGGACTTGAGCTTAAGGAAACATGCGATTGCGCCATGGGAGCCAACAAGTTCGCAATATTATCCGCAGTTGCTTGAGGCAGTATGTAACCATTTCGGAATTGACCTGGAAGTTCCAGTTAAGAATCTACCTAATGATCAACTTGATAAGATCCTTAACGGCTCAGGAAATGAGCGAATCTACTTCCGATATGAAAATGATTTTGGCCAAATTAGAGAAAATTATATTGAATTTGAAGGCGTCCTACGAAACGTTGGACGGCGCTATATGGAGACTAGTTCTGATTTTATTCGTGAGCAAATGGAAAAATATATGGCTGAAAATCCATGTCCATCCTGCAAAGGGAATAGGCTTAAACCAGAGAGCCTAGCTGTACTTATCGATGGTGTACATATCGGGGTGGTAACCTCTCAATCCGTTGAAGAAGCTCATCAGTTCTTCGATCATCTTCAACTAACAGAGACAGAAATGAAAATTGCAAAACTGATTCTAAGGGAAATCAAGGAAAGACTTGGTTTTTTAAAAAATGTCGGTCTCGATTATCTGACCTTAAACCGATCGGCTGGAACCTTATCGGGCGGGGAAGCCCAACGGATTAGGCTTGCAACGCAAATTGGCTCAAGTCTTACAGGTGTTCTTTATATTCTTGATGAACCGTCAATTGGTCTTCATCAGCGAGATAATGACCGTCTCATCGGCACACTTAAAAATATGCGAGACATTGGGAACACGCTTATTGTAGTGGAACATGATGAAGATACCATGTTAGCAGCCGATTATTTAATCGATATTGGCCCTGGTGCAGGAGTCCATGGTGGGGAGATTGTCTCAGCAGGTAAACCTGAGGAGGTCATGAATGATCCAGATTCACTCACAGGGCAGTATTTGTCTGGTAAAAGGTTTATTCCTCTACCACTAGAACGACGCAAGCCAGATGGTCGCTATATTGAAATTAAAGGAGCAAAAGAAAATAACTTAAAGAACGTAAATGTTAAGTTCCCGCTTGGAACCTTTATCGCCGTAACAGGTGTCTCGGGATCTGGTAAAAGTACATTGATCAATGAAATACTTCATAAATCACTTGCTATGAAGCTTCACCATGCCAAAAGTAGACCTGGGGAATATCGTGAAATTAAAGGGATTGAGCATCTGGAAAAGGTGATTGATATTGACCAGGCCCCTATTGGTCGGACCCCAAGATCGAATCCAGCTACATACACCGGTGTGTTTGACGATATCCGTGATGTGTTTGCTGCAACAAATGAAGCAAAGGTGCGAGGCTATAAAAAGGGACGTTTTAGCTTTAATGTCAAAGGTGGCCGCTGTGAGGCATGCCGTGGAGATGGAATCATCAAAATTGAAATGCATTTCCTTCCCGATGTGTATGTTCCATGTGAGGTATGCCACGGGAAACGATATAATCGCGAAACATTAGAAGTTCAGTATAAAGGAAAGAATATTTCAGATATCCTTGAGATGACAGTGGAACATGCGGTTGAGTTCTTCAGTAATATCCCGAAAATCAAACGTAAGCTACAGACGATTTTTGATGTCGGTTTAGGCTATGTGAAGTTAGGGCAACCAGCAACGACTTTGTCTGGAGGCGAAGCCCAGCGTGTTAAGCTTGCATCCGAGTTGCATCGCCGCTCACAAGGTCGTTCTCTTTATATCCTTGACGAACCGACCACCGGCTTGCATGTGGATGATATCTCGCGTCTGTTAGTCGTCCTTCAGCGTCTTGTTGAGAATGGGGATACTGTATTAGTCATCGAACATAATCTTGATGTTATTAAGGCGGCCGATTATATAACCGATCTCGGACCAGAAGGTGGAGACGGTGGAGGGACAATCATCGCTTCAGGAACCCCAGAACAGGTTGCTGAGGTTAAAGAGTCCTACACTGGAAAGTATCTAAAACCAATCCTTGAAAGAGATCGTCTGCGAATGAAACAACAGGTTGAAGAAAAAGAAAGCATTACAAGTACTTGATTTTTGATTTTATAAAGCGCCCTTGAGCATCAAACTCGAAGGCGCTTTTCTTCACCCTAATCATTCACAAAATATTCTTTTTCGCTGCCTTAAAGAAGAAAGTTTTCCCCATAAGGTCTCGAATTACTATGACAGATGAAACTTCTTCTGATGTTCAATCGTAATATTTATTATGGAGACTTCAGATGTTCACTGCATACAGGTTTTAGAATATGAAAATAAGAATAAACTGAAAGTGCGGGGAGGTATTTATATGAAGGAAGAACGTAAAAAGATCTTAAAGATGGTAGAGGAAGGTAGGCTGACAGTTGAAGAGGCCTTATTCCTAATTGAAGAGCTTGAGAAAAAGGAAAAAACGATGGAAGACAAGAAAGCAGAACTGATAACAGAGCTTTCGACAACAGTGAAGAATGATGATTCTTATGGGGGAGAATCTCAGAAAGAGGAATCGACCGGGCATAAGTTTCAATCGACTGTTGATAAAATTGTCGACTTTGTCGATTCTGCTTTTAAGAAGATTAAGGATATTGATTTAGACCTAAACTTTGGTCAGTCGATTGACATCACCCATATCTTTCAGCAAGGTGGTTTAAATCTAACACAGGTTGATATCGACCTTGCGAATGGATCTGTTCATGTCATTCCATGGGATCAAGAAGATGTTCGGGTGGAATGCGCGGCAAAAGTATACCGTGTTGAAAACCAAGAGCAAGCAAGGAAGAAGCTTTTAGATGAAGTACTGTTTTCAATGGAAGGACAAAAATTGATTTTCTCTAATCAACAAAAGTGGATGAAAGTCGATGCGACTATCTATATCCCTCGGATAGAATACGAGAAAGTTAGAATCCGGCTTTTCAATGGTGCCATTGCCGGTGAAAATCTTAAAGTAAATGACCTTAAAGCTAAAACAGCTAATGGAAAAGTAACCTTTGAAAACCTGATCTGTAAAAAACTCGAAACCGAAACGGCCAATGGACAAATTTCTGTGATGGATAGTCAGATTTATGAACTCGAAGCCGAAACATTGAATGGTGCGATTAAAGCGGATGGTTCGTTTCATCATGCGGATTTGCAATCCTTCAGTGGTAGTGTGTCCTGCACTGTAAGAAACCAAACTTGTGAGCATATTGAGGCTACAACTGCTACAGGTGCCGTTGAGGTTTCGATTCCAGTGGGAACTCCGGCAAGAGGTGAGCTGAAATCCAACTTGGGCAATTTTAAGCTGGAGCTTGAGGATATAGAAATTATGGAAGAGAAGAGTGAAATGGTTCAAAAGTCGCTACGTTTTAAGACGAAGGAAGAAGGTATAACTCCATTAAGGGTTTATGCTGAATCCAAGACAGGTTCCATCTCGCTTAGAAAAACCTTATGAAATGGTTGATCGGAATTGTCATTAATGCTGTATTATTCATTGCGATTGCAGGGTACTTCGAGTCCTTTTATGTTTCAAGTTTTGGTGCAGCATTAGGCGCAAGTTTCCTACTCTCGATTCTGAACGTGTTTGTCCGGCCAATCCTTATCATCTTCACTCTGCCTGTGACTTTAGTTACTTTAGGCTTGTTCCTTTTTGTGATTAATGCCATCACACTAATGCTAACTGATAACCTTATGGGTAGCTCGTTTGATATAGGCGGGTTTGGAATGGCGATCTTAACGACATTAATCATGTCATTTGCAAATCTTATTTTACAAAATACAATTTTAAAAAAGAAGGATTGAAAAATAGGCCGACTCCGTATGGGAGAACGGCCTTTTTGTTGTTATCCATACATTTTGATAAAAAAACACCGGTTTCACTGGAACCGGCACTCTTTTTTATGATCTAATCTAAGTGAATGAATGTTTCATATCCGTCACTTCTCATTCTGGAGACAAGTGCATCGGCATTTTGCTTCCTTTCAAATGCACCAGTTTGGACTTTATATAAGCCGTCCTCTTGAAAAAGATAAGGCTCATATCCATCCTGCTTTAATTTTTCTACTAGTTCATCTGCATTTTTTTTATCTTGAAATGCCCCTGCTTGAACTTTATACAGCCCGTTTGTTGATGGTGGGTTAGGATTGCTGTTTTTTTTTAGACTAAATTGACTAGCAACAGCATTTACAATCGCTTCAGCTACCGTTTTTCGATACGTTTCTGACCGAAGCAATTTAATATCCTCTCTATTGGTCATAAAACCACATTCAACTAAGACAGCATCCATTCTTGTTTCCCTTAAAACATGGAAGTTGGCGGTTTTGACCCCGCGATCGGGTAGACCGGTTTCAGCAATAAGGTTCCTTTGGATCCTCTGGGCAAGCTGAGTCGCAATGGGTGGCCTTGAAGTGTACACATACGTCTCAATTCCACTTGGACTAGTCCATCCACCACTTCCAAATGCATTTGCATGGATTGCAACGTAGGCATCGACATTCAGGCGATTCGCCTTGTCGGTCCTCTCTTGTAGAGGGACGTCTCTGTCGTCTGAATGAGCAAAGTAGACCGTGACATTTTCGTAGTTTTGTAGGAAGCTCCGAGCATAATTCGCTACGGCCCTATTAAACTCATACTCCCTCATACCGTCAGGACTCCGCTTTCCCGGACTATTATATCCGTGACCTGCATCGAGCATTATTCTCATCATTATCCCTCCCCTCTTTTTTGGATTCACTTGTATAATATGAATACCAAAAAGAAAAGGACATCGACATATGTATTAATTTGGACAAGTTGAGATTATTTTTTTTCTAGTTCAAAGATATCTTCTAGCTTTTGAGACATAAAACGGGATGCATCTTGTACACCGAGATTATAAAAATGGGCACCGAGCTTATCGCTTATAAACTCAAGAATTAATAAGGCAGCCAAGTCACCTAGTTCCTCCCCACGCTCCTCATGAAAATACCTTTTAATTTCCCCTGTCATTTCATCCTTAACACTTTTAGGAAACTCAAATTTCTTAACACTCATTTAGATAGCCACCTTTTTTTGTTTTTCGTTCATTATATCCTTTTTTGACGGGCCGATGTTAATCGTGGTTGTAGATTTCGTTCCGCTCCCTTTGCTTTCACGGGTAGATGGATGGTCTTGGTGCCCTATCTAGGTGGAAAAGGAAAGAAAAAGGTCACCAATAGGTGTTCTTGGTGCCCTATCTAGGTGGGAAAGGAAGGGAAAAGGTCACCAATAGGTGTTCTTGGTGCCCTATCTGGGTGGGAAAGGAAGGGAAAAGGTCACCAATAGGTGTTCTTGGTTCCCTTTCTGGGTGGGGTAGGAAGAAGAAAGGTCACTAATAACTGTTCTTGGTCCGCCTTTTTTCATTCCAAGTAAGTACCAATCAGCTTTTTTATGCCTCCCAGTCTTAATTTAGAGTATCCTTCGTTTTGTTCTGTTCGAAATAATGCTAAAATATATAGTATTGATTTTTTAAAATTAAAATGTTGAAGGAGGATTCCTCTTTGCCTAAAGTCCGGACAAAAGATATCATAGAAAAATTCAACCTTGAACTTATCAGTGGGGAAGAAGGGATTAACCGCCCAATTACAACGAGTGATTTATCACGGCCAGCACTTGAGATGGCTGGATACTTCGAATATTACCCGGCAGAACGAGTCCAATTGTTAGGGAAAACCGAGCTAACTTTTATTGAAAAGTTAAGCCCAAAGGACAAGGAATTTCGACTAGATCAGCTTTGTACTGATCTTACACCGGCGATTATCGTCACTCGTGACATGGAAATTCCTGAAGGATTAATTGAAGCATCAGAGCGAGAATCAGTTCCTATTATGAGGTCCGGTCAAAAAACAACAAGGCTTGCAAGTCATTTGACGAACTACCTAGAGAGTAAGTTAGCTCCGACGACGGCTATTCATGGAGTGCTTGTTGATATTTATGGAATTGGGGTTCTCATTACCGGGAAAAGTGGGGTTGGTAAAAGTGAAACCGCACTGGAACTTGTGAAACGTGGGCACCGGTTGGTCGCGGATGATTGTGTTGAAATTCGCCAAGAAGACCAAGATACGCTCGTTGGGACATCGCCAGAATTGATTGAACACTTGCTTGAAATCCGTGGTCTAGGCATTATCAATGTTATGACGCTCTTCGGAGCAGGGGCCGTCCGTACGCATAAACGAATTTCATTAAACATTGACTTAGAATTATGGGATAAAAACAAAACGTACGATCGCCTGGGCTTGGAAGAAGATAAGTTGAAAATTATTGATACCGATATTACTAAGTTAACAGTCCCAGTACGTCCAGGGCGAAACCTCGCTGTTATTATTGAGGTTGCTGCTATGAATTTCCGTCTTAAAAGGATGGGGGTAAATGCCGCCGAACAGTTCTCTAATCGACTTGCAGATGTGATTGAAGATGGAGAGCATGAGGATATTTAGGTGATGGATGTGTTAATTTAGCCACGACTAATAAGGCTTGAAAGATTAGATAGAGAAAAGGAGCTTAATTATGGAAGAGAACTTTTCACCGATTGATCCGGTTGCCTTTTCGTTAGGGCCGATATCAGTGCATTGGTATGGCGTGATCATCGGTTTAGGAATTGCACTTGCTCTGTGGTTAGCCATACGCGAGGGAGAAAAACGCGGATTAGACAACGACCTTTTTGCAGATTTGATGCTTTGGGCAATCCCGATTTCTATTTTGTCGGCAAGACTCTATTACGTCATTTTCCAGTGGGAATATTATTCACAACATCCTTCGGAAATCTTGGCGATATGGAACGGTGGGATTGCCATCCATGGGGCGCTAATTGGGGCCGTAGTGACTGCCTATATTTTTACCAAGAAAAAGAATGTGTCCTTTTGGAAAGTCGCTGATATTGCTGCTCCAAGTATTATTCTTGGTCAGGCGATTGGACGCTGGGGAAACTTTATTAATCAAGAGGCGCATGGTGGTGAAGTCACTCGAGCATTCCTGGAAAACTTGATGCTCCCTGAATTTATCATTAATCAAATGTATATTAACGGTACTTATTACCACCCAACTTTCCTTTATGAATCTATTTGGAATCTACTTGGCTTTGCTTTACTAATGTACTTGAGAAGAGTAAATCTTCGCAGGGGAGAACTCTTCCTTAGTTACGTCATTTGGTATAGCATCGGTCGTTTCTTTGTCGAAGGTCTTCGTACCGATAGTTTAATGCTGACGGATATGCTGAGAATTGCTCAAGTGATTTCGATTGCTCTGATCGTCCTTGCGGTTGCATTATGGATTTATCGTAGGAAGCAGGGCTATGCGAACATTCGTTATTTGGATGTAGAAGAACAACCGAAAAAGAAAAAATCTAAAGGGAAAAAATAAAGAGAGAACAAAATAGGGGGGAGGTGCTTCAATGGTTTCATCCTTAAAGAAGGGAACGATGGTTGGCCTGCAGACAGTGTGGACATTGGGGAAAATCATTTTTCCAGTTACACTGATTGTGTCCATTCTCCAGTTTACACCGGTTTTACCATGGATAATCGAAGCTGTAACACCATTGATGGCACTGATTGGGTTGTCTGGGGATGCAGCCATCCCACTAGTTATAGGGAATTTTCTTAACTTATATGCGGCGATTGGGGCTATTTTAACGCTTGAATTGACCGTAAAAGAGGTTTTCATCATTGCAGTAATGCTATCATTTTCGCATAACTTGTTGATTGAAACAGGTGTGGCACTAAAGGTTGGTGTGAAGCTTTGGGTCATCCTTGTTGTGCGGCTTGGATTAGCACTAGTATCAGGCGTGGTAATTAACCTCGTTTGGCACGGAGGCTCTGAAATCGCTAAATACGGAATGGTTCCCACTCAGCAGGAACAGCCTTCAGGGTGGGCGGCGATTATTTTACAAGGAATCGAAAAGGCAGGAATGGGGATTTTCCAGATTGCGGTCATTGTCATTCCACTTATGATTGTGATTCAAATAATGAAGGACCTCAAATGGCTTGATGTGTTCTCTCGTTGGTTAGCACCGTTTACAAGAATGCTTGGGATGAAAGAAAATACCTCGATGACCCTTGCGGCAGGACTAGTCATTGGTCTAGCGATGGGGGCAGGTGTAATGATTCAAGCAGTAAAGGAAGATGGGGTATCTAAAAAAGACGCGACGATTGCATTTATTTTCCTTGTGGCCTGTCATGCGGTTATTGAGGATACGTTAATTTTTATCCCGCTGGGAATCCCTGTGCTCCCATTACTGTTGATTCGCATTAGTGTGGCCATCCTACTGACCATCACTGTTGCATATATCTGGAATCGAGCAGAGGTTGCCAGAGGAAAGGAAGCTGTTTATGAACAATAATATTGACACGGTCTTATTTGATCTTGATGGAACTTTAATTGATACAAACGAACTTATCGTATCCTCATACCTTCATACACTTGAACATTATTTCCCTGGCCGCTTCCAAAGAGAGGATGTCCTTCCGTTTATGGGTCCTTCTTTGCATGAAGTTTTTGGGAACCTAGATTCTACGAAAGTCGATGAAATGATTCGGACGTATCGTAAATACAATATTTCTAATCACGATTCTTTTGTAACTGAGTTTGAAGGTGTGACCGAAACGATTAAGGCCCTACATGACAGTGGTTTTAAATTGGCCATTGTAACGACAAAGATTGCAGATGTGGCAATGATGGGCTTGAGGCTAACTGGATTGGACCGATATTTCAATATCATGATTGCCCTTGATGATGTAAAGAATGCAAAACCGGATCCTGAACCAATCTATAAAGCATTGGACCTTCTAGGCTCACAGCCGGAGTCAGCGATGATGGTTGGCGATAACCACCATGATGTTTTAGCTGGTAAAAATGCAGGGACGAAGACGGCTGGAGTTGCTTGGTCATTAAAAGGAAAAGAACATCTTGCTACTTTTGAGCCAGATTATATGCTCGATGAGATGACAGATCTCTTGCCAATTCTCGGGGTGAAGTAATGAGGAATACGGTTAGATACCCGGTAGAAGGGGCGAATTCCCTTTGGCATGTCTATAAAACGGTTCCTTTTTGGAAGGTAGTTAAAAATTTTATTGTTATCCAAATGGCCAGGTACACACCCTTTTTAGCAATGAAGAATTGGCTGTATCGGACGTTTCTTAAAATGAAGGTCGGAAACGAGACATCCTTTGCCCTGATGGTCATGTTGGATGTCATGTTCCCGGAGAAAATTAGCGTTGGTCGAAATACGGTGATTGGCTATAATACTACCATTCTTGCTCATGAGTACTTAATCAAAGAATATCGACTGGGCGAAGTCATCATTGGCGATGAAGTCATGATTGGCGCGAATTCAACCATTCTTCCAGGAGTCAAGATTGGCGATGGTGCTTTTGTCTCTGCTGGTACAGTTGTTCATAAAGACGTACCTGCGGGAGCCTTTGTCGGTGGAAATCCGATGCGGGTTGTTTATACAAAAGAAGAATTAGCCGAACGGTGGGCCGATGACCCGATCTATGGTAAAGATAACCCTGCAGCTCAATAGCTGTAGGGTTGTTTTTGTTTTATTGTCGTGACGTACCATTCTAGATTATAGGTGCTTGCAACAAAGAAGGCTGTATGTGCCCGTGGTGAGTGAAAATCCATACGACCGGTAAGATAGAGGGGCTCTATGTGCCCGCAACAGGCAAAAATCCAGTGTTGCTGTAACATAGTAAAAAATAAAAAAAGACAGCGAACTGAATTCGCTGCCTTTCCCCTAATTATGCTGTTTGTTTCTTCTTCTTAACTGTTGGTTGAGACAACTGCCCTTCCTTGAAATCTTGCTTCAATACTTTGTGAAGCGTAAAGGTCATCGCCAAGAGAATAAACGTAAACGGCAAAGCCGCTACAATGGATGCCGTTTGGAGTCCAGAAAGTCCACTAGATATCAGAAGGACTGTTGCAATCGAACTCATCAGAACGCCCCAGATGATTCTTACACGAATTGGTGGATTCAAGCTTCCCCCAGTCGTCATACTACTTAAAATAAACACAGCTGAATCGGCCGATGTCACTAAGAAAGTAAGAATCAACATCATCGTCAAAATCGAGATGAGAAAGGACAAAGGTAACTGATCAAATAGAGTAAATAACGCACTTGTAATGTCATTGTTTACAGCAGCTGCAATATTTGTTCCTCCAAATAAGTCCATGTGGAGTGCTGTACCACCGAAAACAGCAATCCATACTAATGCAACAACTGGCGGAGCAACCATGACTCCAAGAATAAACTCGCGAATTGTCCGTCCACGCGAAACCCTTGCCACAAAGGCACCAACAAATGGTGACCAAGCAATGGCCCATGCCCAATAAAACACTGTCCACTCACGAGACCATGGGTTCTCTGTATAAGGATTTAGACGGAAGCTATAGTTAATGAAATTGGTTAAATAATCACCGATTCCAACGATTAGCGTATCGAGGATAAAAACAGTGGGTCCGGTTATAAATACAAACGTCATCAAGACAAGGGCTGCACCTAGGTTAATATTACTCAACCATTTAATTCCTTTATCTAACCCAGTAGAAGAAGAGATTAAGAATAATGCAGTCATGACCGCGACAATTCCTAGCTGTGGCCAGATTCCAGTAGGGACTCCCCAGACAGAATTTAATCCTCCGTTAATCTGCATAATCCCCATTCCTAAAGAAGTCGCTACGCCCATTACTGTAGCAACAACAGCGAGGATATCAATCCCGTTTTTTAGTTTCTTGCGCTCACCAATCAGTGGAGTTAAAGAGGTAGAAACCAACCCATTCTGTTTTTTCTTAAATTGGAAATAAGCCATAATCAGTCCGACGATTGCAAACACCGTCCACTGACTGACACCATAGTGGAAGAATGAATAACCCATGGCCACTCGAGCGGCCTGTTCTGATAATGGTTCAACGCCACTGACCGGTACGTTATTAAAGTGCGTCATTGGTTCGCCGACACCATAGAAGACAAGGGCAATACCGAACCCAGCCGAAAAGAGCATGCCAATCCATGTGAATAACGGATAGGCAGGCTTTTCATCCTGACTACCTAGACGAATGTTTCCATACTTACTAAAAATGAGGTAAACAAGAAAAGCAGTAAAAATAAAGATAGCTAATAAGTACAACCAGCCAAATGAAGAGGTGGTAAAAGATAAAGCGGCATTTGCTCCGTTAGCAAATGTAGATGGAAATAAAGCACCGGCCAGAACAAATACTCCTAACGTAATCGCCGATACCCAAAAGACACTATTAAATTTATTGTTGGTAAACATCAACTCTCCCTTTCTAGGATCCTTTTTTCCGCAATGTATGATGAAAAAAGTAAGAACGAAGGGGGATACCACTTTAGAAAACCATACTTACAAGAAGTGCTAGAGGTGTCAAAAGTAGTATTTAAATGGCGAGAATTCGTTTTCCTAAAATCGCAATGTAACCGTCTTCTTTACATGGAGCCATACTCAGGTGCGAAAACCGTTTGGGACCCAATACTCTCTTTGCTTAAGAAGTTCCCCTTCTTTTTAGCAAAGAAGACTAATTGTGAAAGTAGGAAAAATAATTCATTGTTTTGCCTAATGACCTGATTCTTACTTTGAGGATAAGCCTCCCTTCTAAAATTATATTAGCAAACTATTTGTTGCTTATACAACTAAGGGAATTGGGAGAAAACCTCTCAAAACGGGAGGATTCGGGATTTTTTCGAGACAAATGACGAATTTTAAAGGATTTTCGCGAAAAAAAGCTAATTCTAAATATACAGTCATTTCTATTGACGTAAGTTTTTAGAAACGGTAAACTACATATAACTTTATTTCATTACCATATTAGCGAACTAAAGCACTTTAGTTTTAAGACCGCTAAACAATGAACGGGTAAAAAATGGAACGTCAGCTTAAAGATAAAGGGTGAAAAATAATGAGTCGATTATTCATGTTCGAGAAACCACTTGGAATGAGGGATACTCTTCCAAATTTATATGAGACAAAGGAGCATGTTCGTTCCTCACTTGAAGCAGAAATGAAATGCTGGGGATATCAATTCATTGGCACTCCAGCACTTGAATATTACGAGACGGTTGGTACGGCCTCAGCGATTCTGGACCAACAGTTATTTAAGCTTCTTGATCAGGAGGGAAATACCCTCGTTCTCCGTCCTGATATGACGGCACCGATTGCAAGAGTTGCAGCTTCTAAGCTGTTGAAAGATAACCTTCCCTTTCGGCTAGCGTATTCTGCGAACGTATTTCGCGCACAGCAACGTGAAGGTGGACGTCCAGCAGAATTTGAACAGGTGGGCGTTGAATGCATTGGGGATGAAACGGTTAGTGCAGACGGAGAAATGATTGCCCTTGCAGTAGCCTCTCTAAAAGAAGCAGGTCTGAAGAACTTCCAATTATCGATCGGCCATGCAGGATTTGTAAAAGAGCTCTTTATCCAAATTCTTGGTACAGAAGAGCGCGCGAGGGAATTAACAAAATTTTTATATGAAAAAAATTATGTAGGATATCGAGAGCATGTAAAATCTTTGCCACTTTCATCGATTGATAGTCAGCGACTATTGGCCTTCCTTGACCTTAGAGGAGGCGTAGAAGTTATCGGGCGCACACTTGATTTGATTGAAAATGAAAAAGGAAAAGAGGCAATTCTTGAGCTCAAGGAGCTCTGGAACATCATTCGTGATTATGACATAGCTGGCCATATCAAATTTGACCTAACACTTGTCAGCCACATGAGTTACTATACGGGCATCCTGTTCGAGGTTTATGCTGGAAATGTTGGCTTTCCAATCGGTAATGGTGGGCGTTATGATGGCTTGCTTCAGAAGTTTGGCAAATCTACAGGGGCGACAGGATTTGCAATTCGTTTAGACCGACTGCTTGAAGCGATAGGTGAACTAGATGAAACAGTACCAGTTAATTGCATTTTATTTAGTTCAGAGCGTCGAAAGGAAGCCTATGAACTAGCTAAGGCAAAACGTCTAGAAGGCAAGCGAGTGGTCCTTCAGGATATTAGTGGCGTGAAAGATATTGATGCTTGTACAAATAAATATTCAGATGTCACGTTTTTAGTTGGAAAAACAGGAAAGGAGCCGGTGGAATGAGCGAAGTATTAACGATTGCGATGCCAAAAGGGCGAATTTTTGAGGAAGCTTCCGATTTACTGCGAAAAGCCGGCTACCGTTTGCCGCCTGAATTTGACGATTCACGAAAATTGATCATAGATGTAGAGGAAGAGAACTTCCGGTTTATTTTATCGAAACCGACAGATGTTGCTACCTATGTCGAGCATGGCGTAGCTGACCTTGGCATTGCTGGGAAAGACGTTCTTTTAGAAGAGGAACGTGATGTTTATGAGCTACTTGATCTGAAAATCAGTGCTTGTTATTTAGCTGTTGCGGGGTTGCCAGGAACAAAAATGAATGATGTGGCGCCCAAAATAGCTACAAAGTATCCGAACGTGGCGGCTGCTTTTTTTAGAGAACAGGGAGAACAGGTCGAGATTATTAAGTTAAATGGCTCAATTGAATTGGCTCCTTTAATCGGCCTTTCTGACCGGATTGTCGATATCGTTTCAACAGGACGGACATTAAAAGAGAATGGACTCGTTGAGTATGAAACAATCACTCCGATTACTTCTAGATTGATTGTGAACCCTGTTAGTTATCGAATAAAGGACGAGCGGATTTCGGAGATTGTCAATGCTTTAAGTGAAGTAATTTAAGCTCAATTGAAGTTTGAAAGGATGATGAAGTTGAAGATTGTTAAAGTTAGCGGGGATGTTTCGATAAAAAGGTCGGTCGATAGTGGAACGGCAGATCAGCGGGCAGCCGTTCAAAAGATTATTGCCGATGTTCGCGCTTCTGGGGATGCTGCGGTCAAAGCCTATACGGAAAAATTTGATCGAGTATTGCTTTCATCCTTTCAAGTAGAGCGCTCCGAAGTCGATGAAGCTTATAAACAAGTCTCAGATCAAATGGTCGAAGTCATTCGTGAGGCAGCGGAAAACATTTGGAGTTATCATGAAAAGCAACAGCGCCCGTCATGGATGACCACTGAGGATAACGGAACCATCCTTGGCCAAAAGGTAACTCCACTTGATTCGGCTGGGGTGTATGTCCCTGGTGGGACGGCCGCCTACCCTTCTTCTGTACTTATGAACGTGATTCCCGCAAAGGTTGCAGGCGTAAAGCGTATCGTGATGGTTTCACCACCAAGTTCAGATGGGAAGCTACCAGCTGGAGTCCTCGTTGCTGCCGATATTGCTGGAGTAGAGGAAATTTACAAAATTGGTGGTGCCCAAGCGGTCGCTGCCTTAGCCTATGGGACAGAATCGATTCAATCTGTTGATAAAATCACCGGCCCAGGGAATATATATGTGGCCTTAGCCAAACGGGAAGTATTCGGTGACGTCGATATTGACATGATTGCAGGGCCAAGTGAGATTGCTGTTTTGGCCGACGAAACAGCAAAAGCGGATGAAGTGGCCGCAGATCTCTTGTCACAAGCAGAGCATGATGTGCGAGCAAGCAGTGTCCTTGTGACAACTTCACCGACATTAGCTGAAGCGGTTCAAAGTGAAGTGGCCGCGCAGTTATCCGTCCTTCCTCGCAAGGAAATTGCTGGACGCTCGATTGAAGATTTCGGTGCGATTTATTTGGCAAAGGATCTCGACGAGGCCGTTGAAGTCGTGAACCAATTGGCGCCGGAACATTTGGAGATTGTGACTGGAAATGCGATGGGGCTTCTCGGGAAAATTCGTCACGCGGGAGCGATTTTTATCGGTCGTTACAGCTCCGAACCGGTAGGCGATTATTTTGCAGGCCCGAATCATGTTTTGCCAACGAACGGGACGGCACGATTTTCAAGTCCGTTAAGTGTTGAGGACTTTCAAAAAAAATCTAGTATTATTGTCTATAGTGAAGAGGCTATTCGTGAACATGGTGCGAAAATTGCCGAATTTGCCCGTCTTGAGGGGCTAGAAGCCCATGCACGGGCAGTTGAAACAAGATTGAAGAAATTTTAAACCAAACGCTTTGTTAAAAAACAGTATTGATTTTAAGCCGTAGATTGGATGGGATATCAACGTACTTGTTTAACAGAGCATAAAAATAGACCCACCAGGATGGAGGAATAAACATGGAACGAGTGGCATCGGTTGATCGCAAAACAAACGAAACAAATATTCAATTAAGCTTAGGGATTGATGGTGAAGGATTTTCTGAGCTAGAGACAGGAGTCCCTTTTCTAAGCCATATGCTAGACCTTTTTGCTAAGCATGGTCAGTTTGACTTAACGGTCAATGCCAAAGGGGATATTGAAGTAGATGACCACCATACAACGGAGGATATTGGGATTTGCCTGGGGCAAGCCCTTCGGGAAGCACTTGGTGATAAGCGCGGCATCAAGCGTTATGGCAATGCATTTGTGCCAATGGACGAGGCGTTGGCACAGGTCGTTGTTGACTTGAGCAATCGTCCGCATCTAGAGCTTCGCGGTGAATTTCCTTCACAAAAAGTCGGTAGCTTTGATACCGAACTTGTCCATGAGTTTTTATGGAAATTGGCGATTGAGGCACGGATGAACTTACACGTTATTGTTCATTATGGGCAAAACACACACCACATGATTGAAGCTGTGTTCAAGGCATTAGCGCGTGCGCTCGATGAAGCTACAACGATTGACCCACGTGTAAAAGGAATTCCATCCTCGAAAGGAATGCTGTAGATGATTGGAATTGTTGACTATGGAATGGGGAATTTGTTTAGCGTGAGTAAAGCGCTCGAACGTTTAGATGCCGCTTATTTTATCTCGGAAAAAAGCGAGGAATTGCAGAGTGCAGATGCCTTGTTGGTCCCAGGAGTAGGGGCATTTCCAGATGCAATGGAACGTCTGAACGAACTTGGAATTGCTGAGATGATTCGTGAGTTTGCGAACACCGGGAAGCCGGTTCTTGGCATCTGTTTAGGGATGCAATTATTGTTTGAAGAAAGCAAGGAAAACCGTGTGACCAAAGGGCTCGGGCTACTGCCTGGTACAGTGGAACGTTTCCCTGGAATTTCGTTGACTGGTGAGGCTTACAAAGTGCCGCATATGGGCTGGAACTTGCTTCGGTTTGAGAATGGTTCAGCGTTAACTGATAACGTCGAATCAGGGCATGTCTATTTTGTTCACTCCTATTATGTAAAAACAGATGACAAGGATGTCCTCATTGCAGTAAGTGATTACGATGTCGAAGTTCCTGCTGTTGTCGGTCGAAACAATGTATTTGGAATGCAGTTTCATCCTGAAAAAAGCAGTAGGCTTGGAATGGAATTATTAAGAAATTTTACTCGTTTAGCTCAATAGTGCGATAAGCTATTCCTATAGAAAACTAATGGTTAAAACGGAAAGGGGGACCAAGATGAGTTTTATTATCTATCCGGCAATTGATATGAGAGGCGGCAAATGTGTCCGGCTTTTACAAGGAGATTACGGGAAAGAAACGGTATACGGAGATTCCCCATTTGACATGGCATCATCCTTTGCCGAGTCAGGGGCTGAGTGGATTCATATGGTCGATCTTGATGGCGCTCGAGATGGAAAACGAGTCAACGATACATATGTGTTGCAGGCAGCGAAAGAGCTAAATGCCCGGGTTCAGATAGGTGGAGGAATCAGAAGTGAGGCTGACATTGCTCATTACCTAGAGAATGGTGTCTCAAGGGTAATCATTGGCAGCATCGCTGTTTCCAACCCAGAATTTGCTGAAGAAATGGTTCGGAAGTACCCTGGTCAGATTGCAATTGGAATCGATGCGAAAGATGGTTATGTAGCCACACACGGCTGGATTTCGACTTCAGAGGTGAAGGCGGTTGACTTAGGAAAACGTTTCGCCGATGCTGGAGCGGAAACGTTTATTTTTACCGATATCGCCACAGATGGGATGCTCTCAGGACCAAATTTAGAGGCTGTTCGAATCATGGCAGAAGAGACCGGTAAAAATGTGATTGCTTCTGGTGGGGTCAGCCAATTGGATGACTTACTGGCATTGCAGAAGTTCCAGAATGCGGGTGTTGGTGGAGCAATCGTCGGAAAGGCACTTTATGAGGGGCGCTTTACAGTTAAAGAAGCGTTGAAAGCGGTGAGTCAGTAATGTTAACGAAACGGATTATTCCTTGTCTTGATGTAAAAGAAGGACGGGTGGTCAAAGGAATCCAGTTTGTTCAGTTGCGGGATGCTGGAGATCCTGTTGAATTGGCCCGTTTTTACGACGAACAAGGAGCCGATGAATTGGTGTTTCTTGATATTTCGGCATCCAATGAAGGTCGAAAAACTATGGTGGAAGTCGTTAAGGCCGTCGCTTCAGAGCTTGCGATTCCATTTACGGTTGGCGGTGGAATTAACTCGTTAGAAGACATGAAACGAATCTTGCGCTCTGGAGCAGATAAGGTAAGTCTCAACACAGCAGCCGTGTTAAACCCGAGCTTAATTACCGAGGGCGCAGACTTCTTTGGAACCCAATGCATCGTTGTCGCCATTGACGCGAAATATGATGCGGAGCTTGGTTCATGGCGTGTTTATACCCATGGTGGGCGACAAGCAACCGACCGGGAAGTGATTGAGTGGGCTCGAGAGGCTGTACGTCTTGGTGCCGGAGAAATTTTACTTACGAGCATGGATAGTGATGGGGAGAAGAAGGGCTTTGATCTTAAACTGACTAAGGCTGTTAGCGAAGCTGTTTCGGTTCCGGTCATTGCTTCAGGAGGAGCAGGGAATGCCCAGCATTTTGTTGATTCTTTTATAGAAGGAAAAGCAGATGCCGCATTAGCCGCTTCCATTTTCCATTACAAAGAGACATCGGTGGCAGAAGTGAAATCCTACCTCCGTGAAAAAGGAGTGGAAGTTCGATGAATATAGAAGAGTTAAAGTTTGATGACAACGGATTATTAACTGCGGTAGTGCAAGATGCTTCGACGTTTGAAGTGTTAACTGTGGCTTATATGAACCGGGAATCCCTAGGGAAGTCACTTGAGACGCGTGAAACCTGGTTTTATAGCCGCTCTCGCCAAGAGCTTTGGCATAAAGGGGAAACAAGTGGCAACACACAGAAAATCGTCGATATCAAGTTTGACTGTGATGCAGATGCTCTTGTGGTCCTCGTTCAGCCTGCAGGTCCAGCCTGTCATACCGGTTCGGTTAGTTGTTTCTCAGAAAGCTTATTAGGTGAGTCTACCGAGGGACCGAACCTAGCTGACTATAAAATTTTAAAAGATTTAGAGCAAATCATCTCTGACCGTGAGCGTGAGCGACCAGAAGGTGCTTACACCACTTACTTGTTCGAAAAAGGTGTCGATAAAATCCTGAAAAAAGTCGGCGAAGAAGCATCTGAAGTGATCATCGCCGCCAAAAACCGAGACCAAGAAGAATTGAAGTGGGAGTCAGCAGACTTGCTTTACCACTTGCTCGTCTTGCTCCGTGAACAGGGACTACCGTTTAAAGACATATTGGGCGTGTTGAATGAGCGCCACTTGGATAAGAAATAAATTAGAACCAGCTTGGCTAGTGTCAAGCTGGTATTCACTATTGTTTATTAGGGGAGATTAAGGGTAGGTACATTGATTAATAGAGGGAAAAATTCCCCTTATTTAGTAAATGGCACTGAAAATAGCCTAAATAGAGGGAGAATTTCCCCTTATTTGACTCGAAATAAGTAAAAGTAGGTAATTTTAATATAAATAGGGGGAATAACTCCCGCTATTTACCCAAAAACAAGCTCTAATCTGGATTTAACGGTAAAATCTCCCCTTATTTTTATCGCTGGTTACTCTCATGAGTCTTTGTATTCTTTAGGGATTGCGTGCTTTGGAGGTTTACTCACCGTATCCATCTGTTTACTCACCAATTTCCCCCGATACATTTGCTAAAAGGAAATTAAAAGTAAAATCAACCATCACCACAATACTCGTCCAACACTACCTCATCCTCTCAATACAAAATTTGCACCACCCACCCCCTTCACCCAAACCACCAACCTATGTTATACTAATTTGGTTAAAAAACCTTTACCGGAGGACAAAATGGGAGAAGACTCTAAAGTAAGAAAACAAAATGGGCAACTACTGTCATTTGTCCCGACAGGTGAGTACTATTTCACCAAGGGGGTCAAAGCGTATCATCGCCGGGATTTGCAGCGAGCTCATAAATATTTTGATCGAGCAATGCAACTAGAGCCGGGGGAACCGATGATTGTCTGTCAGCTCGCGATTGTTTCCACTGAGCTGGGTGATTACCAACAGTCAATCCGCTTGTTGAAAATGATCCTCGAAGAATTGGATGAAGAAATGGTAGAATGCCATTATTTCTTAGCAAATAACTATGCTCATATGGGCTTATTTAAAGATTCCTATCATCATGCGAATCTATATTTAGAATTGACTCGCGATGGTGAGTTTAATGATGACGCTGAAGAACTGCTCGATTTGATTTTGCTAGAAGCAGATGATCTCGAAGAAGCTCTTTTAGAAGAAGACAGTTTGATTGTCAAGCAGGATGAGGCTCGTACTCGTCTTGAGGCCGGTGACTTTCAAAAGGCGATTGAAATCTTCGAGGAGTTAATTGAGGAATATCCTGAATATTGGTCAGCTTATAATAACCTTGCGTTGGCTTATTTTTACCTAGGTCAGCCAGTTAAGGCTAATGATATCCTAAACCAAGTCCTAAACCAGAGCCCGGGGAATCTTCACGCGCTTTGTAATAAGCTTGTGTTTGCTTTTTATCAAAAACGGACGGACGAGGTTCAAGAATTAACGGCTTCACTAGGGAAAATTCAGCCGCTCCTGATGGAGCAACAGTTTAAGTTGGGAGCTACCTTCTCGTTGATTGGCGAATACGAGTTAGGTTATAAATGGCTGAATCGCTTACGGAAATTTGGTCATGAAGGGGATGGCCCGTTTTATTATTGGCTTGCCTACTCCTCATTCCATACAGGACGTGAACAGGCGGCTAAGCATTACTGGAAAAAGGTGCTAGAGTTTAGCCCAGAAAAAGAAGGCCATGAACCATGGGGAACAGGTGCAACCAGCATGGACAGCATGGACACACAAGTTTCTACAATTATCAAAAGGCTTCAAAGCGAGCATCCTGAAGAGCGCCTTTTCGCCTTGTTTTTAACATCTGTTTCTAATCAGAAAGAAGAAATTCTTTCGACTAAAAAAATCACCGAAAACCTGACAGCTCTTGAGGAAAAGTATTTATCCTATGTTAAGTCTGGAAAGGTTAACCCTGGACTCGAGTCTGTGATCGGCGCGCATGAGACTGCTCTTGTGCTTTACGACTTCCATCAGCCAATTGACCAAGGCGAAGCTGGCATTTATTTAGTTTGGTTTGCAGTCTTCGAAGAGGCTGTTAAGGAAGGGTTTAATTTTAAAAATAAAAAAGCTTGGGCAGCAGCTGTGGAATTTGTTTGGGAAAAGCTTCGCAATGGCAACATTACAAAAATGGCCATCGCCAAAAAATACGGACTATCCGTATCCACCCTAACAAAGTACATCAACCAAGTAACAGAATGCCTAGATTAACGATAAAAAGTGCCAGGCACCATCCAGAAAATGGATGGTGCCTGGCACTTTTTTTGCTTGCCGAGCAAAAATTTGGACTCTTTGATGTTTGTTTTATAGGATAGGGATAGGAAGTGAATACTAATCAATATCGAATTGGTTTTTTAAGGATATACTGTAATAGATAAAGGAGTGTCGTACTATGTCAGAAGAAAAAATTTATGATGTCATTATCATTGGTGCAGGTCCTGCTGGGATGACTGCTGCTGTTTATACATCGCGTGCGAACCTGTCTACGCTCATGCTTGAACGTGGAGTTCCAGGTGGACAAATGGCGAATACAGAAGATGTAGAGAACTATCCTGGCTTTGATAGCATCTTAGGGCCGGATCTTTCTACAAAAATGTTTGATCACGCAAAAAAATTTGGTGCTGAGTATGCTTACGGTGATGTGAAAGAAATTATTGATGGCAAGGAATACAAAACAATCAATGCCGGCTCTAAGCAGTATAAGGCACGTTCAATTATTATCTCTGCTGGAGCAGAGTATAAAAAAATTGGCGTACCTGGAGAACAAGAACTTGGTGGGCGCGGAGTTTCTTATTGTGCCGTTTGTGACGGGGCGTTCTTCAAAGGAAAAGAACTTGTCGTTGTCGGTGGGGGAGACTCAGCGGTCGAAGAAGGAGTTTATTTAACACGCTTTGCCTCAAAGGTAACGATTGTTCACCGCCGTGATGAGCTCCGTGCTCAGAAGATTCTTCAAGATCGAGCATTCGCGAATGACAAAATTGATTTTATTTGGAACCATACAGTGAAAGAAATTCATGAACAAGACGGCAAAGTTGGAAGCTTAACACTCGTGTCTACAACAGACGAGAAAGAAATGGAATTTAAGGCAGATGGGGTCTTCATCTACATCGGAATGATTCCACTAACGAAACCGTTTGAAGGTCTAGGAATAACCAACAGCAATGGTTATATTGAGACAAATGAGTTGATGGAAACGAAAGTACCTGGTATTTTCGCAGCTGGCGACATTCGTGAAAAAACATTAAGACAAATAGTTACAGCAACTGGTGACGGTAGTATCGCTGCGCAACAAGCACAGCATTTCGTCGAAGAGTTAAAAGAAGAACTAAAGACAAAGGCTTAAGTAAGCTTTACAGCAGGTTTTATACAACGAGTTTTTATGAAACTTTTTATTGCCTGTTTTTAAGTATATTGGTGATTTTAGAAACTTTTGTTTGGAAAGCGAAGTGCCTGGAGCGGAAATCAACAGCCGAGTTTAGCGCAGCCTTATAATTTTTAAAAATGACTTTACCCATTATCCATAGTGAGTGGAATAAAAAACAAAAACGTAATTATTAATTAACTCTGCTGTAACAGTAGTGAAATATTTATAGGGTACAATAAGTTTATAAATTGACCCCCTTTTAAAATATTACTTGGTGCACAGGTTCTGCCTGTGCTCTTTTTTTGTCTATACATATGATACAGCTTGTATGACGTCACTATAACACCCGTGAAAACCGCTTGATATTGCGGTTAAGATATTTACAAAATTATCAATTTTCGATTCGTTGTGAGAGGTTTCTAAAAATAGTATAATGAGAACAACGAAAAGTTCGGAGTCCTGTCAATAAGTAATAGTTAAAACCGGACATTCTTTAATCCGAAAAGAAGGTGAATATATTGCAACGCGTAGCGAATTGTTTATTGCTAAAGGGGAATAGAGTGCTATTACTTCAGAAGCCTCGACGCGGATGGTGGGTTGCCCCTGGTGGTAAAATGGAGCCAGGAGAGACGGCGAAGGAATCATGCATCCGAGAATTTCGTGAGGAGACTGGAATTTATTTATTAGATCCGAAAATTAAAGGCATTTTTACGTTTGTCATAAAAGATGGAGATCAGGTTGTGAACGAATGGATGATGTTTACCTTTAATGCGACAGAATCCACTGGTGTTCACCTAGAAAGATCTGAAGAAGGGGAACTGGCTTGGCATGATACCGAGGAGATTAAAAATCTTCCCATGGCAGCTGGAGACTATCATATCCTTGATTACATGGTTCATGGCCAGGGGATTATATATGGAACATTCACGTATACTCCGGAAATGGAACTCATTCATTATCGCCTTGATCCCAACTAAGGTAAAACAATTATCTCAATTCACATTGATCAAAATAAAGATTTTCGGGAGGAATTGGAAAAATGAGCATCGGTTCAACAAATGATACCCAAATGGTCATTATTACTGGCATGTCAGGTGCGGGGAAAACAGTCGCTATTCAAAGCTTCGAAGACTTAGGTTTCTTCTGTGTTGACAACCTCCCGCCAACCTTACTACCTAAATTTCTTGAATTAATGAAGGAATCAGGAAATAAGATGAATAAAGTGGCACTAGGAATGGATTTGCGTGGTCGAGAGTTCTTTGATTCTCTTTTTAAGGCACTTGATGATCTTGCGGAAAAGGCTTGGGTTGCTCCACAAATATTATTTCTTGATGCAAATGATGAAACTCTTGTTAGGCGTTATAAGGAGACAAGGCGTTTTCACCCATTAGCAAAGAAAGGTCGTCCCCTTGATGGCATTAAACTTGAGCGTGAGTTACTTGAGGAGTTAAAAGGTAGAGCTCAAGTCATTTATAACACATCGACCCTAAAGCCTAAGGAGTTACGCGAGAAAATTCATGAAGAATTTTCGACGGTAAAGAAATCAACTTTTACAGTGAATGTGATGTCGTTTGGCTTTAAGCACGGGATACCAATTGATGCTGACTTAGTATTTGATGTCCGCTTTTTGCCGAACCCTCATTATATTGAACATATGCGACCAAAGACTGGACTTGATGAAGATGTGTCCACCTATGTTCTGAAATGGAATGAAACCCATAAATTTCTTGAAAAAGTACTCGATTTATTGACGTTTATGCTTCCGCATTACAAGCGGGAAGGGAAGGCGCAATTAATTATTGCAATCGGGTGTACAGGTGGGCAGCATCGGTCAGTTGCCTTGGCAGAGCAAATATCGAGGCATTTTGAAAAAGACTACCTTACTCGCGTTACCCACCGTGATATCGAAAAGAGGAAGGAACAGTCGACATGACCATGGAAACTCAGCCGAGAATCGTCATCATTGGTGGTGGAACTGGTCTGCCGGTTTTACTTCGTGGCTTGAAAAAATATGATCTTGATATCACGGCAATTGTAACGGTTGCCGATGATGGTGGTAGTTCAGGGCGATTGCGGAATGAAATGCAGATTCCGCCTCCAGGAGATATTCGCAATGTGCTTGCTGCGTTATCTGATGTTGAGCCCTTGGTCGAAGAGATGTTTCAGCACAGGTTCAAGACTGCGAATGAGCTCTCAGGCCATTCGCTAGGGAATTTGATTTTAGCTGCGATGACTTCTATCACCGGAAATTTCTCACATGCCATTCAAGAAATGAGCCGCGTGTTAAATGTACGGGGAAAAGTGCTTCCAGCCGCTAACCGCAGTGTCATTTTAAATGCGGAGATGGACGATGGTTCAATTGTAAGCGGAGAGTCTAAAATTCCTTATTCAGGTAAGCGAATAAAGCGGGTTTACCTTGATCCTAAAAATGTTCAGCCACTACCTGAGACCATTCAGGAGATTAGACAAGCTGATTTAATCGTGATTGGCCCTGGAAGTCTTTATACAAGTATCTTGCCAAACCTCCTCGTGGAGGAACTTGGGAAAGAGGTTAGCAAGGCAAAAGCGAAAAAGGTATATATATGTAACCTGATGACACAAGCTGGAGAAACTCTCAATTTCACGGCAAGTGATCATATAAAAGCGATTTATGACCATATGAATTGTGCATTCTTAGACATGATTTTAATAAATAATGATGATATTCCGGAAGATATTGAGCTAAAGTATAAGGAAGAGCGTGCAAGGCCTGTTCAATTTGACTTTGATCTTCTTGAAGAATTGGGGCTTGAGGTCATTTCAGAGAAAATAGCCAATCTTGAAGGGGACGTCATTCGTCACGATACACGGAAGGTTGCAGAAATTTTATATTCTTTGATTTTAAATGAAACCAAAAGGTAATCTACCGCGTAATAATGATAAGCTTTTTTCCGCAAGGCTGTTGTCGTAAGATATTGTTAAAATACTAAAGCGCAAGATAAGCTATTTTTTACGTTTATAGTATGTTTGCAAGCTCTTTTCTAATAATTCAATAACACATTGGACTATAACGAGGCTTAATTCAGCTTAAAATAATACCCAAAATAACGAAGTCTGAGAAAAGAGTCTTTCGGAAATAAAAAAGCATATATTTTTGCGCAAATAGATGCTGTCAGCGGAAGTGCCTCTAGCACTTTCGCGTTATACTAGGAGGTGAGGGGATGTCTTTTGCTTCGGTTACAAAGAAGGAATTGACGAATTTAGAGGCTAATGGCTGCTGTAGTAAGGCAGAGTTATCGGCCTTAATCCGGATGAACGGTTCTCTTTCATTCTCCAACCGCCAGCTAATTGTAGACATTCAAACTGAAAACGCAGCGATTGCGCGACGGATTTATACCTTGATTAAAATGAATTACCAAGTACAGGTAGAACTTCTTGTCCGGAAAAAGATGCGACTTAAGAAAAATAATGTTTATATCGTTCGATTAAAGGAATCGGCTAGAACCATCCTTGAGGATTTAAAAATTGTTGGTGAAGGTTTCGCGCTTATTCATGATATATCCGGTGACCTCATCAAAAAGAATTGTTGTAAGCGTTCTTATTTGAGAGGGGCGTTCCTAGCTGGTGGATCAGTTAATAACCCGGAAACTTCTTCCTACCATCTTGAAATTGCGTCACAATACCAAGAACATAATCAATCTTTATGTGAACTAATGAATAAATTTGGTCTAAATAGTAAAACACTAGAGCGAAAAAAGGGATTTATTACTTATTTAAAAGAAGCTGAAAAAATCACCGAGTTTTTAACGATTGTCGGTGCTCATAATGCACTTCTTCGGTTCGAAGACATCCGAATTGTCCGCGATATGCGGAACTCGGTCAATCGTCTTGTGAATTGTGAAACTGCAAACTTAAATAAGACAATTGGGGCAGCTTTAAGACAGGTTGAAAACATCCGATTTATTGAAAATACAGTTGGATTACAAATTCTCCCTGGTAAGTTAAGAGAGATAGCTGAACTTCGAGTTGCCTACCAAGATGTAACCTTAAAGGAATTAGGTGAGATGGTGTCCGGTGGAACGATTAGTAAATCGGGAATCAACCATCGATTAAGAAAAATAGATGAGATTGCAGATAAGCTCCGTGCAGGAGAAAGAATAGAACAAAAATAGCGGTAAATAAGGGAGAGGGAAAAAGAATGGTAGAAAAAAAGGTAACAGTTAAATTAAAAACTGGTTTGCAGGCACGACCAGCGGCGTTGTTTGTTCAGGAGGCAAATCGGTTTACGGCTGATATTTTCCTTGAAAAGGACGGTAAAAAGGTTAATGCGAAAAGCATTATGGGCTTAATGAGTTTAGCGGTTGGGGTTGGTACCACAGTTAATTTAATTGCAGATGGGAAAGATGAAGAAGAAGCATTATCGATGCTTAGCGAATATATTCAGAATGAAGCATAATAAAACTCGCTCCGATAAAGGAGCGAGTTTTTTCGTTGAGCCAGGGACAAAGCACGTCTCTTCGAAATACTCCCTTAACAAAATGGAAGCATCCGAAACCGGATGCTTCCACCTTTTTATATTATTTCTTATCGTTCGGGTTGCGAGTCACAATGTTATCAACTAATCCATATTCTTTCGCACGTTCTGCGGTCATGAAGTTATCACGCTCTGTATCACGTGCAATCACTTCTAATGGCTGCCCTGTGCGTTCAGATAGAATACCATTTAGCTTATCACGTAGGAACAAAATGCGTTTGGCGGCAATTTCAATCTCGGTTGCCTGACCTTGTGCTCCACCAAGTGGTTGGTGAATCATAACCTCAGCATTAGGAAGAGCATAACGCTTTCCTTTTGTTCCAGCTGCCAGTAAGAATGCACCCATTGAGGCTGCCATCCCGATGCAGATGGTTTGAACCTCTGGTTTGATAAATTGCATAGTGTCATAAATGGCCATTCCAGCAGTGATGCTGCCGCCAGGACTGTTAATGTAGATGGAAATGTCTTTCTCTGGGTTTTCGGCTTCTAGGAAAAGAAGCTGGGCAACAATGGAGTTGGCAACATTATCATCAATTGCACTTCCTAGCATGATAATGCGGTCTTTTAAAAGGCGGGAATAAATGTCATAAGCACGTTCCCCGCGGTTGGTTTGTTCAATAACTGTAGGAATTAAGTTCATTTTTGTTCCTCCTTTAACACAAGGTTTTCTCAAAGACAGGACTAGGTAAAATAGTTCTGAACGATGAGGTCTATGTATATTTTATGATACACGAATGGTCAATTAAGGTCAAACGAATCACTCATGTCCTCTTAATGAATTATTCGACAATTTTTAAATGTACCATTCCTATTTTTTCCACTACTTCCATCATACCCGCTCTTTTGGATTTTAAAACAAGTTAATATTCGTGAAAATTGTTGTTTTGATAAAAAAAAGGGTTGATTTCCGCTCCAGGATGCTCGCTTTCCGCGGGGCGTGCGGTGAGCCTCCTCGCTCGTTCCTCGCTGTGGGGTCTCACCTGTCCCGCTGCTCCCGCAGGAGTCTCGCACCTTCCGCTCCAATCAACCGGTCTCTTCCAAAGTTCGTATTCATACACAGCCAAAAAAACAATAACCTGCTTGCACTTTAAAGAAATTTACCTTATAATAAGTATTCGTACTGCTAATCTTATAGTAGCACAAATTTATTCATATGCCCTCGTGGTGCAACGGATAGCACGTAAGATTCCGGTTCTTAAAATGGGGGTTCGATTCCCTCCGAGGGCGCTATAAAAACTCCTGTTCTAATTATAGAGCAGGAGTTTTTATTTTGAGTCAAAATCCTCCATTCCGTATCGGCTCATTATCAGGTAAAATGAGAGAGGGGAGGGGATTGGATGGATTTAAAAGCTGGGTTGTGGCAAAAGCAAACCTTGAAGCTAGCGATGACTCAAGAGCTAACTCAGGCTATTGCTTTATTACAGTATTCCGCCCAAGAGCTTTCTACTTTTTTAGAAGAAAAGGCAATTGAAAATCCTCTATTAAAGGTGGAACACAAAAATGTCCGTTCCATTGAGAGAATGACGAGGTCTCGAAAAAGTAATCGTCCTTCTGGCTCTAGTGAACGGGATCAGAACTGGATTGAACAGATTGCAGAAAAAACTGATGATACACTACAGGATTACTTATTGTTTCAATTAAACCTAGTACCGATAACAACCACTGAGCAAAATGTAGTCCGATTCTATATTGAGACCATTGATGAAAACGGTTACTTAGGATTTGGTATAGAGGAAGCCTGTGCAAAATTTAAAATTACAGATCAGATGGCTGAAAGTTGTTTGAAGATTTTACAGGGGTTCGACCCTGTTGGCGTAGGCGCAAGAAATTTACAAGAGTGTCTACTTTTACAAGTAGAGAAAGAGTTATCACTAACAGATGAAAACAGTAGTGAGGATGGGCGTCCTCCACAACAACTCCTTAAAACCATTCTCAGTGACCACTTCATTTTGTTTGCGGAAAAGAAATGGAAATCTATAGCTAAGATGATAAAAATGGATTTAAAAGAAATCCAAAAGGCATTTGACTATGTGCAAACACTAAATCCAAGACCTGGAAGCATCTTTCAAAAGGAAAAAGCAGCGTATGTTGTTCCAGATGTCATTGTAAAGCTTGAAGACGGCCATTTAACAGTCAGTTTATTTGATGATACAATACCGAAAGTAACGTTTAATGAGCAATATTTTCAGGAGTTAGCCTCATATAAGGATTCTGAAGTAGGTCGATTCCTACAAGATAAACAAAATGATTACCAATGGATTCTTAAAAGTTTAGAACAACGTCGCGAGACTTTGATGAAGGTAGCCTTAAAGATTGTTGAAAAACAAAATGACTTTTTCTATCATGGTCAATCTTTTTTGCGACCGATGACGATGAGGGAAGTTTCCGAAGAACTAGACATTCATGAATCGACCGTCAGTAGGGCTGTCCGTGAAAAGTATATCCAAACACCCAATGGCACGTATGAGATGAGGTCATTATTTTCAAGTTCGGTACAAACGACGGAAGATGACCAAACGTCTTCTAACCATGCCAAAGCAGCGATCGAACTACTAATACAAAATGAAAATAAGCAAAAACCCCTGTCAGACCAAGACATCGTCCATATGTTAGAAAATCGCTCCGGAATCGTGATCTCCAGACGAACAGTCGCCAAGTATCGCGAACAATTAGGGATTCCTTCCTCAACAAAGCGAAAACGGTTTGAATAATGTAAACTCTTTTCGTATACCTGTTTTAAAGCGCATCTAATTTTGTATCAACAATACATTTAAAACAGGCTTTCGAAAAAAGCTGACTAGGTTTAGCTAGAAAAGGATGAGAAATTTGAAGAGTATTGTTAAGTTGTATATGAGGCAACGCTGCCATCTATGTGAAGAAGCGTATATTTTACTAGAAGAGCTTCAAGCTGATTGGAAATTCGACATAAAGCAAGTGGATATCGATGAAGATGACCATCTAACAGAGTTGTACGGAATTACAATTCCCGTCATTGAACTTAATGGGGAAGAAGTACAGGCAGGGATCATTCACAAAAAAGACCTAATTGAAGCGTTTACAGAAAAAAATGTCGAATATATTAGTTGAACTAGCTTTTCACTCCTGTTAGAATGAAAAAGAAATCAGGGGTGATTTTTTTTGGAGTGAGTGGGACATAATATGTCACTACGGGACATGAAATGACCATTCTGTGTTAAAGGGGAAAAATCGTCATGGACTTTTTGCTAGACATACAAAAAAGAATATTGCCTGATCTCGTGGAAATTATGCAAAAACGCTATCTGATTTTACAGTACATACATACGATGCAACCTGTTGGCCGTCGCAATCTGGCCGTTAGTCTTGGTTTTACCGAACGAGTTTTACGCGGTGAGGTTGAGTTTTTAAAAGAACAGGACCTAATTCAAATGTCTGCTCAGGGAATGAGTCTGACAAAAGAAGGAAAAGATATACTGGAAAGTCTTGAAGGCGTGATGAGTGATATTACGGGATTAAGCAAATTAGAGCAACAACTTCAAAACAAACTAGGGATTACTAAAGCAATTATTGTTCCTGGAGACAGTGATCAGTCCCCCTGGATTAAAAGAGAACTTGGAAAAGCTTGTGCAGTTTGTATGAAAAACCGTTTAAAAGCGGAAAATATCATTGCTGTGACAGGTGGATCAACGATTGCCGCAGTGGCAGAAATGCTACCTCCAGAATTGGGAGAAAAAAAACTACTATTTGTACCGGCTCGAGGTGGCCTTGGACATGATGTGAATAACCAAGCAAGTACAATTAGTGCAATCATGGCTAGCAAAACGAATTCCCAACATCAAGTCTTTTATGTACCAGATCAGGTAAGTAGTGAGATTTATGAGTCCTTTATTAAAGAACCAATGGTTATCGAGATGCTCTCATTAATAAAATCGGCTGACATTGTTTTGCATGGAATTGGAGATGCTATTACAATGGCGGAACGCCGAAGTACTTCGCCTGAAGTGATGGATAAAATCATTAAGGGAAATGCAGTTGGAGAGGCATTTGGCTATTATTTTAATGAAGACGGGGAGATTGTCCATAAGGTACAAACCATTGGCATCCAGCTTACAGACCTAAATGAAGCTGATTTTGTTATTGCTGTCGCAGGTGGCGCTTCTAAGGCCAAAGCAATAAGAGCTTATATGAAACAGGCTCCAGAATCAACGATTCTTGTTACAGATGAGGGTGCCGCACGTATTTTGATTCGAGGGTAAAGAAGCTTTGTCCACTATCATGTTTAAGAATTTTGGTAACAGGGCAATGCCTTTAATATATAAAAAACACATGCTTTACGACTTAAAGGAGGAAATATCATGGCAGTAAAAATTGGTATTAACGGATTTGGACGTATTGGACGAGTAGTATTCCGTGCAGCTCTTAAAAATCCTAACGTAGAAGTAGTAGCAGTAAACGACTTAACAGATGCAAACATGCTTGCGCATCTTCTAAAATATGATTCCGTACACGGAAAGTTAAATGAAGAAGTTTCAGTTGACGGCGAATATCTAGTAGTTTCTGGTCAGCGTGTGAAAGTTATCGCTGAAAGAGATCCTGCACAAATTGGCTGGGGAAATCTTGGTGTAGAAGTTGTTGTTGAATCAACTGGTCGCTTTACGAAGCGCTCTGATGCAGCGAAGCACCTTGAAGCTGGCGCTAAAAAAGTTATCATCTCTGCACCTGCAAACGAAGAAGATATCACAATCGTTATGGGTGTAAACCATGAAAACTATGATGCAGCGAACCATCATGTAATTTCCAATGCATCTTGTACTACAAACTGCTTAGCTCCATTTGCAAAAGTACTTAATGATAAGTTCGGTATTAAGCGTGGAATGATGACAACTGTTCACTCTTATACAAATGATCAGCAAATCCTTGACTTACCACATAAGGACTACCGTCGTGCTCGTGCGGCTGCAGAAAACATTATCCCAACAACAACTGGAGCTGCAAAAGCAGTTAGCCTAGTGTTGCCAGAACTAAAAGGCAAGCTTAACGGTGGAGCAATGCGTGTACCAACTCCAAACGTTTCTTTAGTTGATTTAGTAGCTGAGCTTGATAAAGACGTAACAGTTGAAGACATCAACTCTGCTCTTAAAGAAGCAGCTGAAGGAGATCTTAAAGGTATCCTTGGTTACAGCGAAGAGCCACTTGTATCTGGTGATTACAATGGCGATACTCATTCTTCAACAATTGATGCTCTTTCCACTATGGTTATGGAAGGCAACATGGTAAAAGTTATTTCTTGGTATGACAATGAAACTGGTTACTCTAACCGTGTTGTTGACCTAATTGATTACATCGCTCAAAAAGGTCTTTAATTTTTAAAAATTAAGGTTATGGATAAACTATCCATTAGCACCTATAATTTTAATGGGATGAAAGGGGAGTGGGGACCAATCCCCTCTCCCTTTTATCTGTTATAGGGCTCTGTTAAAGATCATTAGGGCCTAAATAGGGTGCTTCTAACCTCATTTGCAAGCATTCGCTTATAGCTTTAAAACCAATTAGGAGGTTTCAGCCTTGAACAAAAAATCTGTAAAAGATATTGATGTAAAAGGAAAACGAGTATTTTGTCGCGTTGATTTCAATGTTCCGATGAAGGATGGTCAAGTAACGGATGAAACGAGAATTCGTGCGGCTTTGCCAACAATCCAGTATTTAACTGAACAAGGAGCCAAAGTCATTCTTGCTAGCCACTTAGGTCGTCCAAAAGGCCAAGCGGTGGATGAGTTGCGCCTTACCCCTGTTGCTAAGCGTTTGTCCGAGCTTCTTGGCAAAGAAGTGAAAAAAACGGATGAGGCGTATGGTGATTCTGTCCAAGCAGAAATCGGTACGATGACAGACGGAGACGTTTTATTGCTTGAAAATGTCCGTTTTTATCCTGGAGAAGAAAAAAATGATCCTGAGCTTGCTAAAGCATTTGCAGAACTAGCTGATGTTTATGTTAATGATGCTTTTGGTGCAGCTCATCGTGCTCATGCTTCAACAGAAGGAATCGCTCATCATCTCCCAGCTGTTTCTGGTCTCCTAATGGAAAAGGAGCTCGATGTATTAGGAAAAGCCCTTTCTAACCCAGAACGTCCTTTTACCGCAATCATTGGTGGCGCAAAAGTAAAAGACAAAATTGGTGTGATTGAGAACCTCCTTGAAAAAGTAGATAATCTTATTATTGGTGGCGGCTTAGCTTATACATTTGTAAAAGCTCAAGGCCATGAAGTTGGAAAGTCACTTCTTGAGGCAGATAAAATTGACCTTGCAAACTCCTTTATTGAAAAAGCGAAAGAAAAGGGTGTCAATTTCTATATGCCGGTTGATGTGATTGTTGCAGATGATTTCGGCGAACATGCTAATACAAAAGTGGTTGCGATTGACGAAATTCCAGCTGACTGGGAAGCGTTGGATATCGGTCCTAAAACTAGCGAAATTTATCAAGACGTGATCCAAAAGTCTAAACTTGTAATATGGAATGGACCAATGGGTGTATTTGAACTTGAAAAGTTTGCTAATGGGACAAAGGCAGTTGCCCAAGCATTAGCTGATGCAACGGATACATATTCGGTGATTGGCGGAGGCGACTCTGCAGCAGCAGTTGAAAAGTTTAATTTAGCAGATAAAATGAGTCATATTTCAACAGGTGGCGGAGCATCCCTCGAGTTCATGGAAGGCAAAGCTCTTCCAGGCGTTGTTGCTTTGAATGATAAGTAAAGAAAGTTGAATCACTATGATTCAATTTACGACAGCTAGAAATCTTCACTGACTAGTTCGGAACAGGGCTTTGAAACAATCGAAGCCCTTCGAACAGTTCGGAAGTAGACTATAAACGAATGTTGAAAGGAAGTGCTGACTTTGCGTAAGCCAATCATTGCTGGAAACTGGAAAATGCATAAAACACTGCCGGAAGCGAAAAAATTTATTGAGGATGTTAACGGACTTGTTCCATCCATTGATAAAGTTGAATCTGTTGTATGCGCGCCGGCATTATTTTTAGGTCAGCTTGTTGAAGCGGCCCAAAACTATGATGTGAAAATTGGTGCACAAAACATGCACTTTGAAGAGAGCGGTGCTTTTACAGGTGAAATCAGCCCGAAAGCATTAGAAGAGATCGGTGTACACTATGTCATCATTGGCCATTCTGAGCGCCGCGAAATGTTCAATGAAACCGACGAATCTGTGAATAAAAAGACGCTTGCAGCATTTAAGTACAATTTAATTCCAATTGTTTGCTGTGGTGAAACACTCGAGCAACGGGAAAATGGCGAAACAAATGAGTTTGTTGGTACTCAAATAACAAAAGCGCTAGAAGGTCTTACCGAAGATCAGTTAAAGCAAACTGTAATCGCTTATGAACCAATTTGGGCAATCGGCACAGGAAAATCCTCAACGGCAGAGGATGCCAATGAGGTGTGTGCTCATATCCGCAAGGTCATCGCTGAGCGCTTCTCATCAGAGGTAGCAGAAGCCATCCGCATTCAGTACGGCGGTAGTGTTAAGCCAGGAAATATTAAAGAATACATGGCACAGTCAGATATCGACGGAGCATTAGTCGGTGGGGCAAGCCTTGAATCAGATTCCTTCTTGCAGTTATTGGAGGCAGGTCAATGAGTAAGACATCACCAACGGCATTAATTATTCTTGATGGCTTTGCCTGCCGAGGTGAAGAGAAAGGGAATGCTGTCGCTCAGGCAAATAAGCCAAACTTTGATCGTTATTGGAACACCTATCCACATGCTCAATTAACAGCAAGTGGTGAGGCTGTTGGTCTTCCTGAAGGACAAATGGGAAATTCAGAAGTGGGTCATTTGAACATTGGCGCAGGTCGAATTGTCTACCAAAGCTTGACTCGAGTGAATATTTCGATTCGCGATGGCGAGTTTGAACAGAATGAAACATTTTTAAATGCAATCAAGCATGCGAAAGATAAAGGAACAAGCTTACATCTTTTTGGCCTTTTATCTGATGGTGGAGTACATAGCCATATTGAGCATCTGTTTGCCCTTTTAAAACTAGCAGCCACTGAAGGATTAGAGAAGGTTTATGTTCATGCTTTTCTAGATGGACGAGATGTTGGTCCGCAGACAGCTCCTGGTTACGTAAAACAAACGATTGAAAAAATGAAAGAAATTGGCGTAGGTGAATTTGCGACCATTTCTGGGCGATACTATTCTATGGACCGTGATAAGCGTTGGGAGCGTGTTGAAAAATCGTTTCGTTCAATGGTTTACGGCGAAGGCCCAAGCTACACAGATCCGTTAGAATTGGTTGAAGATAACTACAAAAACGGGATTTACGATGAATTCGTATTGCCTTCCGTTTTAACTAAATCGGACGGTTCCCCAGTGGCTACCGTTCAAAATGACGATGCAGTTATTTTCTACAACTTCCGTCCAGACCGAGCAATCCAGATTTCAAATACCTTTACGAATAAGGATTTCCGTTCCTTTGATCGTGGCGCCAAGCATCCAGAGAATCTACATTTTGTCTGTTTGACTCACTTTAGTGAAACGGTTGACGGTTATGTTGCTTTCCAACCGGCAAACCTTGATAATACATTGGGAGAAGTCATTGCACAAAACGGGATGACTCAGTTGCGAATTGCTGAAACGGAAAAATATCCTCATGTCACGTTCTTTATGAGCGGTGGTCGCGAGAATGAGTTTCCGGGTGAAACAAGGGTTTTGATTAACTCACCAAAGGTCGCTACGTATGATTTGCAGCCTGAAATGAGTGCATATGAGCTAACTGAGGCTCTATTAAATGAAATCGAAGCAGACAAGCATGATGCCATCATCTTGAATTTCGCCAACCCTGATATGGTTGGACACTCTGGTATGCTTGAACCAACAATCAAGGCCGTAGAAACTGTGGATGAGTGCCTAGGTAAAATTGTTGATTTGATTGTTTCTAAAGGTGGAACAGCGATTATCACAGCGGATCATGGGAATGCGGATGAAGTCCTAACTCCCGAAGGTACACCAATGACCGCGCATACGACGAACCCGGTTCCAGTGATTGTCACGAAGCCAAACCTTGAACTACGTGAGGACGGGATTCTTGGTGACCTTGCACCGACAATGCTTGAGCTATTAGAGGTTGCACAACCAGCTGAGATGACGGGTAAAACACTCATCAAAAAATAAAGCTAACAGAAGTGCTTTTAGTTCGCGCAAATGCTTGAGTTAAGTAGTATTATTAATGTTACGTTTGAAATTGGCCGGTAGTAATCGGCAATACATTTTAAGGAGAGATTTAGATGCCATTTATATCTGACGTTTATGCACGCGAGGTACTTGATTCCCGCGGGAACCCTACTGTTGAAGTTGAAGTTTATACTGAATCTGGTGCGTTTGGACGCGCATTAGTTCCAAGTGGTGCTTCTACTGGTGAATATGAAGCAGTTGAACTCCGTGATGGCGACAAGAGCCGTTACCTTGGCAAAGGTGTTTTAAAAGCAGTTGAAAACGTAAACGAAATCATTGCTCCATTTTTAGTGGGCGAAGAATTCAACGTTCTTGATCAAGTGGGTGTGGACCAAGCACTAATTGAGCTTGATGGCACAGAAAACAAAGGGAAACTAGGTGCAAACGCAATCCTTGGTGTTTCTATGGCTGTTGCACATGCAGCTGCTGATTACTTAGACATTCCTTTATACCAATACCTTGGCGGCTTCAACTCTAAGCAGCTTCCAGTTCCAATGATGAACATTGTTAACGGTGGAGAGCATGCGGATAACAACGTGGACATCCAAGAATTCATGGTTATGCCAGTTGGTGCAGAAAACTTCCGTGAAGCACTTCGTATGGGTACTGAAATCTTCCATAGCTTAAAAGCTGTTTTAAAAGAAAAAGGCTTAAACACAGCTGTTGGTGATGAAGGTGGATTCGCTCCTAACTTAGGATCAAACGAAGAAGCACTTCAAACAATCGTTACTGCAATTGAAAAAGCAGGGTACAAGCCTGGTGAGCAAGTTATGCTGGCAATGGATGCTGCATCTTCTGAGTTCTACAGCAAAGAAGACGGCAAATACCATCTTTCTGGAGAAGGCGTTGTGAAAACTTCTGCTGAAATGGTTGACTGGTATGAAGAAATGTCTTCTAAATATCCAATCATCTCAATCGAAGATGGCCTGGATGAAAACGACTGGGAAGGTCACAAGCTTCTAACTGAGCGCCTTGGTGGCAAAGTTCAGCTAGTTGGTGACGACTTGTTCGTTACAAACACGAAGAAATTGTCTCAAGGAATTGAGCAAGGTGTTGGAAACTCTATCCTAATTAAAGTTAACCAAATCGGTACATTAACTGAAACTTTCGAAGCAATTGAAATGGCGAAGCGTGCAGGATATACAGCTGTTATCTCTCACCGTTCTGGTGAAACAGAAGATGCAACAATCGCTGATATCGCGGTTGCTACGAATGCTGGACAAATCAAGACTGGTGCACCTTCTCGTACAGACCGTGTTGCTAAATATAACCAACTTCTTCGCATCGAAGACCAGCTTGGTGATACAGCTCAGTTCAACGGAATCAAATCTTTCTATAACCTAAAGAAGTAATTTTATAAAAAGAAAAAGCGCTGGCAGACGTGTCAGCGTTTTTTCTTTAGTACAAAGTTTCACCACTTCGCCAAGACAAGTATTGTTTCAAACCCGAAAATATGATAAATTTAAAATATTGTTATATGTAGGTTTTTCAGGAGGTAGCTTCATGCATACATTGTTAATGGTTTTATTGGTTATTGTCTGTATAAGTCTTATTGTAGTTGTCCTGCTTCAATCTAGTAAAAGTGCAGGTCTTTCTGGTGCCATTTCAGGTGGAGCGGAAACATTGTTTGGTAAGCAAAAGGCTAGAGGCATTGATTTAGTCCTTCACCGTGCCACAATTGTATTGTCCGTTTTATTCTTTGTGCTAACGATTCTTGTTACTTACTTCGATATCTAAAAATCAACCCAGTCTCGATGGAGGCTGGGTTTTTTACATGATAACTTAGCTTTATGTCTATGGATAAAGCGTATCTCTGGATTGTTGTCGGTAGGTTTGTTAAAACTAAGTAGGAATAAAATCACACATTTTTAATTGTTAGCATTTTATTGATCAAACGTTTGATTAATAAGATATAATACCAACAATGAAAAAGGGAGCCATAGAATGAAGAAGTTAGTACCAAAGCCATTTACTTTTAAAGCTGGAGAGCGAGCGGTCTTAATGCTGCATGGATTTACCGGCAATTCAGCAGATGTTCGCATGATGGGGCGATTCCTACAGGAAAAGGGCTATACTTGTCATGCACCCATTTATAAGGGACATGGCGTTCCGCCTGAGGAGTTAGTACATACAGGTCCTGAAGACTGGTGGCAGGACGTAACTAAGGCGTATGAGTTTTTACAAAACGAAGGATATAAAGAGATCGCTGTTGTCGGCCTTTCTCTTGGAGGAGTATTCTCTTTAAAACTCGGGTATACAGTACCTGTAAAGGGAATCGTTCCGATGTGTGCGCCGATGTATATCAAAAGCGAAGAAATCATGTACAAAGGTATTCTTGCCTATGCAAAAGAATATAAGCGGCTTGAAGGAAAAACAGCGGATCAAATCGAAACTGAAATGATAGAGTTTGAAAAAACTCCAATGAACACTTTAAAGGCCCTGCAAGAATTAATCTCAGATGTGCGAGAGAATGTCGATATGGTTTATGCGCCAACCTTTGTGGTTCAAGGCAGACATGATCATATGATTAATACAGATAGTGCAAACATTATCTACAATGAGGTCGAATCGATTCAAAAAGAATTAAAATGGTACGAAGAATCAGGTCATGTCATCACCTTTGATAAAGAGCGAGACCAGCTCCATGAGGATGTTTATGCGTTTCTCGAAAGTTTAAATTGGAAAGAATAAATATATGTAGAGTTGAGACAACTAACATATATGCGAACCATTAATAAAAGGAGGGATTTACATATGGAAGAAAGCATACAGGACCATATTGATCGATTGCTTCATTATATGAAGGATGAGGCTTATAAACCTCTAACCGTCCAAGAGCTAGAAGAAGCTTTTGGAATTCAAGATTCGGCAACCTTTAAGGAATTTGTTAAAGCGCTTGTTGTCATGGAAGAAAAAGGACTTGTTGTCCGGACCCGCAGCAATCGTTACGGTTTACCGGAAAAAATGAACCTTGTCCGTGGTAAGCTGACAGGTCATGCAAAAGGATTTGCCTTTGTAATTCCTGAAGAGCCAGGAATGGATGATATTTTTATCCCACCAAATGAAACGAACAACGCGATGCATGGCGATATTGTTCTTGCTCGTGTTTCGACAGAGAGTTCCGGGCAGCGTCGCGAGGGAACGGTTGTCCGCATTGTTGAACGAGGAGTTCAGCAGATTGTCGGTACATATACTGAGAGCAAGCATTTTGGCTTTGTTGTACCTGATGATAAAAAATTCACTAGTGATATTTTTATTCCGAAGGAAGCCAGCCTTGGTGCCGTAGAAGGGCACAAAGTTGTTGTAACTTTAACGAGTTATCCAGACGGCCGTAAATCCGCTGAAGGTGCAGTTATTTCTGTCCTAGGTCATAAAAATGACCCTGGCGTAGATATTTTGTCTGTTATTCATAAGCATGGATTACCAATGGAGTTTCCTGAAGAAGTCATTCAGCAAGCAAATGAAACTCCTGATGAAATCGATGAAAGTGAAATTGCCAATCGCCGTGACTTACGAGATGAGGTCATTGTAACGATTGATGGAGCAGATGCAAAGGATTTAGATGATGCGGTCACCGTAACAAAGCTTGAGAACGGGAATTATAAACTTGGCGTTCATATCGCAGACGTTAGTTATTATGTTAAAGAAGGTTCACCAATTGACCTTGAAGCAGAAGAACGGGCAACAAGTATTTACCTAGTGGACCGAGTGATTCCGATGATCCCACATCGATTGTCCAATGGGATTTGTTCGTTAAATCCAAAGGTGAACCGTCTTACGCTAAGCTGTACGATGGAAATTTCTCCTGATGGTGAAGTAGTGGACCATGAGATTTTCCAAAGTGTTATCAAAACGACAGAACGAATGACCTACCACGATGTGAATTTAATTTTAGTTGATAAAGATGAAGAAGTAAGAAAACGCTATGAACCACTTGTTCCGATGTTTGAGATGATGGAAGATTTGGCGGCTATCCTTCGCAAGAAACGGATGGATCGAGGAGCAATTGATTTTGATTTTAAGGAGTCAAAAGTGCTAGTCGATGAAGATGGCCATCCATCTGATGTTGTTTTGCGTGAGCGTTCGGTAGCTGAGAAATTAATTGAGGAATTTATGCTTGCTGCCAACGAAACTGTTGCAGAGCATTTCCATTGGATGGAAGTTCCGTTTATTTACCGTATCCACGAGGATCCGAAGGAAGACAAGCTTCGCAAATTCTTTGAGTTTATTACAAACTTTGGCTACATTGTAAAAGGGACGGCAAACTCTGTTCACCCGCGTGCATTACAGGAGATTATCGAAGAGGTTCAAGGAAAGCCAGAGGAAATGGTTGTGTCCACTGTGATGCTCCGTTCGATGCAGAAGGCGAAGTATTTTGAGGAAAGCCTAGGACATTATGGCTTATCAACAGAGTTTTATACCCACTTCACTTCACCAATCCGCCGCTACCCTGACACGGTTGTACACCGATTAATTAGAACCTATCTAATTGAAGGGAAACTTGACCAGTCAACAAGAGCAAAGTGGGGATCTCAGTTACCGGAAATCGCTAAGCACTCGTCTGATATGGAACGACGTTCAGTGGAAGCGGAACGTGAAACAGATGAACTCAAAAAAGCGGAATATATGGAAGATAAAATTGGTGTCGAGTACGATGGAATTATCAGTTCGGTTACGAACTTTGGAATGTTCGTAGAACTTCCTAACACGATTGAAGGCCTCGTTCATGTTAGCTATATGACGGATGATTACTACCGTTTTGATGACCGTCAATTCGCGATGATTGGGGAACGTACAGGTAATGTCTTCCGCATTGGTGACGAAATAACTGTCCGTGTCGTCAAAGTTAACAAAGATGAGCGTTCTATTGACTTTGAAATCGTCGGCATGAAAGGGACACGCCGCGAGCGCACAGAGACGCCAAAAGTATTTAAAACGGGAAGTAGTGAAAGGAAGCCACGAAACGGGAAAGCTGGAGACACTCCTAAGGGCAAAAGTTCTGGTGAAGGTGGCTCAAGGAAAAAGGGGAAGAAAAATAAGAAGTTCTTTGAAAACGCACCAAAAGCGAAACGGAAGCCGAAGAGACGCTAAATCGGCGACTGCTCCGGCAATTTAAAGAGGACAAAGGTGCCTGGCTCTTTATTGGGTCGGGCCCGCTTTTTCCCCAGCTTAACTTTATGTTAATATAGAGAGAGAGATAGAAGGGGGAGACAACATGCCTAAAGGTGCTGGCAAAACGGTAGCGCAGAATAAAAAAGCCTACCATGATTATTTTGTTGAAGAGACCTTTGAAACGGGAATCGTTCTTCAAGGGACTGAAATCAAGTCGATTCGTGCTGGTCGTGTGAATCTTAAAGATTCGTATGCACGAGTGCAAAATGGCGAAGTGTTTTTATATGGGATGCATGTGAGTCCATATGAACAGGGGAACCGCTATAATCATGATCCACTCCGGGAACGTAAGCTTTTACTTCATCGTCGAGAGATCAATAAACTGATTGGCGAGACGAAGGAAACAGGTTATGCGCTTGTGCCGTTAAAGGTTTATTTGAAAAATGGCTATGCAAAGGTTTTACTCGGGCTCGCTAGGGGTAAAAAGAAATACGATAAGCGTGAAGACCTGAAGAAGAAGGAAGCAAAGCGTGAGATTGAGCGTGCTTTCCGGGATCGTCAGAAGATGTAATTAATCATTAAGAGCGATTGGTAGAAATGGATAATCATTTCCAGTTGAAACATTTCGTCAGTGTGCTATAATAAGTCTTGTCACCACGAGTGGCAAACAGCTTTTTGCTCGGAACAACACCGAGTATCCTAACGTCTGTTCTATATTATATATGGGGACGCTACGGATTCGACAGGGGTAGTTCGAGCTTAGGTTGCGAGTCGAGGGGATCGGCCTCGTTAAAACGTCAACGCCTATAACTGGCAAAACTAACAACAACTTAGCTTTCGCAGCGTAATAACTGCATAGCTGTTCGCCCCTCCATCGCCTATGTGGTAGGGTAGCGGACTCACTCTTAGTAGGCTACGCCGGATCTCACCGTCTGAGGGAGAAGGAAGAGAATAACCAGACTAGCTGACCGGCCGCCTGTCGACAGGCAAAAGGCTCAGCGAAATGCGAATATGTCGACTACACTCGTAGAAGCTTAAGTGCCGATGCTTTTGGACGTGGGTTCGATTAGTAATAGTCGCCTTGTATGGCAACATACAAGTGAAAATCCGGCTTTATCGGTGAAACCTAAGTCGCTCATTGAAGTGATAAGGCAATGCCGAGCGGTATGTGGAGCAATCCAACAGCCGTGTATCGACTTATAGGCTGCCTTCATGGTAGTACTAAGATGCGAATTTCTACCTATTAGGTAAATTAGGTAAAAAATATGATTCGCATAAGACGCCGGAGGACCTGAGAACAACAGGTTCAAGATATAGTCAGTGCCATGACGAAAGCATGGAAGTGCACGTCCCACCGTCTCCACCATACATAAGGTGGATAACAACAAGACCAGCGATTCGCTGGTCTTTTTTATATGTGAAAAAGCTAGCAGTTGCGCTAGTATTGGTGACCTAAGTGAAGCAAAACCAAGGAGAAAGGTCACCAATAAGCGGTATTGGTGACCTAAGTGAAGCAAAACCAAGGGGAAAGGTCACCAATAAGCGGTATTGGTGACCTAAATGAAGCAAAGCCAAGGGAGAAAGGTCACCAATAGGCGTTATTGGTGACCTAAGTGAAGCAAAGTCAAGGGAGAAAGGTCACCAATAGCCCTCAAGTTGGGTCGGTCACATAAAGTTTAATATTTCGAAATCATTCTAGGTATAATAACTGCAAATGACCTTAAATAAGGAGGGTTAACAATTGGGTGCAGTAGACCGCAACGGATTTCGCTTCGAACCAGAGTTTAGTGTTATCGAACAAAATGGAGCTATACATGTTTATCATCAAGGTGAATTTATTGAAGAAATCAAATTTGATTTTTCTGGTAAGTATCCTGAGATGAATCAAATTGAACAGCTTATTGATCGGTATTGTGAACAAAAGGGAATCTAGCGGGGGACAGCAGATTCCCTGTTTTAGTTTGACAGACCATAAGCTCCATGTTATATTTATCTCGAATTAAAGATATTAAATCTAAAGATATCCTAAAGTGGTTAATATAATATAAGCATGAATTTATGGAGGGGAAAAAATGAAGGGCCTAAAAGGAATCCACCACGTAACCGCTATCACGAGCAGTGCCGAAAAAAACTATGAATTTTTCACATATATTCTTGGAATGCGCTTAGTAAAGAAAACTGTCAACCAAGATGATATCCAAACGTACCATTTGTTTTTTGCTGATGATACTGGTAGCCCAGGGACAGATATGACCTTTTTTGATTTTCCTGGTATTCCTAAAGGACAGCATGGGACGAATGAGATTTCGAAAACCTCTTTCCGTGTACCAAGTGATGCTGCACTAGATTATTGGGAAAAACGTTTTGATCGTTTAAAGGTCAAGCATACAGGGATTAAGGAGCAATTTGGGAAAAAGACCATCTCGTTTGTTGATTTTGATGATCAGCAATACCAGTTGATTTCAGATGAAAACAATGAAGGCGTTGCGGCTGGGACTCCGTGGGAAAAGGGTCCGGTCCCGCTCGAATATGCGATTACTGGTCTAGGACCACTTTTCGTTCGGATTGCTCAGTTTGATTATTTTAAGGAAATGATGGAGAAGGTCCTACAGTTTAAAGTAATTGCCCAAGAAGGCTCTTTTCATTTATTTGAGGTCGGTGAAGGTGGAAACGGGGCACAAGTGATTGCTGAGCATAATACGATTCTTCCACAGGCTCAACAAGGGTTTGGAACGGTACACCATGCTGCTTTCCGTGTCGATGATCGCTCGGTGTTGGAAGACTGGGATCAGCATCTGCGTAGCTTCGGTTTCCAAACATCAGGATTTGTAGATCGCTTCTTTTTTGGTTCGCTCTATTCGAGAGTGGCCCCGCAAATTTTATTTGAGTTTGCAACCGATGGTCCTGGTTTTATGGGCGACGAACCCTATGAGACTCTTGGTGAGAAATTGTCCTTGCCTCCATTCTTAGAGTCGAAGCGTGAACAAATCGAAAAGATGGTTCGTCCTATTGATACGGTGAGAAGCACAATCGATTTTACTAAAGAATAATCGTAAAGAACCTTGTTAAAATCGCAAGGTTCTTTTTTCTTTCTAAAAACTCCCTGTTGCTCTTTACTTGCGTTATTGTAAATACGTATTAAGATAGTAGTATGTAAAGTGGATGACCAATGGTTCGCAACTAAGCGGACAAACCTTCAGAAAGGGGGCCTTGGTGCGTGAGTTTTCTAGCAAAGCTTTTTACAAAAGATAAGAAATTACAAATAGATTTTTGTGAGAAAAACCTTGATCGCTTTTTAAAAGAGGAGCATTTCACAGATTATGAAGCATTTCTTAACCAAAAGAACGTCACTTATAAGGAATATCAGTGCCAAAGTAAGTGTGAAGAGTGCAAACTGTCCCCTTATGCAATCGTGAACGGGGAATTCATCGATGCCAACGATGTGCCCGAATTACTAGATAAGTTAAAACAACGACAAAAGGCATAATTTAAACGGTTGCCTATCAAGAATATTAGGGTAAATGGGTGCTGCGTTAGGAAAGCCTAACCAAGCATTTTGCCTATTCAATAGAAGTGTGGTTATATTTAAATAAGATAAAATTAGAGCGCTCCTTTGATAAGGAGTGTTTCTTTTTACTAGAACGAAAGGGAAGGGGGGGTTCCCATGAACTCAATAGAGACAAAGGACCGCATTGACACACTAGACTATTTAAGGGGATTTGCGCTGTTAGGGATCATTCTCATTAACATCGTTTTTCTATTATCTGCACAAATACCAAGTCCAGATACGCTAGATGCAGCTTATTGGAAGTTCTTATATTTATTTGTAGAAGGACGATTTTACACCATCTTTTCCTTTTTGTTTGGAATTGGTTTCTACCTGTTTATCTCGCGAGTTAATGCAAAAGGGAAGAATGGAACGATTCTATTTCTGCGAAGGATTTTGGTCATGTTTCTGTTTGGATTGGTCCATTACAGCTTTCACCCTGGTGAGGCACTGACTGTATATGCGGTTAGTGGATTACTTGTTCTTCCTTTTTATAAGCTAAAAAAAGAGATCAACCTTACGATTGGCTTGCTGCTCCTTCTACTGTTCGGTCTGCTTGCCATCAAGCCCTTACTTCCGGTTGCTCTTATTTTACTAGGACTCACAGCAGGTCAATATCGTTTATTTGAGGATTTGGTAGCAAAGAGGAGAAAATTTTGGTGGTGTACGGGCATTCTTTTCCTGTTATCGCTTATGGTCGTTTTTTATCATAACAAACAGGCCCCTTCACTTAGTGCGGAAGGGACCTTGGAAATGTATTGGTTTTATCATATCGGAATCATGGTGGGGCCAATCGTATCGGCCTTTTATGTAGGTTTGTTTATTCTTATAATACAAATTCCAATCATTCAAAAACTACTTTCACCCTTAAAATACTATGGTCGGATGGCCTTAACCAACTATGTCCTACAAACGGTGTTAATTCTTTTTGCTGGCTATGGGCTCGACTTACTTGGGAAAGTCAGTTATCTGCAATCATTGTTTATTTGCCTAGCAATACTTGCCAGCCAACTAATCTTTAGCATTTTGTGGTTGCATTTCTTCCGATTTGGTCCACTAGAATGGGTTTGGAGAATGGTGACCTACTTAGAAATTCCTCCTCTTATGTTACATAAACAGGAGGATAAATAAAAAAGACGCCTGCAAGCAGGCGTCTTTGCGTATTGGGGCGACAGACTGCACGCCACATCGTGCATTTCCTAAAAGGAGTGTCTGCCGACTTATCCAACTCAGCTCATCGCTTAATTAATATACCATCCTACCGTTACAAAAACAAGTGCCACTTTTTAACATCAGTATAAAAGTGATTATCCGTTTTTCCTATTTTCATAGTTTACAAGTTGGATTAATTAGGATAATATAAGGAAAGTTTATTCCAACTAAACTTATGAGAATATGAGGTGAATAAAGTGGCACAAACATCATTCGCAACAAATTGGGATGGTAGATCAACTACAGTTGTAACAGAGTTAAGCCCGATGCAAAAGCCATATGTAGCATTAGGGACCATTGCCGCAATTATTTTATACATTAGTATTGTGACAGTTGCTGGCTGGACACAGGGAACATTATATATCATCGGCCTTGCACTTGGAGCTGCTTTATTGTATGCCCGCTTCGGGTTTACATCCGCTTTTAGACGACTTGTTTCAGTCGGAAATGTCCAAGGCTTACAAGCACATATGGTCATGCTAGCGGTTGCTTCTATTTTGTTTGCAATCATTTTAGGTACAGGTTTTAGTTTTACTGGTGATACACCCTCAGGAAATGTGAACCCTGTTGGGGTAAGTGTTATCGTTGGAGCGTTCATTTTTGGAGTGGGAATGCAGTTGGGAAATGGCTGTGCTTCCGGAACCCTTTATAATGTTGGCGGCGGATCATCCTCGATGATTCTAACGTTAATTGCCTTCATTGCTGGGTCGGTTCTTGGTGCATATCATTTTACTTTCTGGATGGAAGAAACACCTGCGCTTCCAGCATTTTCTTTAGCTGAGTCAACTGGGTTAGGGTACTTCGGGGCTTTAATCGTGCAACTTATCGTTTTAGGCTTAATCTATTGGCTTTGTGTTCTTTTTGCGAAGAAGAAAAATCCACCAATGATGAAACCTTTAGCTACAACGCAAGGGTGGAAGAAGGTGGTTCGTGGAGCTTGGCCGTTATTTGGTGCCGCGATTGTGCTAGCCCTTCTAAATGCCTTAACGTTAATGGTGAAGGGAAGCCCATGGGGAATCACTTCAGGATTTACTCTCTGGGGTGGAAAAGCAATGATGGCTATGGGTGTTGACGTATCAACATGGGGTTACTTCGCTGGATCTGACAAGCTGACTAATTCAGTGTTAATGGACGGAACTAGCGTGATGAACTTTGGTATCCTAATCGGTGCTTTCCTATCAGCTGCTGCACAAGGTACATTTAAGCCAGGTAAAATTAAGCCAGGTGTAGCTGGGGCAGCGGTAGTTGGCGGTCTCATGATGGGCTACGGTGCACGTTTAGCTTTCGGTTGTAATATCGGTGCCTATTTTAGTGGAATTGCTTCCTTTAGTGCTCATGGCTGGGTTTGGGGTGTGATGGCCATGCTCGGAACGTACCTAGCATTATTTATCCGTCCATTATTTGGGTTAAAGAATCCGAAACCCAATGATTCGATTTGTTAATTGGGGGAACTGTAAGCTTCTCTCTATGAATGAACGATAGTCTAAAGTGATCAATTCAAATGCCATTTTCTCTAAAAGAGCATGACTCCGGTCTGCTCTTTTTTGAGTAATCTAGGTATTCTGCCACCAACAAATGGTAAATTTGTGATCCAACTTCTTTCCCAATCAGAGTGCGCCGATGGGGCTAAGACGATTGTCCTGGAAGGGAGTCAGGTAGAATATTTGTAGAATCATGTTTTAAAGGATAAGTTAACAGTAAGATCTATTCAAGGGAGGATACCTATGATTCGTTTTGGAGTAATCGGAACAAACTGGATAACAGAAGCATTTATTGAAGGAGCAAACGAGCATCCTGAGTTTAAATTAGCGGCAGTTTATTCCCGGACTGAGGAGAGGGCGCGTGAATTCGCTACTAGGTACCAGGTCAAGTCCATTTTCACTGATTTACATACGATGGCCTCTAGTAATGAAATTGACGCGGTTTACATTGCTAGTCCAACTTCTCTTCATGCCAAGCAGGCCATGATTTTCCTCGAACAAGGGAAGCATGTGCTTTGTGAAAAGCCGATTGCTTCTAATTCGGTTGAATTAAGAGCAATGATAGAGGCGGCTAAAAAGCATAATGTGGTATTGATGGAAGCATTGAAGTCGACCTTGGTGCCAAACTTTCAGGAGATAAGTAAAAATGTCCTTAAAATCGGGAAGGTTCGCCGCTACTTTGCAAGCTATTGTCAGTATTCCTCACGCTATGATGCCTATAAGGAGGGAAATATCCTAAATGCCTTCAAACCGGAGTTTTCAAATGGGGCGCTGATGGACATCGGGATTTATTGTATATATCCTCTAGTTGTCTTATTTGGAAAACCTAATGAGGTGAAGGCAACGGGTATTCTGCTAGAAACCGGAGTAGATGGTTCAGGAAGTATTGTCCTAAACTATCCGGATATGGATGCGGTTGTTATGTTCTCAAAAATTACTGACTCTGCTGTCCCTTCAGAAATTCAAGGAGAAAAAGGAAATCTTGTTTTTGACAAAATCAATGTTCCTGAAAAGGTGGAAATTCGTTACCGAAGTGGCGAAATAGAGGACCTGACAGTCCCGCAAAAGAGTCAATCGATGTATTATGAAGTTGAGGAATTCATTACGTTGGTTAATCAAGGACAATTAGAATCTAAGGTGAACTCGCATGACCATTCGTTAATAGTCATGGAAATCCTCGATGAGTGCCGTAAGCAAATCGGGGTAGTTTTCCCAGCCGACAAGAAATGAGAATAAAAGAGAATCTCCCCAGTCAAGTGGGGAGGTTTTCCTCATGGTTTTAAAATGACTTTAATCACTTCATCCTCATGCTCGCTAAACATTCGATAAGCGTCACTCGCCTGATCGAGGGGGATTTTGTGGGTTATAATTTCGGTAGGGTCAATATCACCATTTACAATCATTTCATAAAGCTTCGGCATATAGTGGATAACCGGCGCTTGTCCCGTTTTTAGGGTCACATTTCTTTCGAAAATATTGCCAAGTGGAAACATATTATACATAGACCCGTAAACGCCGGTAAGCTGAATGGTGCCAAATTTTCGCACGGAATTTTTCGCTATTTGAATGGCACTCAACGTTCCACCTTGTATTTTTAATTTCTGTTCAACCTTTTCGACAACGGATTTTTTTCCATCCATCCCAACACAATCAATTACTACATCTGCTCCGCCCTTAGTGATTTCCCTAATATAAGCTCCTGTATCTTCAAAGTCCTCAAAATTAAACACTTCGACGTTATTTTTTAACTTCGCATGTCTCAGGCGATAGGGGACGTTATCAATGGCTATCACCCGTTTAGCCCCTTTCATCCAGGCAAACTTTTGGACCATCAATCCGACAGGACCACAGCCGAGTACAACGACGGTATCGTTTGGCTTTACACCAGCATGCTCTACGCTCCAATAGGCTGTTGGGAGGACATCGGATATAAACAACAAAGCCTCATCCTCTAGTTCGCATGACTCTGGAATTTTAAACGGCATAAAGTTTCCATAGGGCACTCGTAAAAACTCAGCTTGACCACCAGGGTAATTGCCATAACGCTCGGTATAGCCAAAATAAGCTCCAGAATCAATATCAGGATTCGAATTAGAGTTCTCACACTGACTTTCCATTTCATGCTGACAGTAGAAGCAATGCCCACAAGATACAGTAAACGGGAGAATCACACGATCGCCTTTTTTCACCTTTTTTACATCAGGTCCTACTTCCTCAACAATGCCCATCGGCTCATGCCCGATAATAAACCCAGGACGAGTTGGCATTCCGCCTAGGTAAATATGGAGGTCAGAACCACAAATGGCTGTTGAGGTAATTCGGACAATGACATCATCGCTCTTTTCGATGACAGGATCTGCTACTTTTTTAACTTGTATATCTTTTGCACCTTGAAAAGTGACAGCCTTCATGATAAACCTCCTATAATAAAAAACATACGGTAATTCCATTTTAGGTTGTGAAAAGGAAGCCTTTTTCATTCCTGGATAGTGACAAAGCTGCTATTTCATCTTAAGATTGAATAAAGACATAGAGGGAGGGGCTGGCCCATGCAAGTAAAGGTATTTGCCAATCTCCGAGATATTTGTGGCGGAGTTCAGGTGGAAGTAAAGTCAGATGGCGATCGAGTCATCGATATCCTTGATAAAATGGTTGAAATGTTTCCAGAGATTGATGAAGAAATTTTCACAGAAGAAAAGAAGCTCAAGCCATTTGTCCATGTATACATAAATGGGAAAAACATTATCCATTTGGATGACCTTCAGACAAAGGTAGAACAAAGCGATCAGTTTGCCCTATTTCCTCCGGTAGCAGGTGGTTGATATGGCAAGTCGTGAACTAGAGTTCCGTGGCATTAACCGAAATCATCTTGGGATGTATTTTGAAGAGCTTGGTGGAGAATTGCTGACAGATGCTTTTCCTTTTGTATATAAGGGTAATGGATGGACAGGGGAAATCCTTAGTGAAGATAAACTTACCTTTACGAAGACTTTTAAAGTAAATGCTGTTCATATCCGCTTTACAGCTGAGACAGAGTCAGGGCTGGAAGATCTAATTAAACAATACCGCTATAAAACAACAAGAGTTGGTGGCTAAGCGGTATAAAATAAAAACGAGGGTGTCCCCAAAAATACTGGGAGCACCCTCATTTTTATTTTATTTTTGTTCGGTTGTAGCAGAGCTGTCTTCAGCAATAATACCTAGCTCACGAAGCTTTTCAGCGGGAACAATCCCGTCTTTCCATCCGCGTACTTGGTAGTATTCTTCAAGCATGATATCCATACGGCTAACAGAACCTGCGCTATTTCCACTTGCTGGCTCATCTGTGAAACGCTTTGGAAGGAAATCATCCTCACGCTTATCTAAACCAGCTAAGTTATTGTAATAACGCTCAATATTGTAAATACGTTCACCAGCTAACATAACATCCTCAGCTGTCATTTCAACGCCTGTCATTGTGCTGTATTGCTCAGCGTAGTGCTCGGCATTTTCAGAGAACGAGGAGAACTTACAAATATCCATAGAATCTCCAAAGGCAAGCATATCCTGGAATGTTTTTAACAATTCCCCTTTGCCTTCTGCTTTTAGGCGATCGGTTGGCTCTGGAATACCAGCAATTTCACTTGCAACCGTATATCCGCGTAAGTGACAAGCACCACGGTTACTTGTTGCATATCCGAGGCCGATACCTTGAATCCCACGTGGATCGTAAGCAGGAATAGACTGTCCTTTAACAGACATGGAAAGTTCAGGCGCGCCCCACTCCGCTGTTGCACGAGCTGGACCTTCGGCAAGGACTCCACCAAAGCCTTCACGGTAAGCAATTTTCTTCGTTAATTCAATCATGGCATCCTTGTCGCCCCATTTAAGAGGTTCGGAGATTAGGCCTTTTTCATAAGCCTCCATTGTAACAGAGAATGCATGACCAAGTTCAATTGTATCAAGGCCATATTCATTACACTGGTCAATCATATAAGCGATTGCTTCAGCATCGCTGACAAGACAGTTCGAGCCAAGAGACCAAGAGGACTCAAACTCAAAGCTTTCTACACGAGTTTTATATTTTCCATCTTTTACTTCGACTTCGATCTTACAGGCCACGGGACAGGCATGACAGGCGTTATTTGCAACAAGTAAATGCTTGTTAACATACTCACCACTATGCTTTTCCGCTTCATCCCAATGAGTGAATTGGGAGTTTTTTGTAGGAAGGGCTCCGACTTCATTGATTAAGTTTGTAAGGACGTTTGTACCGTATACAGATAAGCCACCCTTTTTCGGCGCAGTTAATCCGCCTTCAAGCAAGGCTTTTACGGCTTTTTTGTTAGCTACGTTGTTCGCATCTTTTTGTTTAGGTACAGGCATATTGCCCTTTTGCGCGGCCTTAATAACGATTGCCTTTAACATCTTATAACCGGAAACGGCAGCGGTGCCACCACGACCAGCTGAACGATCATGCTCATTGATAAAGGCTGCAAAGCGAACTTTGTTTTCGCCTCCTTGACCAATTGCCAATACACTCAAATCTTTTTCACCATATTTTGCTTGCATCGCTTTAATGGTTGCTCTTGTGCTTGTTCCCCAAAGCTCGGAGGCATCACGTAATTCGGCCTGGCCATCTTCTATGTACAAATAGACAGGCTTATCGCTTTTTCCTTTGACAATAATGTTATCAACGCCAGCCCATTTAATTCTTGCTGCAGTCCACCCACCAATATGGGAATCGGTTACGGTGCCTGTTAGCGGTGATTTCGTTACAACCGCCATACGACCACTCATTGAAGTCCGTGATCCAGTTACGGGACCGGTCATAAAGCACAAAAGATTTTCTTCTGAAAACGGTTCCACTTCTGGTCCGTTATCTAGGAGGTATTTTACACCAAGGCCTCTTGCCCCAATATATTTCCTCGCATAGTCCTCGTTGAGTTCCCGATAATCGACTTTCCCACTTGTTAAATCCACTACAACTTCCTTGTTCATAAAACCGCCAAGATTCATCGTGTATTGCCACCTCTTTCTATTTATTTAAAAAACTACAACTATATATAATTATATATGGAATAAAAGAAAATTTCTTCCTTATTTTAAATAATCCAAATCTTTTTTATAATGGATAGGGAAAAGAGGGATAAAATGACCGAACTAGATCGTTATTCACGACAAATTCTTTTTAAGCCAATAGGGGAGGAAGGGCAGCGCAAGCTATTAAAAAGCCGAGCGGTTATTGTTGGGATGGGGGCACTTGGAACCGTGATCGCTAACCATTTAGTCCGCTCCGGTGTTGGACATGTTCGAATGATTGACCGGGATTTGGTTGAATTATCGAATCTCCAACGCCAGTCGCTTTATGATGAAGACGATGCGTCCAATCAGCTTCCTAAGGTGATTGCCGCTGAAAAGAAGCTAAAGAAAATCAATTCAACGGTAAAAATTGACTCAATCATCGCCGACCTTAATTTAGACAATGCCGAAGAACTCTTGGCTGGGTTTGATGTCATTGTTGATGGAACCGACAATTTTTCCACCCGCTATCTGATTAATGATGTTTCCGTAAAATTGGACATTCCTTGGGTATATGGTGGCGCTGTATCATCTAGAGGGATGTATGCCGTCATCATTCCAGGGAAAACACCTTGCTATCGTTGTCTTTTTCCAGAAGTTCCCGCTGGCCTTGGAGAAACTTGTGATACCATCGGCGTTCTTTCGCCGTTAACTGATATCATTGGGTCATTTGAAGCAATTGAGGCAGTAAAGCTATTGGTTGGTGCGGAACACAATCCGAATCTAGAACAGCTGGACATTTGGTATCAATCTTCTTTGCAAATGGATATCTCAGAGGGGCGAAATCCTCAGTGTCCGACCTGTGGACAACATCAGTTTGAATTTTTAGATCTCTCCTCCAATCAGCAAATCGCCTATGCGGTCCTATGCGGACGAGATACAGTCCAAATCAATCCGAGGAATGTGAAGCAATTTGACTTAACGGAGCTTGCTAAAAAATTGAAGCTAAGTGGGCTAGAGAAGGTCAAAGTGAATCCCTTTTTGTTGCGGTTTTCACCTGATGATAAGGTATCTATGGTCTTTTTTAAAGATGGTCGGGTACTTATCCACGGAGTGGAAGATATTACTGAGGCAAAAATGTATTATTCAAGGTATTTAGGGAGCTAAATAGATAGTTATCCACAATTTTACAGGGATATCCAGAAGTTATTAACATATTATTCACATTATTCACAACGATAAACGGGAAAACTGATTCAAACAGTAACCTCGAAAAGCAGCAAGAATGAAAATTGGAGCTTAGAGGATACTGTAAACAACAGGAGGGATGTTTTTGTGGATAATGAAAAAGTGAAGCACGATAAAAATCAACAAGAATCAAATGATGTAGCCCAGGCAATAGAGGCATCAGAAGCAAATATAAAATTACAAGATGCCTTTTATGGGGATCATAACTCATTAAACAATAATGCACCAGTATATGTTGCAGGCAACAATACTCCAGCAATTAATGTGAATCCAAAAAAGTAAGGAACCGGGTTTCCCTCGGTTCCTTTTGTTTTAGATATGTTAACCGTTGATTTTCGCTCCAGTCAACGGTTAACAAAATCAATAATTCCCCTTTAATAGGGACAAGATTAAACAATTAACCTCAGTCCGTCTTATCCTTTTGATCCTTATTCCTTTTATTTCCCTTGCTATTATCCCCACTTGTTAACAACTCTTGGGAAAACTCAGCCATTTCATGTTGAAGTCTCGGTGAGTTTTGATTTTGACTACCTTCATTAATTTTCTTTGTCATTGTAAGATTCCCCTTTACATGATTTTCTTCCTTAGTTTCTCTACCGGAAGCAATAATATCCAAAAAAAAGAGGCTGGATTAATTCCAGCCTGTCAATAAGGGAAGTTCTGTTTCAAAACCAGGTATAAAAATAAAAGGGAAGTTTGTAAAACATTTAAAGCCAAGAGCACTAAGTTTTGAAAATCGAGGTCCTTAAAATTTATCGATTTTCAGTTATAGGGATTTTTCCGATCCCTATATTCAAGATTATTAGATAACATTGTTAACAGCTTGGCAACGAAGGATGTGTCGCTAATTGTTCGTATTCGTTAACTCTCTGCTGTCTTCTTGTCTTTATAATAATAGGTAGGTATGTAGATGTTATGAGGAAGTTATGTGGAAGTTATGAAGATTAGTAGTTTTAAAGGAGAGATGAACATGTGCCAGAAAATCTTGCTAGTGGATGATGAGCATATGATAACAGAAGTGTTGGAAGCCTATCTCCGCAAAGAGGGGTATGAAGTTTTTACATCGGATAATGGCCTTGATGCTTTAAGGAAGGCAGATCGTGTTAATCCAGATTTAATTGTACTTGATTTAATGCTACCAGATATTTCAGGGGAAGAGATCTGTAGGCTCCTTCGAAAAGAGTCGGATGTTCCGATCTTAATGTTAACAGCAAAATCAGGTGAGGATGAGCGCATTAATGGCATTGTTTTAGGGGCAGATGATTATGTTACGAAACCCTTTAGCCCAAGAGAGGTTGTCGTAAGGGTCCAAGCTATATTGCGTAGAGTGAGAAAAACAGAGCATGTTCCAGTTGGTGAACAACTCAGTTTTAATCATCGTGAGTTAATCATTGACCTACTAAAAAAAGAAATTACGTGGATGGGAGGGACCATTAACGTAACGCCAATTGAATACAGGCTCCTTTCTAATATGGCGCAGAACCCTGGGCGAGTATATAGTCGGATGGATCTTCTTGATAAAATTCAAGAGGATGGCTTTTCCTACGAAGGTTACGAACGCAGTATTGACACCCACATTAAGAATCTCCGTAAAAAGATTGAGACAGATGCTAGGGAGCCTAAATATATCTTAACGGTATTTGGGATGGGCTATAAGTTTGGAGGAGCACCAGATGCTAAAAACGCTTCGCTCTAAAATTTTGTTTTACTTTTTGCTCGTTTCCCTAACTGGAATTCTTGTCGTAAGCTTTAGCCTGCAATGGGGCTTTGAGGCAAGTTTTAATCATTATATAAATGAGAACCGAACGCAGCGGGTAACCCAGCTCACAAATGCTCTCAAACTAGAGTATAAGGAACGCGGTGCATTTACAGGTGAACGAGTATCCCAATTATTTTATGAGCATGCGATGACAGATAGTCTTTATTATAAGTTATACACACCAAATGAAATCTTACTAATGGATTCCACTTCCATTCGCGGAATCATGGAAGGCATGGGGATGAGCAATAACCCTTATGAAGAGGATAACTGGTTAACATCAACAGAGCCGATTAAGCTAGAAGGGAAGACGCTGGCTATTTTGAAGGTGTACTATCCAAAAGGGTTTATCGATAGTGAATATGTATTTCTCCAGACGATAAAAAAATACTTACTTACCGCCGTAGTCATCACTGTAGTATTGGCCTTGTTTTTCAGCATGCTGTTTTCTAAACGGCTAACGGCAGGGTTGAATAGTTTATCAATGGCGGTTGAGCGGCTAGCAAAGCATAAAAAGGATGTACGGGTCCCACTCGATAATCTATCACTAGAGATGAAAAGGCTTGGGATTGCTTTTAACGATTTAGCGATATCGCTTGAAAAAGAAGAAAGGTTGCGCAAGGAGTTTACGGGAGATCTTGCTCATGAACTGCGGACACCATTGGCGACATTACGAAGCCAAATTGAGGCCTTTCAGGATGGCATTTGGGAGCCAACTCCGGAACGCTTGAAGCAAAGTCATAATGAGTTGATGCGACTTGTTCGACTTGTGAACGAACTCGAAAAGCTTCTTGCGGCAGAAAACCCCCAGATTAGGCTTGATTATGTGAAATTGGATGCAGGGGAGCTGTTAGGCTCAATGCAAGATTTGTTCACTCCAGTATTTAAAGCAAAGCAAGTCGAACTAATTGTTAATCATTCAGAACAGCCACTTATCTTTAATGGAGACCGAGATAAATTGGTACAAATTTTGACGAATGTGATTAATAATGCACTGAAATATACACTAAAAGAAGGCAAGGTAAGGCTTGCGAATATTGCTTATGAAGATATGGTCGGTTTTCTAATTGAGGATGAAGGCGTTGGGATATCCGAACAGGACCTTCCTCATATTTTTGAACGGTTTTTTAGAGGGGATAAGTCACGTGATCGGAAAACGGGTGGAGTTGGCATCGGTTTATCGATTGTTAAGGCCCTAGTGGAAGCGCATAAAGGAACAATTCATGTAGAAAGCCAGCCAGGAAAAGGCACCGCGTTTACCATTTTATTCCCACGCGTATCTGGTGCCTGATTCCTAGCCCTTTATAGTAAGTCGTTTACATAATACACTTTCCCATTTTCAAGATTGCCTTCGAACATAAGTTTAACGAGAGCGTTCGCAACGATAGCAGGGGATCTAAGCATCCCTTTTTCTTTATATTCCTTAAATTTATCCACATCATAAAAGGCTTTCTCGGTGGATGAACGGATCGTTGTTTGCATGTCAGTATCCATGATTCCTGGACTATAGGCAATCATTTTTGTCGAGCTTGCCTTGTTTTCTAATTCTAGACCAGTCGTCCGGGTAAACATATTAATAGCTGCTTTCGTGCTGCAATAGATGCTCCATCCATGAACAGGCCGCTCGGCAGCTCCTGATGTGACATTAGCAATTGTAAGGGGAATTTGTGTTTTCTCTGCCTGTTTAATGATTAGGTTACTAATTAATACAGGTGCTGTTAAGTTGATTTGAACATTATCAAGAATCGCTGTGTCATTTAGATCCCCGACTGTTTCAATCGGATCGACAATCCCGGCATTATTAATTAAGTAAACGGCCTCGGTTGTCTGTTGAAAAATGGTCTCTGAGATCCTTTGGAAGACGGCTAATGTTTCTTCTGTTGAGGCAAGGTTGCAACGAAAATAATGATAATCTCCGTCAATTTTTCTAGCCACTTCGTGCAGTTCTTCATTGTCACTGCGCGAAACGGCAATCACTTTTACCTGTTCCTCTAGCAACTTTCTAGCAATCCCTTCACCGAGCCCTTTTGATGCGCCAGTTACAATTGCATACTTCATACCCATCCCTCCCAATCATTTATTATCATCATTGAACCATAAATAGAACTAGAAAAGAAAATATTTTTAAGTATGAAGATGAAAATCCTAACTGTATTCTTCATAAAGGTATTTGGCTAAATAAAGATTATCGAAATTAAGCAAAAAAGGAGTGTCCAGGAAAGAGTTCCAGGACACTCAAAGGTAAAGCTAGGATAAGAGGTGGTTCCATTCACCAATGAAGGTGGCGGAAGCGCTATTTGGGAAAGCTAGCACTTCTTCTGTGGGACCATGTTGTTTTATTTCACCGCCAATTAAAATCGCGAGGCGGTTCGTAAAGTATTTAATCTCCATCAGGTCATGGCTGATGAAAACCGTTGTAGTGTTTGTCTCCTCAACAACCTGTTTAATATCCTTCAAAAGCTGAACTTTTGTTGGAAAATCGAGTGCAGAAAATGGTTCGTCAAGGAAGAGCACTTCAGGTTCTAAAATCATTGCCCGCGCAAGATTTACTCGCTGTGCCTCACCACCTGAAAGATGATGCGCATGCTTTTTGGCTAAGTGACTTATTTTAAAAACATCAAGCCAATAGGCGACTTGTTCTTTAATTTCTCTTTTAGGTCTGTTACGTATCTTTAGTCCGACGGCCACATTTTGATAGACACTCGTATCTAGCAGCAAGGATTGCTGGAGAGCAACAGCAATCTTTCGCCGCACAACAAGTGCCGAGCTGTCAGAGACGGTTTGCCCTTGGAATTTAATAGACCCAGATTGAGGTGGGTCCAGCAAGGCTAGAGTCTTCAGTAGCGTACTTTTGCCAGCACCATTTGGTCCCATCACCCCAAGAATCTCTCCTTTTTGGAGTTCGAAAGAGGGAATGGATAAGATGCTTCGCTCCCTCGCTTTTATATCAATGTTCTCCAGAGTAATTAAAGGGCTATTCATGGGATCGCTTCCTTTGCTGTAAAAAAGTTAGGAGGAAGGTAATGAGAAATGCGAGAGTCATTAAAATAAAACTCAAGGCCAACGCAATATCAAAATTCCCCTTTGACACTTCCATCACAATCGAGGTCGTAAGAATTCTTGTGTCACCGCTAATATTCCCGCCAACCATCATCGCTGCACCAACCTCAGCAATAACTCGTCCAAACCCTGCGATAATCGCTGCAAGGAGGGCAAGTTTGCTTTCTTTCATCAGAATCCACACCAACTGCAGGCGTGTTGCCCCGAGTGCTTTTACCTGAAGGATCATTTTTTCATTAATTTGCTGGAACGCAGTTGCTGTTAAGGCTGTAACAATCGGTAGCGAAACGAGCGTTTGGGCAATAATTATCGCTGTCTCTGTATAAAGAAGTGAATAATCGCCAAGTGGCCCAGATCTCCATAAAAGTAGGGTAATCCACAGGCCAGCAACAACAGGCGGTAATCCCATGCCAATATTAATGATGACAAGAATAAGCTTGCGACCTGGAAACTTCACCAAGCCGAGAAACATCCCTAAAGGAATCCCGATTAATGTACTAATTATGATTGCTGTCATTGAAACCTTTAGCGTTCTCAACGTGATTTCAACGATAATAGGGTCGGCTGCTAGTACCATTTCTATTGCTTTTTTGAGTCCTTCTAGTAATAAATCCATCTGAATCAAGCTCTCTTTTAAAAATTTATATTACGATTATTCAAATAAGAAGAATAGTGGCTGACCGTAGTCTTCCATTCCGAATTCGGAAATTGTTTTGAATGCTTCCTCACTAACCATAAACTCAACAAAGGCTTTTGCACCTTCAGCATTAATCTTATCATTTTTATCAGGATTTACTTCCATAACATGATAAATATTTAGTAGATTTTCGTCTCCCTCGACAAGAACCTCAAATTCTCCTAAATTGTCTTTTTGCGCAAGATAAGTAGCACGGTCAGTTAAAATATAGCCTTGCTTCTCTGCGGCAACTTGTAAGCTATTCCCCATTCCTTGTCCTGTTTCCAAATAAGCGCTGTTTCCGGCGGGATCAAGGTCAGCAGCTGTCCATAATGACAGTTCCTTTTTATGGGTACCAGAGTCATCGCCTCGGGAAACAAATACAGATTCAGCCTCGAAGATCTTGGTGAAAGCTTCATTTGTAGATAATCCTTTAATGCCTGCAGGGTCAGAAGAAGGTCCGACGACAACAAAGTCATTGTACATCACTTGTTGATAGTTTAGGACATCTCCATTGTCAACAAGTTCTTTTTCAGCAACTGGTGCATGGGTAAGGAGGGTATCTGCCTCACCGTTCACACCCATTTCAAGGGCCTGTCCCGTTCCAACAGCGATTGTCTTAACATTATAGGGGTTTTCTTCTTCAAACATTGGAATTAAAACATCTAGTAAACCGCTATCTTGGGTACTTGTTGTTGTAGCAAGAATCAAATCAGTCGTCTCAACTTCAGTTGTTTCTGGCTCATTTGTTGTTTCTGGTTCTTCTGCATTGTTCGTGTCAGAGCTGGAGCAAGCTGTCATTAAAGCTAAAAATAAAACAAAAGATAGGGATAGTAATTTGTTTTTCATATTTGTTTTTCCTCCATTATTTGTGTTCGAAAATAATTTTTCCAAGTTCACTTGCATCATAGCCCTCGAGCTGTAAGATGCTATCCTTAAAAGTAGTGAAGTGAATCAGGTCTAGCAGATGTTCTAGTGCCGCCTTATTTTCTTCGGTCCATCGAAATACTAGGTCAAATTTTTCACTCGTCACAGGAATAAAATCGAGTCCAAGTTGACTTGCTGCATATTTGATACCGAATGCTACATCAGCGGATCCACGGCTGATATGGGATGCGGCACCAAGGTGGTTCCATTCCTCATTTTCATAACCCTTTATCGAGTTAGGATTAATGTCCTTGTCCGCTAGAAAAGAGTCGAGAAGGAAGCGAGTACCTGCCCCTTTTTGCCGATTTACAATCGTTACATCCTTCCGAGCTAAGTCCTCTACGGTTGTGATGTTTTTGGGATTTCCCTTTGCGACAATCAGTCCTTGTTCTCTCGACGCTAATCGGATAACAGTGATTGGCTCATGAACAAATAATTGGCGAATAAAAGGTAGATTATATTCTTGAGAAGTAGGATCCAGAAGATGGATGGCTGCCATGTCAGCGCTGCCACGATACAACATCATCAATCCTTCAAGACTACCAATATAACTGGGTTGAATAGCAAGCCCAGCTGATTCATTCGCCGCATACCTAACTAGATACTCAACAAGAAAATCATGGCTACCCGCAAGTTTTAAAGTATATGCCTGATTTGATGTAGATGCTGAATGAACCTTTACGTTAGAGGCTTTCGTCTGTTTATAACGGTCCAACTCTGCTTGTTCAATCCGCATTTTATTTCCAACTTTAAACGCGTTCAATTCACCTCGTTTGATCAGCTCATAAACAGTATGCTTTGAAATCTTAAACATAGCGGCAATCTCATCCGGCGTATATGTGCTATCTTGCATTTTAATTTCACCACCTTTAACGAACTATTACTAAAATAAACGAAAATCGGTTAAAAGAGTGTGACAATTTTCATAAATCGTCAAGTTTTGTTAAGTTTTGTTTGGAGTCGTTCACAAATTAGACAAATTTTAACTGCAAAACTTCTTTTTTATACATAAACTCGCACCACGAAAACCAGAATGAGCCATGAAGGGTTCATGGAGCACGAAAACAGGGGAAGGACCAGAGTTTGTGCTCTATGAAGCGTTCATGGAGCACGAAAACAAGGGAAGGATCAGAATTTGTGCTCTATGAGGCGTTCATGGAGCACGAAAACACAGGGAAGGACCAGAATTTGTGCTCTATGAGGCGTTCATGCAGCACGAAACGAAGGCAAGACCCTCAGTGTATCCGTCATGAGGTTCACATGAAGCTAAATTACATTACGAATACTTTTGGTATGCCTAACTCCCTCAAAAAACAGTTATTAATTCAGTTTGTTTATGTAAAACTTACCCAATCTTCACTTGGATGTTGTTATTTCTTGTCGAAAAAAATATAATGAAGTATTGTACAGTTCTTCATTAAAGGGGAAAAGATGATGACTTCCAATCAAAAAAATAACTCTAGGCTCGATTTTGGCCTTGTTTTAGTATTAATGCTCCTATTTTTAGCAAGTTGTGTATCTATTTATAGTGCGCAAGCAACCGGACAGTACAGTGAAAACTTCCTAGCCAAACAGATTGTTTGGTATGCAGTAGGGGTAGTTATTATTGCTATAGTGATAAGACTGGATTCTGACCAACTGAAAAAATTGACTTGGTATGCCTATGGCTTAGGGATAGCCGCTTTAGGTTTCTTAATCGTTGCACCATCAAGTATTGCCCCTGTCATCAATGGTGCAAAAAACTGGTTTGTCTTCCCAGGGGTAGGTTCCATACAGCCATCTGAATTCGTTAAGGTATTTATCATACTTGCCCTTGCAAGAGCTATTTTTGATCATCATCAAAAAAACACGATAAAGACGATAGGAACTGATTTTTGGCTATTGATAAAAATCGGACTCATTACCTTGCTTCCGCTTATCCTTGTTATCAAGCAGGACCTTGGGACATCGTTGGTTTTTATTGCTATCATGCTCGGAATGGTATTTATATCAGGTATTACATGGAAAATTCTTCTGCCTATTTTTAGCGTTGGAGTATCCCTAATTGGGGCCATCTTTTATTTGGTTTTATGGAAACCAGAAATTCTTGAAAAGTATTTAGGTGTTCGAGAGTATCAATTCGGTCGGATTTATTCCTGGCTGGATCCCTATAATTATCAAAGTACAACCGGCTTCCAGTTAACCAGATCGCTGCTGGCAATTGGTTCTGGAGAAACAACAGGAAAAGGGTATGGAACGCGTGAGGTATACCTGCCAGAAAGTCATACCGACTTTATCTTTAGTGTAGTTGGCGAAGAGTTTGGGTTCGTTGGGGCGAGTGTCCTAATTAGTTTATTCTTTTTGTTAATTTATCAGATAACAAAAGTGGGGATGGAAACGAAGAATGACTTTTACACGTATCTTTGCGTAGGTGTCATAAGCATGATTACGTTTCATGTGTTTCAAAATATCGGAATGACCATCGGCCTTTTGCCGATTACGGGGATTCCACTTCCCTTCGTTAGCTATGGGGGAAGCTCACTAATGGGGAATATGCTGGCGGTTAGCTTGATATTCTCGATACGATATCACTATAAAAAATACATGTTTTCTACTTCTGATTAATAAGAGGGACCATTGTTTACGCAATGGTTCCTTTTTTACATTAGCTAGTACGGTCACCATGAAAGCTTCATGAGGCCCTAAATTAGTATCAATCGGAAAAAAACGGTCACCATGAAAGCTTCATGAAGCCCAAAATAAGTATCAATCGAAAAAAACGGTCACCATAGAAAAAGCCCAACCTAGTGCCCTAGGTTGGGCTTTGTCCTAGTTATTCACTTAAAAAATGCTTCTCAATATCATCAAGCATTAAGTTTGCTGCAATGACACCACCAGCTGTATTCCAAACGGCATCTTCTACTTTGTGAACCTCGCCAGTTTTAGCTACTTCTAGATTTTTAAATAATGGATCTTCAATCCATTCTTTTTCCAGATTCGTCGCTTCGCCATCCCCCGATTCATATGTGAAATAAAAGAGAATGTCTCCATCCATTGCAGGAATTCGTTCTTTTGTTGCATTCATCTCCGCAAAATCATCAACATCTTGACTCTCAGGGCGGGCAAAGCCAATCTGTTCTAAAATTACTCCGGAGAAACTATCTTTGTGATAAATTCGAACGTCGCCAGCCATAAAGCGAACCATGGAGACCTCTTTATTTACATCATCACCAAGCTCAGTCTGAATTTCTTTAATACGGTTATCATAATCGGCAAGTACTTGGTTGCCTTCTTCTTCTTTATTAACTGCTTTTGCATAAAGTTCGAAGTTTTCTTTCCAGTTACCACGAAGTGTTTCGGCAAAGACGGTTGGAGCGATTGCCTTAAGCTGTTCATAAATGTCTTCTTGGCGCATTTTGTTCCCGATGATTAAATCAGGTTGTAAAGCAGCAATCGCCTCAACGTTCACCTGGCTTTCCAATCCAACAACCTCAACGCCTTCCATTTCGGAAGCAATATGATCATACCATGGATCGCCTGTCCAGGATTGAACTGCCCCCACAGGTTTTACACCTAAAGCTAGTAATGCTTCTGTACCTTCATTTGTTAAAATAACGACTCTTTCAGGTGTTTTATCAAGGGTTACTGTTTCCATAGCATTTTCAACGGTATAACTTGTACTTTCTTCTTCAGTTGTATTAGGTTCCTTTGTTTCCTCTGCTTCATCGTTATTTCCACCACATGCTGTTAGCATGAACATGGCTACTAACGATAAGATCGTCAATAAGAACAGTTTTGATTGTTTCATTTTTGGTTTCCTCCTACTTTTAACTGTGAATGATAATCATTTTCATTTAGTGCATCTTTATGATAAAATTCTTTATATATAGTGTCAACAGTATTTATCAAAAAATTATTATTCATTACAAAATAATGAACAAAGTGAAAACGATTCTCATACTCATTGACACCCCTTGTCTAGGTGCAATAGACTAAAGGTATTTGAAAAAATGATGAAATTATTATGCTAATTGGAAGGGTAAATTATTATGCTACTGAAAACTTCTGGTCAACGATGGGTTGGCCTGGTAATCTCCATGGTCGCAATGATATTTTTAGCATGTGCAAGTATTGTTTATGGATATACAGAAACAAGCTGGAAGATGGCTTATCAGGCATTTACTGATTTTAATGGTACAAATGAACATATTATTATCGAATCTGTTCGACTTCCAAGGGCATTAATCGCAGCAACCGTGGGTGCAAGCTTAGCAATGGCCGGGGTATTGATGCAGACGTTAACGAAAAACCCTCTTGCTTCACCGGGGATTTTCGGTGTCAATGCCGGTGCAGGCTTTGCGGTTGTGGTAGCGGTTTCTCTTTTTTCGGTTGGAAGTTTACAAGCCTATACATGGATTGCGTTCCTTGGTGCGGCTGTTGCAGCAATCAGTGTTTATGTCATTGGTTCTACTGGTCGGGAAGGGCTTACGCCAATGAAGCTTACTCTTGCTGGGGCAGCTATTGCAGCGATGTTTTCATCTTTTACACAAGGGTTGCTCGTTCTTAATGAAGCCGCTCTAGAACAGGTGCTTTTTTGGCTAGCAGGTTCGGTACAGGGGAGAAAACTTGAAAACTTGGCAAGTGTTTTTCCCTATCTATTAGCTGGTTGGGTAGCAGCGATGATTCTTTCACCTAAAATGAATGTTTTATCGATGGGGGAAGATGTAGCAAAGGGACTTGGTCTCAATACAGGGCTTGTCAAACTCGGGGCCGGTATAATCGTCATTTTTCTTTCAGGTGGAGCGGTAGCCATAGCAGGCCCAATTGGATTCATTGGAATTGTCGTTCCCCACGTTGCTAGAGCGGTAGTTGGAATCGATCATCGTTGGGTAATCCCATATGCTGGACTTTTGGGTGGGATGCTTTTGCTAGTCGCTGATATTGCAGCCCGATATATTATTATGCCTCAAGAAATACCAGTCGGAGTCATGACAGCCCTAATCGGAACCCCATTTTTTATTTACATTGCTAGAAAGGGGTTCAACGGAAGATGAGAAAATATCGTAGCTTTCGAGCATTGAATGGAAAGGTTTCTTTTTTAGTCGATCAAAAAGCAGTAAATACAATCCTAGTGCTACTTGCATTAGTAGTTTTATTACTTATCCTTAGTGCTGGTCTAGGAGAAATGAAAATTAGTCCGCTTTCTGTTTTGCAAGTATTTTTCGGGGGCGGAACTGAAATGGACCGGTTAGTCGTACAGTCCTTCAGACTGCCTAGGATTATTGTTGCTTTGCTCGTGGGAATGGGCTTAGCAGTTGCTGGTGGAATCCTTCAGGGAATGATACGAAATCCGCTTGCCTCGCCAGATATTCTTGGAATTACCGGTGGTGCAGCAGTTGCGGTAGTTGGGTTCTTAGCGATTTTTAGTGATGAAAATAACGCACTAATCGTGAGTATTCAATGGCTGCCTATTGCAGCATTTTTGGGTGCACTCGTTGTTGCTTTACTCGTTTATTTCCTATCATGGAAGAACGGTGTATCTCCGATTCGCCTAGTTTTAATAGGGATAGGGATATCTACCTTGATGCAGGCGTTGACTACGTTGCTGATGATTCTTGGACCTATTTACCGAGCAAGCCAAGCCAATATCTGGATTACAGGTACTGTACATGGCACTAACTGGAGTGAGGTAAGGGTCCTAGTACCCTTAATAATTACTTTACTAGCAGTAGCGATAATGATGGCAAGAACAGTGAACATTCAAGAGCTTGGCGATGAGATTGCAACAGGCGTTGGCGGACGTGTTCAGCGGCAAAGGTTTCTCTTGTTACTCATCAGTACAGCTTTAATCGCTAGCTCCGTTGCCTTTGCGGGTGGGATAGGCTTTGTCGGGTTAATGGCTCCGCATATGGCTAGAAGGCTAGTGGGTTCTGCCTTTGGTGCATTATTACCCGTATCTGCTTTAATTGGTGGGATTTTAGTTATGCTAGCCGATTTAATTGGCCGGACAATGTTTTCCCCACTAGAAGTTCCTGCTGGTGTCTTTACTGCAGCTATCGGGGCACCTTATTTTATTTTCCTGTTATTTAAAACAAGAAATCAATAAATAATACTGTCAAAGGGGGAGAGCTCATGGCTCAAGCAATTGAAACAGAAAAACTGACGCTTTCATATGGAAGTTCGATTATTATAAATGAGCTGGACTTAAAGATTCCAAAAGGAGAAATTACTGTTTTTATTGGAGGGAATGGCTGTGGAAAATCCACTCTGCTCCGTTCAATCGCCAGGCTTTTAAAGCCGCAAGCTGGAGCGGTTCTTTTAGAGGGAGAAGCGATTTCCAAGCTATCCACAAAGGAAATTGCACAAAAAATGGCGATTCTTCCCCAATCACCGATTGCACCAGAGGGCTTAACCGTTCTTCAGCTCGTAAAACAAGGTCGATATCCATATCAAAACTGGCTGAAGCAATGGTCGGAAGACGATGAAAAAAAGGTGAATGACGCACTAAGGGCAACTGGAATCGTTGAGTTAAAAGACAGAAACGTTGATTCCTTATCAGGCGGTCAGCGTCAACGTGCTTGGATTGCAATGACGCTTGCTCAAGACACCGATATTATCCTCCTAGATGAACCAACGACTTACTTAGATATGACCCATCAAATTGAAATTCTTGATCTTTTGTTTGAATTGAACGAGAAAGAGGGAAGAACAATAGTAATGGTGCTTCATGATCTAAACCTTGCCTGCCGCTATGCCCATAATATAGTAGCAATAAAGGACCAACAAATTTATGCCGAAGGGCAACCAGAACATGTGATTAATTGTAACTTGGTCCAACAGGTATTTGGTATGGAATGTGAAGTGACCATCGATCCACTTTTTGGGACACCACTTTGTATCCCTTATGGAAAAGGTCGTTGCATTTTACCGAAGGGTGAAGTTTCTTATGCACGTTAAATTAACGAAGGAAGAGGCAGTCGAGCTTTCAAGATTCAGGTATACCCCAGTAATTGACCAAATTAGCTCGACTGTACCTTTAGCTAGCCTGGTTAAAAAGAATGAAATGAACGATTTTTTGAAAGATGTTCAAGTGGAAATTCAGGCCCCTGATGTAAAGGTTGCCGCTTCCGTTTTTATGAAGCGGTTTGCTTTTGTGGCTGTCATTTATTTATATGCTTTATCCCACTGGAACAAGCGTCTTCATTTTTCCTTAGATACTTTGTATCTTCAAAGGTCACACAAAGAAGGAAATTGGTTGCCGGAATATTACTTTGAAGACCTTTTAGCAGAAGAGTTTCCGGGAGAAAATTGGACTGAGTGGAGACGTAAGGCATTACAAGATCTGTTCAAGGACATTATTTATCCTGTATTGAATGCTCTTGCTAATGAGGCGAAGATATCAAAGTATACGCTATGGGAGAACCTATCTGTTTACATATTTTGGCTTTACGAAAAGATCCTTGTGGACGAGGAGGGATTTTCTTGTCGTGATGACTATGATTATATAATCAATCAGGCGCCAGGAAAATTGTTTGGACCTTATCATCGTAATCCACTAAATAGATTTAATGAGGAACCGGTGTTATTGACAGAATTGGACGAGATGGTGCGAATTCGGAAAACATGCTGCTTTACCTACCAGCTTGGCGCAAAACGGACATACTGTAAGACATGTCCGTTGTACTGCAAGCAATTTAATACGGGGAAGAGGAATTAAAATTGAATGAGACGTTCAAACAACAGCTAGACGGTCTGTTAGAGAAATATACAGAGCTATTGATTGGAGAAGGGACGGAAGAAAATAAAGAAAAGGTGAAGGCTTGGATTCTCTATAACCATATTGCAAAATCCATGCCCCCACTTGCGCAGCATTGGAATCAAACATACCCTGATGCGAAAGAAAACATCATGGAGACGATTAAAGAGATTAAAAATATGAATGAACAAAAGCGAAAAAACTAGATCATTATCAACAAAAGGCTGTTTTCGTTAAGGTTGTTGTTAAAATCCAAGTGCCGATTTTAACGTAAAATAAGCTATTTCGTGCGTTTCAATTAAGTTTGCAAGCTCTTTTCTCAAAAATTGAACCTAATTTGAAGGGGCACAAAGGTCATTCTTTTGTATTGTTACCTCAAAAAGCAACAAAGTTTGAGAAAAGAGCTTAACAAAATGAATCAGTCTGAAATACACAGACTGATTCATTTATTATTTCAAACAAATAAAAACGAATTATTTTTTATATTGGTTGTTCTGGCTGTTCACTTTTCCGCCACCGTCATTTTCAACGGTCGGACCAGCATTCCCTTTGACACTAGCTGCGCTTACTCCACGTTTGGATGGATCTTTTTTCAACCTTGCCATCATATTCACCCCCGTTTACTAGCATGTCCAGAAGCAAAAAAATCAAGCAGAGTTTCCTCGTTGAGAATTAAAATCAAAAAATTTTATTTTTTTAGTCATTCGATATTGCGTAAATTTTTTAAATATTTTATTATAGTATTAACAGAGCTCATTCTTTCATGAATATTTTTTTTGGCTCAAAAATGAATGAGTATTCATTCAAACCATTGTCAAAGGGGGAGACAGATTTGATGCGACAAATCCAAAAAGCGGCTGTTTTAGGCTCTGGGGTAATGGGTTCCGGAATCGCTGCACACTTGGCTAATATCGGAATACCAACTCTATTGCTTGATATTGTGCCACGTGAATTGACAGAGGCAGAAAAGGCAAAGGGACTGACTCTTGAGGATAAGCAAGTCCGCAACCGTATTAGTGGGGGAGCACTTCAGAAGCTCTTAAAACAAAAGCCAGCACCACTTGCTTCTAAAAAGAATTTAGCACTTATTGAAGCAGGGAACTTTGAAGATGACATGCCAAAATTGAAAGATGTAGATTGGATTATCGAGGTGGTCGTTGAGAACCTTGAGATAAAGAAAAAAGTATTTACAAATGTAGATCAATATAGAAAACAAGGAAGTATCGTTAGCTCCAATACTTCAGGGATTTCAGTTGAAGCAATGGCAGAAGGACGTTCCGAAGATTTCCGTAAGCACTTCCTTGGAACACATTTCTTCAACCCGCCACGTTATTTAAAATTGCTTGAAATCATTCCGACAAAAGAAACGGATCCTGAGGTTTTATCATTTGTTAAAACGTTTGGTGAAGATCGACTCGGCAAGGGTGTTGTTGAAGCAAAGGATACACCAAACTTCATTGGAAATCGAATTGGTACTTACGGCTTGCTTGTTACCGTTCGTGAAATGTTAAAAGGTGGTTACAGTGTAGGTGAAGTTGATTCTGTTACTGGTCCATTAATTGGAAGAGCAAAAAGTGCGACATTCCGTACCTTGGATGTAGTAGGATTAGACACTTTCTATCATGTTGCCAACAATGTTTACGAACAAGTGGATGGCGCGGAAAAGGAAGTATTTGAAGTTCCAGGTTTCCTTAAGGAAATGGTTAATCGTGGATGGCTAGGTAGCAAATCCGGTCAAGGATTCTTTGCAAAACAAGGAAAAGAGATTGTCGAACTTGATCCGAATACGCTTGAATATGGTCCACGAAAGAAATTGAAAACGGCTTCCGTTGAAGCAAGCAAGCAACAAAAAGGTACTGCTAACAAAATGAAAGCGCTTGTTTATGCAGATGACCGTGCTGGTCAGCTTTTATGGAGTGTATTCAGTCCGGTGTTTGTTTATTCCGCGGAATTATTAGGAACGATTGCTGATGATATTGTCTCCATTGACAATGCCATGAAATGGGGCTTTGGCTGGGAGATGGGACCTTTCGAATCATGGGATGCCATCGGACTTGAGAAATCAGTCGCGAAAATGGAAGCAGAAGGAACAGTTGTCCCTGCATGGATTAAAGAAATGATTGGTAACGGTTTCACAACCTTCTATAAAGTTGATAATGGCGTGAAATATTTCTACAGCAACGGTGAGTATAAAGCCATTGAGGTGAATCCAAAGATCATTAACTTAAAGCAAGTAAAAGCAGAAAAAGGCGTAATCAAACAAAACGCAGGTGCTAGCTTAATTGATATTGGTGATGGAGTAGCTTTACTTGAATTCCACTCTCCTAACAATTCTATTGGCCTTGATGTGATTCAAATGATTAACTTCGCTGTTGATGAAGTTGAGAAGAATTATAAGGGTCTTGTGATTGGAAATCAGGGCAAAAACTTCTGCGTTGGCGCAAATCTTGCGATGATGCTGATGGAAGCTCAGGATGATAATTACTTTGAATTAGATATGACTGTACGTCAATTCCAACAGGCGATGATGAAGATCAAATATAGCGCCAAACCAGTTGTAGCTGCACCACATGGAATGTCACTTGGTGGCGGAGCAGAAGTATGTCTCCCAGCTGCACATATTCAGGCTTCCATGGAGACGTATATGGGTCTTGTCGAAGTTGGTGTTGGTCTTCTTCCAGGCGGCGGCGGAAACAAAGAACTGTATATCAAGCATCTTGAAGGACTACCAAACGGAGTACAAATTGACCTCCAGCAGGTAGCGAATAAAGTGTTTGAATCAATTGCAACGGCTAAGACATCCACTTCTGGTGAAGAAGCGCGTGATAACAACTTCTTAGGAAAGTTTGATGGCGTGAGTGTCAATGGCGACCACCTGCTATATGATGCGAAACAGGCAGCATTACATCTATATAACAGTGGCTACACTGCACCGGCCCGTAAAAAAGTACCAGTTGTCGGAGAGCCAGGATATGCGACACTTCTACTTGGTGCTGAGCAAATGCGTCTATCAGGATTCATTTCCGAACATGATGTTGAAATAGCGAAACAGGTTGCTTATGTCATTGCTGGAGGTAAGGTACCGTACGGAACGAAAGTGGATGAAGATTATCTTCTCAACCTTGAAAGAGAGGCGTTCTTGAAACTAGTAGCTATGCCGAAGACACAACAACGGATGCAGCATATGCTCGTGAAAGGTAAGCCTTTACGCAACTAACAGGTTACTAGCTTACAAATTCACTAGTTAAGTATGGGTTTTCATGAATTCAGCTTTAGCGCCAAGTCCCACTCGTCATAAGCCTAAATAGTTATGACTTGCGGGACTGGACGAGGCGCTTGCGCTTTTTAATAGAAACGGAGGGAATGGAATGAGAGAAGCGGTAATTGTTGCCGGAGCTCGGACCCCGGTCGGGAGAGCGAAAAAAGGATCATTGGCAAATGTACGTCCAGATGATCTTGGAGCTCTTGTTGTAAAAGAGACATTGAAGCGTGCGGGTAATTATGAGGGGAATATAGATGACTTAATTATCGGCTGTGCGATGCCTGAAGCCGAGCAAGGCTTAAATATGGCGCGAAACATTGGCGCACTTGCGGGATTGTCTTACGAGGTACCAGCAGTTACGGTCAATCGTTTCTGTTCTTCAGGCCTACAGACGATTGCAACTGGTGCAGAAAAAATTATGCTAGGTCATGCTGATACAATCATTGCTGGTGGCGCTGAATCAATGAGCATGGTTCCAATGAGTGGCCATGTTATGCGTCCGAATGCCAAGCTTGCTGAAACGGCACCTGAGTACTATATGGGAATGGGGCACACAGCAGAGGCAGTAGCAAAAAAATATGGAATTACTAGAGAAGAACAAGATGCTTTTGCGGTTAGAAGTCATCAGCGTGCAGCAAAGGCACTTCAGGAAGGCAAGTTTGCAGACGAAACCGTACCAGTTGACGTAACAGTCACTTCAGTTGGTAAGGACAATAAGCCTGTCGAAAGAAGCTTTCAATTCACACAAGATGAAGGGGTACGTCCAGGTACTACGCTAGAAGTACTAGGGAAATTACGCCCTGCATTCTCGGTAACTGGTAGTGTAACAGCTGGAAACTCCTCACAAACAAGTGATGGTGCCGCTGCTGTTATGGTTATGGACCGTGAAAAAGCAGATTCTTTAGGCTTAGCTCCAATGGCGAAATTCCGTTCCTTTGCACTCGGTGGAGTACCACCTGAAATCATGGGCATCGGGCCAATTGTTGCGATTCCTAAGGCATTAAAACTAGCTGGCCTTGAGCTTTCAGACGTAGGCTTGTTTGAACTAAACGAGGCGTTTGCATCTCAATCAATCCAGGTTGTTAGACAGCTAGGGTTGAACGAGGACATCGTCAATGTAAACGGTGGGGCAATAGCGCTAGGACACCCACTAGGCTGTTCAGGTGCAAAATTAACATTATCCCTTATCCATGAAATGAAACGTCGCAATGTTCAATTTGGTGTCGTAACAATGTGTATTGGTGGCGGAATGGGTGCCGCTGGAGTATTTGAACTTTTATAGTCTTTTTAGATGAATCTTTTCGTAAAGATTGATGCTTTTTAATATTAATTCCCATAACAGTAGTGGAATGTAGCGGAAGACACTTGACTCCTGCGGGATGAAGAGGAAAGGTCGAGACCCCACAGGCGAAGCCGAGGAGGCTCGACTTCCTCCCCGCGGAAAGCAAGTGTCTGGAGCGAAATGGAACGGACTTGTTAATGTTCTAAAATCTATAGAAAACAACAAAGTATACAAACCTGTGTGTTGATTTTATGATCCAGGCATACCCAACTTAGGGCTTGCCTAGGATTTTACTTAAAAGGATGTTTATAAAGTGTAAATAAAAGAATGAATTGGAGGAAATACAAATGGCAAATCCAACTGAAAAGAAATTGCTTAAAGGCGGAAGCTTCTTAATCGAGGAAGTAACACCTGACCAAATTTTTACTCCTGAAGATTTCACTGATGAACAAATCATGATTGCAAAGACAACGGAGGATTTCGTTGAAGGTGAAGTGCGTCCACAAATCGAACATCTTGAAAACCATGAGTTTGATCGCACGGTTAAACTATTGAAGCAAGCTGGCGAACTTGGATTACTTGGAGCGGATGTTCCTGAAGAATACGGCGGTCTTGAGCTAGATAAAATCAGTTCTTCCCTTATTACTGAAAAAATGTCTGGTTCCGGTGGTTTCTCTTTATCTCACGGTGCACACGTTGGGATTGGATCATTACCAATTGTCCTTTTTGGAAACAAGGAACAAAAGGCAAAATATTTACCGGCTTTAGCAACAGGTGAGAAAATTGCTGCTTATGCTTTGACTGAGCCAGGATCTGGATCTGATGCACTAGGTGCAAGAACAACTGCGAAACTAAATGCAGAAGGAACACACTATATCCTTAACGGAGAAAAGCAATGGATTACAAATGCAGGTTTTGCAGATGTGTTTGTTGTTTATGCAAAAATTGATGGGGAGCACTTCACTGCTTTCATCGTTGAGCGTGAGTTCGCTGGTGTATCTACTGGAGCAGAGGAAAAGAAAATGGGAATCAAGAGTTCTTCTACACGTACATTGATTCTTGAAGATGTTCCAGTACCAGTAGAAAACCTTCTTTTCGAACCAGGAAAAGGTCACATGATTGCATTCAATATCTTAAATATCGGTCGTTATAAGTTAGGTGTTGGTGGAATCGGTGGTTCTAAAAAGGCGTTTAACCTGACTGTAAAATACGCAAATCAACGTCAACAGTTTAAGACTCCAATTGCTCAATTTAACCTAACAAAGGAAAAATTAGCCACTCTTGCTTCTGAAATCTATGCGACAGAAAGCTCCGTATACCGTACAGTCGGTCTTTACGAAGACAGCATGGGTCAAATGTCAGCTGAAGACCTAAATGATGGTCACAAAGTCGCTGCAGCTGTTGCCGAGTATGCAATTGAGTGTTCATTAAATAAGGTATTTGCTTCTGAAACCCTTGACCATGTTGTAGACGAAGGCGTTCAGATTCATGGTGGTTACGGCTTCATGCAAGAGTATGAAATTGAGCGCGCTTATCGTGATGCACGTATCAACCGTATCTTTGAAGGTACAAATGAAATCAACCGTATGTTAGTTCCAGGCACTTATATGCGTAAAGCATTTAAAGGTGAGCTTCCATTATTCCAAGTAGCTCAAAAGCTTCAAGAGGAACTAATGATGATGATGCCAGAAGAGCCAGGCACAGAGCCTTTAGGACAGGAGAAGTACCTTGTGGCTAACGCGAAGAAGATTGCTTTACTAGCGATGGGCTTAGCTGCTCAAAAGTTCGGCAAAGCACTTGATAAAGAACAAGAAATTCTTGTAAACATAGCTGATATGGTATCTCAAGCGTTCGCAATGGAGTCAGTTGTTCTTCGTACTGAAAAGGCTATTCAGAAGGATGGACTTGAAAAGAGCAAGCAGAAGGTTCTTTACACAGAAATTTTCTGTCAAGAAGCTTTCATTAAGATTGAGCAAGATGCAAAAGAAACGCTTGTTGCAGCTGAAGAAGGAGATACTCTCCGTATGCTATTGTCTGCATTCCGTAAACTTACACGCTACACACCAATTAACGTGATCCCTAAGAAGCGTGAAGCAGCTGATAAGCTAATCGAAGCTGAGCGTTTTGTCGTATAAAACATAATCATTACGCAGGTCCCTTTCTATTGGGGGCCTGTCTTTGTTTTGAGCACACTTTAATATTGAAAAGAATTGACGAAGATTTCATCACAAAATTAGAATTTTTAGGTTCTTTTATGTTAATATCCGTTTAGAGGGATTTATAAAGGTAATGATAAAATAGGTGGTGGAGTGATGGCATTAACCTTTTACTGGTATCCTAAATGTGGGACATGCCGTAATGCAAAAAAGTGGCTAGATGCAAATGGAATTGAATACAAAGAAGTACATATTGTTGAGAACCCTCCGTCTAAAACAGAACTCGAGACTCTTTATAAAAATAGTGGTCTTGAGTTGAAGAAATTCTTTAATACGAGTGGACAGAAGTATCGCGAGCTAGGCTTGAAGGATAAAGTGAAAACAGCCGATGAATCTGAGTTGTTAGAACTATTAGCTTCAGATGGCATGTTGATCAAGCGACCACTGCTAACAGATGGAGAAAAAGTAACGGTTGGTTTTAAAGAGGCTGACTACGAACAAGCATGGCTTAAATAGGGAAACATCGATGTAAATCGAAATTCATAAAAATGGAGGGATTTAGTTATGGCAACACCAAAAGAATTGCGTTATTCAAAAGAGCACGAGTGGGTTAAAACAGAAGGTGAAAAGTTACGTATTGGAATCACTGAATTTGCTCAATCAGAACTTGGGGACATTGTGTTTGTTGAACTTCCAGAAGTTGGGGATGAAATCACCGCCGACGAGCCTTTTGGAAGCGTAGAGTCTGTTAAAACGGTTTCAGAACTTTACGCACCAGTGAGTGGTAAGGTTGTTGAAGTAAATGAAGATCTAAACGACAGTCCTGAATTTGTAAATGACTCCCCTTATGAAAAGGCTTGGATGGTTGTTGTTGAGCCATCTGATGCTAGCGATGTAGATAAATTAATGACGGCTGAAGAATATGAAGCAATGATAAAAGAATAAAGAATGAACGGCATCCTCTTGTAAGAGGGTGCTGTTTTTTTCGCTCCTAACTCACGTTCGAATCTAACATTGGCGCCCTATCTCATATTCAAACCCGGAAGAAAGGTCACCAATAACGGAGATTGGTGCCCTATCTGTGTCCCGAACCCGGAAGAAAGGTCACCAATAGCGGTGATTGGTGCCCTATCTAGTATTCAAACCCAGAAGAAAGGTCACCAAGCTCAACAAGGTCGCCTAAGTGAAAATAATAATGCCCTATCCCCCTTAAAATCTTTTGATTTAGTTGAAGAGGTACACCATTAACGAGAAACCGATAATTACCATCTTTCCCACGCCGATATTCGGACAAAATAAACACACTAGATAAAGATGAGGTGAATGTAATGACATTGGAACCAAAGAAGCTGGACGTTACGGATCGTGTTGTAGGGAAAGTGAAAAATGGAGCAATCGAGCTTTATTTAGATAATGACAGAATCGGCGCTATATCATTGCCTGAAGGCAGTGAATTTAAATTAGAGCACCATTTTGAAATAGACCAGCAGAAAATATACCAGAATGTCTACGTTCCAGGACAGGACGAACCGCGCTATACGGACTGTGATGAGGGTGGCTGGTGCTAAGTGAAAACAGCGGATGCACTTCCGCTGTTTTTGCTTATATATATCATATGTTTATTTATTAGGACAAATCTTTTGCAAATCTGTTCTAAAAGCGTGAAAATGGGTATAAAGTTAGTTTAACTGCACAATCTCTTTTGCAATGATTAAAATAGTATATAGAAATGTCGGTTTGGCGGTGGTTATATGACGGAGGAATGGAATAAAGTAATCATTGTAGAAGGTTCTTCAGATAAAAAGAAGATCCAAACTATCTTAAATGAACCAGTGGACATTATCTGTACAAATGGAACAATTGGACTTTCAAAGCTTGATGAATTAATTGAGGACTTGTTTTTTAAAGACGTATATATCCTAGTTGATGCTGATGATTCTGGCGAAAAGTTAAGAAAACAGTTTAAACGGGAATTCCCTGAAGCAAGTCATTTATATATTGACCGAATGTACCGTGAAGTTGCAACTGCTCCAGAAAAGCATTTAGCTACCGTTCTTTTAGGGGCTAATATTGATGTCCATGCAGAGTATCTAGAAAAAGGATGAGTAAAAGTTGATTGATTTATCGAAGGAAGATATAGCACGCTTTATTAGTACTGAAAAAACAGGGCTTATTTATTTTTATACCCCTATATGTGGGACATGCCAAATGGCCAGTAAAATGTTAGAGGTCGTTGCACAGCTGACACCTACAATAAAAATAGGAAAAGCAGACTTGAATTATATGCCCGAATTAGCTAAACAATTTGAAGTTATTAGCGTGCCGTGTTTACTAATCATAAAAGATGGTGTGATCGTTGAGAAAGTATTTGCTTTTCATTCTGTTTTATTTCTTCAAGATAAAGTGAATCAACATCTGCTCTAATCCCCCTATCTCTTCACTAAATATGACATATTTCTCGGGAAATCTTAAGACAATGCCATAGGTATTGTCTTTTTTTGTCTTAAACCTAGGATCATGCAAGTTATTGTCGAAGGAATTAGACAGGACACTGAGTTGTTGAATCGAATATCCCTTTCAAAGGGGGTTGAACGGCTTGGATAAAAAAATTGTACACTCGGTTGAAAATATGGGAAATAAACAGCATGTTATAAAACTACTGAATCATCAAAAGTTAGAAGTAGCCATTGAAACTGAGAAAGAAAACTTTGGGCTAGTTATCGATGATGGAATTATTAGTTTAACGTCAGGAGTGCCTGGAGGTTCCCCAAGTGTGAGGATTCAGGGAAAGACAGATGTCATCCACTCCTTACTAGAGGGAAACATAAAGCTAAGGGAAGGCGCAAGATATGAAAAGTTCCATATATCTGGTAGTTTCCGAAACCAATTAATGCTGGAATCTTTATTTTTTTTAACAGGGAAAAGCAGTTATTGAATACTTTTCGAAATTATCAAATAATAAATTGACTGATAGGGTACTGGGTGCTATGCTCGAACTAATTTAATGCGTGGTTTCTTAAGTTTTCTTTGTGAAATGATAACCATTATTCCGATTTTTTTGATTAACAACTTTGGTTGAAACCGGTTGATTGGCGCTGAAGGTGCGAGACTCCTCGAAAATGAAGTGCGCATTTTCTCGTCAGTGGGCATAATCGAGGAAGCCATTGAGTGAGCGAGCAACATGGAGCGGAAATCAACCACTCCATGTTCAAGAGTAATAAATGTAAAAACAGTAAAAAAAGAAAAATGGGAGAGATGAGAAATGACAGAGAAAAAGAATTATCGATTAGAGACAGTAGGCGTTCATGGTGGTTTGAAAGCTGACCCAGTTACAGGTGCAAGAGCTTTACCCATTTATATGACGAATGCATATCAGTTCAAGGATACAGACCATGCGGCTAATTTGTTTGCTTTAAAAGAAGACGGTTACATCTATTCTCGAATACATAATCCAACTGTGACAGTTTTTGAAGAAAGAGTGGCCGCTCTAGAAGGTGGAATCGGAGCATTAGCAGTTTCTAGTGGAATGGCTGCAATAACATTAGCAATAATGAATCTCGCCCATGCAGGTGACGAAATTGTTGCTGCTTCGCAATTGTATGGAGGGACCTATAATCTGTTTGCGGTGACTCTTCCTAAGTATGGGATTAATGTTAAATTTGTTGATTCTTCCGATCCAGAAAATTTCCGAACAGCAATAACTGATAAAACAAAAGCAATCTTTGCCGAGACAATTGGAAACCCAAGTTTAAGAGTACTTGATATTAAAAAAACAGCTGAAATTGCACATGATGCTGGATTACCGCTGATCATTGATAATACATTTGCAACGCCTTATTTATGCCGTCCAATCGAACATGGAGCAGACATTGTCATTCATTCAGCGACAAAGTGGTTACTTGGTAATGGTACAACTTTAGGTGGTGTGATTGTCGATGGTGGGCAATTTGATTGGAATTCATCCAAATTCCCTGGATTCACTACTCCAGATGAAAGTTACCATGATTTGGTTTACAGTGAAGCACTTGGCGCAGCTGCTTATATCGCAAAGGCACGTGTGCAGCTTCTTCGGGATATGGGACCAGCGCTAAGTCCGCAAAATGCTTTCCAATTAACACTAGGCTTAGAAACGCTACATGTAAGAATGAAAGAGCATGTTGCGAACACGAATAAAGTAGTAGAGTATCTAGTTGCACATCCAGCCGTTAACTGGGTTTCATACCCGGGACATGAGGCACATCCAGATAAAGCACTTGCTGATAAGTATCTCCCTAAGGGGGCCGGTTCAGTTATCGTCTTCGGTATAGAAGGTGGAAGAGAAGTCGGTGCTAAACTGATTAATTCTGTAGAACTCTGGTCGCATCTTGCCAATGTCGGTGATGCAAAAAGCCTTATCATTCATCCTGCGAGTACGACCCATCAGCAATTGGATTCGGAAGGCTTAAAGGCCGCTGGTGTACCGGAGGACCTTATCCGTCTATCAATTGGGATTGAAAATGTAGAGGATTTAATCGAGGACCTTGATCAAGCAATTTTTAAAGCAACTGGAGTTCCTGCACCAGCACGTGCTTAATTCAGCTTCGAGACTATGTAACCTGGTGGATTGGGAGCTTAGGCAGCCTTCTCGGCTGCAAATTACAGCAAACCAGAGGGTTTTATAAAATAATTGCGAAAATAACATTGACACTCGATTTATCTTCGTGATAAACTCACAAAAGTTAACCAAATTTACAATTAAATATGCAATGCTCTTATCAAGAGAGGTGGAGGGAAGTGCCCTTTGAAGCCCGGCAACCGTCAATAGTGATAACTATTGAAATGGTGCCAATTCACTCAAAGCTAATGTGGCTTTGAAAGATGAGAGAAAGGTATATAATGACAAAGCCTTTCTGCTCATCTGTGCAGAGAGGCTTTTTATGTATAAGAACTGTATTGTTTTCTTCTAGCTAACCAAAGATAACGATAGGTTTATACAATTCGTTAGAGCTTATCCATGCTGACAAAGAAGCAGCAAAGTGCTGTTGGAACATGAGAGGGTGAGTAATGATTGATTTCCATAAGAAATGTCAATAAGACTTATGAAGCAAAACATGGGTCAGTAAAAGCTGTTGAGAATGTCAACCTTGAAATAAAAGAAGGAGAAATATACGGGATAATTGGATATAGTGGGGCAGGTAAAAGTACGTTAATAAGAATGCTCAATGGACTTGAAATCCCAACTGAGGGATCGATTACCGTTGCCGGAAGAGAAATCTCGCATATTAAAGGAGCAAAGCTTCGAAAAGCTCGTCAGGAAATCTCGATGATTTTTCAGCATTTTAATTTACTTTGGTCGAGGACTGTTACTGAAAATATCGCTTTTCCACTTGAAATTGCCGGTGTTCCTAAGATTAAAAGAATGCAACGTGTCAAGGAGCTAATAAGCCTAGTGGGGCTTGATGGTCGCGAAAATGCTTACCCTTCACAATTGAGCGGGGGGCAAAAGCAAAGAGTGGGGATCGCGAGGGCACTTGCGAACAATCCAAAAGTGTTATTATGCGATGAAGCTACATCTGCACTTGATCCGCAAACAACGGATTCAATTTTAGAGTTATTAGTTGATATAAATAAAAGATTAGGTCTTACGATCGTGCTAATTACCCATGAAATGCATGTAATCAGGAAAATCTGTCATCGTGTTGCTGTCATGGAAGGTGGTAGTATCGTGGAAACAGGTCCCGTTCTGCAAGTTTTTAAAAATCCAAAACAGCAAATAACGAAAAGATTTGTCCAGCAAGTCACTGAACCAGAGGAGACGAAGGACACCATTGAACATCTACTTTCCCAATATCCACATGGACAAGTTATTCAACTTACATTTGTAGGGGATGGGGCAGAACAGCCGCTTATGACCAATCTAATCCGGCAGTTCCCGTTAACAGTCAATATCCTTCAAGGGAAGATATCACAAACACAAAATGGTTCCTACGGGACACTTTTTATACACCTTGATGGTGATGAAGAGGACATTCAAAAAGCCCTTGCCTACATCTCTTCACAAGAAGTGGGTGTGGAGGTGATTAACAATGGATGAATTTTTAGAAGAAGTAAAGTGGGACAAATTAATTGAAGCAACACAAGAATCCATCTACATGACCAGCATATCGGTATTTGCCACCTTTATTTTAGGAATGGTACTGGGCCTTCTCTTGTTTTTAACAAATAAAGGAAGTTTGTGGCAAAACCGAGGGGTGAATTTTGTCATCGCAGCATTTGTAAATATCTTTCGTTCCATCCCGTTTATCATCCTTATTGTGCTACTCATCCCTTTTACTAAGGTATTAGTGGGGTCTATGTTAGGGGCGAATGCAGCCTTGCCTGCCTTAATCATTGGTGCTGCACCGTTTTACGCGAGAATGGTGGAAATTGCTTTACGCGAGATCGACAAAGGTGTTATCGAGGCAGCACAATCAATGGGAGCCAATCACTTTCAGATAATTTTTAAAGTACTCATTCCTGAGTCCTTGCCAGCACTTATCTCAGGTTTGACGGTAACAGCTATTTCACTTGTTAGCTTCACAGCAATGGCTGGCGTCATTGGTGCTGGTGGGTTGGGGCATTTTGCTTATCTTGAAGGTTTTCAGCGGAATAGACCAATGATTACGCTTGTAGCAACCATTGCTATTTTAATTCTGGTATTTATTATCCAATTAATTGGAGATTATTTTACAAAAAGAACAGACAAACGTTAACTACAGGAGGAAAAGAAAATGAAAAAATTTCTAAGTTTGATGATTGTATCTTTATTCGTTCTAGTACTAGCTGCTTGTGGCGGTGGGGATGATGAAGGTACTACAGGTGGAGAAGAAGAGGGTAACAAAAAATTAGTGGTCGGTGCATCAGTTGTACCACATTCTGAAGTATTAGAAGCAGCTGTTCCTCTACTAAAAGAAAAAGGAATCGACCTTGAAATCCAAGAGTTCACAGATTACATTTTGCCAAATGTTGCTTTAGATAGCGGGGAAATTGATGCAAACTACTTCCAGACTCCTGGATACCTTGCCCTTCAAATGGAAGAAAATAAAGATTTTGATTTTGTTAGTGTGGGTGAAATTCACCAAGAACCAATTGGGATTTATTCAAAAGAGTATGATAGCTTACAGGATCTTCCCGATGGTGCAAAAATCATTATGAGTGATTCTTTAAGCGATCATGGACGTATTTTACCGATTTTTGAAAGAGAAGGTTTAATTAAGCTTAAAGAGGGAGTCGGCGAAAATGCAAGAGTAGACGATATCGTTGAAAACCCTAAAAATCTAGACTTTTCTACACTAATTGAAGCAAGACTATTAGCTTCTTCATTTGAAAGTGGAGAAGGCGATGCTGTCGTCATTAACGGAAACTATGCACTTGAAGGTGGAATTAATATCGAAGAAGACGGAATTGCCTTTGAAGGTAGTGATGTAGTTCCCGCAAATCTAATTGTGGTCCGCTCTGAAGACAAAGATCGTGAAGAGATTCAAGCACTTGTTGAGGTATTAAAATCCGATGAAATTAAACAGTTTATCGAAGAAGAATATGCAGGTGCTGTTTTAGTAGTAGAATAGGAAATAAAGGATGAAAAAAGCTGGTCCAAAATACTTGGACCAGCTTTTTTTTACATTAAGGAATTATAAAATTCAAGCTGAGAAAAACAACACATACGGAAATATAAAGAATTAAGTATAAGTGCAAACCACAACTCTGTCTTCCTTAAGGCGCTGCAATCGGGAGTTTTCTTTATTTGTGAGAATAACCACCATTATTTTCAAACATAATAACCTTGATAAACTATGAGAATGGAGTGATTATGGTGGAAAATCAATATGAAGCAAACAATATGTCTGAAGCTGCTTTACAGGAATATAAAGAAGGTCTAGGGGTATTCACCCAGAAAATGCCGGACATTGCACGTCATTATAACGCTTTTACAGAAGCATGTTTTCAAGAAGGTACTCTAACCCAGCGTGAAAAGCAGTTGATTGCTTTAGGGATTGCTCTTTATGCACAAGATGAGTATTGCATCATTTATCATACGAAGGGATGTCTTGACCAAGGTGCCTCGGAGGAAGAAATTCTTGAGGCAGTAGGTGTTACTGCGGCGTTTGGTGGAGGAGCAGCGATGAGCCAGGCCGTTACATTAGTACAAGATACCTTATCGGATTTTAACCAGATGAAGCAATAACACAGGAGAAGCAATAATTAGTAAGAATATTGCGAACGAAGGGGTTATTGAGACCTAAGCAGCTTATATGCCATCTCACTCAGTTATTGTCGTTTTTTTTGACTTTGAGCATTCCTTTGGAAGAATGATACGATAAGAATGTCAAAAAAACGCGTACAGCGCGTCAAAATGAAGGGATGATTCTTTATTACTCAGCTTCAAATGAACTATACAGGTGAAATGGAAAAGGCAATGCACGGTGCTCACGGCATTGGTTACGAAGCCTACTGTATGAAGCATAAGCTTAGGATGAAGGTTGAAAGAAGACGTGAAAAAGATTATTTGAAAAGCCAAAGGATTGTGGCTGATATTGACAGAAAAGTTCATGGGTAAAGAATGAAATTACTCTGCATAGAGACCAGTGTGCAAAAAGCACTGGTCTTATCTTTTTGTTGTCGGAAAATATTAAATAATTGGTGAAAACAGGGTCTTTTCTTAGTGTAAAAACCCCATAATACATGAAAGGCATGCGTTTTGTTAAAAATAATGAGGTCCAATCTGTATTTTTTTACAATACCATATTGGGTTGTTTAACAGTTGCGTACAGTTTTAATTTGTTATAAGATTGTAATGAGAATAGAATGAGAATAAAGGATTATCCGATATGCATTGGTTAATATCTTTTTTTACTAACGGAGGTAGCAATTATGGGTGGATCTGTATTATCAATTAAGGACCTTCATGTTGAGATTGAAGGCAAAGAAATTTTAAAGGGTGTCAACCTTGAAATCAAGGGTGGCGAAATCCATGCGATCATGGGACCTAACGGAACTGGTAAATCAACTTTATCTTCCGCGATTATGGGTCATCCTAAGTACGAAGTAACAAGCGGAAGCGTTACATTAGATGGTGAAAATGTTCTTGAAATGGAAGTAGACGAGAGAGCACGTGCAGGTCTATTCCTTGCAATGCAGTATCCAAGTGAAATCAGCGGTGTAACAAATGCCGATTTCTTGCGTTCTGCAATTAATAGCCGCCGTGAAGAAGGGCAGGAAATTTCATTAATGAAGTTTATCCGCTCAATGGATAAGCAAATGGAATTCCTTGAAATGGACCCTAACATGGCACAGCGTTATTTAAACGAAGGCTTTTCCGGTGGGGAAAAGAAGCGAAATGAAATTCTTCAAATGATGATGATTGAACCGAAAATCGCTATTCTTGATGAAATTGACTCTGGTCTTGACATCGACGCTTTAAAAGTGGTTTCAAACGGAATTAACCAAATGCGCGGCGAAGATTTCGGTTGCCTAATTATCACGCACTACCAGCGTTTATTGGACTATATTACTCCTGATCATGTGCATGTTATGATGCAAGGTCGCGTTGTGAAGTCTGGTGGACCAGAACTTGCTAAGCGCCTTGAGTCAGAAGGATATGACTGGATTAAACAAGAACTTGGCATTGAAGACGAAACAGTTGGGCAAGAAGCGTAAGCACTAGGGGAGGATCAATATGACTACTGAAACAAAGCTGCCGTTTGATCAGGAATATATTACTTCCTTTTCAAAAGAAATGAATGAGCCGGCATGGCTAACAGAGCAACGTGTGAACGCTTTGAATCAAGCTGATGCACTGCCAATGCCAAGACCGGATAAAACAAAAATAACGAATTGGAACTTTACCCAATTTGAGAAGCTTCTCGTTAAAAGTGAAGCTTATACAAGCCTTAATGAACTTCCAGAAGAGGTTAAACAACTGGTTGGAAATGAGGCGGAAAATAATAGCCTTTACGTTCAGCGGAACAACAAACCAGCTTACTTATCCGTTTCTAAGGAACTTCAAGAAAAAGGTGTCATCTTTACTGATATCTTTACTGCGGCTCGTGAGCATGGTGATCTATTAAAGAACTATTACATGACAGCTGTGAAGACGGATGAACATCGCTTAACAGCTTTTCATGCAGCATTTTTAAATGGTGGGGCATTCCTTTATGTTCCGAAAAATGTCGAATTAACAGAACCTATTCAAGCTGTTTTCATTCATGATGATGCTGAGGCTAATGTCTTTAACCATGTGTTAGTGGTTGCCGAAGACAATAGTAGCGTTGTTTATGTAGAAAACTACATTTCCACAGTTGAATCAGCAGAAAGTAAGTTCAATATCGTTTCTGAAGTTGTAGCGAATGCTAATGCTAAAATTCAGTACGGGGCCGTTGATACTCTTGCAAAAGGTGTGACAACCTACGTTAATCGTCGAGGAATTGCAGCAAGAGATGCAAAAATTGAATGGTCTCTTGGGTTGATGAACGATGGCAATACCATTTCCGAAAACACTACGAACCTAGTTGGTGATGGTTCAATTGGAGACACGAAAACGGTTGTCGTTGGTCGTGGCGAACAAATCCAGAACTTTACTACAAGCGTGGTTCATTTCGGGAAAAACTCGGAAGGCTACATCCTAAAGCATGGGGTTATGAAAGACAGCGCAAGCTCCATTTTTAATGGAATTGGTAAAATTGAACACGGTGCTACGAAAGCGAATGCTGAACAGGAATCACGTGTATTGATGCTTAGTGAAAAGGCTCGTGGTGACGCGAATCCAATTTTACTTATCGATGAAGATGATGTTACTGCAGGCCATGCAGCATCGGTTGGTCGCGTAGACCCACTTCAACTTTATTATTTGATGAGCCGTGGTATTTCTCAAGTTGAGGCAGAGCGCCTTGTTATTCATGGCTTCCTTGCTCCAGTTGTTAATCAACTTCCAATTGAAGGGGTAAGAAACCAACTAGTTGAAGTCATCGAAGGGAAAGTAAAATAATGAACATCCGTGAAATCCGGGAAATGTTCCCAATCTTACATCAGGAGGTTAACGGGAATCCGTTAGTCTATCTTGATAGTGCGGCAACATCCCAAAAACCTGTTCAAGTAATCGAAGCAGTGGATCGCTATTATCGCGAGTACAACTCTAATGTACACCGCGGGGTTCATACGCTTGGGACAAGGGCAACGGACGGTTATGAAGGTGCTCGTGAAAAGGTTCGGAAGTTTATTAACGCAAAATCAATCGAGGAAATCATTTTTACAAGAGGGACAACGACAGCACTTAATACGGTGGCCGCAAGTTACGGTCGAGCCAATTTAAGTCAAGGCGATGAAATTGTCATCTCTTATATGGAACATCACAGCAATATCATTCCGTGGCAGCAGGTTGCAAAGGCGACTGGCGCTACCTTAAAATACCTACCACTTCAAGAGGATGGAAGCATTTCTTTAGAAGATGTAAGGGCAACAGTAACTAGCAATACGAAAATTGTTTCTATCATGCATGTTTCGAATGTGCTCGGCGTGATCAACCCAATCAAAGAGATTACAAAGATTGCCCATGAAAATGGCGCAATTATGGTTGTTGATGGGGCACAAAGTGCACCGCATGTGAAAATTGATGTTCAAGATTTGGATTGTGATTTCTTTGCCTTTTCGGGTCATAAAATGTGTGGTCCAACTGGAATTGGTGCCCTTTATGGAAAGAAGAGCTTATTAGAAAAAATGGAGCCAATCGAATTTGGGGGCGAAATGATTGATTTCGTCGGCTTATACGAATCAACTTGGAAAGAACTCCCATGGAAATTTGAAGGCGGAACACCGATTATTGCTGGGGCAATTGGTCTGGGTGCAGCCATTGATTTTCTACAAGAAGTGGGATTAGAAAATATTGAAGCGCACGAGCATAAGTTGGCTGCCTATGCAATGGAAAAAATGTCAACGATTGAGGGCATGACTATATATGGCCCGAGAGATTCTTCTCAGCGTGCGGGTGTTGTCACTTTCAACTTGAATGATGTTCACCCACATGATGTTGCTACTGTCCTCGATGCGGATGGCATCGCTGTACGAGCAGGGCATCATTGTGCTCAACCTCTGATGAAATGGTTGAACGTTTCTGCAACAGCACGTGCAAGCTTCTATCTGTACAACACAGAAGATGAAATTGATAAGCTGGTTTCTGGACTTATCAAAACAAAGGAGTATTTCAGCGATGTCTTTTAATAACCTCGATACTCTGTACCGCCAAGTAATCATGGATCATTATAAGAATCCTCGCAACAAAGGGGTACTCGAAGATGGAAGCCTAACGGTGAACATGAACAACCCAACTTGTGGTGATCGGATTCAGTTAACGATGAATGTCGAAAATGGAATGGTAACCGAATCAAGGTTCGATGGGGAAGGCTGTTCTATTTCGATGTCATCTGCTTCAATGATGACCCAAGCGATAAAAGGGAAAAAGATTGAAGACGCGTTAAAAATGTCAAAAATCTTTTCGGATATGATGCAGGGAAAAGAATATGATGAAGATGACAGCATTGATTTAGGTGACATTGAAGCCCTACAAGGTGTAGCGAAATTTCCGGCACGGATTAAATGTGCAACACTTGCATGGAAAGCCATGGAAAAGGGCCTAAACGAAGACAATCAGTAATATAATTGTCTTAACACGAATACAAAAAGGAGTAGGATGAGTGTTTCCTCTCCGATGAAATGGAGGAATTCGACGATGGCTAAAAAAGCGCCAGAGATCGGTGATTATAAATATGGCTTTGCCGATAAAGACGTTTCCATCTTCCGATCTAAGCGAGGTTTGACTCGTGAAATCGTTGAAGAGATTTCCAAATTGAAGGAAGAGCCTCAGTGGATGCTAGATTTCCGTTTGAAGTCACTTGAGCATTTTTACAAAATGCCAATGCCTCAATGGGGTGGAGATTTAAATTCTCTAAACTTTGATGAAATCACTTATTATGTTAAACCTTCAGAGAGATCGGAAAAGTCATGGGATGAAGTACCTGAAGAAATCAAGCGTACTTTTGACAAACTTGGTATTCCTGAAGCTGAACAAAAGTATCTTGCTGGGGTTTCAGCTCAGTACGAATCTGAAGTTGTTTATCATAATATGAAGGTAGAACTGGAAGATCAGGGAATTGTCTTCAAGGATACAGACTCTGCTTTAAGAGAAAATGAAGATCTTTTCCGTGAGTACTTTGGTAAGGTAATCCCACCGACAGATAACAAATTTTCTGCATTAAACTCAGCTGTATGGTCTGGTGGTTCCTTTATCTATGTTCCTAAGGGTATTAAGGTTGAAACACCTTTACAAGCTTACTTCCGTATTAACTCTGAGAACATGGGACAATTTGAGCGGACATTAATTATCGTTGATGAAGGCGCACACGTTCACTATGTTGAAGGATGTACAGCACCTGTATACACAACAAACTCACTTCATAGTGCGGTTGTTGAAATCATCATTAAAAAAGACGCTTATTGCCGTTACACAACGATTCAGAACTGGGCAAACAATGTCTATAACCTTGTTACAAAGCGTGCCACTTGTGATGCTAATGCAACAATGGAATGGATCGATGGTAACATCGGCTCTAAACTTACAATGAAATACCCTGCTGTTATTCTAAAAGGCGAAGGCGCTAGAGGTATGACCCTATCTATCGCTTTAGCAGGTAAAGGCCAGCATCAGGATGCAGGTGCGAAAATGATTCACCTTGCACCAAATACTTCTTCTACGATTGTTTCGAAGTCAATCTCGAAACAAGGTGGTAAGGTAACCTATCGTGGTGTTGTTCACTTTGGACGTAAAGCAACAGGAGCTCGCTCGAACATTGAGTGTGATACGTTGATTATGGATAATAGCTCAACTTCTGATACAATTCCTTACAACGAAATTTTAAATGACAATATTTCGCTTGAGCATGAAGCGAAGGTGTCTAAAGTTTCCGAAGAGCAGCTCTTCTACCTAATGAGCCGCGGAATTTCTGAAGAAGAAGCAACTGAAATGATCGTAATGGGCTTCATTGAGCCATTTACAAAAGAATTACCAATGGAATATGCCGTTGAAATGAACCGCCTGATCAAGTTCGAGATGGAAGGTTCAATCGGTTAATACTATGGTTATCAAGAAAGTCGCTTGCTTTTAATAGTAAGCGGCTTTTTTGTTTCGTTAGCTGAGATTGGTGCCCTATCATGCATGCGAAACAGAAAGAAAGGTTACCAATGAAGGTAATTGGTGCCCTTTCTAGTGGGATGAACCAAAGAAAGGTCACCAATGAAGGCTATTGGTGCCCTATCTAGGTGGGTGAAGCTGAAGAAAGGTCACCAATAAAGGCTATTGGTGCCCTATCTAGGTGGGTGAAGTCAAAGAAAGGTCACCAATGACGGCTATTGGTGCCCTATCTAGGTGGGTGAAGCTGAAGAAAGGTCACCAATAAAGGCTATTGGTGCCCTATCTAGGTGGGTGAAGTCAAAGAAAGGTCACCAATGACGGCTATTTGTGCTCAATCTAGGTGGGTGAAGCCGAAGAAGGTCACCAATAACGGGTGATTGACGCCCTCGGCCTATTTGGCACACGAATCCCAATAAAATCATCAAGCCACCTACTTGGACTCATCTCCCCCGTTATTACTCTCTAGAGTGTTACTGAGAGTAGAGGAACTTATAAAAAGTGGCTCTATAATTAATACAAATCTTCAGCTAGGCACACATTGGGATGGTCGTTTGCGGTTTATGCTATCATATAGATATTGGAGGGTTGTTATGATCTCAGTTGGATTAACAGGCTGGGGAGACCATGACAGTCTATACGGAAGTAGAATCCCAGCGCGAGAAAAGTTAAGGGAATATTCAAGTTACTTTCCGGTAGTGGAAGTGGACACTTCATTTTATGCGGTGCAACCTGTTAGAAATGCGGAGCGTTGGGTCAAAGACACTCCGGCTTCTTTCCAATTTATCGTGAAGGCCTACCAAGGGATGACTGGGCATCTGCGCGGTGAAAGTCCCTTTCAGGGTCGAAATGAGATGTTTGAGGCCTTTTGCGATTCGCTTCACCCATATAGGGAAGCAGGGAAACTGGCGATGGTGTTATTTCAGTTTCCGCCGTGGTTTGATTGTAAGCGTAATAATGTCGATTACTTACGCTGGTGCCGGGATAAAATGGGAGATATCCCATGCGCTCTTGAATTCAGAAATCGCTCATGGTTTACGGATGAGATAAGAAATAAAACGCTACAGTTTATGAAGCAAGAAAACTGGATTCATAGTATTTGTGATGAACCGCAAGCTGGAAATGGATCGGTGCCGATTGTTCTTGAACCTACTTCCAAGAAAAATGTCCTTGTCCGGTTTCACGGTCGAAATATCGCTGGTTGGAATCGAAGCACCGCAGGAGATAATTGGCGAGAAGTTCGTTACTTATATCGCTATAATGAAAAGGAATTAAAAGAATGGGCAACCCAATTAGCCAAACTTAAGGAAAAAACCAAAAATGTTTATGTATTATTTAATAATAACTCTGGAGGAGATGCGGCTGATAATGCCCTTCAGATGTTGGATATATTAGATATTGAATACAGAGACTTAAATCCACGGCAACTGGGTTTATTTTAGAAAAAGGAATGAGATGCAGTGGAAGTTCTCCATATTTACCATACAAACGATTTACATAGTCATTTTGAACATTGGCCAAGGATTCATCAACTAGTTACTGAGAGACGGAAATGGCATGAACAGGAAGGTGATTCGGTTTTCCTCTTCGATATTGGCGATCATATGGATCGTTGGCACCCATTGGCAGATGGAGCGCGGGGAAAGGGAAATACGGAGCTTTTAAATGAAGCCGGCTATGATGCTGTGACATTCGGCAATAATGAAGGAATTACACTATCGTATGAAGACTTGGATAATATGTACGATGATAGACGATTTAAGGTATTAGCAGCTAATCTGTACAGAAAAAATGGGGAGCGACCAGGCTGGGCCCAGCCGTTTGAAACCTACTTAACAAAGAACGGGGTTAGAGTTGGAGTAATTGGTTTAACAGTAAACTTCAATCACTTTTACGACCTCCTAGGCTGGAAAGTAACCGATCCTCTTGAAGAATTAAAAAAATGTGTTGAGACCCTCAAAGGGAAGACGGATATTATCATTTTGTTATCCCACCTTGGAATTCATGATGATGAACAAATTGCCATCATGTATCCTGAAATCGATGTAATCCTCGGGGGTCACACTCATCATATTTTACATGGGGGGAAGGTTGTAGGAAATTCTCTCTTAGGTGCAGCTGGGAAGTTCGGCCAGTATACCGGGCACGTGATCATTGAAGTGGATGAGACGACTAAGCAAGTAAGCTCAAAACGAGCACGTCTCTATGACATGAATGATTGGGAACCTGTTGAGAACGAAAGTGAAACAATTAAACAGTATTATGAGAAAGGGAAGACACTGCTAGGTAAGGTAGTGGCAGATTTACCACAACCATTACCTGCACACCACTTCAAGGATTCTCCGTTAGCAAGTCTCCTTTGCGAAACTTTAAAAGAGTGGTGTGATGCGGACTGTGCTTTCCTAAATGCAGGATTATTATTAGGTGATTTGAAAAAGGGTGTCGTAACCGATTATGATTTATTAACTATTTGTCCGCATCCCATTAATCCATGCACAGTAAAGTTGACTGGCGCCGCGCTAAAAGAGGTCCTGTTACAAACAAAGGATGAAAAATGGCCACATTTACAAATAAAAGGGCTAGGATTTAGAGGAACGGTGATGGGGAATTTTGTATATGAGGGAATTGAATTTAGTGGGATAAATCAACCTCATAAAGAGATTAGAATCGGGAATAAACCATTGGATCCTAAAAAAACGTATACCCTTGCAATTCCTGATATGTTTACCTTTGGCCGGTTCTTTCCGGAAATTTATCGATCCGAAAACAAAAAATATTACCTACCAGAATTTTTGCGTGATTTATTAACGGTGAAACTGGCAGAACTTAATCATTAATTACAAAAAAGATCATTGAATAGTTTTACTAGAAAGATGACCTCCCCATGCCCCTAATCTCGGCTCTTTAGTAAGCCAATTCATTGTGCATCAGCCTTATAAATAAAACGGGCTCTTGCTCTTTTGAGTCAGGTTTCACCAATTTCTTGCTCATGCATAACTTGTATAGTAGGAAAGGGGAGCTGATTAATGATTGAAATGACACCAATCGAATTAAACGGCCACACCTTTTTAGGTATTTCTGTCAGGCTGCCAAAAACAAACCTGCTTGTTGTTACAAGCGATAAAGGATATATTATGTGTGGTGCTTTAGATGTTGCACTACTTAATGAAAAACTGAAAGATAGGAAGGTTCTTGCAGGTCGAGCTGTAGGGGTTAAAACAATCGAACAGTTGATTGAAGCACCTCTAGAGTCTGTTACCATTGAAGCTGAAAACCTTGGAATCACGGCTGGCATGTCTGGTAAAGAAGCACTTAAAAGAATGGTCTAACTCAATACTAGTTTGTTTTTTGTAAGATTTACAATGTAAAAAGCAAAAACATTGTAGACATTTAAATACTTTTTTTAGGCTATGTCCCCCCTTTACAGCATACATATGCTTGTAAAGGGGGGATTTATTTTGGCGAAATCGGGCCTCCGGCTGCGACGAAAAAAAGGACCCTTACCGTTTAAGCATGTGCTTTTGCTGACAATACTCTTTTTTATTCTCTCAACCGTGGGTGGTCTGTGGATCATAGACAAAAAAATTGAACCAACCTTAATGAGCTATGCAGAATCCCAGACAACCAAAATTGCCACGCAGGTCATTAATAAAGCCATTAATGAACAAGTTGTCAGCGGCATGAAAACGACTGATTTAATTGAATATGTCCCAATTAGCGGAGGTTCAAGAACGATTATTCAGTATAATGCGGAAGTCTTAAACAAAATTAAAGCGGAAACGGTTAGTCTTGTGCAGAAAAATATTAATGAAGTAGAAAAGGGAAATCTATCCCAGTTACAAACATTAGCTGACGTTGAATTTGAAACGGCTGAAGAAGAACTGGATGGACTAGTATATTATATTCCATTAGGTCAGGCGACAAATAATGTTCTATTGGCAAACCAAGGTCCAAATATTCCGGTTCAGTTCACGGCCATCGGTGATGTGGTAACAGATGTGGTGTGGGAACAAAAACCATTGGGAATCAATAATACTTGGATTGATGCGTCTATACGAGTCGTTGTAAATGTCCAAATCATTATCCCATTTGCAACAAAAGTTGCTACCATTCAAGAGGATATTCCAGTTGGTGGGTTCCTGCATGAAGGAGAAGTTCCACAATTCTTTAATAACGGTGGGGGTGCTGCGCCCGCAATTCAACTTCCAACGAATCCTTAGTGGAAGAGGGCCTGACGGGCATAAGTGAAGCTGTCTATTTGTAAAGGGCAGCTTCAATAAACCCTTTAAAGCAAACTTGAAACCCTTTTATTTTGAAAATAACCAACGCGAAAAAATAATTTAATATTTCTGTAAATATTATTTTGACAAAAGAAAAAAACCAAGCTATACTAATCTAAAGTAAAATATCTGAAAATAAAAAAAGTTTCAATTGTTCTCTAAACTTTGGGATTAATTGGAATAGAAGGGGGTCATTATTGATGGAGAATCGTCCACAATGGGGAACTAGGGCCGGTTTTATCCTTGCTGCAGTTGGTTCGGCTGTTGGTTTAGGAAATATCTGGCGCTTTCCAGGTGTAGCATATGAAAATGGAGGAGGGGCTTTCTTTTTACCATATCTCTTTGCGTTATTAACAGCGGGGATTCCATTACTAATTTTAGAATTCACGATTGGTCATAAATATCGTGGATCTGCACCACTTAGCTTCTTTAGAATGAAAAAAGGGGCCGAATGGCTTGGATGGTGGCAGTTAGCTATTTCCTTTATCATTTCTACCTATTATGCGGTTATTATCGCCTGGGCGATGGCATACGGGTATTTCTCAATCGGCAAGCAATGGGGAGAAGATCCACTTACTTTCCTTGTAGGAGATTACTTAAAAGTTGTTGATGCAGGTCAGGTTGGAAGTGTTGTACCAGGTGTATTTTTCCCATTATTACTTGTTTGGATTATCACGTTAGGTATCTTGTTCAAAGGAGTTAAAAAAGGAATTGAAGTCGCCAACAAAATTTTTATTCCAGCACTTGTAGTTTTATTTATGATTATTGTTGTGCGTGCCTTGACTCTTGATGGTGCCATTGACGGTGTTAATGCATTCTTCAAGCCGGACTGGGGTCAAATCATGAATGGGAAGGTTTGGGTAGCTGCTTACGGGCAAATCTTCTTTAGTTTATCTATCGCCTTTGCGATCATGATTACTTATTCAAGCTATCTACCTAAAAAGTCTGATATTACAAATAATGCTTTCATTGCAGGTTTTGCTAACTCTTCGTTTGAATTACTTGCTGGTATCGGTGTATTCGGGGCTCTTGGTTTTATGGCTATGCAACAAGGTTTACCTATTGATGAAGTTGTAAGTAAAGGAGTTATTCTTGCCTTTGCTGTGTTCCCACAGATTATTAATGAACTCCCAGCATTCAGTGCTGCATTTGGTGTCTTGTTCTTCCTATGCTTAACACTAGCTGGTTTATCTTCACTAATTTCAATTGTGGAAACATATGTAGCTGGGGTACAAGAAAAATTTAAGGTATCACGTACGAAGGCTGTAGCAATCGGTGGCGGATTATCCGCATTGATTTCTGTTCTTTATGCAACTCAAGGCGGATTAAACTTCCTAGATACTGTCGATGCCTTTATTAATAACTACGGGGTTGCCTTTGCTGGTTTAATCGAAATCATTATTGTAGCCTGGATCGCGAAGGAACTTACGAACCTACGTGATCATGCAAATGGAATTTCTGATATCGTTCTTGGTAGCTGGTGGATCATCTGCTTAAAGTACATCACTCCAGTAGTACTTGGAATCATGATGGTGATGAATGTTATGACTGATTTGGAAACTAGTTACGGTGGTTACCCAGTTAGTTTTAACCTATACTTTGGCTGGCTAGTAGCGATAGGAGCAATTGTATTCGGAGTGTTATTCGCCAAAGTGAAAAAATGGGATTCAAGTCTTTATGATATTCCAAAAGACAAGGGGGTTTCTAAGTAATGGAAACTAGTGCCGTTGTTATGATGGTTATTGGAATGGTGATTATTTGGGGAGGACTTGCAGCAAGTATTACCCATGCTGTTAGAAAGTCCCGTTCATAAAAGTACGGAGCCAGCCTCATCCGAGGCTGGCTCTCTTTTATTTAAAGGTAAGAAATTATAAAAGTTTTTGACTTAGAAAAATGTCCAGCTCCAGCACCCTAGCGGCTAGTGTCCTTCGCTCTCCGCCCTACGATAAGTCAACATCGAATCGCTATCGCTCTTCGTGTTTCCTTTGCCGCGTTCTAACGGGCAGTAGCTTCTCAACTGCCCGTAAGAACCCGATTGATTTTTCTAAGGGCTAAAGCCCTAAGAAAAATCTTATCTCAGTTGGAGGGCTCCAGGCCATACGCCGCTGAACAGGGCGCTTACGCTTTTCTTATTTTATTCTTGCTCTTTCTTCTTTTGACCATAATCTTAAATGCGGGTAAGGATCAAACGACCACTCTGTTCTACCATTGTCCTTATACATTCCATAGTGGAGGTGTGGTGGGAATTTCCCTGAAGTTCCTGGTGGGCCATAACCAGAGCTCCCTACTCCGCCTATCACTTGCCCTGGCTCAACAACTTGTCCAATTTTTAAGTCTTTAGCAAAACCACTTAAGTGAGCAAAGTAATGATAGGTATTATTTAAATCCCTGATACCTACTCTCCATCCCCCATAACGGTTCCAGCCTTTCATTTCAACTACTCCATAGGCTGTCGCTCGAACGGGTACACCGTAGTTCGCAAAAATATCCGTTCCTTCATGGATTCGACGACCGCCCCATCCACGGGCGTCGCCCCATGTGTTTTTATAGCTGTGGTTGCTTCTTAATGGTACTGGGAAAGCGTGTGAGTCCAAATCCAGTTTGTTAAATTTCTTGTAAATCTTTGCTTTATCCATAATAATTCCGACGGTTTTATCTCGCTTGTAATAATCCCAAAGGCCGATCTTAATATTGTCATGGTCGGTCCCATAAGCTAAAAGATATTGGGCGAAAGCATGAAGAACATCCTCATCGTTAGTTAATTCAGCTTTGCCATCCCCGTTTCCGTCAAAACCTCTACCATTAAAGAATTGAATCCTTTTCGCATTTGTGTCGTTAGGATTAGGATTAAGTAAGCCGGCCCATTCTTCTGGTGGAAAATAGATTCCGGATAGTCCCTCTGGATCTGGAAGATCAGTTCGTGCCTTACGTACGCTACGTTCATACTGGTCAATAGCCGCTAGATAATACCAGGGGATATGTGTGACCATCTCAACTCTTTGATATAGCTCCATTCTCTTTTCATGGATATTCTCTTGCTCCTCTTTTGCCATCACTTTATCTAAAGGGAAAGTGAAGAGGAGAGAAAGAATAATAAATGCGAGAAGATACCTCATGAGAGTCCTCCCTTCTGCCTTTTAATGTTCTTTTAAAGTCAATAATACCGTTGATTCGATCATATGCCTTTTTGAAGGTGACAATCCTTTTACGCTTTTGTGTCTTTAGTTTATGAGAAACAAACAATATCATAATGAGCAATATATGGTAACGTACTAAAAAGTGTTGCGTACTTGTACTCCGATTTTCAAATATGGTAAAGTGACAGAAGAAGGATTCCGTCGTTTAGGGACTTTGATGAAATGGAGTGACGTAATGAGCAACAAGGAAGAAGTTTTAAGAAAGCCCGATTGGCTAAAAATAAAATTAAATACAAACGAAAATTACACAGATCTTAAAAAAATGATGAGAGAACAAAACCTACATACGGTATGTGAGGAAGCACGTTGCCCTAACATCCATGAATGTTGGGCTGTTAGACGCACAGCTACATTTATGATTCTTGGGGATGTTTGTACGCGAGCTTGCCGCTTCTGTGCAGTTAAGACAGGTCTTCCAAATGAGCTTGACCTTAAAGAACCAGAAAGAGTAGCAGATTCTGTAGTCACGATGAATTTAAAGCATGTTGTCGTAACAGCTGTTGCTAGAGATGACCTAAAGGATGGCGGCGCTGCCGTTTTTGCTGAAACGGTTCGTGCAATTAGAAGAAAAAACCCATTCACTTCAATTGAGGTACTACCTTCTGATATGGGAGGCGTATCTGAAAATTTACAGATGCTAATGGATGCCAAGCCCGATATCCTTAATCATAATATTGAAACTGTAAAAAGACTTACTCCAAGAATTAGGGCAAGAGCAACTTATGAGCGTTCCCTTGAATTTTTACGAAGAGCAAAAGAAATGCAACCTTCTGTCCCAACAAAGTCAAGTATCATGATTGGTCTTGGGGAAACAAAAGAAGAAATCATTGAAGCAATGGATGACCTTCGCGCAAATCATGTGGAGATCTTAACAATTGGTCAATATCTACAACCGTCTAAAAAACACTTGAAGGTTGTGAAGTATTACCATCCAGATGAATTCAGTGAACTAAAGAAAATTGCACTTGAAAAAGGATTTAGTCATTGTGAGGCTGGGCCTCTTGTTCGCTCTTCATACCATGCTGATGAGCAAGTGAACGAAGCCGCAAAGCATAAGCAATTATTAGGCGAAAAGCAGGCAAAAGAAGCTTAAAACCAAGAAGTAGAAAGAGTTCAGCCGTTTAAGCTGAACTCTTTCTCTTTTTAGCTATTGTCGTTTCTACCCATATATTGATTTCGAATGTCTGTCCCATTATCATATTCTTCATTTGCATTATCCATTTCTTTACCTTGTGGTGAATCATTCATCTCTTCAACTAGATCATCTAATAGCTGATGAATATCACGCGAATTGGTATTTAGGGTAGCAAAGTTCTCTACATTTTGTCTTAATGTAGTATCATCCGAGACATAAATATGAAACCAAGCTGGTACGACAGACATAGCCATTTTTTTCATTTGGTCTGCTGTTTCATTTCGATTATCAGAATCTGTTTCGTACACAATTATAATTTCTTCGTCAGTAACCAGTGTAGAAACATCATCAACATTCGGTGTTTGGGCTCCAAGGGTGGAAATCATGTTCGCTAGTTGTTCGCGATCAATGGAATACTTCGGCTGTTCATCAGCACCCATAATGCCCGTGCGTTTGTGTCGGACATAACCAAATCCAGTATCTTCCCCTTCCATATCGGGATTATAGAAACCGGGTTCATGGTTGTTCACATGTAATTGTCTGTTGGTATCCTTATATATACCTGCTTGTTCACCGTTGTTTCCTTGATCTGCATTATTGCCAGCACAACCTGCTAGGGCAAATCCACAAATCCCTAAAATGGTCAAACCTTTTTTTATCATCAACAGAACACCCCCTATTTATATAATGACCCGTAAGTTTTCTTTTTTTCTTAGTAAATGCTGGAGAATCAGTTATAATTTAAACAAGACGAAAGTTTAGATAAAATTACAAGTAGGCATCTAAGGAGTCAGTTAAAAGAGGTGATAGGATGATTTGTATTAATAATATCTGCTATGAAGTAATTGATGAATATAGGGAAGCTTTTGAGGAAGAGGCTTTCCGGTCGCGCTATAGCGATATCTTAACTAGGTATGACTATATTGTCGGAGATTGGGGTTATGGACAGCTTAGATTGAAGGGGTTTTTTGAAGATCAAAACCAAAAGGCTACCTTTGATACTAAAATAAGTACCGTCAGCGAATATCTTTATGAATTTTGTAATTTTGGCTGTGCTTATTTCATTGCTAAGAAAGTGAAAAAATAAAGGCAAGGCCGGCAACCCGGCCTTGCCTTTATGGTGTATAGGGCTCTTGAGTATCTTTTTCTGGATCATCATGCGGAGGGTGGGCACCTTCCATCTGACGAGGCAGCTCTTGATGTAAAGATTTATTCTCATAATTAAATGCACTGTAAGGTCTTTGTCCTTCTTTCCACTCCGTACTTTTATTCTCAACTGGCTCGTCCACATTTCGAGGTGACCCGTAAGGCCCCTCCGGAAACTCCTCAGCCGTTAAGAAATTTCTGCTTTTCTCCACATTTGAAAGTTCAGAGTAGATTTCTGAATCCTTATTACCCAACACTATCACCCCTTCATTCGTGTTGTCTGCATAGTATGTGTTGCAGCCATGCAAAATAACAAAACGAAAGCCGGGTTATTTTATGGAAGAAGCCCTTTGTTTAATGCACTATTCTGTATTTTGTAGGGATTAATGTCCATAGCACAAATCGAAGGCAAGGATGGGAACCAAGCGAGTCTCTCAATGCCCATAGTCAATGAAAGAAGGTGAGTATGGGAACTGAGAGAGCCACTAATGCCCATAGTCACTAACTAACAAAGGAATTTAAAGGGTTTCCCGTAAAAAATCTCTAAGTTCTTCGGCATCCTCTTCAGATAAATTAAACGCATATTCCAAGTAGCCTTCTTCATCCAAGTCGTCTGGACCAATAATTGCAAATCGATTTCCCTGAATATCAAGGATAAGCTGTTTCCCATAGTATCGATCTGATTGGATAATAGCTAAATCAAAACGTTGGTTATCACCCATAAAACTAACAAAGCGGGTCTTTGTATCAACTAAATCATCATATAAGAAAAAACGTTCTGTCATAATTTAATTTCCTCCCTGTGTTCGCATCCCGATAGTAGCAACGCTCTTTCCTATCTTATCAAAAAGGAAGCTCGTCTGCATGAAATAATAAAACTTAAGAAAGCTTGCCAAGTACAACGCGTAGGAAAAACTTCTCTATGGTAAAATAGTGTTGAATAGATATAGTTTCTTTGACAGGAGATACAATTGATGGAGGGAATTAAATATGTACTTTGTTGACAGAGATTCAATTGAGGAAACGTTGATTTACCTAGACAAACAAATTGAACGTTTCAAAAGTCATCCTCAGTGGACAACTGATATAGAGAAAGCGGCACTAGAGCGATTGACCCACACGATGTTAGAAGCCATTCTTGATGTTGGAAATATGATGATTGATGGATTTATTATGCGTGACCCTGGGAGCTACGAAGACATTCTTGACATCCTATTGGATGAAAAAGTTATAACTAGTGAGATGCACCAGAGTCTTATTCACTTGATTCAATTCCGAAAAATGACCGTGCAGCAATACACAAGAGTAGATCACGAAAGTTTAGAAAATGCCTTTACGAAAGAGGTTTCTGTTTTACAAATCTTCTCAAGCAAAGTACGTGATTACATAACAAACGAACTTGGTCCAGTCTCAGCATTCAAGAAATAATCATATGAAGGATGGGACCGTGAATCACGGTCCTTTCCTTTATCATAATCGTAGCATTCTAAAAAGGCTGCTTTTTAAAAGGTTGTTGTTTTCATTGTTTTGTGTTAGAAACTTTGTATGAAACAAGTTGATTGGAGCAGAAATCAACTTCCCTTTGTTCAATAGCAACGAAGTTCGAAAACATCCTAAAAAAATGACAAACAAGGTGGGATTAGATGAAAGAATACAAAGGCTATTTAATTGATCTCGATGGCACGATGTATAAAGGATCTGAACAAATCGCTGAAGCTGCTAGTTTTATTAATCGATTGGTCGAAAAGGAGATTCCCTATTTATTTGTGACGAATAATTCCTCACGGACGCCTGCTCAAGTGGCCGCAAAGCTTCGTGACTTTGGAATTAAAACCGAAGATCATCAGGTGTTCACAACAAGCCAAGCCACAGCCAATTACATTTACGAACAAAAGGAAGCGGCTACCGTTTATACAATCGGTGAAGAAGGATTAAGAACGGCTCTTGCTGAAAGAAATTTTAAAGAAGCAGGAGAAGATGCCGAGTATGTTGTTATCGGGATTGATCGAGAGATAACCTATGAGAAATTGGCGGTTGCGTGCTTAGCGGTTCGCAATGGTGCAAAGTTTATTTCTACCAATGGTGATATCGCGATTCCAACTGAGAGGGGACTTCTACCAGGAAACGGCTCATTAACGTCCGTTGTTGCGGTTTCGACTCAGACACGTCCAACTTTTATAGGGAAGCCCGAATCAATTATTATGGAGCAAGCTTTGAAGGTATTGGGAACGGAAAAGGCGGAGACTTTGATGGTTGGCGATAATTACGATACAGATATTCTGGCAGGAATGAACGCAGGAATGGATACACTACTTGTTCATACCGGGGTAACGACCAAAGAACTTCTCAGTCGATATGAAGTAAAACCAACCTTCACGGTAGATACACTTGATCAATGGAAGATATAAACGAAAGGGACGGTTCCTAATTTAGAACCGTCCCTTTTCTTCCCGCAAGACATCTAATTACTCAATATCAGCCGCTCGGTGTGCTAGGCGACTTGATGCGGCCGCTGCAATAGCACCAACAATATCATCGAGGAAAGTATGGCATTGTCCACTAGACTTATCGTTTAGCTTTTCAAGAATACCCGGTTTTTGTTTATCGATATAACCGTAATTAGTAAACCCAATTGAACCATAAATATTAACGATTGAAAATGCTAAAATCTCATCTACCCCATAAAGTCCTTCATCCGTTGCAATAATGGACTGAAGTGGTTCCTCAAGCTTTTTCTGTTCCGCTAAAATATCTAACTGAATCCCGGTGAGGATGGCGTTTTGTACCTCGCGCTTTGATAACACCCGTTCGACATTCTCTGTACAATCCTCGATGGCTAAGGACGGGTGGTATTTTTCCTGAAGATAATATACCAGTTTAGCAATATCCTCAATTTCGACACCACGTTTCTTTAGCCAATCACGAGCGGTTTCTTCTGTAAGTTTTATTGCTTTGCTTTTTTCTAACATAAATTGTCACCCTTCTTTCTATATTTACTTATTTTATACTTGTTACCCCAAAATCATTCTTTTTACCAACGTAAAGTTAAATTCCCTTAAAAGGATAACCTCAAACAGGCATGCTACATTCTCATTATTAACAAGTTTTCCTTCTGATGCTCATATAGTACTAAAAAGATGCTGTAAGAAGGGAATGCATGCAATGTTTGAAAAAATGCTAAAAGAACAGTATGGGCTAAAAGACGGGATGGAACTAGAGGTCGAGAGGTACAGAGCCTTCAAACAGGAACGGTCTCTTTACTTGATTATGAACGTAACTGGGAAAAAAGAGCAAGAGATAAGGGAGTTCGAGAAAATTTCAGACCAATTACGTACATTTGGGGATAAAGAAGTGCCACAATTTCTACCAACGAAAGATGGTGCACCCTCTTGTGAATGGGAAGGGAATTACTACAGTTTATTACAGTACCAGGAGCCCAAATCACTAAATCCAAAAAAAATTGGCAGAAAGTTAGCACATTTTCATTATCGAGGCAGATATATGCCTTTTCAGGTCAAGCTTATAAATAGAATTGGCCAGTGGAAACAACTATGGGAACAGCGCTTAGATCAGATGGAAGGCTTTTGGAACAATAAGCTGAATCAGGGGCCAGAAAATGAATTTGAAAAAATGTTTCTGGATTCTTTCCCTTATTATATGGGCTTAGCGGAGAATTCGATCCAATATTTAACGGATAGCGAGTTAGATTCTCGGCCTTCGGAAATGGATAATGGAACTGTTTGTCATGAGCGTTTTTCCCGTGTGACTTGGGGAAGAAAGCAGTTGATTAAAAATCCTTATGAATGGGTATTTGACCATGCTTCAAGAGACTTAGCTGAGTGGGTAAGAGCTCGGTATTTTTATAACTCGCAAACCTATCAGCCAGATATACGTCATTTTTTTAACGATTATCAACAGGTTAATAGGTTGTCTCCTTTTTCTTGGAGGCTTCTTTACGCAAGGCTTTTGTTTCCGCTACATTATTTTGAATGCATCGAAAATTATTATATAACGAATTCTGAACAGCAAAAACTGGCTCTAGAGGACCAGCTGTTAAAGTACTTAAAGCAGAGTAGCGAGAATGAGCGCTTTCTAGGAGGCTTCTATCAGATAGTAGAAGCACCTGTCCGTGCTTATAAGCTACCAACGATTAACTGGTTACTTAAATAATCACACAATAGAATGGTCTGTATGTTAAAATAATTATGAAAACTTGCGAGAAGGAGAACGGCAATGAAACCAACTGTATTTATTACAAGAAAACTACCAGATAAATCAATTGCAGTGTTAAAAGATCAATTTGAAGTAAGAATGTGGGAGGAGGAAGAGGTTCCTGTTCCAAAAGAGGTACTGTTTGCTGAGGTAGAAAATGCAGAAGCGTTATTTACTGTTGTATCGGACCCAGTAACCGAGGAACTCTTATCCGCTGGGAAAAACTTAAAAGTGGTTGCTAATATGGCGGTAGGTTATGACAATATCGATGTAGAGGCGGCAACCAAAAGAGGGGTTCTCGTTTGTAATACACCTGATGTCTTAACGGAAACAACGGCGGATCTCACTTTTGGCCTTCTATTGGCTACTGCTCGACGGGTTGTAGAGTCTGCTGAATTTATTAAGCAAGGAAAATGGCAAAGTTGGAGTCCGTTTCTCCTTGCAGGACATGATGTCCATCACAAAACGATTGGGATATACGGGATGGGTAAAATAGGAGAGGCGGTTGCACAGAGAGCTAAGGGGTTCGGGATGGAAATTCTCTATCATAATCGAACAAGGAAACCTGAAGCAGAAAAGGTACTAGGTGCAAAATACTGTTCTTTTGACGAATTACTTGAACTCTCAGATTTTGTAGTCGCGATGGCCCCACTAACTAATGAGACGAAGCATATGTTCAATGCAGAGGTATTTAGTAAGATGAAGTCTTCAGCCATTTTTATCAATTCTTCAAGAGGGGCTGTTGTTGATGAAGAGGCCCTTTATCAAGCACTAATACATAATGTTATTGCAGGTGCAGGTCTTGATGTTTTCGAAAAAGAACCTATATCTCAGGATCATCCATTATTATCGTTACCAAATGTTACTGCCCTCCCGCATATAGGAAGTGCCAGTATCGAAACGAGGATGTCGATGATTCATATATGCGTAGACAATATCCAAAGAATCTTAACAGGAAAAAATCCAAGGACCTTGGTTAATAAATCTCTACTCAGTGAATAATTTTTGAAAGGCTGTGTTAAAAGATATTATTGCCTTTGTACAGGTTGATTGGAGCGGAAGGCACTCGACTCCTGCGGGAGTACGGGGCAGGGGAGACCCCACAGGCGCTGGAAGCGCCGAGGAGGCTCCCCGGCACGCCCGCGGAAAGCGAGTGACTGGAGCGGAAATCAACACTCCCATTTAACACAGCCATAAAAAAGCTCCCGTTTGCATGTGCAGTCGGGTCTTTTTTTAGGAAGATTCTAAAAAAAAATGCTCTGTTAAGCGTTTTCAATATTATTTTATGATAAATAATCCTTGTAAATAAAGAGTACAGAAATTATAATGTCTACTATATAAATACAAATGTATACCAGTGGAGAACAGAAAGGGAGGGGTCATCTATGAAAGCTATTTCGATTGGACTTCTTGGACTTGGGACAGTTGGAAGTGGAGTTATTAAGATTATTGAAAACCATCAAGATAAGCTGATGCACCAAGTCGGCTGCCCGATAAAAGTGAAAAAAGTTCTTGTCCAGGAATTGGGGAAGGAAAGAGCGGTTCCGATTGATCCATCTGTTTTGACAACAAATGTGGATGATATCATTAACAACCCAGAAATTGATGTTGTGATAGAAGTGATGGGTGGCGTTGAAAAAACAAAGGAATATTTGCTACAGGCAATTCAAAATAAGAAGCATATTGTCACTGCGAATAAAGACTTAATGGCCGTTTATGGGGCGGAGCTTTTATCGGCTGCTTCAACTAATGGCTGTGATTTGTTTTATGAAGCAAGTGTAGCTGGTGGGATTCCTATTATTAGAAGTCTTGTCGATGGACTCTCTTCAGACCGCATTACAAAGCTTATGGGAATCGTGAATGGAACAACCAATTTTATCTTAACAAAGATGACTCAGGAAGGGCTTGCGTATGAGGACGTGCTAAAAGAAGCGCAAGACCTCGGTTATGCCGAAGCGAATCCTGCCTCCGATGTTGAGGGCCTTGATGCTGCTCGTAAAATGGTCATTCTCGCTCGACTAGGATTTTCAATGGAAGTCGATCTTGATGATGTAAAAGCTACAGGGATTTCAATGGTCAATGAAGAGGATTTACATTATGCAGAGCAACTTGGATATACAATGAAACTGTTAGGAATCGCCCATCGTGACGATGAAAAGGTCGAAGTAAGTGTTCAGCCAACGCTATTACCAAAAGCACACCCGCTATCATCGGTGAACAATGAATACAATGCCGTATATGTCTATGGTGAAGCTGTCGGGGAAACGATGTTCTATGGACCAGGTGCAGGAAGCTTACCAACTGCAACATCGATCGTTTCAGACCTTGTTGCTGTCGTGAAAAATATGAGACTAGGGATAAACGGAAGCTATGCAGTTGCTTTACAACATGAAAAGAACCTAAAAACGTCTGAAGAAATTTATTCAAAATACTTCCTGCGAATCCACGCGAAAGATCAGGTTGGTGTGTTCTCTGAAATCACTTCAGTATTTACCAAATACGGAGTAAGTTTCGAAAAAATTCTCCAACTACCGGTCAAAGAAAAAGGGTTAGCCGAGATTGTTGTTGTCACACATAAAGCATCATTAAAAAGCTATGAAGAAATTTTTATGCAACTAAGGGATCTTGAATCAATTAAAGAGATTAAGAGTGCCTACAGAGTGGAAGGAAGTGCATACGCGTGAGATGGAGAGGGCTTATAGAAGAATACAAAGAATATTTGCCGGTTACAGAACAAACTCCGTTACTCTCCTTAAATGAAGGAAACACGCCGCTCATTCGCCTGGATAACCTTTCAGAAGAGTTAGGGATTGACTTGTATGTGAAAACAGAAGGTGCAAACCCTACAGGTTCCTTTAAGGACAGAGGAATGGTGATGGCAGTGGCGAAAGCGAAAGAAGAAGGTAGCGACACCGTCATTTGTGCTTCGACAGGAAATACATCTGCCGCAGCGGCGGCATATGCTGCTCGTGCAGGAATGCGCTGTATTGTTGTCATTCCTGAAGGGAAGATTGCAATGGGGAAGCTTGCCCAAGCGGTCATGTATGGAGCTGAAATTATCTCGATTGAAGGAAATTTCGATGAAGCGCTTCGGATGGTTCGAAATATTAGTGAAACAGAACCTGTAGCGCTTGTGAATTCTGTCAATCCTTATCGCTTGGAAGGACAGAAAACAGCAGCATTCGAAGTCTGTGATCAATTAGGAAGTGCTCCCGATATTCTAGCCATTCCTGTGGGGAATGCGGGAAATATCAGTGCCTACTGGAAGGGCTTCAAGGAATATGGAAAAGGACTTCCAAAAATGTTTGGTTTTGAAGCTGAAGGAGCTGCAGCAATTGTTCATGACCGAGTCTTTGAAAACCCAGAAACAATTGCTACAGCGATTCGAATTGGAAATCCTGCAAGCTGGAAATTAGCCGTACAAGCAAGAGATGAGTCAGGTGGAACGATTGATGAAGTGTCTGATGAAGAAATCCTTGAGGCTTATCAAAAGTTGACAAGGTCAGAAGGAGTCTTTGCTGAACCAGGGTCATGCGCTTCATTAGCTGGAGTGTTCAAGCTTGTAAAGAAAGGTGAAATTCCCCGCGGGTCAAAAATTGTTGCTGTGTTAACTGGAAATGGTCTGAAGGATCCCGCAACAGCGATTGAATGCAGTGATATTAAACCAGTTCTTCTTCCAAATGATGAAGAAAAGGTGAGCGAACATATTCGTGGAGTTGTTCATCGATGAGTAAAGATGGGATGTTTACCGTAAGAGTTCCAGCAAGCACAGCGAATTTAGGACCAGGGTTTGACTCTATTGGTGTGGCTCTAAATCTATATCTCACGGTTGAAGCTGAACAATCAGAAAGTTGGGAAGTAATCCCCTTATCGAAAGAACTAGAGGTATTTCCAACTGATGACCAGCATTTTATCGTTAAAATGGCCAGGAAAACAGCTAGTCTTTATGATCAACAGATGCCTCCTTGTCGGTTGGCTGTCAGTAGTGAAATTCCGCTTACCCGCGGGCTCGGCTCAAGTGCGGCGGCAATAATTGCTGGTATTGAACTGGCTAATTACTTTTGTGACCTAAAACTTACAAATCAGGATAAACTTGAAATATCGGCTGAAATTGAAGGACATCCAGATAATGTCGGTGCCTCCATCTATGGAGGGTTCGTGGTTGGAAGCCAGTTAGGTAACGATATTGACCTTACGGTTCTTCATTCATTGGAGATGGACGTCGTTGCGATTATCCCCGAGGAAGAATTATTGACTGAATCGGCACGAGGAGTTCTCCCAGACAGTCTGCCATTTTCAAAAGCTGTAGAAGCAAGTGCGGTTTCGAACCAGTTGTTAGCTGCACTGTTAACCAAAAACTGGGGTCTAGCCGGAAAGATGATGAGTTTTGATCGTTTTCATCAGCCATACCGGCGCGGTTTAATTCCTTGGTGGGGAGAGGTAGAAGCGATTGCTATAGAAGCAGGGGCATTTGGTACGGCTTTGAGTGGTGCAGGACCTACCATCCTCTGTCTCGTTGAACCTGGAAAAGGGAAGGCTGTAGCGGCCGAGCTCGATAAAGCTCTATCAACTATGCATGTTGTCCAGTTGGAGATTGATCGAGTTGGAAGCGAGACATACATCGAAATGCCAGCAAGTAAAAAGAGCCCAATTTAAGGGCTCTTTTTGAGTGATCGTTAATTGGCTTGGTAACCGTGTTTTTCCATCTCGGCGAAAATCGTTTTCAAACGTGGGTTTCCTTCCCCAACGATCTTTCCTTCTAGTAAGACGACTGGATAAAACATATCCTCGTCGATTACTCTTTGGGCGAACTCTGCTTTCGTTTCGTCACTTGGCGGATTAAAAATATCAACGTAAGAAATACTAAATGGTTGATTCTCAAATTTTCTGCGAGTGGCTGCCTCTAACCATTCAAAGGTTTCTTTTGAAGACGGGAGATTCACACAACTTGGACAGAGCTGAGCAGCACCGTAAACAACGATTTCAATTTCCTTTTGAGCCATATTGATCACCCCTCCGAACGTTTTAATTATATTGTACATGATTAAAAACATTTCTTCTAAAATTAACTGTAGAATATTGGTTTTTAGTTTTATCAATAGATTTTTTAGTCTGATGTGATTATAATAGGAGTATGAAAGGAGTCGATTTTACATGTCTGAACAACAAATGTTTGAATCAGTCCAGGAAGTACTAGATAAATTGCGCCCATTTCTTCTTCGTGACGGTGGAGACTGTGAATTGGTCGACATTGACGAAGGGATTGTAAAACTACGTTTGCTTGGAGCATGCGGTAGTTGCCCAAGCTCAACGATTACTTTAAAAGCTGGAATTGAGCGTGCTCTACTAGAAGAGGTTCCAGGTGTCGTTGAAGTCGAGCAAGTATTTTAAGCTTTTTGAAGTTATTTAATTAACAAGCGGTCTCGCCTATCATGGTGAGACCGCTTTTTTTTATTTAAGAAATTATAAAAGTACTTACAGGACGCGTCTTATGCTTGTCGGGGCTGTTCAAGGCGCTTGCGCTTTTGTTCTTCTTTTCTGTTAATCTATAAAATCAATAAAAATAAAGAGTGTCTAATGACACCCTTTATCCATTATGATATTTGTAGACCCAAAGAATACCGGATTTTAGCAGTCTAGCAACCCTACCTGTAATCGGTCGTTCCCCGATTAATCCGAATCCATGTTTTTTACCTAGGGAACCAAGAATTCCTTTTAGTTTAATTGTAGGAAACGATTCTGGTGGTTCTTCACCCTTCCAGCGTTTGGTCAATACCTCGACGATTTGCTCGGCCTGACCTTCTGCCAACTGTGCACTAGGAGCATGGGGAAGGCTAGCACAGTCGCCAAGGATGAAAACATGCTCGTTGCCTGGTAAGTGATGCCGTGGTGTAATCACAGCTCGACCCATCCCGTCCTTCTCGATAGGAAGTTCACGAACAAGTCTGTTGGCTTGAATGCCAGCAGTCCAAACAACTGCATCGACAGGGGTTGGTTCATCATGATTATATAAAAGTCCATCTTCCACTCTAGTTATATTTGCATTATTTATGATTTCAACAGCATTTGTGTCAAACCAGTTTTCTACATAAATACCTAGACGTTCTGGGAAAGAGGACAAAATATAATTCCCTCGATCGAAGAGCTTTATTTTTAAGTCGCTTCTACTTTCATTAAGCTCACTTGCTAATTCAACACCGCTAAGTCCCGCACCAACGATTCCAACTGTAGAGCCAGCAGGAAGGTTGTTTAATGTTTGGTAAGTATCTCTTGCTTTTTCGATGGATTGGATGCTGTAGGTGAATTCTTCAGCTCCTGGAACATTATGGTACTTATCCTCACAACCGAGCCCAATAATCAGTTCATCAAATTGAACCGTTTCTCCATTTTGGAGGAGAACCTGCTGTTCCTCAAGTTGGATCCCAGTAACCTCCGCATAAATGACATTTAGCCTAGAGTGTTGCGGGAAACTAACACGTACATGCTGATCAGATATTGTTCCTGCTGCAAGAGCATAATATTCTGTTTTTAAGCAATGGTATGGAACACGGTCTATTAGGGTGATGGCTACATCCTCAGGCAGATCATTTGGCAATAGGCGTTGTAGTATTCTCATACCACCATAACCGCCTCCGAGAATAACGAGATTTTTCATTTTCATATCCCCTTTATCTTCCTCTTGGTACTGTCCCTGGTTCTCGAAAACATTATTAACTTCAACCGTTTACATTTTTAAAAGACAATATTTTAAAATAACAAATTTTTTAAACTCCAAATGAAATTATAACGAAATTGTGACAAAATAACAACAATTTTAATTAAGAATACAAGTCCTAACAAATTGACGAGGTCTGTAAAAAACGGTAGGATAAACTCTTAGTAGAGGTGAAATGAGATATGAGGCCAATCATTGAGTTTTGTATAAGCAACCTAGCAAATGGGGCGCAAAAGGCACTTGAACAGCTCGAGCGTGACCCTAATCTGGATATTATTGAATATGGCTGTCTTAGTTATTGTGGCAAATGTGCAAGGTCATTATATGCCTTGGTAGATGGGGAACCAGTTAGTGCGGATACCCCAGATGAGTTGGTTGAGAAAATTTACCAGTACATTGAAGAAAACCCGTTATTTTAAATGATATGTACCCACTAATATAGGTTAGCAAATAAATTCATGGTGAAATGTAACCAAGCCCTTTTAAGAACGGATTGGTTGAGGAGTACGAACAGACTGTATATAATAAGGATAAGGATGTATTTTTCCTAGAAGGAGGTCTGCAAAATGGAACAACTTATCACGATCACAGAAGAAGCTGCGCTGCAAATTAAGGATATGATGAAGCAAAATGAAGAAGAGGGAGCTTTTCTTCGCGTAGGAGTCAAAGGTGGCGGATGTAGTGGTCTTTCTTATGGGATGGGCTTTGCCCATGAGGTGGAAGACGGAGACCAAGAATTGGAGTTACAGGGGATTAAGGTATTGGTTGATAAGGACAGCGTCTCTATCTTAAAAGGGACAGTCATCAATTATAAACAATCAATGATGGGTGGCGGTTTTACAATTGATAACCCAAATGCGATTGCATCTTGTGGTTGCGGGTCATCATTTAAAACAGCAACGAACGCAGGTACACCTGAGGATTGTTAACCCAAAAAAGGGTATTTTAAAAGCAAGGTGGAATGAAATCCGCCTTGCTTTTTTTAAGAATAAGCAAGTATAAATGTCTTAACTTAGAGAAATGTCCAGCTCCAGCGCCCTAGTGGCTAGTGTCCTTCGCTCTCCGAGTAAAATCGGCTTTTGGATTTTACCGCCCTACGATAAGTCAAGCACGAATGCGCTATCGCTCTTCGTGTTTCCTTTGCCGCGTTCTAACGGGCAGTAGCTTCTCAACTGCCCATTAGAACCCGATTGATTTTTCTAAGGGCTAAAGTCCTAAGAAAAATCTTATCTCAGTTGGAGTGCTCCAGGCCATACGCCGCTGAACAGGGCGCTTCCGCTTTTCTTATTTGAACATGGATGAACTATGCAATGGTTGAACCTTAGCCTTTGGATCCATATAGGACTTTGCATTATTGACAGCTGTTGGAGCTTCTCCAAAGCCAGAGGCAATGAGTTTCACTTTACCATCATAGGTGCAAATATCTCCAGCCGCATAAACGCCAGGGATATTCGTTTCCATTTTTGAATTCACGACAATCGAGTTTTTCTCAATCTCTAGTCCCCATTCCTTGATAGGTCCTAAAGAGGAGACGAACCCAAAGTTGCAGATTACCGCATCAACATCAAGTGTGACTTTTTCAGTGCCATTTGCTTCTTGAAGGATAAGCTGATTGATTTTTGAACCATCCCCTACAAGATCGAGTGGAACGTAAGGAGTCTTTATATCTACTTTAGAGTTTTCTAGGTTTTCAACACTATGTTCATGGGCGCGGAACTTGTTACGTCGGTGAATGATACTTACCTTTTCTGCAATCGGTTCTAGCATGAGTGCCCAGTCTACGGCGGAATCTCCACCACCAAGGACGGCTACTTTTTGGTCGGCAAATTGGTTAAGGTCATCGATAAAATAGTGAAGATTTTTGCCTTCATATTTTGAGGCGGTATCTAATTCAAGGCGACGGGGCTGGAAAGCGCCATTACCTGCAGTAATAATAACGGTTTTTGTTAGATGAGTTTCTTTATCAGTAACTAATTTAATGCTGCCATCTTCTAGTTTCTCTAGTTTTTCAACGGATTGTTCTAGGACGATGGTTGGGTCAAATTTAGCCATTTGCTCTTTGAGGTTATTAACTAATTCTTGTGCACGTACTTTTGGGAAGCCTGCAACATCATATATGTATTTCTCAGGGTACAGGGCAGATAACTGACCTCCAAGTTGTGGAAGACTTTCGATAATTTTTACAGATGCTTGTCTCATACCTCCGTAAAAGGCAGTAAATAATCCGATGGGCCCACCGCCAATAATGGTGATGTCATATAACTTTTGTTTTTCCTTCACGCAAATCCCCCTCGTTATATACAGTTTCATTCCAGTATATATGATATCATAAAACGCTTGATATAACTTCGTTTTTAGAAGCGCTTTCTCCTTATATAACTATAAATAAGGTGAAAATACATGGATTATTCGTATATTATAGTTTTTTTAGATTAATCCGAATGATTTGATTCTCGTGAAACACTTGAAAATCCAGGGGAAAAAGCATATTATTTAATATGAGCTAAGGGAATGTTAACTTTTTGTGACATTTTTTCTACATTTTATTGTCTTAGTAAGTGAAGAAAATCACAAAGTTATTTTTAATCAATTAGTAATAATTTTTCTTATAAGTAAATGATAAGTACAAAGAAATAAAATTTAAAGGTGGAAGTGATTAACTTGAGAAAGCCAAAAATCGTTATTCTTGGAGCGGGTTATGGTGGTCTAATGACCGTGACTAGGCTACAAAAACAATTAGGTGTTAATGAGGCGGATCTAGTCCTTGTTAATAAGAATGATTACCACTACGAAACAACATGGCTACATGAGGCTTCAGCAGGTACTTTGCATCATGACCGTGTGCGTTATGATATTCGTGAAGTCATTGATACTCAAAAGGTTGAATTTGTTCAAGCTACTGTTGAGGAAATTAAGGCAGAAGAAAACCGAGTGATTCTTAGTACCGGGGAGATAGCTTACGATTATCTAGTTATTTCACTTGGAGCAGAATCTGAAACTTTTGGTATTAAAGGGCTCAAGGAATACGCATTTTCGATTTCAAATGTGAATGCGGCTCGTCAACTCCGTGAACATATCGAATACCAGTTTGCTACTTACAACACAGAGGAAGAAAAGAAAGATGAACGTCTATCGATTGTGGTTGGGGGAGCTGGTTTTACAGGTATTGAATTCTTAGGTGAATTGGCAAACCGTATTCCGGAGCTATGCAAAGAATATGATGTAGACTTCCATAAGGTAAAACTAATATGTGTAGAAGCTGCACCAATGGTATTACCTGGTTTTGATCCTGAACTTGTTGACTATGCTGTTTCTTACCTAGAAAAGAAAGGCGTTGAATTCCGCATCGGAACGGCGATTAAAGAGGCCATTCCTGGTGGAATTATCGTTGGTAAAGGCGAAGAGGAAGTAGAAGAAATCAAAGCTGAAACCGTTGTTTGGGCAGCGGGAGTTCGTGGGAATTCTGTTATTGAGAAATCAGGAATTGAAGCAATGCGAGGTCGTGTAAAAGTTCAACTTGACCTAAGGGTCCCTGGTAAGGAAAACCTCTTCATTATTGGTGACTGTTCATTAATCATTAACGAAGAAATTAACCGTCCGTACCCACCTACAGCACAAATTGCTATGCAGCAAGGTGAGTTATGTGCAAGGAATATTGCAGGCCTTGTCCGCGGTAAGAGTGAACTTGAGACCTTTGAATTTGATAACAAGGGAACTGTTTGTTCTTTAGGTGAAGATGAGGCGATTGGCACAGCGTTCGGTAAGAAGTTTTACGGTGCAAAAGCGTCCTTCTTAAAGAAAATGGTTGATAATCGCGCGCTTTATATGATCGGCGGTCCATCAATGGTGTTTAAAAAAGGGAAATTCAACATTTTTTAATCAATCCAATAGTTCAAACAAATGAAGTAGACCTACTAGGTCTGCTTTTTTGGTATAAAAGCCCCTATTTGCCCGAAATGAGAGGAAATGTGTTGGAATGGTAAAAGAGATGGCCTCTATTTGCCCGAAACGAGAGTAAATGCGTTGGAACGGTAAAAGAGAGGGCTTCTATTTGCCCGAAACAAGAGGAAATGCGTTGGAACGGTAAAAGAGAGGGCTTCTATTTGCCGGGAACGAGAGTAAATGCGTTGGAACGGTAAAAGAGAGGGCTTCTATTTGCCGGAAACGAGAGTAAATGCGTTGGAATGGTAAGAGAGAAAACCCCTTTAATTACCTATAATGAGATAAAATAACTTAATGCGGGTTAACTAAGGTATATGTAAAAAATATAACCATACATTTGCTACAATCGTAGGAAAAGAGGGGGAGAGTCTATGACGAAGCGTGGGAAGGTTTGGCTAGCTGTGGCAGGTCTGGTGGTTGCACCCAACGGCGATTGGCTAGTCGTAAAGAAAAAGTACGGAGGTCTTAAAAACCAGTGGTCGCTGCCAGCGGGTTTTGTAGAAGCCGGTGAAACCGCTGATGAAGCTGTGTTGAGAGAGGTTGCAGAAGAAACGGGGATAAAGTGTGAACTTAAAGGAATGGTGGGATTAAGGACAGGAGTGATTCGCAATGATATTAGCGATAATATGATTGTTTTTCTATTAGCACCATTAGAAGGTCAGAAAGTTACGGCACAAGAAAGTGAATTGTATGAAGCATGCTATCTGGATCCTAACGAATTGGTTCAACAACCCAATGTATCGGTGATGTTAAAGTACTTCATAAATTTGACTGATTCAGGTGTAAAGCCCCCAATCGATGGAATTAACCCGGGAACTCAATTTGAATATACGGCTTACAAACTATTTTTATAATTTTCAAAAAGTAAGAACGAAAGAGCTATATCAAGCATTATAGAGTTGAATGCGTTTTCAGGTCAGAAATCCTAACGAAATTCGAACTTTCCTTTTATTCTCTGTCTTGATATATTATCAGAAAATTCAGATTGAATAAGGGGAGATAAAAATGACCCAGTTAAAAACGGAAACAAAAGGATGTGCTTATTGCTCAGGTAAGGGTTACAATCAACTGTTGCTTGGTGGATCAGAAACATGCTATTGCTGTGAAGGTACAGGAAAAGAGAAGGAATAATGAAAAAACCTTGCCCTTGCAAGGTTTTTTTCCTGTTCATAGTTAAGTTTATTGACTACCTATGCGGATATCAGTACACTGTTTATGATAGGTTATAGGGGGAATTTTTTGTGACAGTTGTAGAGCTAATTATATCTATATTGCTATTTTTTGTTTTATTTTTCGGAATCGGTTTTCTCTTAAATATGCTGTTAAGAATGTCTTGGGTGATGGCCATTATTTATCCAATTATTGTTATCTTCATTGTGGATGATGTACGTTTTATTGAATATTTTAGGAATAGCGGACAAGCCTTTCCAGAATTGGGAAATAACCTAATAAACCTTGCTCCAGCGGATATGACGATTTTACTCTCTGGGCTTGGAGGCGCTATTGCTGCTGGTTTCGTTATCAAATTACTTAGAAAAAAGGGGTACCAGATGTTTTAAGAACCTTCATGAAATGAAGGTTTTTTATTTTTGCGATGGCCCGAATCCTACTTCATAATGCATAATTCCTTTCCTAATGGGAAATGAATAGTTTTATGAGGAGTGAAAGATTTACATGTATAAAATGAAAACATGGGCCAAGCGAGTTATGATGACCTTCCTATTTCTGGCGGCGCTTTTGACAACGCTCCATTCTATATCAGGTGTGGGAGCAAATACTATATTAAATTACTTTTACCAAGGAAAAGGCCATATACAAGAAAACCATACATACATTGAACATCAAAATAAGTCCGTTGGGCTGGCAATGAAGTTTTTGCATCGGATTTCAAGCAATCATACACTTATTGCCTCTAGTGCGACTGTGGCTAGTAAAACTCCGCCAACTCTTGAGGATCTCGATTGGTCACAATATCCTAAAAAAACAATTGTTGCAACAGGTTATACAGCTGGTATTGAGTCCACAGGGAAAAATCCAGGACATCCTGAATATGGAATTACCTATTCAGGGGTTAAAGTGAAACGAGATTTATTTTCAACAATCGCCGCAGACCTGACCGTGTTTCCAATTGGTACAGTTTTGTTTATTCCTGGATACGGTTATGGTGTTGTAGCAGATAAAGGTGGGGCAATAAAGGGGAACAAATTAGACCTTTATTACGACACGGTTGAGGAAGTTTACCAAGAATGGGGCAAGCAAACCGTTGAAGTGTCAGTTGTTAAAATGGGAAATGGAACATTAACAGAAGAAGAACTACGAGCAATGAATGAGGATGAAACACTTCAGGTTTTCCGTCAACAGTATGTCGGAGATAAAAAGTCCTAAGTATATCATAACGGAGAAGACTAGAAGAAAAGGCAAACCTGCTGTGGGTTTGCCTTTTCTACGCTTCATTCAAATTCTTTAAGCAATTGACTCAATTTCTCTAGACCATCAAGAAGTCTCGGAGATGGGCGACAATATAACTCTTCTTCCAAGATTAAAATTCGTTCATTTTTGACCGCATTGAGTTCACTCCAACCCGGCCTCTTGGTAATTTGAGAGCGATTCACCTTTTCCTGTCTCACTCCAACCCATGCTAAGCAAATAAAATCTGGATCCCGTCTAAGGACATCGTCCCAATCGGTTTGGACACTAGCAAGGTTAACATCTGAAAATAAATTGACTGCACCAGCCGCCTCGGATAATTCAGTAAGCCAATTCACTCTGCCTGGGGTAAATACCGGCTTCGGCCACCATTCCCAATATAGAGTAGGTTGTCTTGAGTTCATGCTGTTTTCGAGACGTATGCGATTAAGTCTATCCCGAAATTGTTTAGCCGCTTCGTGTCCCTTTCTAGCAAAACCAAGTCTCTCAGCCGTTACGATTAAGTCCGCTTCTATATCTTTAAATGTTTGAGGGTTTAAGACGATATGGGGAATTCCTCTTGCACTTAATCCTTCAACGTTTTTCTCCATACCAGGTACACTAAGGGAAGCAAGGACAAGGTCGGGCTGAAGGTCCTCAACTAAATCGAGATTGATTGATAAGTCAGGGCCCAGTCGTGGGAGACTATTGATCGACTCAGGAAAATCGGAAAAATCATCCACACCAACTAGTAGGTGCTCTAATCCCAAATAAGCCATGATTTCGGTATTGCTAGGACATAAAGAGATAACCCTCATATAATCCCCTCTTCTCTATAAAATATAGTGAAGCATTAAAGTAAGTAGGATGCCTGTTAACCCACCAAAGAACACTTCAATCGGTTTGTGGCCAAGCAATTCCTTTAACTCTTTTCGTTTTTCCTTATCAGGCTTTTTCGGCCAATCTTTTGCATCTTCAATAATTCGATTGAAATCAGAGACCAACTGATTTAAAACAATGGCCTGTTCACCTGCTTGTCTTCGAACACCAGTAGCATCAAACATGGTAATGATGGCAAAAATGGCGGATACAGCAAATACAGGAGAATCCATCCCTGCTTCAAGCGCAACGCCTGTGGAAAGCGCAGTAACTGCAGCTGAATGGGAACTAGGCATTCCGCCGGTGCTTGTAAGCAAGGACCAGTCAACCCGCCTACTGGCGATATATTGAATAGGCACTTTTACGAACTGTGCAAAAAAGATCGCTGCGAGCGATGCCCATAAAGGGAAGTTAAGTAGTAATTCCATTGGTGAATCCCCCTTTTTTTGAATGAATAGTTATTTTATCATTATCGTATTGGTCCCAATAATATCTAGAATGAATCATAATTTCAATTAGAATGGAGGTCAGACAATGGAACCCGAATATCCTGTTGAATATTATCAGTTTTTCATCAAATTTAATGAAGGCGATTTTTATACCTGCCACGATCTTCTCGAAGATATGTGGATGGAAGACAAGGGAAATTTATTTCTAAAAGGTTTACTTCAAATGACCGTTGCTCGTTATCACTACAGTTATGGCAATGTAAAAGGCACAAGGCTGATGATGAAAGTAGGTCATGAGTATTTGCAGAACTACCTCCCAAAATATTGGGGGTTGGACCTAGAAATCGTTATTAAGTACATAGAGTGCTGCCTTTCTATTATACCAGATGATATTGACAAAGTGTCTTATCAAGAATTGAACAGACTTCCAGAGCTGCCGGAATTGTACTTATATCTGGAGGATGATTAGGAACTCGAAATATTTTTCATTCTTGGATATAATAGGGGTATTCTACATGGAGGTGACCCTTTTGTTTGAAGTAAAAAAAGAGTTAGATTTAACTATGGATCAGGAATGTCTAGTAATTGGGGTTTTTAATAAAACCACAGGGCTCAAAGGGATTTTAGAAGAATTGGACAGTCGTTTAGATGGAAATATATTAAACTTGCTTAAAAGTGGGGATATTTCTACCGACAAGAAGTCGATTTCGAAAGTACATACGTTTAATAAAGTTGGGGCAAAACGACTCTATTTCATCGGATTGGGTTCTGAAAAGGATTATTCTTTTGAACTAGTTCGCGAAGCTTTTGGTCGCTTGTTTAAGTCAACAAAAACAGAAAAGTGGACGGAAGCCTCATTCATACTCGATTCATTTACTGGGGAATCCGTTGAGGCATTAGACGCTGCTCATGCTCTAGGTGAGGCTTTTGCTATGGCAAGCTATCAGTTCGAAGGATATAAGCAAAAGTCTAATAAACCAGAGAAAAAGGTAGAAAAGCTCACGATTTTCTCTTCTTTTGAGGAAGATGAGGTAAGCTCTGCCCTTTGGGTTGGTTATGTTTATGGGCAAGGTGTCAATTCTGCCCGAACACTTGTGAATTTGCCAGGCAATATGCTAACAGCAACAGACATGGCTGAATACGCTCGTGGATTGGGAGAGAAATATGATTTTGAAATTGAAATCCTTGAAAAAGAGGAAATGGAAAGGCTTGGCATGGGTGCCTTGCTTGCCGTTAATCAAGGGTCTGTTGAACCACCAAAAATGATTGTCCTAAAATATCAAGGGAAAAGTAAATGGACAGACGTCATTGGTCTAGTGGGTAAAGGGATTACTTTTGACACGGGTGGCTACTCCCTTAAGCCAAAAGACGGAATTGTTGGCATGAAGACCGATATGGGCGGTGCTGCTGCAGTCTTAGGTGCAATGGAAATTATCGGAGAATTGAAGCCGGAACAGAATGTGGTTGCTGTGATTCCTTCAACTGATAATATGGTTAGTGGAAAGGCATTTAAACCGGATGATGTCATTACTTCCATGAGCGGTAAAACAATTGAAGTGCTAAATACGGATGCAGAGGGCCGTTTAGTACTTGCTGATGCCGTTACCTATGCGAAACATCATGGCGCCAATTACCTTGTCGATGTCGCGACTTTAACCGGTGGAGTCATCGTAGCATTAGGGATGGATACCACTGGGGCACTAACAAATGATGAGGCATGGTTTGAACAAGTGTTAGAGGCTTCTTATGAGGCTGGAGAACCGATTTGGAGACTTCCTCTTTTTGAAAAAGACAAAGAGAGAGTCCGTAGCAGTCAGATTGCTGACTTGAACAACTCTCCAGGTCGTGAGGGTCATGCGATTATGGGTGGAGCATTTGTCGGTGAATTTGCAGAAGGAACTCCATGGGTGCATCTTGATATCGCGGGGACTTCCGGTGCAAGGAAAGACCACGACCTTGGACCAGCTGGCGCAACCGGTGTTATGGCTAGAACCTTAGCCTTGCTAGTAGAAAGATTTGAAACTAAATCATAAATTGTTCTAGAACAAGAAACCTCCGAAATTCGGAGGTTTTTTTTCGTGTATCTTTTTTAGAGGATTGCTGGCGCGAACACTCCCGTTTAACACAGACATTGATTGAGAAGAGATAAAAAACTAATTGACAAGAAAATCGAAGCTATGCTATTTTAATACTTGTAATTTAGTTCTCTACCAATTTACCAAACTAAAGTATTTATAAAAAATTTGCTTCATTAAGCATCTTAAGAGGAGTCAACTATGAACGCTGTAATGATTGCTGTCCTTGTTATGCTGATCTTGAGCTTATTTAGAGTCAATGTTGTTTTGTCATTGATATTCGGATCACTAGTTGGGGGACTAACAGGTGGCTTAGGATTAGAAAAGACAATTGAAGTCTTTGCCAATGGATTAGGCGGTAGTGCTGAAGTTGCATTGAGCTACGCCTTACTAGGTGGGTTTGCTGTTGCAATTTCAGCGACTGGACTACCTAATCTTTTAGTAGACTGGATGATTGGATTAATCGGTCAGAATGGGGACAAGAAGGCTAAAATTTACTCTAAAGTACTTATTATCTTTTTAATCGGTTTAATGGCTATCTTCTCTCAGAACTTAATTCCGATTCATATCGCTTTTATTCCAATTCTAATTCCGCCGTTATTATTTATCCTTAATGAATTGAATATCGACCGTAGGTTAATTGCTACAGTCTTAACATTTGGTTTAACAGCACCGTATATCCTTCTTCCTGCAGGTTTCGGGCTGATATTTCAGGGTATACTTCAAACAAATATGGCTGATAGCGGGTTAGTGGTGGACTTGAAAGACATTCCAGTTGCCATGCTAATACCAGTTGCAGGGATGCTCGTCGGTTTACTTATTGCAATTTTTATTTCTTATCGCAAGCCAAGATCATATGAACAGAAAAACACAATTTCTGTTGAGAAAATCGTTTATTCAAAAAGAGGCATTATTTTTGCAGTCATAGGAATCGTTGCGGCCCTTGCTGTTCAAATTATAACTGGTTCCATGATTATGGGTGCACTTTCAGGTATCGTGGTTATCTACTTGAGCGGAGCGATTAAATGGCGTGATGCTGACCATCTTTTAACAGAAGGTATGAAGATGATGGCCTTTATCGGGTTTGTTATGCTTGCGGCCTTTGGTTTTGCTGATGTGTTGAAAGAAACGGGACATGTTGCTGGTCTTGTTGAGTGGTCTGCAGCAGCAATTGGTAATAATCAGGCCCTTGCTGCAATCATGATGCTTATTGTTGGTTTACTAGTGACAATGGGAATTGGATCGTCCTTCTCAACGATTCCAGTTATTGCAACGATATTTGTACCACTATGCATAGAGCTTGGATTTAGTCCGATGGCGACTATTGCGATTGTTGGTACGGCGGCAGCGCTAGGGGATGCCGGTTCGCCTGCATCAGATAGTACACTTGGACCAACAGCAGGATTAAATGTCGATGGACAACATAACCATATTTGGGATACTTGTGTCCCAACTTTTATCCACTATAATATTCCTTTGATTGTTTTTGGGTGGATTGCAGCTATGGTTCTATAAAAATAGTTGAATAATCTAGGTTTCTCCCTTCTTTTGGATGTTTGCCCACTCATCATAGAGCTTATTTGCATATGAAATAGAGAAGGCATGATTTATGCAATACAAAGGAGGTAAGCCAGATGTATAATATGAGAAACCCACATTCTAGATTTATCGGTGGCCCAGGCTTTTTATTCGGGGGACCTTTTATTGGCGGAGTTCTTGGAGGGTTGCTAGGTGGCGCACTCGTACGTCCTAGACCATTTTATGGACCTCCCGTTCCGCCCTACCCACCATATGGTTATGGATACGGATACGGAGTAAGACCACGTCCTTACCCTTATTGGTAAATAGATAGTCGTTAAAAACAGCTCTTTTCATAGAGCTGTTTTTTGTCATTGTCTAGAAATTATAAAAGGTAACGGGGTGGATAATTGTATTCGTTTTTAGTATCCAGCTCCAGCGACCCAGGGCTCGGGCTAGTCATGGTACTTGCGCTTTTCTTCTTAACGCCACCTCAGTTTAATGTTTAATTGGCAACATTCCTTTCCGTTTAACTCATCGGAAAAATTAAGTCTAATTCCATCTGGTGTATAAGAAACTCCTGGCATATTTCTGACCCCTGACGAGCGGATCAATCTTTCCACCTTTTGGGAGTTAGATTCCTGAGCAGCGTTCATAATATCAGCAGAAAATTGGTTGGAAGCGGAGATTTTCTCTAGGAGTGTCTTTACATCCTCTAACAAACTCATTTCCTTTTGAGCAGCTTTTTGTAAAATAGTTGGATTGGCCGGTGGGAAAGGACGATAGTAATAATCCATACTTTTCCCCTTTCTACGTTTATTTGCCATTCTAAATATATGAAATCACCGCAACTTCTATGAACAAGGAAAATACTCAAGGGAGGGAGGTTAAGGTAAAATCGATTCTAAAAGAGGATTTTTGTAGGAGATAGCGAACTGATAATTAATTACATAATAAAATAATTTTCGTTAGAAATAAGGAGGAAATCAAGAATGAATCATAAAACGCTTTTAGACTCACTTGGAATTGAAGTCACTAAATTGGAAAAAGGAACGGTCGTTGCAACGATGCCAGTTGATGAAAGGACGTGGCAGCCATTTGGATTGCTTCATGGCGGAGCATCTGTTGCCCTTGCTGAGACGGTAGCAAGTGTCGGAGGGTATGAGCTTGTTGACAAAGAAACCGAAGCAGTGGTTGGCTTAGAAATTAATGCAAACCATGTCAGTTCCAAACGTACAGGAACCGTTACAGCAACCGGCACTGTCCTTCATCATGGAAAAACAACAATGGTGTGGGATATTAAAATTAAGGATGAAGAGGACAAGTTAATTAGTGTATCAAGGTGTACGATAGCTGTTATAAAAATTAATCGTTAGCGTTAAAATTGTCTTTAAGGAACGAGTTCGTTATCGCCATTTGCCCGAACTATCCTCAAACGAGGTCGGACAGGCTACATAGAAAGGTCTTTTTTTGCCCGGACCAGCCTCAAAAGGTTGAGGACCGGTAAGATAGAGGGGCTCTACGTGCCCGACCAGCCTTTTTATAAATGTCAGTTCCATCCTAATGATACGTGAACAAAGAAGACCATTAATCACAGATTAATGGTCTTCACTCATTTTACAGGGAATTTGCTTGTTTACCCTTTTTTCTATCTCGCTCTAGTTCATCGGTGACAGTGCGCTCAGCTAACTTCACTCCAGAGTTATAAGCAGCACGACCGATCAAATGGCCACTTATTGGCGCAGTCATTAATATAAACATAATCGCGAGAACGAGACGAGAATTAAAATGTTCTTCGAAAAGGAAGAAATAAAGCAATGTACCAACAAGAATCATCGTAACACCCAATGTTGTACTTTTAGAGATCGCATGATTTCTTGTATAAACGTCAGGAAAACGGATGGCTCCAACTGTAGCGGCGAGCGTTAGTAGACCACCAACAACAATGAAAAGCCCGACAATAAATTCATAGGTTATCTCGATCACGTTCCAAAATCACTCCCTTCTCAAGAAACTTAGCAAAGGTAACGGTTCCGATAAAAGCAAGAATTCCGATGAGAAGAATGATGTCAAGAAATGCGCTTGTCCTTAAAATGATAGACAATATCGCAATTATAGCGACCAGATTAATTCCTAGTCCATCAAGAGCAACGACTCTGTCTGGTGTGGAGGGCCCTTTAATGACACGGTAGACAAGTCCAACCATTGCGAGTGAGATACACAACAAAGTGATGTATAGTACAAAATCAAACATTATCGGCTCACCTCCATGATTGCCTTTTCAAAGGTGTTCTTAATGCTGTCTACCGATTCCTTTACATCATCAATATTTACGGCATGAATATAAAGAATTTTGTTATCATCTGAAATATCTACTGTCAATGTTCCAGGTGTTAGTGTAATCAGATTGCCTAGTAGCATAATCTCCCAATCCTTTTGTAAATCAATAGGGAGAGCAAAGATACCAGGCTTGATATCCATCTTCGGTTTCAAAACATGTTTCAGGACATTCAGATTAGACAAAATTAATTCTTTGATAAACAGCAGAAACAATTTGATAATCGCCACCACGCGATGAAGATAAAACCGGTCAGGAAAATAGCTTCTAAATATAAAGAGAATGACGAGCCCCCAAAAGAAACCGACCACAAATGCAGCAGGGGTGAACGACGTTTTTAGAAACATCCACAGAAATGCAAGAAAAAAATTAAGTAACATTTGAAATGCCATAGCCCACTACTCCTTTAATACTGCATTGATATAAATTTCCGGATTGCTTAATGTTTCGGCAGCAGTTGATATTATCGGATATAGGGCCTCTGTTCCGAGCCCATAAAGAACGGCACAAATCGTCAGGATAACAGGGGCTGTTAGTAACCATTTAACAGGTACTTTTTCCTGTTGTTTGTATTCACGTGCTTCTCCCCAGAAGCCATTGATGAAAATCTTCATGACAGAGAATAGAACGAACAAGCTTGAAAGAAGAACAATCCCTGAACCCCAGTAATTCCCTGCATCAATTCCAGCGCGTACAATTAGAATTTTGCCCATAAATCCACTTAAAGGGGGAATCCCAGAAAGAGCAAGTGCAGCAATGAAGAAAGTCCATCCTAGTCCTGGGTAACGATGAATCAGTCCACCCATTTCTTTTAAATTGCTCGTTCCCGCCACTTTAATGATAATGCCAATTAACAGGAATAAAGCGGCCTTTATAATCATGTCATGGATAAGGTAAAATACCGACCCAGTTAGAGACTCTGGTGTAAAGGTTGCGACACCGAAAAGAATAACCCCGACAGCGACAATGATGTTGTAGATGATAATTTTTTTGACATCAGAGTACGCAATCGCTCCGATGGCCCCAAGAATGATGGTGAAAATGGCCAAGATTTCCAAAAGGCCGTGAGTATAGCCAACATCCTGTGTGAAAAATAAGGTATAGGTTCTCGCAATTGAGTAAATCCCAACCTTTGTTAATAAGGCCCCAAACATGGCCATGACCGGAGCCGGTGGTGCATAATAGGCACCAGGAAGCCAGAAATAAAGGGGAAAGAGAGCTCCCTTAATTCCAAAAACAATCAGAAATAATACAGCTATAACCGTCACGATTCCTGATTGGCCCATCTCGTGTAAACGTAATGAAATATGGGCCATGTTTAAAGTTCCAACGACCGAATAAAGATAGGCAACACCCATTACAAATAGACCGGAAGAAATGATGTTCACTAGCAGATATTTAATCGTTTCTCTTAGCTGGATTTTCGTTCCGCCTAGTACGAGCAGCACATAGGAAGCCATTAACATGACTTCGAAAAAGACGAACAAGTTAAAAATGTCCCCAGTTGTAAACGCCCCATTTACACCCAAAACCAAGAAGAAGAAGGACGGGTAATAATAGAATTCTTCTCGTTCCTTTCCAATTGAACGGAAAGAATAAAGTAGGCAGACAAATGCAATCAAGCTTGTAGTTAGGACCAGCAAGATCGAAGTCATATCAGAGACTAAGGTAATTCCGAAGGGTGCCTCCCAATTACCCAAATTCATCGTTTGAATTCCATCGGTATAAACCGTAATCGCTAGAAACACAGCAGCGATTATGGTCGATATAGAGCCAATTGTCGAAATCCAACGCTGAACAGGGATGTTCTTTGCGAAAAAGACTAGGATAATCGCGGTAAAAAACGGTATGAGTAACGGTAATGTGATTAAACTATTCATTTCCTTCCTTTCCTCTCATGAGTTCCATATTGTCAGAACCAAGCTCTTGGTAGGTTCGATAGGCAACAACAAGAAATAACGCCGTGATTCCAAAGGCAATAACGATTGCTGTTAAAATTAACGCCTGCGGAAGCGGATCTGTATATGCCTCAGCATGCTGCCCGAGAAGCGGAGCTGCCCCTTTTTTCAAGCCACCCATAGTTAATAGAAGTAAGTGTACCCCGTGACTTAGCAAACCTGTCCCAACAATAATTCTGAGTAAGCTTTTGGAAAGCATAAGATATGTTGCTGACATAAAGATAATCCCTATTAAAAACGACATTAAAATCTCCATTATTCACTCTCTCCAATCGTTTGAATAATGGTCATCGTCACGCCAACGACGACTAAAAATACACCGATATCAAACAGCACAGCTGTATGAAGCGACATTTTCCCTAAAAGGGGAGGGTTAACGTACGTAAACCAGTGGGTTAACATTGGTTTGTCAAACAAGAGCCCCCCTGCAGCAGTCCCCGCTGCAAACAACAGTCCAACTGCTGTTACCTTCTTGAAATCAAACGGAAGGATGGTTGTGACCGTTTTGATATCGTAAGCAATGAGGAGCAACACAATTGCTCCAGATGCCATCAGACCACCGATAAATCCTCCACCAGGCTCATAGTGTCCAGCAAAAAACATATAGACTGAAAATAGAAGGATGATGAATACGATGACCTTTGTGGCTGTTTCTAATATGACGTTATTTGTCTTCATCATTGTTCTTTCCCCCTTGTTAGCCGTAATTTAATTAAGCTAAAGATTCCAAGGGCAGCAATGGCGAGTACAGCAATTTCAAACAATGTATCAAAGCCACGGAAGTCAACAAGAATGACGTTGACCATGTTTTCCCCGGCAGCTTTTTTATAGGTATTTTCAATATAGTACTGAGAAATTGAATCAAATGCCTTACCACTATGAGCTGAGAGGGCAATCATTGTCACGACAACCCCAACTCCCACGGATATAATGGCATTACCCATCTTAAACTGCCTAGTTTCTTCGTGCCTGCTAACTTTAGGTAAGTGGTAAAAAACCAGAAGGAATAAGGCAACCGATACGGTCTCAATAACTAGTTGAGTTAAGGCTAGATCTGGAGCTCTAAAAATAGCATAGAACAGGGAAACTGAGTAACCAACAGCTCCTAATAAAATGATGGTTGTCATCCTTGACTTAGCAAAGAGTATCGAAATCGACCCCACAGCAATAATTACCACTAGGACAACTTCAAAAGCATGAATACTTGCGACATTCGAAGTATCCAGTGTAAATGCATTTTTCACAATCAAGGTAGTTCCAAGTGTGAAAATGAAAAACGCAAAAATATAGATGAGATACGTTCGAATTGAATTCGTCATATAAGCATTTGTAAAACGATTAGCACCCTTTTGAATTGCTGCTAATCCATTATCGTAGGCAGAATTAAAAGAGAATCTTTCAGGCATCCGAGTGTAAACACCCGTCCATTTTGGCATGAACTTATATAGGAGAATACCTGCGAGAATCACGCCTATAGTCATGAATAGCTCCGTATTAAACCCGTGCCAATGGTAAATGTGTACATCAAATTCCATCCCTGGAAGAATTGAAGCCATGACCGTATTAATGAGTGGTGCAACTAAGTTAGGGAAAAGCCCGATAATGACTACCAGTGAAACAAGAATAACTGGTGAAATCAACAGTCCAAGCGGTGCCTCATGTGGCTTCACTTTTAACTTTTCAGGCTGAAATTTACCTGTAAATGTCTTGAATACAATAATCATGCTGTAAATAAAAGTGAACACACTTGCTACCCATGCAATTATTGGGAATAAAATGCCTAAGGTGCCCATATTAAAAAATCCAATTTCCTGGGCACGAAGCATTCCGGTAAAGAACATTTCTTTACTTAAGAATCCATTAAACGGTGGCAACCCAGCCATTGAAAAGGCTCCAATAATTGCAATTGTAAAGGTGATTGGCATAATCGTCATTAATCCGCCCAGGTTCCTGATATCGCGAGTACCTGTTTCGTGGTCAACAATTCCGACCATCATGAACAAGCTTCCTTTAAAGGTAGCATGGTTAAGTAAATGGAAAACTGCTGCAGATACAGCCACCGTATAGAAGCCAGCATCAATCGTTGAATAATGTAAAGATGCTGCCCCGAGACCAAGGAGTGACATAATCAATCCTAATTGGCTGATTGTAGAATAGGCTAAAATTCCTTTTAAGTCGGTATGCTTGACAGCATTGAAAGATCCCCAAAATAAAGTTAGAATTCCAATCCCGGCCACAAGCCAAATCCAAAGCCCAGAAAGAGCAAAGATAGGCGTCAAACGTGCGACTAAATAAATTCCTGCCTTAACCATTGTCGCTGAATGCAGATACGCACTAACAGGAGTAGGTGCCTCCATCGCATCAGGTAACCAAATATGGAAAGGAAACTGTGCTGATTTTGTAAATGCACCAAGTAAGAAACATAGTAATGCTGCTGTAAATAATTCATGGTTAACGATGACATCTGCTAAAACGATGGCTTCTGAAATGCTGAAGGTTCCTGTCATTAGATAGAGGAGAATGATACCTCCGAGCATGGACAAACCACCAAAAACAGTAATGAGCATCGACTTTTGGGCCCCGTACCTTGAGCGTTCCCGATGATTCCAGTATCCAATTAATAAGAAGGAGGAGAAGCTAGTCAACTCCCAAAAAGCATAAAGGACAATTAAGTTATCAGAAAGAACGACTCCGAGCATGGCTCCCATGAACAAGAGTAAATAAACATAAAATTGATTTAGTTTCTCTTTTTCCTTTGATAAATAATAGATGGAATAGAGAACAACAAGTGCGCCGATTCCTGTAATGAGCATGGCAAATAGAAGCCCTAACCCATCTAGTCTTACAGTAAAATTAATTCCAAGGGTTGGAATCCAAGCCAACGTTTCCATTGTTGTTTGCCCGTTAATTGTAGTGGATAGAAAAGATAAAAAGTAGGCGAACAGCAGAACTGGAAGTGGCAGTAGAAACCAGCCAGTATGAATTTTTGGAAACGTCTTATGTACAAATGGAATAAAGATGGCCAATATCAAAGGTGAGATAATGGCGAGATGAAGCAAAGACAAATGCATAACCTCCTTTAAATGAATTTAATTTCTGTTTACATATCTTCGGGCGCATTTTTACCTCATTGTTTATTTTAACCAAAGCCGCCAATAGCAAACAAAATAACGTAAATCCTTCCGACACCATAAAAAACATTATATCGTAAATGCATATGGTATGCATTTGAGACCTTTGTCAATGATACCAAAAGTATAAATACCTCACCGATTTGGGCATCCTAGGAATATTGGAGGGGATGTTTATGGCGAGGAAAGTCATTGTATGCCTGTCCTTATTCATACTTCTGTTTGTAGGTGCAATCACCCTCGACCGACAGCTAAGCCGGGAGTTTTACGATCCTTCGGGTGAAGATACGCCAGGAATGGCTAAGATTCAGCAAATAGGTGATGGGTCATACCTTGATATCAAAAGGTATGAAATATTTGCGCCAAGGGAGTACGTCAGAATTATTTCATCTGACGGAAGATAGTAAAAGGGTGAACAAGGTTCATCCTTTTTTTTATACGTAAAAGAACAGAAAAAGTTTTTCATTTCTTAAAAAAAGATTAAAAAGTTTTTTTAAGTTGTTTTCAAAGGGCTTTTTTCTCAGACTTTGGAACTTATTGCCATGTGTTTTCAGTTAGAAACCCCCTTTCAATTTGGGATGTTAACCCGTTGATCCGAGCGGTTATTAACCTAACTTTGTTCACGTAGTACAAAGACTGCGAAAACAGCGTAAGTTTTTTAATTGAAAAAAGAGAAAATTACTGAAAAATTGAAAAAATGGGCTAAAAAACATGCTATAATAGTAAAAATATTACTATACAAAAAACAATACTTTGATTAGTTTTTCAAAGAAAGTTGGGGGAGAATGGAGAAAAAGGATCGGGCTATTTTTATTGACTTTGAGTTTACTATGCCTGACCGGCATGGAAGAAAAAAGGGCTTTTATCAGGAGATTATTGAAGTGGGGATTGTCCTTGTGGAGAATGGGGAGATTCTTGACCAGTTTTCATCTTACGTTGTACCAATCCGGTTTCCGATTCTATCTGAACGCTGTCGGTCATTTTTAAACATTACTCAAGAACAGGTAGATGGAGGGATTTCGTTCCAAGAACTTATCAATAAATTGAAATCGATGGAAACGAATTATCCAAGCCTGATAGTTACTTGGGGAAATATGGATATGAAGGTGTTAAGGCAGAATTGTCAGAAGTCCGGGATTACCTTTCCGCTTCAAGGAAAAGAAGTGGATTTGTCAATGGAGTACAAACGGTTCTTCGGTGATCAAAATCAAACCGGTCTTTGGAAAGCAGTCCAAGAGTATGGGAGAGAAGGGACAGGGAAGCACCATCGGGCCCTAGATGATGCAATGACGACCTATCATATTTACAAACTTGTAGAGAAAGACAAACAGTACTTAAAAAAACCAAAGCCAACGACTATTGGCGAACGAATCGATTTATCCAAGCTTTTTAATAAATTTGCTTAAAAGCCAGATCACTATTTTAGTTGAACTGGCTTTTTTGTGTCACAGTTATGCTCTTTTAAGATTTAAAATAATCCTTCTCGAGGGTTTCGATATTCTTTAAACTTTGAGAAGCCCAAGCCGAATCATCACCCTTGAGAGTTTCCTTCAAGTTATTGACCGCTTCTTTTAGGGATTCTATGTAATCAGGAAGTTCCCCCTCATATGGTTTTACCATTTTCTTAGGGATGTTTGCTTGTTCACGGAAGGCTAATGCTCTTCTTTCATGAAAGATGCCTACATTTACATCCTTAGGGCTGTGAAGGTCTCCTTGCGTGGGATGCTTTAAGACAGACATCACCCTGATAAGATAATGCTCTGGCCGTATATCTGTTACTTCCCCAGCATACTTCCCTGTTTTATAAATCCCCGTAACTTTTTCACCAATTTTGAATTCGCTCACTTTAATCTCCCCCATTCGTTGTGTGAATACACCTGTTCTTTAGGAACTAGCCGTATGGTTCTATGTACTAAGAAACCCCACCCACGGGCAACTGCCAGTTAGGCTTGGCTATGTAAAATACGTTCAAGCCTCATAAAAAAAAGACTACTTAATCCATTATGGGGCATTTAAGCGAAAAAAACAAAACGATTCAATTTACAACCAAGGGTGATTAATTAACCAACTTGATTTGCTGATTCACTTTTGCGGTGAAATGATGTCCTAACGTGCTATACTAAGTCCATGAACGACTGCCCCAGGCAGAAAGGAAGTCTACAATGAATTGGTTGGTTCTTTCTCTATTTTTATATTTTCCAGAAGATAAATCTGAGTATCTTCCGGCTGCTCTTTGGATTATCGCAGCCTTTGTTGCGGCCATCTTCGTAATGAGACTTTTTATTAAAATTTCACAAAAGGAAGCACAAAAGGCGGCAGAAACTGAACAGGAAATTGGGAAAAAAGACGAAAACTAGTCTTGCCCAATTGAGAAAGGTCCGAGGTTCCCTCGCGGCCTTTTTGGCAACTAAAAATTATCTCGAATGTGGAATTTCGAAAACCTGTTTGTTCATGATAAGATTGTTTTTATAAGACTCTTTCTCTATCGTTTTAGCTCTTCAGGCTGAATCCAAGGTGCTTGGCGGTTTTTAAAGAGATCGCCACCAATTAGGAGAGAAAGGTATTTCATTAAAGGTGATGGTGATAGGATGGAGACAAAAGAACTGAATCAGCAGCTTGTTCGAATCTTGAATGAATGGGATCCGTTCGGTTGTGGCTATGGCGAGTATGACCCGGAAATTGCCGACGTTATATTTGCTGTACATGAAATAGAGGATGCGCATAATCTTGCGATTAAGATCCAGTCCATTTACGAGCATTCGTTTGAAGAGCTTCTTTCATTTGAAGGTTGCTTATTGCTTGCAAAGACGTTGCTAGCACTAAAGGGGCAAGCTTCTTGTAATTTATAAAAAGACGGCAGCGTATTTTTCCACGCTAGCCGTTTTTTTATGATTCGCTCTTTCTAAGGACATTGTTGATTTCATTAAATTCGGCTTAATGAAAATGGTTTCACAATGGATTTCGCCACTAAATCATCTTCATCGGAATTTAATCCGCCTTTTCACTTAGCTCCAAGATCTAGAGGGGTTTCAACATACTTGTTTAACCAAAAATAAATGTTTTAATTTGTTGATATACCTCATTCGGCCGTTCTTCAGGGACTAGGTGTCCTGTTTCTTTGAGGACAACCAATTCGGAATGAGCTAAGTCTGTTGCGAGCCTTTTGCCCACCTCTAAAGGGACGACTTTATCGTGGTCACCCCAAATGAGTAGACAGGGAGTCCTAATTTCACGAAGTGAACTCGAAGGTAAGTCCCCTTCACGGTGGCGAAGGAGGCCAGTGAGCCCTTTGAAAATTCTGTTCTCAAGAAATGGACTTAAATATCCATTACGCATTTTGTCATCAATTAGAGATTGGTTATAAACCACGTTTTTTAAATTCTTTTCCAAACCAGACCGGGCTAAATACTGTTTTATAAATAAGTGAAAAAAAGGCAGGTAGCTCGCTAGGATTAAAGGGCGTTTTGCTTGCTTGGAGTAGCCTGAACTGCATAGCAATATCGCCTTTTCAGCATAGTTCGGATAGTGATATAGAATGTTTAAGGCTATTTGTCCACCCATTGAATGGCCAATTAAATGATACTTTGGAATATTGAGTTCTTCTAGCAACTTCACAACCGTATAGGCAATATTTTTATAAGAGTATTTAAACATTGGAGAATGCCCACTTCTCCCAAATGGGGGAAGGTCAACCGAAACGATTGAAAATCTTTCTTTTAAAAGCGGGACTAGATGGCGGAAGCTAAAAAGGGACGATAAAAAACCGTGTATTAGAACGACAGTTTCCGTTGAAGAGGGGTGATCGTAGTGTTCATAATATATTTCAACCCCGTTTATTGTTTTACTTCCGTAAAAATCCGTTGTTTCCATTTTAAACTTCACTCCTAAAATAGATCATTTTATTATTTTACCCTTTTAATGAAAAATTTCACTCACAATCACAAAAGAAGGGGAAAATAAGATATGATATTTCAGACAATTTTGATATAATTGGTTTATTTTAAGCCTCATTCTCAAACTTTGTTGCTTTCGAGTCTACCTTTGAAATTTATTTCTACGTTCATTTAAAAGAGCTTAAGTTTTTTGTGCAAACTCATTTAATCGCAACAAATAGCTATTCAAGCGTTAAAATCGATTTTAGCAACACTCATTACGAAAACAGCCTATTTAAAAACCGAGGAGGATATTATGCAGCTAACAGAAAAGGAATTAGAACTGGTTGAGATTTTAGAGAAAAACTCACGCATATCAACGGAAGACCTTGCTGCAATGACTGGCCTTGCCGTAAAAGAAACGCAAGAGACACTTCAGAAACTTGAAGAATTGAAAATTATCGTTCGATATACTTCGATTGTCGACTGGTCAAGGATTGATGGACATGAGGGAGTTACAGCGATGATTGATGTAAAAGTAACTCCAAAGCGTGGAGTTGGCTTTGATGAGATAGCCAAACGGATTTACCGCTTTAAAGAGGTTAAGTCTGTTTATCTAATGTCCGGGGCATATGATTTATCTGTCATCATTGAAGGGCGTTCAATGAACGAGGTAGCCCGTTTCGTTTCCGAGAAGCTTTCTACGCTGGATTCGGTCATTTCAACGACAACCCACTTCATTTTGAAGAAATACAAACACGACGGTACAATATTTGATCCAGAAGAAGAAGATAAAAGGATAGTGGTGTCTCCGTAATGAAAACGACTAATTCATACTTGTCCCGTACAGTAAGCGACATCAAACCATCTGGCATCCGTCGTTTTTTTGATTTAGCATCCGGTATGGAGGGGGTTATCTCGCTAGGTGTCGGTGAGCCAGATTTCGTTACCCCATGGACAGTAAGAGAGGCAGCGATTCTTTCCCTAGAACAAGGCTACACCTCGTATACGGCAAATGCAGGACTATTAGAATTAAGGCAAGAAATTGCTTCTTACTTAGCTCGAATCTTTGGAGTCCAATATCAGCCGGATAAGGAAATTATCGTGACGGTTGGGGCAAGTCAGGCCATTGACATAGCCTTACGGTCAATTATTGACCCTGGGGACGAAGTTATTATTGTTGAACCATGCTTTGTCTCCTATAGTCCATTGGTTTCTTTGGTTGGAGGTACACCGGTACATGTGCAGGCAGATAAAGATCAAGAGTTTAAAGTTTCTCCTGAGAAGCTTGCATCGGCTGTAACGTCTAAAACGAAAGCAATCATGATTTGTTCCCCCAATAATCCTACGGGTACGATGCTTAATAAGGAAGAATTAGAGAAGATAGCTGCTCTTGCAGAAAAACACGACTTATTGATTATCTCAGACGAAATTTATGCTGAACTTGTATATGATGAGTCTTATACTAGTATGGCGGCAATTAAAGGAATGCGAGAAAGAACCATTCTAATTTCTGGCTTTTCAAAAGGCTTTGCCATGACAGGATGGAGACTTGGTTTTGTCTGTGCTCCAGAGGAAATTACTGCGGCCATGCTAAAAGTTCATCAGTATGCAATGATGTGTGCACCAACAATGGCACAGCATGCGGGACTAGAAGCGTTGCTGAATGGTAGAGATGATGTTGAGGAAATGAAAAAGAGTTATCGTCGGAGAAGAAATTATATGGTAAGTTCCTTCAATGAACTAGGGCTTAAATGTCATAATCCTGGTGGAGCTTTTTATGTATTTCCATCCATTGAATCAACAGGCTTATCTTCGGAAGAATTTGCCGAGCAGCTGCTGGTTCAAGAAAAGGTAGCTGTTGTACCAGGAAATGTTTTTGGTGAGAGTGGCGAAGGCTTCGTCCGTTGTTCGTATGCGACTTCTCTAGAGCAGCTTCAAGAGGCGATAAAGAGAATACGGCGATTTATTGATAACCATAATGGTTAGTCACAAATTTTTAAAAAAGCACAAAAAAGAAGGGCAGTCCTGGTGACTGCCCTTTCAAAAAAGGGGGGAATACTAGAAAGCCTTATAATCAAAGGATTCCCACTTTCCTTTTTTTTATACATAAAAAAATAACGGGTTTTGAATCTACCCGTTTTTTCATTAGGAATTAATCTTCATTTAAAAGGACGGAAGCAGGAACATCGAGTACGGTCGATAATTTCAAGATGGTTTGGTTGTTAGGTACTTTCTCACCAACTTCATATTTCTCTATCGTATCTTTACCTACTCTCGTTTTCGTAGCTAGCTCTTCTAAAGATAGTCCCCGTTCTTCACGTATAGATCGAATGTTTTCTCCTATAGTGGCCATTGTTCCTTCACCTCTTTTAATTGCAGGATTATCAAGTCTATTTTACCATGAATTTACACTTTGGATGTACAGTTTAATGAACATTTTGTTAATTGTGGTTACAAGCTGTTAAGGAATAAACTTTGAGCTTTCTTAACTTATGTGATATAATTTTATATTGCGTATAAATAGGATAAATAAATATAAAAAATAGGAGTGTTTTCATGTCTGAGAAAATCGAAACAGGTAGTATTTTAAAAGGAAAGGTAACTGGAATTCAACCATACGGTGCTTTTGTAGCAATTGACGATAATACCCAAGGTTTAGTTCATATTTCCGAAATTACACATGGCTTTGTTAAAGATATCAACGAGCATTTAACAGTTGGCGATGAAGTACAGGTGAAGGTTCTTTCGATAGATGAAGAGGCTGGTAAAATTGGTTTGTCTATCCGGGCAACACAAGAAGCACCTGAGCAACCTGTAAAAGCTAAAAAAGCAAGAAAGCGCGCTGCAGCTATCATTAATCAAGATGATGACTCACAAGGTTTTAATACACTAAAAGATAAGTTACAAGAGTGGATTACACAATCGAAGATGTAAGATTCAAAAGAAAGCTGTTTACAGCTTTCTTTTTTTTGATGAGTCCAAGGTGACAACGTAAAAAAATCCGCTTATTGAGCGGATTTTTTTGGTATTGGACTTTCCTACTTGTTATTTAAAGAACACCATTACCATACATGGTTTAGTTATGAAAAACTGATTACCAACCGTACTTATTGATTATTTAGTGGGTTGGGTACCTTGTTGTGTTTCTGCTTGTTCACTAGGAGCAAATAACAGTCCAAGATTAATTAGACCTGCAAGACCAACAAGGCCATAAACAATTCTTGATAGGCCAGCATCTTGGCCACCAAAGATGGATGCAACTAAATCAAATTGAAAAAAGCCAATTAGTCCCCAATTAATCGCACCAATGATGGTTAAAATTAATGCAATACGCTGAATCGTGCTCATGGTTTACCTCCTTTTAGTGTGTTATGGATAGGATGCTTTACATTAAATGTAATTATTCATTTGAATTTAGTTTTTTTTCGGCATTTAATGCTCAAGCTTTATTAGAAGTTATTTGCCAGAATAGCTTAAATAAAAATGAAAAATATCGTTTAGTTTTCTCAAATGTTTATGAGGTGAATTAATCGTATTTTTTGCAAACGATCTTCTTTTTTTACATAATAGTTTATAAGGGAGTGATAAGATGGATAACTTTACATTTATAAATCCAACCAAACTTATATTTGGCAAAGGGCAATTAGAACAATTGAAAAAGGAAGTACCAAAGTACGGAAAAAAGATACTCCTTGTTTACGGTGGTGGAAGCATAAAGCGTAACGGTCTTTATGATGAAGTAGTAAATACGTTAAAAGAAATAGGGGCACAAGTTTCTGAGTTAGCGGGGGTCGAACCTAATCCACGCCTCTCGACAGTTCATAAAGGTGTTAAGATTTGTAAAGAAGAAGGCATAGAATTCTTACTTGCTGTTGGCGGTGGTAGTGTCATTGACTGTACAAAGTTGATTGCTGCTGGAGCGAAGTACGATGGAGATGCATGGGATATTGTCACTAAAAAGGCATTTCCTAAAGAAGCACTTCCGTTTGGTACGGTGTTAACGTTAGCTGCAACGGGCTCAGAAATGAACGCGGGTTCAGTCATTACGAACTGGGAAACCAAGGAGAAGTATGGCTGGGGTAGTCCGGTTACTTTCCCGAAATTCTCAATTTTGGATCCTGTTAATACATATTCCGTACCAAAGGATCAGACGATTTATGGGATTGTTGACATGATGTCCCACGTGCTTGAACATTATTTTCATCAAGAAGAAAAGACCGAGTTTCAGGATAGAATGTGTGAAGGTCTACTTCTAACAGTTATGGAAACAGCACCAAAGCTCTTGGCAGATTTGGAAAATTACGACCACCGTGCTACCGTCTTATATTGCGGAACAATGGCGTTAAACGGGATGCTCTCAATGGGATTCCGTGGGGATTGGGCAACTCATAATATTGAACATGCCGTTTCTGCTGTTTACGATATTCCGCATGGGGGCGGACTGGCAATTTTGTTCCCGAACTGGATGAAACATAATTTAAAAGTTAACCCTGAACGTTTTAAGAAGCTTGCGGTGCGAGTGTTTGATGTTAATCCTGATGGCAAGACAGATGAAGAAGTTGGACTTGAGGGAATTGAAAAGCTACGTGAATTCTGGAACAGTATAGGTGCACCATCTCGACTTGCCGATTATGACATTGATGACAGCAATATAGAGGTGATGGCAGATAAAGCAATGGTATACGGTGAGTTTGGCAACTTTACAAAACTTAATAAAGAAGATGTCTTGAAAATTTACCAGATGTCTTTATAAAAGAGAAAGCTCCAGTGCCGTTAACTGGGGCTTTTTTGAATCCCTAGAAAATTTGGTGCATAAAATCCCCGTGTTGGTTAGTAAGTAGACGTATTTTTATACTTTTGTTCTAATCTAGACAAAATTACAAATTTGCACTCGCTTACATTTTCTCGGTCGCTTGATTCTTGTTTCAGGTTTGGTTAAAGTGATAGAGAAAAAACTAGTTGGAGGATCATTCATGACACATATTCGGTTTGATTATACAAAGGCACTAAGCTTTTTTGGTGAGCACGAGGTTACTTATTTAAGGGATTTTGTTAAAGTGGCTCATCATTCTTTACATGAAAAAACAGGTGCGGGTAGTGATTATTTAGGATGGATTGATTTGCCGGTCGATTATGATAAGGAAGAGTTCTCACGCATTCAGAAGGCGGCAGAAAAGATTAAGAGTGATTCAGATGTCCTTGTTGTCATTGGAATAGGAGGATCTTATCTAGGAGCACGTGCTGCGCTTGAATTTTTGAAGCATAGCTTCTACAATGCCCTTCCAAAGGAGAAGAGACGTACTCCTCAAGTCATTTTTGCCGGAAACAATATTAGTTCTACATACATGAAAGACTTGATGGATGTTCTAGAAGGAAAAGATTTCTCTATCAATGTCATTTCAAAATCTGGTACAACTACTGAGCCTGCACTAGCTTTCCGGATTTTCCGCAAGCTTCTTGAAGAAAAATACGGAGCAGATGAGGCGAAAAAGCGGATCTATGCTACGACTGATAAAGAAAGAGGCGCCCTTAAGACACTGGCTAATGAACAAGGATATGAAACATTTGTTATCCCTGATGATGTAGGAGGACGTTATTCCGTATTGACGGCAGTTGGACTTCTACCGATTGCTGTTAGTGGAGCAGATATTCAAACCATGATGAACGGGGCGGCACAAGCAAGAGAAGATTTCAGCAAGTCGGAGCTAGATGAAAATCCTGCTTATCAGTATGCAGCTGTTCGTAACGCCCTCTATAACAAAGGGAAAACAATCGAGATGCTCATCAATTATGAACCATCCTTGATGTATTTCTCTGAGTGGTGGAAACAATTATTCGGGGAAAGCGAAGGGAAGGACCAAAAGGGAATTTATCCTTCATCCGCAAACTTCTCAACGGACTTACACTCTCTGGGTCAATATGTTCAAGAAGGGCGTAGGGATTTGTTTGAGACAATTATAAAAGTGGAAAAGTCTCGCCACGAGTTAACGATTGAAAAAGAAGCAAGTGATCTTGATGGTTTAAATTATCTTGCAGGAGAATCCGTAGACTTTGTAAACAACAAAGCATTTGAGGGAACCTTGCTGGCGCATACCGATGGTGGAGTGCCAAACTTAATTGTTTCAATTCCAGAACTTGACGAGTTTACTTTTGGCTATTTAGTTTATTTCTTCGAGAAAGCTTGCGCAATGAGTGGATATTTACTTGGTGTGAATCCATTTGATCAACCAGGTGTGGAAGCTTATAAAGTCAATATGTTCGCGTTACTTGGGAAACCTGGTTTTGAGGAGAAGAAAGCCGAGCTTGAAAAACGCTTAAAATAATATTCTATCCATGTTAATTAAAGGAGTGCCAGAGAAAAACTGGCACTCTTTTTTGTTGATTAAATACTCTCAGGTGACAGAGACTAAGAAAAAAGAAAAGGGGGAAACACATGATTGAGTTACCTTCCAAAATTGAGGGGAAAAGTGCAACCTTAGCTGACCTTGAAATCAAATTGAAGCCACTAGGCTACTCAATCGGTGGAAATTGGGATTATGACCATGGTTCGTTTGATTATAAAGTATCTGATAAAGATGGGTATCTTTTTTTAAGATTACCTTTCAATGCTGTTGAAGGGCAGCTAGATGCGGATGGATGTATCGTTGAGATGCAGCGGCCATTCTTGCTGGCGCACATCTATCAAAAAGGTCTTGATGATCATGCTCACAGTAGCAATACCATGGCAACCTTTAACCAATTTTCTGAACCAGTAGATGAAGATGGTGAGGTACCGGAGCAATATATCGTTGTCGGCAAATCGCTGTTAGAGGAAGTAGAAGCAGTCATCCTCTAGCTTTTAACTTCCTCCTTGAGTAATCACAAGCAGTTGATCTTCCTTTTCGATAACCAAGTCCTGTTGGGGGTTGACATAGATGTCATCCCCCTTTTTTATACCTAACAGAATGGTCTTTTTGCTTAGAAAATAGAGGGTAATTTGTTTAAAGCTTTTGCCGACAGTATCTCCATCTGTGGTACGGTATTCTAGTTTTTTACCATTCAACTCCGATAATAAATCGGATAGCGGATTTACCATGCCAGGGGTATGAATACTATCAAGCATAATCGCACTTGTTAGTTTATTTGTTTCAATTATTTCGTCAGCGCCGGCACGTTTGGCGTTATTAAACTGTTCTTTCGTAAGAATTTCGACAATGCAAAGCACATTAGGATTAATTCCCTTAATGGCCAAAAGTGTTAAAATCGTGTTCATATCCGCCTGAAGTTCATCTAAGTTTTGATCTGCGGTAATAATGACTTTCTTAGCATCTTGAATATTAGCTCTTAATAAAACATCATCCCGCAATGCTTTTCCTTTAATAAAGTGGAGATGATGAAAAGGAATGGGGTTGCTATTGAGTGTTTCATCAATTAAGATGAGTGGCTGTTTAGTTTTTGAAAACGAATGGATGATTTCTTTTGAGCGTTCATTCCACCCAATGATAATTAAGTGTTCTTGTCCTTTGTAATGAGATTCTCCTTTTTGGTACTCGTCTTGTTTCGTCACCGCGATGCTCGATAACGTCGCGAAATAAGTGGATAAAAACCCCGCCCCAACTAATAACAAAAGAATTCCAGTCATTCGACCCAGAGGTGTCAGTGGAACAAAATCTCCATAGCCTACCGTCGAGGCAGTGATGACTGCCCACCATATACCATCAATAACCGTAGGGAAATTCTCAGGCTCAATCAAGTGAATAAATAGACCGAAAAAACATATCAAGGTAGAAGTAATAAGTAAAATCCTTAGGAGAAGAGGCAATCGTACAAAACGTATGTAAAAATGATGCGGCATCAAAACCACTCCTTCGGATGATTGAATCTATCTCCATTGTTGCCAGAATTGGAGCATTAAAACCGGAACGGTGCTGACAAAAATATTTAGAAAATTAATGTGCATCTATCCAATCCTCTCCACCTTTAGTACATACCTTAAAGTAAGGAGGGGATAAAATTATGTATTACACAGCATTACTTTTCTTCGCGTGTATTCTCGCTGGTTTTGCACTATTAAAAGTACCTGTTTATGGAGTGATAGCTGGTCTAGCAGGATTCCTTGAAATTGTTGGGGTACTTGTTATATTGGTCTTTGCTTTTGCACTTCTCTATATTGGCTTCAAAACGCTATTTAGCCGCACATGGAGGTAATTATATTTAATGAAAAGAAGGCTTAAAATGGCCTTCTTTTTTTGTTCGGTTATCAACTCAATTATTTAACAGAGCCTTTAATATATGATGAGTAAGTTGTTCTTAGGGCGATGGATTAGTTGGAGTTCATATTTTCCTAAATCATATTCATAAAAAAGGAGATATTGGTAAATATCTAAATACAGTACCATATTTTAGTTCTACTGAGCAGAAAAGGGGGATTGACTTGTTCAAGCTACTAAAAAAAATAAGTGGGCGTAAGAAAAAAGGCAAATCGATTCAATCGAATAATACGCTTGACGAACAAAAGAACAAAAGAGATCAGTCTATCTCCCAAAATATTGACGATAATATTGATTTTATAAAAAGCATTTATCAATTCCCAGATAACCGGGATGTAAAGTTCAGGGAATTTAAAGTTGGTGGGTCTAATAAACGTGTTGCAATCATTTTTATTAGTTCGATTACAGATGTACGGACCATTGAGGATAGTTCCATTCGGCCGCTCTTAGAGAATAAGGAGCCTAATCTAGATATAAAAGGGATTATTTCGACACAAAATGTAACCATTTTTCCAAATATGAAAGATGTGGTGAGCAACATTAATACGGGTAATGCCGTAATTTTTTTAGAAGATGACTCAAATGCCTATGTTTTCGAATGTGCTAATTTTCAAGGGCGCGCTGTTGAAAAAGCGGAAAATGAGGTAATCATAAAGGGTTCTAAAGAAGCTCTTACTGAAAAAGTAGTTGTAAATCTATCGTTAATCCGAAAGCGAATCAAAAATGAGGCCTTAATGGCAGAATCTGTAACCATCTCAGAGAGGTCACAAAACGAAATATATATTTTATATGTACGTAATTTAGCTGATGATCAGCTGGTTGATAATATAAAAAATAGACTCAAGAATCTCGATGTCGATTCCATCCAAAATTTAGCTTTGCTAGAACAGTATATCGAAGAAAGGCGCATGTCTTTGTTTCCGAGTTTGCTTTATTCTGAAAGACCGGACCGTGCTGCCGCGTTTCTCGAGGATGGGCATGTTGTCCTATTAATGGACAATTCACCGGATGCTCTTATTCTCCCAGCTACGTTTTGGTCTTTTTTTCACACGCCAGAAGATCATTATCTAAGATTTGTGTTTGGAAATTTTGCAAGAATTATTCGGATTGTGGCCATGTTTATCACAATCTTTATATCTGCTATATATGTAGCGGTCACTTCCTTTCATTCAGAAATGATCCCAGCTGATTTGTTGTTAGCAATTGCAGGCTCGAGGGAGAAGGTCCCTTTTCCTGTGTTTTTTGAAATTATTCTTATGGAGGCCGCTTTCGAGCTCATTAGAGAGGCCGGGCTACGCGTACCTAATCCAATGGGACCGACGATTGGGATTGTGGGTGCTTTAGTTTTAGGACAAGCTGCGGTAGAGGCAAATATCATTAGCCCGATTGTGATCATTGTTGTGGCACTCAGTGGGTTAACTTCTTTTACAATTAGTGACATTAGTTTACAGTTTGCCTTACGAATTATCCGATTTCTTTTTATAGCTGCAGCTGGAATTTTTGGGATATTTGGGATGACCGCCTTGTTTGTTATGGGAATATTCTACTTAGTTTCTCTCAAATCATTTGGAGTTCCCTTTCTAGCTCCCATGTCACCACACTATGTATCGTCTGGTGACACCATTTTTAGACGGGTAATAACGAATGAAAATTTTCGGCCAGGATATTTAAAGCCAGATGATTTGAAGAAAAAAGGTGATGGGGCGACAAAATGAAACAAACAGAAGGAAAAATCGGGATTAGAGAGTATACGGCAATCATTATGTTATCCGTTGGTACAAAACTAACGGATGATACACCTACAGTTCTTTTTAATTCGGCGAAAAATTCTGCCTGGATTTCTTTAATCCTCATTGCGCTCTTATCAATCGTACCGATTTGGTTCCTTGTTAAGGTATTCTCTGTTCATCAAGACAAAAACCTACATGACTTAAATGTATATTTATTTGGGAAGGTACTAGGGCATATCATTTCCGTGGGGATGCTGGCTTTTGGGTTTTCAGCCCTTGTCCTAGATTCAGCAATTTATGTAGATATCATCAGCAGCATGTACTTTACCAAAACACCTTCGATTGCAATCTATGTTGTTTTGGTCATTGTTTGTGGATATGGGGCAAAACGAGGACTTCAACATATTGGCTCAACGGCTTGGTTAACGCTCTTCTATTTGAAGATAACACTGCTTTTTGCATTGGCATTTGCTTTTTATAAGGGCAATACTAAACTGATTTTCCCCCTATGGGGGCCAGGTTATTGGGAGATTGTTAAAACAGCTGGGAGCAAAATGTCTATATTTGCCGATTTCTATTACCTTGGAATCATTGCACCTATGATAGATTCATTCAAGTCGTTTAAAAAAGGTGCCTTTGTAGCATTCGCGGTTGTAGTACCCGAGATTCTTCTAGCACTAATGATATATGTAATGCTATTTGACTTCACATCTATTGAAGTAATCAGTTACCCCTTTCATGAAATGATTCTTTATATTTCAATTGGTTTTTTAACCAATGTGGAGACTTTCTTCTTACCCTTTTGGCTTGTTGCCGCATTTGTCCGCTTTGCGTTTTATTTTTACTTGGTGTTAATCTTGTTCGGGGCAATATTTAAAATTAAAGAATATGAGTATCTAGTGCCTGTAATCTCAATACTAGTCATTTTTTTAGGGGTTTTCCCAAAAAGTGCTGCATTCACTATTCCTGGATTGAGGGAGTGGATGCTAACCATTCTTAGTCCAATGTTTTTTCTTTTGCCTTGCTTCATGTGGCTTATTGCTAAAGTGAGGGGGGACTTCAAAAATGAAACATCAGCTCAAAAAAATTAAGCTTCTATTGGCTTTACCCTTTTTAATTATATTAACAGGCTGTTGGGATCAAACTGGACTAGATGATCAAGTGTTTGTTATCGGTATTGGCATGGATAAAGCAGAAGAAAAGGGGAAAATCAACATCACCTATCTAATTGCGAATCCTGAGGTCGGAAGTAGTACACAAGCATCTGCAAACAATGAAGAAGCGATGATGACCGTTACAATTCAAGCATCAGATTTTATTTCGATGAGAAATAACGCAAACTCTGTGATTGCAAGGGAGATTTCCTATGATTTATTAAGAGTTATCTTAGTTTCTGAGGAGTTAGCCAAAGAGGAGGAATTCATCAGGTATCTCTATACTTCGGAAAAGGATAGGGAAATAAAACGAAATGTCCATCTGGTCGTAACAAAGGAAAAAGCGGAGGAGTTTTTCAAAAAAAATTCACCGAAATTCTTATCCCGCCCTCATAAATTTTATGAAAATATGATTGGCCGTGCGATTCAAGTAGGGATAGTCCCGAATTCCGAGCTTCACCAATTTTTTAGAATAACGGAGGAAGATGCAAACGCGTTCTTGGCGATTTATGCAACCTCAGATATTGAGAAGGAAAAAAATAAGTATCGGATAAGTGAAAATGATGCCGTTGCTGGTAACGTAAAAATTAAAGGAGAAACGAATAATTCACAATTCCTTGGGGCCGCAGTTTTTCTTGAGGGTAAAATGATAGGAAAAATGACTGGAGTAGAAAATAGAATTGTTATGTTATTAAATGATACTTCAGATGTGTCGGATATTCTTACTGTTGTCCCGGATCCCTTTGATGAAGACTATCAGTTAACAGTTAGAATAACGAAAAGGCAAAATACAGAAGTTGTAATGGATGTAAATAGTAAGCCGCCTCGGATTCATGCAACCCTTCCTCTAACGATTGACGTTTTGACCGATCCAAGTATGTCTAATCCAGTTGAAGATAAGGAGAAAATCGAAGAGGTTAAAAAATCATTTGAGAGGTTCTTGGAGGAAAAGGCAATGAAAGTTGTAACCAAAACTCAAGAAGAATTTAAGGTAGAGCCATTTGGTTGGTCGCTTTATGCCAGAAAAGAATTTAAGACGTTAAGGGAGTATATGGACTTCGACTGGATGAAAACCTACCCCGATATGAAAATAGATGTGGATATCAATCTGCGGTTTGGTAAATTTGGAAAACAGCCAAAGACTCCAAGTTATGAAGGGATAAGGGATTAAATGAGTGTTCTTATTTGGATTTCCGTTTTTGTCATTTTCCTATATACAATGGGTTTTGCCTTTTCTCTTTGGAAGAAAAAGAATAAGGTTGGCGCAATCGCTGTGACATTTCTTGCCTTTAGTGCCCTAGTTCTCCCATACTTTTCCTATTTTCAAATATAGTGGTGTACTGACTAACGGCTTCTCTTAACAGAGGGGCTGTTTTTGTGAAGAAATTCCTCTTTACAATGAATTAATTCGGGAGTAAGATAACGAGGTTCTCATAAGTGTAAAAAACATGATACATACTAACATTACTAGGTGCTGTTTCCGATATACTTACCTTATTATCCTTTCCCGGTTAAGCTTGGTACGATAGGAGTTATGACAATTTACAATCTAGTTGCACTCATTTAAGTGAAAAAAATAATATTTAGGGAAAGCGATTCTTATTAAGATAACGACGGCCTACGAAGGGATCATACGAACCAGGAAATTTATGTTTAGTTAGGGAGGGTATACGACTATGAAAAAGCAGTATGCTGTTATTGGCATGGGCAGGTTTGGTTCCAGTGTAGCAAGCACTTTATATAGAGAAGGCAATGAAGTGTTGGCGATAGATAAGAATGAGGATCAAATTAACGATCATAAAGAATTGGTTTCTTATGCCGTTATTGGTGATGCAACAGAAGAAGAAACGATGAAAGAAGTAGGTATCCGTAATTTTGATACAGTCATCGTTGCCATCGGAGACGATATTCAGGCCAGTATCCTTGCCGTATTATTATTGAAAGAACTAGGGGTCAGACATGTAGTAGCCAAAGCGTTAACCAAAAACCATGCACAGGTTTTATATAAAATTGGAGCCGATAAAGTCATCTTTCCGGAAAAGGATATGGGGGAAAGAGTTGCTCACAATCTAATGGCTGCTCCGAATGTCCTTAATTTTATTGAGTTATCTGATAAATATAGTATAGAAGAAATCCAAATTCCACGAAGTATGGAGGGGAAAAACCTAAGGGAGCTTAGCTTGCGATCGAGATACAATGTTATGGTGGTAGCAATCAAAGAAAAAGAGAGCAATAAAATAAATATTGCTCCCGACCCGGATGAAAATCTCGATATGGACGATATATTGCTCGTTATTGGTGAAAATCGAGACCTAGAAAAATTCACAAACTTAACCTAAAAAGCTGCCGAATCCAATCGTCAGCTTTTTTCTTTAAGCTAAATTAGATGAGGGTATTTTTTATGTTTAACAATGGTTATTAAGAGTTTAGTGAAGGTATCGGAAGGAAGCGAATACGCTTAAATCTTGACCGTTAGTTTACCTGTGGTTAAAATGTTTCCTAAAGGAAACTTTTTTAGAATTGAGCATAGACTGAAAATAGATAGATGATTTTTGGTGATTGGAGGATATAGAATGCCAGAGAATGTATTATTTGCGTTTGGTTTGACGTTAATGGCGGGTCTTGCTACAGGGATTGGAAGTATTTTAGCTTTTTTTACTTCTAGAACAAATACGAGGTTTTTATCATTGGCTCTAGGATTTTCAGCAGGTGTTATGATCTATGTTTCAATGATCGAGATATTTGTAAAGGCACAAGATGCTCTAACTGGTTCCTTAGGGGATGGACTGGGTAACTGGATTACCGTGGCAGGCTTCTTTGGTGGTATGCTGTTAATTGCTTTAATTGATAAACTGATTCCTAAACAGGGGAATCCTCATGAAATTAAGAAGGTAGAAGATATGACGAATAAGGATCCTAGTCAAGATGCAGCCTTACTTAAAATGGGGGCCTTTACGGCGCTAGCGATTGGAATTCATAACTTTCCTGAAGGGATAGCAACATTTACATCCGCCTTGCAGGATCCGGCCCTTGGTGTCGCGATTGCGGTTGCAATCGCCATTCACAATATTCCAGAAGGAATCGCAGTATCTGTACCAGTATATTTTGCAACGGGTGATAAGAAAAAAGCATTTAAACTGTCATTTTTATCAGGTTTGTCAGAACCAATTGGTGCGATTGTTGCTTTTCTTTTCTTAATGCCTTACCTAAATGATGTGATGTTTGGGGTTATATTTGCTGCCGTTGCTGGAATTATGGTGTTTATTTCATTGGATGAATTACTACCTGCGGCCAAAAAATATGATGAGGCCCATATTTCCATCTACGGTTTAATTGCCGGAATGGCGGTAATGGCCGTAAGTCTTTTACTATTTATTTAATGTGGAAAAAACGCTTAGAAGCCGAACTGTGGAAGATGTGCACAGTTTACTAATCTGAGCGTTTTTCTTATGCCTTACATAAGAAAATTGAGAGGAAAAGTAATCAGTAGTTTGAAAATCAAGGAAATCTGTACAATAATAAAGGGTAGATATTAAATAAAACTTTCTGAGGGAGTATTATGGAAAAAAAAGCAAACAAATCAAGACATTTAGCAGCCATTTCACTCATCGTGATGGGAGCTGGCTTTTTACTGACGATTCCTGTTCAGGACACACTTTGGGGGAAACTACTGCAGGGCGGTTTTGAAGCGGGCCTTGTAGGGGGATTAGCTGACTGGTTTGCGGTTACAGCCTTATTCCGTCATCCACTTGGACTTCCCATTCCTCATACAGCTTTGCTTCCGAAAAATCGCAAAAGGTTAACGGAAGCATTGGTTAAAATGTTAGAGAAAGAGTGGCTGACAGTAGCAAGTATTATGGAGAAAATAAAAAAAGTGAATCTTTCGGAAATCATCTTAACCACCATCATTCGGGAGCTTCAATCTGATCATGTAAAAAAGGTATTTCATACGCTTATTAAGGATTCAATTGAAAAAGTTGATTTTACTAAGCTTACTCCTTTGTTGGAAAAGGAATTAAAGGGATATCTTTATTCGATCGATTCTTCAAAAATGCTTAAATCAGTAGCAGATGGTGTTGTCATAAGGAAATACGACGAAGCCGCTTTTGATTATATTTTAGGGGAGACAGGAAAGTGGGCGGCCACCGAAGAAGCAAAACAGACAATGGGCAAGGTTGGAAAGCAGCTCATTGAAACGACGGAGGCGGATGGGTTGTTAAAATTTGCCATCCAATCCTTTAGCAACTTGGTCAACGAAGAAAAGATTGGGCAAATGATGCAAACCTTCATTTTAAACAGAATTGTGAATGTAAGTCGCCCAGATAACCGGTATCGTAAATTAATTTTAGATTGGATTAAAAAAGAGCTGGTAGAAATAGACAAGCGTGAGAAACTAATGGATGAAGTGAACGATTGGAAGATAAAGCTAGTGGATGATTTTGATATGCAGCCTCAGCTCGATTCCCTTTTAGAGACGGCAAAGGATAGACTTAGGGAGTTTGTTAATCAAGAGGACTTTGTCGACAGTTATGTGAACCCTATTATTCTCCAGTACATTAATGATCTAAAGGAAGACGAAGAAAAAATGTCGTCTATTGAAAGCTGGTTACACGTCAAGGTTGCTGGAGCAATAGAAAGCAATCATTCTAAAATAGGGGTCCTTGTTAAGGAAAACCTGGATAAACTCGATACAGAAACACTCATAGACATGATGGAGAACAATATCGGCAAGGATATTCAGTGGATACGTGTGAACGGGGCTGTCTGTGGCTTTTTTATAGGGGTTTTCTTGACTGTCTTTAAGCTTGTTATCTAAGAAAAACTCGGTAAATTATGCTGAGTTCGAAGGTCTCTGAACTAAGAAAGGCAAGGGAATTCCATTATGAGTCACTATTGGCTGTGTTTAATACATTGTTGATTGGACGGAAATCAACAGCCACGTTTTAATACAGTTAACTTGATAAAAAGGTGGCGAGCAAACTGAGTCACCAAATAGAGAGAGAAGGATTATGATGGAAAGACAGCTTGCCAGAAAAAAACTAGGTGGGAAAGAGAAAATTTGGACAAAGGACTTTATCTTAATTTGTTTTGCTAATTTTTTTATTTTCCTCGGATTTCAAATGACTTTACCAACGATTCCTTTATTTGTAGAACATCTAGGTGGGAACGATCAGTTAATTGGGATTGTCGTTGGAATTTTTACATTTTCATCATTATTACTCCGACCATATGCAGGTCATGCCCTTGAAACAAAGGGTAGAAAGTTTGTTTATCTAATCGGGCTGCTGATTTTTGTGATTTCAGTAGGCTCCTTTGGCTTTGCAACGGGGATGTTTTTCCTATTTTTCCTCAGGATTATTCAGGGGGTCGGCTGGGGATTTTCCACTACAGCATCTGGTACAATCGCCACCGATGTTGTCCCAGCTAGTCGAAGGGGTGAAGGACTAGGGTATTATGGTCTTTCAGGAAATCTAGCCCTCGCGCTAGGTCCTTCCCTTGGACTTGCTTTAACTGGGGTCATGTCCTTTAAGATGCTGTTTTTCGTCTGTGCAGCACTAGGGCTCATGGCTTTTTTGATGGCATCAAAAATTCATTATAAAGAAGTCGAAAAAAGCAGTGTTCCTGTAACAAACCCTAAATGGGATATTTACGAGAAGAGTGCCCTTCAGCCTTCGATGTTATTGTTCTTTATTACCGTTACATTTGGAGGAATTGCCACATTTCTTCCGTTATATTCAGCCCAAAAAGCGATTCCCGGGATTGAATGGTATTTTTTAATCTATGCCATGTTTCTAATGATTTCGAGAACCTTTTCAGGACAGCTTTATGACCGGAAAGGGCATCAAGCAGTGTTTATCCCTGGGGCTGGAATGATTCTAATTGCGATGGTTCTTTTAGCGTGGCTACCTAATAGCTTTATTTTATATGTTGCAGCTGCCCTTTATGGTCTGGGCTTTGGGTCCATTCAACCGGCATTACAAGCATGGGCTGTCGAAAAGGCCCTACCTAATAGAAAAGGCATGGCCAATGCGACATTCTTTTCATCATTTGACCTCGGTGTAGGAATCGGGGCAATTGCCTTTGGCCAAATCGGCCATATTTGGGGCTATTCAAGCATTTATCTCACCTCCGCCCTATCCGTTTTAATTTCCATCCTTTTGTACATCTATTTACTATTTAAAAATAAACAAGCCGAGTCCTTATAGACATCGAATGGCAATATATTTTTTGGAGGGCAGAAACGTTTACTATTGATAACGTTTCTGCCTTTTTTTTGTACGTTATGTTATTGGACATTGTGATGTTGCTTACCGTTGATTGGAGCGGAAGGTACTCGACTCCTCGAAAATGAACTGCACATTTTCTCGTGCGTGGGCTTATTCAAGGAAGTTTTTCAATGTCCTGCGGGAGTACGGGGCAGGGGAGACCCCACAGGTGCCTAAGGCACCGAGGAGGCTCCCCGGCACGCCCGCGGAAAGCGAAGCCGCCTGGAACGGAAATCAACAACTATGTTTTAGCATAATTACTAATTTCAAAGGACTTTTTCAGTGCCCTATGTGTTTGCACCCTGTTGATTGAAGCGGAAGGCGCCCGCCCCGCTGTTCGCTGAGCGGCTGGAGCGGAAATCAACAACCCGGGTTAAGACAGTCTAAAAAGAAAAAAGCAGAAACGTATACTATTGATAACGTTTCTGCTTTTTTTATATATGAACAAACTATTAATAAACCAAGAAAGAATCTGTAAATATTATGGTGCAGAGTTGATTCTTGACCGTTGACAAGCTAACTTAAGGATAAGGAATCAATTTTAGGTGAGGGGATATAATGAAGATTCTTGTTATAGAGGATAATGAGAGTGTTTGTGAAATGATAGAGATGTTTTTTCTTAAGGAAGGGATAGATGGAAAATTTATCCATGATGGTTTGGAGGGCTATAACGAATTTAAGACCAGTGAATGGGATCTATTAATCGTTGATTGGATGTTACCGGGGATGGATGGGGTCACCCTTTGTCGTAAAATTAGAAGGGAAAATAGTGAGGTCCCAATTATCATGTTAACGGCCAAAGATAGTGAATCGGATCAAGTATTAGGGCTAGAAATGGGAGCGGATGATTATGTCACTAAACCATTTAGCCCATTAGCTTTAATGGCTAGAATTAAAGCGGTTGCCCGTCGTTACCAAAAGAATAACGGGGATGCGGATAAGGGGAATATCCTACAGACGAAGTATTTGAGTATAAATAAAGACTCAAGGGAAGTTTTTCTTGGAGGTACATTGATTCAAAATTTGACGCCTAAGGAATTTGATCTTTTATCCTATTTTGCCCAGCATCCACGACAGGTGTTCACGAGGGACCAGCTGCTAGAGAGGGTCTGGGGTTATCAGTTTTATGGAGATGAGCGGACGGTTGATGTTCATGTCAAACGGTTGAGGAAAAAGATTGGTACTGATAGACAGCCGTTTGTCCACACGGTCTGGGGAGTCGGCTATAAATTTGATGAATCGGTGGAAATGAATGAAAGTTAAGTACCTTTACCAACAAATAGTTAGTCATCTGGGAGTATTACTTGTCGCTTTTATTGTTTTAAGCTTACTATTCTCGCAGTACATTGAAGATCTTGTTTATCAAAATAAAACAGATGAGTTAATCAGTTACGGAGAAAACATTCTGTTAGATTTAGAACGGGGCAATTGGTCAGAACAGGTGATCAATCAATATGCAAACGTGTTATTTGGAAGAGATATTCAATTTAGTGTCTTTGATGAGAAGATTAAACTGTTGAATCCAATTCGCTGGCAAGGTCCGCCTCTTGTTTTGACAGAGAAAGAATGGAGACAATTGCAAGCAGGAGCACCCATTGTAAGCAAATATGATTTAAAAAGATTTGATCAGCATGTTACCTTTGTTGCTTTACCATATATTGTTCAAGGGAATTTTGTCGGTGGAATTTTGTTAACGTCACCTATTGAAGGAACACAAGAAATGATTAGCAAAATTAATCAGTATTTACTTTATGCCGCCTTGATTGCTCTTGGAGTTTCCGTATTACTGAGTTGGCTGCTTTCTAAAGTTCATGTGAATCGTATTAAAAAAATTCAGGAAGCGACCTCAATGGTGTCATCAGGAAATTACAATGTGAACGTTCCTTCCTCAAGCTTTGATGAAATTGGTGAATTAGCGCAAGACTTTAACAAAATGGTGCATAAAATCAATACCTCAATGGAGGAAATTGAGAGTTTGGAGAATCGCAGGCGACAGTTCATGGCCGATGTTTCTCACGAAATGCGTACACCACTTACAACAATTAGTGGTGTGATTGAAGGATTAAGGAATGATATGATTCCGGAAGCTGAAAAGGAAAAAGGAATGAATCTGGTCAGTAAGGAAACAAAACGTTTAATTCGACTTGTGAATGAAAACCTTGATTTTGAAAAAATTAGATCGAACCAAGTGAAACTCAACAAAGAGTTAATTGAGGTAGAGGAACTTTTAGAAATTATTAAAGAACAACTTTTTTTACAGGCAGATGAAAAGGGAAATAGAATTCACTTAGAAATAGAAGAAGGGGCAACGCTATTCGCTGATTATGATCGAATGCTGCAAATTCTAATAAATATTACTAAAAATAGTATTCAATTTACCAACAATGGTCAGGTTACTTTGAGAGGGAAAGTTGACGGGAATTATACGGTCATTGAAATTGAAGATACGGGAATAGGAATGGATCCTGAAGAAATCGAGAAAATTTGGCGTCGGTTTTATAAGGCAGATATATCAAGGACCAGTAATCCTTACGGTGCTTTTGGTTTAGGTTTATCCATCGTCAAGCAACTTGTTGAGCTCCATGAGGGTAAAATTACTGTAACCAGCCAAAAAGACAAAGGAACAAAGTTCTTCATTAAAATACCATTAGAACAACGATAACGGTTAAATTCAGATGGGTCTGACAATTAGTTGTCGGACCTCATTTTGTGATTATCCTGAGCATTAGGCTCCATTGTCAATTAGTAGGTAAGACCTTTCAAAGGCAATCCATTTATTAGTTTTCGATTATATTTAAAAAGTACGTCGCATTTTGTTAATAAATTGTTCATAACTCCTAGGTAAGATAAATACAGGTAAGAAATTACTAATTGTATAGGAGGAAAGAGCATGAGCGATTTATATAAGCAACCAGAAGTGCCGGTAGAGCGTGCGGTATACGCGAAAAAGACTAAAAGTGGATTCAAAAGGTTTTTATCGACAATAACAGCAGGAGTCATTGGATCAGCTCTTACACTTGGCGCTGTCACCTATACAGATTATTTTGATTCTCTAAAACAAACGAGCAATCAACTTGCTCTAACAGAAGATAAAACAGTAGAAGAGGGACTGGCTAGTATCGTTCCTACATCGACAGCTGGCTCTACTTCTTCGATTGCGGATATAGTAGAAAGTTCGTCTAAGGCCATTGTCGGAATTACCAATCTCCAGAATCAGAATGACCCCTACTTCGGTAGTCAGGATGATGTAGAAAGTGGCACGGGTTCGGGTGTGGTCTTTAAGACAGTGGAAGGCAGCGCTTATATTGTTACTAATAACCATGTGATAGAAAAGGCGAACAAGGTAGAGGTGTCCCTATATAACGGGGAAAAGACGACAGCTGAAGTAGTAGGGGCAGATGCCTTAACTGACCTTGCGGTAATAAAAATTGACAGTAGTTATGTAACAGACATTCTAGAGTTTGGTGACTCCTCGCAGTTAAGACCTGGTGAGCAAGTAATGGCAATTGGAAATCCACTGGGTCTCGATTTATCCCGCACCGTTACACAAGGAATCATAAGTGCAATTGATCGTGATATTGCTGTTTCCACCTCAGCAGGTCAATGGGAACTAAATGTTATCCAAACAGATGCAGCGATTAATCCGGGTAATAGTGGCGGTGCGTTAATTAATACGAGTGGACAAGTTATCGGTATCAATAGTTTGAAAATTTCTGATGATGGTGTTGAAGGACTTGGATTTGCCATTCCAAGTAATGATGTCGTGCCAATCATTAATCAGTTAATTGAGTATGGAAAAATTAATCGTCCGTATCTTGGTGTTAATTTAGCTGATTTAGCTGAGGTACCCGGAATGTACCTTCCGAATCTTCCAGAAGGTGTAACAGCAGGAACAATGATTACCCAAGTAGATACAAATTCGGCTGCAGGAAGAGCGGGCTTAAAGGCACAAGATGTTATTGTTCAAATTGACAATCAGTCGGTCGAAAATGCGAGTGATTTACGTAAGTATCTGTATGAGCATCTAAAATCTGGCGACAGGACCACCGTAAAAGTTTATCGTGATGGGAAAGCGATTGACGTTGAAGTAGAGTTTTCTAATAGTCCGGAATGAAAAAAGATCCCTTCTGGTTTTCTGAAGGGATCTTCTAACGTTCTATGCTTCATTTGAAACGGGTGTATCTAACTTTAGAACATTTTTACGAATGAATGGAATGACCCATCTGTCTAGACCATAACGTCCGGCATTATATCCTGCAAAGGCAATGAAGACGCCCATAATAATGTCTGTTGGGTTATGGGAAACAGTTCCGGCAAAGAAGAAGGCAAAATTCATGACAAGACCAAAGAATGCAGCGGCGGTAGTTAAGCACCCAAGCATAAGCCCAAGACCAACAGCTGCTTCTCCCCAAGGAATCAAGAAATTAAAGAGCTCAACATTTGGAATCGCAAAGGCTTCAAGAAATGTCGTGTACCATGGATAAACGGCTACGCCATCAGGACCCATTACGGGATTTGCTGCAGCATTTTGTAGGTAACCGTTGGCGTCAAACCCATCAACGATTTTGTGATAACCAGCTATAAACCAAGCATAACCTAAGTAAATACGAACGACCGCGAGAATACCAGCAACAATATTGTTTTGTCTTAACGCTTTTACAATCATTTTAATCACTCCTAAAAGTAATGAATTATTATCTCACTCTTAAGATATCAAATTACTACTAAAAAGAGTGGGAATCTTTAGTGAATTCAAATTTCTGTAAAAAAGTTATGAACATAATATGACATACTACTCATCTAGTCACTTTCTTCATATTAAAAGGTGGCGCGATATTAAATCAGCGCCACCTTTTTTCTTTGGTCGGTTAAATTGGTCAGTTATTTAAAAAGAATGCTAATTCAACAAATGGACTTTACTAGAATTACGGCGTATGCATTAATGGTTTAAAAACTTAACACAAACTGGATCAGGTACTCTCACATCTTTTTGCAGCAGGCTTAGTTTTCCAGTCTCAAGGTCTCTAGAAAACAACACGAGATTACTTGAATTTTGATTTGCTACGATAAGAAATTTTTCAGTAGGGTCTAATATAAAATCACGAGGCCAGTGTCCTTCTGTAGACGTATGCTCAATAAATCTTAATTCAAAGGTTTCAGGGTGGACCTTGAAAGCAGCAATGCTATCATGCCCGCGATTTGCAGCATAGACAAATCTACCATCAGTTGAAATATGAATCGCACTTCCTTGGTTGTTTTCCGTAAAGCTTTCAGGAAGGGTAGAGATGCTTTGACGTTGTTCAAAACGCCCATCTTCCGTATTGTATTTCAAAACGATTACTTCTGAGCTGAATTCAGTCATCACATAGGCATACGGTACACTTGGGTGGAAGACTAGATGTCTTGGACCACTTCCGGGCTTCGTTGCAAATCTATTAGCTTCTATTAACTTGTCATTCTCTAGTCGGTAGGTAAAAATCTTGTCAATTCCTAGTTCAACAGCCACGATAAATTTTCCATCCGGCGTATAGTCAGCATAGTGACTATGAGCTTTTTCCTGACGTGGATCAGGGCCTGTTCCCTCATGCTTCACAATTGAAGCAGCTGGCAGAATGCCTCCATCACTAGTTAATTTATAGTAATCCACAGTTCCCTTATGGTAATTAGCCGACAGAACTGTACCGTTTTCGTTGGCGCTAACATGGCAAGGTGGTGCACCTTCGGATAAGGTACTATTATTAAATTGTAATTCTTCACCTTTTATAATTACAAAAGATGCTATGCCGCCGTTTTCTCCATCTTTTATAACAGAATATAGAAACTTTTGGTCTTCACTAATCGTCAAATATGTAGGGTTTTCTAGTTCAGCCGCCACCTTGATGTTATTTAGAGTCCCTGTCTCTGTATCTAAATGTAAGGAATATATCCCTTTGCTGTCTCCTTTAGTATATGTACCGATAAAGCCTAGAAATTGTTTGTTCGTAATCATTGCGGGTGATCCTCCTTGCTTACTTTGTCTAAAATCTATTTTACACCAAATAAGACCGGTACAGAAATAAGACCGGTACAGAAATTGTACAGGCCTTTAACATAAAACAGAAAGAACAATCATAGAATCAGTTTGTCTCATTATGGTTTGTCCAATCAGTAAAAGCGCCGGTGCCATTGCACCCATTACAGTCATACGGGGCGACATTAAAGACGAACTCTGTTGCGGGGAAAATGTGGTAGCCTCTGCCAAAACAATCCGGGCATTTATTTTGTTCTTTCATTAAGGAAACATGTTGTTGATATCTTGAATCTTTCCATTCATTATATGCATTTAATAGCCCCATTTTTATCACCTCATATCGTTCTTTATTATATTTACTATATGTGAACGATTTATACATTGTTAATGACAGAGGCCCGTAAATAAAGGGTTTTCAATAAAACGGTTACAAACAAAATTTAAATATAACGCCTTTAAGCTATGTCGAATTACTCTTTACATTTTTATCAAAAGGGAGTATATTATCTCTTTGTAGTAAGATATTCTGCTTACAAACCTACGGAATTTTAATATAAATATACTAGAATAGTAATTTTAAATTTATGAAAGCAGGTGAAAAAATGAAAAGCATCATTAATTTTGGTAAAAGAAGCCTTAATAATTATATGGGGTTTTTCTTTTTAGCCGTACTCCTTCTGTGGATAAAAACATATGCTGTTCAGATAACACAGTTTAGCCTAGGAGTTGAAAACTCCATCCAGTCCTTTCTGTTATTCTTAAGCCCGCTTGCTTCAGCAATTATTTTCCTTGGACTTGCCATGCTGAGAAGGGATAATAAGAAATACCGCTGGCTTCTTATTAATTACTCAATTTTAAGTTTCTTATTATATGCGAATGTAATGTATTACCGCTTCTTCAACGACTTTATTACGCTCCCAACTTTGTTTCAAACGCAAAACTTTGGTGACGTAAGCTCAAGTGTCTTTACTTTAATGAAACCGTATGACTTGCTGTTCTTCGTTGATTTTATTTTGCTAGCAGTTCTTGCATCAAAGCGTTTAAACATCATTAAGTTAGATACAACTAAAGTAAGCCTTAGAACGATTGCGGCTGTCCAATTGTTGGGCCTAGGTATATTTAGTGCAAATCTTGGTATGGCTGAAGCGGATCGTCCTCAGCTTTTAACTAGAACTTTTGATAGAAACTATATTGTGAAATATTTAGGTATGTACAATTACACCGTTTATGACGCCGTTCAAAGTACGAGGGCATCTGCACAGCGTGTTATGGCCGATAGCAATGATATTGTAGAAGTTATCAACTATACACAGTCTCAGTTTGCTGAGCCTAACCCAGATTATTATGGGGCTTTAGAAGGTCGCAATGTGATTTATATCCATTTGGAGTCTATCCAAAATTTCTTAATTGATTATGAACTACATGGGGAAGAGGTTATGCCATTCCTTAATTCTTTGACCCGTGATACCAATACGCTTTATTTTGATAATTTCTACCACCAGACTGCTCAAGGTAAAACAGCAGACGCAGAGTTTATGATAGAAAACTCCCTGTTCGGGTTGCCTCAGGGTTCTGCCTTTTCAATGAAAGGCTTAAATACCTACCAGGCGGCACCAGCTATTCTGTCACAGCAGAAGGGCTATACATCAGCTGTTTTCCATGGTAACACGAGATCCTTCTGGAACCGGGATGAAATTTATAAGTCGTTTGGGATGAATCAATTTTTTGACTCTAGTTATTACGATATGAGTCCAGAAAATGTCACGAATTATGGATTAATGGATAAGCCATTTTTTGAGGAGTCTATTCCATTACTTCAGTCTTTGCCGCAACCATTTTATTCAAAGTTTATTATGTTAACGCACCATTACCCGTTTACAATGGATCAAGAGAAAGCAACATTGGCAAAGCATGATACGGGTAGTAAAACGGTTGATAACTTCTTCCAAACGGCCCGCTATTCTGATGAGGCATTAGAACAGTTCTTTAATGACCTTAAAGAATCTGGACTATACGATAATTCTGTTATTGTGATTTATGGAGACCATTATGGAATATCTCAAAATCATAACAAAGCAATGGAAGTTGTTTTAGGAGAAGAAGTAACACCTGCTGTAAGTGCCCAATTGCAAGAAGTCCCATTAATCATTCACTCTCCAGGTCTAAAGGGTGGAGTGAATCATACCTATGGTGGACAAATTGATTTGAAACCAACTTTGTTGCATCTTCTTGGAGTTGATTCAGAGGAATATGTTCATTTAGGAACAGATTTACTTTCTGAAGAACACAGAGAACTAGTAGCGTTCCGTAATGGTGACTTTGTTAGCCCGACTGTAACATCTGTAGAAGAAAAGTATTATGATACAAATACAGGTGAACTTCTCGAAGAGACAGAAGAATTTGTTCAGATGAAACAAATCGTTAGACAACAGTTAGATTTATCTGATAAAGTCGTGAATGGTGATTTATTAAGATTCTATTCACCAGAAAGCTTCACAACTGTTGATCGTTCCAACTATAGTTATACCAATGGATCTATGAATGAAGAACAATAAGGAACAATATACAGAAAAGCTGCCTATACAAGGCGGCTTTTTGTTGTTTATAATTTAAGTCCTGTTAAAGGTGCTGACTGAAGCGGAATAAAAGTGCTAGAGCGGAAATCAACATACATGTTGTTAACCGTTTTTAATGTACGAAAATTTGAACGAAGTCATGTCCTTAATTGAGTAGCCAGCTATAGAAATAAGCGGAGAATTTCCCGTTAAATGCAGATTAGAGCTCGTTTTGGGGGAAATAAGGGGAGTTTTTCCGCTTATACAATTCAAAATTAACTATTTTCACGTTCTTGAGTCAATTAAGCGGAATATCTCCCTCTATTTTCTCTATTTTCAGTGGCATTTCTTAATTAAGGGGAATTATTCCGTCTATTATCAGATCGAAGTGCCTAACCTAACCTAATCCTTATCCGACAAGAACGAACGCTCACGGTCCCAGATTTCTTCTCTCATAATTGATGACTGTTTTCTGTAGAAAGATAACCTGGTCACTTAGTATTCAGCTTAAAAAGGAACAAAGTTTGAGAGAAGAGCCTTTAAAAAATACTTAGAAATATAAAAAAGTTTAACACTGTCACAAAATAGTCATTGCATTCGACATTGAAAATCATTATCATTTAATTATAGTTAATTATTAGGTAAAATTTATAAACTGTTTAAAATCAATCTACACAAAGAATGATGCAATTCTTAGAAAGAGTAAGGAATCTATTATGAAACTCATTTATTTGGTTATTAGCTTCATTGTATTATCCATCACTTCGCTGTTTATCGGAGTGCAAAATATTTCACCTTTGGATATTTTTAGTTTAACTGAAGACCAAGCTCACGTCCTTTTTGTTAGCAGGTTCCCACGGCTAATGTCCATTATCCTTGCGGGAGTGGGGATGGCAATCTGTGGTCTGATTATGCAGCAGCTCACTAGAAACAAGTTTGTATCACCAACAACCGCAGGAACAGAGGATTCCGCAAGGTTTGGGATCATGGTTTCCATGTTATTTTTCTCTGGTGCAGGTCAGTTAGGCAGAGTCCTTGTAGCTTTCTTCTTTGCCCTTCTAGGCACATTCATTTTTATGAAAATACTAGATAGAGTGAAGTATAAAGATGCCATCTTCATCCCGCTTGTGGGAATGATGTTTGGTAGTATTGTTGGTTCAATTACAACCTTTTTTGCTTATAAGGAAGATTTAATTCAGAATATGTCCTCCTGGTTGCAAGGGAATTTTTCACTGATGATCCAAGGACGTTATGAACTCTTGTATATAAGCATTCCGCTAATCCTTATCGCATACTTCTATGCGAATAAATTCACGATTGCCGGGATGGGAGAAGAGTTTGCAGTAAATCTTGGGTTGAATCATAAGCAGATTATGAATATTGGTTTGGTTATTGTTGCTTTAATTACTTCAGTTGTCGTTCTTACCGTCGGGATGATTCCGTTTTTAGGATTAATTGTTCCGAATATTGTTACGATGTATCGGGGTGATCATTTACAGAAAAGCCTTTCTCATACAGCTTTGTTAGGGGCAGTCTTCGTATTAGCCTGTGATATACTGGGCCGAATTGTTATCTATCCGTATGAGGTACCGATTGGTCTAACTGTAGGCGTAATTGGAAGCGGGATTTTTCTTTACATGATTATGAGGAGAAAGGCATATGAGTAATAAAAATAAACTTGTCGTGTTAGCCGTAGTATCGCTTCTTTTAGCTGGAGCGTTCATATTTATTGATTTAGGGAACAATTGGGATTATGCACTTCCGAGAAGATTGAAAAAGGTTTATGCAATCATCTTAACTGGAGGAGTTATCGCTTATGCGACTATTATTTTCCAAACAATTACCAATAATAGAATTTTAACTCCAAGTATCATTGGTCTCGATTCCTTATACTTATTAATACAAACATTTTTAATCTTTGTATTTGGCTCAATGAGCTTTACCATCGCGAACGAAAATATTAACTTTCTAATTTCAGTTGGATTGATGGTTGTTTTTGCAGGCTTGTTATATAAGTTACTATTCCGGGGGAATGGTCAAAATATATACTTTCTATTGCTAGTCGGAATTATCTTTGGAACCTTTTTTAGAAGTATTACAGAGTTTATGCAGGTATTAATTGATCCTAATGAGTTTATGGTTGTACAGGACCGAATGTTCGCGAGTTTTAATAATGTAAAAACGGACCTTCTAGTCATTGCTACAATTGCGGTAATACTTGTGACCCTATACTCACTTAGGTTTATAAAATATCTAGACGTCTTGTCATTAGGTAAGGATCAAGCTGTTAATCTTGGGATTGACTATGATTATGTCGTCAAAAGGTTGTTGATTGTCATTGCGATTTTTGTCTCAATCTCAACCGCACTAGTTGGTCCAATCACGTTCCTTGGACTGTTGGTGGTAAATGTCGCTTATCAATTCCTTAATACTTATAAGCATAGTTATTTAATTATCGGATCTGTTTTTATTTCAATCATCGCTTTAATTGGTGGTCAACTAATTGTTGAGAGAGTCTTTACATTTAATACCACGTTAAGTGTCATTGTCAATTTCATTGGCGGAGTGTATTTCATCTATCTGCTGTTAAAGGAGAGTAAATAATCATGGTAGACGTTAAACATGTTTCTAAGGGGTATAACAAGAAGAATGTAATTAATGACGTGTCAGTGAAAATCGCCAAAGGGAAAATTACCTCTTTTATTGGTCCGAATGGGGCAGGGAAAAGTACATTGCTTTCAATGATTAGCCGTCTGATTGCTAAAGACGAGGGAGAAATCTATATTGATGGCATGGACCTTACCCGTTGTAAGAACAATGATCTCGCTAAAAAGATCTCGATTCTAAAGCAATCGAATAATATTAATGTTAGGCTAACAGTGAAGGAGCTTGTTTCATTCGGTCGTTTTCCTTACTCTCAAGGTAGACTTACAAAGGAAGATCGTCAGTTTGTAAATGAAGCTATCCGTTATATGGAATTAGAAGAGTTCGAGGATAGATATATCGACCAATTAAGTGGTGGGCAAAGACAGCGTGCCTATATTGCTATGGTTATTGCACAAGATACGGAATACGTACTACTTGATGAGCCCTTAAATAATCTTGATATGAAACATTCAGTTCAGATTATGAAGACATTAAGAAAGCTCACGGATGAACTTGGGAAAACGGTTGTTATTGTTATTCATGATATCAACTTTGCATCTTGCTATTCTGATTATATTGTTGCTATGAAAGATGGAAGAGTCATTAAAGAGGGAACAACAGACGAAATTATAACCCCTTCAGTATTAAATCAAGTGTATGATATGAATTTTAAAATTGAAGAGATTGATAGAGAAAAAATCTGTGTTTTCTACTCATAATAAAAAAGTCGACTGTACCACTGGTACAGTCGACTTTTTTATTCTTACTACTCGTTTTATGCTTGTACAGGTACTTGAAGGCCAAGGCCTTTCGCAATACGAGTACCGTATTCTGGGTCAGCTTTGTAGAAGTGTTGGATTTGACGAAGTTTAATTTCATCACTTTCAACTGGCTTCATTGCTCCGACAATCGTTTCGACAAGGCGAGCTCTTTCTTCTTCGCTCATCAGACGATATAAATCACCAGCCTGAGTGTAGTGATCATTATGATCATAGCTAACACTTTCGGCTACACCAGAAACTGGGAAACCAGTAGTGCGGTCTTGTGGAGACTCTTTTGGTCCGCTTAAGCTATTAGGCTCATAATAGACGCTGCTACCACCGTTGCTATCTGGACGCATGAATCCATCGCGCTGGTAGTTGTTCACTTCTGCTTTTGGACGGTTAATTGGTAGGGCATTATGGTTGGCACCTACACGGTAACGGTGTGCGTCAGAGTACGCGAACAGACGTCCTTGAAGCATTTTATCAGGTGATGCTTCAATCCCTGGTACAAAGTTTCCTGGAGATAGTGTTACCTGCTCGACTTCAGCAAAGTAGTTTTCAGGATTTTTGTTGAGGGTCATCTTACCAACCTCAATAAGTGGATAATCCTTTTGAGACCATACTTTCGTTACATCGAACGGATCCCAGCGGTAGGTATCCGCATCTTCTACAGGCATGATTTGAACATATAAAGTCCAAGATGGGAAATCTCCCTTATCAATTGCGTTGAAAAGATCCTCTGTATGGTAATCAGGGTTTTCTCCAGCGATCTTAGCGGCTACATCTGGAGCAAGGTTTTTAACTCCTTGATCTGTCTTGAAGTGATACTTCACCCAAACAGCTTCTCCTTCTTTGTTCACCCATTTGAATGTATGGCTACCAAAACCGTGCATATGGCGGAGGGTAGCGGGAATCCCACGATCAGACATTAAGATGGTTACCTGATGTAAGGATTCAGGGGAAAGGGACCAGAAATCCCAAACTGCATTAGGGTTTTTCAAATGTGTTTGTGGGTGTCTCTTTTGTGTATGAATAAAGTCAGGGAATTTAATTGCATCACGAATAAAGAATACTGGCGTGTTATTTCCAACTAAATCATAATTGCCTTCTTCAGTATAGAATTTAACGGCAAACCCACGTGGATCACGTACCGTATCGGCGGATCCAAGTTCACCGGCAACAGTTGAGAAACGGATGAACATTGGAGTTCGCTTTCCAACCTCTGAAAGGAAATCTGCCTTTGTATATTTGCTCACATCATTGGTTACTTCGAAGTATCCGTGTGCGCCCGCACCTTTAGCATGTACAACACGCTCAGGAACACGTTCACGGTTAAAATGAGCTAGTTTCTCTAATAAATGAACATCCTGGATCAGTGTTGGTCCTCTTGATCCGGCTGTAATTGAATTTTGATTGTCACCTACTGGGGCTCCCCAGCTTGTAGTAAGCTTCTTGCTCATCTTTCGTCCTCCCTTATGCTATCTTGTTACTAGTTATAATTAAAATAAACTAAGATTTATTTAAAAGTTAATCTTAATTTATAATTATTATAATATAGGTATCTCAAATAAGTCAACCAGATTTCTATTATTTAAATCTATTATTAATCTACCCTATAATGATAGGGGCAAACAAACCAGATATAATACTGCGAATTCAATGTTTCTCTATGGATTTTACTTATAAGGGAACGGACAAACAGCTTAAATTCTAATAGAGTTACGGGTATTTATTTAAAGAAATTGATAACAAGGATAGTTAGTACTTTAGTGTAATTGATTAAAAGTCGATGCAATTGAGAATAAGAGTGGCATCAAGAGGTATGTAGCTAAAATAAAAAAACAGGCGAATGAAACTACGCCTGCTTTTTAATATATTTGGTTTTAAGAACAGTTCAGTTAGAGGTGTTAATAGTGCCCCTTTGCTGAGGGGCGCCTTATTTTGTTAGCTACTCAACCTTTGCTGCTTGAATTTCTAGGGAGATTTTTACCTTATCACCGACAAGTACTCCACCTGTTTCAAGCGCTGAATTCCAAGTTAAGCCATAATCTGAACGATTTAGTGTTCCTTCTGCGCTGAATCCTGCTTTTTCATTGCCCCAAGGATCTTTCCCTTGGCCTTCAAAAGTGACATTGAAGGTTTCAGGTTTTGTAACTCCGTTAAGGGACAAATCACCAGTTACAGCATATTCCCCTTCATCCTTTTTCTCGACCTTCGTAGCTGTAAAGGTCATCTTTGGTTTATTTTCTACATCGAAGAAATCTGCTGAACGTAGGTGGTTATCACGATCCTCGTTCTTTGTATCCACACTAGCAAGGTCAACTGAGAAAGCAATGTCAGCTGTAGTCAAGTCGCTTGGATCTGCCTTGATAGTTGCATCGTAGGTATGAAATGCACCTTTTACATTTGTAAACATCATATGTCTAATAGAAAATTCTACACTGCTGTGTGTTGGGTCAACTGCCCATTTTGTATTTGTCATTTGGTTTCTCCTCCAATATTATCTCGATTTAAAAATAACTTAATTCGAGATAAATTATATCGTTTGAATATTCGTCCTGTCAACCAATTTGAAATATATTCAGAAAAAACTATAGAAGGTTGAACTGTAAGATCTTGAACTTACTGTGAACATTTGGGTTTCTCAATCGAAATGGATTGCAATTAGTCTATAATTAGTATGAAAATATAGGAATTGGAGGAATTGACTTGAAAACAGAATTAACTTTGGCGGTAAACCAACAGATTGCGAACTGGAGCGTTCTTTACATTAAACTACATAACTACCATTGGTATGTAACGGGTCCTGAGTTTTTTACCCTTCATGCAAAATTTGAGGAATTATATAATGAAGCGGCCCTACATATTGATGAACTGGCCGAGCGTTTGCTTGCATTAGGGGATAAGCCTGTTGCTACCATGAGCGGATGCTTAGAACTTTCTTCTATTAAAGAAGCAGAAGGTGGCGAAACAGCATCTGAGATGGTTGCGACTGTAGTAGAGGATTTTTCAGTGCTTATTACAGAATTAAAGAAAGGAATGGAACTAGCTGCCGGGACTAATGATGAAACGACTGGTGATCTACTATTATCCATTCATTCGAGCTTAGAAAAACATGTATGGATGCTTAATTCTTTCCTTGGAAGATAATAAAATGAAGACAGCCACCACGGCTGTCTGATTGCCGAGAAGGGTATCTTTCTCGGTAATTTTTTTGTCAAAATCAAAATTGCAAAATTTAATACAGATGATGTTCACTGCTAACTGGCCTGTTGACTTAATTCCGCTCAGTCCAGTTAGTGAAGAACAAAAAGGTACGACGAGCTGTCTCGGGACTTGTTGAAGGATGAAAATAAACGAGGGGAGTCTAGTAAGAAACCATCGTCATAAGCTCGATGAAGATGAAAACGCGTGGGAATCTAGCAAGAACTCATCTTCATAAGCCCGTTGTAGATGAAAACAAGGAGGAGCTCGTCCTCATAGACGTATCTAAGTTTTTCTTCCCTACCACAAAAATCGAGTCCCTTTCCAATCATCTTTTGAGGAAAATCAACAATATCCTTTAAAAAGCTTTGCTATTAAAAACGTCATAGGAACTTTTACAGTCATGTATCAGTCTGTAAAAATACATCCATAAACCGGTAGGTAAGTTTAAATATGGTAGTTTAACACCAGTGGGGTATTTTTCCGCACCTAGTACAAAGCCAGTCCACAGAAAGGACTCTAGTAACCTATCAACATCTTCCACTTTTTGGTTAATGATTCACTATGTTACACCTGATAGCCTACTAGTAGAGACATACGAGACTACTAGGAGGTACACAAATGAAAAACTTTAAAAAAATTGGACTAGCAATGGCAATGGTTGCCTCACTAACATTAACAGCTTTCCTTCCAAATGCAGATGCGGCTACACAATATACGGTTAAATCAGGTGATACACTTTGGAAAATTGCCTCTAAATATGGTGTGAGTTTAAATCAATTAAAACAGACTAATAATAGAACTTCTAACTTGATTTACCCTGGTCAAAGGCTAACTATTCCTAGTGTTACTGGCGTTACTGCAGCCGAAAAGGACTTAATGGCCCGCCTCGTGCATGCTGAAGCAAAAGGGGAACCATACGCAGGAAAAGTAGCAGTTGCGACGGTTGTTCTAAACAGAGTTGCTAGTAAGGAATTTCCTAACACTGTTAGCGGTGTTGTCCATGAAAAGGCGAATGGATATTATGCCTTTACTCCAGTTCAGAATGGCGAAATTAATAAACCAGCAGATGCGGAAGCGAAAAGAGCAGTAAATGAAGCCCTTACCTTCCGCGGGCAAGGAAGCGGATCATTATTCTTCTATAACCCAAAAACAGCAAGTAGTGAATGGATCTTCTCACGCCAGGTAACAGTAGTGATTGGAAATCATCGTTTTGCAAAATAATAGCCAACAAAAAGCGTAGGAGTATAAACTCCTGCGCTTTTTATATGAGAAAAAAGGGTGGATATTACAAGATTTAGATTTTTTTATAAATTTAAAAAATTAATTGAAATTCCCTAATTATAGTGGTTTAATAGTGTTTAGATAAAACACTTATCAGATATGTGATATCTCCAAAGGCGGTGAGAGTTACTTGAACGTGGAGAAGATTAGAAATAAAAAGGTTTCAGATCGTGTTGTAGAACAAATTGAATTAATGATTGAATCAGGGGAATTCACCATTGGCGAAAAACTCCCTTCTGTTCGCGAGCTTTGTGAATTGTTCGGTGTTGGGCGTTCCGCAGTTCGAGATGCGATAACAACCTTAAAGGGCAAAGGAACGGTTGAGGTTAAGCACGGTGAAGGAACTTATATCTGTGGTTTTGACTCTTCAAGCTTATTTAAGAGCCAAGTCCTACTGCCTAGCATCAAGGACGTTCATGAACTATTCCAAGTGAGGAAAATACTTGAAACAGGAATGGCGGAGATGGCGTCAATCAATCGCTCTGAAGAAATGATTTCTGAAATGGAGGTCCTCCTTTCAAACCAAACTGATACGGGATGGGGATCTGACTATAGCTTCCATATGTTAATTGCAAAGGCTTCAGGGAATGAAATCTTACTTCAGTTAGTAGAGTTTATTTCTTCAGCGATGAAGAAAGTCATGATTGAGTTCTACAAGCAAATTGAAGAGGATATAAGTCTCGTAAGAAAAATTGATCAGCAACATGTTACCATTCTTCAAGCAATAAAAGAGCAAAACCCAAAGCTGGCTGGGCAAGAGATGATGCTTCATCTAACAACTGTAGAGACGCTTTTGAAAAGTAGTGTTTTGGAGAAGGCATAAATATAAGGGGGTGTTGATTTGGTTACAGCAGAGCTACTAGCTGAATTGAAAGCGATTTTACCAGATGTGAAAGTGCTGACAGAAGACAGCAATGTTACCGTTTACCCACACACAGAGGAAGAAATCGCTCAGATTGTAAAGTACTGTAATGAACATACAAAAACCATTTCTATCATTGGCGGTGGTACAAAGAGCGGAGAAGGAACCTTAGTAGAAACAGTGGATATTAGGTTATCTTTAGCTGAATATACGGGGATTGTCGAGCATACAGTCGGGGATATGACCGTTACCGTAAAATCAGGTACCCGATATACAGAACTGCAAGAATATCTAGCTAAACATCACCAAAAAGTCGCACTTGATCCTTCGTGGCCAGAATTCGCTACGATTGGTGGAGTGATTGCCGCAAATGACAGCGGTCCCAAACGGTTGGGATACGGAACAGCTAGGGATTGTGTCATTGGACTTAGAACCATTTACCCGAATGGAAAAGTGATAAGGTCCGGTGGGAGAGTCGTTAAGAATGTCGCCGGTTATGACATGAATAAACTATTTATTGGATCAATGGGAACGTTAGGAGTTATTTCAGAAGTCACTTTGAAGCTTAGACCACTGCAAAAGTGTGAAAGCCTTCTTCTTGTATCCTTTCCAAGTGGCAATCTTGATGAAGTACGTGTGTTTGCAACGAAACTACTTGATTCGATGATGGAGCCTATCGCCCTAGAATTATTTAACCCAGCATTGGCAGCAAAGCTTTTGAATGAGAATGCCTATACTTTAGCAATTAGCTTAGAAGACGTAGAGAGTTCTGTTCGTTACCAAGAGGAATTTATCAAACGTCTCATCCCAGAACATAGTAACCTCACAATACTAGACGAAGATAAGGCTATCTCTTTCTGGAAGCAAGTTTATACAGCAGGACCAAAAGGAGGGCAAAGAGGTTCCGATATTCCTAGTGAGAAAATTGCCGCGTTAAAAATCGGTGTAGTCAATCTGAACATTCTTGAGGTGACAAGAGAGTGTCAATTAATCTCCGACAGCTATTCGGTAAAGGCAGAAGCGCATGGTGGGCTGGGTACTGGAATTTGCCAAATTGTACTTCGTGGATCTAGAGATGATGTTGAGCAATCAATCAGGCAATTGCGTGAGTTTGCTGTGAAATTGGGAGGTTATGCGATAGTTAAGCATTTGCCAGATTCCCTAAATGGTAAGGTTGATGTTTGGGGTGAAAAGCCCTCCTATTTCCCTCTTCTCGAAGGGATAAAAGTAAAAATGGACCCCAATAGAATTATGAATCCAAAACGATATATTGGAGGGATATAATTTGAGTTTAAGAGAGATGGACTTAAACCAGAATCCTGCTTGCGCAACAAATACCTTGAGCAACTACCTACCAAAAGATCACCCGGATGAAAATAAGTGGGCAGATTGTGTCCATTGTGGAATGTGCCTTGAGTCTTGTCCAACCTACGAGATAACAGGACAGGAACAACATTCCCCTAGAGGACGTGTTCATTTAATCAAATCAGTGGCTGAAGGAAAAATTGAGCTAAATGAATTTTTCTCCGACCCCGTTTTTGCTTGTTTAGATTGCCGTGCTTGTACAACTGCATGTCCAGCAGATGTCGATGTGGGTGGACTGATTGAAGAGGCTCGTGGCCAAGTTCGCCAAGCAATGCCTTTGACAGGATGGCAAGGTACTGTTAGTAAGCTTTTCTTAAAAGGAATCTTTCCAAAGCAAACACGCTTGAACAAATTAGGGAGTCTGTTAAAGTTTTATCAGAAAAGCGGTATGCAAACGGCTGTTAGAAAAACTGGTTTGATAAAGATTATGCCAGACCATTTGGTGGAGATGGAATCAATCATGCCTGAAGTAAAACCACCTGTAAAAGAAAAGTACAAAAATGAAAAGGTCATTAAAGCAAAGGGAGAAACAAAGCAGGAAGTTGCCTTTTTAACTGGATGCATTATGGATGTTATGTTCAGTGATATTAATCAGGCGACGATTAATGTATTAACTCGTAACGGAAATGATGTGAGTATCCCACAAAACCAGGGGTGTTGTGGTGCATTGCATGTCCATGCAGGTGACCGTGACACAGGCAGGGAGCTAGCCAAGAAAAATATTGAGGCTTTCAAAGACGCAGATAAAGTCATTGTAAATGCTGCTGGTTGTGGGTGTATGTTGAAGGAATATCCAGAGTTATTCCCAGATGACCCTGAGTGGCATGATAAAGCTGAAGAGTTTTCCAAAAAGGTTGAGGATATCTCGAAGCATTTGCATGATACTGGATACGAAAAGCCAAAGGCTGAGCTAAAAAAGCGAATTACTTACCATGATGCATGTCATCTTGCGCACGGTCAAGGGATCCGTCAAGAGCCGCGCGACATTCTCCTAGATATTCCTGGTGTGGATATGGTTCACATGCCGAATTCAGATCGCTGCTGTGGTAGTGCTGGGATTTACAATATAACCAATCCAGAAATGGCTGGGGCTGTTCTTGAGAATAAAATGCAGAGTGTTCCAGAAGATGTAGAGATGATTTCCATGGGGAATCCAGGATGCATGTTGCAAATGGCGATTGGGGTTCAGAAATACGGACGCAACCAAAAAGTTGTCCACACCGTTCAGCTACTTGACTGGGCTTATCAAAAAGAGGACGGAAAGGGGGATCTTTAATGGCAGCGGTAAAAACCATTAAGACAAAGGATAAACATATCCTCAACCTTGCTGCTATCGTTGGGGGAGGGCGTTCAATCCTTTATCACAAAGAGGATTTGCTCGCATATGATTGTGACGGATTTACAATTCACAAGCATTTACCGAAAGCGGTGGTCTTTCCTAAAGACACGCAAGAAGTAGCAGCGCTAGTAAAGTACTGCCATGAAAATGAGTTGCCCTTTCTCGCGCGAGGAGCAGGGACTGGATTAAGCGGTGGCGCGATTCCGTTAAATGAAGAAGTCATTATCTCGATGGTAAGAATGAAACGCCTTCTAAGTGTGGACATGGAAAATCGAAGAGCGGTCGTCGAGCCAGGGTTTGTCAATCTAAAACTAACGAATTCTATTTCGGATAAAGGCTATTATTATGCCCCTGATCCCTCAAGCCAATATTGCTGTACAATTGGTGGAAATGTAGCAGAAAATGCCGGCGGTGCTCACTGCCTAAAATATGGGGTGACTACGAATCATATTCTTGGCTTAGAAGTTGTCATGCCTAACGGTGATATTATTGATATAGGGAAAGACGGAGTTGCAGATGAACCTGGATACGATTTGCTTGGGCTAATCACTGGTTCTGAAGGAACATTAGGAATAGTGACTAAGATTGTTGTTCGGATCTTAAAGAATCCGGAAGCGAAGCAAACGGTACTAGCTTATTTTGATAAGGTTTCAGATGGGAGCCAAGCGGTTTCAGATATTATTTCATCAGGGATTGTTCCAGCAGCACTTGAGATGATGGATAAAACCGCAATTGAAGGGGTGGAAGCAGCGGCTTTCCCTGTCGGTCATCCGAAAGACATTGACGCTGTTTTGTTAATTGAAGTGGATGGAATTTCTGCTGGAATTGATGAACAAATTGAGGAAATTCTAAAGGTCTGCCGCAATCGGAATGTGCGTGAAGTAAAGGTAGCGCAAGATGAAGCAGAAAGAGGCCGCTGGTGGGCTAATCGAAAAACTGGGTTCGGAGCAATGGGCGCTATTTCTCCAGATTATCTTGTTCAAGACGGGGTCATCCCGCGAAGCAAGTTACCAGTCGTACTGGATAGAATTAATCAAATAAGTGATGAATACGGCCTCAGAATCGCAAATATCTTCCACGCGGGAGATGGCAACCTTCATCCACTCGTACTTTTTGATGCACGTGTACCTGGTGAAACAGAAAAGGCGTTAGAAGCAGGTAGCCTTTGTTTAAAGGTATGTGCAGATGTTGGCGGGACAATTACCGGTGAGCACGGTGTCGGGATAGAAAAGCGGGAAGAAATGCGTTTTGTTTTTACAGAGGAAGAAATCGCGGCTCAAACCGACGTCCGAGAAGTCTTTAATCCTAAGAATCTATTAAATGCTGGGAAGCTCTTCCCGTCGCCAGGTCGCTGTGTAGAGATAAAAAAGGAAATGAAAGCTGCTCAAACATCCTAGCAAGGGTATTATTTTTAAAATATTTAGAAAACAATTTGTAAGCGTATTAAAAATAGTGATATTATGTCCCTATGAGGTAAAGAGAATGGAGGAAATAGATAATGGCAGAGTATGTAAAGGTTGGTAATCTTCAAGTAGCAAAAGAACTTTATAATTTCGTTAATTCTGAAGTTCTCCCTGGAAGTCAGGTAGAAGGTAGTGCGTTTTGGCAAGGCTTTGGGCAGCTAGTTCATGATCTTGCTCCGAAAAATAAAGAACTTCTAACGATTCGTGATGAGCTCCAAGCAAAGATTGACCGTTGGCACCGCGAAAATGATTTTGATTTCAATCAGTATAAAGCGTTTTTAACAGAGATTGGTTACTTAGAGCAGGTAGTAGAAGATTACGAGATTAAAACAACAAATGTGGATGATGAGATTGCTATTCAAGCGGGACCACAGCTTGTTGTACCAGGTGATAATGCTCGCTATGCCTTAAACGCTGGTAACGCACGTTGGGGAAGCTTATATGACGCATTATACGGTACGGATGCAATTAGTGAAGAAAACGGTGCTGAAAAAGGCCGTGGCTATAATCCAGTACGGGGAGACAAAGTAATCCAATTCGGAAAGAGTTTCCTTGACCAAGCTGCACCATTAAAAGGAGCTTCACATGGGGAGGCTGTCCAGTATACCGTTGATAATGGGCAGTTGTCCGTCGAACTCGAAAGCGGAGAGAAAACTAGTTTAGTAGAATCAAATAAGTTCGTTGGTTACCAAGGTGACGAAGCAGCACCTAAAGCGGTATTACTAAAAAATAATGGGCTTCATTTTGAGATTCAAGTTGACCGCACCCATTCTGTTGGAAAGACAGACAAGGCAGGCGTGAAAGATATTCTAGTAGAATCTGCTGTTACAACGATCATCGACTGTGAAGATTCAGTTGCAGCGGTTGATGCAGAAGATAAGACGCTTATTTATCGAAACTGGCTTGGTTTAATGAAGGGTGACTTAACGTCCACCTTCCATAAAGATGGGAAAGCATTAACTCGAGCATTGAATCCCGACCGTACCTATACATCTGGTTCAGGAGCAGAGGTTACGCTTCGCGGTCGTTCTATGCTATTTATCCGAAATGTAGGTCATTTGATGACAACGAATGTTGTTTTGGATGAAAATGGCCAGGAAATTCCAGAAGGCATTCTTGATGGTGTGTTTACAAGTCTAATCGGTAAACATACGATTTTAGGAAATGGAAAGTACCAGAACTCGTTAAAAGGTTCAATTTATATTGTAAAGCCAAAAATGCATGGTTCCGCAGAAGTCGCATTTGCGAATGAGCTGTTCAACCGTATTGAGGATTTAATTGGCGTGGAGCGTCATACATTAAAGATTGGGGTTATGGATGAAGAACGCAGAACCTCTCTCAACTTAAAGAATTGTATTAGTGAAGTTAAAGACCGGGTTGTCTTTATTAACACTGGATTCCTTGATCGTACCGGAGATGAAATGCATACTTCGATGGAAGCGGGTCCAATGGTACGTAAGGGCGATATGAAATCTTCCACATGGTTACAAGGTTATGAAAAATCAAACGTGTATACTGGTTTGTCTGTAGGATTCCAAGGAAAAGCTCAAATTGGTAAAGGGATGTGGGCAATGCCAGACATGATGGCCGATATGATTCAGCAAAAAGTAGGTCATCCAAAAGCTGGAGCCAATACAGCATGGGTTCCTTCTCCAACAGGGGCAACATTACATGCACTCCATTATCATCAGGTTGATGTAAAGGAAGTCCAAGATGGTTTGAAAAAAGAAGTGAAAGATTTACGCGATGATATTCTTCAAATTCCTGTTGCAGAAAATGCAAATTGGTCACCTGCCGAAGTCCAAGAGGAGCTTGATAACAATGCCCAAGGAATTCTTGGCTATGTTGTCCGCTGGGTTGAACTTGGAGTCGGATGTTCAAAAGTTCCGGACATCAATAATATCGGTTTAATGGAAGACCGTGCGACATTGAGAATTTCTAGTCAGCATATGACAAACTGGTTACGCCATGGGATTTGTTCGGAAGAGCAAGTGATGGAAACACTAAAGCGGATGGCAAAAGTGGTAGATGAGCAGAACGCAGGAGATTCTGAATATCGCCCGATGGCAGTCGACTATGATAATTCTGTTGCTTTCCAAGCTGCATGCGATCTTGTCTTCAAAGGGCTTGAGCAGCCAAATGGCTATACTGAGCCAATCCTTCATAGCCGTCGTCAGGAAGCAAAAGCTAAATTTGCTACACAACATTAAGAATCATCGTTATTTCTACAGGACATTCTCATAAAAGGATTGTCCTGTAGAATTTCTTTTTTACATATTGAGGGAGGATTAGCAAGCTCGACGCCTCGAAATCAAAAATAATGGAGGGTTTACAATGAAATTTGTTAGATTCTTGGTTGGATCAGATTCGGCTGCAGGGATTCTCGAAGGAGAAACCGTTAGGGAAGTAAAGGGAGACATTTTTACTAGTTGGACCTATACAGGCAATGTATTTTCTCTTAGTGATGTAAAGCTTTTAGCTCCATTAGAGCCCAATTCAATTATTGGAATTGGAGCCAACTATGTTGCTAAAAAGGAGGATTTGCCAAGCGAATTACCATCTATTCCAGTGTTTTTCTTTAAACCAACATCATCTGTAATCGGTCCGGGGGATGAGATTGTCATTCCAGAAGGGATTGAACAAGTGAAGTTTGAATCTGAATTAGCAGTAGTTATTGGAAAGGAAGCAAAGAATGTTCCTGAGGAAGATGTCTTGGATTATGTTTTTGGTTACACCGTTGGCAATGATGTAACTGCTCCACAATTCTTCCGTGAAGATGGTCACTGGACGATTGGAAAATCGTTTGATACGTTCACTCCGCTTGGGCCAGTAATTGAAACAGAGTTAGATCCTTCTGAAGTAAAGGTAGAGGCTAGATTGAATGGTGAAGAAAAGCAAAACAGTTCAACGGAGTTAATGATTGTTACGCTAAGGAAGATGGTTTCCTACCTTACCAATGTAATGACGCTTAAGCCTGGAGATGTTATCTTAACTGGAAGCCCACTTGGTGCGGAAATGGTTGGTGCAGGAGATGTCATCGAGTGTGACATTAAACAAATAGGAAATCTACGTAACTCTTTCGTTACAGCTAATAGTAAAGTTCTATAATTTTGCTTGAACAGCAACCAAATTTTGAATAGTACAGGCATTACAAATTATTATTAAAAAAGGTTTACTTCCGTATAGTAGGAAGTAGACCTTTTTTATTTAAAATAAAAAGTTATTAAAATAGTTGAAATTGATTGAACTTTTAGTATAATTATTTTGAGGCTTTGTTATACAACATGAGAATCTTAGTTATATAACAATTTTGTACAAAGCACTTGCACTTATTACTTTATGTAAACGCAAACAAAGGGGGTTTTGTATTTTGAGCACTGGTGTATTAGCATTTTTATCTCTTTTACCTATTTTAGCTGTTGGAATTTTCCTTGTCGGAATGAGGATGCCAGCAAGCAAGGCTATGCCAATTTCCTACCTGGTAGCGATTGGTCTCGCGCTATTCATATGGAAGGTTCCCGGGGCAAATGTTGCAGCTGCATCCATTAATGGCTTAGTTGTCGCTGGAACACTGTTGTACATTATTTTTGGGGCTATTTTATTATTAAATACCCTTCAAGAAAGCGGTGGTTTGAAAACCATTCGCCAAGGATTTACCGACATTACGGAAGACAGACGAGTACAGGTTATTATTATCGCCTGGCTGTTCGGCTCCTTTATTGAAGGTTCTGCTGGATTTGGAACACCGGCAGCTGTAGCTGTTCCACTTATGGTTGGTCTTGGATTCCCAGCAATGGCAGCCGTTGTTTCGGGGATGATCATCCAGAGTACACCTGTATCGTTTGGTGCTGTAGGTACACCAATGATTGTTGGGGTGGGCAATGGTTTGGCAGCGGACCCTAGCATTAGCAATAATTTCTATGAGCTTGTTGGCCTAATTGCGGGAAAGGTTGCCATTCTTCATATGGTGGCTGGAGCACTTATCCCACTCTTTGTTGTAGCGATTATGACAAGATTCTTCGGTAAGAATAAATCATTTTCCGAAGGGCTTAAGATTTGGAAATTTGCGCTATTTGCTTCTTTCGCAATGACGATTCCATATGTGTTAGTGGCCAATTTCCTTGGACCTGAGTTTCCGTCAATGATTGGTGGCTTAACAGGTTTAGCGATCGTTATCTTTGCGGCTAAAAGAGGATTCCTCATGCCTCCAAAAGAAGAAGTGTGGAACTTCGAAGATAAGTCGAAGTGGGATCCTGAATGGACTGGACGAATTGAAATTAAAGATATTGCTCACAAAAGTGGTAGTATGACTATGGTTCGAGCTTGGGCTCCATATATTTTGGTTGGGGTACTACTCGTAATTTCAAGATTGAAATCGCTGCCATTTGTAGATTGGCTACAATCCTGGACATTAGCAGCAGAAGATATCTTCGGTTCAGGAATTACGGCTAGCTTTCAGCCTCTCTATTCACCAGGGTCAATCTTTATCCTTGTTTCATTAATCACTTTCTTCATCCATGGTATGAATGGAAGTGCTTATAAATCTGCTTTTACCCAATCAGCGAAAACTACGGTTGCAGCATCAACCGCGTTAGTTTTTACTGTTCCAATGGTTCAGGTGTTCTTAAACTCTGGTGGAGGAGCAGCTGGTTTTGAACGGATGCCGATTGAACTTGCGAACGGTGTTGTTGCACTGGCTGGGGAATACTGGCCAATTTTCGCGACCTTCATTGGTGGCCTTGGGGCTTTTATTGCTGGAAGTAACACAGTAAGTAATATGATGTTCTCGTTATTCCAGTATGATGTGGGTACACAAATTGGAGTGGATCCTACGTGGATTGTTGCTTTACAGGCTGTTGGTGGGGCGGCAGGAAATATGATCTGTGTTCACAATGTTGTCGCAGCATCAGCGGTAGTTGGGTTAATGGGGAAAGAGGGAGACGTTATTCGTAAGACAATCTTCCCATTCGTCTATTATGCTCTGCTCCTCGGCTCACTTGGGTACTCAATCGTTTGGTATGCAGATAAAGGGCTCTTCAATTTAGGTTCCTTTATTGTCGCCTTAATTGCTTTTGCAGCTATTTATATTATTGCTACTAACAAGAAGAGAGCCGAAAAACTTACAATCACTCCTCCAGGAGGAAAGTCATTCTAATTAAAAAAGGTCGCTACACATTTAAATGGGTAGCGACCTTTTTTGTTCTTTGGAAAGAGGGAAGAGGAGGGGTTACTGCATTAGAATTAAAAGAACTCCGTTAGAATTAAGCATGGGTAAGTCCCTTTTGCATTCCACACTCACTATCTTTCAAATTGCTCAATTCTCTCCCGTACAAATGTGGGAACTGGTTGTTTCACATGTGTCAGTGGATTATAGCTTACATAAATAATCTCAGCAATCAATAATGGATCAGTTTCACCTTCTCTTGTTATTTGAAACTCCATTGTCATACTACTGTTTCCGATTTTGGATGTACGACACCAGATATTCAACCAATCGTTTAATCGAGCTGAACTCTTATACTCCAAGGTTGTTTTTGCAACGACAAAATCAAACTTTCCCTCTTCTGCAAGTTCCATTAGCTCCAATTTCAATCCTTCTTGAAAGTACTCTGACACAGCAATATCAAGATAGGTTAGATAGTGAGCATTGAACACAATTTTTTGTCCATCAATTTCTGAATATCTTACCTTTAATTTGTGTGAAAAGTGAAACCCTTCGACCATTACTAGCACCATCCCTTAAAAACAATTAATATTTTCAGAATTTTATAACTAAATAGTAACATAAAAAAGGAGCCTCAAACTAGGCTCCTTTTTCACATTGTTTAAGAAAGTGCTCAAATTTTTCTGCTGGAAGTGGTCGGCGGAATAGATACCCTTGCATGTTTGTACAGTTTCTTGAAAGTAAAAAGTCTTTTTGATGTTCTAACTCTACTCCCTCTGCAACCACCTCTAGGCGTAAGCTTTTTGCTAGGTTGATAATTGTTTCAGCAATTTCTGTTTCACTGAGATCAGGTTGAATATCTTGGATAAAGTTCTTATCTATCTTTAGGCAATTAATAGGTAACCTTTTTATATAGCTTAAACTTTTTAACAAAGGCATATAAAAAAGTTTTGTGAATTTTAATAGAAAGGCCTGTACATTTAAGAAATATTTAAGAAATTGTTTATTCCCAGTTTAGATTTAAAGATTATTCTTTGGATGTAAACAAATTTGTAGTTTGGGAGGTTTGAACATGAATAAGAAGTTTCTTGCTGCAATAGGGATTAGTGGTGTCTTGATGATTGGAAGTGTCTATTCCATTTCCGCTAATACATCGGGGTACGAGATGTATAAGGATGCTTTAAAAAAGACTCATCAATTGGATAGCACGACAATGAATGCGAACTTGAATCTAAAGAACAATAATGAAGAAATTTATACGATGGACGCCGTTGTAAAGACGAACCTGGTAAAAGATTCAATGGAAGGGACAAGTTCGGTATCCAATGGCAATCAGACAAGCAAGTATGAGATGACCAAACAAGAAGGGCAGTTTTATGTCCAGAAAGATGAAGAAGCCAGGGTCTATACCATGAAGTCTGAAGCTAGTCCCCATAACTTTGATTCAGAAAACAGCATGGAGCTAAAACAGGATCTAGAAAACCTAGTGGATGTATTAACGAAAAACTACCAGCAAAAAATCACTGTTAATGCCAATGAAGATGGTACTCAAGAAATCAATCTTGAATTGACGAGTTCAGAGTTACCAGTTGGAGCAAATGCGATTACATCTTTGATGTTTAAACATGCAGTTATGCTAGAGGATAATACACAGGAATCTAGCTTCCATGATGTTAACCTTCAACTGCCAAATTTAAAAGAGGATATTCTCATTCAAGATGTGAAGGTATCAGCGACAATAAGTAAGGAGAGTTATGTACAGAAACAGACTGTTAGCGCAACGATCACTGGCAATGATGCTTCTGGAAAATCCCATACTCTACAGCTTGCGTTTGACCTTCAACTAACAGACACAAATAAAACGGTAATTACACCAATGGATCTGACTGGATTAGAATTAGTTGAATTTCAACATGGTCACGGCAAGTGAAAAATAAATGGGGGCTAACTCCGAGAATGGAGTAAGTACCTAACGGGTGGGTGATAGAATGGGAACGGTGTTGGAGGTAACAGGTGTAAGTAAACAGTATCGAAATGGCAGGGGCATTAAGGACCTCCATTTATCGTTAGAGCAGGGGAATGTAATGGGGCTAATTGGTCCAAATGGAGCCGGCAAAACAACGTTGATGAAATGTATCACAGGGCTGGTTCAACCAAGTGGTGGTAGAATCATTATCTTTGGAAGAGAAATTGGTCATGATTATAAAGAGGCGATCCGTCCTGTTGGCGTCTACATCGGTATGGGAACAATGTACCCACATTTATCACCCTATCAAAATTTGAAAATGGCGTTACGATTTTACCCAGAACTCGGTGATTCTAGAATTGATGAAGTTCTCGAACAGGTTGGACTTCTCCAGTTTAAGCGAGATATCGTTTCCTCATTTTCGTTGGGGATGAATCAACGTCTAGGACTTGCGGCTGCTTTGTTATCGAAGCCAAGTCTAGTGATTCTAGATGAACCGGCTAATGGTCTTGATATCGATGGAATGCTTCTTTTTAGGAAAATCGTTGAACAGTTATCTGCTGAGGGGGTTACCTTTTTAATTTCTAGTCACTTAACGGGAGAGCTTGAACGTATTTGCAGTCATTTTAGCATCCTAATTGGCGGAGAACTGAAATTCACTGGTCCGACTGAAAGTCTTGGAAAGGGGAAATCAATTGAGGATCACTACGTTGAAAGGTTAGGAGGTAATTTCTATGCGCCAAGCAATAATGATCAATACGATGAATGAAATAGAGAAGTTGACTGCGAAGCCAGGGGTAAAGCTTTACTTTTGGCTTGCTGCACTTGGACCGGTTCTAATGGTGTTTTTAGCTGAGAAAATACAAACAAATGATATGATTACGCTCCCTGCGTTGAATGTCAGCTTTTCAATCCTTCATGCGTTCATTCTGCTTGTGCTTCCTCTCTTTTCGTTTATGGCGGCTTCCGACCTTTTTGCAGGGGAATGGGACAAAGGCTCCCTTTTTCATGCAAGGCCTGTCAATCGTTTGGAGTTATTTTTATCTAAAAATACAGCAATTGGATTACTATGTATTTCTCAATTAGTCATCGTCTGGTTATCAGGAACTATCAGTTTGGCGGTGGTCGAAAGAGAAGTGATCTGGTCGGAAACAGGTTCAACACTATTATCGATGTTTATTTCTATTTTTCCGTTGGTGGCCATTATCTGTTTTGCTTCTTTTCTTTCTCAATGTTTCAAACATAGTTCAACTGCTCTAAGTTTTATGATCTTTGGCTATTTGATCATGGTTGGTTTGCCTTTTCTCTTTCCGCAGGCGACAAACCTTTTCCCAACAGCCTATCTTGATTGGCATCTACAGTGGCATGGAAATGTGAACATTTCATGGATAAGTATGAGTTTTCTATATTTGTTCTCATTTAGTTCATTGTTTTTTACATCAGGCTACTATATTTTTAAAACAAAAGAACTATAACGAAGGTGTTTAACTTGTCCATTCGGAGTCGATTGATTCTCTCTTATATTGCTATGGTGGTTGTACCAATTATTTTATTTATTATTGCGGGTTTATTAATCATGGCTTTTTTTCGCGGGGATATTAGAGAGTTAAGTAGCTTATTACCAGAAAGTCATAATTATAAGCAAACTGTTAGTGAGGATGCAGAGCTGTTTGGCGATATAAAGGAAACGTCCTTGGTGAATCCTGTCCGTTTTAATGATCCTTCTTTTCTTTTAGCTATCCAAGAAGAACTAAATAGGACAGAGAGTTTTCTCATCATACGACAAGGGGAAGAGATTCTCTTCTCCGCGCGCGAGGTCAATCACATTACTGCAGAGGATCTTCCTGAATTCGGGTACCATTCATCAGATAATAATATTGAAGAAATCAATCATAAGACATACTCTATTAAACAACATGATTTTTATTTACCGGAAAAAGGTATAGCGTCCATCTTTCTTATTAAGGATGCTAGTGTATTGGTTAGTCTTACACAAACTTTCTACCCCTTGTTGTTTACTGTTTTACTGCTCATTCTAGTTGTTACAAATGGGATCTTAACTTATTACGTATCTAGAAGTATTGTTAAGCCAATCAATTCCCTTAAAAGTGCAGCCCAGAAGATTAAAGAGGGCAAGCTGAATAACTCAATTGATGTTAAAGGGAAGGACGAATTAACCGAGTTAGCTCAGACCTTTGAAGCCATGCGATTACAGTTGAAAGAGTCGGCAACTGTTCAAGCACAATACGAGGAAAACAGAAAAGAATTGATTGCCCATATTTCCCATGACTTGAAAACACCCATTACCTCTATTAAGGGGTATATTGAGGGGATTCAGGATGGTGTAACCACTTCACCAGAAATGCTAAATCGCTACATCCAAACAATCTACCAAAAATCAAATGATCTTGACCATTTAATCGATGAATTATTTCTCTATTCGAAGCTAGATTTAAAGAAGGTTCCATTTTCATTTGAACTTGTAGATTTAAAAGAATACCTATTAGACTATGTGGAGGAGCTTGGCTTCGAGCTTGAAAAGAAGAAGGTAGACATTCACTTACACTACGATCATACGGCATGTTATCAAGTACATTTGGATCGGGATAAAATCAAGCGGGTTTTCTCTAATATCATTGATAACAGTCTTAAATATATGGATAAAGAGAAGGGAATCATTGACATAGAGCTCTCTTTAGGTAAAGGTCAAGTTAAGATAGAAATCGCTGATAATGGACCAGGTATTCCCAGTGAGGCTATCCCTTTTATCTTCCATCAATTTTATCGCGCGGAGCAATCGAGAAATAAGCAAACTGGCGGAAGTGGACTTGGCCTTGCTATTGCCAGGATGATTGTCGAAGAGCATGGAGGGAAGATAGCTGTAGAAAGCGGTCAAGATATCGGTACGAAAATCATGATCTCGCTAAGGGAGGTGTCCTAATGAAGAGAGTACTAATTATTGAAGACGAACAAAGTATTGCTGAGTTAGAGCGGGATTATTTAGAGATTAATGGATTTGAAACTGAGATTTCTTTGTTTGGGGACGAAGGGCTGAACCTTGCGTTAGCTAAGGATTTTGATTTGGTTTTATTAGATGTGATGCTACCGAATATTAGTGGGTTTGAAATTTGTAAAAAAATCCGCCAAGTGAAGGATATCCCAATCATTATGGTGACAGCAAAAAAAGACGAAATAGATAAGATAAGGGGGTTCGGTTTAGGGGCCGACGATTATATTGTTAAGCCCTTTTCACCCAATGAATTAATAGCTAGAATTAGAGCGCATCTCTCCAGATATGACCGACTATTAACTAAAAACCTTGAAACTACGACCAACGAAATTTTTATCCGCGGGTTGCACATTGACCGCTCTGCGAGAAAGGTGTTTGTTGATAACCGTGGGGTGGTATTTACAACAAAAGAATTCGATGTATTGGTATTTTTAGCGACGAACCCGAATCAAGTGTTAAGCAAAGTCCAGCTCTTTGAAAAAATATGGGGCTATGATAGCGTGGGCGATATTACGACCGTTACCGTCCACATTCGAAAAATACGTGAAAAAATAGAACGGGATCCCTCAAACCCAGTGTATATTGAAACAGTCTGGGGAGCTGGTTATAGGTTTAAAGGGGACTAAGGAGGAAAAATAATGACACATGCACATATAACCGCGTGGGTACTATCAATCATATTATTTATTGTTATTATGTTTATGCAAAAACAAGGCAAAAATACGAAGGTCTTACATATGATTTTGCGAGTGTTTTATCTACTAATACTTGCTACAGGAATTGTAATGCTATTCGGTTTATATCAAATCGATTTTATGTACATCTTAAAGTCACTTTTAGGAATTGTGTTAATTGGTTTGTTTGAGATGATTCTCGTTAGAGGGAAGAAAGGAATTAATCTGAACTCACTTTGGATCGTGTTTGTTCTTGTATTTGTCATTGTGCTCTATTTAGGCTTTAAATTGCCATTAGGTTTTTATTTATTTTAATGTCTCCTACCAACAGATAGGAATCCAATAAGGTACCTTTACAAAAACCATTTGAATAAAAGGAATATCACTAATAACCTGTTCATAGGCATATAATGTCTGGTGGACAGGTTTTCTTGTTGTTACTTATGATTACCGCTTGATTAACCACTAGTAAAAATAGCAGTGTTCGTTAACAGAATAAATTTGGTATGATAGTTTGAAGTCATGTTTAAAGTTTATCAATAAACAATCAGTTGGAGGGAATAATGAAGGATTGGATATTTTCATTTATGGAAGAGTTTGGTTACATTGGGATTATGCTTGTCATTGCGTTAGAAAATTTATTCCCACCAATACCTTCAGAAATCGTCTTACCTTTTGGTGGGTTTATGACGACGAGAACAGAGCTAACTGTGGCAGGTGTAGTTATTGCTTCTACAATAGGCTCGGTGCTAGGAGCAGTTATTTTATATTTGGTCGGAAGGCTTGTTAACGTCGACAAATTGGAAAAATTTGTGGACCGGTGGGGCCACCTCTTGAGAGTATCAAGAAAGGATATCCGTTCAGCGGAAGGTTGGTTTATTCGATATGGTAATTGGACGGTTTTCTTTTGCCGCCTTATCCCGGTTGTTCGAAGCCTGATTTCCATTCCAGCTGGCATGGCTAAGATGAACTTTACAACGTTCATCCTTTATTCAACAATGGGGACTGTTGTCTGGAATACCATTTTGGTCAGTTTAGGCGCATTTCTTGGCGAGTCATGGGAAGATATCCTTGGATATGTTGAACTATACAAAGACATTTTCTATGTTCTTTTTGTTGTCGCAGGACTTGTGTTTATCATCTGGTATTTAAAAAGAAAACGAAAATCCTATTAATTAGTCTCAATTGACAATTCAATTAATCTATTTTAATCTTAAAAAGTAATAAATTGTATATTCCTATTTAAAGGGGAGTAGCTGTACAATAAAAGTCGTCATGACGAGAACTATGTTCTCCGGCTTTATTGGCAACAATTTTGTTGTTAGCAAGACCTTTACTTAATGGTAAGGGTCTTTTCTGATTCCTTTACGGCCTTTACCGTCACGGTAGGGGCTTTTTAACGCCGGAAAACCGAATAAAGGGGGATTACATAATGGATGTTGCTTTATTACTAGAATATGGATGGGTACTTTTGGTCCTTGTCGCTATGGAGGGACTTTTAGCAGCGGACAATGCTTTGGTACTTGCAATTATGGTAAGACATTTGCCGGAAGAGCAGAGGAAAAAGGCTTTGTTTTATGGTTTAGCTGGGGCTTTTGTTTTTCGTTTTGCTTCTTTATTCGTCATTTCCTTTTTGGTCGATATATGGCAAGTGCAGGCGATAGGTGCACTTTATCTTTTGTTCATGTCACTTAATCATGTTTTCCGAAAATGGGTGAAAAGTAAGGCGGAAGATGAAGTAGAGGAAAAACTAGGTAAACCCAAAAAGAAGAAAAGTGGCTTTTGGATGACCGTGTTCAAAGTGGAGGTAGCAGATATTGCTTTTGCTGTTGATTCCATTTTGGCTGCGGTTGCGTTGGCAATGACTCTACCTAATACTTCACTACCAAATATAGGTGGAATGGATGGAGGGAAATTCCTCGTCATTTTCGCCGGTGGAATGATGGGAGTCATTATTATGCGTTTTGCTGCAGGCTTATTTGTTAAGCTGTTAGAACAAAAACCTGGCTTGGAAATGGCTGCTTTTATCATTGTAGGTTGGGTCGGTGTCAAGCTTGCAGTCTTAACACTTTCCCATCCAGCTTTAGGAATAATCAGCGAACATTTTGCTCACTCAACCATTTGGAAGACAACCTTCTATGTTGTGTTAGTAGGAATTGCCGTAGGCGGTTGGTTCCTATCGAAAGATCAGTCCGTTGAAGCAAGAGAAAAAGCATCACAGGTTTCGTAATGATAGAGGAGCAGACTTTTAGGGTTTTAGTCTGCTCCTTTTTTAATACCCGCGTTTTGTATAGTAATTTTGTGTATAGTAAGGTTGGGATTGTGTGTTAAAGGCCACACCAACACCTAGCATTTTAAATTCTTCTTTTAGAATATTTTCTCGGTGACCGAGTGAGTTCATCGAACCTTCATGTGCGTACACACTACTCGTTTGCCCGTAGGCAAGGTTTTCACCTGCTGTTGAAAAGAGGATATTGTCCGCCTCCATTCGATCGAAAGGTGATTGTCCATTAAGATTCGTGTGACTAAAGAAATTATTTTCAGCCATATCGATACTGTGCTTTCGTGCAGTTTCTTTTATCACATCATCCCACTCAAGGACCGGAAGTCCATGTTTCACTCTGGCAGCATTGGTGAGGTCGAACATTTGATATTCAAATCCTTCTTTTAACTCATCATTTGCTTTTGTATAAAAATCGCTCCTCTGTTGTTCTAAGCTCTCCTCAATGATTTGAATCGCCGTGACGGTATTATTCTGGTGTTTATCATAAAAAATCGAGACATAACTACCGTCGATGAGGAATAAGTCGTAATCCCGTTCTTTTGGCAGCTGATAAAACACCATTCCTTTTTGGATTCGTTCGAGGGAACTTCCAAGTTTTTGATGAACTACTTCTCTAGGACTACCTAGACGAATCTCATTTGTGGATGATACTAAGTCATGATTGGTATACAGCCCAGCCACATGGTTTTCTTCATCATAGGCAATCATTAAGAAATTTTGAAAGTTTTGGTGATATGCATGCCATTGGGTACCGTATTCATTAATAGAAGATCGGTTAGGGGCGCCGAGTTGCTTTTCCACCTCTGACCTTGTTGCCCCTAGTTCAATATTAGAAATGGAAAACATCTCTTTAGAGGGTTGCGTAAGCTCAGGTCTTTCAATTTCTATTTGGTTTTCCTTTGGTACACTATCACCTATTAAGCCCTCGTTAATAAAGTCTTTAAGAACGTTTAAATCTTCAGTTACAGTTGATAGATCGGTATTTTCTTTTATAGCACCAATTTCAGTTATGATAGAACTAATTGGATTATCCCCAAACCGTTCTTCTATAACTGGCCAAGAATTGTATAACAAGAATCCGATTAGGATAACAAAGAAAAATCTCACTGGGTCTCACACCTTTCTAAACAAAATGTACGATCAATTAACAAAAGTACTCCTATTGCAGTATTCTTTATCTTAAATATCGCCACAAATAGCTCTTTTTATAGGGGGCAGGATAATTTCTATAAAAGCTCTAAAGATTGAGTTTTTAACCGTAAATTGCTCCGTAACTTATAAAGGGAACACTAGGATAGACTTGCTAATTCTCTCAATATCTGTTATATTATAAAAGAATTATTTTTGTTCGGTATATAAGGGAAGAACAAATATTGGTTTTCGCCTGGATACATAATGAGCAAGAATAGTAATAAAATGTGTGGACTGCACACTAGGAGGCAACAAATATGGAAAACGGTAAAGTAAAATGGTTTAATGCAGAAAAAGGTTTCGGATTCATCGAGCGCGAAGGTGGAGATGACGTATTCGTTCATTTCTCAGCTATCCAAGGCGAAGGCTTCAAGACTCTTGAAGAAGGCCAAGATGTAACTTTCGACGTTGAGCAAGGAGCTCGTGGACCACAAGCTGCTAACGTTCGCAAAAACTAATTAGCCAAACACACACAAAACAGACTCAGTTATTGGGTCTGTTTTTTTCTTTGTAGAAATTCAGGATATCACGATCTCTGGCTAAATTAGTATCGGAGTGTTTTTCAGGTGAAACGATTTACTTGACGCTATTTTCTTGTAATAATACACTAATACAAGAAAAGATTCAAAAAACTTTAGCGTAGAAAAGGGGTCCGTATGAAGTATAAATTCCTTATCCCATTTTTAATTTCTATTCTTTTCCTTGCCGCATGTGGGCAGACCGGATTAGAAAAGCCGATTACTTTGGTGGATCAGAATAACGAAGAGGTCGAGTTTCCTACCGGTGAGCCGGTTGTTTTCTTTTTTATCACTTCTTATACTTGAGGTATCTGCCAACAGCAACTAGTTGAGTTGCATTCAAACTTAGATCAATTAGATGGAATTGATGCTAAAAAGTATATTATAAGTAAGGATAAACCTGAACATCAGCTAGAACTCTATACTCAGCTTGAAGAGTATTTCGGCGAAAGCTTACCATTTGTTTCTGATGAGAACTTAGAACTTATTGAACATATGGAGATGAAAAATGAGGATACAGCTTATAGGGGTTATGCCTTGATTGATGGCAACGGTGCCCTTGTTTTCAATACAATTAATGATTTCTGGGGAGAACAAGCCGATAAAACGGTGGAGGAAATTAAAGAAGAACTTGAAAAACTAAAATAAATGCAAAATCCCCTAGGAGAAATCCTAGGGGGTTACTTTTGCTAGAAAAGAAAAAACCTTGCTGTTTTAGCAAGGTTTTCTTGATGGAGAATAGGGGGCTCGAACCCCTGACCTCTTGCATGCCATGCAAGCGCTCTCCCAGCTGAGCTAATCCCCCGTACTTTGAAGTTAGGTACAAGAAAGATTATAGCCGCTTACGCACGAACATGCAAGAAGAAATTTTGATTTAGGAATATAAGATTATAGTTCTTCAATTTTGACTCTATTAATTTCAGTAATAGAGGAAACGTCTTCGTAAATATCTGTTGTTCGACGGCGGAAGTTTACTGTGATAACAAGCTGAACAAGCTGATCGCCTTCCTCAAGGTCTTTTATCCGTACTTTCTTCAACGACATTTTGCCGTTTTTTAATTTTTCGAGAACATTCGATATCCCTTTTTTGTTACTCACCTGGAACTCTAGTGCTAATTCCTTTTCGCGCAATTGTCTAGGACCTATCCAACCCATTAGAAAGGGCATAAACTCAACGCTGAAAATCAATAGGGCTACCCCGGCAATCGCCTCGATATAAAACCCAGCACCTACTGCGATCCCAATTCCAGCTGCTCCCCAAATCATTGCGGCAGTAGTCAAACCTGAAATCGTATCATTGCCTCTTCTTAAAATAACCCCTGCTCCTAGGAAGCCTATACCAGAAACAATTTGAGCTGCTAAACGGAGAGGGTCCATTGTGATATTAACATCTTCATCCCCGGGGAACATATAAGCTGACTCAATAGAAACAATCGTTAGGAGACAGCTTACAATACTGATGACCAAGCTAGTTTTTAACCCCACAGGTTTCCGCTTTAGCTCCCGTTCAAGACCGATTACAAGTCCAAGAAATGCAGAAATCCCCAACCTAATCAGTGTCTCGGAGTCAATCATATTTGCAATCATTTTGTCCCCCCTATTGATAAGTTTCCTTTATATATCTTTATAATAAAAAGGTTCAAGCATTCCTGCTAAATTTCCTCCTAAAATAAAAACTTGATTTTAAAATATAACAATTTATAAAAAACGTTTTAAATGCTTGTATGAATTCTCAAATAATATACACTTCTATTATAAAGTTGAAAGGGGAAAACGATGGAGAGAAAAAGGGTTAATCCATACCTTGTACTTACAATTGGTATTATTGCTGTGTCTACTTCGGCGATTTTGGTGAAGGTCTCGTCTTCACCTTCAGGAGTTGTCGCCTTTTATCGGCTCTTATTTTCTGTCTTATTCATGCTACCGTTATTTCTATTCAAATATGTTACTGAACTTAAAGTAATTACAAGACGTGATTGGTTCTTTTCATTGGCTTCTGGAGTCTTTTTAGCTTTTCACTTTATCCTGTGGTTCGAATCTTTAAACTACACTTCAGTTGCCAGTTCAACGGTTTTGGTTACCCTTCAGCCATTATTTGCTTTTGTAGGAGCGTATTTTTTCTTTAAAGAGAGAGTATCTTTTAAAGCAATTTTGTCAGCGGTCATAGCAATTATAGGTAGTGTTATTATTAGTTGGGGTGATTTTAAAATAAGTGGTTCTGCGCTTTGGGGAGATATTCTTGCTATCGTTGCGTGTGCCTTAATTACGTTTTATTTAATGTTTGGTCAATCTGTCCGAAAGAGAGTTTCTTTGATTACCTATACATTTATTGTCTATTCTATTAGTACAATCACTCTGTTTATTTATCTCCTGTTCACAGGAGATCCCTTTTTGCCAATCCAGAAGATCGACTGGTTATACTTTGTCCTCCTTGCATTGGTCCCAACGCTTTTTGGTCACACATTATTAAACTGGGCAGTTAAATGGGTCAGCACTTCAACAATATCAGTGGCAATCTTATTTGAACCAATCGGAGCAACTGTATTAGCTTATTACATAATAGGTGAGACTGTTGGCTGGTCCCAGTTAACCGGCGGCTTAATTGTACTTGCGGGGATAAGTCTTTTTATAATTGATGAACGTAGATTGAGAATTTCTGAGGTTAAAGCAAAAACAAGTCTTAAGGCCAAGGTCCACTAAAGAATGGAAAACACCCCCTATGTGCTAGGGGGTGTTTTCACATAAAAGAATAAGTTAGTCCAGAAAAAAGAAAGGCAGAGGTAACCGTGAAAATAAAAGTACCGCCAGACACTTTCCCTTCGCTATTAACGATTTTGATTCCCTCTATATAGGAATAAACAAACAAAAATACAGCCATTAGAAAGGAAAGATAAAGTGCTATTGTTTCGATAATTGGTCACGCCCCCTTATAAAAAAATCATAGCTTGTCTATAATCTATGATGGAGATTCTCTCTATATGCTACAAAAAATCATAAAGGATATTACATAGAGTGAAAAAAACTTCAAAAATTATATTGCAAACATTTTAAGTCCATGATATATTTAATTTCCTGCTAACGACGGGGCGGTCATTTCAACACTTCAAATAAATAATTTGAAGAAAATGATCGAATGGTGTTGACAAAAAAACGCCAACACGTTATAGTAATAAAGTCGCCTTGAGCGGCAGTTAAATAAGATTGTTCTTTGAAAACTAAACAAACAAGCGTCAACAAACAATATTTATCAT
>NZ_FOBW01000005.1 GCF_900109925.1 Mesobacillus persicus | reverse complement strand
TGGGCTGTTCGCCCATTAAAGCGGTACGCGAGCTGGGTTCAGAACGTCGTGAGACAGTTCGGTCCCTATCCGTCGTGGGCGCAGGAAATTTGAGAGGAGCTGTCCTTAGTACGAGAGGACCGGGATGGACGCACCGCTGGTGTACCAGTTGTCTTGCCAAAGGCATCGCTGGGTAGCTATGTGCGGACGGGATAAGTGCTGAAAGCATCTAAGCATGAAGCCCCCCTCAAGATGAGATTTCCCATAGCGCAAGCTAGTAAGATCCCTGAAAGATGATCAGGTTGATAGGTCAGAGGTGGAAGCGCGGTGACGTGTGGAGCTGACTGATACTAATCGATCGAGGACTTAACCTTATAAAGTTAAGAATTGATATGAATGACTTTACCTTCTGATTACATTATCTAGTTTTGAGGGAACAAAATTTTTTGCGCAAGCAAAATAATTATCCCTAATTAAATAGTCTGGTGGCGATAGCGAGAAGGTCACACCCGTTCCCATGCCGAACACGGAAGTTAAGCTTCTCAGCGCCGATGGTAGTTGGGGGTTTCCCCCTGTGAGAGTAGGACGTTGCCAGGCAAATGAAAGAACAGCTGATTAAAGTAAGCAGTTCCGATACTGTGGAGAAAAACTAAATTAACAGGTCAAATAACACACTAAAACGTACTATATTTAGCACTATAACCAACAGTATAAATTGTAACCAAAAACGCTTGAGCATTTTAATGCCCAAGCGTTTGTTTTTTATATGGCTTTGTTCAACTAAACTGCCGTTAGTTGAAGATGCTTTCTTTGTGATAGTATCGTATTATTTAAACTTCTTTGAATATATAAATTCTGTAATCGGAACTGTAACAAAAGTAAGACCTACCACAATAACCAGTGGATAATTGTCAATTTCATTGAAACTGCCTGTTCCTTCAGAAATAAATAGTATTAAACCAGATAAAATCATAAGAATATAATAACCTATTTTGGCACTTTGGGTTTTAATATGTCTATCTAATTCATCCTTCTCGCCACCACCTTCATGATCACCCCAATTCATCCAATTAAAAAAATAGCTTAAAGCTAAAAAACTAAAGAATATACCAGCTGAATCTACAGTTCCAAAGCTAACCCATTTGTATAAGGTCGAGCCTCCAATTGTTAGAAAAACAGCAAAGACTAAAATAGCGATAATACTTTGGGTTTTATTCATGACTTTTTCCCCCATTCATAGAAATAAATAATTCTTCCATTGCGACTCCTAAAGTCCTTGCGATATCAAATGCTAACTGCAAACTTGGGTCATATTTGTCATTCTCGATAGCGTTAATCGTTTGCCTACTTACATTACATAATTCCGCTAATTTACCCTGTGAAAGACTCTTTTTTTCTCTGTACTCCTTAATTCTATTTTCCATTTCATTTGCCTCCACATTTAGAAGGTGTAAAAAACCTTTTACACCTATATAATAAAATAAGGCAATGGATGTGTCAAACATACTTTACACACTCATTGCCTTAAACGTCTATATTTCATTTCTTTTTTTCTTGTACTATTCTGCCCGTTAGTTTAAGTACGTTCTTTCACAAACTATATATTCATTTTAACATAAAAAGGAAAAATCACATTGACAACAGCTATTGACATTATACTATTTGGGGTGCGTTTTGTATGCTAATTCAAGCGTTAATATCAAATAATAGTTGATATATATGGAAAGAAGAAGAGACCAATCATATGCGATTTGGTCTGTTAAAAGGTATGCTATTTCGTATGTTTCTCCACCGAAACGGAACTATTTATGATTAAAGGTTGTTCATTTGTTTTTTAGTAAAAATGGTTTGGCTTTATTTCCTTTCTACGTGGAATATAGTGAGCGCTTGAAGCTAGTTCGAACCTTCTCATAAAAAAATTAATAGTATCCTGAACACCCCCCGCGGGAACAGGGGGAGGGTCGGCTTACCCATTAACTAGTAGAAAAAAACCATAGTCACTGAACCCCATTCTCTACCACTAACTTCAAATCCTCTAAAAAATATGGCCAAAGGTTGGGACGTCGCCTCACAGCTAGAGGATGATAGGCGACGGTTGTCTTGTATCCATGGACAGTATGTATTTTGCCTCTTAACGATTTTACATCCACATCTGAATCTTGAAAGAAGGATTGAACAGCGATGTTTCCTAGGCAGACAATGAACTTTGGCTGTTTTGATTGGAGCTGTTGTTTTAAGTGATTCATGCAGATTTTCCTCGTTTGTTCTTTATCATAGGCTCGAATGGGTTTTCTTTTTAATATATAGGTTACATATAAGTCTTCGACCTTCAGGCCAACCTGGTTGGCGGCTTCTTGCAATGTTTGCCTCGTCCCACAGACGAACGGTTTATTGTCCCGGTCCTCCCGAGCTCCAGGGTTGTCTAATAAAATTAGAATAGGTGCTTCCGGTTTGCCTTCACCCCATACCATTCGGGAACCATGTTTATAAAGACCGCATTCAGTACAATTTTTCAGGTGTTCTGGTGTCGGCTCTTCTGGCCATAATGAGGCACAAAAATCAGGCATAAGATCTCCTCCTTCAATCACAGTGTAGCTATTGGTATTATGCCCAATATTTAGTTGCATTTGCTTCTCTTTCCACGAAGCATTTCATAGCCGTTTTCGTTTGTCTTGGGTTGTTGACCATACTTTTGTTGATTAAAAATATAGGTGGATATATACATAATTTAGTTTTTATTTTGTACTTCTAAATTTTAAATTTATATCTTGAACCTAACGTAACGTAATGTTTTATGATAAGGATAAGATAGGAATCATGAGAGGAGTAACGATATGACAAAGTCTTATTCCATTGGTGAGTTTGCAAAACGGACGGGTGTAACGGTTCGGACACTTCACTACTATGATGAGCTTGGTATTTTAATAGCATATCGAACAGAGAACGGTCGAAGGATTTATAATGACTCCCATTTTGCTACGATGCAAAAAATAGTCACGTTAAAATTTCTTGGATATTCATTAGATCAAATGAAAGAGCTGCTTATCCAAAATAGGTGGAATCTCGAGGAGTCTCTACAGTTCCAGAAAAAGATTATGGAAGAAAAGCTTAGACAAACTGAAAAAGTAATCACAGCATTGAACCATGCCATTCATCTTGCCGAAACCCAAGAGAATATTGATGCTAGTATTCTTGCTTCCATCATTCAAGGAATCCAATTTCAGGATGAGCACAAAGAGTGGTTAACAGGAATCTACACGAAAGAGAAGGTAGAAGAAATTTTTAGTATATCACCTGAAAAACAACAAAACTTCGAATCTGAATTTGTAGCCATACTCTCTACTTTAAAGGAGAAATGTGGAGGAGATCCTAATGAAGATGAAGTTCAACTGCTAATAAAAGAGTTAATGTCTATGCTCCAAGAGATTGTTGGTGAGGATTTGCATTCATTTTTTAAGAAAGCGGATGACTTGGGCTTAGGAGCAGAAGAACCACTACAACTGATGCCACTAACATCGGAGGAGGAAGAGTGGGTAAGGGCAGCGATTAAAATCTATTTAACTCATGTTGGGATTGAATTGGGAGGAGAACAATGATGAACATTAGTGAATTGTTGTTAACAATCGTCTTACTTTTACCTGGTGTTCTGATGATGGCTATTAATGAAAAGAAGTTGTACTGCGATCTGATACCAGACATTGAAACACCATCCTTTGGCCTGCGTTTATTAAACCATATCATTCTAGCTTTTCCGTTTGCATTAATAGGTTTGTTTTTCTATAAGAAGGTAGGTTTCCAGGTATTCTCCTTTGAAGGGGTGAGCGTCCTATCCCTTATCCTTAGTCTCCTTTGCGCTTTTCTACATGTGGTTGTTTACTATTTTTATTTTAAAAAGAATGTGGCAAGAGAAACGTATAAACAGGTTGAAAAAAGTAGGCGACAATTGGGGATTTGGACGCGGACCTTTTATGGAGGGATTGTGGAGGAGATGATCTTTCGTTTTGGTTTGATGACTTTTATTGTGTGGATTTGTAATCTCTTTATCTCAAATTCTGTGGTATCTATTTGGATTGGAAATATTGTAGCTAGTATTGCTTTTGCACTGGCCCATCTTCCGGCGGTCTATCAGATGAAAGTTCGTGTTACTAGACCGATGCTGATCTATTCTACTAGTATGAATCTACTCGTCGGTCTACTTTGTGGTTGGCTTTATTGGAAGGAGGGCCTTGCAGCAGCTATCCTTTGTCATATGCTGTTCCATTTAGTCTGGTATGTGTTTGAAAAGTTCGACAAGAATGCACAGACTCAAATCGGGAGAAATGGAGGGACTACTCGTCCGATTTAGATGTTATCTTAATTTTGGGTAGGTTAATGCCACTTTCTTTATCTTTCTGTTTTTACCATGTATCCTAGATATAATGACCAAATGGAGGATCTCATCATGAAGAAAATATTTGCGGATGTCATTCAATATCGGGGTTCACATTATGATTTTGGTTTTAACCAGGGAGAAAGGTTGAGGGATTCAATCCTCGTCCATAACCGGGAACGGCAATGGAAAGTACGAAAAGCGCTCTTTAGAATTGATGTGGACGAAACCGAACAAGTTTTTCAACGGCTGGCACCGATGATTTGGGATGAATTTTTAGGATTACAGGAAGCCCTGGAATGGCCGATGGAAAAGGTTTTACAAGAATTTGGCGGATACAGGGTAAATATGACCCGGTCGGGATGCTCGATTTATGTAGGTGAGGGGTACATGATTCGTAATTATGATTACCATCCAAAAACATACGATGGTCGCGCCGTCCTTTTTCAACCGGCGGATGGGGGATATGCAACGATTGGTCTGACTCAGAAAATCACTGGAAGATCAGATGGCATGAATGAAAAAGGTCTTGTGATGGGTTATACGTTTATGAACCGAAAACGGCCGGGAAATGGGTTTATCTGTCATATGATTGGCAGGCTTATCCTTGAACGTTGCGCTTCTGTTGAGGAAGCGGTTGATTTGCTAAAAGAGGTTCCGCATCGTGGTTCTTTCAGCTACGTTCTATATGATGCTGAAGCTAAGGTGCCCTACATCGTGGAGACATCGCCAAGACGAGTGGAAGTGCGGCAAGATTATGCTTGTACGAATCATTTTAAAATCATGACAGAGGAAAATCGTCATGTGCTGGACGATTCTAAAAAAAGAATGCAGATTATAGAGGAAAATCATGAACAAAGCGGTTTAAGCGGAGATGAGGCCTTTAAGCTTTTAAATGACACTGAAAAAGGGGTATTCTCCAAACTTTACGGCAGCTGGGCAGGAACGATTCATACATCGGCGTATTTTCCACAAACAAGGGAAGCTTGGATTGCGCTTGGTGGAGATCAGGAACCAACAAAATTTAATTTTTCCAAGTGGTTGGATGGGGAAAACCTCACGCCTAACAGAATTGAGGGGCTAGTTGATACCGATATTCCATTCGTGAATATGGAACCAGCCGACTGGTATCAAAAATAAACGTTCATCGTAACTATTAATATGAGGGAAACAATCTTTTAAAAGAGGTGTACATATGAAAACATTAAATGAATGGTTTAACCAAGGATTGACCACAAACGAATATATATCAAGCATGAAAGTGAACCAAGAGGGTTTACTGAAAGTGTATAATTCAAGTGAACTTGAGAAAGATCAAAAAGTGTTTCTAAATAGTCTTCAAGACAAGGGACTGAGGGCGTTAATTCTTACCGCTGACTGGTGCGGGGATGCGATGGCCAACATTCCTTTGTTCATGAGAATTGCCAATGAGGCCCTTATTGATGCGAGGTACTTTATTCGTGATGAAAACCTTGAATTGATGGATCAGTACTTAACCAATGGAAAATCGCGCTCGATTCCAATTATTGTTTTCATCGATCAAGACGGAGAAGAAGTGGCCAAATGGGGACCGAGGGCACCAGAAGGGCAAAAGCTGGCCGATGAATTATTTGGTTCTTTGCCAGCAAAAGGTACACCGGAATTTGAAGCAGAGTTTAAAAAGGCAATTCCAAACTTCCAGAAAAAATTAACAGAGGACAAGGACTTATGGGCGGCTATTGCGAGGGATATGATTGCGACGATAAAAGAGCAATTCGCTTAAACAATTAGTGGTTTGTTAAGGTAGTTTAATTCTCTGTTTTTATGCTTTATAAATTTGATTAGAGCAGAAATCAATAGTTAAGTTTACGAAAATCGGTATTTTTATAGAAGGAATGGTCCAATTTTCTAACCGGACCATTCCTTCTATTTATTTGCAAATACTACTGAAACGAATGCCTTGCTTTGAAGTAGTATTCGTTTGCTAATAAGTAATTTACTTGTCGATTTTCTCAGCTTTTTTTTCTATATCGGCCCAATAGTTTAGGAAGAAGCCTTTTTAAAGAAGGCTTTTCACATTGCCTAATTCACTGTAGGTACTACGGCGGCGAGGAACCCATATACATATAGAAAAAACGAATGGGAGTAGATTGATTGGAAAAACAACATTCCCGCTATCGTTGGGTTGTCTTTGGTTGTGTCTTGTTTACGTATTTATTTATGTCGAGTCAGCGAACGGCTCCGGGATTGATTACAAATGAAGTGATGCGGGATTTTCAGGTGACTGCTTCGACGATTGGATTACTGGCCAGTATCCAATTTTTTGTTTACACAGGTTTGCAAATTCCGATGGGAATCTTGGCGGATCGATATGGGCCTAATTTCTTTCTCATTATCGGCGCCTTTCTGACTGGGATAGGTACCATCATCTACAGTCTCGGCACCCATGAATATATCCTATTCTTTGCAAGGATTCTGACGGGAATTGGGGATGCAACGATCTGGGTGAACATGGTATTAATTTTGAGCCAGTGGTTTACTGCCAAGGAATTCTCGCGTTTCATTGGGTTTGCCGCGATGACGGGAAGTCTTGGTTTTTTATTGGCGACCGTCCCCTTCGCTGCTTATATTGATTTCCTTGGTTGGCGCCCAGCTTTCTTTTCCACTGGTATTTTATTATGCTTATGTGCGGTCCTTCTGTATTTTATTCTTGTGAAAAAACCAAACAAACCCTTATTTGAAAAGGGGGAAGTCAAGCGGGAAAAGACGCTTGTCTTGCTGCGGAAAATTGTTTCGAATCGACAAGCATGGGCGTTATTTCTTTGTCACTTTGGGCTAGTCGGCACGTATGTAGGGTTTATCGGTTCGTGGGCTGTTCCTTACGGGATGAGTATGTACGGAATGACTCGTACAGACGCGAGTGAGCTCGTTTTGATTGGTTTAGTTGGGGCGTTGATTGGTGCGCCTTTGGCTGGTTGGATTTCCAGCAAGTTAGGTATGATTAAACGCCCTTATATCTTTGTCCATCTTCTTATCGTCTTATGTTGGTCTACCTTTCTATTCACGAATGCAAATCCACCAGTCTTTTTTCTAACGGTGCTTTTCTTTGTGATTGGTCTTGCTTATGGAGCGAATGCGTTAACGTTCGCTGCTGTGCGCCAATCGTTTCCGGCCCATGAATCCGGCATCGCCACTGGATTTGCGAACACAGGTGGATTTCTAAGCGCCGTGCTGCTTCCAAGCATCTTTGGGGTGATATTGGATCATTTTCAGGGATACTACTACGGTTTCATCACTCCAGTCGTTTTCTCTATCATTGGTTTGATTGGCGTACTGATGGTTAAAGAGAAGCGTCAGGAGGAAAGTAACAGCCCAGGCTAATAGAATTTAAATTAAAAAGGTGGAAGCGTTCACTTTGGAATGTCGGTGTCTGAACCTCGACTCAGTAAAGCGTTGCTGTGCCGGGGATCAAGCACCGTCTGTGAACAGACAACCCCATACATACTATAGACCGAGGCGAAAACTCGGTCTATTTTCTATTGCAGCATCCGAAGGAAGCATAAGAACCGTCCCCTTGCTTCCTGTTATAATGGTGTGGTAAGAATAGCTAGGAACTTAAAAGGAGTGTGTTGACTATGGTTGGTGTTGAGTTGGATTTGGTTGTGAAGGATAGCTTAAAAGCTTTGGAATTATATGAAGGTATATTTGAGATCGAGCGTGTGGAGGTTTCAAACTTGCCTCGGGGTGAAAATGAAGCGGTGTTTACCTTATATGGCGTTCGCTTTCATTTATTAGATGAAAACCCAGAATTCCATTTGATTGCCCCTAGTCCTGACGACCCTAAAACGAGTTGGGTGAATGTGACTGTTCCAGACATTAAGGAGACCTATGAAAAGGCAATGGGGTTAGGGTGCACAGAGATTCAAGCGGTGACTGAACTCCCAGACTATGGAGTATCGAACGCGATATTCATGGACACCTTTGGTTATATCTGGATGCTGCATCAAGTCCATAAAGAGGTAAGTCATGAAGAACGGATCCAGCTTTGGGAGGAAAAAAAGAAGAATTCATAATGGGTGCGAGAGATAAGTACTCTAGCCATGTTTAAAATAGGAAGCGGTAACACATTCGAAAAAAGGAGGGAACTTTCATGAGTAATTATGGCAGTCTGCATGAAAAAGAAGGAAGACAAGTATTGGTTTTTGAACGCAATTATCCCTTTAGTCCTGAAAAGGTATTTCGTTTTCTAACTGAGCCTGTTTTCTTCACTCAGTGGTATCCATTTGCCACTGGAGAGATGGATCTTCGTGTTGGTGGAAAGATCAAGTTCGATGATGGGGAAGGGTCAATCTATGAGGCAGTTATTACTGAGTTCAATCCTCCCTATTCCTTTTGTTTTCTAGAGGTTGATGATTTATTAGAGGTCAGCCTACATGGAACGGAAGAAGGGTGCAGTTTGAGCTTTCGTCATACCTTTGATGACCCTGCAATGGCGATATATGTAGCTGCAGGATGGCATAGATGTTTAGACGTACTTGGTCAATTGATTCATGGTCGTACAACGGTATGGGAAGATAATGCACTTGAACTACGTGAATATTACCAAAAGAGTTTGTAGTAGCTTTATTTGTTAACTTACATATATGTCGTCCAGCACGTGTGTCTGACCGTAAAAGGGTACTGTGTCGGGCTAGATAAGTTGGACAGGTCCTTGTCCCAGTAGGTAAGTATTTGAATGAACATATATGCCGTTTATAGAAGTGGAGTGCGTTCAGGTCATTTTTAGGAGGAGAGGAGTACCACCAGTATAAGGGGAAGGAGTTCTCTCCTGATTAGTAGTTATAATAAACGCTTCTCATGTCCCAGTAGATTCTTGCTGGGATCATGAACCTGTCCCCCATTATTGAAAGATGATAAAATGAGATTAACGATAAGGAAGGGGAGAGTGACAAGATGGATCTATATAAAAATGAACAAATGCCAGTAAAAGATTATTTCAGAATCCGTGAGAATTCTGAGCAACTGTTTGAGTATATAGATGGTTTTGTCTATATGTCACCCTCACCATCTACGAGACATCAGCGAATATCGAGCAAACTTCATATCAAACTGGGCAATTTTCTTAGAGGGAAGTCTTGTGAGGTTTTTCATGCTCCGTTTGATATTGAACTAAAGAGAGAAAATATCGAAGGAACGAAAATCGTTATCCCTGATCTAACGGTCATCTGTGACAAAGCTGGCTTTACAGAATCACGCTATATCGGAGTACCTAATTTTATTATTGAAATTCTTAGCCCGACCAATCAATCTCATGATTTAATTACAAAGCTAAACATTTATATGAATTATGGTGTCCAAGAGTATTGGATTGTGAACCCAATGTTAAACTCTGTAACCGTCTATTCTCTTGACGAAAAAAGGATGTATGAACAACATGATATGAAAACGGAAAGTGGAAGAGTCAAATCGAAATTTTTATCGGGGTTTAGTGCGGATCTTCAAGAGATTTTTTAAAGACGAGAGGCACTTTACTTAATCGAGTAAGCATTGATTGAAGGTATCTGGAAATGTCAGTGTCTGCCCCCGGTGTAGTAAGAACCTATAAGAACCATTATGTTCATTGTCCCTAACGCCCTGCCGTTAAAAAGACTGGCAACATATATTGTAGTAGCCTGTCTAAGACGAAGGGAGGAGAATGAGCAATATGGACAGCAGACGCAGAAGAAAAAACATGGGCTATAGGTATTGAGGGCCTGGTCGCAGTGGGCCGGGGGCCCCGACGAATGAGGTAGATGCATGCTGTAAGTTGCATGATGATTGTTATCGTAGATATGGTCCATCGAGAAGATGTGATCATTTATTTCTTAACTGTCTCCAACCCAAGATACATCCATACAGCAGAACGGGAAGGCATGCGAAATTGTTTTACAACTTCTTTCGACTCAAAGATATGTTTCGCCTCTAGTAAACCTTAAATTCTTTTTCCTCTTCAAAATGAATAATAGCCACAGGGACAAGGGTCTCCCCTTGTCCCTAAAATGAATAAGTGTTCCGAGCATTCCATAATAGATACTCGTTTATTCCTAGTTCATTTCCGGCATGAATTTGGTCTTGTACTTCTTTAAGGCTATAGGGAACTTTCATGTCAAAGTCTTGATACCAAGGTCTGATTTTAGCTACGGTTTTTCCTTGTGATTGAACTTTTTTATTCTTTTCAATCGCGTCTTTTAGCCCTTTTTTTATCAGTTGATAGGGATCGGCCTCTGGATTAGCAATCCCGTAGGTTCCCTTGGCATAGTGCGAAGGATACATCATCGGAGAGATGACATCGACATGTTGAGTCATCGTTTCCCACTTTTGCCCGATGCCCATATCGTCTTTTACGGAAGTCGTCAGCCCAAACACATCCGCAGATATTGTCACGGTTGGTGTTTTCACTTTCGAGTAAGAGTATTTTAAAAAACCTCCAATTGCTGCCTCTTTTGTTTTAAACGGGGAAGATGCAAAAATCACTTCTTTATCGATGTTTTTATAGTCTGGAAAGCGTACATAATCCCATTGAACTTCATCAAAACCTAACTTGGTGACTTCTTGAGCAATCGAGATGGAATAGTCCCAAACCTCCTTGCGATGTGGATCCACCCACATGACCCCACTTTTATCCTTCCATAAAGTGTTGTTTTTGCTTTTTATCGCCCACTCCGATTTTTTCTTAGCGAGATAAGGGTCCTTAAATACCACAATTCGGGCAATCGTATAGATGTCTTGCTTCTTTAAAATTTGAACGACGGATGCCAAGTCTTGTATAGGGGCGTTTTGATCACTTTTGATTTCGTTGACAAGAGGCAAATCGGAATCATATGTGATCCTTCCTTCATCATCTTTTATATCAATCACCATCGTATTTAGTCCGGTATTCGCAACCAAATTGGTTAAATCATTAAATTTTGATTCGGTGCTAACCGACTTTGCTGTTAGATAAATGCCTTTAATTGGTTCAGTTAGGGAAAAGGGAAATAGCAAGTTTATGTTTAGCATCGTGACTAAAGATAATACGGTTAGAACCTTTATCATAAACATTCTCCTTTAGATTAAGAAAATTAATTATTTTTACATAGCTTCTGCCTCTTTTCCTATTCCTATGTCTGCGGATTCCTAACAAGTTTGCTTAATAGAACCTGAGGAAAGGACATAATCGAAAGGGATTAAAAAACGATTGCCTAAGATTAGAATGAAGAACCAATCACTAGGCAACTTTCTTTACACTTTCTTTATACTTTTCTAGTCAAATTATTTAAACCTAGCATTTATTCTATATCTATCAGCTTCGAAAGGATGATCGTGATGTCGGAAACGATTCTTAAAGCAAAAAATATTTCAAAGATTTACGGCAAGCATAAAGCACTCGATAAAGTATCGATTGAAATAAAACGGGGGATGATTTACGGCTTAATCGGGGAGAACGGCGCGGGAAAGTCGACGTTCATGCGCATCGTTATGGGGTTAATCACCATCGATGAGGGCGAGATTGAATTGTTCGGGGAAACGGGCACGAGAGGGTCGCAACAGGCACGTATAAAATGGGGCAATCGTACCTTTTGAATCCATAACAGAACAAACCGCAGAGTATATACGTAACATGGGGACAGATACCTATCTTTTAAGGAATTTGCATTCATGAACATTTTTTGTTATTCTTTGGGAGAATTATTCTTGTCTGTTCGGAGGGCTCGTAAAGTTTAAATACTTTTGGCCTGAAGACCTAAACAAGGATAGTCCATACACAATGCGTGCACAGCACCAAGGAGGAAATAATTAAATGGAACAAGGTACAGTAAAATGGTTTAATGCAGAAAAAGGATTTGGATTTATCGAGCGCGAAGGCGGAGACGATGTATTCGTTCATTTCTCAGCTATCCAAGGCGAAGGCTTCAAGTCTCTAGATGAAGGCCAAAAAGTTACATTTGAAGTAGAACAAGGTCAACGCGGACCCCAAGCTACAAATGTTCAAAAAGCATAACCAACATAGATTCAGAAAGGCTCTCTTTGAGAGTCTTTTTTTATGCGATTTTTTGCTTCCAGCTTCTTGGCTATGCAAATAATTAAAAATAGAAGCAAAAGGTCCGTCCCTTTGCTTCTACAATTGATTTAATCATCATCCCCGTCATCTGTTTCGATTTCTAATACGATTATCTTGCCGGTATAGGCATCGATCTCGATTTCGGCTTTTCTATTTCCATTCACAATTTCTATTTCATAGCTATGGCGGCCGTCGTCTTCATCCAATTCCAATTCTACGATGCTTCCAGGGAATTCTTCTAAAGCGATTTTCTTAGCTTCTTCATTGCTGATCACCGTCTGAGTGGCAGCATCATTTTTAGTTGTTTTTTCACCTTGGTCATCATCGCTGCCATTTACAGCGGTATCATTGGTGGGAGCTGCATTCTTATTGTTTTCGCCACTTTCAGCCTTATTTTCGCCTTGGCGGTCATCATCCTGGTTATTTCCAGCAGTGTCCGTTACGGTTTTTGGGGAAATCGCCTTTTCTTCAAGCTTTAATACTTCACCTGTGTCGGCATGAATTTGTAGTTCGTATTCCTTGTCTTCTAACATGACTTCAACCTCATAAAAGGTGATGTTATCGTCTCTTTCCAATTCTAATTCGTTGATCGTCCCTGGATACTGAGAAGTGACTTGTTTCCGTATTTCTTCCTTAGACAGTTTCGGTTCGGCATTGACAATCTCTGATTGAAAAGCGGTGAACCCAATGATACCTGCAATAGATAATGCTCCAAAAGCCATAATGATTTTTTTCTTCATTTTTATTCCCTCCTGTTGATATCTTACTCTCAGTATATCCAGGGTTTATGAAAGGAGGATTTGATCAAGATTAGAATTTGATGAGAAAATGAGAAACATTTTTCATTTACTCTTCGGTTAAAATTGGGAACTTCACGGTGAACGTTGAGCCGGAATGAAGTTCACTTATTACAGATATTTCTCCATCATTCGCTTCGGCAATGGATTTTGCTATCGCAAGCCCCAATCCAGTACCGCCGGTTTCCCTGTTCCTAGCTTTATCAATTCGATAAAAACGGTCGAAGATATGTTTCAAGTCCTGTTGTGAAATTCCTTTACCATAATCCTGAACTTCGACAACCGCCTTTCCAGCTTCCTCAAATAGCCGGACATCAATGGTGTCTTGACTATATTTCAAGGCATTATCCATTAATATATAAAACAATTGCTTCATCTGATCATGGTCTGCTTTCACCATCATCGTATGATTCTCTTTTTTAATCTGGATGTCTCTTTCGGTTATGCCATCAAAGGTTTTCACAATTTCATCGACGACCTTCACCATACTGACCGGCACCTTTGATTGAAGCTGTTTATGTTTTGCCAGTGACAGCATCTGCTCGACTAGCCTATTCATTCGGTTTGCTTCAGAATCAATGGCAAGGACGGACTCTTTAATTAATTCAGGATTTGCATTCGCTCTGCGCTCTAATAATTGGGCATAACTCTTAATGATTTGAATCGGGGTTTTGAGTTCATGGGAGGCATCAGAAACAAACATTTCCTGTTTTTCATAACTGACTTTTAGATAGTCAATCATCTGGTTAAAAGTGAGTTCCATCTCATGCAGCTCATCTTGTGATTGATGATGAATGTCAATCTTTTGCCACTTCCCATGGGTCATATTGTCATTCATCGTTTTGATTAGATTTTGTATTGGCAACAGCAAAAATCGGCTTAAGAATGAACTGCCAATCATAATAGGAATCAGGACAATGAGAGACAGGATGGTCAGCACATAAAATAAAATGCGCAAAGTTTCATGCAAGGAAACAAGTTGATTTGAAACTTGAATCGTCACAACATCACCAGCATAATCGCCTGATCTCCAAATAATCGGCTGTTCAACAACTGCTATGTCTGGCGCATCCTTCTTGGAAATCACTTGCTGTGATTCTTGCTGTGAGAATTTCCAGGGAAGGGTCGTATAATCCAGGGAACGGGTTTGCTCAATATATCTTACTTCATTTTCAAGAATAATCCGGATCGTCCCATTTGCAGGGAGGTAGGCCTCCAGCAATTCACTATGGTCAACATTTGGATTTTCATTTAATGCTTGAGTCACATCATGAATCACCAGTTCGAGTTCGTTCAGTTCTGTATTGGTGCTCACTTTGTAAAAGAAATAGTAAATTGACAGGTTCACAACCAAAATAGTCACAAGCATGAACAAACTTGAAGACAGCAGAATTTTAGTTTTCAATTTCATGAATGAATATCCTTTATCGTATACCCTATACCACGGACCGTTTGGATGTAGGCGGGATCAAAGTTCTTATCTATCTTTTTTCGTAAATAGCGAATATAGACATCAACTACATTTGTCTCACCGAAATAATCGTAGCCCCATACTTGTTCAAGAAGCTGCTCCCTTGACATTACAATGTTCTTATTTCTTAACAAGCAGACAAGTAAATCGAATTCCCTTCTTGTTAAGTCAATGAGAGTTGTTCCTCTTATAACTTCATGTCGATCTAAATGAACCTGCAGTTCTCCAATGGAGAGCTTACTCTCATTTTCCTTCTGTGTCTTTTTAGGTGTTCGAAGGTGAACACGAATCCGTGCCAACAGCTCTTCAATCTGGAAGGGCTTTGTAATATAGTCGTTCGCACCCAAGTCGAGTCCGCTGACTTTGTCGTGTATCTCATCTCTGGCAGTTAAAAGAATAATCGGCATACTTTCGTCCACTTTTCTAATTCTTCGTAGCACTTCTAGCCCGCTCAATTCAGGGATCATAATATCTAAAAGTACAAGATCCCAGTCTTTTTCCTGCATCAGACGAAGAGCATCCTTCCCATTGTCGGCAATTTCCGTTTTATAATTTTCATATTCCAATTCCAGCTGCAAAACTCTGCTGATTTTTTTCTCATCTTCCACAATTAAAATGTGAGGTTCACTCATGATATCACCTACGTATCCTGTTTTATTTCAATTCTCACGGAGCACCTTACTTTTAGATTCTATGATACACCATCTTAAATACCGCTTCCTACTTAAAGTACTAATTCGTCCTTCATCTTTAAAAACCTTTTACATTCCTCTTGTCGAGGGAACCCAAGGATAATGTTTTGTCCTACCATTAATTTTTCCTAATAGGTGTGTTGAGTTAAGTACATAAATAAATTGTTTAAAAAGAATGATCCGCAACTTTTAAAAATCCTTAACGTCTAATTGGTAAAAGGAGGAAATAAAATAAAAAAGGTTGGATCAATTCTTATGTTTATAAAATGGTTGAGGCCTCGATTTGTTAGGGGGAACAAGTAGATCTAGCGACCATTCAGTGAAGATGACAACTTCTATGAAAAAAGTCCGAGGTTAGTGCAAGGAGTAAATGATGCAAGGGATCCATCATGGGCATTACGCTACCGCAAATATTCACAGAATAAATAGAAAATCCGTGTTAAAGTAAGTAGCAAGGGGGAGTTTTATTTTGAAATTCAAATTGTTTGTTCTATCTGCCTCAATTCTGTTCATGTTAGTTGGCTGTGCCGAAAATACAGAAACGAAAACACAAGATGAAAATATACAAACGATGGAAGCTGTACTTAAAAATAATCTGACAGGCCCAAGTGAAGAATTGAAACAAATAGTGAAAGAAAAGGATTGGACGATACCGTTAAGAAAATATGAAGAAAAACTATATAAAGATTATTTTGCGGACGAATCGTCCTACGTTGCATTCGTAAATAGCTACGGTTCAGTATTAATGACTGAACCTCTGAGAAATAGTTACCAACTAAAGGTTAACAATATCGACTTTGAAAAAACTAAGTCTGAAGAGATAATTTATAATTTTTCAGTGGAAATACAGTACCAAAAAGAAGGCAGCGAAAAATCAGAAGTTGAAATCGTAACTGGACAAGCAAATTTAAATGAAGAGCATAAAATTGAGGATATGTTAATCCGAATCGGTGATTTTATGGTGTCCTTGGGGAATTAAAATTAGTTAATTATCAAGTGCCCATTCCCTTGCCATAGTCTGGTTAGGTTAATAACCTCATAGTTTATGTTAATTGCTTAGATTCTCAACTATAAAACTCCTTTTTCTAACTAGGGAAATGTTATCGTGAAAACAGGATAGTAATCAACGAAAAAAAGCATCATCTTAATTGTTGATGCTTTTTGTGTTTTTAATTTCTTTTTTTTATATAACTAAACAAAACAATAGTGATACAAATAGCAAAATAACTTAGGCTAAACCAAAAATCTGAGGGAAATATCAGCAATAAATAAGAAACGGGTTTCTGTCGGTCATTTAATGGAATCGAATGATGAGAGGTGGCAACGGTGAAACTAAATAAAAATGCGAGTTAAATAATGAAATTAATTAATCTATTAATCCATTATTCGGGTTGTGACATTAGCACTGCATTCATTGGGTCTAAATGTGCCGATTCATAGTGAAAAAAGCTGTCCCAAATTGGAAACAGCTCTCGCTTTATTCAATAATTTTTACTTTCACCTGTTTTCTTCCATACTGGACTGCATCGTCATAATCAGGGATAAAAACATCAATTTTGTTGCCCTTGATGGCTCCGCCAGTATCTGCCGCAGTTGCATATCCATATCCCTCCACATGTACTTTGGAACCAAGTGGAATAACAGTTGGATCTACGGAGATGACTTTTGCATCTGGGTTTTCTAGTAGATTGATACCGGTGCTGGTAATACCGGAACAGCCTTTGCAACTAGCTGTGTAGGCTGTTGCTTCTACGGTAATTTCCTTGCTTACTGCTTCTTTCTCAGCTGGAGGTGTGCTGGCTTGAACCTCTGGCTGCGGTGCTTCTACGGTATTAGTATCAGTTTTAATTGACACAGCTTGTGAGCCCTTCTCTTTTGTGGTTTCCTCTGGTACCTTATTTTGGGTTGTCAGTTTTGCTTGGTCATCGTTCGTCTTGGACGTTTCGTCTATTATCCTATTCGTTTGCCCTTTTGTGGAACTTTCACCATCCGGATAGATGGTTAAATTCAAACCAGGGTGAATGAGATCAGAAGTAAGGTCATTCGTGTCCATTAAATGACCGACCGAAACCCCATTTGCCCGCGCAAGATCCCAAAGCGTGTCGCCCTTCTTAACCGTTACACTTTTAAAAGGTGAGACTTGAAGAACATCATTTGGATGGATTAGATCACTAGATAGATTGTTCCATCGTTTAATAGCCTCCACCGTTACACCATATTCCTGTGAATATCCCCATAAAGTGTCGCCCTTATGTACAGTGACTTCCTCCGCCTGAGTTGTCGTTGCAGCTGTCGCGATGATTGTCGCTGTTGCAATTAATGATACCAATTTTTGTTTCATTCTCTTTGCCTCCCATTGGCTGTTCTCATCTTGGGACAAGCTTACCATAGTAGTCTTACAGAAAAAGAACAGGGAGATATTAATTCATTTACGAGAATGACAAGTTGATAACATTATTGCAGAATATGCGACTAAACACCTATCCCCGGTACAATTTGTGAAAGTCACAATACTTCAAGAACCTGAGATTCGCAAAAAAAATGACCCCTAGTTTTGATATAATAAAACTATCGCTGTAAATAAGTGGCTAGCCCTAAGAAAACAAAAACAACACGGGATAGGGAATCTAATCAAATCCCATAAAAATAAGTCTAAATATTCAATGATTTATAGAAAAAACACTACTTTCATCTGTTGATAGTTTGATATGTTTGCATTGGGAGGGGAAGTTACATGAATAGTTTGGGGTTTGAGCAGGAAAAAGCGCAGCATCGAACGGAGCTTCTACAGGTAAGATATTGGATGACTCCTAGTCCTTATTGCCTTTGGGAGAAAGACACGGTTCAGAAAGCTGCCGAGAAAATGGACGAGCTCCGCGTTGAGGGGCTGCCGGTTGTTGATGAAAGCAATCGTTATTTAGGGATGGTCACGTTAGGAACGATAATAAAGGTACTTGTAAAAACAAAACAACCCGAATCTCCTGTTAGCAGAGCATTGATTGCGACACCGGCCTACGTGAAACCGGACGATTCCATAATGGATGTTGTTTCACACTCTGAAAACGCAATGCCGGTTTTGGACAAGCAAGAAAGACTTGTAGGCTTAATTACCATCCGAGACGCCCTCGATGGATTCTTCAAATATACATATAAATTAGAGCAAAGACAAAATACAGTAGATGCCCTTCATGTCATTTTAGAGAGCGCTTACGAAGGCATTGCTGTAGTTGACGAACATGGAGTATTGCTTGAATTTAATAAGGCCTATAGTCGGTTCACAGGGGTGAAAAGCGAAGATGCAATCGGAAGGCATGTCACGGAAGTCATTGATAATACTAACCTCCATGAGACAGTTAAAACCGGAATCCCTGAGCGGGGGGTCCTGCAGACGATACAGGGGCAGGACATGATTGTTCACCGCATTCCAATTTGGCAGAATGGTCGTGTTACCGGTGCGATTGGCATGCTAATCTTTGAAGGGGTAACCGATGTCTATCGAATTTATGAACGCCTACAAGAGGAACATCGGAAGAAAGAACCAAAGATAGAGCTATTAAGCTTAAAAAAAGAAAAGGACAGCCGCATCACGATTGACGAGATTATCGGGGAAAGCGATGGCATCTTAAAGGTGAAGAGGGATGCACGGAGGTCGGCGCGAACCCATGCAACCGTCCTCATTACCGGAGAAAGCGGAACAGGGAAGGAAATGTTTGCGAAAAGCATTCATCATTTAAGCCCATTTTCGACAGGCCCGTTTATTAGTGTCAATTGTGGTGCAATTCCAGAACATTTATTTGAATCAGAACTGTTTGGATATGAGGAAGGTGCTTTTACAGGAGCTCGAAAGGGTGGAAAGCCAGGTAAATTTGAGTTGGCCCAAAATGGGACAATCTTTCTAGATGAAATTGGTGAGATGCCACTAGTGATGCAAACGAAGCTGTTGCGCGTTCTCCAGGAAAGAGAGGTTGAAAGGGTCGGCGGAATCAATAAGTATCAAATGAATGTTCGCATTGTTTGTGCGACGAATAGAGACCTAAAAGAAATGGTCAATCAAGCTGAATTTCGTGAAGATCTGTTTTATCGTTTGAACATTATTCAGCTCCATATTCCGCCGCTTCGCGAACGGAAGACGGATATTCCCATCCTCTTGGCGCATTACCTGAAGGAGGTTTGTGGAAAGTATCAGGTTCCCGTGAAAACTTTCACGTCTCAGGCAGTAGCAATCTTTCGCAACTATTCATGGCGAGGAAATATTCGCGAGATGGTTAATTCCGTGGAACGACTTGTCACTATGGTGGACGGAGATGTGATTGATGTGCAACATTTGCCTGTATCCATGAGAGAGGAGTCTTTCACATTGGAAAAGAATTCAACCGGCCCTTCTTTAATAGAAGTGGCACGAGATGATGTCTTCAAACGTGAAAAAGAAGTCATTATTCAGGCGTTAAAAAATGCTGGGGGCAATAAATCAAAGGCAGCGGATGTTCTCGGCATTCACCGCACAACGCTATATCAGAAGCTAAAAAAACATGGGATTCATTAACTCTTTTTTTTACTGTATGTGTAGTGATTAAACTACAACATCCCTACAACTGTAGTGTAGTTACTACACTTTGAAACAGTAAAAATGTTTATTTTATCACTTTTTCAAGTTGGCACGCTTCTTGCAACTATAAAAAGTGATAAATAAACAAGGGGTGAAAACATAGGTGGAGAATTTTGCAATTTTACGAACACCAAAAACAACCTACTATGGCCGCAACGCCTTTCAAAATGTAGGGACGGAAGCAGCTCTTAGGGGAAAAAAAGCGCTGATCGTCAGTGACAAGATTATGGATAGCCTTGGTTATATAAAGGAATGCCAGCAGCTGTTGCAGAAAGAAGGAGTTCAGAGTGAGGTATATCTCGGCGTAAACTCTGAACCGACAGATCAGTACGTGGCGGAAGCTTTAAATATCCTTAAACGTGAGCAATGTGAGCTAGTAATCTCTCTTGGCGGGGGAAGCTGCCTGGATACTGCTAAGGCAATCGCTGTTCTGGCGACAAACGATGGGTACATAGGCGATTACATGGGTGGGAAGAAAATAGCTGAAAACAGTCCGGTCCCACATATAGCCATTCCAACCACTGCAGGGACTGGGTCGGAGGCAACCGATGTAACTGTTATCACAAATACATCGAATGATGTGAAAATGATGATTAAACAACCTGCCTTTATGCCCGATGTGGCCATCGTGGACCCTTTATTAACGCTGTCGTCTCCGAAAAATGTAACGGCAGCAACAGGGGTAGATGCATTGAGCCATGCGATTGAAGCTTATCTTTCGAAAAAGGCGCACCCAATGACCGATACGCTTGCATTATCGGCGATGAAGTTAATTATCGATAATCTTTTAACCGCTTACAATGATGGGGAAAATGTCGATGCACGTGAAGCAATGTCTCTGGGCTCTTATCAAGCAGGAATGGCGTTTACAAATGCCTCTGTTTGTTTAGTTCATGGGATGTCCAGGCCAATTGGGGCACTATTTCATGTTCCACACGGAATCTCCAATGCAATGCTCCTACCCGCGGTTCTTGAATTTAGTAAAGACGCCTGCACGGATCGCTTAGCTGATATCGGTAGGATTTTTGACCGGAAAAATGAAACCCTTTCCAATCTTGAGGCAGCAGAAGCGGCGGTTCAATCTGTTAAGGCGCTTTGTCTCCAATTAAATATCCCTAATCTAAAGGGATGGGGGATTGACCAAAAAGCATTTGAAAATGTAGTGGAGAAAATGGCATTTGACGCAATCGACAGCGGAAGCCCGGGTAATAATCCTAGAGTGCCAACGTTCAATGAACTAGTTGAACTTTACCACAATTGTTATGCTTACCAGTTCAGTACCGAGGAGAAGGTTTTGTAAGTTTCGATGGGGGAACGGGGGAAATAAAATGTTAGGGATGCTTGGTCTGATTGCTTCACTTGGACTGTTAATGTATTTGACGATGAAGGGGATCAATATTATTGTCGCGGCAATCATCAGTGCGATTCTTGTGGCAATAACCGGTGGTTTAAACCTTGAAACGGCAATGACGGAACACTATATGACTGGATTTACGGGGTACTTCAAGTCATGGTTCTTAATCTTTCTGTTAGGAGCAATATTCGGAAAAATCATGCAGGAGACCAAAGCCGCGGACAGCATCGCAAACTGGGTCAAAGATACGCTTGGACCTTCTCGTGCTGTATTCGCTGTCGTAGCAGCAGCTGCTGTTATGACTTATGGTGGAGTAAGCTTGTTCGTTGTAGGCTTTGCTGTTTATCCTATTGCTGTTTCGTTATTCAGAGTGGCGAATCTTCCGCATCGTTTTATCCCAGCCGCGTTGGTGTTTGGGTCGATCTCATTTACGATGACCGCACCAGGTTCTCCAGAAATTCAGAACCTGATTCCAACTGAATTTTTTGGAACAAAACCTACAGCAGGAGGCATCATTGGGGTATTGATGGCTCTAACCATTATGGTGGTTGGCGGAATTTTGCTAGGGAAAATGGTTAAAAAGGCTGTTCAAAATGGCGAAACCTTCTCGCTGCCAAATCAGCCGGCTACAAACGAAACAGCAGCAGCTCTTGCGGAAGAGGAACTAGAAGCGCAAAAGCCTCAGAATATGGGAAAAGATACTGAGCTCCCAAATATTGTTTTTGCAATTCTGCCGCTTGTTTCAGTCATCGTATTGTTAAATACGATTTCAAACTTCACCTCTTCAACAGGGGCGGCACTTATTTCATTAGCAAGTGGAATTTTCCTTGCTTGTGTATTGATGTTTAAATTCTTGCAGGATTTTTGGTCCGCTATGGCAAAAGGGTCACAGGATGCGTTAGTTGCTGCTGCGAATACCTGTGCAGTAGTTGGTTTCGGAAGTGTAGCAGCCCAAGTAGCAGCGTTTAGCACGGTGGTCGATGGTCTTGTGAATCTTCCTGGACCTCCATTAATGGGATTGGCCATTGCAGTTACACTTATTTGTGGGATCACTGGTTCCGCTTCAGGCGGCCTCGGGATTGCCTTGCCAATTTTGTCACCTATGTATTTAGCCCAGGGACTTGATCCTGGTGCCATGCACCGTATTTCGGCACTTGCATCAGGTGGCTTGGATTCACTTCCGCATAATGGCTATGTGGTGACAACCATTCGTGCGATCTGCGGGGAATCACATAAACGCTCTTATGGTCCCATTTTCATCCTGAGCGTGGTTATGCCAACGATTGTATTGGCCTTGGCAGTTTTACTTTATTCCATATTTTAAAACCGATTAGCAATTTTTAAAAATGAAAGGGGAAATAAAAATGACAACAACAACTACTCAAACACTAAAGAACTTTATCAACGGACAGTGGATTGAATCACAAACAGAAAAATATGATATCGTGCCAAATCCGGCAACAGGAGAAGAGCTTGCGCGAGTTCCAATCTCCACGCGTGAAGATTTAGACGAGGCGGTACAAATCGCGAAGGAAGCTTTTAAAACTTGGAGCAAGACACCTGTACCAAAACGTGCTCGTATTCTATTTAAATATCAGCAATTATTAGTAGAAAATTGGGATGAGCTTGCAACATTAATTACCAAGGAAAACGGAAAAAGCTTTAAAGAGGCTTACGGCGAGGTTCAGCGCGGAATTGAATGTGTGGAATTCGCAGCTGGAGCACCATCTTTGATGATGGGAAAACAGCTTCCTGACATTGCAACAGGAATCGAATCAGGCATGTACCGTTATCCAGTTGGTGTTGTTGGTGGGATTACCCCATTTAACTTTCCAATGATGGTTCCTTGCTGGATGTTCCCGCTTGCAATCGCTTGCGGTAATACATTTGTGCTTAAGCCATCTGAACGTACACCAATCCTTGCGAATCGCTTAGCAGAATTGTTTACAGAAGCAGGTCTACCAGACGGAGTCTTTAACATTGTTCATGGGGCGCATGATATCGTGAACGGATTATTGGATCACGAGGATGTTCCAGCGATTTCCTTCGTAGGCTCACAGCCTGTTGCAGAGTATATTTATAAAACTGCAGCCGCAAATGGCAAGCGCGTTCAAGCGTTAGCAGGAGCAAAAAACCATTCAATCGTTATGCCAGATGCCGACCTTGAAGCTTCCGTAAAAGAAATCATTGCTGCTTCCTATGGCTCTGCTGGGGAAAGATGTATGGCATGCTCTGTTGTTGTCGCTGTCGGTGATGTGGCAGATCAATTAATTGCGAAGTTGAACGAAAAAGCAAATGAAATCACAATCGGTAACGGTTTGGAAGAAGATGTGTTCTTAGGTCCAGTTATTCGCCAGGAAAATAAGGAAAGAACAGCAAACTATATTGAAGTCGGCGAGCAAGAAGGAGCTACCCTCATTCGTGATGGCCGTAAAGATGAAGCGTACCATAAGGAAGGCTACTTCATTGGACCAACCATCTTTGACAATGTGAATCCTTCAATGAGAATTTGGAAGGAAGAAATCTTTGCACCGGTTCTCTCAATTGTTCGCGTAGATAGTTTAGAAAACGCAATCGAATTAACCAATAAGTCAGACTTCGGAAATGGAGCTTGCCTATTCACAGACAGCTCTAAAGCGGTTCGCTACTTCAGAGAAAATATCGAAGTTGGTATGCTTGGCGTGAACATCGGGGTTCCAGCACCAATGGCCTTCTTCCCATTCTCCGGATGGAAGAACTCATTCTATGGAGATCTTCATGCAAACGGAACAGACGGAGTTGAATTCTACACAAGACGCAAGATGTTAACAGCACGTCACTAATATTATCTTTTTTAGAGCAGGCGCAGATTGTGCGCCTGCTCTTTTGAAATGAACATAAAGTAGCCTTGTATCCCCACTCTCTGCTCTGACACTTACAATAAATAAAGGGAAAAATTCCCCTTAAATAGCAAATAACATTGCAAATGGCTTAAATAAGGGGAGAAATTCCCGCTACTTGTTCGAGAAACGCGAAAAGGGAGGCATTTCTATCTGATAGCGGGAAAATCTCCCCTTATATCACACGAAAAGAGCTCCCTTCGGCATTTAACGGTAAAAACTCCCGTTATTTTACTTTCGCTAAGCCTTCTTATTTGGAGTACTACATTAAAATAAACATTTCGACAATCCCAGCGATACCTATAAGGATTAAAAATATCCCGCCAATCCTCGAAACCCAAATATAAAAAGTCGATGGTTCCCTTGCGTCCTTTGATTTCCAGCTCTCTGTTAGATCCCAAAGCACGGCGGGGATTGCTACCATATAGAAACCAACGAAAATAAATAGAATGCCAACTATAAACATCATAGTGCCACACCTCTTAACTTGTGGAATCTCTCATACGAGTATGTAAATTTTAAATAATAAGGTAGAATGATAGCTAATTAGATCACTAATCCATTGAATTTGCGATCTCTATTAAATCATCTATCGTCATTTCCGTTTCTGTCACATCAGGGGGAAATAGTAACGCTAACTCGTGATAACTTCCATCCTCGTTCCCCCATCGTAAACTAAAATCACCAACCTTTGCCACAATTCCGTTATCTAAAGTAACCGTTTCACTATTTTTTTCATTTGTATAACTTACAGAATCTCCATACATGGTGTTGAGCAAAAGTTGGGCATGATCTCCAGAATAGATGAAGTTAGTAAGAATAATCTTTCCATTCGGGTCATTCGGAGGGTCGCTAGTATATCCAAAATCAATTACATGAAAAGACTCAGGTAATTTTGAAGGGACGACTAAATTCTTTCTAATTGCTTCAGGAAGTTCTTCAATCCTTTCAGTAATTGCTTCAGGATAATTAGCAATCACCTCTTGCGATTGATTTACTTCATTAGAACAAGCAGTAAGTAGGCCAATAATCATCACTACTAAAAGTGGTAGGGCATGTTTCAAGAGGTATCCCCCTTATTGTTTGAATAATAAATATACGAATAGTGGTAATAAAAAGTTTCTTAATTTTTTTTACCGTTAAAAAAACAGCTTATAAACCTACTTAAATCAGTAGCTCGCCGCTAAAGTACAACCATCCAAAAAGGTCGCTTGAAAATTTTTTTATTTGCAAACACTTAGATTTATCGTACAATTAGTGAGACAAATGAATATTCGTTTCGCACTAGGGGTGCTTTATTGCTGAGAGGCGGGTGAAATTCCTGCTGACCCTCTGGACCTGAACTAGGTAATACTAGCGTGGGGAAGTGCAAGTGGCGTCTTCTATTTATTAGATTTTAATTAATTTTGACTATCACTGCATTTTCCTATTTGGAGAATGCAGTTTTTTGCGTTCTTGGGAGACTAGGCACCCCTAATATCTAAGGCGAAACGGACAAATAAAAGTTTAGGAGGAAACAAGTATGCAAGGTTTAAGTTGTGGAACAAGTAGAATCGTAGGGTGTCGTTTTTCAATTTATCCGATGACAGATCGTTTTGTGGATGTGATTTTAACGGCATTAAATGAGGTCGATACAAGCAAGGTTTGGATGGAAACGGATGATGTAACGACATGTATTCGCGGACGTAGTGAGCATGTCTTTGATGTGGCCAAGGCGATTTTTATCCATGCGGCCAAAACGGGGGTACATACTGTTTTTAATGGAACGTTTTCGGTTGGTTGCCCTGGAGATACCGAGGGGGATAGCTATATGTCAGAGAACGATGAGCGCTTGAATGAAGAAGCTTCTAGCAAAGAAAAGGTAGAGGTGGCGACTCAATTTGCCCTTTATCCGATGAACAATCCAGACTATATGCAAGTCATTGCTGACCAGGTGGAGGTGGCCAAGGATCACGGCACGTTCACGAAAGGTGTTCATTATGCGTCCCGCCTTGATGGAGATGCCAATGATGTATTTAAAACCCTTGAGCAGTCGTTTGTGAATGCGTCTAAAACCCATGAACGAAGCCATGTGACGATGACCGCAGCGATTTCGGCGAACAGTCCATCAAAGAAAGACAAATAACATCTATTAGTGGGCTCTTCCTCCTTGCTTGTGTAGGGGGGAAGGGCATTTAAGTGGGGATTAACCACGATTGTAAAATACGAAAATACATTTTAAGGAGATCTACGAAATGACAAATAAATGGAATTTGCGTGAAATTGTTTTAATGGCAATCCTCGGTGTTGTATTTGCCGTCATTTACCTCTTCTTTTTCACCGTAGGTACGGGTCTTACTAACGTTTTAACACCATTTGGCTTAGGACCATTTGGATATGAAGTGATCTTTGGGATTTGGTTTATCGTTTCGATCATCACGGCCTATATCATTCGTAAGCCTGGGGCGGCCCTCATCTCCGAAACCATTGCTGGGGGTGTTCAAGTGTTAATGGGTTCACCAGCCGGTCCGATGTTAATCGTTTCCGCCTTAATTCAAGGACTTGGAGCCGAGACGGCTTTTGCTGCAACAAAGTATCGAAATTTCTCTACAGGTGTTCTCGTAGCTGCGGGAATTGGTGCAGCAGTATTCAGCTTTATCTGGGGCTTGTACCATTCTGGATACCTTGCATTATCTCTTCCGCTGCTTAGCTCGATGCTAATTGTTCGGGTGATTAGTGGGGCTTTGATTGCTGGTTTACTAGGGAAATGGATTACGGAAAGATTAGCAGACACGGGTGTCTTAAGAAGCTATGCGTTAGGAAAGGAGTGGCAGTCCAAACGTGAGCATAAAGCATCATAAGCGACTCCTCTCTGTCGAGAATTTCTCGTTTGGCTATGACTCTGACAAAGATCATATTTTAAAAAATCTATCATTTACTATCCATCAACAAGAAACGATTCTTTTGATTGGACCAAGCGGGTCGGGAAAAAGTTCCCTCTCTCTTTGCTTAAATGGCCTTTACCCTGAAGGAATAGAGGGAAATGCTAGAGGTGATATTTTTTATAACGGAACAGCTTTAAGTCATTTTAAAAAGGGAGAAATCAACCAAGAAATTGGGGTGGTGTTTCAAGACCCCGAAAGTCAGTTTTGTATGGTGACGGTCGAAAATGAGTTAGCGTTTACGTTAGAAAATATAAAAACACCACGAGAAGAGATGAGCGGGAAGATTGACGACATTTTACATGCTGTTGGGCTCACCGAAGAGAAACATCGCCCAATCCATGAATTATCAGGCGGGAAGAAGCAAAAGGTCGCCCTGGCTTCCGTTCTGCTTTTAAATCCAAAGTTATTAATCTTGGATGAACCGACAGCAAACCTGGATCCAGCTTCGCGCTTTGAATTGATTGAATTAATCTATTCGTTAAAAAAAGAGCGGAAATTTTCCCTGTTCATCATTGAGCATCAGTTAGATGATTATCTTCACATGGTGGACCGGGTAATCGCCCTTAGTAGGAATGGAAACATTCTGTTGGAAGGGACTCCCGAGGATGTATTTTACAACGAAGCCGACCTGTTAAAAGCAGAGGGGGTCCATCTCCCGAGAATCGTTGAAACCGTTCTTGATCTACATGATGGAAAGGTGGATGAAACCAATCGTCCTCTTTCTGAAACAAGCTTGGTTGCGTGGATGGATGCTACTGGTGAAACGATGATTCCCTCCCGTAAAAACAGTCCCCCATCCGACCAACGTGCTAATGAGTTGGGTGAGGTTTTATCTTTAAATCATGTCTCGTTAGCTCGGGGAAAACAATCCATTTTAAAAGAAATGAATCTTTCTCTTTCCTCCGGAGAACTCATCGCGATTGTAGGGAAAAACGGGGCAGGAAAGTCGACGTTATTGCAGGGAATGTCCGGGTTATTAAAGCCCAAAAGTGGAAGTCGTTTGCTGTTAAATAAGAAGTACGAAGCGTGGTCTGAGCGGGAAATGAGACAGGTAATGGGGTATGTGTTTCAAAACCCTGAGCATCAATTGATTACCGATACGGTTTACGATGAATTGGCGTTTGGAATGAAATTAAACGGTGTAGACCAAGATCAAATCGAACATAACGTGACTCGGTTGCTCCAACGTTTCCATTTAACTGCTCATAAATGGAGCAATCCCTTTGCCTTAAGTGGTGGGCAAAAACGCCGTCTTAGTGTGGCGACGATGTTAGCGGAGACACCAAGGGTATTATTGTTCGATGAACCGACATTTGGCCAAGATGCACAAACAACCGCAGAATTGATGAACATGATTCAAACATTCCAACATCAAGGGACAGCGATTGTTTTTGTGACCCACGATATGGATCTTGTCGATGCTTATTGTGAAAGAGTGTATGTCGTTGGCGACGGGACAGTGGTTTTTAACGGCCAACCGGATGAACTATGGGAGAGACCGGACATTGTCCAAGAGGCGAAACTCAGACTCCCTTTCCGCGTGAGAATCAATCAGTTACTTGAAAACACCAAACAACAAGGAGCTGAGCGGGCGCATGCTAACATCCATTAATCCAACTATGAAGGCTTTTGCTGTCTTGATTCCGGCACTGCTCCTAGCCGTTACATACGATCCGCTGACACCGTCTATTTATTTAGTATTTACGATTCTAGTAACCTTTCTATTCAGCAAAGTGGCATTCAAGCGCTGGTTAGTGATTTTTTCACCGTTTCTTCTATTAGCGGTAAGTTTTGCCTGGATGACGATGCTCCATCCTAGCGAGGCTTTTTCAGGTGGGGATGTTTTATTTTCGATTTGGTCGTTTCAAGTCACTTCAGAAAGCTTTTGGGCGGGAATCTCACTAGGGTTACGTTCCCTTTCGTTTGCCGCGTTGTCCTTATTGTTTATTTTAACGACGGACTCAACGAAGTTTATGTTGAGTTTAATGCAGCAATGTAAGCTGCCGCCGAAATTAACATTCGGGATTTTAGCGGGTTATCGCTTTCTCCCGACATTTCGTTATGAGCTTCAAGTGTTAAGGCAAGCCCATCGCATACGCGGGGTAGGGAGAGCAAGGGGAATGAAGGAACGTTTGCATCAGTTTCGCCGCTATGCGATTCCGCTTTTAGCCAATGCCATCCGCAAAGCGGAACGAGTAGCGCTTGCGATGGAATCAAAAGGCTTTACCGGAGAACCCAATCGAACCCATTATCACGAAATGACCATCCATAAACGTGACTGGGTGTTTGTCAGTGTTTTCTTTGTGATGTTCTTTGTGAGTGTGTTTTTGTCTTATCAGCTTGGGTTTTTGAATATTTTTGGGAAACAATTTTGAGGAGTTAAAGTAGAAGTGCCAGGCACCATCCAGATTCTGGATGGTGCCTGGCACTTTTTAAATTTAGGTGTGTACAGGGAAGTCAAAATTCGAAATTTGTTTATATAGACCTCGTCCTTCCATTCACCTTACATAGTACGATTGAGTTAGTACTGCCTATTTATCTCCGATGGCTGGATGTTTTTTTGCCACTATCTCCCTCTTTAAAAACTTCAATTTTAATATCCACTTTGCTCCTTTAAAATTCCAGCCAATACTTTAAAATTTCACATTAAAATGTTTACTACCTTATAAAGAGGATTTTTGTGCCCAGTATAAGTAAATTCGGAGGGATGACAATTTATATTTATTTCGATGATCATGAACCACCACATTTTCATGTGCGAGGGAATGATAAAACTAGATTGAACATCATTACTGGCGAATATTTGAAAGGGGATAAGCTCCTTCCTAGGAATAAAGAACGTGATATACACATTTGGCTTGAGAAGAATAGAAATGATATTATGAAGCCGTGGGAGGATTGCAGAAGGGGAGTCGTTCCCCAAAGCATTCCACCGCTCTATTAGGGAGGTGTAAAAAATATGCGTGAAATTTTGAAGGCGAGACCACTTCCAATCCTTGATGGATGGCTTATCTGTGAATTTGATAATGGGGAAAAGCGACTTGTAGATATTAAGCCATCGATGGAAGGGGTACTAGAGAAATTACATAATCCCGAGGAGTTTAAAAAGGTTTATATTGATAAAGATGCCGGAACTGTAGCTTGGCCAGAGGATCTCCATATTGACCCTGATACTTTGTACAGTCGAGGTATTGAAATCAAAGAAGTTGAAATCCTTAGCAAATCATATAATGAATTAAAACAAAGTGATGAATGGAAAGATATCGTTTAAGGGGGAAAAGGGTTTAAAGTCCTTTTTTCAAGGGAATTCATTTTAGTTGAAGCTGGAACGATTTGGGTAGTGCTAGGCATCGAAATGGGAATAAACGGAGTTTTTCCGGTTATTTTCGGAATGGAGCTCGTTTTGGGGAAAATAAGGGAAGATTTTCCGCTTATCCACTAATAAACCCTCCTTTTTAACGTTTTTCGAGTGAATAGTCGGAATTTCCCCGGTTATTTAAGCCATTTTCAATGCTATTTCCAAATTAAGCGGAATTTCTCCGTCTATTATTGTTACGTATCAAAGAAGGTAATTAATCAAAGCGATAAGAGCAGGGCATATGTGCCCTGCTTTTTTCCACTTTCATAAGAAAGGAACAGGCGCCAGGCCCCCCACCAAGTAAGAAGGGATCTCCTCTATAGTCAAAAGGGAATGCTCGTATGTAATCAGGAGGATGTTTTTTTAAATGAAATTGCGACTACGGGTGCAGGACTTTCCGGTAATTGACTTGGGATGTTGATGCTTGTGAAGTTTATACGCATATTAAAAAAAAGCCTTATCCAACTAGAGTTGGCTGTATTTCAATTCAAATAACTACCTCTACTATTAATTTATAAGTAATTAAAATAGTAGAGCGAAAATACGTTCCAAATAAAATGAGTGATTATAGCTGGAACCACGGACTTAGATAATTTATATACAACCCCAAAAATCATCCCTAATACGAATCCGAATACTGGGTATTCTGCATGCAATAGTCCAAATAAGATGGAAGAAATGAATAATGCTATAAAAAAACGGTAACTTCTATTCATCCAAATGGATAAGGGTACTCTAAATAGCAATTCCTCAAAAACTGGAGCTATGATTACTATGCCAATAATTAATGAGGCTAACTCGAAAGGATCTAACATCACGGTACGTGAAGCACTACTAGTTAATAAATTGAATGTTGATGATAAACTACGATTAAAAATGATTAAATTGGCGGTAAAGATGGTTGAGAATGCGATTAAGATTAGAAGATAAGTTCGGAAGTTATTCAAAACGCTAAAATTAAACGCTTCCTTATATAGTTGTCTTGACTTTGGGAACATACAGATTAAACCTATAAAAGCACCATATATGATTATTTCCCAAAATAATGAAAAACTTTGTATTTGCAACCGTACTCCCCCAATACTAATTTTTTCTTATTATATCAATTTCTCTTCAGTTGGTTAAAGAATATTGATCAATCTATTCTATAAAAAGTAAATAAATTCCTTTTATTTATCATTAGTCTTATTTTATTGAGTCTTTTTCTCTTTTTAGTATTTTTTTAACTCTCTTGATTAAACTAAATCCATGGTCATGAAGGTTTTCTAAATTCCTCCCAACTGATCCCGTTTTTTGGAGGAAAAATTGATCTCCATTATCGAATTAAGTTTTTTTGTTGACAATTTCGTGAATTTGGCATAAAATTTAAAATTAATAATCGATAGACGCTTTTTTACCTTTTTAATCATTTAGGGCTTTAGCATTCTTTACATATATTTCATATATGGACTGGATGAAAAGGTATCTAAAAGATAAGATTGGAAGAATTACGTAAATCGATGCTCGCTCGTTCATACATACCCCGTTTCTTTTTTAGGAAGGGGAATTTTAAACATATTTTCAATTTCATAAAAAGGTAGTTCTTTAAAAAACTCTTAATTGAAGTTAGTTAAAGGGAAACCGACAATTTTCAAAAGCTCCAATGATTTTATTTGATCATTGAAGTTTTGAAGTTGTCGGTTTTTTTTATTTTATAAACTTACAAACTATGACTTTTAGAAACTATTTCTAAAGGAAAATTTAATGTTTTATCGCTGTTTGGAAAGGAGATTGTTTGATGTTAGGTTCTTTGAGTTCGTCTTTATTATTATCTGTATTTCTTATAATGCTAGTTCTTTCTGGGATTAGTGGTTTGGTGTTTTTGCACCCACGAGTTCCGTTGAGGTTTGTTCGCATTCATATTTGGATTGTTGCTATCCCTCCAGTGGTTGCCTTATTGGCTGTCGCGAATACTCGTTTGAATGAGGTGGTGGGGCCTTGGTACTTAGATACATTAGCTTGGTTGATGGCGTTCTTTGTACTATTCATCGGTTTAATCATTCAGCGTTTTTCGGTGCGTTACTTGATGGGAGATCGCTCTTATCGTAAGTACTTTACGCTGTTTACCTTCACAACAAGTGTGGCTTCGATTGCCTGGTTAAGCGGGGATCTCCGTTTTATGGTTTTCTTTTGGGGCGCTACTCTTCTTGGGTTAGTCTTATTGATTAACTTAAATAGTGGATGGAAAGTGGCGAATCAAGCTGCCAAGGTTTCTGGTCGCTTATTTACCTTGAGTTGGGTGTCATTAGTAGTCGCGGTGTTTTGGCTTTTTCAAGTCACAGGGCAGTGGCAGTTATCACTTGCTTTAACAAGTGAAAGCTTGTCTCAACTTGGAATGTGGGATAAAACAGGAATTAATTTATTGATTGTATTAGCGGTGATGATTCCTGCAGCTCAATGGCCTTTCCAAAGATGGTTAATTGAGTCTGTTGTTGCGCCGACTCCGGTTTCTGCGATTATGCACGCAGGTTTAGTGAATGCCGGTGGGATTATGCTCACGCGATTTTCCCCGCTTTTTAATGGGGAGATTGCTTCGATTGTGTTACTGATTCTTGCAAGTATTTCTGTCTTGATTGGATCTGGAATTAGTTTAGTCCAGGTTGACTATAAACGGCAGTTAGTAGGTTCAACGATGGGACAGATGGGGTTCATGCTCATTCAATGTGCCTTGGGTGCCTATATCGCAGCGATTATTCATCTGATTTTACATGGGTTGTTCAAAGCGACCTTGTTTTTACAAGCTGGTTCAGCGGTACGTCGTTTCGAAGTATCGAAAAGTGTTTCTGAAAGGTCATCTTATTTATGGATCATGGCAGGAAGAGCTTTAGGCTTACTAGTAGGAGTCGCTTTTTGGCTCGTAGCTCCTGGAGAAGGATATCGATTAATCAGCGCGCTTATTTTAGGGTGGTCATTGTCCGTTTCTTGGACCCAGCTCGTCGCTTTTGGCGAGGGGAGAATTGGTCGAATCGCAGGTTTTTCCTTTTTAGGAGGCGCTGCCGTCATGTATTTTCTCATTCATCAGCTTTTCTATGAGTGGTTGCATACAACCATTTATCAAAGTGTTCAACCGCCAATGTTCGTTGTCATCGTCGTCATTTGTCTCTTGCTATTTGGCAGTGCGTTAGGTGCGTGGGTTGCTCGGAATCGTTCTTCTGTTTCCTTCGCAGTCCTCTATCTTTGGTTAGTGCGATTAGGTGAAGCCAAACCAAAGTCAGTAGAAAGTCATCCAAACTACCTTAAACATTATTTATCACAAGGAGGTAATCAGTGATGGGCGTAGCATCAGCAGTAAGGAAAGAAGATTATAAAAAGAATACGAGACCTATTATTCTTGAAGAAAAGGATTTGAACGTTTTAGTAGAGTCTGCCAGCCAAGTCATTGCGCCGCTATGGCCAATTGGTTCCTTTGCAGCACGTAATCCGTGGTTGGGACTTGAAAAGCTCTCGTTTGATCAAGTTGCAGTTGGATTAAAACAAAATCGTGATGTGGACATCTATCCTGGTGCTTCGATGATTCTTTCCGCCAAAAGAAAAGGAGAAATTGATGAAGCAATTTTAAATCTGGAGCTACAACGCTGGCTTGATTCACAATCCTTTACGATTCCGCGGGACGTGGCTGAGCGCTTCTGTCAGGCGGCACTAAAGCTAGAAGAATTACCTTCTGAACTTTTATCATCACAAGAGGTAGAGAAAGTAGTCGAGGGATTTGATGGACTGAATACCGAGGGCGTCGAGGCTTTCTCGATGCAACCAATCAGTGCGCAGATTGAGAATCAAGATCATGAAAAACTAATCCATCTTCTCGACCACCATATCATCAAGTGGTGCAAATTATATCTCGATGACTCCCAGGCAGGCTGGACGATGCCAAATCGGGAGGAAGGTTTCTTTCGTGCGTGGCAGCGTCTCGTTCGATACGATCCGGCGCTTACTAAAAATGAGCGTGAAAGGTTGAAAGATTGGCCACTAGAGGCAGAAGAGGCTTTAAAAAAGGCAATATCCAGACTAAAAATCACTGAATCAGACATCCAGTCTTATCTGGAAGGCCACCTTATGTCCTTACCTGGGTGGGCAGGGATGATGCTCTACCGTTCCCGCCAATATAGCCAGGAACAGTCACTCTTAACGGAATATTTAGCCGTTCGACTTTCCTTGGAATGGGCGTTGGTAAAACCTTATTTGCCTTTAGGGAATCAACCAACTGAGGAAAAGGTTTCAGTGACTCCGCTTTTAGCCGCTTGGATCCATTGGGGAGAGCTGAGCATCGAGGAATGGTCACAACTGTCAACTGCTGAACAAAATGAATATTTATTATTTGCTTATACATTTGATGAGAAGCTTTGTAGGAAACTTTGGTTAGAAGCTTGGGAGCAAACATACACCGAGCGGTTGAGTCAAAAGCTTCTTTCGAAACAGCAGGAAATCAATTATAAAAAAGCTGCACTCGCTCAACTTGCCTTCTGTATTGATGTAAGGTCCGAACCTTTTCGTCGTCAACTTGAAAAACAAGGTCCAATTGAAACGATTGGAATCGCTGGTTTTTTTGGCTTGCCCATTGCAACGAGTGAACTTGGTAGCAATCATAGTCATGCTTCATTACCGGTCATCTTAAAGCCTCAGCACAAAATAAAAGAGTCAGCGGATGAAAACGAACTTCAATCCTATCAAGAACGGAAGCAAGCGGTGAATTCGTTAAGCTATACGTTTAAAACGATGAAGCAGAATGTCCTTCCGAGTTTGCTTTTACCTGAGTTAAGCGGGCCTTGGCTTAGTCTACAAATGGTGGCACGTAGCTTTGTGCCAAGAAGTGCAAACCGCGTGATTCGTAACATTCGTGAGACTTGGTTGCGCAAGCCAAATACAGAACTTTCACTAAACCACACTCATTGCTCAAAGGCGGAGATTCCTGTTGGTTTTACCGAAACCGAGAAAGTCAATTATGCACGCCAGGCGTTAAAAATGATGGGGCTAACAGAGAATTTCGCACCTCTCGTTGTCATCTGCGGACATGGTAGCCAAAGCATAAACAACCCTTATGCTTCTGCTCTCGACTGTGGTGCTTGCGGTGGAGCGGCAGGTGGATTTAACGCTAGGGTATTGGCTGGATTATGCAATCTTCCAGAGGTGAGAAAAGAGCTTGCTGCTGAAGGAATTGATATCCCTAAGGACACCGTTTTTGCAGCCGCTGAGCATAATACAACCGTTGATGAATTAGATTGGCTGTATGTTCCTGAACTATCCGAGACGGCACAAGAAGCCTTTGATTTTATAGAAGGAGTTATGCCGAAAGTAAGTGAAAAGGCGAATGAAGAGCGTTTAGCTTACTTGCCGAATGTTCAATCTCAGCTTAAAAATCCGCAGGCGGAGGCGCACCGTTTCGCCGAAGACTGGAGTGAAGTCCGTCCAGAATGGGGATTGGCACGGAATGCCGCTTTTATTATCGGCCCACGTGAATTAACTCAAGATTGTGATTTGGAAGGGAGAGCGTTCCTTCATAATTATGATTGGAAGCAGGATAAAACTGGGGATCTCCTAGCGAATATCATTGCAGGACCAGGAACGGTTACTCAATGGATCAATCTCCAATATTACGCTTCAACGGTTGCACCACATTATTATGGAAGCGGAAATAAAGCAACCCAAACCGTTACCTCAGGCCTAGGTGTGATGCAGGGCAATGCAAGTGACTTATTAACCGGACTGCCTTGGCAATCGGTGATGCAATCCGATCACGAAGCATATCATTCTCCGCTTCGGTTGCAGATTGTCATCCAAGCACCAAGCAAATATATCGAACGATTATTAAAGAATGATTCATCCTTCCGAGCAAAAGTTCAAAATGGTTGGGTTCGCCTTGCAAGTATTAATTCACAAGGACGTTGGAGAAACTGGTAATACTTAATCAACCTTATTAGTGATATGTGATTCATTTCATCAAAGGTGTTTTCGTAACGATTGTTGTTAAAATCCTAAAGCTGGTTTTAACGTAGAATAACCTATTTCGTGCGACATAACGAAGTTTGCACCTCTTTTCTCACGCTAAAGCTTTATGAGAGACATGGGGATAGATTTCTATTTAAGTCCTGAGTCTAACAATGTGAGAAAAGAGCCTCATCAATAGAGAAGGGTGGATACGATGAATTCAACTAAACATAATAAAGCTTTAGTTTTAACAGATATGGAAAGTGGCTGGGGACCGATCCTGCAACAAGTGACGGATATTCAATTAGAAAATATGTTCATGATCCATAGCGACGGAACCGTCATCTCCCATCCTTATGGAGATATTATGAGATCAATCGTCCTAGCTATTCATCAGGAAAATGTCGAAGAAATCTTTGTTGTTGGAACGAAAGAGAATGGGACATCTTCGGTGAATGATCACGTTCTATTTGATTCAGTAAAAGATAAAATAAAAACAATAGACTATCTTTTTCAAAATTGCATTCCTGAGTTTTCAGGTGGATCGGTCAAGGAATGGCTATATGGGAAAGAAAATGGTAGAGACCAAATTGAAGAAAGTGTGAACATCATTCGTCATCACCCACTAGTGCCAGAGCATGTTGAAGTGAAAGGGTTCCTTGTAAATAAAGAGGGGGAAATCTCAACCGTTGAACATTCACAAATGAAACAGCTAAAGCAGCGTCAAGCATAATAATAAGAACAGGTTCTTGCCCCAGAAACAGATATCATTACTTTTTAAAAAGACCTTTATTTCTCGAAAATAGTTCCAATATGGTTCAAATGCTGTTTTCATCTATATTTAGGACCCCGTTAATAGTAAACAGGGTCTTTTTTGTGCTTAAAAAAGATAAGGTATGGCACGTGTGACAGTTTTTAAACAAAGTTTAAGGAATGTAGGTTTGGGTTATAGGTTGTAGAAGGAAAGGGAAATTGGGTTTCATCGAGCCTTATTTGATGCTAAACTTACAACGTATGACTAGGGACGGTTCTCTTGCTTCCTTTTTGGAAGCAAGAGAACCGTCCCTAGTACATATTCTTCCTTGTTAATGTGAAGAATTTTATTAAAAGGTATTAAACCATGGTAGGTATTTATTTAGGTATAACTGGAGTAGCAATCATGCTGGGTCGGGGTGAGAGGAGTGGTAGTTTGGATAAAATAGAGAGGAAGAATATCGATCGTAAATTGAATGAAATAACCCAGCATTTTCAATCGTTATATGAACATCATCCGGATGCCATTTTCTCTATTAATTTGAGTGGTGAGTTTACGGATGTAAACCCTGCTTGTGAAAAAATCTCGGGTTTTACATCTAACGAATTAATGGAGTTATCGTTTCTTGAATTATTGATCCCAAGAGACCAAGAAAAAGTGATTTCATACTTTAAACGTGTTTTAAACGGGCATTCTGAACACTATGAATGTTCAATATACCATAAGGACGGAAGCATACTTGACCTTAATTTAATTAGTATCCCAATTATTATTAATCAGAAAGTTACCGGTGTTTTTGGAATAGCAAAAGATATAACTGAGATCAATAAGCTTGAACAAGAGCTTCATGCAACTCAAGAGGAATTAAAAAACATTATTCATCAACAACTAGGATTCATTTTTAAATATAAAAAAGTGGATGATCAATTTATATTCACTTTGGCGGATGGTCAACTGTTAACTGAAATAGGCTCTAATGAACTCGTTGGCCAATCGGTTGAAAAAGTGTTTGGGAAATCGATTGAAACATCTCGTATGATTGAAAGTTTTCAAAAAGCATGGGAAGAAAAGAAGAGTGTATCCCATGAAGGAAAGATTAAGGATATCTATTATATTAGTCGTCTGACACCTCTGGTTAAGGGGGATAAGGTCACCGAAGTGATTGGTAGTTTCGTGGATATTACGGAATTAAAAAATGTAGAAAATACCTTATCGTTGAGTGAAGAGCGTTACCGAAGTGTTGTTGAGATTTCGCCTAGTTTAATTGTTATACATAAAAATGGAAATATTTTATATGTAAATCCATCCGTACTGAAGTTAACTGGTTTCGATTCTGTCGATCAGTTAGTAAATCTTCCGATTACAGAAATAATCCATCCAGTAAGTCAAGGATTGTTTCATTCTAGAATGAAAACGTATAAAGATGACGTTGAAGATAAGTACGTCGAATATCAATTCATTTTACCAAATGGAAGAGAAGTTTATGTTGAGGCGATTGGTAAGGAGATCACTTATAATGGTGAAAAGGCTACTCTTTCTGTTGGAATTGATATTACAGAACGAAAAGAAAAAGAGAGACTGTTAAGAAAGAGTGAAAAGCTTTTAGCAGAATCCCAAAGAATGGCAAACTTAGGTAGCTGGGAAATGAACCTACTAGAAGGGAAATTATATTGGTCTGAAGAAACGTATCGGATTTTTGGAGTTTCTCCAGAAGAATTCACACCCAATGTTGATACATTTTATCAGTTTATTCCCCACGATGAAAGAGAGTATGTTTATGAGGAAAATGAAAATGCACTGAGAGGGAAACCTTTTTCTATTGAGCACAAAATTATTCGTGCCGATGGAGATGAAAGGTATGTGACTCAACAAGCAGAAGTTTTCTTTAATCAAGCCGGACAAGCTACTTATATGATCGGTACAATTCAAGATATTACCGATAAAAGAAACGTTGAGAATGAATTAAAACGAAGCGAAGAAAAATTTCGTTCAATGGTTCAGTATGCAAGCGATATCATTAGTATTGTTGATCAACATGGTGTTATTTTATATCAAAGTCCTTCAAGTGAACGAATTTTAGGTTTTAAACCAGAAGAAATTATCGGACTTAGAGGTTTTAATAATAATCATCCAAATGAAATCGAGAAAGCAGAGAAGGTTTTTAATAAAGTATTAAACAATCCTGGAGTACCGATTCAAACCGAACTGATGTTACGCCATAAAAACGGTTCATGGTTATATTGCGAACAAACATCGACTAATTTACTAGATAACCCAAATGTGCAAGGAATTGTAGTCAATATAAGGGATATTACTACACAGAAGAAATACTTTTCACAATTGGAGCATTTAGCCTATCATGATGAACTGACAAAGCTGTTAAATAAACGAGGATTAAATGATTTGCTTTTCCGTGAAGTACAATCATCAAAAGAAAATAACTTACGATCCTCCATTCTTTTTCTAGATTTAGATAATTTTAAATCTGTAAATGATAACCTCGGACATGAAGTGGGAGATCAATTACTAGTTAGGATATCCGAGCTGCTAAGAGAAGTAATAGGAGAGATAGGGACGGTCTCGAGATTTGGTGGAGATGAATTCGTCATTTTGCTTAAGGACATATCTAATGTAAATCATGTGATAAAAATTACCGGAAAAATAATTGATTTGTTTAGGCAGCCGTTTATCATTGACCAGTACCAGTTTTACATCACTACAAGTATAGGAATTGCGATAGATCAGGATGATTCTGACGATGGGCAATCTCTTCTAAAGAAAGCTGATATAGCTATGTATAAAGCAAAAATATCAGGGAAAAACACGTACCGGATCTTTGATAATGACATGAAAAAGAACAACGAGAGAACGTTCATTATCCAGAATGATTTAAGAGACGCAATTAAAAATAATGAGTTTGTTTTATATTATCAGCCACGAATTCGAACAGAGGACTTAAAAATCATCGGTGTAGAGGCGTTAATTCGTTGGGTTCATCCAAAACTCGGATTGATTTCCCCTGGAGAATTTATTTCAATTGCGGAGGACTCTGGGTTAATCGGAAATATAGGAGAATGGGTACTTGAAACAGCATGTAAGCAACTAGCGGCTTGGAGTAAAATGGGGTGTAAAGACTTAACAATGTCCGTCAACTTTTCAGCTCTTCAATTTTTGCAAGTGAATTTACAAGAGACTGTTAAGACAATCATTAATAAGTGTAATGTTGACCCACAAAAATTAGAAATAGAAATAACGGAGTCTGCTGTCATTGATCAAGATGTTGGCTTACAAGAAAACATAAACAAATTAAAAGAAATCGGATTTCAAATAGCAATAGATGATTTTGGAACAGGCTATTCTTCATTAGCCTATATTAAAAAGTTCCAAGTCAATACAATCAAAATTGACCAGTCCTTTTTGATCAACATTATTGAAGACAAAAGTAACGAAATAATTGTTTCAGCCGTTATAAAACTTGCACAGGCACTTGGGCTAAATGTGGTAGCAGAAGGTGTTGAGACTAGTGATCAATTTCACAAGTTAAAAGAAATGGACTGTAAAGAAGTACAAGGATTTTTCTTTAGCAAGCCATTACCAAAAGAAGAAGTTGAAAAGAACTTTTTAATGTAAACTGGGGACGGTTCTTATGCTTCCTTTTAGGAAGCATAAGAACCGTCCCTTTGCTTCCCCAAAAAAGCATTAAGTCATCTTAATTTAAATCATCTATTCTTCCTGTTATGATAATAATAAATTATTTTGTAATAACCTCTTGTATGGGGTCGCATAACTATACTAGTCAACACAACAAGCTCCACCAACTAGTAAATTGAGAAGAAAGAAGTGGTAATTCTATGCCAATAAACAGACCGACAAAATCCATCAAAGATATATCTTTTTCCGTCCTTGATCTTGCATCCATTGTGCAAGGTGGGACGCCTAGCCAATCCTTCCAACACTCAATAGAGCTGGCACAGTTAACGGAAAAACTAGGCTATAAACGGTACTGGTTAGCGGAGCATCATAATATGCCTGGCATAGCAAGCTCTGCAACATCTGTCGTCATCGGCCATGTAGCGGCGCATACTTCGACTATTCGTGTAGGATCCGGTGGAATCATGCTTCCAAACCATTCGCCATTGGTGATCGCGGAGCAATTCGGTACCCTCGAAGCAATGTTTCCAGGCAGAATTGATTTAGGACTAGGGCGTGCACCGGGAACAGACCAACGAACGGCCCATGCCCTTCGTGGGGCAAACTACACCAATGGCGATGATTTCCCAGAACAATTAGAGCAACTGCAAGCCTATTTTCAGGGTTCTGGACCAGTACGAGCAATCCCTGGGGAAGGAGCCAATATCCCAATTTGGTTGTTAGGTTCTAGTGGGTTTAGTGCAAGGTTATCAGCACAACTCGGCATGCCGTTTGCTTTCGCCAGTCATTTTTCACCTGAAAACACATTACCAGCCCTGAAATTGTATTATGACAACTTCCAACCGTCGGAGGAGTATAAAGAGCCTTACGCAATGGTAGCAGTAAACGTTATCGTGGCAGATACGGATGAGGAAGCAGAATTTCTCGCCACTTCCATCAAACAAAGCTTCCTAAACATGATGAGGAATACACCAACACAGTTGCAACCACCAGTAGAGAATTTGGATGAGCTCATGAGCCCATATGAAAAGGCCGTTTTAGAAAAACAATTAGGTTCCACAATCATCGGAAGTCCTAACAACGTAAAAAGAAAGCTCCAATCCTTCTTAGATGAGACAAAGGCAGATGAAATCATGGTGAGCACAATGGTCTATGACCACAATGCTCGACTCCACTCCCACCAACTCTTGGCAGAAATAATTGGGTGATAGGAAAACAACACTGTGTAAACAGGGGACGGTTCTTATGCTTCCTTTTGGAAGCATAAGAACCGTCCCTTTGCTTTGGAAACACAGTATATAGAGGGGGGCCTATGCTTGCAGAAGGAAATAATCCTTTTTCGTCGAATAATGCTTTCGATAGGATGAAAAGGGGGATGTAACATGCATTTAAAATCAAATAAGTTAATGGCAGCGACCAATTACATGTTAGATGAAGTAAATGAAATTTATTTAAATTGTCGAAATGTATTAATACAAAACAGGGTATTTCAATGGGATGACCAATACCCGAACAAAGAGTATTTTAAAGAATGTATAGAAAATGAATGTTTATTTGTTTTAATGAACGATTCGAAAATAATAGGGCATGTTGTTCTTAATGAGTGGGAGCCAGAAGAGTGGGAATTGGTGACATGGCAAGCAAGTAACCCGATTATTATTCACTCTTTAATGGTTGATCCTCGCTTCCAAGGCAGGGGGGTAGGAAAGGATTTTGTTAGACGATGTGAGGAGTTTGCTATTGAGAAAGAATACAATAGCATTCGATTAGATGCATTTTCAGGTAATGAAAATGCGATCCGATTATATCATCATCTTGGTTACCAAAAGAGGGGCAGAGTTTCTTTTAAGACAAAACCGGAGGGATACCAAGAGTATATTTGTTTTGAGAAAACACTTTAAACGTTAATAGGTTCCCGAGTTGATGGTGTTTAGGCTATGCGCAGGAGCATGCTCGGGAGTGCTCACTCCACTAGTTACAATTGAAACAGCTGAACGTTTGCTACGAAACTTGCACATGATGGTGAAACGAAGCAGTTGGTTAATACCCTAGAGCTCCTTTCCTTGTTCCTTCGGTCAACCCTGCTGGAGCGAACTATAGCTTTTATGATTATATGCAATGGAAAAAATATGACCAATCACTGTAGGCCAGAAGTCTGTAATTATTGGTGCGTTGACCTTCCCACCCCATCCTTCCTTTTAAATTCGTAACGATGCTGGTGATTATGATAAACTAAATTATCTAATTAAACTTCTCTCGGAGGTTAAAATGATCTATTTAGAAACGTCGAGATTACGATTTCGCGATTGGCTAGAAACAGATTTAGAACCGTTTAGTCAATTAAATGCAGATGAAGAGGTTATGAGGCATTTTCCTAAAACCTTATCAAACGAAGAAACACTTAGTTTCTATCATTCCATTTTATCCGAGTTTAAGGAATGTGGATTTGGTTTATATGCAGTGGAAGAAAAGGTAAATAAAGAGTTTATTGGATTTATTGGATTTCATCGGGCTTTATTTGAGTCTGACTTTACACCGTGCATAGAGATTGGCTGGCGTTTGAAGAAAGAGGCATGGGGAAAAGGATATGCAACTGAGGGAGCGGAAGCCTGTTTGCGCTATGGATTCAACGAATTGGGTTTTAGCGAAATTTATAGTTTCACAGCCGATACAAATCAACCTTCCAAAAACGTAATGAAAAAAATCGGGATGAATTTTGTGAAAACGTTCAATCACCCGAAAGTGGAGAAAGATAGTCACTTACATAAGCATGTTTTATATCATATGAATCATAAAATAAATGCATAAATAGGATCACAGCGGGGGCGACCCTTATAAGGAAGGAAATGTAGGAAATGAAAGCTAAAACCAATAAAGGATATGAGAAATTAAAGGTTATCTATGAAAAAAACTTAAGTGTGGACCTGCTTGCTGAGGATCTTACTACATGTAATCTTCACGACTCTTCCCCTGCAATCAAACAAGAAATGACCGAGAAGGACTTTGATATCTATGGAGTAGAAGAGAATGGGAAGATAATTGGTTATGTTTTGCGAGATAGGCTGACAGATGGGAAGGTTGAGGACAATTATCAAACTTTTCACTCGGGGGATCTCGTTTCTGATTCTACTTCTTTAATCGAATTGCTAGAAATTCTCCAAAATAAAAATTATCTTTTTGTTTTAGAGAGGAATAGAGTGACGAAAATTGTGACCTTTGCTGATTTGCAAAAACAACCTATTCGGATGTTGGCCTTTAGTTTGATTTCTCTTTTAGAAATGCTATTGATTTCACTCATAAGAGAAGAATATCCGAATGAAAGTTGGAAAGAGAAGATTTCGAAGGAAAGGCTCAATAAAGCAGAGGAAATGTTGAACATTCGAATTGAAAAAAATGAAGCTTTAACCTTATTGGATAATACCCAATTAGCTGATAAGGGAACAATCGTCGTAAAAACGGATAAGTTAACGGAACAACTAGGCTTTGAATCTAAAAGCAGGTGTAGGGAATTTTTCAAAAATATAGAGACATTAAGGAATAATACCGCACACGCTCAAGAAGAAATCTATCATAATTCCGCAGAATTAATCGATATTATTTTGGAACTAGACAGAGTATTAGATAGCAATGCTAGAAGTGAAAGGTAACCTATGTGACCTATTTCTGTGACAAGAAAACTCAATATGCCACAATTACTGTTTCCAATAAAAAAAAGAGACAAGTTCAAGAACATATACTTGAATTCGTCTCTTTTTTGTATCTCGATGTTTGAAGGCAGCCCATTGCTTATCCAAATATTACTAAGACAAGGAACCTGTCCCTGTGTCTTTCCCTTTGATTTCTAACATACCTCTTTTTGAGAGAAAATGCTTTTTAAAATACGGGATAACAAAGCGATCGAGGCCATAGTAATATCTACTTTTTCCAATTAATAATAGAATCATTGCTATGACGAATAGCTGTCCATCTAGGCTAGAAAACCCAACGCCGGCCATGATAAAGTTCGCATTCATGAAAGCACCAGCAATTAACGCAGGAACTGTCGCTAATCCTGAAATTAATCCCAAGCCAACTAGAAGTTCTCCCCATGGGACAAGAATGTTAAATAACTCGATATTTGGTAACGCAACTCCTTCGAGGAAGCTGGCATACCAACCTTGAACTCTAGGATTCTCTCCACTAGCACTTGCAATTGCTCCATGTAAAAACCCACTTGCATCAAATTCAGATCCAAGTTTAGAATAACCTGCCTGTAGCCATTGAACACCTAACCAAATTCGTAGGGCCGATAGCCCAAGTGCTACTATTCTTCCATTTAAATGTTTTCTCATGATGAAATTCTCCTTTTATTTTCTATACGCTTATTTTAACGAGCCAATTCATCTATTACCGTGATTGAGGTCAAATTTCAGGATTTTATTAGAGGGACAAAATACCTTGTCCCAGCTGTCCTCGGACCGACATGGATTTTACGGCCTAAGTTGCCGGTCCAATGGACAAGGGACTGTCCCCAATTCTTTAGATGAAAAATAAAATGAAATTGCAGAATAGTATATTATTAATGTTATAATTTTATTAAAAAGTTCTCTTATAATGGAAGCATTACTTTGAGGTAACATGACGAATCAGGAAAGGGAGGCTTAACTAGTGAATACAAAGTACCTAGATTTGCTGGCACAAAAATATGATAACGAAGAAAAAGTAGTTACTGAAATTATTAATCTAGAAGCCATCCTTAATCTACCAAAGGGGACAGAGCATTTCGTTAGTGATTTACACGGGGAATATCAAGCATTTCAACACGTGTTAAGAAATGGCTCGGGGAAGGTAAAAGAGAAAATTGAAGATCTTTATAAAAAGGTATTAACGGAAAAAGAGATAAAAGAATTTGCAACCTTGGTTTACTATCCTGAGGAAAAAATAAAGTTAATTAAGAATGGGTTTGACAATGAACAGGAATTACATCAATGGTATACAGTGATCATTGAGCGGATGATTAAACTCATTTCTTATGCCTCCTCTAAATATACCCGATCGAAATTACGTAAAGCATTGCCTAGTCAGTTTGTTTATATTATCGAAGAGCTTCTATACAAAGCAGATGAATTCACCAATTTTAAGGAACCTTATTATACAAAAATTGTTCAACAAATTATATCTCTCGGTCAAGCGGATAAGCTGATTACCGGTCTGGCCTATACGACGCAGAGATTGGTTGTTGATCACCTTCATGTGGTAGGGGATATTTACGATCGTGGACCTGAGCCTGATAAAATTATGGAGGCGCTCATTCAACATCATTCGGTTGATATTCAGTGGGGAAATCATGATGTCCTATGGATTGGTGCCTTTGCGGGTTCAAAGGTTTGCCTTGCGAATATTATTCGGATTTGTGCTCGTTATAATAATTTGGATATTATTGAAGATGTGTATGGAATTAATCTTAGACCACTGCTGAATCTGGCGGAAAAGTATTATCAAGATAATCCGGTCTTTAGACCAAAAGTCCAACCAGGTGAAACCATCTCCGAGGAAGAAAAACTACAGATTACGAAAATTCATCAAGCGATTGCGATGATTCAGTTTAAACTTGAAAGCCCAATTATTAAGAGGCGACCTAATTTTGACATGTCTGAAAGACTTTTACTGGAGAAAGTCGATTATGATAAAAAGGAAGTATGGATTCGTGGTACTGCTTATCCACTTGAGAATACTTGCTTTGAAACCGTGAACCCTTTGCAGCCAGATCAGCTCTTGGAGGAAGAAGCACAAGTGATGGACAAGTTGTTATTTTCGGTTCAGCATTCAGAAAAGCTCGCCAGACATATGAATTTTCTGATAAAAAAAGGCAGTCTTTATTTGAAATATAACGGAAACTTGCTTATACACGGCTGTATTCCTTTGGATGAAGAAGGAAATATGGAAAAAATGATGATTGAAAACAAAACCTATGCAGGTCGTGAATTGCTGGATATTTTCGAACATTATTTACGCCATGCGTTTGCACATCCTGAAGAGACAGATGATCTTGCGACAGATATGGTCTGGTATTTATGGACAGGTCAATATTCCTCTCTTTTTGGTAAAAGAGAAATGACCACCTTTGAAAGGTATTTCATTAAAGATAAGACCACCCATAAAGAAATGAAGAACCCTTATTACTATTTACGTGAAAATGAAGAAACGTGTCGTAGCATCCTAACAGAGTTTGATCTTGACCCCAATCAAGGTCATATTATCAATGGACATACACCTGTTAAAGAAATCAATGGAGAAAATCCAATTAAAGCAAATGGAATGATGATTGTCATTGATGGCGGCTTTTCAAAGGCTTATCAATCCACAACGGGTATTGCTGGTTATACGTTATTATATAATAGCTTCGGCATGCAGCTTGTCGCCCATCAACATTTCAATTCGAAAGAAGAGGTACTACTCAACGGCACAGATGTTTTGTCCGTCAAAAGGGTGGTAGACAAAGAGCTTGAACGAAAAAAGGTTCTCGAAACGAATGTTGGAGCGGAATTATTACAGGAAATAAGTATTTTGAAAAGTCTGTTGGAATATCGCTATATGAAGCGTGAGAAGGGGCCAAAGGAAAGTGTTCCTGTAATTAAATAAAAAATCCCACTGCTAATTTTTCTACTTGAAAATTGCAGTGGGATTTTTTTTATGTATGTGATAGTTAAGGACGTCTAACTCTTTAATACCCAAAGTATATGATTCAACAAACTCTACAACTTTCGGGAATGCCAGGCTTCCGGAACAAGAAAAGCATCGGCTATCACAACTTCATACTATGCAACAAAAATATTATCACTTACTTCTTAAAATGGTAAAATCATATATGGAGGTGTAATTGTGAAAATATTTAGTTTATTTTCAATCGCCTTGATATTTTTAGGGTTATTATTATTCGGATTAAATAATAGATGGCTATTCTGAACCGATTGTCCTTTTTAGTTTTATTTCTTTTTTAGTTGGAGTTGCACTAAGCTTTATAGCAATTGCTAAACGGGAAAAAGAAGTTTCGGGGTCAGTCCCCCAGTTGGGTATCGCTTTACTTTCATTGGGGGATGCCCATTTTTTTAGAAAATTGTCTGACATCTATAAATATAAAAAAAGTATTATAAGTTGAATAGAATTTATTTGGAGGGGTTATTTTGAAAGGAGAAAAAAGTTTAAGGGTTTGTAATAAAGGACATAAGTTTTATAAAAGTAGTGATTGTCTAAGTTGCCCTACTTGTGATAAAGAGAATAAACCTCTAAGTGGCTTCCTTTCGAAACTAAGTTCGCCTGCTAGAAATGCCTTGGTTGACAAAGGGATTGATACATTGCAAAAACTTTCAACGTACACCGAAAAAGAAATTTTAAAAATTCATGGGGTTGGACCAGCTTCCTTACCAGTCATGAGAACTTCCTTAGAAGAAGTAGGTTTATCATTTAAAGAATAATTTTGGGTTTTCCTATTTTTATACAGAAAAAAATGGGACACGCCCCACCATTGCCCTAAAGAAACGCCAGCTACCTATCCAGGCAGCTGGCGTTTTTGGAACGTTAGTTGTTAAACAAGCGAATTAAAAAACCTTCTTCTTCTACATGAGGCATAAAAGAGGTGACTCCATAGCTAGAAGCAACAGCCATAATGACTGTCCATAGCGCTAAACTGATCATCATCCAGCTGGTCACCAGCTTCTTTTTCGATCCGAAGCTCATCCCCATAAACGCCGATATATGAGATCCAACGAAAAAAGGGCCGATTATCGTTAAGCCAGGCAGGCCGTATTTATCAAAAAGTACCCTTGCACGTTTTTCCTTTTTCGACTCCTCCATAACTTCAGCATCAGCTTCTTCCATGATGGACTCCGTTTGTATACCACCTTGCATCCGTTTTTGTTTTCGCTTTCTCAGCCATTTCTTTACATAGTCGACAAAAACAATTAACAGTATCACCGTCAGTGCATTTCCTAAAAAGGCCAATATTGCTGTCGGTACCGGGGACAGGCCTCCGATGACAGCCAATGGAATCACAGCAACAAGTTCAAATAACGGAATGGCTGCCAAAACAAATACCAATAGATACGATAAAAACATAGTCACTATTCTCCTCTTTATTCATATAGTTTTTTTATTTCCGACCAGAAAATAACATATTGCCCGATTCCAAGTAGAGTCAGAACGATGACAGGAATCAACTCAATCTCTTTAAACAGAGCGACCACAACAATGGCTGCCGGAATCGAAAAATAATAATAGATATACACTTTTCGACAAGCCCGGTACGTAATATGTTGATGCCCTTCATCTTCTTCCTTCAACTCATAGGGGATAAGGGTGAAAATACGAAACTTCTGGTCTGGGAATTTACGATTATAATAAACCATCACCCCAAAATAGATCGTGACAAAAATGGCATAAGCAACGGAAATTATTATAAACAGGTCATTCCACTGCTCCATAACTATGCTCAGTGAATAGATCAACGCAATACCAATCAGGAATATACTCATTGTAAAAGGTGAACGTAAAAACCGTTCCATCATTCTTCATCCTCTCCCTCTATCCAAAACACTTCCTCTAAATCGACTTTCAACGCTTTAGCAATTTTCAACGCCAACAGCACGGAAGGGGCATAGTCACCTTTTTCAATCATCCCAATGGTTTGGCGGGTGGCTCCAACTAATTTACCTAAATCAGATTGACTATAACTATGTCTTGCTCTTAATTCCTTCACTCTATTTCTAAGCATATAAAAACAACCCCTCTTACCGTTTCCTGCCAATTTATTGTAAAGTAAACTTAACATTAAGTCAAATATAATTGTCATTTTGTTAAGTATTCATACCAATGATTTTAGTTTCTTTCCATAACTGAACCCGTAACACCAATAAACAAGTCTCTAAAAATGTTCTATCACTATACCTTAATTTCCTCATAGGAGTATTAATCTTAATGAATAAGCGCCATGTACCATCCAATAGTGATGATGCATTTTTTAAAAAACCAAAAAAATCTGTAATGCTTTTCTTGCAACAAACAGCTGAATGGTGTTGCTATTATTCTTTTACTAACGCCCTGTCCAAAATGAGAAAACATGTCTATATAAAAGATGAAAAGTTCTTTCAAACTGACTAATTGTTTTGGCCAAAGGAGGGCTATCAAGATGAGTATACTTTTGATTAATGAAACACAGATGTTAGTAATGCCGAAGTTAGCAAAGAGGATTGGTTTAAATGAAGCGATTTTTCTACAACAGCTTTATCAAAGGTTGAATGAAAGCAAGCATGTCCATGATGGACATCAGTGGGTGCCTACCTCTTATGAAGGCTGGCATGAGCAATTTCCGTTCTGGTCCATGAGTACCATTCGCCGAATCATCTATAAGCTTGAACAAGAACAATTGATTATCACAGGAAAGTATAATCAATTAAAAATAGATAAAACCAAATGGTATCGAATTAATTTTGACGCATTAGAAGCAGTCTACGGCGAAGGGATTTTTGCCAAAGTTGTTCAGAGATGAGGGGATCTGAGCGTTCGGACAATTAGAGAGGAACTGTAGTGCCAGGCACCACCCAGAATTTGGATGGTGCCTGGCACTTTTTAATAGACCCTGAGAAAAGGAACTTGACCCAATGTCTCACTTCATCTTTTTCCGAATGACGGCAATCAAAAACAAGAATGGAATATAGCCAAAGAGAAAAATGAGTCCGCTATAGTTGACGATTTTGGCAAATGGAATGGAATATTGAATTTCATTTAATTGAACATTTACAAAGTGAAAAACGACGAGTAAACCTACTAATAGGTAAGTCGGTTTTACCTTAGGGATGGTTAATTTTATGGATCTAATCGCCGACCACATTGTAATACAAATGACAGGCATCACGACTAATAGCCAGGTGAAAATAAAGATAAACTCAAATCGTTCTAAAAACGGAAAGGTAATAATTTTTATCATCGTTAAAGTAGGCCAGGTTAAATGTTCTAGCTTGCCTTGGGAAAAAAATAAAAAGGTAATGATGGTGATGGATGTATATAATATGGTTGTATAAAATAAAGCGATATGCCCCCATTTGCTGGACGTTTCACGATTTTTAATAAAAGGATAGAAGACGAGGATTGTCTCAAATCCTAGAAAGACTGGTGCAGCTTCTTTCGCAGAGATGAGGTAGTCCTTCATTCCATATTGTAAGACCGGCTGGAGATAGGAAACCTCAGCATATTGCAATAGATAGAGGAAGGAAAGCAATAGGAAACTAGGAATAACCACACCCCAAAAAGAAATGGCCGTTACAATTCTAAAGCCACCGGAAACAATGTATAGGATAATAACAGAAAGCAGCAAGGAATATTCCCAAGGGGTGATTCCATCAAATACCCAAACCGGGAGAATATCGATATAGTTATGGAACGCAAATAAACTAAAAAGCAAAAAATAGCCCGCAAGGAAAAGATTTAAGGCCCCACCAAAATACTTTCCAAAAACATCTTTGTGAAAGGAAAGGATGTCCCCATTGCTTGATTGTTTTAAGATGTACAACATCATGAAAAAGATTATATGCAGTAATAACCCAAAAGCGAGTACAGATACCCATGCATCATGCCCTGCTCCCTTAACGATATGTGATTGGAATTTTAATACACCAATTCCCGTTTGAGTGCTATGCATCAGAAAAAACAAAAAATAGGGAGAGACCATATTACTTTCTTTCACAATTGAGTTCATAAGAATCCATCCTAATAAGCTAGCCTTCGAGGCCAGAATGTATGATTTGTAAGTTCACGTTTACATGGATTGGTAGGGTTGGATACAGTTGATAGAAGGATTCTTCATCCCAGTTGCGATCCTTAGAACGCACGATATTCCCAATCCCAAGAGGGTCCACCTCATTTTCTTTAAAGGTTTCTAGCAAGTCGCTAACACCCTTTTCTAGATTCGTTACAATGATTTTCTTCAGCTTGTTAATATCTTCTGCTTTTTCAAGATTATATTTACGTGAGTGCTGAGAAAGGGTCATTTCTAGTTGTAAACGTAGATTGATTTGTTCTTCCTTCGAATCCCAATCCCAGTTGCTTTTACTTCGGAACCCCTTAACGATGATGATTTCACTACGATCCTTCTCACCAGGAGGTATTTTAAAGGTTGCTAGTGATTGATAATCTTTAATTAAGGAAAATAAAGCCGTTTGTTCTGGATTTAATTGGAGCTTAAATTTATCATCTTTAAACACCCCCATTCCTTCTGCAGTTACCATCTCTTTTTCGTCTATGGTTACGATAGGAACGTAAGCATCCAATCCTTCGCCATAAAAGTGATTTAAAAAAACATGGAGGTTCATGGTCGGGAGGCTTTGTCCTTCCATATTATGTTCGATGCGCTCAGCTAAGGTAAGGGATTTTTCCTTTTTAAAAGTGTTTAACGTCTCCTTTGCAGAATGGGTAGAAACAGCGATTTGAATATTTGTCCCGAGCTGAGGGGTTGTCATAAATCGGTCCACCATATCTTGAATTCCCGCTTCCGCATATTCTTTCCCGAACAACAAAACCCTGATTTTTGATAATTGTACAGGAGTGCTGGTATGTGCACCCATTCTAGGGACAAACAGAACGCTAGAAGGAGTTTGTTCCTCCAAATATTGAATTTGATCACTGCCTTTGCTTTTTGTGTATACAGGAAATAACGCCGTACCAACTAAATCACCATTATCTGCTTGATCGAACCCAAATACATGAACAATACTGATTTTGTCGATGATTCTTGTTCTAGCGCAGCCAAGAAGACTAACGATACATACTAGAATTAGGAAAAAAACAAGATGCTGTTTCCGCTTTTTCATTGATTCCCCAGCCTTTATCGAAAATTATTCGGTATTCAGACCTTCATCTGGGTCTTTATCGTTCGCTGGAAAGTACCTCTTTAAACTTAAAGGTCTTAAATACCAAGGTCGTTTGTTGTAGTTTACATAATTGGGTCTTACAAAAGAGCCAACCACACCGCCTTTTCGATAAGGATAAAGCGGGAGAAGATAGGGAACCCCTAATGATTTTAACCGTGATAAATGAGTAATCAATAAGATTAAGCCTACATAAATACCTAAGCCTCCCCAAATAGCCGCTAGTAGGATAAAAGGATACCGCAATAATCGTACGGCATTGGACATTTTATAGATGGGAGTGGTGAAAGAAGACAACGCGGCAAGGGCGACAATAATTAATAAAATATTACTCGTAAGGGCTGCTTCAACAGTTGCCTGACCAATAACGATGCCTCCAACAATCCCAAGAGTTTGTCCAATTTTGGTTGGGAGTCTGGCGCCTGCTTCTCTCAATAGGTCAATCGTAACCTCCAAAAATAACACCTCGATGACAGGCGGGAACGGGACATTTGCCCGTGAAAAGATAATCGGCCCTAGGAGGTCCTTAGGGACTACCTCAAAATGAAAAGTAAAGATTGCGATATAAAAGGCACTAGCAAAAATGGAAAACAGCATCCCAAAGATTCGAATCAATTTAAAAAACGATGCAATGATAGAGGGGAGATAGAAATCCTCAGGGTTTGAAAAGAACTCCATCAATGTGCCCGGTCCGATAATTGCATAAGAAGATTTATCACTTATCACTACAATTTGCCCTTGCAGTAGGGATCCTACTGTCCTGTCTACTCGCTCTGTTGTGATAAATAATGGAAAAGGCGTTTTCGTATTGTCTGAAATTAACTGTTCTAGTTGGGTATTGTCAAAGGAAGTATCAACATCAAGCTCCTGAATTCGCTGTTTTGCTGTGTCTATATAATCTGGATTTGTAACGCCGTCTAAATAGGCGATGACGACCTTTGTCTGTGCTCTTGACCCAACCACTATCTCTTCAAAAATCAGATCAGAAGTACTAAGGTGGTCTCTTATTAAATGAAGATTTGTGGTAAGGTCCTCAATAAAGCCGATTTTCGGTCCAATCACGCTAAATTCGTTTTGGGTGTCATTGGTTTCTCGTTGCCCCAACCGAGCATAATTTATATTTAACAGGGCGAATTCGTCTTTCTTGTCTTTAAAATAAACAGCTACTGAACCATTATGAAGGGCTTTTTCTAACTCAAGGTAATCTTTTGTGAATTTGATTCCTTCGATTGGGATCATATTCGTTAAATCAGAAAGCTCCATTATGGCAGAAGCTTTTTCCTTAAGAAAAGGTAAGACCGACTTTTGAAGAACACTTGGATCGATTAACGTTTTATAAAAACTGATTTGCAATGGATGGTCTTTTTCAAAGGGAGAAATGGTCGTAAAATCGCTTGATTTGTTTGCTCTTTCAAATACATCGCTGACTGTCTTATCTACTGTTTCATACTTTCTTTTGTCTAATGGTTTTCTTCTGCGCTTTCTAAACATGTCTCCACCTTATCCCAAACAGATTACATAAAGTAAGCTTAGTATTTAACAACAGAACTGGAATTATGTTCATAATAAGGAAAAACTGTGAGAAGCGGATAGGCAATCTTCCTGGACGGATCTATGAATCCTTGGGGAATTATAATGGTTGTTTTTATATAAATGGTTACACAAACGCCCAGAAATTTTCTGAGCGTTTTTGCATGTTGTTGGTAAGTCCCCTGTGGAGTATAGGGTTTCTTCAATGGGGGCTTAGTACCTACAAACTATAATATTTTTCATTCCCATGTCCTTTCCCTCTCCTGCTCACTATATAAAAAGTGAAGGGAGGTGAGGGACAATGGCACAAGCAATGTTGAAGGATTCTCGGATGACGTTAGTTTTTGAAACAGGCTTAAATGAGAAAGGCGAGCCGATTTTCAAAGGGAAATCTTATGCGAATGTGAGAAAAGAGGCGACTGCGGATCAGCTGCATCAAGCAGCAACAGCGCTAGGCGGACTTAGTGCGTATCCGCTTAGCTCGGTGGAACGTACCGACAATCACGACATTATCTAATTTTAATTTCAGGGTAGGAAGGAGGTGAACAAGATGGCGAAGACATTGGAATTGCAATTTGGTACCGACCTTGGAAAAGTCGCTCGGTTAACGGTAGATAACCCAATTGAGCCGGTAGATCCAGCTGCCTTAAAGGTGGCAATGGACTCAATTATTGCCTCAAACGCATTCTTCTCGGCTTACGGAAATCTCGTTTCCGTTGGCGGTGCGCGCGTGGTCGAACGTAATGTCACAGAGTACGAAATTATCTAATCATAAACAGGCCGGATTCCATTAGGAACCGGCTTTTTCTATAAAACGGTGAAAAATTAGAAGAGAGGAGGAAGGAAGATGCAAGAGCTCATTCCGCTAATAAGTGAAGTAGGGTTTCCAATCATTGTCACCTTATACTTGCTTCATCGAATTGAAGCCAAGCTCGACAATGTCGTCCAATCGATTCAGAACCTACCGTATCAGATGAAGGAGAGCGAGTACCACGAAAGAAAAATTATGTAGGTTTTTTTGTGGGTCAGTCCCCCGGTGGAGTAAAGAGTAACTCACTGGGGGTCTGCCCCCATTTTTCAATTCTTTTATTTGTTAAAAATATGGAATTTATCCGTAAGAAAGGGCAACCTACAAATACAATAACTTGAACTTATAATTCTCAACGAAAAGTATAGATAAATGGGGGATACATAGTGGAGAAAGGTCAACTAGAGCTGATAGATCAACTCATAAAAGCAGAGGTGGAACAGACTAACAGAATAACCGAATATTGGCAGGGATTCTCTGATTTCTCCCATTGGCAGACCTGGGTTGTCCTTGCTATGTTTGTGATTCCACTCGTAATCCTTGTTCTGTTTATTGATCGGAAAAAGGTTTTTCATCTTGGATTCTACGGGTATAGTGTGCATGTGTTTTTTGCTTACACGGATATCATTGGGATTGAAAGAGGAATATGGTTTTACCCATATAAACTTCTCGCGCTCCTTCCTTCTAGTTTTACTCTTGATGCCTCATTGGTGCCGGTCATTTATATGCTCTATTACCAATACATCCTGAACAGAGGGAAGAATTATTATTTATGGATGTTACCTTTATGCTTACTACTAGCTTTTTTCATGAAACCACTTATGGTTGGTATCGGATTATTTCATTTTCACGGCAAGGAGAACTTTTGGTTACTTTTCGCGGGTTATGTGTTTGTCGCCTTAATTTCTAAATGGTTAACGGACTTTTTTATATTTTTAAGTAAATCGTCAAAATGGAGTTTAAACACAAGGAAAACGACGTAACGGGTAAATACATTGTTTCGGAGTAGGGGGATGTTTCTCTTTGCTTGCTAAAAGAATACTTATAATATAGAAGCAAAGGGTACGTCTCTTTAGGGATAGCAAAAGACCTGTTGGCGCAACTAAAAGCCTACGGTCTTTTTTTATTAGTTCCCCATTCCTTAAAAATGATGGTTTAAAGGCTATTTCTTTAAAGAGAGTAAACTTATCGGTAAGATAATTTCTACGCTTGTGCCATTCGTATCGCTCCAAAACTGAACACTTCCGTTATGATTCTTTATGATTTGTTTAGAAAGCATCACTCCTAGTCCAATCCTGCCTTCTTTTGTCGTAAAGAATGGCTGCCCCATTTTCTTTACTATTTCTTGAGGCATTCCAATACCCGTATCTTTAATGGAAATTTTGATATTTTTATCATTGTAATGTTTGCTTTCAATCGTTAGTGTTCCACCATCGGGCATTGATTCAAAAGCATTTTTTATCAAGTTAATAAAAACTTGTTTTATTTGATTTCTATCACATAGTAAGATTCCATTTTCAAAATCATAACTCACGTCAATTTTTATATTATTACTAATTGCCTGGGTATGAAATAAAGTTTTAACATTTTCAATTAGTGATTTTAAATTTTCGTTTTTAAAGTTCGCATCATTAGGATTTGCTAGAACTAAAAGCTCACTTAAAACAACTTCTATTTTCTCAATCTCACCTTCTACTATTTTGAAGTAATCTGAATGCTGCACTTCCGCTTTCATCAACTGCAGGAATCCTTTAATTGAAGTGATTGGGTTTCTAACCTCATGAGCAATTCCAGCAGCTAACTGGCTAGAAACGGATAACTTTTCAGAATTAAGCAGATCCTCATGTGTTTGTGTCCTTTCTAAAATGATGGATTGGAAACCAACAATTTCATCAAGAACACTTATAGGCATACTTATCATCTTTATCTCGAAAGTATCATTCAGCTTATTAGTCATTGTGCAATCGTATGATTGAACTTGACCAAGAATAGACCTTTCAAAATTTTGAAAGACCTTATCTTTATCGAGGGGAAACAGTGACTGTAATTCCATATACTTTAATTCTAAGTAGGAATAACCCGATAAAGTTTCGAAGGCAGAATTGACTTTTACAACCTTCATATCTAAATCCAAGATACACATGGCATCGTGATTGTGTGTAAATAAGGGAGAACCCTTTACGAAGTCTTCTTCTAAGTACTCCATTAATATAGAATTCTTTTCACTTTTCCTACGACTTGTGTTCGTTGCTGACATTTCTAACTTTCCGCCTTTCTTATAAAAAAAAGCCAAGATGGAATAAACCCATCTTGGCTTGTGTTTAGCTCTTTGTCTAACTCACTGCTACCTTCATTTGTTGTGGAGAGATGATGAATGCGATGACACTTTTATCTAAAGTGAAGTCCCAATCTACAAAAGAGTCATCAATCTTCGTATTAAGTATTTTTTCGAAGTTTTCATTATTATGTAATAATCGTTTTTCAAGTTTTCTTTTTGCTAACTTTAAAGTTTCAGAACTCCCCAAACGAATTAATTCTCTTTCTATCGGTACTAATATTCCTTTACGGGTCACAACTAATGTTCGATTGTTTAATAAAAAAGAGGTGATTGCTTCGGGTACCTTTTCAGCCTGTTTACTGACATTCGAAATTTCGTCATGAATTTCGGCTTTTCCATCAAATTGGTTTTCTAGATTAGGGTCTGGGGAAGAGGCGATACAAACAAACATCCCACTTCTATTATGTAAATTCCAATCATAGTAAAATTCCTTAACATCCAGTTCCGTGAGGACTCGAATATAGGCCTTAAACTCAGGAATGAGTGTTTCCATTAACATATCCCTAGTCGTTTGAACAATTTCCTCTTGATCCTTATTTAGCAGTATATTTTCGGTAGGTGAAGTGAAATTCCGTAAATAAACGGTTATGATACTCTGATTGATCGAAACAAAAACGGATTCGGGGCCCTTACCAAAATTTTCACGAAGTGTTCTGCCAATATAACTTGCCAATTCTGTCTGAATCTTTTTGTTATCCAAGAGAACCATCCTTATTCAGACAAAAGCATTGTATCTTTTGTCCAGTTTTATTTTAGGTTTTATAATAAAAAAAATCAATACTTTAAGTAAACTTGGTAAGAATGTGGATAAAAGTCTATAGGTGTATGAATAAGGGACTAACTCATTAGAGTATTATTTCTAGGTAGTAAATATTGATAGAGAAGATATTTTTGTGAAATAGTCATATCTAACTCAATCTCTATGCTTAAAAAGTAAACTTCCTATGTTTACCGTAACTTAAATGTGGAATAAGTATACTGTTAATTATTTTGTGAAGGAGTTTACCTATGCATTTGGTACCAGACGAGTTGTTACTTGATAGCTATCAGAAAGCAATGAAACGAAATTTAGATCAACAATTCATTGAATTATTGGAAGAAGAAATAAAGAGAAGAAATCTGGTTGCAAGAACAGCAAACGATTCAGTAGAGAAAAAGAAGTTTAATTTCTAATAAAAATTCCAGGGTGACCTCTATATTAAATAGGGATACTTATGGTTCCCCCAAAAACCAATGAATGGAGTATGATATTGGTAGTTGACTTAAAAAACAGCCAAAGGTATGTGACCGTGTTCAAGTTCTAGAAAATCTAGTAAGTTCCCCAAATCTTCGTGGTTAGGGTTAATAGCTCCACGGAAGGTTCCCCCTAAGTTTTTGGGGGGCTGTCCCCCAATAATGGCGTAAAGTGTTACTTCAGTAGGGGACTGGCCCCATTTTATTTTTCTTTTGCAATTTCAGTTCTATTAGGTGCAAGTGGCGGCTGTTCCAACCATTTATTTTTAACCATAAGATTGTACCATTTCTTTGTTAACAGAAGATTTTTTAGAATCGTACCTTCATAAGCGGTCACAAGGTCTGTTCGCATGGCTGATGCTAGACCTGCCCCGTGATAGTTTTGTGCAGCTTGAAATAAGAAACCGATATGATACAACATTAACTTATCTGAAAAAGGAGAGTCCGTCGAAGTTGTCACTTCTGTTTCCCAGGATTTTGGAACTGGTAAATTATCGGTTTGCATTATTTTTGAAAATGTTTTTATTTGACCATCAGCCACGTCCTGGGAATAGGTTAAGAACTTTTTTACTTCCTCTGTTTGTGCGACTTGACTGAATGCGATTGAAAGAGTTTTTGCCATAATACTTTTCTTAAGGTTGAAAGAAATGCTTATGATCTCTGTTGCTGCTAACTTTCTACCCTTTCCGAAAAATCCATCTATGAAATCTTGGGTAGTAACAAATTCAGGGTTTTTAGTTGGATAAAATAAAGGGTCTCTCTGAAAACTTCCTTTCTCAAGCAATAAATCAATTGTTTGATGATACATTTTTTTCCCATCATTATCACAGGAATCGTAAAAATACCGTAGGTCCTCTCTTACAGAAACGCCCAATGAAGTGGAGTGTCCTAGCAAACCATGCAAAGTCATGATGTGTAAATAATTTAGACAAAATATATCTGTGAATAATCTTGGTTTACCTTTAAAGAGGTCAGAATCAGTAAATCCAATTGGAACTGGAAATCCATCGTTCTCCATAAAAGTTACGATTTGTTGTTTTTGCTTTTCGAATGTCTTGATAGCATCCTCAAAAATAGCCTTAATTTGCTCATCTTCAATAATGGAAACCATATATCTGTTTATAATATCAACGGCTGTTCCATTTACATACTCTCCCCACAGAGTTCCTATTTCGGAAGATGTGAGTTTTAATTTTTCCTTTTCCATCTTGTCACCCTTTTCCTTTTCTTACATCTTGGATATTATTTACCAATTGGGCAATAGATATGAAATTCATGGACTTAAAAATATAGAAAAGCTGAAATTACTAAAAAGGCAAACAAAAACTACGCTCACCTTTTTTTACAATAATGCAATTTAGACGACACTACTCAATGCTTAAGTTAAAGACGGCATTCTTAATAAGGATGTCAATCTAGCGGTTAATTTGCTTGCTGGTTAAGACCCTAATCTAGTCGCCAATATCATTATGGTTGAGAACGAGCTAAAGAGAATCCCTAGGCATTGAAGTATAATGGTAATTGATGAGACTATGGTTATTGTTAATCTGTGAAACAATTTTATTCAGGTTAATACCACAAATAAGGAAAACCTATTATTTAACGAACTTTTGGCGGTGAATTATTTTACTAAGTTTTTATTGTTGTACTGCATATATGCAAAGTTAGCGGTGCACTAATAAAGATAAGGTTTACTTCAGAAAAATAAGGTATATTATATTGGGTGAATAGATTCTCTTTAAAGACAAGAAAAGTAGGTGAACAAATTGGGGAAATATCAATTGGATACCAAAGGTAAGGTAGCTGTGACAAAGTTTCATGAAAAACAGAAGCCTGCCAAATTTGATAAAAAGCAGCATCTTGAAAAAATACGTGCAGAGTATTTGAAAAAGAAGCAAAAACAAACAGATCAATAAGATGAATGAAAACATAGGAAGACTTACATCTCCCTACGCTTGAAATACGAGGTTTTTCGTAACGGTCAATTAGAGAAAAGCACGAAAATAGTTTTATGGTATTGAATAATGTTTAAAAGATCCTTCTTCAAGTAAAGAGGCTGTTAAAAAAATGAACCAACAAGCCACAATGAGTACAGAATAAAAATAAGGTATAAAAAAGCATTGGTAATAAAAAACCAATGCTTTTTTCCTCTTGAACTAATGACGAAAGAGTATGATGTTGTTTAAAATTTCTTTGTAGTTTAATCCTTAACTTTTAAATCCAAGATTCAAACATATTCCTAGGTAAAATTAATTTAACCAGGCTTTTGCTTTATCTTTTTCATGATCGTTAAAATGTTTAACCTCAATCGTGGGTAGAATGTCAGTTAGTTTGCTCCCCAATTCTATCCAATTATCATCACTAACAACGGCAATCTTATGAAAATCATTCCAATGTTTAATATCAAACTTAAAGTCTTCTATTAATCCATTCAACGAGTATTTGGCATCTTCCACAGCCAATAACAAATTAAGTTCTTCCTGATTCTCTTTTTTTTGGTTGAAATACTGTTCAAATTCATGAATATCGTTTTCACTGATCTTACCCTTAACTTCTACTTCAATAATGTGGTTCATTTCATTTGAGTTGATTGAAATCATAAATTCATACCTCCTATATTTGGTGGATTCCCTAGTTCACAAGAATAAAACATAATCCATCATGAAATCTATTTAATCCATAGAGTAAAAAGGATGTTCTAAGGAAGAAATAAAACCAGTACAACTTTATCAAAGGAATTCGTAGTTTCGATTAGCAAGAACAGAGTAACATAATTTCATATCTTTCACCTAACTTTCATCAAATTTTGACAATCAAATGAACATAGCCTTTATTGTGAGAAATGTCACATCCACTCTTTGTGATAGTTGTTAAAGTTTAGACTGTTAATAATTAAATATGTCAGGCTAACTAATTATAAAAGAGTAGGAGATAGATAAAATGAGTATGTTTTGTTATCAATGTCAAGAAACAGCAAATGGAACAGGCTGTACGATTGCTGGTATTTGTGGGAAAAAAGATGATTTAGCGAATATGCAAGATTTACTGGTTTATGTAGCAAAGGGACTTGCTATTGTTAGTACAGAAGCTAGAGAACTAGGATTGAAGAATAATGAAGCAGATAAGTTTATTGTAAATAGTCTTTTTATGACAATCACAAATGCAAACTGGGATAAAAATGACTTTTTTAATAAAGTAAGAACAGGTCTAGCCCTTCGTGAAGAGATCAAGTTATCGATTCGTGAAGCTGGCTCTGAAATTCTCAACAGCAGTGACTTTGTTACTTGGTACGGGGAGTCTACCTTTGAGTTTGAAACGAAAGCCGCTTCCCAAGAGGTAAGCATTCTTGCAACAAAAGATGAAGATATTCGCTCTTTAAGAGAATTAATTACGTATGGGTTAAAAGGATTAGCTGCATACATGAAACATGCCGAACATTTAGGTTATACAGAGGACAGTCTTTATGCGTTTATGCAAAAGACTTTGGCGCAAATCACAGATGATAGTGTGACAATGGAAGACTTGATTGCCCTTTCAATGGAAGTTGGAAAATATGGTGTTCATGGCATGGAATTATTAGATACCGCAAACACTTCCACTTATGGACATCCGGAGGCAACAAAAGTAAACATCGGTGTTGGCAAAAACCCAGGAATTTTAATCAGCGGCCATGACCTTAAAGATATTGAACAATTATTAAAGCAAACCGAGGGCACTGGTGTGGATGTGTATACACATAGTGAAATGCTCGTTGCCAATTATTATCCAGCATTTAAAAAGTATGATCACTTCGTTGGGAACTATGGAAATGCTTGGTGGGAACAAAAGCGTGAATTTGAAAGCTTTAATGGTCCAATATTAATGACAACAAACTGTATTGTGCCACCAAAAGATTCTTATATAGACAGAATGTACACAACTGGGGCTACAGGAGTAGAAGGGGTTACGTATATCGCGGAGAACGAAGATGGAACAAAAGACTTCTCAGTGATCATTGAGCATGCAAAACAATGTGAACCTCCTACTGAAATTGAGAACGGTGAAATCATTGGAGGCTTTGCTCATAATCAAGTGGCACAAGTGGCCGACCAGGTGCTTGACGCAGTGAAAAAAGGAGATATTAAACGATTCTTTGTTATGGCAGGATGTGATGGACGCCATAAAAGCAGAACGTATTATAAAGAGTTTGCAGAAGAGCTTTCTAACGATACCATCATACTAACAGCTGGCTGTGCGAAATATCGATACAATAAGCTTAACCTAGGTGATATCAACGGAATTCCAAGAGTGCTTGATGCCGGTCAATGTAACGATTCTTACTCACTTGTGATGACCGCATTAAAACTAAAAGATGCCCTAGGCTTAGAAAGTATCAATGATCTGCCATTGTCTTATAATATCGCATGGTATGAGCAAAAGGCAGTCATTGTCTTCTTATCCCTACTATACCTAGGTGTGAAAGACATTCACGTTGGTCCTACATTGCCAGCATTCCTTTCACCAAATGTAACAAACTTCCTAGTAGAAAACTTCGGTGTAGGAAGCATTACCAATACAACAGACGATATCGATATGTTCATGGGTGCGGTGACAGTCTAATCGGGGACGGTTCTCCTGCTTCCAAGGAGAAAGGGGACCGGGCCTATGTCCCGGGGTCCCGTCACTAGATACGAGTCTCAGATTAGCTCCCTAAGTTGATATAAATAATGAGAGACTAGCCGCCAGCTAATTCGTTGGCGGCTTTATTATGGTTGTCATTCTTGAATTGTTACCGAGTAAGATGGTAAGAGATAATTTGTGGGTCTGACCCAATAATCTAGTTATAAGTGGCATTGCAACTTTGATTGTTTCTGACAATTTTGTTAACTAACAAAAAATTTATATATATCCTATAATAAGTCTGTTACGATTTGATTAGATTAATATCCTTCTATGATTTCTCCACACTTTTATTCCTCTAAAAACCTCGAAAGGAAACCACATTATGACAACTAAATACCTCGACCTAAAAATGGATTTTATGTTCAAGCAGCTTTTCGGAGACCCCCGTAGAAAATCAATTACGATTGCATTTTTGAATGACTTGCTCAGGAGGAAAGGTGATAAACTTATAACAGATGTCCAATATGAAAATACTGAGAAAGTGAAGGAAGAATCTGATGGAAAGTCAAGTCGTCTTGATGTAGTTGTTTTTACTTCCAATCATGAAAGAATCAATGTAGAAATCCAGGTTAAAAGTCAACTGGATCTGCCTGAACGGCTTCTATATTATTGGTCGAAGCTGTATTCCTCTTCAATTGGTTCAGGTGATGAATATGATCGCCTTGTTCCCACAATTATGATCACGATTGTGAATTTTCCTTTATTTCTACAAGAAACAGATGAAGTCCACAATGTATTCAAATTATTCGAAGAAAAAGCGCATTTTCAGTTGAGCTCTCATATAGAATTTCATACACTTGATTTATACCAATTTATTTTAAAATGGAAAAAATATAGACGTGAGTTGAAAAAGAAATCATCATCTGAATATCCATGGCTTATGATGTTAGCAGCAACCAATATCCAAAATAAAATGGTAAACGAAGAGATGATTCAAGAATTGGAGGAATTTGCGATGAAAGAACAAGAAATTCGCGAAGCCTTAATAGAATGGGAAACGCTTAGCAGCAATAAAGAAAATAAAGTGTTGTATGAAGCAAGAGCGAAGTTTCTACGAGACGAACTTGCATGGATCTGTTCTGAAAAGAAACGGGCAAGGGATGAAGGACTGAAAGAGGGCAGAGAAGAAGGAAGGCAAGAAGGAAGACAAGAAGGAAGACAAGAGGGTAGACAAGAGGGGGTAGCGCAAGGAATTGAACTAAGTCTTAAAAAGGTTGTTAAAAATGCGTTAAATCAAGGGATGACATCTTCTATGATCGCTGAACTAACAGGGTTAAGCGAGAAAGAAGTAAAAGAAATGATAAAGTCCCTGTGACACCCCATTACGAATACCACAGATGATATCGATATGGTTGTTTCACAGTTTAAGAATCTTGGGGTCAGTCCCTCGGTAGAGTAAAGCGTTACTTCGGTGGGGGCTGCCCCTTTTTCATTATAAATAGTACTATTTTTCAAGGTTGCCTTTAATAAACGGTTTAAATTCCACAACAGAAGATAATTTTATTAAGGTAGACGGTTCTCCGTAAGGTAAAGTAGCATCAATAAACTCCTCAAGTAATTTCACTGATTCCGTTACCACTTTAACTAAATAACTATATTGACCTGCTAATCGATGGCATTCTACTACTACTGGGTGTTCCTTGCAAAAATCCCTGAAGTCCTTTCCTTGTTTCGTGTCGAACAAAATAAAAGCTGTTACATTTTTATTGAGCTTTTCAGGATCAATGATCGCCCTATACCCTTTTATCACTTCTTTATCCTCAAGTTTTTTTACTCTTTCGTTGGTTGCATGAGTAGAAAGTCCAATCTTCTTTCCTAATTCTGTCATTGATATTCGAGCGTTGTCTTGAAGTTGAATAAGAATGCTTTGATCAATTTCATCCAAGGGATCCGCCACCTTTGCATTAAAAATTTAAGTGTAGATGTATTATTAACGTTAAAATTTAAGTAACTTTTAAAAAGACCTTAAAATAGTTATGTAATGAAATTAATATACCATATAAAATTATAATCAATAAAGTTATAGAATTTTTATCTAATGGGGAGAGAAATCAAATGGAAGTATTTCAAGCTAAAATGGAAGATTTAGAGGGAGCATCAAATTTATTTAATTTGTATCGTTTGTTTTATCAACAAACATCAGATTTAGAAGGTGCCAAGACTTACATAAAAAATCGTTTAGAAAGCAAGGATTCGATTATTTTCGTTGTTAAAGATAAACAAGAGTATGTCGGATTTACTCAACTCTATCCTACGTTTTCATCCATATCCATGAAAAGAGCATGGATATTAAATGACTTGTATGTAGGTGTAGAAGCAAGAAACCAGGGAGTAGGAGAAATGCTCTTACAGAAAGCAAAAGATTTCGCTATTGAAACTGGTGCTAAAAGTATTAGTTTGGAAACAGCACCAGATAATTACGGTGCTCAAAGATTATACGAAAAAAATGGATACAAAAAAGACTCTCAATTTTATCATTATGAATTAGATCTGGCAGAATAGCCTTTCCACATCAATTTAGATAATTCTGCTTCATTCAACCTAGCAGAGAGTGTAGGGATGAAATATGAGTGTACAAAAAAAGGATTTATTTTTGAACATGGAGGATGGACAGATCATTTCATTATATTATATTATAAAAATTCTATTGACTAAATCCTGCTAAAAGATAAGGCGATTGTTCACTGAGAACAGTCGCTTTTCACTATCTGCAGGTTTTGGGGTCAGTCCCTCGGTGGAGTAGAGCGTTACTTCAGTGGAGCTGACCTCATTTTTTATTTTATTTCTGATGGTTGATGAAACTGTCTTTTAATAGTCCTATTCGCTTGATTTCATCCAAATGAATTTCTGATAATGTTTCGATTAGTTCACTTCCCTTTGGAGTCACTTCAATGAGGACACTCCGGCCGTCTTCTGGATTTTTGCGTCGGGAAACCAATTCTAAAAGCTCACAGCGATCAATCAATCCAACACATGAATGATGCGTAATCTGTAATCGTTCCGCAAGTTCTCTCGGAGTGGCATAATCACGGCCTGGGAACCCTTTAATGGCAAGAATTAATTGGTGTTGCTGAGGGGTCAACCCAACCGCTTGAGCCGCTTTTTCACTAAACTTCTGAAATTTTCGTAATTGATACCGATATTCTGCTAAATATTCATAAATGTCTTTAGATAACAAAAATTCCACCAACTTTCCACTATCCTTCTCTTGTTAAATATATCTTAACACGATATAATTGAGAAAACAAAATATCGTAATGCGATATTTTTATGGAGGTGTCATCCATGGATATGTGGACATTGCTTTTCCCAACCTCGGTGACGGGTGTCATTATTTTTATTGTCGGGTTTTTGTTAACCATTTATTTGCATCTTAAAGTGTATAAACTTTAATAATTATGCCTAACCATGCTTAGATTTTTGGGGTCAGTCCCCCGATAGAGTAAAGCGTTACTTCAGTGGGGCGCTACCATCTTTTCCGACTTAATTTTCTACTGAGAAATCTAGTCGGTTTTTTTGCGTTTCCGTTATTTAAGGATGTTGATCATATAGTACTCATGATAATTTTTTTGTGAAAAAAGAGTGTGTCTGGCAACAGATTTTATGAGTAAACCATGCTACTATGAAGTTTATAAGGTCGTTTATAATAACAAAGCCTTATCGAATTTAGCCTAAGTGAAGTAGCATACTAACAATAGAAGAACGAGGGATTCAATTGAGTAAAAGAACAAAATTAAAAAAGCGAAAAGCAACCGATTATTTTGAACAAGATACAGACGACAACTTTTATTTTATAGCGGGTTACACAGATGGTGGTGCACCTTATGGAACGACCCGGGAAGAAATCATTGCAGAAGAATTGAAGATTAGGGGAGCAGTGAAGAAGGATGCCAAGAAAGCTGTAGAACTTATTCATATTGCCATTACCGATATTGCTGAGCAACTGACCGGACAAACGAAGAAAGAAAATGTCCGTAAAACACTATCTCAATTCTTTTGCGAGGACAATAATCGTCTTAGCTATCAAAATATGATTGTAGCCGACCTTATAGGTGAAATAGCCGGGATTATCCTTACCTATCCTGGAGAAGAAGCTACTCGACTAGATGAGCCAATCTTGAAACGTTTAAGAAAGAAAAGAAGGAATGAGGAAATATTCTTTGATAAAGAAGCAAACGAAAACGACTTTTATATAGACACCTTATGCGTGAATGATCTGTACAGGGGTTATGGAATCGGAACCATTCTTTTAAAAGAAGCAGAAAAAATGGCAATAGAAAAAGGATATTCCAGAGTTTCCTTGAATGTAGCGCAGGATAATCAAATGGCAAAAAAACTATACCAACGAGTAGGATATTCGGAAGAGAAAGTCATTCAAATTAATAAACATTCCTATGATTATATGGTCAAGAATCTTAAGGAGGTAGAATAAATACGGAATTTTGGGTCAGCCCCCCGGTGGAGTAAAGCGTTACTTCAGTGAGGGACTGACCCCATTTTTCATTGTAAATAACAAATTTAATTTAAACCTACATACATAACTATTCCATTAACTACGGCTTGCTAGTATATAATATCTACTAAAACAAAATTTTTTACATACCCAAGGAGAGTAGATCATGCAATTTCAATATGAACAGATTAACTATTCAGCTGATCTGCCTGTAAATATATTTACCCAGACTGTTGAACGTTTCCCATATCATTGGCACGAAGATACAGAAATCCTTCTTGTTTTGGAGGGAGAACTGGAGATACGGATTGACCGAAATAGCTATAAACTTGAGAGTGGAGATATTTTTCTTGTAAATGGGAATGAGCTTCATTTTATTCATTCGCATACTAGCTATGGAAAAACTCAGGTATTAGCTATGCAGATGGATAGCAGGTTTCTAAAAGAACATGGAATGGATATCGAGCAAAAACGATTCTACCTGAACTCAAGAGATGAGTATAATGCACCTAAAGTGGTTATGGATGAGCTGAAATACATTCTTGCCAATATGATGGATTTGGTCATAAATAAAAAGAGTCTTTTTCAACTAAAAATAAAGAAATGGTTATTAGAGCTCGCAGTGATTCTCTTGGAACATTTTGAGGTAAAGGCCAAGGTAGATGATAAGCAGCTAGATAATGACCAGAGATTACTAGAGATTTTAAAGTTTATGAATAAGAACTGCATGAAGGCAGGTTTAAGCTTACAAGATATTGCGGATGAATTTAACTTGAATCCTCAATATTTATCTCGATATTTTAAGGCGAAGGTTGGCGTGTCATTTAAAAAGAAATTAGACAATATGCGATTGAATAAGTCGTTACTAGCCTTGCAAATAACAGATGAAACAGTCACTGAAATAGCCTTGAAGTATGGTTTTCCTGATAGTAAAGCTTATTATCGAGTATTCAAAGAAGTTTTAGGGACTACACCTAGAGAATACCGAGATGCCTATAAGGTGGAAGTCGAGAACAACATTTCTAAGGATTATCTTAGTATTAATAGCAATGAATCACTTGCCAATTTGTTTAAGTATCTCAAAAAGGGTGGGAATAACCAGGAAATACAGCAACGTGAGTCTCAGTCTGTGACTGTTGATCTAACTAAAACTAAAAGATCAATCAATCATACCTTTACCAATTTGCTGACTTTTGGCTATGCTCCACTTGCTCTGAGAAATGATTTTAAACAACAATTAAATCAAATTCAAAAGGAAATAGGCTTTAAGTATGTTCGATTTCATGGGATTTTTGCTGACCAACTCCTTGTATACAATATTAAATCCGATGGAACATACTACTTTAATTTTAATAACGTCGATGTGATTATAGATCACTTGCTCGAGGCAAAAGTTAAACCTTTTATTGAAATAGGGTTTATGCCCAAGGACTTAGCCACGACTGAGCATACGATTTTTTCGTGGGAAGCTTACGTGTCACCCCCAAAACAAATGGAGAGATGGAAAGAATTAATTGAAACATTTGTTAGGCACTTGATTAATCGGTATGGATTGGATGAAGTTAGAACATGGTATTTTGAGTTTTGGAACGAGCCGGAAGTTCCATTCTTCTGGAGAGGGACCAGGGAGGAGTTTTTGACCCTATTTGCCGAGACGTACAAATCAATCAAATCAATTGATTCCAAAATGAAACTAGGTGGGTTTAGTAGTATTAATTTTGCAAATTACCAATCATGGATCGATGATTTTAATCAGTTTGCATCAAAAACAGAAATAGATTTAGATTTGGACTTTTTCGCTTTTCATGTTTACAACCTTACTCGAAAACCAAACGTTGATCGACAAGTAAATAAAAAAACTTCCTATGAGGGGATCAACAGTGTGACAGCTTTTAAGACCATCATGATTGGCGATGAACAAAATCTGACGTTAAATATTGACTCAGTTATTGAAAAGAGTAGAGGTTTCCACAAAGATACGAAAGAGATTTGGATCACTGAATGGAATGGCAATAGTGATAGCCAGGATTTACTGCATGATACGTGTTACATGGCAGCTTTTATTGCCAAAAATGCCATTGAAAACTTCGAAAAAGTAAATGGAATGGGATACTGGACGTTTACCGATTTATTTGAAGAATTTAAACAGAAAATTCACCTGTTTCATGGCGGGTTCGGTCTCATGACCTACAACGGGATAAAAAAAGCTGGATACCATGCTTTCTATTTTTTAAGTAAACTCGGAGATGAGTTAGTAGTAAAAACCGAAAATATGATTGTTACTAAAAGAGGCGTGGATTATCAAATATTAATTTTCAACTACAGTCATCCTAACTATTTATATCGCACCTTTGACTACTCACAATTGTCTCCGACTAGTCGGTATTCTGTTTTTGATGATGAAAAAGTCCAGGCTTATCAAGTGACTTTAAATGGTATCCATGGGAACTATCGCATGAAAAAACAATATGTAAACAGGGAGCAAGGTTCATCCTACGATGCCTGGGTTGATATTGGTGCGCCCGTAGATATAGACGATGAAACGGTTTGCTTCTTAAGGGGAAAAGCGGAGCCTGGAATGAAGATAGAGGATATAACCGCAAATGATACCTATTCTCTGATAACAGAACTGCAACCACATGAAATTCAATTAATAGAATTCAAAAAACGATACTGAAGTTGTTATCAAGCCATTCGCTAGGAGATAGAGCGAATGGCTTATTTATATACTTGAGTTCGTATTCACCTAAACAAATCAGTTTTATGTCAAAAATCGTAACAATCACTCATATGATTCACTTCTATAGTAAGCCCGGTTTTTCAACTATCTTAGAAATAAGTCATTAATTGGAGTGGATATTCTATTGTATTGGAATGAAGTATATCCTAGTCCTCTATATACTTGACTTACCTGCTTCGTTAGATGGTGCAATCATTTGATAGCGTTTTCTATTTCCACTCTATGCGTAGAAATTGGCCGTTTCATTACGGTGGACAAGCGGGCTTTAAAAGTTCAAATGGAATATCACTTAGAACCAAGTAGGCATCTGTATGTTTTATATGAAAGTTAACAACGGGATTTTTCTTTAAATGAAAACAGGGAAAAGGGTAGGAGGAGTTCATCATGATGGAATACTTTAAAAAGAGAAAAGCCTGGAAGCAAGAAATCGTTCAACGAGTGCGGGAGGATAAGGCAAAGCATAAAGAGAGAAAGCAAGAAATAGCTGCGTTGCCTACTTCAGAACGAAAAGAAGCGATTAAAAGCGATAAGCTTTTGCAAAAAGGACAAAAACAACAAAGAAAAGACGAACTAAAATCATTGAGCCGTAAAGAAAGAAAAGCAGCGAAAAAAGAAAATAAAATGTACAAGAAAATAAAAAATCGACCAAGACGAATCACAGGCTGGTCCGTCGTTGCTCTACTGATACTAACTGCTGGCGTAACTGTAGGACCAACAGTTTCTAGCCTCGTTGGAAACATAACTGGAAAACATATTACCATTAACACAACAAGTGCAGAAGGTGTCAAAGCCAGAGAAGCTGCTGATGTTGTCGCAGAAAAAATTGCGAATGAAGGAATCGTTTTATTAAAAAATGAAAACAACTCACTTCCCCTTGTAGATAAAAAACTCAATGTATTTGGTTCTACGGCCTTTAGTTTTAAATATGGCGGGGGTGGTTCTGGTGCTTCAGACCAATCTCGTGCAGTAAATTTATTTGAGGCCCTTACGAATGCGGGGATTGACTATAATCAGGAATTATATGACTACTATACAGGATTGCCAGAGCTACAGGAAGTAACAGGTCAGTCTGATACTGGACTTGTTCAAGTCGTTAAAGGAATGGTAAGTGGTGAAGGGGCAGCTGGAGAACCAGATGTAACAGAGGCTGCATTAAATCAAGCGAAAGAGTACTCTGAAAATGCGATGATTATTATCCAAAGTGAAGCTGTAGAAGCATCCGATGTAAGTAGTGATCAATTAAAGTTATCAGATGAAATGCATGATTTAATTGTAAAAGTAGCTGAGAATTTTAGTAATGTGACAATCGTTGTAAATGCCGGTAACACTTTAGAGTTAGGATTTGTAGATGAATATCCAAGTATTCAGTCGGTTCTTTGGGTTGGAACCCCTGGGCCATTTGGAACGAATTCACTTGCAAAAGTATTATCAGGTGAATTAAATCCTTCTGGCCGTATTACTGATACCTATGTCTATGATGTTAACTCCTCGCCAGCGAGTGAAAATTTCGGGGACTATAAATATGAGAATCTAGATAAAGCTTACCTAAATTATGAAGAAGGAATTTATGTAGGATATAGATTCTATGAGACGTATTTTCAAGGAGATGACCAAGGATACAAACAAACTGTTCAATATCCTTTCGGTTCTGGTCTGAGTTATACGACATTTGATTGGAATATCGTCCATTCACAATTAAATAATGAATCTATTGAATTACAAGTTGAAGTGAAAAATACTGGCGAAGTAGCGGGTAAGGACGTAGTTCAAGTGTACTATTCTGCTCCTTACACACCGGGTGGAATTGAGAAGTCTGCTATTAACTTAGCTGCCTTTGCAAAAACGAAATCACTAGAACCAGGAGAGTCTGAGATATTAACGATTAAGTATGATACAAGAGATATGGCTTCTTACGATATGGCAAATGAGAACTATATTTTAGAAAAAGGATCCTACCAAATTAAACTCGGTAAAAATGTCCATGTAATAGACAGTACACTAAATTTGGATTTACCTGAAGATATTGTGTACAAAACAGATGCTGATACAGAGACAGAATACAAAAATCGGTTTACTCAATCAGAAAACGAGTTAAGTATTCTTTCTCGTAACGATTGGGAAGGAACATACCCATCCGATCAGGATGATTCAAAAGTTGCGACAGATAAAGTGATTGAAAGAGTTGAAGGACATGAATTCAATAATGATGTGGAAATGCCTACAACAGGTGCTGACAATGGGCTCAAATTAGAAGATTTAAAAGGATTAGATTATGATGACCCTAAGTGGGATGAATTCTTAGACCAATTAACTGTTGATCAAATGATCGATTATGTGTCAGAAGGTGCTTATCACACAAGAGCAATTGATGAACTTGGAATTCCGAATACAGTATTATTGGATGGACCGGCTGGATTTAATTTCTTCTTTAAGAAGTTTGAAGCAGGCGCATACCCAACTGAAATTGTCATTGCATCCACTTGGAATAAAGAGTTAGTCTACGAGATGGGTGAAGCGATTGGAAAAGAAGCAAAAGCATACGGAATTCACGGATGGTACGCTCCAGCTCTTAATATTCACCGTACAGCACAAGGCGGTAGAAACTTTGAGTATATGTCAGAAGACCCTGTATTAAACGGTAAGATTGGTGGAAATTTGTCGAAAGGTGCTCAGGAACAAGGTGTGATCGTATTTATGAAACACTTTATCATGAATGAGCAAGAAACAAATGCACGCTCCGGGTTATTAGTATGGTCGAATGAACAAGCCATGCGAGAAATCCACCTGCGTCCTTTCGAAATGACCGTAAAAGAGGCTGAAGTAAATGGTGCGATGTCTAGTTTCTCTTACATTGATGGAAAATGGGCAAACCCAGAATTATTAAATGGAATGCTACGAGATGAGTGGGGCTTTGAAGGCGTAGTTTCTTCAGATGCGGTATTCGGATTCATGGAACCACAAAAAGCCATCACATCTGGTAATGATTTAATGTTAGATATTTTATCGGTTACAAAGAACAAAAAACAGTTAGAAGAAGCATATGATGAGCATCCAGAAGCCATTACAACAGGACTGCGAAATAGCATGCATAACTCACTATATGCAACACTTCAAACGTATCTTTTTAACTAAACCTATTATGATAAATTGATAGATTAGAGAAGGCGGTCTTAGCTCGCCTTCTTACTATTTTTTAGGCTGTGTTAAAGTACATTGTTGATATTTCACAAGTTGATTGGAGCGGAAGGCACGAAGACTCCTGCGGGAGTACGGAGCTGGGGAGACCCCACAGGCGCTTTAGCGCCGAGGAGGCTCCCCGCAACGCCCGCGGAAAGCGAAGTGCCTGGAGCGCAAATCAACAGCTACCTTTAACAGAGCCATTTTTAAAAAAAGAGTGGCGGTGTACTATGAAATATAAAGATTTAATTAAACAAATGACTTTAGAAGAGAAAGCTTCCCTCATGTCTGGACAAAACTTTTGGAATACAAAGGCAATCGATCGTCTTGGAATTCCTTCCATTATGCTAACCGATGGACCACACGGACTTCGCAAGCAAGGTGGAAAGGCTGATCACCTTGGATTAAACAAAAGTTTACCAGCAACTTGTTACCCAACAGCAGCAACGCTAGCAAATAGTTGGGATAAGTCACTTGTATTTAACGTAGGAAAAGAGATTGGTAAGGAAGCTCGCAGTGAAAAAGTAAGTGTCTTGCTTGGCCCGGGATTAAATATTAAACGGAATCCACTATGTGGACGTAATTTTGAATATTTCTCTGAAGATCCCTACCTAACTGGTGAACTAGCGAGTGAAATGGTAAAGGGAATTCAGTCGAATGGGATTTCAGCTTGCCCTAAGCATTACGCAGTCAATAGTCAAGAACATATGCGAATGACCATTGATGAAATTGTCGATGAACGGTCACTCAGAGAAATTTATTTAACAGGATTTGAAAAGGTTGTAAAAGAAAGTAATCCGTATACGATGATGTCTTCTTATAATAAGGTAAATGGTGAATTTGCAAATGAAAATCAACATTTGGCTAATGACATTTTGTATTCTGAATGGGGATTTGACGGGGTTGTTGTAACTGACTGGGGAGGGAATAATGACCGTGTTGCAGGGTTGAAAGCTCATAATCAGTTAGAAATGCCATCTACTAACGGAATTACGGATAAAGAAATTGTAGATGCAATCAATGCAGGAACACTAGATGAATCCATATTAGATGAAGCAGTAGAACAATTGCTGAATCTTATCGATAAAGTACGTTTAGATGATAAAGAATCCGTGCAAGTTGATTACGAAGAACATCACAACAAAGCTGTTGAAGCAGCGCGTCGATCAATCGTACTTCTTAAGAATGAAAATAGTATTCTTCCACTAAAAGCGGGAACCAATGTAGCAGTTATTGGTGATTTTGCTAAAAATCCAAGATACCAAGGCGCAGGGAGTTCATTAATTAATCCTTATAAATTAAGTAATCCGTTGGATAGTTTACAAAAGTCATCTTTAAATATTGCTGGCTACGCACAAGGATTTAAACGGATGGGAACCAAGAGGAGCAAATTAGTGCAAGAAGCAACGAGTCTTGCAAAATCCGCTGAGGTAGTGCTTTTATTTATTGGTCTTGATGAAAGCAAAGAAGCAGAAGGGGTAGATAGAGAAGATTTAACACTAGCTCAAAATCAGTTAGAACTTGTTGAATCCTTAGCTAAGGTAAATAGAAATATTATTGTTGTATTATCTGGTGGAGGAGCCCTTGAATTACCATTTGCAGATAAGGTACAAGGAATTCTACACACGTATCTTTCTGGACAAGGCGGGGGTGAAGCTGTCGTTGATCTATTGCTTGGCAAATCCAATCCAAGTGGTAAATTGAGTGAAACATTCCCTTTGTTGTACACCGATGTTCCATCCTCCACATACTACCCTGGACATCAAGCAACTAGTGAACATAGAGAAGGACTATTCATTGGGTATAGATATTATGAAACGGCCATTGTACCTGTGCGTTATCCATTTGGATATGGGCTATCATATACTACATTTAAGTACAGTGATATGGTGATAGACGGCTTAAATGTAAGTTTTCATTTGACAAATACAGGTGAAATTGCAGGGGCAGAGATTGCTCAATTGTATATTGAAAAGGTAGATTCGGTCATTTTCCGTTCTAAAAAAGAATTAAAAGGTTTTGATAAAATCTACTTGGAACCAGGTGAAACGAAGCAAGTAACTATAGAATTGACAGAACGAGATTTCGCTTACTATAATCCTGAAATCAAGGATTGGGAGGTTGAATCTGGGAATTACAAGATTCAAGTAGGCAGTTCGATTCAAGAGATTCATTTAGAGGAAACTGTTGAGATGGCTGGAGTTTCTCCGTCTATATTCTTAAAAAGTGAATATCCACACTATGCATTGGCTAACGTAAAGCAAGTCCCTGATGGAGAATTTGAAAAGATTTTAGGGAGAAAAATCCCCCCTAAAAACTGGGATCGTCATAAAGATTTAGGAATGAATGACACGATTAATCAAGCGCAGTATAAAAACTGGATAGGAAAATTGCTCTATCGTTCGATTATGTTCTTCCATTTCTACTTTAAAAAGATTGGAAAACCATTAACGGCAAACAACGTGTACTTTGTGATTAACATGCCATTTAGGCAGATTGACCGCTTTACAGGTGGTAAAGTAAGTAAAAAGAATGTTGAGAGGCTGCTAAGGTGGATCAATCGATAGAGGTGTTTTGTGTTTTGGGGTCAGTCCCCCGGTGGAGTAAAGCGTTACTTCAGTGGGGGTCTGACCCTTTTTTCTTTTATGGTTCCTAATCAGCTATTCGGATGTTGCCAAGTAAAAAAAAGCGTCCCTTAAGAACGCGCGTACTCTAATTCATTTAATAATATGGTGAAATCATTACGTAAATAATTACACCTGTTAAGCTTACATATAACCATAAAGGCATTGTCCACCTAGCTATTTTTTTGTGACGCTCATTTTCCATATTCCAAGCTCTTGCAACTGAGGTTAGTGCCAGAGGAACAATAATGGCTGCCAAAAGAATATGTGTGATTAATAAAAAATAATAAATATAGGCCACTAATCCTGTACCACCGAATGGTGTTGATTCTGCTATATAATGGTACGTCGTGTAGGTGAGGAGAAAGAGTGCTGTAGTTGTAAAAGCAGCATAAATAAAGCGACGGTGTATCTGTACTTTTTTCTTTAAGATGGCAATAAGCGCTCCAACAAGAAATAGAAACGTGAAGCTATTTAAAATGGCATTCATTAAAGGTAGAATAGTAGGGTCGAAAGCTGTAAAATTCTCTACTCCTGGTATGCCCGCTAAAACAAAGATTACCCCATTTAACAAAATCGTCGTAGCAATAATAAATGGTTTGTAATTTCTCTTCTTTTTTAATTGTTTCTCATCATAGTTCATTGAGTTACCTTCTTTCTAGATGGTTCTAAATTATAGTTAGTCAATACAATATTAAGTGTCATCTTAGTAAAGTGCAATATATTAATTGACTAAGGTTTTTTTTCATTTTGTTACAACGACGTGCTAGGGTCATTCCCCCGGTGGAGTAAAGCGTTACTTCGGTGGGGGTCTGCCCCCTTTTTCCCTATAAATTGGGTTTTCAATGATAGTTGATGTACGAACAAAAGAAGCAATGGGGACGTAGCCCATTGCTTCTTTTCATAGATTTTAGTGCTAGGTTTGTGAACCGTGACAATGAAACAAGGTTCTTCAGGGGTGAACGATTAGGTTCTTATTTAAGGATTGTGACAGGTTAGACCTCCTACTGAAAAAGTCGATTATTTTTTGGTTTTTCTACCTTTTTAGTACTAAGCACAAAGCTGGCGATGGCTGCAATGCTACAAACATATGGGAGTAGAGAATATCCCCAAATAGATATGACATAACCTCCAATCATTGAGCCAATGGTGATTCCAATATATAGAGCGGTATTATTCCATGCCATAACAATTCCTCGTTCTCTTGGGTATTCCACTGCTAATCGTGCTTGGTATGATGTAAATCCTGCGTATCCAACCAAAGCCCATATAAACAGAAAAAAATAAATCCAATCAGCAGATGAAAAAAATACACCTAAACAAATGAGTGATAAAGTTAAGAAAATTAGAGTAGTCTTCGAAATCTCCCTCTCTCCGAATTTATCTGTTAATTGTCCACTGGAAAGACTCCCTAAAACCGCACCGACACCATAAAAAGTAACAGCCAATGCGATTTCTGAAGAGGAGAATCTATTTTCGGAGTAAAGAGCTGCGCCTAAATAAACATAAAGGGCATACATTGAAATCGCCCAAAGGGTTGTAACACTTACGGAACCAAGTATTCTTAGAATATTTCCTTCTAATCGCTTTGTTGTTGTATCACCTATAGGAATAGATTTCCACGTTTTGAAATTCACTACCGCCAATATGGCTCCTATGATAGCCATTACAACAAAAACTGAACGCCAACCTAGAAAATGCTCTAGTAACGTACCGAATGGAGCTCCTGCCCAAAGAGCCGTTAAGTGTCCTGAGACAACAATCGAAAGCCATGTTCCTCTTCGATCTGGTGGCGCGATATCTCCAATGACTGCGTAGATCAAAGGAGTGATTGAAGCAACGGACAAACCAGCTAAAATACGGCTAATAATTAGCCATAAAAATGAAGGAGCAAAAGCAGTTAGTGCATTAGAAATAGTGAATAGCAATAAGCCAAACGTAATAAATGCTCTCCGTCCCTTTTTATCTGAAAGCCACCCAAAAAAAGGAGCCGAAAAAGCATATGTAACCGCAAAAACAGTGACCATCCATCCAGCCATCGCTGGATTAACATGATAGGCTTTTGAAATGAACGGTAATAACGGGGACACCACAAATAAGTCAGTACCCATGAGAAACAAAGTTATGCAACCAACGCTTAAACTTACCCTGCCTTGCAACTCAAACATCCCCCATATAAAATGATTTTTACATGTATATTCCCCTGGGACGTAAAAAGGACCTTATGTAAGTTTTATTGATTATCAAGAGAGGGGTTCTGCTATTCTTAGCAGACAGCAAGCAAGTAATCTAACTCCTTCTTCAATTTCTTCAATGGATTAATTTTGGGGTCAATTTTGGGGTCAGTCCCCCGGTGGAGTAAAGCTTTACTTCAGTGGGGGACTGACCCCTTTTAGGGGCCATTATCATGTAATTGCACATGTCACGGCTAGAGAGATGCACAATATGCCAAAAGTTCAACTAGAGGTAAGTGAATAAATATCAATAAATGATCAGCTTGAAAAGAATGGACTTCCATTCTTTTTTCTTTTTATAAGAAGTTAGCAACTTCATTAACATTTCCTACACTTTGGTCAATAATTGCTTTGGGAAAGGCAACAATAAAAATCAATTGGCAAAAATCATGTGAATATTCAAATGATCCTTTGACTGTTTGAGTGATATTGCATATACTAATAATCAAATGAGTATTAGAGTGAGGCGGGATACATTGAAGAACAATGATGTTTGTGAAATTACCTGTTTCGATGAACCTAAAGTAAACCGACTAAAGCAGGAGATTTCTCAACAAAATCCTGCAGAAGTTTCGAAAATTTTTAAAGCATTATCGGATGAAACTAGAATAAAGATTGCTTACTCACTAAGTCTTGAAGGGGAATTATGTGTATGCGACGTTGCAAATATCGTCGGGTGTTCAACCGCAACTTCTTCCCATCATTTAAGGCTTCTTCGAAACATGGGATTAGCCAAGTACCGAAAAGAAGGGAAGTTGGTTTTTTACTCCCTAGATGATGATCATGTAAAACAATTGATTCACATCGCCTTTGCGCATCAAAAGGAGGTGGCATCTCGTGGATAAAGCACTAGAACAAGAAAAGAACGTCTACCGAGTTCAAGGGTTCTCTTGAACAGGCTGTGCTTCTAAGTTCGAAAAGAACGTAAAACACCTGGATGGTGTTTCAGATGCAAGTGTCAATTTTGGAGCTTCCAAGCTAACGGTATATGGAAATACAACCATTAAGGATCTGGAGAAAGCGGGAGCTTTTGAAAATTTAAAGGTCATTCCTGAAAAAGAAAGATTTGATGAAGTGAAGGAACCATTCTGGAAGAAACACTCAACCGTCATTGCTTCGTTTATCTTCCTTTTAATTGGATGGTACTCAGGACATTTAGATGGAGAAGGAACGCTCACTTCTGTTTTAGCCTATGCCGCTTCAATTCTAATTGGAGGGTACCGACTCTTTATCACTGGGTTAAAAAACCTCTTGCGCTTCCAGTTCGATATGAAAACGTTGATGACGATTGCCGTCATCGGTGCAGCTTTTATTGGTGAATGGGGAGAAGGAGCGACCGTCGTTATTTTATTTGCCATCAGTGAAGCGCTTGAAACCTATTCAATGGACAAAGCCCGACAATCGATCCGTTCATTAATGGACATTGCGCCAAACGAAGCACTGATTCGCAAGGGAAATCAAGAAATGTTGATCCCAGTGGATGAGGTTGAGATTGGGGACATCATGATTGTCAAACCCGGGCAAAAAATTGCCTTGGATGGAATGGTTGTAAAAGGAAATTCAGCGGTCAACCAAGCAGCCATTACTGGAGAGTCTGTACCTTTAGCCAAAGCAATAAATGATGAGGTATTCGCCGGTACTCTGAATGAAGAAGGACTGCTCGAAGTTAAAGTAACCAAACACGTGGATGACACTACGATTGCGAAAATTATCCATTTGGTTGAAGAAGCTCAAGCAGAACGAGCTCCTTCTCAAGCGTTTGTGGATAAATTCGCAAAGTATTATACTCCGCTCATTATGCTCATTGCTTTAGGAGTGGCTGTGGTTCCTCCGTTGTTCGGAGCCGATTGGAACACTTGGATTTATCAAGGATTAGCGGTATTAGTGGTTGGATGTCCTTGCGCGCTCGTTGTCTCAACACCAGTATCGATTGTGACGGCCATTGGGAATGCGGCCAAGAACGGTGTCTTGATCAAAGGTGGAATCTATCTCGAAGAAATGGGCTCCATCAAAGCCATTGCTTTTGATAAAACAGGAACCTTAACAAAGGGAGTTCCTGTTGTCACCGATTATCTGCCCCAAAATGGAGCTACAGACGAACTGTTCAAAATGATTGCGGCTCTAGAAAATGGATCACAACACCCATTGGCTTCAGCCATCATGAAGAAAGCAGAAGAAAAAAACTTAGATTATCAAAAGGTTGAGATCAGTGACTTTACTTCAATCACGGGGAAGGGCATCAAAGGAAAGATTCAAGGCGAGACTTATTATGTAGGAAGCCCGAACTTATTTGAAGAAATCCTTCCGAACGGGATAACCCCCTATGTAAAAGAAAAAATTGAAACGCTACAAAACCAAGGGAAAACAGTGATGGTTGCTGGAACATCAAAGGGAATTATGGCATTAGTCGCTGTTGCCGATGAAGTACGAGAAAACAGTCAGAAAGTAATTGAAAGCCTGCACTCTTTAGGGATCGAAAAAACAATCATGTTAACGGGTGATAACTCAAGGACTGCACATGCCATTGGTAAACAAGTTGGCGTTACCGATATTAAAGCAGAGCTGTTACCGCATGATAAACTCAACTATATCAAAGACCTTAGAAAAGAATTTGACCGTGTTTCCATGATTGGTGATGGCGTAAACGATGCTCCTGCACTTGCTGCCTCAACAGTAGGAGTGGCAATGGGTGGTGCTGGGACAGATACAGCTTTAGAAACAGCTGATATCGCCCTAATGGCCGATGACTTAGGGAAGCTTCCTTTTACGGTGAAACTAAGTAGAAAAGCATTAGCCATCATTAAGCAAAATATCGCTTTCTCAATAGGGATAAAGCTCATCGCATTGTTGCTCGTTATTCCAGGTTGGCTTACTCTCTGGATTGCAATCTTTGCGGATATGGGCGCAACATTACTTGTTACCTTAAACAGCTTACGACTTCTCCGAGTGAAAGATAAATAACCAAGAGCTTCCCAGCAATGGGAAGCTTCTTTTAAATAGAGTAACATCACCTTCAATTAATAATATCTTAAACAACGTAGACACCTACACTTTCACTAAAAGTATAGCAAAAACATAAGAGAAGGGGGAAATGTGGTTGAGGGAGTAGGTAAAGATTTAAGGAAATTGACTTAGTTGAACATGAGCTATCATTTATATATGTATCTTACTGCACAGTACAATGATACTATTGATTAATTTGTCGTCTTGATTTCTAATTTTGGGGTCTAATTTAACTCTTTTCAAATCAAATATCATCTTTAGAAGAAAATAATGACCTATTTGATTACCCCTCAATTACAGATACAAATTTGGAAAATTTAACAGTTCCAACATTAGTGTTAAACGGTAGTAAAGATTTTCACGAGGTTGAGGCGGCTACCTACATAAAAGGGAAAAATAAAGATATTGAAATTGGGTTAATTCCAAATGCGGGGCATACAGCAAATATTGACCAATCAGATATTTATAATCTTTTGGTTAAAGAATTTATAAATAATACAATGAACTAAGATGGATCTTTTTCAAATTAAGATGCAGCATTAATTCCAAGTTAACAAGAGGATTGTTAATCGTGGCGATCCTGTATATATATTTATATAAAGAATAATAGGAAACCTGCGTTAAAATTAATATGTGAACAGTTGTACTTAAATTAACGGGAGCTAATTTTGAATTAAAGGTTTTCCACTTTGTTTAGAAATGAAATTTAATTATGAAATCATTGAAGTAATGGTAAAATTAAGGTAGGGAGGCGATTGTATGAAAAAGGTGGATGCACAAGCCGCAAAGGTATTGGAAGATATTTTTCAAGAAAAAGATCAGTCCTTTGAATTAAACGGACGGAAGTATAAAATTGTGGCTATTGATAATAATGATGAGTTTGAAACTACTGTAGCTGAAGATGTTGAAAGAGATCCAGAGTTAAAACGAAAATTGTTACAAGCTAAACAGGATATAGAACAAGGGAATTATTTTACTTCGGAAGAAATGCGAGAAATGATACGGAGCGGTCAAGTATAATATGAGGTTCATTTGGTTGGAAAACACAAAGGAATCATTTGAAAATATAAAAAGTCAGCATTTTTCCTATAGTGAGACCATTGAATATAAACTAAACTTATTAGAGCGTATTGAAGACAAAATATTAACACTTGGTACAAGTACAAGAGTAGATAAACCTGAATGGAAAGGAACTCATAAAGTTCTCGTAGATAAATTTGTTATTTACTATTCCTTTTCTGATGACAAACAAACGTGCTTCATAGAATACTTTAAGCACTCTAGTCAGAATTATTAAGCTATCCTTAATTGTTAGGGATGGCATTTTTGAGTTTCGCCATACATTAAAAAAATTTCTCGGATTGTGAAAAGTTAAATATACTTTTATTGAGCCGATTAAGTGCCAAGTGAAGTATAGGAATCTAATTAAAGCTGGGTTACTTCGGATACCGTCATTTGTCGAATGAAAATAAACTAAAGGGTAAGAATGGGATCACAATGATTCCGTCCTTTTATTAGATATACATATAGGTTCGTATAAAATTTATTAAAACAAGAAACCAGCTAAAGTAAGCAACAGATTAAATATAATCATTTTCTATTGAATTGGTGCTTATGTTCAATAAGAAGTAGGAAAGACACCTGATTCATATGCTGCGCAGTAGACTTATACTGAGCAGCATTAGCATTATTTTCAATTGAGTCTGTGAAACGATGCACTTAAGCTAACTGGCAGATTACCACAACAACGGTAATACTTCTTTTGTAGGTATTGAGCAAAAAAGCACATGAAGTATGTATGTTAGGATTAAGTTATATATCTTTTTAAGGAGGGGTTTTGTATGGGGGCCTTTGTAATTGACGGCTTTATATGGCAGTTAATCATCGTGCCTATCATCACGATTGTACCAGCACTTATTGTATATTTTAAAACAAAAAAATGGTGGTTAGCACCATTAGTAACACTCGTTTTAACAATGATTACAGATATAATTTTTTCTGCGCTATATCATTCTTCTGTTTCTTTAAGTTCTTGGTGCATAGCATTGCCAATAACTGTTACAGCAATTGTTTGGTTGATAAAAGGAATTAAATTCGGTTTTGCCTCAAATCATTAAACATCTTCAACTATCGGGCAGTTATGTTGAAGAACATAGAAGAGAAAGCAGTGCCATTTGTGCGTAGTACAACCATTCTGCCCAATAGAAAAGAATATTTCATAAATTGGCCCGATTACGAAGATCAAAAGTTTAATTCCTTGGAAAACAAAAGGAAGATCAGGACTTTCCCTCTTGAAAATCGTTGAGGCTCTTCTAAAGCTAACAGCAAGTGGTAATGTAAGCCACATCCAATATCTCTATTACAAATCAACTGATAACAAGAAAGGAACGCCACTACGGCGTTCCTCTTTCAATTAAGCCGCTGCTTTCCTCTTTACTTCTACCTGACCACTGGCCTTTGCTTCTTTCCAAGCATAATAACCGAATAACACAGCTACAAGTAGATACCCGATTGTGTAATCAGGTGCAGCATTTATCGCTAATTTTGGTGCATGAATAAATCCGATGAATGATAATAATGAAGCAATAAGTGAGAAAATAATCGCCTGTTTAAAGTTGCGATCAATAATCGCTACTGTCATGGCACCTAGTAAAATAGCAGTAAACAAGGCACCTTGTCCTAATGGAACAATTCCAAGAGAAATATTTGAGACGACCTCGCCTGCTGCATTATTAAAACGCGTCATGACGTAATTAGCGAGATATGGCAACATGGCAATGGCAACAGCAGGATAATACTTTTTATCATTTGACGTGAACGCGGTACCAACCATAGACATTCCAACAAATACAAGGATTGGAGCAACGGCTGCTAGTGGAATAATGGCTGCCATCGCAGCAATGACACCTGACATAGCAGCAAGTCCAAAGACAATCGCATTTAAAATACTATAGCCACGACCCGCACCCATTTGTTTTGAACCAACCGTTGCAATATACACGGTTGTTGGGAACAACCCACCAAAAAGCGCTCCAATCATGGTTCCTGCCCCGTCAACAGCTTGGCATTTTCGAACATCATACGAATCACCAACTGCAGACATGGCATCAACATTATTCATCGTCTCAATTGCGTTATAGAGAGTAATCGGAATCAAGACAGCTAGGATCCCGATGAGGCTACCAAACAAATACGTCATTCCTTCAAAAGGAGCAATGGTTGGTAGAATAGGATAAAAACCAATATTCGCTAAGCCTTCTTGAATCGCTGTGGGGGACTGATAGCCTAGAGTAAAGGCTAAGATCGTCCCAGCGACGACAGCAAATAAGGAAGCAGGAATACGAAATGGCATTGCAAGCTTACCGACGATTCCAATAAGAATAATGGCTAAAGAAACGAGACCGACAACTGGGATTGAAAATGTATTAAACAGCATTTCACCCGCAACAAAGGTTAAAGCGACACCAGCAATTGCCCCTAGAAGAGCAGCTCGAGGAAGGCGGTCGCGAATCCAATTCCCACTAAAGCTTACTAGAACTTCAACAAGTCCACTTAAAAAGGCAGCACCAACCGCAATTTTCCAGGCGAGTTCATGGTCACCCGTTAGTGCATTGGCAGGAGCTAGAACACCGAATAGGAAGACAAACATGACGGGTGTACTGATTCCATATGATAGAGCTGTTACATCTGTTCGGCCTTCACGATGGGCAAGTTGCTTCGCCATATAAGCATAATAGAGGTTCCCTGCCATGACAGCAACGGCAGCACCAGGAATGACCTTTCCAAATACAATACTTGCTGGAAATCCCATTCCAAGCATGGTGACAGCAATCACGACAAAATTGGCTAAGTTATTTTGAAACAGAGCAAAAAAAGCATCGGTATCTTCTTTTTTATATAAAGGATAATGAATCGTTTTAGAAGTCATGGTGTACTCCCCTTTTAAATGTTTGATAGTTGTAATTCATCAACAAATGTGACTTGACCCTTTTCTAACGAATGGATTCTTGCAAGTGACTCAACACGGTAGCCTTGATCTTCAAGTTGTTGTCGTCCATCTTGGAATGATTTTTCGATGACGATACCGAGACCCACGACCTTAGCACCAGCTTGTTGAACAATATCAATTAATCCAAATGCGGCTTGTCCATTCGCAAGAAAATCATCAATAATTAGCACGCGGTCATTTTCAGTAAGAAAATCCTTAGAAACGGTAATATCGTTCGTTTCTTGTTTTGTAAATGAATACACCTGGCTCACAAATACATCACTACTCATCGTTAGAGATTTCTTTTTTCGTGCAAAGACAAGTGAGGCCTTTAAATCTCTTGCAGCCGTCATACTTGGCGCAATTCCAGAAGATTCAATGGTTAATACCTTTGTAATTGAATCTGTTTGAAATCTCCTAGCAAACTCTTCGCCTACAGACATCATTAAATCAACATCAATCTGATGATTTAAAAATGAATCGACCTTCAATACGTCTGATGACAACACTCTTCCTTGTTCTCTAATCGCCTGTTTTAACTGATTCATTCTCCTCACTCCTGTAACAAACAAAAAACTCGAATACCAAGGTCTCTACACGTACGACGAGTGAGACTTTGATATTCGAGAAAGAACATCAAAACATCACTCGTAGTCGAACCATTTAAGGTAGTCCGGTAGAAACTTGTAGGCCATATCCCCACGATTATACGAGATTGTTTGTATGTATTTTTCTAATGGAGTAAGTATATCTAAGATTCTAGTAAATTTAAAGCATTTTTTACTAAAAAGCGAATGAAATTATTTTTACCAAATTCATTGTTCGTATTTATCTAAAACGCAGGGACGGTTCTCCTCATACTATCTAAAACATTTGACTTTGAGTTAGATTTTTAAATTTCACGCTGATTATTATTCATGTGGAACCACAAAGCTATGTTCAAAAAGATTTTCATAAACGAATGTATCAGTATTTCAGCTTACTTTATAATAAACACAAGAAGCCAGTATTGCCGATTGCCATCTTCGCTCACAATCTAAAGCGAAATGAACGCAATCAATTTACCGTAACATTTCCATTCTTCCATGTATTGACCTTTGATTTTCTAAAAGTAGAATTAAATAAAATAAATTGGCGTGATTATATTCAATCAAATAATCCCGTGGCTGCGGCTCTATTAAGCAAAATGGGCTATAGTGAAAAGGAAAAGGTTCAGGTAAAAAAAGAATTTCTGCGAATGCTAGTAAAGATGGAATTAAATCCTGCAAAGGCAGAACTCATAAATGGTTTTTTCGAAACGTATTTATTCTTAAATAAACGGCAGGGAGGAACAACTCATGGAAGAGATTAAACAGTTGGATAACGAAGAAGCAGAACAAATCTTTAAACTGCCCAATTCTTGGAGAGAGAAAGGGGTAAAGGAGGGAAAAATGGAAGGGAAAATAGAAGGGAAAATAGAAGGGAAAATAGAAGGGAAAATGGAGGAGAAGAGACAAATAGCACTTGAAATGTTAAAAGAAGATCTATCAGTCGAACTCGTTAGTAAAATTACAAAGCTCACTCGAGATGAGATTGAAGAGTTAAAAAAGAAACTATAGAAGTGTACAAAAGAAGTAGAGCAAAACCGAAAATGTAGAAGGCTAACGATTAGATAGCCGTTTTTCAATGGGGAAAAACGACTTATACATCTTAGTTGAAATGGGTGTTATCCTTCATGATTTAAGGGGAATTCTTTTATAATTTTCACACCGTCTATTATTAGTACCGTGGAGTCAAATGCCCATTTCTTAACCTCTTTGGGATCTCCCCCGTCTTTAATTCTATACTCTACATGGAAAGACCCTTCTTTTCCTGAATCAATCATACCAGTTCCACCACTACCCATTGGCAGCATTTTCATATACTTGCTATCCTCAACCAATTCCATTTTTGAAGCTAATTTTTCACCTGGCCTAACAACGACCTCAAGACCATAATAATACTGACCAGGATAATCGAACTCACTTTTAAATGGTTTTGGACCTTCGTTCTTCATTTTAATATCATAGCGGAGAATATTTTCAGCCTTAATGATTGTAGTATCAATCGAAGATAGTGATATTTGTTCCGTTTGATCGAAACCAGGAAGGATGAAAAACGCAATAGTCGAAATGAACAATAATAGCTTTCTCATAATCACTCAACCCCTTATTTATTCTTTGCTTTCCTCAGTAAATGTAAATGTTTCTTTCAACGATCTCCCTTGTCCACCTTCAGTCCAAACCACTTCCACTTCTAACTCGGTTGCTTTCTCTGCCAAAAGAAAATTACGAAATAGATAAGGTTTTCCGTCGTTCATTTGTTTTGCTAAGGCAATGGCCCATTCATCATTCTCCCTGCTACAAGGAACACTGTTTGGACAACTCACTAGGGAATATTTTGTTTTGGAATTGGGTTCATTTCTATATAAGTGAACTTTGACCGAATCCACGTCATTTCCAATTTTATCAATTTTCAAAGAATAGGTAACAAATTTCCCTTTGATGGGTTTTACCAAATCCTTCTCCTTTTCGGCTTCGCCAACATGGACTGCCCACTGTTTTGATTTTTGGGCCTGGGGTAACTTCTCAAAGATTAAAGCCTCTGCTGCTAATGACGTTGAGATAAAGGATGTAAGTAAAAGCATACTAATACATAGAAACAGCTTTTTAATGACCACACACCTCCTGATAAAATCAGTATATTTTGCGTGAAATCATGGAGAATATGTAAATGTTCGATATTAGGGAGGAATTAGCCATGACAGAAAGACCGATCAACCAATTTAATTTTAGTCTCGAAAATGAAGAGGGAGAGCTTGTGGTAACAGGGAATATTAGCGGAGAATCAGAAGTTCCTTCATTTGACGATTTAAAATTTGAAGCAGTGATTGCTTTATTAAATTCAATCGATAAAAAGAACTTCAGCGAAGTTGAAAAAAAACATCTTTTTGAACAATACATAAATGAAATAGAGGATACCCTTACGGAAATAAAAATACATGACCAATTTCAAGGCGAAATTAAATGAAAGAAGGGGCTAGAAGGTTTGGGGTCAGTCTCCCGGTGGAGTAAAGCATTACTTCAGTGGGGGTCTGTCCCTTTTTTAATCCTTTATGACTATAAAGGATTACCTTGGTAATGAGAACAAACAATGGCTTTGAAATGCCTTGGAATTACACGAACCAGAACATAAGTGGCTTCAATTTTTATTCTAACTTGTTCAACAAACGCAGCAGGTTAGAAAAATTTGAAAGAGACCATAAATAGGATAAAATTGATAATAATAAACCATGTTAGAGGTGTTTCAATGGATGATACAATTAAGTCTTATTTTACAAACCTTGAAGGGAAAGACAAAAATTTACAATATGAAGCATTTCAGAATATAATGCATGCTACAAAAGAAAAAGTAGACTGGTCTTATGAAGTATGGGATCAATTGATAGGGTGGCTTTCTGATCGCGATAATCACCGTAGAGCTAGAGCAGGACAGTTTCTATCTGCTTTAGCAATCAGTGACCCTGAAAAACGGATGCTTCATGATTTCCCAGCGTTATGGGAAGTAACAAAAGATTCGAAATTTGTAACTGCTCGCCATACTATACAATCAATTTGGAAAGTAGGGTTAGCAGGACAAGAACAAAGAGAAATGCTTCTCGATCATATGATTGATAGGTTTAAAAATGGAATGGACGAAAAAAATTATACCTTGATTCGATACGATATGATTGTGGGTTTAAAAAAATTATATGATGAAGTAAAAGATGAACAAATTAAGGAAATAGCAATGGATTTGATTGAGAACGAAGAAGATAGCAAATATCAAAAGAAATATATGTCCGCTTGGAAATAATGAGTGATTAAACTTGGATTTTGGGGTCAGTCCCCCGGTGGAGTAAAGCGTTACTTCAGTGGGGGTCTGACCCCATTTTTGGCACTGCTTAATCAAACAAACCGGTAGCGTTCCTTTGTCATTTGTTTATCCTTTAGTTTATAATTATTATTAAACATTCTAACTAAAAAACTTAAGGAGCTAAAAACATGTTAAATTCAGATTTGGATAGGCGGTTAGAACCGCGCATTAAAGAATTGTATCAATTACATAAGGAACGATCGGCAAATATTGATTGGAGTTATCATGAATTTATTCCATGGGATAAGGCGATGTCTTTTAAACGTGTTCCATGGGAGGAAAGTCAAGTAACCCTACCAGAAGGTGTCATTGTTGCAGTTGAAACAGCCTTGCTTACCGAGGTGAATTTACCTTGGTATACTTCACATTTGGATTATACTTTCAAAAATTCAATGGAAGTAATCAATGATTTCGTGCGCACTTGGACAGCAGAAGAAGATCAACATTCGAACTTACTAGAAACGTATTTATTAGTTACCCGGAACGTAAATCCTACAAGATTGCATGAATTAAGAAGGAGAGTCGTTGAAAACGGGTGGTTTCCAGATTTCACGAACCCACTCGCAACTATGGCCTATACGTCATTGCAAGAGTTAGCGACACTAGTTTTCTATAATAATGTAGCCAAAATAGCTGGTCCACACGACAAAGATCTATCGACATTGCTTCGGCGTTTAGCGAAAGACGAAGCGCTTCATTATGCATTCTATCGTGATACCGTGAAAGCGCATCTTGAACTTGATCCGAATTTCATTGTTTTCTTTGAGGACGTAATTATTAATTTCTCCATGCCAGGTGCTGTTATGCCTGACTTTACCGAGAGAATGAAAACCATTGCCATCAATGCCAATTATGGTCCGCTACAATATTTTGACCAAGTATTAGATGTGGTTGTGACTTATTGGGATATTGCGAACTTACAACCTACCACCGACGAGGCAAAGCAATCACAAGCAAATATATTAAACTATCATGGCCGTTTAAAAAGAATTAAAGATCGCCAACTTCAAAAAAATAAAAAGTAGACAGATGAAAGGATTATGAATCATGAAAACAATGTGCGAACTATGTGAAAAAGAAACGAATGACAAAGTAAGTTATTTGGAACTTGAAACATGGGAATTTGAATTTTTAAAAAAGGAACAAAAAGATTTTTACGCCATCTGTTACGATTGTTTTGACAAACATACCAATCATTTTATCGATCAAGAAGTGGATCTAGAATTGAGGAAAAAACGTGCTCTTTCTGTAAATAAAGAGGTTCAAGATGAAATTGAGGCTATTCTTGAAATGGAAAGCTAATCACTTAGGCATTTTGGTGTCAGTCCCCCGGTGGAGTAAAGCGTTACTTCAGTGGGGGACTGACCCCATTTTTCTATTTATGGACCTACTGAGTTTGCTATCTCAACTAAAATTTCTGGTTTTACTTTGTCTGAAACAGCTTTATTAATGCTTAGAATATACTGCCAACCCTTTTTTTCGAAGATCAATAGGTTAAATCCTTCTGCAAAATCCGTACTATATAAGGCTTCACTTCCGTCTTTTAGTTTGAAGGTTTGATCAATAGACTCTTTCCTTAGCTCAAGACCGTACTTAATGGGCTTGACGTCAATAGTATAGTGATTTTTTGGTTTATCTTTATGATGGTATACAATTTCGAAGCCATCATTTACGTCACCCTCGAGGTCATTAAGCCTTCCGAAGCTGTGAGTGAATTCAATTGGCGGAATTTGGACTGGCAATTCAATCTCATGTTTGAAATGCGCTCTACTTTCTACCAATGCTTCATGAACTTCTTTGTAACCAATATCATAAAATGACTTCTGATATTCCTCGCTAGTATAGTTCGCTTTAACTACATGTGAAAGAGAAAAGGATAGCACAATGAATAATACCGTAAATTTTATTATTTTGATAAGGATCTCCTCCGCGTTTTTTTCCAATTTATATTCATGCGTTATTATCTACCATTATTCTCTTAAATATAATAGAAGTGTTGGGGTCAGTCCCCCGGTGAATCAAAGCGTTACTTTAATGGGGGACGTATAGGCATCTAACTAAAGCTGGGTTACTCCGGATCCCGTCATTTGTTGAATGGAAATAAACATTGGCTAGAGAGGATAATACATGTATTTGATAGGCTAAGTATTTTCCATGAATAATTAAAAACATAATACAGGAATACTACTCCTTATTATGATTGTTAAAGGAGCGTCCCATGCTTGAAAGACAAAAACACCTTATTAAGCATTGACCTAACCAAAGAGGATATACATTCTACTAACATCAACCTTATTTTAGATTCCATCAATCAAATTGAGGCAAATCAAAGCTTGAATAATCGGTTCGCTTCTATTGAATTACATACTATTGAGGAAGATGAATCAGATTCAAACCAGAGGAGGACGAAGAGGAGGTTGTATTTCACGGAACTAGTTAAAAAATTGCCCTACTTCTTGTTTTACATCAACCCAATAGGAGATTCTCACCTTAAGATCATCACATATTTAGCTGATGATATGAAAAGTAATAGGAAAGAAGAACCTCGTCTGTCAGGAAAAGTAGGATACAAAATGATTGAGGCCATTGAAGATCATGTAACTAGAATTGGCTTTGAACCTGAACATGAGGGATTATTGGAGCTTTATCAACTCATCAGCGATTCAATTAAAGAAGAAGACCTTCAATGTGGATTTCTGTAAGATTATGTAAGCATAAATCTTAAGAATATAAGGAGAAACCTGAGTTCCTATTAGAACTCAGGTTTTATCTGTTTTTAAAAGACGATGATGGATCTTTTCCCAATTTTAAATGTAAGACCTGCTTTTAAAACAAGAAAAGTCGAATTGTCCAGGCAGCGTTAAGAGTGAGCATTTAACCAGTCATAAAATGGCACTGGACGGGTGGGAATTGTTTGTGCCACGGGTATCTTTTGGTTCTTTTTATCGTTGAAGAAGGCCATTTTACGAATGGCTGCTTCTGTATAGGCCCTTATCTGGTTTCTAGGAATATTCTTATACCGATTTGTTTCAATCGTTTCTTTTATAAAGGCATGGGTGAGTGTGTTCCATGTGACAAGTCACAGTGACTTATCACTAAAAGGTTTTGTGTAACTTGTAGAGGATAATTCAATTGGTAGGTTGAATGAATATAGAGAAACCAGTAAATTATATTGGAACAGAAAGGTACTAACAATGAACTATGAGATAATTAAAGCGAGTTTGGATCATTCGGAAACACTTACAAACTTAATGCAATACTATATTTATGACTTTTCAGAGTTTATTGACGCACACGTTGAAGAAAATGGGAGATTTGGTGAGTATCCCTTAAATGACTATTGGGCAGAAGATCATCATTTTCCATATCTAGTTAGATTTAGCGGAAATTACGCAGGTTTTGTCTTAGTAAAATGGATAAAAACAGAAACTAAATCATACTTTTCAATTGCTGAATTCTTTATTATGAAAAAATATAGGAGGACTGGACTGGGTAGATCAGTTGCAAAAGATATATTCCGTTTACACAAGGGGAACTGGGAAGTTTTTCAGGTTTTAAAAAACGAACCAGCACAATCATTTTGGAAGAGCGTAATAAAAGAGTATACAGGCGGACACTTTATTGAACGATTAGAGGCTGGAAAAAGAATCACACAAGAGTTTGTCAGTTGATTTAATAAACGCAAAGGTTTGGGGGCAGACCCCCGGTGGAGTATAGCGTTACTTCAGTGGAGGTCTGACCCCTTTTTTTATTTTTTATTTTTTTATGAAAAATTTTTTCAGTATTGCTGTAAACTTTTTGAAGGGAAATGACTCTTTATTAGTGAGGGACGTTAGAAAGGGGGGAGCTATGGATTCTCAGCTACTGTTGGAAATATACAAAAAACAAGCAAAAATGATTTATTTTTATTTGAAAAAGAACGGTTGTAGCCATGAAGATGCAGAAGATATTGTTCAAGAAAGCTATATGAAGTATATGGCCTATAGTAGTGGTGTTCCTTCGGATAAAGCTCTTTCATATATTTTTACCATTTCTTTAAATGAATTTAAAAAATTGTTAAAGAAAAAAGGAAAAGAACAAGTGATTTTAATTGATGATGATCGCTTCTGGAACAACTTTGCGAATGACCAAAACACCGAATCTAGCGTTTTGAATATCGAGATGAATCATGAAATCGCACTTACTCTAGAAGGTATTCAAGAAGTCTTTAAACAGTTACTGGTATTAAAATATGAATTTGAACTTAGTTATAAGGAGATTTCATTATTACTAGGAATGAAGGAAGAAACGATTAGGACGTATTTATTTCGGGCTAGAAAAGAATTTCAAAAGAATTGGAGGGAGCTACATGGATGAATACTCAGAGGATATTTTTGATGAGAAGAAGATAAAAAAAGCTATAAACAAAGGTAAAAGGAAGTCGTTCATAACGATTGTTTTCGTTTCTATCATCGTGTTCGTTCTACTAACCATAGCCAATTTCGCAATTTCAGCTTATTTTAGCCAAAAGGCATTTAAGCAATGGGATGCTTATGTACGACTTAGCACACCGAACGGATACATCAGTGAAACAGTGGATTCAAGGGGTATTCTAGGAGGTATGAGCCATTATAAGATTTCAAAGGACATGAAAATTAAATCGATTGTTATTGAACAAAAACAATATCAATTCGGTTTGAATCCATCTGTATTGATTTCAAGAGGTGCAGGTAGCAGCATCGGAGTCACGGGAGAGGATTGGCAATTATCTTATAAAGAAAATGGTTGGAGGGAAATGCTGTTTTTTCATCCAGAGGTTGATTACAAAAAATATAAAAATGATGAAGAATTGATTGAAAGTATGGATGGGGAAAAAATATATGAGGTAGCTCTATCCTTTGATCAGCCATATAAGCCAAGTGAGCTTCCTACCCTGCAGCTACCAGAAATGACTTGGTTTTGGCTAAATACCTATAGCAATACCCAATTAAACACGTTCAAACAAGAGGCGAAGGAATACGACTGGTCTGCAACGTTTATTAGGGAGAATGAAGCATTAGGCTTTTCCATAAGAAATTCTTATCCTTCAGCGTCAGACTGGGCATATGAATATGAAGAGTTCCTAGAGTTGCTGAATACGAGTGCTTCCAGTGAACACCAAAAAACCTACAATACTATGAAAAATATTGGTATAGACGATGTAGAAATACTAGGCGTAATCGTTTATGGGACGAAGGATGAAATCGTAGAAATTATGAAGGATCCGACCATTAAAGCCTCTTCACTAGGGGGGATCACTGAGAACTATTAGTCGAAATACGAGGTTTTTCGTTAATGAAGGTTTGGGGTCAGTCCCACGGTGGAGGAAAGCGTTACTTCAGTGGGGGGGGCATTTTTCATAAAAACTTGACTCAAACCCCTATTATTAAATTATTTTTATTTGGACCATATATTGATGTATAATTAATTTAGAAAGTATATAAAATAAAAATTGACCGAGCACTGGAATGCTCAGTCAACACAACTACATGCCGCATGAAGAGCGGCTGACCTAGAAAATCTAAAAGGTGTTTTGAAAAAGGTAACACCCCTTTATCCTTTGGTCGGGCTGGGGGCGGTTACTTTTTTCTATTTACGACAATCATTATGATTACTGTAATCAATCCAATTAGAACTAAATTCGATTGAAAGGTTTGGGGTCAGTCCCACGGTGGAGGAAAGCGTTACTTCAGTGGGGGTCTGACCCCTTTTTTCAAATGCTTTACGCTTTAATAGTTTTGTATTAGGTCTACATAATTACTTTAATAGAGCAACACATGTCAATTTAGCGTTCTCACGTCTTGCCTATGAAATACGTGCAATGATGTACAATCGTCTTAAGCCTATCGGGAAATACGCACATCCAACGAATCCACCACCAACCTACAAGAAATTTTATAGTTTAGGATTCAAGACTTTTAAAATTGCAGGTATTCACCTTTTCCCTATCGCGAATGTTCAGACAAAAAACGTGATTAGTTTTACACAAAGTCTAACACCATTCACGGTGAAAGGTCGAGCGCAGATTCATAAGAACTTGCACAAGAATATCAAGCAAGAAATAGCTCTTTTAATGGAGTCGAAAATCCCGACACGCAGTGTCGAATATATGGATAATCGAATAAGCCGATATAGTATGAAAAATGGAAAATGTGAAATCACAGGATTATTTCTTCAAGCACATGACTTGCACTGCCATCACTTTATTCCTATACAACTCGGTGGAAGCGACAAGTTTCATAACCTACGCATCCTTCATAAAGATGTACATAAACTTATCCATATGACAGATATAATTAAGATGAACCTACTCATGAAAAAATTGGGTATCACAGAACCGGTGCTACAGAAAATTAATAAATATCGGGAAGCATGTGAATTAGAACAAATCAAATAACCCAAAACAACAAGAGTAACTTGAAACTTATAATTAACAAAACCATCGTTAGATGGAACGCGGAATGCTAGGAAACTGGCACGTTCCGTGTGGAGCAGGGGAAAAGCCGGAGATAACTTCAAACGCTTACCTTTAGTGGAATAATGGCTTTCATATATCGAGTACACTCACCATTTCTTAAAGGAGATTTGGAATACTCCTTAAAAAAAACAAAAAGCTACCGTACTTTGGTAGCTTTATTTTTCTTTAGTCTTGAGCAAGCTTATCCCTATTTAGTGAAACAGGAGGTTTCTCCATCCACTCATTTTTTATCATAAAGGATTTTATATTTTCTTCATATTGATACACATCTGCAATTATCTTTGCATATGTAGTTTTTAAATCTTTTCGGATACTTACTGCTGCACTATACCCATAACTGGCGATACCATCACGATTAAGTTGGTCTAATAGATAAGATATTAATTTATCTGAAAAAGGAGAGGTTTTACCATCCAAAACATTCGTATCCCAAGTCATTGAAATAGGCAAATCATTTTGAACTAAAATATCACCTAATTTGTCTATAATATTTAAAGCTAATTCTTTTCCATGTTGCAATAAACTCATTAATTGCTGATTAGATGTAGATTGAATAAATCCAATTAATAAGTTTTTACCAATATAATTCATAAAAACATTTTTGTGTAGCTCATTTGCTTCTCTTGCCGTTAATTCTCTATTATCATTAAAGAAGTTACCCAAAAATCCTTTATCTGCAATTGGGTTTGTTTCATGAGTGTAGGTAATTGAAGGAGGTCTTACAAATACTCCCTTTTCCAATAGAATAGTTGTTGTACGTTCAAATAAACTTGAAATGTTTTTTAATTGTTCATGGAAAAAATTACGGATATCCTCCCTTACTGAATCGGATAGTGCCATACTTGTTAAGGACATTCCAATTTTAGACATATTATTTAAATAAAATAGTATAAAAACATCCGTATACATCTTAGGGGCATTTGGGTTTAAATCATCTTTAATGTTAAAACCTTTGGGGATTGGATAGTTTTCACTTCGTAGAACAGATTCAAAAAATTGTACAGCAGATTTAGAAATAGAACCCGCCTCACTACAAAGAGATTTTACTTCTTCTAATTCTGTTGTTAAGGTCAGATACTCCAAAACAACACTTGACATACTATTATTCATTAACTGTTCCCAACAGTGTGCTAACTCACCCGCAGTTAACTTTACAGCCTTTGTATTATCCATATAATCAATTCCTTTTTAAGTTTAATTTTATATTCTATAACAAGTATCTGGTATTTTTTTATTAATTATGTAATATTGCATGGAAAATTAATATTTTTTGGTTTGACAAGGGAGATATCATAACTAAAAGGGCTTTTCAAATATTCAGCTAAAATGGGGGACTTTAAAAAAGTTTGTGAAATATTGCACTTAAAACTATCGGAGGCTTTAGTTTAAGAAGACATTTAAATGAATGCAAAAATAGCTTGGTTCTTAAACCAAGCTATTTCTATATTAATAATCAACACAATTCTTTAACAGAGCCTTAATTTAAATATTTGTAGCTTTTTCTATCTCGAAAATAATAATTTCACCCATATGATATGGGAAAAAATATGTACAAGTATAGAGGAATTAAACTTTGTTATATTTATCCCAGTAAATTCAGATGTACAATATACTTTAATGGGCAACAAAATCGTTGATACATTTGATAATGTGAACCCTGATAAAGTTAACGAATCACTCGGTTTAACAGACAGTGAGCCTTCCAATTCAACCAGTTCAAACACAAACGGTGATATTTCTAGCGTTGATACAAACGGTAATGGACAGGTGACAATTAAAGAAGCAAAAGCAGCAGGTTTCAGTATGCCAATAACGAGTGATCACTGGTTATACCCCTATATGCGCGATAATGATAATGACGGTATGGTGGGTGAGTAAGGTTTTCACAGAGTATTATTTACGAAGGGTAGTGTCAGGATCAATCTTAATAATGTAGGGAGAACCTGAGTTCCTATTAGAACTCAGGTTTTTATCTGCCTAATGAGATGGTGTGATGAATCATTTTCCCGATTTTCAATATCGATGACTTGCTTGAAACAAGGAAAAGTTCGGTTGTCCAAGCAACGTTAAGAGTCGGCATTTAACCAGTCATAAAATGGCACTGGACGGGTGGGAATGGTTTGTGCCACGGGTATCTTTTGGTTCTTTTTATCGTTGAAGAAGGCCATTTTCCGAATGGCTGCTTCTGTATAGGCCCTTATCTGGTTTCTAGGAATATTCTTATACCGATTTGTTTCGATTGTTTCCTTTATAAACTCTTGGGTGAGTGTGTTCCAGGATCGTTTGCTCCATCTACCTGGGGCATATTCGACATAGAGCTCATTACAAACATTTTTTATGGCTTTTTCAAATTCATCTAAATGGGAGAGAGGGTGGTCATCTTGTGAATTCACAATGTTTGTTTGATCTCTATTTATTTGTTCTCTCTTTCTTTTTTTCTCTTTATTTAATAGCTGTCGATTTTCAACTGTTGAAAATGGACTGTTCAATTTCAACTGTTGAAAATCAACAGTAGAAAAGGGGTCTACATATCCTTCGATTGGAGCGATGAGTAAGTGATGATAAGGTTCACTGATGTGTTTCACTTTAAAGCCAGCCTTTTCAACCTCTAAAATCAATTCCTCTACTTCACTGTCTGTAAAGGGAACATCGGAAAGATGGTAAAGATGAATATTCTTCCTTCCATCCCGATAGGTCAGTTCAACCCAGTATCCAAGTTGTTCAAGCACCGCAATCCCACTGGAAATCGGGCCCCGACCATACGTGCTGTATAGATGGGTTTTACGAATGACCCAATTTTCGGGCATAGACATTAAATGGGCCAGTACGCCAATGGCTCGAATATCGGTCAAACGTTGTAATGGGTGATTGTGAATTTGAGCAAAATCTTTCCTCTTTTGTCGTTTAATGATTCCGTTCACAGATGGGGTTCTCCTTTTTAAAAGGAGATAAATGGCTTATTATCTCCTCATTTTTGGTGTTTTATTTTTAGATGGGAAAAGCGTATATAACACTCACCCACAATCGTTCATATTTATTGTCGTTGCTTCTTCTTTTTCTTGCGTTTTTTTGGATCTAGAATGAAGGAGAAAGTACTATTTGGCCCACGTGCGGTTATATCCTCAAGTTGTTCAGCGTTTTGGATTTTCGTGTTGAAGGAAGAAAGTCTTGATGGAATGAGTAATGTGGTGCCGTTTGTGAATCTTACAAGTGTTTGTCTGTTCATGCTGATGGTGCGTCTAATATGGGCCGGATTAAGCCATGTTGTTTCAGCATTTTTATGTGATTGCGTCGGAAACAGAACGATTCGTTCAACCGGATTCACCATGATGGGGCACATTTGAATATCCCCAAGCAATCTCTTTGATGCGAGTATGGCTCCTTTTAAATCGTAGCCAACCCAGCAAATGCTTTCATCTAGGATTTCGATGGGAGATTTGTCAACTATAAACGTCCTTTCGGTTTCACGAACTAAGGTGCACAGTTTGCCATGGCGATCATAGAAACCAGCCATGCTCATAAATTGCTGATTAATTAGATAATGCCTTTTTATTAACATCGATTCGGCTCCTTTGACCCGCAGTTAGGAGGTCGGTTGTAATGTATCGTTTGATCTTTTTTCTGTTGAAAGGCACTAGTTGTTAGTCACTCATATAGGATTCATTCCACCTTTAAACGATATATTTACTTTTATGGGAAGGATCAACTAAAACCGTATGTGTTTAGTTGATCAAAAGTAGTTTAGATTTTGAAAGGGTTTACAAAAAAGTGTGAGAAAATATGAATTCGTATTTGTTGGCTCGTAGGTGAGTGGAGAGAAGGGAAAGTATTGAGAGCTTTCCCTTTCATCTCTTTCTTTAGGTGGGATAGGACTGTATTGGCTGGTATTATAATTCTTTTTTTATTTCAACTACTAGATCAAGAATATCGATATCTAGTCCAATAGCCAAATTGTAGAGTGTGCTAAAACGGGGGTCCTCCTCATTATTTTCGATGGCTGAAATGGTTCTTAATCCAAGCGAGCTATGCTCTGCCAATTCCTCCTGAGACATCAACTTCTGCTTCCTCAGTCTTTTAATTGCAGGACCAATGTTCATTACTTTATGTTTCGTCACATTCAATCTCCTTTTAAGACTATTGAATAATAAGGAGAATTTATGTGACATGCAGATAAGTGCGCATTTGTTTATTGGGGGCAAAACTTTTGTCTAAGTGCAAACTATTTGTCGCAGTAATCGAAATTTTGTTTGAAAAACCCTGATTTTATACGGTTTTAATGAGGGCTTTTTTTTATTTCTGAAGACTGAAAAAATTGTCGAAAAAAGGACAGTTGTGGTAAGTGCGCTACTAAGCTAAAAAAAGCCATGCTAATTTAGGAAGCAGTGCGCTGTCGCCTCGGATTTTTAGAAGATTGAGAGGTTTTGAGCGGCATTTGGGGCAGCCACCTGATCCCAATATTTTTGGAGATTTTAATACCTTTGGAATTGTGGTAAACGACAGGGCGGCTTAGTTTACCCTCGGGGCGTGCCAGGCACCACAAATTCTTATAAACTCTTTATCTGATAAAATTCGAGCTTGTTCCAGTTCATTTTCGAACCTAGTTCTAACGAAAATTAAAGGCTCTGGTGAAACTAAGGTGATTGGCGGGATTATAAATTCCCGTTCTTCTTTTAAGTAGTGTTTAATATCCTCTTTGTGATTTTTATCGAGAAACCGATTTTTAATTTCCGACTTAATGATTTCCTGATTTTGTTTTTTCACGCTTGAGGTGCTAACAAAATTTCCGACAGCCTCAAGGGTTTAGGGTCAGTCCCCCGGTGGAGTAAAGCGTTACTTCAGTGGGGGTCTGAGCCACTGGCCAATTGAGCCGATTAAGTTTAAGAGTGAAATATAGGCACCTAACTAAAGCTGGATTCTTAAGGATACCGTCATTTGTAGAATGGAATTAGTATTAGTATTTCAAGATGAAATCACATTGGTTTCATTTTTTTTTTTTTTTTTGACTTTTGCATGTTTTTCTGTTGTTTAGCAGCTATAATTTTTTTCAATGTTATTCTATATATGTTAAGTGTAAAATTTTTATAGATATATGGACGGATCAAGGGGGGATTAATAGATGTATAACGGTAAGTACATAAAATTATATGAGTATCTTAAACAAAAATCTAAGGAGGCATCAGAACAAAAACTTACATTTACTGAAATAGAAGAAATTTTACAGTTTAATCTACCTAAATCAGCATATAATTATCCAGCATGGTGGGCAAATGAATTACATGGAACTCATTCCCATGCACGTTCATGGATCGATGCTGGATGGAAAACATCTGAAGTTAGGATGGGGGATCAAATTACATTTCTACTTAAGAAGAAAGATATAACTGAAAAGAAATTTGTTGAAGCTTTAAATGAAAAGTGTAAAAAGTTAATGGAATTTAAAGTATATACATATAATTGTGACTCCAATAGGTTAATGGATTTTGAGGCTGAAGTAGATTTAAAAGGTGAGAAAATTTATTTGAGATGTGAGGCTAAAATTGGAACTAAGCCTAACGGTATAGCATCAAATGATAGACCTAATTCTGTTCATAAATTATTTGGCTTAATATTAAAAGGTAGAAGTCTTCCTAGAGCAACGGAATCAACCGATTATAAAGACGCCTTTGCTTTTGTTATTCCTAAAAGGGATTTTGAATATTACCAAGGCAGATACGAAGAAATCCATGATGACTGGGTTTTATTTGGATCTATTTTTAATTGTAAGTTTGTAATTACATTTGATGAAAAAACTCAAATCCTAGAGTTTTACAAGTGGGATAAATGCTGGATGGAAGAGGAGGTTTACGCATCCTACTAAATAAGAGCAGATAAATAACTGTCCAATGTGAAAACAATGCCCCAAAGTTGCGTTTATCCAAGAAGGGATAAACGCTCTTTTTGTCGAATTAATACGAACGGACAGGCTAGTTGAATCAAAAAGCGACGTAGGGGTGAATTGATGAAACGATTTGTTATACCAATTTTAAAGGCAGTCGCAATAGAGCTTTTAGACGGAAAGAAGGATGAACCTATGTTTAGCATTAAATGTTTAAAATGTGGGTGTGTTAGAGAATTAGAATATAATTTTTCTAAAAGATCCGGGGATATAGAGATTTTTAATGACGATAGCACATTAAGTACTGATGAAATCATTGTATCTCTTAAATGCTTCAAATGTGGAAATAACTTAAACAGTTCAGAATATTAATGCACAGTTCAAAACTGTTCAGCTGGAAGAACTAAAAGGCCATGTAAATCATAGTAATCATGTTTAAATGTCAATTTGTACATATAAGGTAATTAAAGGAGAGACCAGCGTGCTTGAAGAAATAAAAGAGCTTCCACCACGGAAAGTAGCAATTGCCCAACGTCAGTTAGATCAACGTTATATCAATAAATCTCAATTTTTCCAAGGATTTACATTATTTATTACCTTCGCGAAAGCTATATCTTATGTATTTCTTGTTAATTGGATTTGGAATCAACTATCAGGGCCATCTCATACAAATATATTTGGAAAATATATAAGCGAATGGTATCAATCAATGTCTGATTTGTTTGGAGTAGCTCATGAATCGAATCAAAAAGTGTACGAAGAAGCTGATATAGCACTAGTGGTTCTATGGATTACAGGTGTAGTTGCTGTTTTGGAGGTTATTTCAAATCTTATTGAGATTTGGAAACCACGAAAAGGACATGAAATCTCTTCATTTACTTTAGGGTGGATAAGCCCATTCCTAATCACTGTAATTATTTTTCTAATTGTTTTTCGCAGGTAATAAAATAGCTCTATAAAATTCCCTTTGATACTTTTCTTCTCACCCTCGAAAGTAAAGGCAAATACTTCTTATTAATCTTCTTCGAACACAAAGTGACAAGTCACAGTGACTTGTCACAATCAAAACTTGGAGGGTGAATAAATGGAAGAGGAAAAAATAATTGATTTTATGATGAAAAAGGGTTTTAAGAATCCTGAGTCCCTTAGTGATAAGGAGAAACTAAAAAATTTATGGATGATCTATAAATCTTAAGACGAAACACAATTTTGGGGTCAGTCCCCTGGTGGAGTAAAGCGTTACTTCAGTGGGGATCTGACCCATTTTTCCATTTTTCGACTAAATGCTATATTAATAATTTCGACAAAATCTATCAATCTTCTGGTGGTGCCAGGCACCGAAACCAATAGCTTTTATATGGAACAACAGAGGTTGATTTTTAGGAGCGTTGCAGTCTTTGAGAGAAGTGGGGTAAGAAGACAGACAGGCAGATATAGGGAAATGATATTGGTTTATACCTATTAACCGAACAGGTGTTGACATGTTGACCAGTAACATTGGAGTAAGGAGATGAATAAGCAGAGGATTGTAAACTTATACTTAGTCTTTCAATTCTATGGAAGAAGGCGTAAGGTCATACTCACGAATGATGTCTTTTATTGGATTGCTGTTCAAATATAGCTGAACCATCTGATTTTTGAACTTATCTGTAAACTTTCGTCTCGCTCTTTTGTCATCGTAAATTCTCCTAATTTGTATTAGATGCTGTCTACGTCACCTTAACTTTTCTGTCCAACTAAGTGTAGTGCTTAGCCTATCCATTCATTCTTTTAAAAAAAGTCCTAGAAAATAACTCCATGCTTTAGGGCAATATAAGAAAAGGGTTATTTTTAATTTTGGGAAATTAAAAAGTTAGGGAGAAATGAAATGTATTGCAAAGTAAAAAACGGATATGCGGAAATTGGTGATATTGTCACTAGGATTGATTTTTATGGGGAAAGTGGAGTTGATCCACATAACCTATACAAAGTAACCGAATTTGATGAATACCAGGGGATAAAACAAGTTAGATTCCGGAGATTAAAAAAGGGCACATTGGAATTTTTAACGGCTAATGGACAACTAGCTGGCGGTGATATGATGAGTTTTGATGAGGCTACATTTAATTTAAGGATCATAGAAAAGGCTGAGAAGACTCCAACTTTTTGGAGCAAATTAATTAAAATGTTCCAAAATAAATGAAATGGAGTTAGTATAGTTTCGTGGGCACAGTTTAATTAAGTCCTTACAATTATTTTGAGAGGACGTATCCAAATTGGAACGTAAAGCTACAGGCAAAAAATATAATGTTGACTTTAAGAAAACGATTTTCGATTTGTATCATTCCGGTAACTCAGTTAAAGAATAAGCAGCGAATATGGAGTAGCAGAAGTAGCAATTTATAAATCGGTGAAAGACTTTACCTCCGAATTTTGGGGTCAGTCCCCCGGTGGAGTAAAGCGTTACTTGGGTGGGGTGTCTGACCCATTGACCCATTGGCCTTCAGGATCCAACTATCTTTATCTCTAATTACTACACTACGCACGTCAAACCTTCAAAACATGTGGAGTGCTGCGTCTTGCTTAGATAACGTTAAAGAGTTGCAGATGGTAACGAGAACCTATAATAGATTCCCGTTATTCCGACTGCTTTTATTTCAATTGAGAAGGCGGATAATGAATCATTCAGCGTGCTCTATTATTGAGGTGTAGTTTTTATAACAGGCCAAATAGTTTTGGTAAGTACAATGCAACCTCTGGAAAGACAGTAGTTATGAACAATGTTGGAATCCATGCGAAAAGAATTATCCACATTGTCGGTCTCATCATTTCATTGATTGGTGTATTGCCAATTCTTGACCCAAGGTATAAGAATGGAGCGGTTGGGGGGGTTACGCAACCTAGTCCAAGATTAACGCCCATGATAGCTGCAAAGTGTATTGGATGAAGATCAAGTGAAATTGCTACTGGTAGTAATATAGGTGTAGAAAGAAGGATGGCACTTGTATCGTCCATTAGCATTCCTATAATAATCATGAATAAGTTAAGCATGAAAATTAGAATGAGTCTATTTTCTGTAACTGACATCATAAATTCAAGAATCATATCAGGTACACTTTCCATTATGTATAATCTTGAAAGCATCATAACAGATAATAGCATGATCATAATAACACCAGCTGTAGTTCCAGCTATTATTAAGGCCGTTTTGAATGTTTTCCAATCGAGCCCTTTGTAGAAAAGTATTCCAATAGGAATTGTATATAGTACTGAAACGGCTGCAGCTTCAGTTGGAGTTAGGAAACCGCCATAGATACCACCTAAAATGATAAAAGGTGCAATTAAGGCAGGTATAGCTCTTCCAGTTCTGTTACCTAATGTTTTAACAAAAACAGTCTTTTCTATTTTTTCTGGTATTACTAATGTTTTGCAGTCTCTTAGCATCCACCAGTTGGTGAAAATTAGTAAAATTACGAGTATGATTCCAGGAATTAGAGTGGAAAGGAATGTAGCCAATACGGATTGGCCAGCGATAAAGGCAAATAAAATCATGTTCAGACTTGGTGGGATCAAAAGTCCCAGCAAGGCAGCACTTGAGATAAGTGCAGTAGAAATTCCTCTTGGATATCCTGCAGCTGCCATTCGCGGAAGCATAATAGTTCCGATACTTGAAAGGGTAGCAAATCCACTACCAGAGATGGAACCGAAAAGGGCACAGGATATAACCATTACCGCTCCAAGTCCTCCCCTGATGCGTCCTATAAACGTTGTGACAAAATTTATTAAACTTTCACCAATTCCGCTCTTTTCCATAAGTTGACCTGCAAGTATGAAAAGTGGAATTGCCACAAGGATTAGGGAACTTACCTTACTAAACCCATATGGTAAAAGGAAAGTATAATCATATCCACCAAAAAAAACAATTACTAGGATAGAAGCAAAAAATGCATAGGGTATTTCAACACCAAGTAATAGAATGACAATTAATACAAGAACGGCTACTAAAGAAATCAATTAATATCCCTCCTTCCTTTAATCATTTTTATCATTGAATTGGATCTTTTTTACCCATATTAAATAGAATCTTTTTATTCCATCATACAAATAAACTAAGTGGAAAAAGCTTCCTACACCTAATCCAAATAAAAGTGAAGATTGACCCACTATTACTGGAATACGCCAAACTGGGGTTGCCTGATCATTAATCAAATTCCACTGGAATAATTGAATGGCCCATAGAAAAAATACGATACCAAGAAAAACACTCAAGGTATCACGTACTAGTGAGAGGATATCCTTTAAAAGTCCCTCTTTCATCATAATAACGATGATATCCGCTTTTATATGGCTTCTTTCATAAGAACCATAAGCGCTTCCAAGCATATAGAGCCAGAAGGCACAAATAATAAGTATTTCTTCGTATCCAAGTAAATTGTAGTCAAGGGAACGGGCTATAACAGCAGCAAAAGCAATTAGTGTTACAAGTATATTGCTGACAATTAAACCAAACCTTAAAAACTTTACTAAGGCTGACCAAATAAATGATTTTTCTAACTTGTTTTCAAGGTTATCCATTATACGTCTCCCTCCTTTGATAGTAGAAATAATAGGGACGGGAAGGGGTACCCTTTCCCGTGTGTTAAGGCAATTGTTAGCTTGTTAGTTTGACTTAAGTTTTTCAATTTCAGCTCTCATACCATCCATTAATTCCTTAGATAACTGCTCCTCAAGCTTAGGCCAAGTAGTTTCTCTAACAAAATCAGCATAAACATCTATTTGTTCTTCAGTGAATTCAATAACTTCAACGTCATAATCTTCAGCTAATTTCTTCTTGTAGGTTTCTTCATTTTCTTGTGCTAATGTAAAGCTCTTTTCACTTTGTTCATTGAATGCAGCAATAACGATTTCAGCATCTTCAGGGGAAAGTTTTTCAAGGGTCTTTTCACTCATAACATAGCTTGTTGCTTCTGCATGTAAATAGTTTACATACATGTAATTGATTACTTCACCAACCCATGCATAGTTGATGTTTGGTGTTCCACCTACCCAACCATCAACAACTTTTGTTTGAATAGCTGTAGGTACTTCTGCATATGGAACGGTAATTGGAATGAAACCAAGTTCTTCTTGAGGGATACGGAATGTAACCATGCCAGGACTTCTTGTTTTAACCTCTTTGTTTACCCCTGGAGTAAACATATCAGTTGGTTCTTTTACAAACGCTTGACCAATAAATCCTTCAATCACGAAACCAAGGAATTTAACATCGCTTTCAGCTGTTAATTCACCTATTTGATTAGAAAGGTAGGAATCTGGAGCATACAGGATTTTGGCTTCATCAAAGTTTTTAGCGTAGTATGGAACATACGCTGCGCCAAGCCTTGCGTCTAAAGCATCTGGAATTGTTATTTGTCCGGCATCGATTGTACCTCTCATGATTTCTTCATAGACAGTTTCATATCCACCTAACTGGCTGGCCGGGAAGTATTTAATTTCAACTCTGCCTTCTGTTCTTTCCTTTACGATTTCAGCAAGTTCATTGTTTAAACCAGTTGCAATGTGCTCTAATGGAGCATCAGATGCTAATCTTAAAACGATAGGATCGCTAGACCCATCACCAGCAGTTTCTTTTCCACCGCCACAGGCAGTAAGTGCCACAATTGCCAGACCAAGCGAAAGAATGAATGCCGCAAATTTTTTAGTTCTCATTGTTCTCCTCCTTTTGTTTAACTGCTAATTAATTAGCAGTTAGTGTTTTATTAAGAGCCTTTTCAACGGCTACATATTCATATCCAAGGTCTCTAGCTATAGCTTCATAAGTAATTTCTCCGTTTGCTGTGTTTACTCCGAGTTTTAATGCGCTATTTTCTTCTATAGCTTTTGAGATTCCTTTATTCGCAATCTGTAAGCTATAAGGTATAGTTACATTTGTAAGTGCGATTGTTGATGTCCTTGGAACAGCTCCCGGCATGTTGGCAACTGAGTAGTGAACAACGCCATGCTTAATGAATGTTGGGTTATCATGAGTGGTTACATGGTCAATAGTTTCAACAATGCCACCTTGATCAATGGCAACATCAACGATAACTGATCCAGGTTTCATGGTTTTAACCATCTCTTCTGTTACTAGTTTTGGAGCCTTAGCTCCCGGAATTAATACTGCGCCAATCAAAAGGTCCGCTTCTTTCACTAACTGGGCAATATTATACGGGTTAGACATTAGTGTCTTAATCTGGCTTCCAAATATATCATCCAATTGCCGCAAACGCTCGGCACTTAAATCAATAATGGTTACATCGGCACCCAACCCAATAGCCATTTTTGCAGAATTTGTTCCAACAATTCCTCCGCCAATAATTGTTACTTTGGCACAACTTACACCTGGAACACCTGCAAGAAGAATTCCTTGGCCCCCATTCGTTTTTTGTAGAAATTGAGCACCAATTTGGGCGGCCATTCGCCCAGCAACTTCACTCATTGGGGTTAGAAGTGGAAGTGTATTTCTTACGGCGATTGTTTCATAAGCTAGGGCAATCACATGTTTTTCCTTCAAGGCATTTGCTAATTCAGGCTCAGCTGCTAAATGTAGATATGTAAATAGAATTAATCCCTCGCGGAAAAATTGATATTCACTTTTTAAAGGCTCCTTAACCTTTAAAATCATTTCTGCCTGGTTCCATACGTCTTTCGTGTTATCTATGATTTCTGCACCTGCATTTACATAATCCTCGTTATTAAATCCACTACCAATCCCGGCATCCTTCTCAACAAACACTTTATGACCACTTTTAATAAATAAAGTAACTCCTGCTGGTGTTATAGCTACCCGATTTTCATTATTTTTTATTTCCTTTGGTATCCCTATAATCATTCTGAATCCCCCTAATTCATGCTTAATAGATACAGTGACATACATATTTAAGAGACTCTTGATTTATCCATAAACTACCCCCAATTAGTAGATTTGACTATTCTGTATTTTCCGAATATTAATCTCACTTTATCATGAAAGCGTTTTATTTACACTGGACAAAATATATAAAAAATTAGAGAATAATATTACATAATGTAAAATTATTCTGATAAGTCGGACAATTAATGCGTGCAAATGCTATAATTTCTCACATATTGTTTAATGCAGGGTATTAATTGGATTGGGGGAGACATAGGTATGAAAAAAGATGTCAAGTTATCGGTAGAGGAGATATTGCAACAGAAAAGTTTTCAAAGCGCAATAATTGTGGCAGGGAAAAAAGGTATTACAAGAACGATAAAATGGGTTCATGTTATGGAAATTACGAATATAGGTAATCTATTAAACGGAAATGAACTGATACTAACAACTGGTGTAGGGTGGGGTGCTAGCAAAGAAACTTTGCTTTCGCTTGTAAGACAGTTAATAGAGCGTGATGTGGCTGGACTCTGTGTGGAATTAGTGAAATATGTAAATGAGATCCCCAGTGAAGTAATCCAGTTAGCAGACCAATTGCATTTTCCGATTATTGTTTTTAATGAAGAAGTAAGGTTTGTTGATATCACCGAAGAGATACATACATTAATTATTAAAAAGCATTATCAAATGGTATCGGATTTAGAGGAGTACTCACGAAGACTAAATGAAGTGATGCTGGAGGCAGATCCTAAAGAGAGCGTTTTAAAAATGTTGCAAAAACAATTACATATGCCTGTTATTTACTTATCAAATGATGGTCACTATAGTATTGCTTCCAATAAATCTGAAAAGGAAAACCAAAACCTCCTTCGTTTGGTAAAAGAAAGCAGTTTAGGAAAAAAGGAATATATCTCCCGGCAAAAAGTTAAAGTATTTAATCAGGAGTATGCTGAGTTAGTCATTATAGACAAGGAAGATTCTGTAACTGAATTTGAAAAATTATTATTGGACAGAACGGTAACAGCACTTGCTCAACTCATTTTACGTGAATTATGGACGGAAGAAAGAAGAAAGACAAAACAAATAGATTGGATTCAGAGATGGCTAAATGGAGAACAAAACGAAGAACAGGTAGAGAAATCACTTCAAGAGATTGTTCCAGGTATAAAGCCGAAAAGGGCGATTGTCCTTCTGATCAAGGTGGATTTGGAACCAGATGATCCAAACATGACCTATTTAAAACTATTTTTACGCAATATTTTTCAGACCCAAGGGTTTCATATATTACCAGCACCGATGGAAGATTCGCTTGTAATAATACTGATTGATAATAGATTGCAAGAGCATTATAAACATAGAGTATCGACAGCGATTGAACAAATAGTAAAATCAAAATATTTCACCAGTTATCCTTATCCCCATTTAAAAATTAATGTTGGTACACCAGTTCTCCGTTTGGCAGATGTAAAGAAAAGCTACGCATTTGCAAAAGAGGCCTCCGTTATTAGAGAAAAGATACCAAATGAAGTGACTAGTTATTTTTATGAAGATCTACACATTTATAGAATCATTAATGCCGCCCAACATCAAGGAATATTATATGAATTCATTTCAGACTATTTAAAGCCCATCATAATATACGATCGTCAAAATAACGCGAAACTTATGAATACATTAAAGTATTATTTACAATTCAATGGCTCTAAAAAAGAAACAGCAAGTCAGCTTTTTATTGTAAGGCAAACACTTTATCACAGACTTGAAAAGTTAAATGAGTTACTTGGAGAGGACTTTATGGAACCGCCAAAAAGACAAGCGATTGAATTTGCTGTTGCAGCATATGGGTACATGGATGGGGTGAGGAAAGTGCCCTTCAAGGATTTCGAAGACTCACTGTAAGAAATAGACTTGAAATTGTGCTGAACGTAACGTAGTTTTACAAAAACAATTTACACTTTGTCTAATGAAAACGCTTTATTTGATTAATATACTTATGTTAGATAGTTTAAAATTTTGTAAAATTATGAATTATAGGGAGGCTCTTTTATGGTTGTAGTTAAAGAAATACAAACACTAAAAAATTTTATTGGTGGCCAGTGGATATTATCGGAAAGTAAGAAAGTAGATGAAATTCCAAATCCGGCTACTGGCACAATAATTGCCAAACTGCCAATCTCCACACGTGAAGATGTTAATCAAGCGGTTACGGTTGCACAAGAAGCATTTCAAACTTGGAGGAAGGTACCGGTTCCTCAACGTGCACGCATTCTATTCAGATATCAGCAATTACTAGTTAAAAACTGGGATGAGTTGGCCAAACTAATTACCGTTGAAAACGGCAAGAGTTATAAAGAAGCATACGGGGAAGTGCAACGCTCGATAGAATGTGTCGAATTTGCTGCAGGAGCTCCTACACTAATGATGGGCAATCAGTTACCGGATATTGCGACAGGTATTGAATCTGGTATGTACCGATACCCAATTGGGGTAATTGGTGGCATTACGCCATTTAACTTTCCGATGATGGTACCTTGTTGGATGTTCCCACTAGCCATTGCGTGCGGAAATACCGTTGTGTTAAAACCATCTGAACGCACCCCGCTTATGGCTAATCGCCTAGCTGAGTTGTTCAAAGAGGCTGGACTACCGGACGGGGTACTAAATATTGTTCATGGAGGGCATGACGTTGTAAATGGCGTCCTTGAACATGAGGATGTGCGAGCGATTTCTTTTGTTGGCTCACAGCCAGTAGCAGAGTACGTTTATAAAACAGCTGCAGCGAATGGAAAAAGAGTTCAGGCACTTGCTGGTGCAAAAAACCACTCAATCGTTATGCCAGATGCTGACCTAAATAATGCGGTTACAAATATTATTGCATCTGCCTTTGGATCAGCTGGTGAACGTTGCATGGCTGCATCTGTTGTAGTAGCCGTTGGAGATATAGCGGATGAGTTAGTTAACCGGTTAAAACAAGAGGCTGATGAGATACAAATAGGAAATGGAATGGATGAGCGTGTGTTTCTTGGGCCGGTTATCCGTCAAGCACATAAGGAGCGAACCATTCAATATATTGAAATTGGCGAAAATGAAGGAGCCCTCCTTGTCCGTGATGGCAGGGGAGAAGGGGACCAAGATCATGGCTATTTCGTGGGCCCAACCATCTTTGATCATGTGAATACAGATATGAAAATCTGGAAAGATGAGATATTTGCCCCTGTATTATCAATTGTCCGTGTAAAAACCCTTGAAGAAGCAATCAAGCTTACAAATCAATCTGAATTTGCTAATGGTGCATGTCTATATACAGATAGTGCAAATGCTATTCGCACGTTCCGTGAGGAAATCGATGCCGGTATGCTTGGGATAAATTTAGGTGTACCAGCCCCAATGGCATTCTTCCCATTCTCAGGTTATAAAAATTCATTTTATGGTGACTTACATGCCAACGGCCGTGATGGAGTTGAATTCTTCACTCGCAAAAAAATGATGACTGCTCGTTATTAATAAAAAAATTTTGTTGAAGTGGGGAGATAAAAGTGCTAGGTACGGATCAAGGAAAGGATCTACAGAAAAAAGATGAACAATATATCTGGCATTCTATGAGGGGGTCGGCTCCTTCACGGGGAAACTTAATCATACAAAAGGCCAAAGGTGCTTGGGTCGAGGACGTTGAGGGGAATAAGTATTTAGACGGGATGTCTGGCCTTTGGTGTGTAAATGTAGGCTATGGGAGAAAGGAACTGGCTGAAGCCGCTTATAATCAGCTTCTTGAAATGCCCTATTTTCCACTTACCCAAAGTCATGTTCCAGCCATAAAATTGGCCGAGAAGCTTAACGAATGGCTTGGTGATGATTACGTTATATTTTTCTCAAATAGTGGATCAGAAGCAAATGAAACTGCGTTTAAAATTGCGCGCCAATACCACCAGCAAAAAGGGAACCCTGAACGATACAAATTCATTTCTCGCTATCGCGCGTACCATGGAAATTCAATGGGTGCCCTTGCAGCAACGGGGCAGGCCGAAAGGAAATATAAATATGAGCCATTAGCTCCGGGATTTATCCATGTGCATCCACCAGATGTCTATCGCAATCCAAATGACGAGCAAACCCTTGAAAGTGCTCAGGAAGTGGACCGGGTAATGACATGGGAATTAGGCCATACTGTGGCGGCTATGATAATGGAGCCGATCATAACAGGCGGTGGTTGCTTGATTCCACCTCAAAACTATATGAAAAAAGTCAAAGAGATTTGTGAAAAACATGGGGCTCTACTAATCTGCGATGAAGTCATTTGCGGATTTGGACGGACAGGTAAGCCGTTTGGTTTTATGAATTATGATGTAAAACCAGATATTATTACGATGGCTAAAGGAATCACAAGTGCCTATCTTCCACTTTCTGCTACTGCAGTAAAAAGAGAGATTTATGAGGCGTATAGCGGTAATGAACAATATGATCGCCTTCGCCATGTAAATACATTTGGCGGAAACCCAGCAGCTTGTGCACTTGCACTAAAAAACCTTGAGATTCTTGAAGAAGAAAAACTAATTGAACGCTCACAAACTCTAGGAGAACGACTACTAAAAGAGCTAGAAGAACTAAATGATCTTCCTTATGTAGGTGATATTAGAGGAAAGGGGCTTCTTATCGGTATTGAATTGGTTGAAGATAAAGGAACGAAAAAGCCAGAAAATTTTGATATCGTTAATAAAGTCATTAGCGCTTGCAAAGAGAGAGGGTTAATTATTGGAAAAAATGGAGACACTGTCGCAGGCTACAATAACATCCTACAACTCGCACCGCCATTAAGTATTACTGAAGATGATTTTACCTTTATTGTCAAAACACTAAAAGAAAGCTTTCGTAGTATTGAAGTTTAAAATTTTTTATGCCTTGGTGGGGGGACTTTATGTCCCCTATTAATCTTGGAAATCCAGGGGACCAGGTTTTCTTAAGGAGTTGGGATGTACCCAATTTTTTGCTTTGTAGAACACATATAAACCATAATTAATTGGGGAAAGCCAGGGAAGACAACCAATCCTTTTTGGATTGATCAGGTGTTAAACAGATTGTAGCTAGGGAAAAAAGGCAATCAAAAAATCAAGAGATTTGGGGTCGAGATCTGGGGTCAGTCCCCCGGTGGAGTAAAGCGTTACTTCAGTGGGGGTCTGACCCTTTTTCCCCATTTCACAAAGGAGTTAAAGCAAATCGCAGAACAATACCAGGTACCGATTATTCTTCTATCACAGCTTTCAAGTGGAGGTCATCAAAAGGAAAATAAACGGTCACGAATTTCTTACCTCAATGAATTAGCTAGCATAGCAGAGAATGCCGATATCATGCTGATCCTGAATCGGGATGAATCTCTCCATAAAGAGAGTAATGGAAATAGCATTGTAAAACTCGATATTGTTAATGACGCATCTGTTTTGACAGTTAAGTTTTTGTATGTGAAGGAGGTTGGGGGATTTGAGGTGGTTTTGTAGAGTAACTAGTAATGTTTTGTAGGTTATATAACCTTTAAGATAAAATCACAAGCTAAAAGACTAAACTAGTTCTTCGACAAAACCCATCAATCTTCGGGTCGTGCCAGGCACCGAAACCACACATAATGCCTTTTGTGAACTGTTATGTTGGGAAAGGAAAACTTAATTATAACTTCTAAGAAATGTAACATTGATTTCTTAGAAGAGGATAGGTAAATAATAAATAATGATGGATTTATTCAGTTAATTCGATATTATGATATTAGGAGTGCTTGTCGCTTGGTGTTGTTTTAACTTTCATTATTTTTATTTTTCGATTAACATTTGAAATATATTTTCATATCACTAATTTTCATGGGGAGTCCGTTTATGAAAACTATCTATCATTGGATTGCTGTTGTTATTTTACCTTTATTTGGTTTGGCTGCAAGTTTATTTACACAATTTTTTGCTGGAACTATAGAAGATATTTCTATTGGATTAATCGCTTTCATATTATTTGTATTTTTAGAGATAATTGCACTGATAATACTTTTCCATAATGAAAAATATGAACGAGTCGAATTGTTACATGGAAAGGACTTAGAACAAAAAAAAGATCAAATAAATGAAATAAAGCTTGAACTTGCTAAAAGAGAACAGGATTTACGAGAACACACTCGAGGATTGTGGCGTGAATTTGGGGTTCTTAATCGAATTAAGCAAAGTGAGATGATTTATGAAACGTTGGAAAATTTCACAAAAGCAAATTCCTCGGTAATTGCTGTTCAAAGATATAGTTACTTCATTCAACGTAATAAAGATGTAACTAGAATAAAAATTCAGCATCAAGAAGGATATGCAATGGAGGGCATTAATCAGAATGCTTTGTTGCAGCAATATTTTGAATTACCATCTGATTTATTGAAAAGATATGAAAAAGCAGTCTTATTATATAGAAAAACTAATGATAATGACTCAGACGAAGAAATTGTTAAGTTATCTATTGAATTATTACAAAAACTCAGTAAAATCCCACCGGGGAATGCATCAGTAGAAAACGCAATTGAGTTTGCGTTTTACCAAATATTGTTAGACCTGACAAACTTACAAGCACAACTAAGAATGAGTAGTTTGGAAAAAATAATTGATGAGTTAAATTCCTTGTCTCGAACAGGTATATTGAGAGGGATCATTTACGACAAACCTCTTTATGAATTTAATTACTCAAGTAAAAGCGATGTTAAAAATGGCAAAGAAGAAAGGAAGTACTTAACAATTAAGTTAAAGTTGTCAGACGGAACTCAGAGTATTTTTGTTCTCACTTTAGAGAACAGGGGCACAGAGACTGAAGTTGGTAACTTGTCTGCGGAGTTAATTAATATTCTGACCAGTAAGCAAATAGCTGTTGAAGAAGGTTTACAAAGGGTTTATAATTAAGTTATGTAAGGAGGTTGTATCATGGAGAAGACTGTTGTAGTTAAAGAATCGCGTGGTAAAACAACCCTCGAGAAGTTTATGGAGCTAAGTAAAAGTTTAGGGCTTGATGTTGAATTGAGAAAGGACCCCCTTTCGCCTAATGATCCTCATTATTCAAGAGCAATCCCACTTAATTGGGAAGATATTGCTGGTAAGAGATACAATAGTAGATAAATATAAGATATGTATATTTTTACAATAAGAAAAGAAAGGAAGTAAGCACATACTTCCTTTTTTCGTATTTCTTAAAATAATTACTAATATACTGATATTACTAATAAAGTATGTCTTCTTAAACCAATTCAGGTTGTAAATAAAATATGGTACCTAATTTTGGGGTCAGTCCCCCGGTGGGCTAACGCTATACTTCACTGTGGGCCCCTTTTTTCTCATCGAGAGAGATAGAGAAGTGTTAGAAGTGGTTATGTAGGGGCTAGTGAGATTGAGCAGGTAAGTTTGTTTTGAATAAAAAGGTGTGAAACATCATCTAATTATCCAGATGGTGTTTCACACCTTAATCGTGTGTTGAATTTAGTTCTTTAGGGTCTGCTCTCAAAAGGAAATGCTGTTTATATGTAAAAATTACTCTGTGCTTTCGTGAATATGTTCTATTTCTTTTAATGTCTTTCCATTTTCTGCTTTCCATTCAGTTAATCCGTTTGCATGACCGCCAACTACAAAGGCAGCTGCATATGAGGGACTGCGGAAAAGAACATCCTCTTGCAATATACCATTAACATCAACTTGTGATTTTTTACGGATATCTTTGATACCAGAGGGTATGCTTTCAGAATCGATGGTTTCAATGTGGCTGCCTTTTAGCACCACGAATCCCTCGTTGGTTTGTTTGCACGTAGCTTCAATGGTGATACCACTTTTTCTGCTTTTTCGCTTCAAGTACAGTAACAACTTATCTTCATTATATGAGGTTTCTGGTTTTTCGATTTGCGTTTTTACCTCAGTCAAATTTTCAAAAACCTTATGGCCCAGTGTACCCATAACCAGTTTGGCGTAATCGATGAGCTCCTCAAGTTCACTTTCTTTTTCCTCCGTGATGTTCCCAGAGGTAGGGTCATTTCCATTCTTGACAAGATATCGTTTGGCATCCGTGGCTATTGCGCAAAAACGATTCTCAAGATAACTTATTTCAGTTGGACCAAAAGAGTTGTTTGAGGTCGGATAAATTTTGGGGTCAGTCCCCCGGTGGAGTAAAGCGTTACTTCAGTGGGGGTCTGACCCATTTTTTATCTAGAAACTTCTTAAGAAGTGGAGCACATACCACAATTTATTGTTGTGTGGAACATTTATGTGAAACAAGATTAATCGGGTTGTGACAGGCACGGCAACCTAGACTGGTCCTTTTAATTTTGTATACATGGGAACGTATGTTCCTGTATAATAATATCAAAGGAGATGATTGATATCGCATTACGTGATAGAGGGAAAATGAAATGGAAAGGGGCGTTTTTTATGCCCGAACAGGTAAAGGCACAGCATGAGTTATGGCGAGATACTCAACGGCAAATAAAGCCGATCATCGACGAAGATGAAAAGGAGGAATTTGACCAGCAAATAGGATATGCGATGGAGTATAATTTGCCGGTGAAGTTAACGATTTGGGGCGATGGATTCACGGAGGTTATAACAGGTAAGGTGTATTATATTGACCAGATTACACATCAACTACGGATAGAAACAAAGCCTGGTGAGTTTGAGCGAGTCGCATTCGCTAGTGTGATTGGGGTAGCTGTCGGAGATTAGGCGTCCTCACATGCTAATGTGTGACCTCAAGGTGAATACCCATGATAAGATGCTCTTTTTATTGTTATAGGGTCCATTGTGAGAAATTCCATATATGTAAATTAGATACCAATGAAACTACATTCAATCCATCTTATAATTATTAAGAGGTGGTTTATGTGTTTGTTTCACCAATGCTATTACAAAGGTCAGAACAGCCTTTTGATGATGATTCGTATATAACAGAACTCAAGCTAGATGGAATAAGGCTGTTACTTTCTAAGTTTGATAACAAGGTGCAGCTATATACCCGTCATAACAATGAGGTTACAGACAAGTTTCCAGAGCTTTTAACAATCGATATTCCAGATGGTACGGTTTTAGATGGCGAGATTATCGTTACAGATCAAGATGGTAAACCCGACTTTGAAGCCATAATGAGCCGGTTTATGTCAAAACGTAAATTGATAGACAATGGAACTTTAAGTTATGTTGCTTTCGACGTTATACAATATAAAGGTGAATCTCTTACTAAATTGCCGTTAATGGAAAGGAAGAAGCTGCTAGAGGAAATTATTAAAGAGGATAGTGGTCTAGTAGCTAAAGTGAAATATATAGAAGGTCACGCTTCTCCCTACTTTGATTTGGTCCAGCAACAAGGTTTAGAAGGGGTAGTCCTAAAGCGTAAAGATTCTCGATATGAGGTCGGTCAACGTAGTCAGGCGTGGCTTAAGGTGATTAATTACCAATTTGAGGACGTTCTTATTTCGGGGTTTAGAAGAGGAGAATTTGGGCTGCTGCTGACCTTCCTAGATGGTAAACCAGCTGGAATAATGGAGTTCATGCCACCAGATGCATGGAAAGAATTATACAGAAGTCAAAAGGTTATTTCAGAGGATAAAAAATATACTTTTATTGAGCCAGTTAGATGCCGGGTGAAGTATAGGAATCTAACTAAAGCTGGGTTGCTACGAATTCCGTCATTTGTTGAATGGAAATAAACTAGAATTTTAGGGTCAGTCTCCCGGTGGAGTAAAGCGTAACTTCAGTGGGGGTGACCCCATTTTTTAAATTAGTCAAGAATGGTACATTTCCCCTCACTGGTTGTAATCATGTTGTTATTATATTTATTGAAAGTATAATAAAGGTATAATTTATTCCGCTTTTTATAAGACTGTGCGGTAATAAGAGAAGGGGTGATGTTTTGTTAGTATCAGAGGTAAATTATATGAAGGAAGCATACGGAATGCTTTATACTCTCGAGAACTCTCTTCGTATCTTCGTTAGGCAAAAAATGATGGAGGAATATGGTGTAAATTGGTTTCATGTAGCCCCAAGACTAGAGTTAAGACGAGGACCCAGAAAAGACTTTGAGAGTTTATGCTTACATGAACTTGAAAGTGTATATATACGAACGTATGAGAGTGCATTTTATAAACTACCTCTTGAATTCTTCATGAGACTCCGCGATGTTTACCCACTCAGAAATAAAATTGCACATTCTTTTCTCTTAAGTGAAGAGGAGTTTTCAACTTTATTCCAAGCATATCATTTTATTTTATCAGTTATAAAAGAAAGAGTACCAACATGAATAGATGCCTAAATATATATTTATTATTAGTTTCAGAGTCTCAGCAAGTAGAGAACTTTTTTTTTAATGCTATAAAGCTAATCAGACCTAGGTTAACAACGTTAATCTATGTAAACATTCCGATATCTTTAGAATAAACATTATAATACTATTATAGGAGAGTCCTAAAATGAAAAAGACAATGAACTATTTAATTTTACTATTAACAATTATTTTTATGGCTGGTTGTACCAACGCAGAAGATTCATCCATTACAAATGTAGAAACAGATCCAAAAGAAGTAGCTACAGTTGAAACAAATGATAATAACGAAAAAGAAGAAACTGTCACTATGGATGTTGATGAACGAGTAGTAGAGGAAACGACGAGTGTTCCGGTTGTGAAGGAAACACCAACCCAACAAAATAATGAACTGTTCTCAGGATACGAACTTATTGTAGTTGATGGTGGTGATTTGTCTGGATATCGTGAACCTAACGTCGCCGTTGACATTGGATATGGGGACCGTGAATATTGGGCATTTACTAATGAATACGGGCAACTAGTACGCGTCATTGCTGACGAAATCATTCTACAAGATGACAGTACCGAACCTGTATTATCGTCTGGCAGATACTATTCTGATGAGGCAAAGGTTCCTGGTGTCGAAAGTGACGTTTTAGATGAAGGACATATAATTGCTGATTCTCTCGGAGGGGTATCGAATGCTTATAATATTACCCCACAAGATAGTACGCTCAACCGACATGGGGATCAAGCATATATGGAAAGAGTAATCCGTGACGCAGGTGGAGCTACTAATTTTGAGGCAATTATCACATATCCGAATACAGAAACGCAGATTCCTTCAAGTTATCAGTATACCTATACTTTAATGGGCAACAGAATCGTTGATACATTTGATAATGTGAACCCTGATAAAGTTAACGAATCACTCGGTTTAACTGACAGTGAGCCTTCCAATTCAACCAGTTCAAACACAAACGGTGATATTTCTAGCGTTGATACAAACGGTAATGGACAGGTGACAATTAAAGAAGCAAAAGCAGCAGGTTTCAGTATGCCAATAACGAGTGATCACTGGTTATACCCCTATATGCGCGATAATGATAATGACGGTATGGTGGGTGAGTAAGGTTTTCACACAGTATTATTTCCGAAGGATAGTGTCAGCATCAATCTAAATAATTTAGGGATAAACCTGAGTTCCTATTAGAACTCAGGTTTTATCTGCTTTTATGAAACGATAATGGATATTTTCCTGATTTTATATGTGGGTGACTTGCTTTTAAAACAAGAAAAATCGGGACGTTCAGTCGGCGTTAAGAGTCGGCATTTAACCAGTCATAAAATGGCACTGGACGGGTGGGAATGGTTCTTGCCACGTGTATCTTTTGGTTCTTTTTATCCTTGAAGAAGGCCATTTTACGAATGGCTGCTTCTGTATAGGCCCTTATCTGGTTTCTAGGAATATTCTTATACCGATTTGATTCGATCGTTTCTTTTATAAAGGCATGGGTAAGTGTGTTCCAGGATCGTTTGCTCCATCTACTTGGTGCATATTCGACATAGAGCTCATGACAAACGTTCGTTATGGCTTTTTCAAATTCATCTAAATGGGAGAGAGGGTGGTCACCTTGTGAATTCACAATGTTTGTTTGATCTCTATTTATTTGTTCTATCTTTCTTTTTTTCTCTTTATTTAATAGCTGTCGATTTTCAACTGTTGAAAATGGACTGTTAAATTTCAACTGTTGAAAGTCAACAATAGAAAAGGGGTCTAGATATCCTTCGTTTTGAGCTAAGAGTAAGTGATGATAGGGTTCACTGATGTGTTTCACTTTAAAGCCAGCCTTTTCAAGCTCTAAGATCATTTCCTCTACTTCACTGTCTGTAAAGGGAACATCAGAAAGATGGTAAAGATAAATATAAATATTCTCCCTTCCATCGCGATAGGTCAGTTCAACCCAGTACCCAAGCTGTTCAAGCACCGGAATTTTGGGGTCAGTCCCCCGGTGGAGTAAAGCGTTACTTCGATGGGAGTCTGACGCTTTTTCAAAGGTATTTACTTACTGCGTGTATATCGAGACACGTATTTCTCCAAATCGAAACCATAATCTGTTGTACTTTCCTTTCCGAAAACACTTCCCAATAATTTTCCACCCATTTATGAACCCTTTTCCACTTATTTTCAGTATAATAAAGAGAAGAAGTATTAAAGGAGATTTTATAGATGGGCTATCAATCCGAAGCGCAACTCGAGAAAAAGTTACATACACATCTCGTTAATAAAGGCTATATACCCGTAAAGATTACAGATTACGATGCACTCCTTGCTAACTTTAAAAACCAAACTTAATAAATTTAATGAACACAAATTAGATGGACAACCTTTAACTGATACAGAATTCAAACGTACTTTAACCCTGATTGAAGGCAAAAGTATTTACGATTCTGCCAAGATCTTGCGCGACAAGTTATTGATTGAACGTGAGGATGGTTCGCAGTTATATGTAGAACTCATGAATACAAAAGACTGGTGGAAGAATTTGTTCCAAGTAACAACACAGACAACAGTCAAAGGCACCTATATAAATCGTTATGATGTGACGATCCTAATCAACGGGCTACCACTCGATCAAATTGAACTGAAACGTCGCGGTTTAGACTTTAAAGAGGCGTTCAATCAGATTCAACGTTATCGCCGTCATGATTTTGGGGTCAGTCCCCCGGTGTAGTAAAGCGTTACTTCAGTGAGGGTCTGACCCAATGTCACTTAAGCAATTCCGAACAACAGGTTATGCTTGTTTTTCTAAAGAAGATTTTTCCAGCTTTTAAATATACGAAATGAAGTTATTGGAATAAATCTGCTAATGTGGAGTCTCGAGTTATTAAGCCTATAAAAGAGAAATTAACCCCCTTGTTTTAAGGGGCTAACTATTCGCAAGAAATATGGTAAAGGTCGTGGAAAATAATGAAACAGTAGAAGATGATATCTAATTAACATCCAAAAAATGGTGGCGATTTTGGTAAAATTATTAAGGTAACACAATTCAATTTAAAAGGAAGATGACGATGACACATAATCCCAGTATTACAGGCTTCGACGTACTAATTGATCAAATTAATAGCACTGCGGGTGATGTTCAAAGAGAGCGCGGAACACTCTTTGAAAAATTAGTATTGGCCTATTTAAAAAATGAACCAACCTATAAGCGCCTTTATCAAAGCGTTTGGCTTTTACATGAAGTTCCTGAAGAATATGGGATTCCTAAAAAGGATACCGGTGTTGATCTAGTTGCCCAACAATTCAATGGAGACCTAGTTGCTGTTCAGGCTAAGTTTTATCAAAGAAAAGTTGGTAAGTCTGAAATCAACTCTTTTGTTGCTGAGTTGGGTAAGACTTATTACCAAAGAGGACTTATTGTTTCGACAGTCGATGATTGGAATCAAAATGCACTGGAGACGGTTGCTAATAACCAAAAAGGGATCGAAATAGTCGGTCTGTCTGACCTACGTAATTCTCAAATTGATTGGTCTCAATTTAGTTTTGAACTTCCTGAAAAAGTAACTGTTCGCTCACCTAAACAACTACGTTCTTACCAGCAATTAGCTTTAGAATCAGCCGTTAAACACTTTCAAGAAAATGATCGTGGCCAATTAATTATGGCGCCGGGTACAGGGAAAACATTTACGAGTTTAAAGATTTCAGAAGCACTTGCTAAGCAAAGTAACAAGCAATTTAAAGTTTTATATCTGCTACCTAGTATTCAACTCTTAACACAAACATTGCGTGGTTGGAACAATGATACGGAACTTTCTATGTCAAGCATGGCGGTTACTTCAGATCGTGATGCGTCTCGTGGTAGTGATGGCACTGAAGATATTAAGTCAACGGATATTGGTTATCCCGCTACAACTTCTACAAAAAAGCTATTAGCCAATTGGAAAGATATTGAAAAACATTCCCAACAAGATGATCTAGTTATCGTATTTAGTACTTACCAAAGTATTGATGTGATTGGTAAAGCACAAAAGCAAGGATTCCCTGAGTTTGACCTGATTATCTCCGATGAAGCTCACCGGACTACTGGAGCTCATGAATCAAGTAAGGAAGCCAGTGCCTTTTCTAGGGTGCATAGCAATAGCAATGTTCAAGGTGTCAAGCGGATGTATCAAACCGCTACACCTAAGATTTATGGAGAAGGCGCGAAAAAGAATGCCCAAGAGAAAAGTATTTTACTCTCTTCAATGGATGATGAAAGTAAATATGGTCAAGTATTCTACCGCATGGGATTTGGTCAAGCCGTATCGCATGGGATTTTGACGGATTACAAAGTTATGGTACTTGCGGTAGACGAAGCCGCAATTCAAAAGGATATGCAACGTACGTTAGCAGATCCTGACAATGGATTAAACATTGATGATGTTGGTCGTATTGTGGGAATTTGGAACGGCATGATGCGCCGTAATGGCTATAAAAACCCGATTAAAAATAGCGCCTATGATGGTGCTCCTTTAGAACGAGCAATTGCTTTTACCCGTACAATTGAGGATTCAAAAAAGGTTTCACAACAGTTTGAAGAAGTCGTTAATGAATATCTTGGTGGGGAAATTGAAAGTGAAACTGTTCATCTATCAATGCGCCACGCTGATGGTTCGATGAACGCTTTACAAAAGGGAGAAGTGTTGGATTGGTTAGCTAATCCAAACAAACCTGCCAATGAAGCACGTATTGTTTCAAATGTCCGCTTCTTAACTGAAGGGATTGATGTGCCAACTTTAGATGCCGTTATATTCTTAGCACCTAAAAAATCACAAGTTGATATTGTCCAAGCAGTTGGTCGTATCATGCGAAAAGCAGAAGATAAGGATTACGGATATATTATCCTACCCGTTGTCATTCCTGCAAACGAAACACCCGAAACGGTCCTTGATAATAACAAAAATTATGATGCTGTTTGGCAAGTCATCAATGCTTTACGTTCAGTTGATGAACGTTTCGAAGCCATGGTCGACAAGCTTAATATCGCCAAACCTAAGCAGCTTAAAGTCATTGGAGTTGGTAGTGCCCCAGAAAAAAGTAATGATCTTGACTCATCCAATGCTAATGGTCAACCAGCGTATGTTCAAACTGAATTGAACCTAGAATGGGACAAGTTTGAAGGGGCCATTTACGGTAAAATCGTTCAAAAAGTTGGTGATCGTAAATACTTAGAAAATTGGTCAGCCGATGTTGCTAAAATTGCACAACGTCAAATTAGTTGGATTAAAACCAAATTAGCGGATAAAAAAGACCCAATTAGTATTGAATTCAAAAAGTTCGTGACATCATTAAAGCACAACATCAACGAAAGTATCGATGAAAATCAAGCCGCTGAAATGTTGTCACAACATTTGATTACGAAACCTGTGTTTGAAGCCTTATTTGACGAATACAGTTTTGTAAAGAATAACCCTGTCTCAATGGCCATGGAAACGATTGTTAAAGAACTCGAGCAGGCTGGATTTGCCAAAGAACAGGAAAGCCTTGAACCCTTGTATGAATCCGTTCGAATGCGAGCAGAAGGCGTTGAGAAGTCAGAAGATAAGCAAAAAATCATTGTCACTCTCTACGACAAATTCTTCAGTACGGCGTTTAAATCAACTACTGAACGATTAGGAATTGTCTTTACCCCAATTGAAGTTGTCGATTTCATTGTGAAATCAGTGGATGACGTGTTGCAAAAACACTTTGGCAAGTCATTAGGGAGCGAAGGTGTTCATGTGCTGGATCCATTTACTGGAACCGGAACATTTATTGTACGCACTTTGACTTATCTAAAAGACAAAATGGATGCGGGTGAAATTACCTTATCTGATATTACGCGTAAGTTTTTCCAAGAATTACACGCCAATGAAATTGTCTTGTTGAGTTACTATATTGCGGCGATTAACATTGAGGCAACCTTTGATGATATTAACGGTGATGAACAAGGCTATGTGCCATTTGAAGGCGTTGTTCTAACAGATACCTTTGAGAGTACAGAAAATGAAGATACACAAGATGATACTTATTTTGGAACAAACGATGAACGTTTGAAACGTCAGCAAGAAGTGCCAATTACGGCAATTGTTGGAAACCCGCCGTATTCAAAAGGACAATCTAGCGAAAACGATAATAATAAAAATCTCGAATATCCAAAACTGTTCGAGTCAATCGCTAAGTCATATGTCAAAAATTCTAAAACTACTAGTGTCCTGGGTATGTACGATAGCTACGTTTTATCAATTCGCTGGTCATCAAACCGTATTAAAGCAAAAGGTGTAATTGGATTTGTATCAAACGGATCGTATATTGATAGTCAATCCGCTGACGGTCTCCGAAAATCACTCTATGAAGAATTCAACCACCTTTACATTTTCAATTTGCGAGGCGATCAACGTACGCAAGGTGAAACTTCACGTCGAGAAGGTGGTAAGATATTTGGTTCAGGTAGCCGAACGCCAATTGCGATTTCTATCCTTGTCAAAGATGGTAGTGAAGATCATGAAATTCACTACCATGATATTGGCGACTATCTCAGTCGTGATGAAAAACTGTCAATCTTACGTAATAGCCAGTCAATTACAGGTATCAATTGGAAAACTATTACGCCTGATAAGAATAACGACTGGATTAATCAGCGTGATGAAAATTACTTAAATTATCCCGCTTTGGCAGATGAAGCCAATGCAATTTTTGGTATGAAAGATATTGGAATTGTTACCAATCGTGATGCTTGGGTAAGCAATTTTTCTAAGCAAGCTGTATCTCATAATGTGGCACGTATGATTGACAACTATAATGCTGAAGTTGATAACTTATCAGATTTAACAATCAAATTAAATGATAAGACTGTTATGGATTATGTAACCGATGATGAAAGGAAAGTATCTTGGTCACGAAGTTTGAAACAACGTGCTGCGCGACATGAAAAGACGGTATTTGCGTCAGAAGATATCTTGTTATCTATGTATCGACCATTTACTAAGAAGTATTTGTACCGAAATCGTTTCTTAAACGAAAACGTTAGAAAGACTTACCAAACTTTCCCGAAATCTAATTCGAAGAATTTATTGATTAATGTTGCTGGAGCAGGATATAAAGGTGATTTTTCAACACTTATTACTCAAAATGCAACATTTATGGATATGATTAGCAAGTCACGTAATTTCCCACGTTATGTTTATGAAGAGAGCGGACTGTTCAACGGTCGTGTCGATAATGTTTCAGGTGATGATGAATTTTACTATGTCTATGCTGTTCTTCACACACCGGCATATCGTCAAAAGTACGCCAATGACTTACGAAAAGCATTACCACGAATCCCACTTCTCAAAAACAAAGAGAAGTATGTCGAGATCGGTCGTAAACTTACTGATTTGCATTTGAATTACGAGGATCAACCTAGTTGGCCAGAAGTTGAGCTTCAACTAACTGGATCAACCCCAAATTATCGTGTTGACAAAATGAAGCACAAAAAAAAGCATAATGAAAATGGTAAGTCAGTTAATGATAATTCAACGATTATTTACAACGATGCTATTACCATCACAAATATTCCGGAAAAAGCGTATGAATATGTCGTTAATGGACGTTCTGCTATCGAATGGATTATTGACCAATATCGTGTGAAAAACGATAAAAAATCAGGGATTACAGATGATCCAAATGAATTTAGTGATGATCCAAAATACATCTTGAATCTCCTACTTTCAGTGATTACTGTAAGTATGCGTACGCTCGAATTAATTGATCAGCTACCTGAATTTGAAGTAGATGAACAAAAATAGGGGTCATATTACACAATATTCCCTCGAAAATCCTTGACAAAACAACCCCCGAAAACGTTAATACATTTAACGGGAGTGTCAATTTGAGATTTATATTGCACCAATTTTAGAACTTATTTTGCGTCATAATACACAAATAAACAAGAGTTTGTATCAATTAGATACAAGCTCTTGTTTTGCTAAAGCCTCCTTTAATTGAAGATATAACTGGGCAGAAGTTAAGTTGACAATATTCTATTTATTATAAACGCATATAATCCGATGAAATCAATCCATTCACTTATGTTGTTTGGGAAACTAAGAAGCAACACATATAACATCGAGTATAAAACAACAAAATTACTTGTTTTCACTAAATTACTTCTTAACTCTCTCTTATACGAGCTTTTCAATGTTCATGAAAACCTTTTTATAATCAAGATTTTTAGCTGGTGGCGGGTTGGTGGCAGATTGGTGGAAAATTTGAAAATACTGCCACCAATTACATTTGTTTAAACACTACTAAACAAAAACTAGAGCCTATTAAATCAACGTTTTCCGACACAAACTGTTATAATCCTATCAATCTATCCACCTTGACAGGTTGGAGGTGGTTTTGAAAGTGAAATAAACACCCAGCTTGACTAGGGGTTAGATTTTATAAGTTGAACAAAGCTACATTTCTAATTTGGCTTCTTATCTACAATCAACACTCAACACATGTGGAGTGTGGAAACAAAAGTAGCTAGAAATAACACACCAGCTTTACACTTCCAAATAAAATAATTTTACACAAATTTTACACATCACCTCAGCAAAACCTTATAATATCAAAACTTTAAGACCTATCTCGACCCCGACCACCAGTATCGATAGTATTATTGGAGTATCCTGAGTATAATTCCTTGGATTTGGTGCCTGTCACCACCCGAGTGGTGTCGAAATTTGTAGAGCAAAGAACTCTTTTATCTACTGAAAGGTTATTTAGTTTAGAAATCGTTTTTTACATTATAGTGAAGAAGTTGGCATTTTCGGGAACGGGTGCATATATGGAATTACTAGGAGCAAAGGGACGTACCATTTGCTCTTTCGGCATGTTTTAATTCGGAAAAAAATTCTTAAGCCTTGTTGATAAGGAAGTATAAACACTAGTGCCCCTAACTACATAATTATATAAAAAAGTCAGTTATCACTTTATTAAGGATAACTGTCTTTTTTTATATAAACTTACTAAAACGTATGTTCGCTGACAAACTGTTGTCATGATGATGTGTTACAATAAATGTAAATTAAATTAAAATGCATGGAGGCAAACTGTGGAACGTTTAATTCGTCTATTGAGGATAATTAATATAATACAAGAATCCCCCGGAATTAAGGCAAGGGAACTAGCTGATCTCTGCGAAACATCGGAGAGAAATATCTATCGGGACTTGGAAATCTTAAATGCTACAAACATACCAATCATGAATGAGGGTCATAGTAAGGGCTACAAATTTCTTGGGAGATTTAAACAATACCCACTTAATTGGGACGAGGATGAATTGCAGGCTTTTGAAGTCCTTCCGGTATTGCTAGGTGAAAAATATAAAACCAAGGCATTTATGTCTGCTTACGAAAAAGTGATGGCAACCCATAAAGTAGAACAAGTAGAAAGAAAAACATTTTTATCTAATATATCAAAGGCCATCCAGAGTGGAAAATCAGCTGAATCCCTTGAGGAAAAGGATTTATTACCATTCATAATTGAAGCTGTCTTATCATCACGCTCTATTGAAGCTATTTACCATACACAAAGTAGGAATACAACAACCACACGTAAAATCGATCCATATTTCTTAATGCCACGCAAAGATCGCTTGTACATTATTGGCTATGACCACAAGAGTAGTGAAATTAGAACCTTTCGTTTAAACCGCTTTCAAAGTATAAAAGTAGTAAATGAGAAATTTACTAAAGACGATATAAGTTTGGAAAAATATTTGCAAAATACATGGTCGATTATACGTGGAGAGAAGAGAATTGATTTTAAAGTCAAATTCAGTCAAGAAATAGCCCGCTATATAAAAGAAGAAGAATACAACCTTCCGCCTAAGTTGACAGAACTGACAGACGGCAGTTTATTGTTCGAGGTTACAGTAAATGATGACCGTGAAATCTTAAAATGGATCATGCAATATGGACCGGATGCTGAGATACTTGAACCGGAATCCTACCGATTGAAGATGAAAGAAATGTTACAAAAGTGGAACAATTTCTATCAGTAACAGAATTAACTTATTAAAAAATAGTTTACAAAAATGACAATTCTATGTATGTTTGAATTAAAAAGATTCTCTAAAGAATCTTTTTTGTGGAGGTATATATGGAAAGGCATTCAATTTATTTATATAAAAAATTATCTAAGGTAGCTCAATCAAAGCAATTGGGGGAGGATTCAACAAAGTTTAGTATTCACCTCAATAAAAATTACACCCAGATGCTAGAGGAATTTGCAAATAGAACGGATACATCCAGGGCAGAAGCAGCGAGGCTTCTTTTATCTTCTGCATTAGATGAAATTGACAACCTTTATAACTTGAAAAAAGACGAGGGCTTTGATTACAGTTATACGGCTGAAATGGAAAAGTTTCTTGAACAGGAAGAAATAGAGCTATTGGTGTACCAGTATAATCGGAAGACAGATCGACTTAGTGAATTAGAGTTAATAAAAAAATCTTTAGACCGGAATGATGAAAACTATGAATTACATATCAATTTGATTGAAAAGGAAAAAGAGATTCTTACAAATAAACTAAAGGAAGCCGGGTGGATAAAAGAATGATTACTTTAGATGTTTCTGAAAGAGATGAGGTATTAAAAGGCTTAAGTACTCAACAAAAGGAATTTATTGATCTATATGTGAAAAGAGGGAAAAGGACTTCATTCGCCAATGTTTTAGCGAGGGATAAAGGTATCGTTTTACCTCATTCTGCCACCATTGAAGAAATAGAAATGATTTTAGATGAGTGGGTATTAGAAGATTATATAGATAATGGCTTTGTTAACCCTGAAACCCCATGTGAATGTGGGAAACCTCTTAGGTACCAGTATATTGTTAAACATCTAACAACAAATCAGATTCGTCGCTTTGGTATTACTCACTTCGAGGAGCATACTGGATTACCTGCCGATATTATAGCATCGGTTAAAAAGGGATTTAATCAGATTGATTATGAGCGAGATGAACTGCTTTCTAAAATTAGAGACGGCTGGTCATTAATTGATTATATTTCAAATATTCCAGAAGATTTACAGCTGGCGAAGGATATTAAAAGTCATTTAGATGCAGGTATACCTCTTCTCGATAGGCAACTAAACAGATTGAAAAGAGATATTGATAGCCATCTCGAAAGGAAAGAGGAAAAGGTTATTTTAACACCACCAAATCCAACTCGGCATGTATCTCAAGTAGAAAAAAACACAATTCGAGAACAGGCTACCTTTGATTTGTTTAAAGATTTCAATGAAGAATCCCCACCATCTACCAAGAGAATTCAAAGGTCAAATTATAATAATCTAAGTGCAATAAACCAGTATCTAGATGAAGGGGTTACTAGTGCAAGAATCATATCCGAACTTTTAATTAAGCACCACGGAGCAAGTAATAAAAGATATATTACAGGCAAACCGAGAATTTATGTTGAGGTTTGTCAGTACCTTGAAGGTTTAGTTGATGATGGGAAATTATCGTTAGAAGAAGTTGTAGAAAAAGTAGACCGCTCTTACAAAATAGTAAAGGGAGAATGGTAAATTTGATATCTATCAGTCTCTTTTTTCCTAAAAAGTATAGTCTGTATCAAGAAAATTTTGCTAATAATATAAGTTAACAAATAAAGATGGGGATAATATGATCTCGAAGGAAGTAGTTAATTTTATAGAGCGGTTTATGTTAAAAAGTGGTGAAAGGCTTGAATCTTACGATAGCCAAAAAAATGTTGATACTTCTTTGGTTGATTTAAAAATAGTTAAACAGACTGAAAGAACATTACGGGTAGTTGGGTTTATTACTTTATCAGTTCTACAAGGAGAAGATGAACCAATTGTTTTGGAAGAAGAGATATTAAAGTTGAAGCTAACCACAAAAAAGAAAATACAACTAAATGAATATGACCACAAAACCATTAAATGGTTAGAACAAGGTATTATTTTCAAAGAGATACGATTTAAGAAGGATGGGAGAACACTTGATGTTCAACAGTATCGAATCGGATACCGATTGTATAAATACCAGCAGGACCAACTTCGAAAAAAGGAAATGCAAATAAAACAAGAGTTTAATAGTTGGAAAGAAGGAAGCGAGTTATTAGCACAAAATCCTGAGAAATCCTTTTCTGAGGTTCGGAAAAAGGGTGTTACCTATTGTCTATCATTTATTAATGAAATTTCAATGAAAGATGTTTCTGAACTTAAAGCACTGTCCAAATTTCCAAACTTATGGTCAGTAGAGAAAATAATTAAATTCCTTCATTTTCTTACTGGCTTTTTAAAGTTAAGTATGAAAAAAGCAGATTTTGATTGGAAGGAAATAGGTGCATCGTATTATAAGCAAATTGGTGGCTCTAAAGAGTTTGATCAATATAAAAACGAGTTCATTGAGCAATTGGAATCGGTTACGCAGTGTCCGATTGCTATGCTTGGAATGACTAGCCTAGGCAAAATTACTCCATTATACTTTGCTGGAAAATTAACTGGAAAATACTCCTCTTATGAATATGGGCCAGTCCAAGCGTTAACGGACTTATCTATTGCTGAAGAGGAATATGCAACAAATGCAACTACGCTTTGGCTTGTTGAAAATCGGGGTATTTTAACAAGATTAGCTGCAGAAAAGAATTTTCTTAAAGGGAATCGCTCCCTTGTCCTGTGTGTAGATGGTCATCTTCGTTCGTCTCATAAGTCTTGTATTGTTCAGCTATTAACAAACAGCAACATAAGCCAAGTGATTTTATGGAGTGATTATGACCCAGATGGTGTTAAAATCTCAAAAGAACTATATATGGCCATTTCCAAGATTCATCAGGATAAAGTCATAAAATGGGTTGCTGCGGACCAGAGTGTAATTTTGACCTGGGACGATTATGAGAAATATATGGAAGCGTTCCTGAAAGATAGAAAAATGGAGCAAGAAGAAGTAGTAGGAGGTGTTGGAGATTGGAAAAAGTGGATCAATCATTAATTTCTATTTTTCAAACAAATCAATCTGCTCCTGAAGTACTTCAAACAATGCGTGATATTGCCTCTTTATCTGGTGTTTTAAGCGAGTTAGGCTCCCAAAGTTCTTTTCAATCACCTGCGGAAATTTTGCGTTTTCTTAAAATTATCCAATTAATTAACGAAGCTGCCCTTGGTTTGGGTGACCCAATCGAAAACGCAGAGACCGTTTTTTATCGATACCGGAATCGTTACAATGACTCCGAGCCACCTTCTAAAAAAAGAGTGGACCAAGTGATTAATGTCCTGGTGAAATATAACTGGATTTCCAAACAATCAAGGCAGTTGAAAATGAGGGAAGTTGGGAAAAGGATGATGGATGCTTTAATCCGTTTAGCGAATGATTCCTTGGCCTACTATATTCAAGACGACATTGGTCGTTCGTTATTTCAAGCAAGGCGTGATGCTGAGTTAAGTGAAGCCTATGATGATAATGGAATTTCTGGTGGCAATAAGATTGCAAGTATGATACGTAATGTAGAAGATGCTGTCCAGTTAATGAAGGAACGAGAACTGGAGATGCTTGCTGACCGAAATGCACTCCCCCAGCTAGAGTTGATTCACAATTTAATGGAGGATTTAGAAGGAAGATTAATAGAACGCTTCCGGCAATTTCAAACCGTTGAAGATAGCTTAATACTATCTAATTTAATGCAGAAAGGTACAGCTGTTCTCGCAGAGGGTACAAACTTAAGCTTAGGAATGATTAATAAATATTTAAAATTTACCCATATGCAAAAAACACCTTTAGCGACAACGATTCAACCCGAAAAAGTCAGGGGATTTATTATTCAAACCTTTGATCCTCCTTTAGATTCCGATATCCCTAATGTCTATCAATTGTTTAGTTTTATGGAACAAGGGCAATACGAAGAAGAAGCTACAGATGGGATGTGGATGCCGGTGAAGTTTGCCGCACCACTGTCGCCTATAGCCATTGATGAGGCAATGCAATTCATAGAATCATATGAACCGGTTCTATCTCCGGTAAATGAAACGGAAGAAGAAATAGAGTATGGTGCTGAGGTAATTTCAGAAGAAGAAATGGATGATTTAATGGGTGATTCTAAATGGCTATTAACTAAATCCATGATAGAAACAGAGGCAATTGAAACTTATTTAGAAGACCATGATCAAGCACCGATGGAACAAGTTGTCATTGAAGCAACCTCCAACCAATGGAGTGACGCTGTAAACGCAATTACCGCGATAGCTGCATTGGTTGGAAGTAAAAAAATAAAGATTGAAAAATCGAAAGAAAATAGGAATCTCTTAAAATACGAACGAGATTGGGAGTGGATGGACCGTGACGATGGATCGAGCATTATCCGGAACCGACAAAAAGAAAGAAGACTATAATTGGTTGGACCAAGAAGAGGATATAAATGTGAATCCACTTCATGTGATGCAATCTTTGAAAGGGATGTTAACAGAAGCGGAAGAATTAGCGTTTATGAACATCTTATTTTCATCATCAGCTTCCATCCGTTCTGGAAATTTTGGACTATCACGTAAAGAAGTAGAAAAATTGTTGCACATTCAGGGAGAAGATGAAAAATTCTTCTCGTTCCTAATTAGGGTAAATCAGGCGGTTAGTCGTTACATGAAGGTTATTTTTGATGACCGACGTGACCAGGTGATTGTGATGATGAGGGTGCCAGCAAGAGCAGCTAGAAATACACTAACAAAAGAAAGTCTTTCGATTCTTTTATATATGTTCTATCAGCAAGAGGTACTCCAGCATGAGTTCACGTTATTCGACCAACTACTTGATGCCTTTGGGCATGAAACGACTAAAGCCAATCAGCGAATTTTGTTGAATATTGATCCACTGAAAAAAATTGGTGCAATTGAAGAATATGATACCAGCTCTCAAGAGAAGGCATATCAGCTAACAGCCATAGGTGTTCATGTTTTTTCAGATTCGTTTTTGCGGCGTACAACGGAGTTTAGCCAATCAAACCAACTAAGCAAGGAAGAAGTACTCAGGTTTTTCAAAAGATACAATCTGTATAAGAAAGGAGAAACCGAATGATTCCGTGGAGATTGACTTTTTCAGGTGTTCGTGACTATCCTCCAACGTTGATAGACTTATCTGGTGAAAAAGACCATGTTATGATTACAGGTCCAAACGGTGCGGGAAAATCGACGATCACCTTTTGTATGGGGGCCGTGTTGTACTCCTCTAAAGTAGACGTGGAGGGGCTAAAATCCCGAAATTTGCCCCCAGATGAGACCTGGAAAGCAAAGATGACATTGCTTTTTTGTAATGAAGGTGTTATGAAAATCGATGCACCATCTTTTGTTGAATTCTCCCTTAGAATTATTCAAGAACCGGGACAACCGATAAAAAAAGAGTTTAGTATATCTAGTGGCGATATAATCAATAATTGGGATCATTCCATTCGATACACCTCTGGAGACAGGTTTTATAATTTTACAGCTTATAAGAAGGACCTTCAATATAAATACAAAGTAGATCCTGATTTATTTTATTTAATTTGGTACCAGCAAGAGGTAAACCAATTTGCGGTCATGAACCCTGAAGAACGCTTTCGTATTTTTAGTCAGATGCACGGAATTGACAAAGTCCAGCGTGATTGGGAAGAAAGCATGGAAAAGGTAAAGGAGACAGAGGAAACGCTGAAATCAGCCGAAAGCAATGTGAAATTCATGAAAGCTGAGCTTTCGTTAAAAAAGAACGCATTAGACCGCTTTTTAGCTAATCAAAAGAGACTGACTGAAGGCGGAAAATTATACATTGGATCATTACTTCAACTAGAGGTGTCCTATAAAAAAGAAATTGAGAGGCTTGGAGAATTAGTCGAACAGTTAGAGGGAGATCTACTAGATGCAAAAGATGATTTAGTAATAAGAAAATCGTTAATGGAAAAATCTGTTCTCGAAATTGAAACCTATAAAACTAAACGAGATAAAATGGAAGTTCAGATTGAGTCAGACTCTAAAAAGTTAGCGGTAATAAGCGATAGCATCAATCAAATTCAATCAAGATTGGACGTGCTGGATCAAGAACTAGAGACCATCACAGAAAGAAAAAATAAGGTGACACGAACAGAAAAAGAAGTAAACTTAGCTTTGGACAAGCTAACGGAAGTACAAAAGAAAACCAATTTTGAATTTGCCCAGAATAATGATCATTTGAATTCTAAAAAAGATGCTGTAGGTGAAGCGGTAGAACGAATAGCAAAAATTTCCCACCAAGTAGAGATTGATAGACAAGCTGAGAAGAGTCATCTTGAAAGGCTGAGACAATATCAAAGTAGTCATGCCGTGCAACAGACTATTGATTCATTGAATGCAAAGACAGTTAGAAATAGAGAATTGGAGTTTGATTATACGCAAAAGCTGAATGATTTTAATATTGAATTAAGTTTGCTAAATGAAGATCGTGACCTCTCCGCTCGACAAATTGAATCCATGAAATATTTTCAATCCCAACAAATAAAAGCATTCGCCCTTCGTGAGTTAATTGAATTAAATGAAGGCGCAAAAATAAAAGATGAACATCTATATAATTCGATTAAATACACAATTTTTTATGATGGAAAACAAGCAGCTGCTCCAAATGATTTATATCATGTTCCGTTGAAAAATATTATTCCCGACAGGATGATTACGGAACTGCCTTTGCTTCAAATTAGGGTTAAGGATGGAATTAGTGAAGAAGTTCTTCCTTGTGCAATAAAAGCACTATGGTGGATCGAACAATTTTTTAAGGACAAGTCTATCTCGATAAAAAACGGGTTAATAATTGACCCAATGGGAATACGTGGTTCCCAAGAAAAAAATCGTTACATCTTAAGTGTAAAAGCCTTAAGAATCCGTATGCAAGAAGTAAAGAAGCTGATAGAGGATTATACGATTAAGCTTTCCGATGTAAAAGACGCAATTGCAGCAGAAACAAAGTCCACTCAAGAGTTGAATAGCATCATTCATCAAGTTCGTGAATCTGAGGCGTTTATGGTATGTGAGCAAGAAAGGATACAACGAAAAAAGAAATTAGCGGAAGAAATAGCTGCTAAAGCAAAAATGGAAGAAGAAGTTAAAGAATTAGAAAAAGTAAAAGACAAATTAGTACGTCTGCAAATAGAACACGAAAACCTTGAGCGTGTGTTAAAGGAAGAAGCATCCATCTATGAAGAGCTTGGCAAAATGAAAGACAAGTACGAAGAACGTAACCGACTACAAAAACAATTGGATAATGAAAAACATCGTTTTAAGTCTGAAAAACGGAATATTGAACTTCTTGAAGACAATATCGATGAGTTAAAACGAACGATTTCTACAACGGATCGGCAAGTTAGTAACATGGTTGACGCAATAGAAGGGGCCAACCAGAGCATGAATAGAATAGAAAATCAAAAGAGCAACAAGATTGATGAAATGGATTCTGCGAAGTTGGAACTCGTAAATGTAATTGAGGAGCTATCGGAATTAAAAACAATAGTTGCTGAGCTTTATTCGGAAGTTGCAGCTAATGTTATCTTAGAGAGGATCCCATCAGTTGTTCAGATAAAGAACAACCGTGAAAATGGAAAAGTGACTTTTGACCATGCTCGAACAGAACCGGATATCGATCCAGCTGCACAAGAAAATTATCAAACAGTTAAGCAGGAATATGAACGCTTAGAAAGTGAATATAAAAGAACCAATATCCTTCTGGAACAAGATAAAGAAAGAATGGAAAACTTAAAGGATCAGTTAGAAACCACAATCAATATGCGTGTTCTGGAACTCCAACAGCGTTTTAAGTCATACATGAGTCAATTCCAATTTGAGGGAGAGATTAGCTGGGAGTCCTATGAGGACCGTAAGAAAAGGACCCATTTTCATTTATATATTAAAGCCCGTAAGGAAGGTCATCGAGGTGCGATGGAGGATGTTAGTATAAAAGCTCGTGGCGGAAAAGTGGGGAAAGGAGTCTCAGGCGGGGAGGAATCATTAAGTTCCTTGCTTTTTGCCCTTGCATTGCTGCAAAACTTACAGACTTCACCAGGTTTCATTGTCCTCGATGAATTTGACAGTGCTTTGGATGAAAACCGCAAAGCAAAAGTGTTTGATTTATACGTGCAGGAGTTGAAACGAAAACTCATTATCCTGACACCAAAATCACATGAAGAAACGTATCTGAATAAATTTTCAAAAGCATTTGTGGTCCAACATGATCCAACTATTCCTAAAAGCAAGGTGGTTGGGATTGTAAAAAAAGTTAGTAGTAGGGAGTAGACTAATAGCCTGTTGGCATTGTAGTAAATTATTTTGATCACTGGAAAAATTAGGGCTACTTTAGTAGCCCCATGGTTTTTATGTAGAATTGCTTTTATCCACCTATCCTATAATTTAGCTGTTCTCTTCCTCTTAATAACCTTTTTCTCTCTACTAAGTAAAGGTTCAAATAAATCTTCGTAATCTAAGGGAGACAATATTTCTACAAAAGCACCATCCAATTCTACTCCAATTTCTTCATTGAAAATATAATCAAATAGATTTTTAATCTTTTTTCTAGCTTCATCATATAAATCTTTGTTTATACCGTTAACTATATTATGGATTGTTTCTGTTTTCTTGCTATTAGGAACGTCATTTAGTCCAATTGCGCGTTCAAAGTTAGGTACTGATCCAAATATTCTAGTTGAACTTGACTTCAATTTATATATATTATTGCAATTAGTTAGCTGTGCTTTTAATGTGGAATTTATAAACCGTTCATGATTATCAATATCATGTAATATAAAATATGGGGTTTTAAATTGGTTTAAAATTTTCATTAAGGAACAGATGGTTGCTTTTCCTCTTGCTCTAATAACATGAATATTAAGGTTCTGGTTTTTAATATACTGTTTAAGTGCAATATACTCTGTGTCACCTTCTACTATTATTATTTGTTCAGCAAAAAAGAACTCATTTATATATGAATCTACATAATTCAATAATTTCATATTATTTACATCATTTCCATCAAATTGAGAACTTGACGATTGGTATAACTCAATTGCTTTTGATTTTCCAATTCTTAATACCTGAATAGTAGTATGATTTTCAGAAAGGTCAATTAGAATTGGTGAATGAGTAGAAATTATTAATGGCATTCTATCCCCAATTGAATATAATGATCTACTTAATGCCCTAACCGCTTCCGGATGTAAGAAAGCCTCTGGTTCATCAATAAGGAGCATTTTATGTTCATTTGTCCCTAGCAGACCTTGTTCAATTAAGTTTTGAATTATATAAATTAGGCTCATTCTTTGTATTCCAGTACCCTGGGTAGAAAGGGGCATATCACTGTTCTGTTTGTTCCCAATTAATACTCCGGAATCTGTAGACTTTACAATATCTGAAATAGAGAATCCATTACTTTCTCCGCCTTGTACAGAAACGCGTAAATATTCATTTGAAAAAACACTTTGTAAATTTTTTGATACATTTTGGCTGACATTTTCTAGAGAAGTATCGGTTTTCTTTTTAATTTTCCTTAATAATTTGGGTATGGAACTTTTGAGTTCCGCATAATCCTTTTTAATTTGTTCTAATTCCTCACCTTCAACATCTTCAACCTCCAATCTGTTTAGTTCAGTAGTAATAATTTGTGAGTAGATTTCTTGTACTTGTTTATCAATTTCTTCAGTAGTCATATAAGGGGTTATGTAGTAAGGACTATTTTCTAATATTCTATCAAGTGTTTCCTTTAATCTATGTCGGGCCTTAATTTCTACATCCTCTTCGTCATAGTATTTCCCATTATCATTTGAGTACTTCTTTTTGATGGTTATAGTTTCACCAGTCTCTTCATTAATAATGAATTCAGCTTCTAATTCAATAATCTTTGTTTCATCTTGATTCGAATAACATTCAATTTGAATTTTCCCTTTAGCAGTAGTAGGGAGATAAAACTGATTGATTGCCTCTAGGAACGTCGATTTACCAGTGTTATTCCTTCCTGTTAAAATAACAATGTCCTCTTTTGAAAAATCAATACTAAATTTTTCATTAAACACCTTATAATTTATTACACTAAATTTTTTCAACCTCAAACAAAGCCCTCCATTTACATGTTCTAAATTTTCAAATTAATTATATCAAAGTTTATATTATCCTACATTAAAACCATCATATTTAATTGCCACTTAGTATTATATAAGAGTTTTATTTGACTATTATAAACTATAAAAAATTTTGTACTCGTGCGGTTTTTGCATTTAATGAATCTATTATTGGTCTGTGGAATCTTTATGAGGGACAAAAAATTTCAGAAGTAAGCTGTTAACAATCCTGCGATAGTCACAAAACCTCCACAACTTCATAAAACCCACCCTGTCCGCTATCACCCATTAACCCCTATATCAACATTGAAAGCAATTTTCATAATGGAAAGGATAGTGGTTCGTGATGGCAAAATATCGTATGGTACAAACTGAGTTTTGGATGAATCCGGTTTTATCTGAGGTGATGACTCCAGAGGACAAATATTTTTATCTGTATTTGCTTACGAATCCCCATACGACTCAAATTGGAGTCTATAAAATTAATAAAAAACAAATCGCCTTTGATATGGGATATTCGATAGAGAGTATTGGTTCGCTAATGGATCGATTCATTCATCACCATAAGTTGATTCGTTACAATCCGGAAACGAGAGAACTCGCGATTAAAAACTGGGGGGAAGATAATTTTCATAAGGGCGGGAAACCGGTTATGGATTGTATTCTTTCCGAATTAAAAAAGGTGCAAGATCTTTCGTTGATCCAATATGTTGCGGAGGCGATCCATAAGCAGGAATTTAGAAACCTTTATGAATCTTTTTATAAACAAGGAGAATGCATTGACAGCAAGGATGATCGAGGTCAAGAAAGCGAAGAGGGCGACCTTTTAGAAGGGGATAACGATACGTCAACGTGTCGTCCTACGATACGTGGGCAAAAAGAAAAAGAAAAAGAAAAAGAAAAAGAAAAAGAAAATGAAAAAGAAAATGAAAAAGAAAAACAACAACAAGTCTTTAATCCAAATAAAGAGAAGAATCCAGATAAGGTGGATTTCAATCAGGTTGATGAAAAGAGTGCTGACGTTCAAGAAATTATTGAGTTTTGGGACCAGAATGGATTTGGGTTATCAAACATGAACGGCAAACAGCAGCTGTTAGCTTGGTTAGATGATTCAAAATTTTTACAGGCAAAAGCAGTGATTTTAAAAGCGATGGAGATTGCTTGTGCCAACAACAAGCGAAGGTTGAACTATGTGGTTGGGATTCTGAAAAACTGGGAAAATGAATCGTTGCTGTCGGTTGATGAAATTGATTTTTATCAGGAGAACCAAAAGCCAGTGCAGCAATCTAGGACGTCAACGCAGTCGATTCCTACCGGAAGAGCAATTCCTGGTGAATTTATCTTTGACCCTACTGCGGGGGAATAATCATGAGTATTGCTGAAAAGACGTTTTTAGGGAGCTTGATGAAAGCGGAGTACTTACTCAAAGATACGGTGATACAACCTGAACAGCTAGAAAGTACCCGGCATAAAGAGTTAATGCGACGAATGATGGAATTTACCCAAGCTGGCAAACATATTGATTTACTTCACTTAACCACCTTACCTGACCTCAAGTCATTCGGGGGAATGTCGTACCTTTCCGAGCTGTTGTCGTTTGCGGATGTTGAGAAATTTGATCAAACGGAGAAGCTCATTCTCGATCTGTGGAAGGAGCGGGAAAAGCGGAATATCTTGACGGTAGCGGCGATGAATGATTGGGAGATTGCCAAGGTCATAGCTGAGTTGGATAAAATCAACCAAGGGAAAATGGAGGATCACGCGTCCATCCAACAAGAATTGGCAGATGTCTACGAGGCACCTTGGGAAGACCAAGCAGCCTTGAAAAGTGCGACAACGGGCATCAATCAGCTCGATGAAGTCATAGGAGGCTTTCAGGACGGGGAAGTGACGATTTTAGCGGCAAGACCTTCAATGGGTAAAACCGATGTGATGCTGCATTTTGCGAAAATGGCGGGTTGGGCAGGGTACCTACCACTCGTGTTTTCCTTGGAAATGCCTAAAAAACTAATCACCTCCCGTTTAATCGCTTCGACAGGGGGCTTCAACCGGGCAAAAATGCGGGATCCGAAAAGGATGCTGAGTCCTGATCAAAAGAATCGCTGGTCGGATGTGATTGCCAATCTCGCCGAAACTCATATTCAAATCTTTGATGGAGCTGGCCAAAGTGTAGCTGAAATGAGAGCAAAGACGAGAAAGCTGATGCATCAATTTCCAGCGAAGAAACCGATACTTTTTATTGATTATTTAACCCTGATTCATTCAGGTCAATTTTATGGTGGGAATATGCATTTGCAGGTAACAGAAATCTCTAAATCTCTGAAAAATATGGCGAAGGAGTTTAATTGCCCTGTCGTTTGTTTGGCGCAGCTGAATCGCTCGGTAGAGTCTAGAGCCAATAAACGGCCGATGATGTCCGATATTCGGGAATCGGGCAGCGTGGAGCAGGATGCGGATGTGATTTTATTCTTGTATCGTGAAAAGTATTATGACAAGGATACTGAAGATCATTCCCTTGAAATCATTGTCTCGAAAAATCGAAATGGGGCGGTGGGTTTCATTAAGGTGAATTACAACGAGCATACAGGAAAGATTGAGGACCATAGGGACCAAAGTTTAAAGCTTGCATAACCTTTTTCGTACGAAGAGAATGACTGATCAATTTTAACTTGAGGGTGTGCTTTTATGCTTGTGGAAGAACTTTATCTAGAGGCGTTTCATTTAGAACAATCCTCCTTGGCCCATTATCTCTGCCATCTACTAGCAGAGCGGAAAATTTCCATGGATGACCACATTGATCAGATTGACTTTCATCAAGCCGATCATCAGAAGGTAGCGGAGATGATTCAAAACAATCTACTAGGGATTCGGAAGCTAGGTATCTACTCACTGAAACGAAATGCGAAGGAGTTTGTTTTTATCTATGCTTATAGTGACCAAGAGGCCATCGAATTCTTTACCGAAACCTTTCGGCACGCCCCATTGAATTGTCATGAGTATCCGCTAGATTTTGAGCTTGCGAGAGGGAATGGGGTGATTACGTTTCGGGAGATGAGGAAGGAGTTTGGGAGTATTCCGGTTGTTGCGGGGTATTTTATGAGGGTGTGGTGAGAGTTGGATGATGACTGACCGTGTTGGGTTTAAGCGTTTATGTACTAGGGCCCCCTAAGTAAGGCATGGTGGGGGAAATTTTGACATAAAAGTGTTCAAAATTAATTAGCAAAAAGTTTTCAAAACTATAACATAAAGATAGATATATATTGGAAAAGGGAGCATAAAGAGATTAATAAACCTCTTTATGCTCTGTAAACAGAAACTACTTCATTATCCTCAACAGCAAGGTATAGTGTTCCGGGTGCCTCAGGTAAACTCTTTTTTATATAATCGTTTGATATGTTATTTATCTTTTTAATTTCTTTCTTAATGCTTCTCTGTTTTTCAATTAAATAATTCTCAGTAGTAAATATTGTGTTGAATTCTGATGAGTAGGAATCTAATTCAATTAAAAAGTTCTTTCTATTTTTCTCAAACAACTTGATTAACTCATTAGTGTTTTCTATTGAATGATCGATAACTGCTTGAGAATCACCATAAAGTTCCATTAACTTTATACACGCAGTTACATTCATAATAAATAGGTTAAGTAAGTTTTCATAATCATTGTATTCTGTAACTATCTTATTTAAATTGGTTAATTGTTCTTTTGTTTGCCACATCCATACTTTCTTCTTAAGATCTGATACTTGAACAGTAACATCTTCTAAATCCTTTAATATTGAGTATATAGATGATATATTTTCACGATAAATACTCTCTAATTGGATTATTACTTTATCGCTAACCTCATTATTTTGATAGATTGTATATGCTCTTTTTAGGTAATCATAAGATCCTTTTGCATCTCCATAGTATTCATTTTTTCTCATTGCTATTAACCGATCTAGAGAAACTTGGATTTTTTCTAATCCTCTTCGGATTTCCTGCAAATGTTCTTGTGATACTACAACCGTAAGTGTATTCAATGCAAGGGCTTTTAATTGTGTAGGATTATATTTTTGCATCTTTAGGTTTGCATGTTCAATAACTGTTCCTCTTTCATTTACTGCCATTGCACGCTTGTACCCATCCTTTTTGATTGAATCCATAATTCTAGCAGTTCCTTTTTTTAATTCCTCTTGCAAGGATTCTGAGAATACTACTTCATATACTTCTTTACCTTTGTTTAAATGTGGAGTATATGACTTGACTATACGTAATAAATCATTGGAATGTTCCTTTAATTTTTCATTTGATTCAATTCCTTTTTTTGATTCTAAAATTGAGGAGTCTATTTGTTGAACTGAAAATGGAGAATCGAAAACATATAGTTCTTCCTTTTTTTGAGTATCTTCCATTTTCATGTCCTCTTGCTCAACTTCTATGATACTTGTAAAAACATTGCTCTGGTTTTTCTTTTTTAAAAGAATGAAAGTTAGAATGGTAATGGGAATTAATGTTAGAAGCAAAATATATAATTCATACATAAACAAACCCTCTTTCCAAATATTTCATGTAAGTATTATACTATAATTGGTAGAAAGATAGATACGGTCCTAACTCTCCCAGAAGAGTTGAATTAGAAAATTGTTAAGGTGGTCTTTTTGTGTTGGGACTAATCGCTATATTTGATGAACAAACAGAAGAATTGATAATGAATATTAAGGGCATTTGTAAAAAGAAAGAACTAAATTATAGAGAAGAGGATAAGAATTGAAATGTACTAACTGTAATAAAGAAAACAATAACTACTTAACGAAATGTAAGTATTGCGGTAATAGATTTATACCTTTAGAAACAAATAGAACAGAGTTAAAATATTGTGAATGTGGTTGTCCTGTTCCATTAACAAACGGAAGAGGATATTGTGTAAATTGTAAAGAAGGTATCTATAGTTCTGAATTTTTATAATTTAGTGAGATAGGGTTTCATTGTGTAACAGATTTACCAAATTGATTGTTGTAAAGAGGAAGTGTAGAGGAAATGAAATTAAATCCAGTGATTTTAATTATTGTGGCTGTTTTAGGGGTATATGTTGGACTAAGTATTAATAAAGAACAACCAGTTCCCTCCGTTATGAGTGAAGAAAAAACGATCAAAACAGATTCGGTAGAACAAGAAAAAGTAGAAAATTCGAAAGGGGAAAGATTAAGAGAAGGAGCAACCTCGGAATACAACTACAAGATTATATACGAAGTTGAAAAGAGATATGATGGGGCTTTATCTTACTATGTACTAATTGATCCTGTTAATGTAGAAAACACAAAATTTAAGGATAAAATGAACTACATCGTGAATGATTTAGTTAAGAAAAAAGGGAACAAAATTTCTGTAGAAATTTATGACAATAAAGATGCTCTAGTTCTGCATTATAAATTATATGGGGACATGTCTCTTGGACGGGTTTTAAATAATGAAGAATACATATTTGTAGGAAATCATCATGTTGCTGGTTTTTCTGGAGAACTCAATACTGACTTATTCTTTAATACATTGTATTATTATCCAGCGGCTAATTCGGAGGATAACCCTCTAGTAGGTAAATATGCAGGAGCAATTGAATACAATCCGAAGTAATAGCGATTTAGTGAGGGAATGTCAGGTAATATCTAGGGTGTGGCAGATGCTTGGCACCTTTGGGGCAAGGAAATTAGGGGAGTTCAACACTGAAGAAACATGGGGACGGTTCGTCTGTCCCGCATAAACACATATTTCTCATCACTATCCAGCCTACAAAAAAATTATAAATGCTACCAATGCCATGATATTTAAGTCATCGGCCACAGTGAATCATTTATATTGAAAGTAGTAAGCATAAAAAATGCGTAAAGCCACACTCCATCTCTCCTTTTACTTGAATGGGACCTGGGAACCGTCCCTGTGTCATTGTCTAATTTCTGAATCATTTACATAAAAAGCAGTAACCCTATACATATAGGAGCTACTGCTTTTTTTTATGACCAAGAGAATTTATATCTGAGCAAGAGGTGGGAACCAATGGCGTTTCGGTTTAGAAAGAGTGTCAAAATAGCAAAGGGTGTTCGTCTGAATTTTGGTAAAAAGGGAATGGGGGTTAGTTTTGGCACAAGAGGGATGCGTTATTCTATCCATTCATCTGGTAGACGAACAAAGTCAGTTGGAATTCCTGGAACAGGGCTATCCTATGTAGAAACATCTACTGGGAAGAAAAAGAAAAAAGTTCAAAGCGCCGCTTCTTCCTCTTCCGCTAATCATCTGGCAGAGAATCAAGCTCTCGTGGAAGAACATGAACACTATATTCAAACAATCACATCTTTACATAAAATTTCCCCAGAGCCAATCCTTTGGGAGGAAATCCAAAACATGCCAGCACCATTTACCTCAGGGGAAATCGGGCCATTGCAGCAAAAAGCGATCCATCACTACGAAGCTTATGCGCCCAACTTAATCGAACGAATCATCCCGAAATTAGCGGAACGTAAAAGAGAACGGTTCGCTTCCGCCATTGAACAAGCCAAACAACAGGATGAAAAGGATTACCGGGAGTGGCAGGAATTAAAAAGCTTGGCAGATGCCGTTTTAAGTGGTCAGCCGGAAGCTTACAAAAAAGTCGTTGCAGAAAGCAGCGAGTTTGCGGATTTACCCTATCAATTCCATATACACGATGCACATCGTGTAGAGATGGAGTTTCAAATCAATGGGGATGAAATTCCAACTGAACAACTTACTTTAACGAAAACAGGAAAAGTATCGAGACGAAAAATGGGGGCAACTAACTATCATGAGATAAAGAAGGATTATGTATCAGGTTATGCGATTTGGGCAGCACGTCATTTGTTTGCTTCCTTACCAGTGGAGAGGTGTTTGATTCATGTGACCGAATATGCATTAAATACAGCAACTGGTCATATGGGAAACCAAGTTCTTCTCTCGATTTCATTCAATCGGGATATTTTGGATAAACTAAACTTCGCCAGACTTGACCCTTCTGACGCGATGGGAAATTTTCAGCATCATATCGACCATTTAAAGACAAAAGGCTTTCGACCAGTGGAACGAATGACGGAATGGTAGGTGGTCCATACAATGAGAATCAATTGGAATATAAAAGAAATCCTTAAGTTTTTATTCCCAGAGTGGCAAGTCATTCGCAGCATAAAAAGGCATGGTTGGATCAATAAAGAAGGAGTAACTGCGAAAACAGCAAGTAGGCCAACTCAGCCTGTAAGACATAATCAAGGGACGAAATCAATCCCAAGGCCAACCAGGTCAGAAGAGAATCCAGCTGTTCGCTATCAATCAACCGTTCCTCAGGATAGTAGAGAAGAAAAACAGCCAGCACCTCAGGGTGAAAGATTAGAAGGAGACTTTAAATGGATTCGAAGTGAATTGGGGAGAAAAATGATCGGGCAGAAGCGTTATTTGGATGAACTTTGCCTTGCATTTAAACGACCATTTGTTACGGGCATGTCAAAAAACAAACCGAAAAATACACTCGTTCTTTTTGGTCACCCTGGGTCTGGCAGACGGCAAAGTATTGTCCTAATGGCTGAGTTGCTCAAACAACAAAATTTAGTGAAGCACGAGACGGTCTCGATGATGGATCTATCCTCTTATGCAACAGACTCTGAATTTCAATTATTTTTATCGGACTTATATAAATGTTTATATGCGAAAACAGATGTCGTCTTATTTGAAAACATCGATAAAGCACCATCGAGAGTGCTAGATGCAATCGGGCAACTAACCATATCTGGAAGTTATGCACTTCCAGCGCGTTATATTATGGATAAAAATAAATTGGTTGAGGCAACTGGAGCATTGCTCCAACAATCAATCAGTGAAATCTATGCGAATGGAAAATACCTTGTTTTTCTTTATGAGAAGTCGGAGCAAAGCTTACAAGATGTAACTGGTTCGAAAATGATTGGGGCGATGGATGACCTAGTTCATATGGAGCGGTATACCGATGAAGAAATCAAGCAGTTGGCAGAACGAGCCCTCATACAATTGCAAGAAAAAGCGAGAAGCCAACTATTGATGAGGCTTGAATGGTCGGGTGGGGTGATTTCCTATATTGCAGGGAAATTTTCAGGTTCAACCGGTATATCTGGTTTAGGACTTGTTGTGGAACAAGAGATTTTTAAACCATTGGCGGAATATAAGTTGAGAAATCCGCAAAATGATCCTGTTCCGGTCCATTTAATGATAACCGATGGCAGGATTATGGCACAGATTCATCAGGAAATCATCCCATTACATCAATATGTCCGTGATACAAACCAAACAGGAATCGAGCAGATTAAGAAAGAACTGGACCGGATTATCGGATTAAAACAAGTGAAGGACTACGTCTTGCAATTGGAAGATCATGTTAAGGTCCAAAAGCTTCGGCAAAGCCGAGGGATGAAAAATGCGGGGATTGCCATGCATATGGTGTTTACCGGGAATCCCGGTACAGGGAAAACGACGATTGCTCGTATTGTTGCGAAATATTTAAAAGCGATTGGTGTGTTATCCACCGGTCAGTTAAGGGAAGTGAGTCGTGCTGATTTGGTTGGGGAATATGTTGGACAAACAGCTAGACTTACAAATGATGTGATTAAATCCGCTCTCGGTGGGGTCTTGTTTATTGATGAAGCTTACGCTCTTTACCGAAATGAACATGACACATTTGGTGTGGAAGCCATTGATACGCTTGTCAAAGGAATGGAAGATTACCGTGATGACTTGGTGGTCATTCTTGCAGGGTATAGCAAGGAAATGGAGACGTTTCTAAAAGCAAATCCAGGCTTAAAATCGCGTTTTCCTAATTTCATCCATTTCCCAGACTATACTTCAGAAGAGATGTGGGAAATAACGGGAATGATTGCGAAACAAAAAGGGTATACCATCGCAGAATCTTGTCAGAAACCATTAATTCAATTTTATGACAAGAGCCAAATTAAAGGGAAAAACGACAGTGGTAACGGCAGGCTTGTGCGAAATACCATTGAGGCGGCGATTTTAAATCAATCTCAGCGGCTGATTCATGAGCAGGATGCAGACATGAATGAATTGACGTATGAAGATTTTAAATTTGATGAAAGTACTACCTTTGATTTGGAAGCCAATCTTGCACCGATTATTGGACTGGAGCATGTGAAAGATTTTGTTCGTAACCAATATCATTTTTTAATCGCCCAGGAAAAGCGGCGAAATGCAGGATTTAAGGTGGATACATCGCAAACTTTGCATATGATTTTTAGCGGGAATCCTGGAACGGGGAAAACAACGATTGCAAGAATTGTCGCAACTATGTTTAAGGAAATGGAGCTATTAAAATCCGGACACTTGGTTGAAGTGGATAGCGGGGGCTTGACTGGGCAATATGCAGGACATACAGCGAAGAAAACCGAGGAAGTCTTTCGTTCTGCCCTCGGTGGGGTGTTGTTTATTGACGAAGCCTACGCACTTGCGACAAGTGGTGGAAGCTATGGAATGGAAGCAATCAATACTTTGGTGAAGCTGATGGAAGATTTTCGTGAGGATATTGTGGTCATTTTAGCTGGATATGAAAAGGAAATGGATGATTTTTTACAGGTGAATACTGGACTTGAATCGCGTTTCCCTCATCGCATTCATTTTCCAGATTACTCACCAAATGAATTATTTGAAATTGCTAAAATCCAAATTTCTTATAAAGGGTTTATCCTTGCTCATGAAGCAGAGTCTGTTTTATTAGCGGAAATAACAAAGAAACACCGGAGAACGATTGGTGAATCTGGCAATGGTCGGATGGTTCGAAATTTCATTGAAGAAGTGACCCGAAATCAATCGGTACGGATTGCCATGAATGATGTGCGAGTGGAAGGATTGAATGTGATTTTACCGACGGATATCAAGCCAACAGAAAAAATCTTGAAGAATTTTGATTTAGAAACAGAGTTAGCTAGCATCATCGGTCTGGATGAAGTGAAGGAGTATATCCGTAGTCTGCAAGCTCGATTACGTTTGGAACAAGAGCGGAAAAACTTTGGCTTGAAAGTGGACGAAACACAGACGATGCACATGATTTTCCGAGGAAACCCTGGTACGGGCAAGACCATGATGGCAAGAATTGTGGCCCATGTTTTATATAATCTTGGTGTGATCCAAACGAATACATTGGTGGAAACCGATCGCTCCGATTTGGTGGCTGGCTATGTTGGGCAAACGGCAATGAAGACAAAAGAAGTGATGATGAAAGCGATGGATGGGGTCCTTTTCATCGATGAAGCCTATGCACTTGCACAAGGTGGCCAGAATGACTTTGGCAAGGAAGCCATCGATACCCTTGTCAAACTAATGGATGATCATCGTGATCGGCTGGTCGTCATTTTAGCTGGCTATCCTGAGGATATGGAGCACTTTTTAAACTTGAATCCTGGCTTACGTTCAAGATTTCCTCATATCATTGATTTCCCGGATTATTCTTCGAATGAATTAATGGAGATCGCGGAGAAGTTTTATGAAGAAAAGGGCTTTGTCCTAACAGAAGAGGCAAAGGACAAGCTAATGGGGATATTCCAACGTGTAAGCTCGGTGGATCATTTCGGAAATGGTCGTTATGTACGCAATTTATATGAGAAATCATTGAATAACCAGGCAAGTCGTTTGAGTATGGAGAAGCGCTTAACGGAGGAAATACTCACAGCGATTCATGCGGAAGATATTGAAGAGGTGTAAGGTGATGCGAAAAATACTAGGGAGTACGTTGGCGTTTATATATTTACTCTTTCCAATGAGCTTGGTCCTGCTTATTCTCATTTTTACCCCATTGATGTTTTTTTCGTATGTTAGTGCCATTCGAACTTCTGGGTTTGCAGGGCCGGATACAGCTCTTTCGATGATTGGGCTAAGTGGCTTTGTGATTGGACTTTCATTACTGATTTCACCTCTTCGGAGAATCTACGGTGTTTTTCCGTGGTTGTATCCTTTTGTGAAGATATTTTTTGTTGGCATGATTATTTTAAATATTGGCATCTCCATCCTGAATGTTGGTTATCAGACGGTAAGTGATACGAGGCAAACATTATTTTTTATCTTAATGGTTGTTTTTGTTGTCCTTGGACGGCTAGGGATGAGTTTCTATTTTCATCGGAATCCTGTTCTTGAAGAAGGTGAGGAAGCATGAGGCAGAATCAAAAGGATTTGCGAGAACGGATCAAACGTGCGAAAGAAAAATCAAAGCATGCTGCACAAATGAATGCTAATGAGGAAAATCAGGCTGATGATGAGTTGGGATATGATGAAGTCCAGCAGGGAAAGGCTGGACAGATTCTCGAACAAGGGAAAGAGCAGGATGGAGTACCTAATGATAAGGGACGAGGATTCCACGGGAAACAATTAAAAGGGATGAAGCGGTTAGGGTATCTTGCGATCGCCATTGGAGTGGTGGCGATGTTCTTTACGAATACGGCAACAGTGGATACATCTGAGTCGGCAAAAAATGCCCTTGAAAATCAGGTGTCAACAGGCATATCTGCCGGTGTCGTACTCCTTCAAGAGGATGAAAACCTTGGGGCACAGGATTATACGATTACTCATTCCTCTGATGCGGATGAGACGAAAATTTGGGTATGGGATTATGCGGCAGAGGATGGCGACTATGTACAAGTTTTGGTTGATGGTACGCCCAGTTCGGAGTCATTTATGATTCAGCATCAACCAAAGGAACTCATGGTGCCGTCAACTGGATCCGTCCAAATCAAAGGCATTCGTGATGGTGGTGGGGGGATTACCTATGCCGTGCGATATGACATGAATGGAACCAGTTATTTTAATACCGCGCCTGAGGGCGAGTTTAATACCTATGAGTTGGTGAGGGAGTAGGTTTGTAGGCGCGGGATGGAGGGGTAGGTTATGTCCCGCACAAATACATATAATTTAACAGGTGACAGACACCTTCCAGATAATTGGAGGGTGCCTGTCACCTGTTTTTGCTAATACATCTCTCTCAACATCTTCTTTGCCCGAGAAAGCCTTGTTTTAATTGTCGAGAGATTTAATTTTAAATGGGTTTCGATTTCTTTTAACGATTGGCCCTTAAAGTAGTAGAGAGTAAGGACTTCCTCATACATCGAAGGGAGTAGGCTTAATTTGTTTCTGAGTTCTTCCTTCTCGCAAATGTTTAAAACCTCAGTTTCAGGTGTGCGGACCACAGCAATATGAGACTGCTCGAAATCTTCATGAAGGAAATCTCGTTGACGGGATCTCTTTCGTAAAAAATCAATACAATGATTGACCGCGATTCGATACATCCACGAATACAGAGAACAATCGCCATTAAATTTTTTGCGAGATAGATAGCATTTGACGAGGATTTCATGGGAAAGGTCTTCCGCCAAATAGCGATCTTTTACAAAAGAAAATGCGAGGCCATACATTTTCTTTTGATATTCTTTATAGAGCTCATTCACTTTTTGTTCATTCATTCCTTGGTCCAATATGGCTTGATCTGAGTTTGTGTTCACCACAGCCTCTTCTATAACCGGCATGGTTTAACAGCTCCTTTTATCCTCGTTTGCTAGAAGGAAAGAACCATTCTCTCTCCGCTCAAAACAAGGGAACGGTCCCTCCATTTTCCTAAGGGCGGTTGGAACCTTTATCCACTTCTATTCCACAAGCATTTCATGCAGGTATAATTCGTATTGGTTCTTTGCCTTAGGATCGTCTAAAGTGATTTGTCCTTTAAAAAGGATGTCTCCGGTTTCCACATCTGCAACGATGACATCTGCAGCATTAATGTTTAATTTTGGAGTTAATTGCTGGCCAGATAGATAGAGTTTCCCGTCCTTTATCGTTGTCATTGGAGCAGACCCATGTCCATCTTCACCTGATAGTTGGAGCCTATACTCTTCACCAGCTTGGCCGTCTGCTAAATGATACGGAGTGACGAAGATTTCTTGTCCCTCTATTCCAATAAAATAAATGGTAGAGCCATCAAAGAAGCTAAGCTCGCTATTGAATGGCAAGTCTGACACAGAGATGCTTTCTTTCTCTTTTGTTGCTAAATTGTAGGAAATGACCTCTTGTTTCACCACTTCTTCTCGGTACGATTCAGGGTCATGAATCACTTTTATTTCCTTTTGTAGAAGAATCATGTGGTCATTTGCTTCTGTCGGACTTGTTCGAATGACTTGTGCTACGATGTGGTTCCCTTCTTGCCCTTCTGGAACCTGGGAAAAGGTGTCATCATTGCTTAATGTCTGATTAGCTAAATCGATGGTATAGACATGTTTTTCATCAAACGAGCCTTCAGGATTTCGAATCATGTTATTCGTGATGATGTATAACTCGTCCTCAATTATTTGTAAATCTTCCATATAAGCATAGTCCATATTTTCACTATCTGGAATATCGACCGTAAATGACTGCACGCTAGCATCTTCTTTGTTTAAAATCGAGATAGGAAATTTAAAATCATGCGAATGGAACGAATCAGTTTTATAATCAACATCTGCGTAGGCCAGAAACTGATTGTTCTCAAAAAAGGAGTTTACGTTTAACCCTTTGCCACGCATAAATGAACGATACTTTTCCTGATATTCCTTAATCACTGCCGGCGGCTCTCCGATGATCTGGTCGAGAAAACTACGACGCTCATATGTAGAACCTTCCGAACTGATTTTTACATCCGTACTTGTATAATCCATCGAGGAAGTATCTGAATAATAACCCACTAACTTCAATGGTTCGATCTCTTTTGCATCACCGCTTTGTGTGTCAATCACAAACTCTGGATGATTTGCTTCTGACGTAACAGATTTTACATAGAAAGTCCCAATACTAAGGATAATCACAACAAGGATGCTCATAAACTTCCAGTATTTTCTCATTTTAACCACTCCTTATACGGTGACCTTATTCTTTAATAAGAATCCACTCACCCAAATAGATGCCGCGAATACAATCAAACCCATGACGATTTCAAGGACAAATAATTCAATTGGATAAAAATAACTATTTAGAACGAACTCGTGTAAAAGTAGTGGCAAAATCAACACAATCACAGCGATGCCACCATATAGAAGGCCCGCAAATATTCCTTTCCACTTGAAACTTCTTTCAAATAAGATCCCGGTGAAGAGAATAGAGACAGCCAACAATCCTAAACCATAATGGAAGATAAATTGCATGATGCTACTTGGATAAATGAGCGTTAATTCAGGCATCGTCGTTAGAACTTCCACCACACCCATATCCAATCTGAATTCATCCGGAACCATAGCTTTCATAACCAACATCTCAATTGGGATGATTATGAGTTGAACGGCGACAAAACCAAATGTCATGATAAGAATCGTTGTAATCTTTGCAAAGAAAATATTCAACCTTGATGTAGGGAGCATTAATAGTCGGTAAATAAATGTGTTTTTCCCAATCCAATCACGATACCAAATAAAAAAGATATAAAACGCAACCCCGGCGATACACAACGCGATGGGGCCGAAGAACCAGGAGCTTCTTGCGATTTGTAAAAAGCTCATTTGACCGAAATTTTCAAGAAACTCCGCCTGTGGCATCATTTCTTTATACATTTTTTCATTCGCCATGTTCAGATAACTTCTTGATTGCACAACCACGCCGATCATTTGGGCAACAAATGTGATGCCTAGTAGAACCGTAAAGAGCTTCGCAATCCGGTTAAATTCAAAATTAACGAGTTGCAAGTAATTTTTCATTTTTGATACACCTCTCTCATCACGTCAATGACAGACTTTCCTTCCTTTTCACGTGCCTCTTCTGCACTAAATTCCTTTGTTACCAAGCCGTCATCTAGGAGAACAACCTTATCAAGCAAATGTTCAATATCTCCGATTTCATGTGTCGTGATGATCACGCCGCGATTCTCGATCAAATGGCTGGTAAACACATTGGCAATTTCCTCTCGGCTGAACAGATCAATTCCCGAGAACGGTTCGTCCATTAAGACATAATCAACATCAAGTGCTAAACCTAGTAAAAGATTCACCTTTGCGGTATTTCCTTTTGATAGCGAAGAGATTCGATTGCTTGGGTCTAATCGAAAGAAACCGAGCAACTCGTTGGCACGCTTCTGATTCCAGCAAGTATAAAAGTCTTTCATAAACTCCATGGCCTCATTTATTGTCATGTTTGGAAGCATCGTCAGGCTATCCGGGATAAAGGTGATTTTCTCAAATGAATGTTTATCAATCGGTTTCCCGTCGATTAAAATCTGTCCTTTCTGAAAGGGGGTAAGTGCCATGATTGCCTTTAAAATCGTTGTTTTCCCGACGCCATTTATTCCTATTAAACAAGTGATTTCACCCTTATTCGCCGTAAAAGAAACGCCTTTTAAAATTTTCTTCAGGCCGTATCTCTTTTCAACCCCTTTTACTTCAATCATGTTTAAACCTCCTTCTCACTGTTTTCTGTGTACTTTTCCTTTACCAAGTCAAGCAGCTCCTCGACTGGAACATTAATGGAACGAACAGATGTCACAAACTGATCAACGGCTTCGACTAATAGCTCGGTTCTCACCTGACCTAATATCTTGTTATCTGTCGTGATTTTACTTGGGTGATTCTTCTCTGTATAAATCAAACCTTGTTCCTCCATTTCCTTGTACGCTCGTTGCGCTGTGTTCGGATTCACTTTCATTCTATTTGCCAGCTCCCGTCTTGACGGGATTTCCTGTCCAGGCTCTAATTCACCAATGGCAATCTTCTCCTTAAAATAACGGACAATCTGCAAATAAACCGGATCACGATTATTAAAATTCACATTCATGGATACAACTCCTATCCTTTCGATACCACTGAAGTGTGTGTATTAAGTAGTTCATACACTTGTTATAGGTGTATTATATGGTTAATACACTTGAGGTGTCAAGAGGGGGATGGACACAAAATACTTTTTTAAAAAGATGGGGACGGTTCCTGTTTTGCCTTGCTTGATAACCTTCGAGATACACCAAGTTCGTCCTGGTGTTTACTATTCTAAATTCACTATGTGCTAAATTCAAAGATAACACTAGTTGCGCTCGTCCAATATATTTCCTGAATATTTGTTTGGGTACCCGTAACAGTCTTTTAAGGATGTTCCCTTCTACCTACAGCAGGAGGGATGAGCTTATTGAACTATCAAATATATTTGCTAGACTTCGTGCTTGTTAGGAAAGAGTATGATTTCGTTTTGGGACATGGAAAAGGAATTTGGGGGTGTCCTGCTATCGGGGAGTATTTTACACGGGGGGAAGTGAAAGATAGAATAGAGGGTCGGTTCCTCAACGAAGTAGAGTTTACTTCACTGGGGGACCGACCCTGGTTTTTTAATAACCCCTAAGTAGTGATTTGCTTAATCCATAAATACCGATGACGCCCAAAGGTGATAAACCACCATACTGCGAGGAATTTAAGGCCGCTTAATCCTCCGCATGTAAATTCCAATGTTTCTTCCTCTTGGACTTCAAATTCAATTTTGTTACTAGTGCACCAATCAATTTTTAGATAGAGGGTATGGAAACCTGGACTTATTGAGGTTTCAAGTGTACCTCCTGATCCCAAAGAGCCAACCTCTTTCTCATCTACGATTACTTTATAATCTCTGAGTCTATCAGGATAGCTTGTTTCACGTTTTATTCGAATCATTCAAAAATCCCTTTCTTATTAGTTAGTATCTGTGGTTATAAGTTAGGATAGTGTCCTCAACAAACATCGATACTACTAGACTAACATAATTATCCAATTTATTGGTATAGGTGACTTAAGATGGAACTGAAAATTTCACTATTTTTTGGTGGGATTGGGGTGTTTAGTCCAACCAGCTTTTTTTATCGAACTCCTCCATAAACGTTTCTATTGTTTAGTTCATTGTACCTAGGGCAACAATGTCTAGTATGAATTCATATACCGAGGAAGGAACACTGTATGGTTTTCTTACTTTTTTCTATTGTCGTTTTTATCATAGTGGCTTTATTCGCTTCAAAGAAGTTACCTAGGCATGAGTTATACGCAATTGCCCTGTTTTCTATTGTGTTAGGTTTTTCTACTGATATCACGTTAGATCTTAAATATGATTTTTATGGTTATTTTAAAACTGGGGTAGATTTCGCTGGCTTTTTGCCAATTTTGTTCATTTTTCCTACTTCAGGTGTTCTATTTATGAACCTTTTTCCTTTTCGTCAACCGATTGGGAAACAGCTACTGTATCTATTGGGTTGGACTGTATTCAGCCTAATTTTTGAATATCTATCCATTGCCTCAGGGTATTTTTATCACAACGGTTGGAACTATTGGTTATCTGCGGTTACTTACCCTTTTTTACTTTTATTTCAGCTACTTCATCTCAAAATACTTAGGGTGTATTTAGGGAGTGATTAGCTTCTATTGTTAATGAAAAAGAGAGTGGTTAACATTTGATAGGGCTATGCACTGTGGGAATTGCGGGGTTTTTTAGAATGAGTATTGTATTGGCTGCCACGTGCTATGTCGTCTCGGATTTTCTTGTTTATCAAGTGTGTTGTACATGAGTGTGGATCAAGATTATTCGAACTTTAGTAAAAGAAACTACCGAAATTATCAAAGTTACTTTAAAAATATGGTGGATTTTTAGTAGCGTTAATTTATAATATCAGGTAGGAGGTGAGAGAGCCATGAATGAAGAAAAAATCGAAAGTATGTTATCACAGTTAATTAAGATGGTAGGTAACATTCACACTGAACAAATAGAAACGAAGCAAGAACAGCAAGAAATGAAACAAGAACTACGAGAAATGAAGCAAGAACAGCAAGAAATGAAACAAGAACTACGAGAAATGAAGCAAGAACAGCAAGGAATGAAACAAGAACTACAAGGAATGAAGTCAGAACAGCAAGGAATGAAACAAGAACTACGAGAAATGAAGCAAGAACAGCAAGGAATGAAACAAGACCTACAAGAAATGAAACAAGACCAAATAAATATTCAAGAAAAGCTTCAAGAACTAGAGAAAAAGGCAGAAGAACGGCATAAAGAGATACTAGAGCGCTTTACGAAAATCGAGACGGATCAAGACTTTATTTGGGAGAAAACTGCGAGGCAGGAAAGAGAAATTGCCCAGATTAAAGGACGATTAAGTTAACTTCATTAAATCTCCAAAATCACTTACTTCAAAGATTCCTTGGTGCCAGACACCATCCAGAAATATGAAAAATTGATTCCTCCAATTATATGGCCCACATTTAAAATACTAAACACAAAAATCCCCTGTTGTAGTTGAAATAGGGGACTTTTTTATGCAAAGTATTGTTTATCCCTCCTTATTTTTCCCTATTATAAGGCTGGAAATGTTAGAAAACTATATAGCCAGCAGTATAGAAGAATACTATAATCAGACAAGGGGAAACTCCCAATGCATTTCATCCATCACTTTCCAAATAACTACCCAGGTCAGGTGAGAAATCAGTATGGAACAGACTTTGCGAAACAATAAAAAACGAGGATTGTATCCAAAAGTGAGATTTACTTTAAGGCTAAAAATGATTGCGCTGATGACCTTGTTGATTTTCGGGGTGTTTTCCATTTTTGTTGTATTCCTGAATCAGTTCATTTCCAATATCATTGAAGACCAGGTAGGGAAACGGGCATTAAATTTGGCCCATAGTATCTCCTATATGCCAGAGATCAAGGAAGCGTTTCACTTGGAAGATCCTTCCTCGGTTATACAAGCCATTGTGAATCCTATTAAAGAAACAACCGGAGCTGAATTTATTGTGGTTGGGGACAGCCAAGGAATCAGATACTCTCATCCAAATCCCAGCCGGATTGGAGAAAAAATGGTAGGAGGAGACAATGACCGAGCCCTGCTCTTTGGCCAATCCTATGTTTCAAAAAAGAGCGGAACACTTGGGTTATCCATCCGGGGGAAGGCGCCAATCTACTCAGATGGGGAAATCGTGGGTGTCGTTTCCGTTGGCTATTTGAATGAGAATGTGCAGAACATTATTACCAATCAAAGCAAATCCATTTGGTATACACTTGGGATTGTTTTACTGATTGGGATCATTGGAGCCATTGTGATTTCCTCTTATATTAAAAGAGTTTTGTTTCATCTAGAACCAGAAGAAATTTCTTATCTTTATTTACAGAACGAGGCGATTTTACAATCTACACATGAAGGGATTATCGCCATTGATAACAGAGGAATCATTCAAGCTACCAATTCAGCTGCAAAACAAATCATTAGCAGGGATAAAGGACAAGAAGATTATTTTGGAGCATCGATACAAGAGGTTATACCGGGTTTTCATTCTTTTGGAGAGAAGTTTAATGACAGAGAAATGGTCCTAGGCGAAAACATTGTTCTTGTGAACCAAACCCCATTATATAGTGATAATTCGATCACGGGTGCTGTTTTTACTTTTCGTAAAAAAAGCGAGTTACAGATGATGACAGAAGAATTGTCGCGAATCAAGCAATATGCGAACGCCCAACGAGCGCTGACGCATGAGCATTCCAATAAGCTCCATATCATCCTTGGACTATTGATTCATAATAAGTTGCCAGAGGCGATTGAGTTTATCAAAAAAGAAAATAATCTTCAAAGTAAACGGGTCAAGTTTTTAACAGAAAAAGTATCCGATCCCTTAATTCATGCTTTATTACAGGGGAAATTCAATCAAGCACAAGAGTTGGGCATCACCTTATCTATTCAACCTGATAGCCATCTTGATTTTCATTTTAATGAAAACCAAAAAGACGCGATTTTAACAGCCTTAGGCAATGTCATTGAAAATGCATTCGATGAAGTCAGAGAATCTAAAGACAGGAAAAAGGAAGTTTCTATTTTCTTTTCTGATTTGGGTGATGATGTCATTTTTGAGATCGAGGATTCGGGCAATGGAATAAGAGACCAGGACTATCCGCACCTATTTGAACAGGGTTTTTCTACTAAGAAAGGGCAGCACCGAGGTACGGGATTAGCGTTATCAAGGCAAGTGTTGCAAGAGATTGGCGGAGAGATTTATTTGGAAGAAGGAGATTTGGGAGGAGCTTGTTTTATCATAAGCATACCAAAAGACATGAGGGGATAAACATGACTGAAATATATTCTGTGCTAATCATAGAGGATGATTTTAGGGTGGCTGAAGTGAATCGGCAATATGTTGAAAAGGTAGAAGGATTTACGGTCCAACATGTGGCTAGCAGTGGGAAGGAGGCGCTCACTTACCTTAAAGGGGCGAAAACGATTCCGGATCTGATTTTATTGGATGTGTACATACCTGATGTTGAGGGATTGGACCTTCTTTGGCAGATTCGCACTAGCTATCGTCAAATCGATCTCATTGTCGTAACCGCTGCCAAGGAAGTAGGCATCATCCAAGAAGCGTTACGCGGCGGGATTTTTGACTATATTGTCAAACCATTTGACCATGTACGGTTTGAACAAACTTTAATGAGATATCAAGATTTCCGGCAGCACCTGGATGCTAACAAAGAATTAAGCCAGGAGGAAATTGATTTCATTAAGGGAAATAAGGAGTCTTTACGTTCTATTTCTGCTTCTACAACAAACAGTCATCATCCAAAAGGGATTGACCCAATTACCCTAAATGAAATAACTACTTTGTTTGAGGAAAAGAAAGTGGAGGAAATTACGGCGGTAGAGCTTAGTACCGAAATTGGTGCAAGTCGATCCACTGCTCGCAGGTATTTGGAATATTTGGTGCTCACCAATAAAATCGAAACAAAATTAATTTATGGAAGTGTCGGAAGACCGGAGCGAAAATATGTCCTTCGTGAAACTTATGAACAAAATTAATCTTATGCGTATTATTTTACTTATGTAGTCATTATTTCACCATCCCTTCCTATGTGGTAATTTTTTATTAATCTAAAAATTTAGATATGTTTCTCGTACTCTCCTAGTATGCGCTAGCATCTATAAAACTAGTTAGTAGAGAAAATACATCATGTAGGAAGGGGACAGGTTATGAGTTTAAGTTTGATTGGTTTTATGATTATCTTCGTTATTGTTGCCTTGCTTATTAGTGGAAAAGTGACGCCGATTGTTGCGATGGTTTTACCTCCGATTATTGGGGCACTGCTAGCGGGCTTTGCCTTTTCGGAAATAGGTGTGTTTTTTGAAGAGGGAATTGGTTCTGTCGTTTCCATTGCCATCATGTTTATTTTTGCAATCATTTTCTTTGGAATCATGCAAGATGTGGGACTTTTTGATCCGATGATCAATAAAATGGTAGCCCTTACAAGGGGGAATGTGATTACGGTTTGTATTGTAACCGTTTTTATCGCGGCCGTTGCTCAATTAGATGGATCGGGTGCTTCTACCTTCTTAATTACCATTCCCGCCCTTCTTCCATTATACAAACGTCTGAACATGAATCCGTATTTACTCTTACTCCTTATTGCGGGAAGTGCGGGTATGGTTAACATGCTTCCATGGGCTGGGCCGCTTGGACGAACAGCTTCCGTACTTGGAATGGATGTCACCGAATTATGGCGACCCCTGATTCCGATTCAAATTATCGGGATGGTCATCATGGTACTTCTAGCTGTTTTCCTTGGAATGCGTGAAAAACGTCGAATTGAAAGAATGTATGGTTCCTTAGAAGTCGCAGCCGCAGTTGAATTGGCGTACGAAGAAGAGGAACAGAACGATACAGAACACGATGAAAAGAAAAACAGTTTAGCTCGTCCAAAACTGCTGTGGATCAATGCAATCATTGCTTTAGCGGTGATTGGGGTGCTTATGACAGGCATTATTCCCGCTGGATTAGCGTTTATGATTGGTGTGAGTATTGCACTTCCTATTAACTTTCCGAATGTGAAAGACCAGATGGGGAGAATTCGCGAACATGCACCGAATGCCTTAACCATGGCAACGATTATTCTTGCAGCGGGTCTGTTTTTAGGAATCCTTGATGGGACAGGAATGTTAAATGCCATCGCCAATGATATCGTAGGAGTCCTTCCGGGAACGATCGCCCCGTATCTCCATTTAATTGTTGGTTTCTTAGGGGTTCCATTTGATTTATTATTAAGTACAGATGCTTATTACTTTGCGTTATTGCCTGTCGTCGACCAAATAGCAACAGGATTTGGAATCGATTCTTTATCGACCGCTTATGCGATGATTATTGGGAATATTGTTGGGAAATTTGTTAGTCCTTTAGCACCAGCAGTCTGGCTAGCTCTTGGTTTATCTGGATTAGAAATGGGACGTCATATTCGCTACTCTCTATTTTGGCTGTGGGGGATTAGTCTTGTTTTAATCGCCATGGCTGTATTCATCGGGATTATAGCTGTGTAATAGGATTGAAGTGGTACAATTATGTATAGGGTTGTATGCGAAGGTAAATTTGGTAGGACTCAGCTGAATAGGTATGTCCTAAAGCCTCGCCTTTATGGATGGTTTGGTTTTGTGTGGGAACAACTAGAATATACATGCTGTGAGAAGAGCATGAGTACGGAGATGGTAAGGAAATGTCAATGAAAGTAATGCAAAAAACGAAAACGATTGTTCGTTATCAAAATCAAAGTGGCCAAGAGTACTACGGAGTGGTTGAAGACGGTAAAATCTTTCAATTAAACAGCAGCTTCGATGAAGTGATCAACCATCAATTCGAATTTGATGGGGTAAAATGGAACCTGGAAGATGTCAAGATCATGCCCCCTGTAAAACCTCAAAAAGTGGTTAATTTTGGCTGGACCTATGCCGAACACGCAAAAGAGACTGGCGGGGAGGCCAATCTGAAGGAGCCGTTTTTATTTTTAAAACCGACCACTAGCTTGATTCCAAACGAGGGGGAAATCGTCCTTCCTCCGGAACGTTTAACGAAGCAGGTTGAGTTGGAGGGGGAAGTGGCTCTCGTTATTGGAAAACGAGGGAAGTATATAAAGGAAGAAGAAGCCTTAGATTATGTGTTTGGCTGTACGATCTTCAATGATGTGACGGCTAGGGATCTAACAAAAACAGATCCCCAATTTACACGAGGCAAGGGTTTTGACACATTTGGACCGTTGGGACCTTGGATTGTAACAGGTTTGGATCCAACGAATTTACGAATTGTTACCACTTTAAACGATGAAGTCGTACAAGATGGCAATACGAATCAGATGTCCCTTTCGATTCCTTATCTGATCAGTTGGGTGTCACAGGTTATGACATTAGAGCCAGGTGATGTTCTAGCTACCGGTTCCCCTTCCGGCAGTTGTCCGATGAAATCGGGGGACGTCGTAACGGTGGAGGTTGAGAAAATCGGGAAGCTGCGTAATTATGTAAAATAAATAAGGGAAAAACGAACTTTAGCATTCACTAAAGTTCGTTTTTTATCGTAGGCTTGGCTCGTCTAAGGATAAGGTACTTCAAGTTTTTTTAATAGAGAAAGAGAAAGGGGGCGAGAGTATGCAACTGATTGGGTCCATTATCCTGAATATCATTACGCCTGTCTTTATTCTTATTGGTGCAGGTGCTTTCTTACATAGGAAATTCAAGTTTGATTTGAATACACTGTCTAAATTAACTACCTATTTGCTGCTTCCAGTCATTGGTTTTGTCAATATCTATGAAAGTCGAATTAGTGCTGAAATGCTCTTGTCTATTTTTTTCTTTTGGGCCTGTCAGAGCGTTAGTCTGATTTTTTTGACGGAGGGTGTGGCAAGAATTTTTAAGTTTGATAAAAAACTAGCTTCTACCTATAAAAACAGTGTGGTACTTAATAACTCCGGAAATTTTGGACTCCCTGTAAGCCAACTTGTCTTCGTAGGAAATCCGGTTGGGCAGTCCATTCAGATTCTCATGATGGTCTTCCAAAATCTCCTGACCTATACCTATGGTTTGGTCAATTCTATTTCTGCGAACACCACTGACTTCCGGGGGATTATGAAAGAGTTCCTCAAGATTCCAATCCTTTATGCCTTATTGCTTGGATTGATTTTACACGCTTTTTCGATTCCACTTCCTGACTTTTTGTGGAATCCGATCACCAGTGTGGCGGACGCATTTCTCGCAGTTGCGTTAATTACACTTGGAGCACAGAGCGCCTACTTAAAATTTCATAAATTATCTCTGCCGCTTATTCTTAGTTTGAGTGGACGGCTAATCATTTCTCCAGCCGTAGCTTTAGTGATCATTTTTGCTTTGAAATTGGACGGTACACTTGCCCAGGGATTATTGATTGCGAGTTCCTTTCCGTCTTCGCGAAACAGTGCGCTATTTGCATTAGAATACAATAATTACCCTGAATACGCGGCACAAACCGTCATCGTCTCCACAATAGCCAGCAGTATAACCGTTACCTTTGTTGTTTACTTATCCAAGATCTTATTTTGATGCCGGATCAATAAAATAGGTAGTTCCTTTTCGGTGGATAAAAATACGAAATAGCATACAAAATCGCAACCCAAATAACCTAGTGACGACGTGATAATTCCTATGTTAAATGGTCTACCATTTGCTATTTTGATTTTATAGACCAAGTGGGTAGTTACTAGACTAACGGGCAGTAGTGTTAATAAGCAATGATATGCTTTTTAAAAGGGGGAGATTAGTTGATTTTAGAAGCAGTTATGCTACAAGTTAAACAAGGGATGGAAGAGGAATATGAGGAAGTATTTCAAGAAGCATCAAAAATCATATCATCAATGCCAGGTTATATAGTTCACGAATTACAACGATGTATGGAAGTTAAGGGGAAATATTTATTGTTGGTGAAGTGGGAAACATTAGCAGACCATACAATTGGATTTCGACAATCGAAAGAGTATCAAGAATGGAAAAAACAACTACATCATTTCTATGATCCATTTCCAACTGTGGAACACTTCGAAAATGTTCCACTTTAATATGTTATTCAACTTTAGATGATAGGAATTGAAAAAGTAAAGAGTGGTAATCAAGTTAAAATTGGCTATTTTTATATAGGTATGGCTATTATTGCGTCAATAGTAATTATTAAAAATCTCTCTGAGAACTTGTTATCTTAAAAGCTTCGTCCTTCCTAAGGTGCTTTAGTTTTATAAATCAATTATAGAAAAAGACGCTTGAAATTAAAAATCCAGGCGTCTTCTGTTTGCTATTTGTACTTATATTCATGGTGATAAACATAGTGTGTTTTATAAGTTATTTCACCTGTTTTAGATTTTCTCCGCAGTATCAGAATTACCTTTTTTGTACATCTTAAGAAAACTTGTGGACGGTCCTTCTGCCTCAAAAGAGGGAGGGGAGCCTTCCACAAGTTTTTTTGGTCGAATGATTGATGGAATTAACTAATGATTTGACACTGTGACAACCCGGATCATAGGGCTTTTTTTTTATTGGGAATGGTCCCTAAAGTCTGTACTCGCAATCGTTTCGACTTCGAATTGATTATGTGTATACCTTACGACTGAGACACCGCAATTATCATGGTGTGGAAAACGAGACATTTGTGCTAATTGCATTAAATAAATACCGATTGTGACTCCGTGTGAGAACACGAGGATGTTTCCGCCTTCGTTTTTATGAGTTTCAATAATCTCTTTAATCATCGAAGTGGTGCGAGTATAGAGCTGGGTGTAGCTTTCGCCTTCTGGTGGAGCCAGGTTCATGTCGTTTAGGGCAAATAATCTTTCGAGGACATCTCCATATCGCTCAGAGATCTCCGATGCTAAAAGAGATTCCAGGGCACCAAAATTCATTTCTTTTAGCCGTGGGTCTGTTTTAGTTGGTAGATTCCTATGACCTACTGCGAAGTTAGCAGTGTCTATGACTCTCTGACTTTCACTAGTGTATACAGCAGTGAATTCAATGTCTTCCAAGCCTTTCCCCACGGACCTCGCTTGAGAAATGCCGCGGTCGGTGAGGGGGGAATCGCAGAATCCCTGTATCCGTTTTTCGGTATTATATTGAGTTTCACCATGACGAACAAAATAAATCTTCACTTCTTTTTCAGAGGACAAGCTATAACACCTTCTTTGTTTTGGGTTGTTGTACCGTGAATGTTTTATATTTATTCATTATATCTTTACTTAGCTAAATAAAACTAGAGGGAAGGGGAGTTCTTTATCTAGATTGGAACATTCATCTCGAACCAAACTACCCGGTTTGCTTAATAAGTCTTAGTGATTGGCGAGCTATACCAGACTTTCACTACGATACCCTCCATATAGCTGCTAATTTTCTCTATTTATTATAGGTATTTTATGGTGGTTGGATCTCAGTCTGGGAGTTAGAGCATGGGAAAAAGGGTCTTTTAGAGGGGATTGGGCGAGGTTTTATGTATCCTTATTAGGTTTGATAAGAAAATAGGGCACTACTAGGGAGGTTTCTGTCATGAACATGCGAGATAGTGTGAAGGGTTTGTGAATTTATAGGGGTGGGGGTAAATTATATTACCCTTAGGGAGAATATAATAAAAGGATGCAAAATTATATTCCCTCTGAGAGACGTTATATTCCCTAAAATGGCACGGATATTCCCTCGAGGAGAATATCTAACATAGTTTATTCTCTCAAGGAGAATATCTAACATAGTTTATTCTCTCAAGGAGAATATCGAACCTAATTTATTCCCCTTAGAGGGAATAAATGGACAGGAAATTCCCCTAGAGGGAATAAAACGCTTAGCAAATTTCCTCAAACAGCTACTAAAAGGTGCGACAAGCCACCGAATCTAGATTGCAACATATAGAAGGAGGAATTCCCGTCGAGAATCGTAAAGTCTTGGAGGTGGGGGATAGAAAAGGCAGCGAACTTCACCGCTGCCTTTTTCTCCATCTAATGATCCACCGTTGACTGGAATAGCTGATGCAAATCATCTCTGTTATGGATCATGTCTTCTAATGTATATCCATTTAGGACGTTTATAAAGGCGAGAAAGGCTTCATATAGTGCGTGCTTTAGTTTGCATGCGGGAGAAATCGCACAATAGCCGCCTTCCTGAAAACAATCAACAATATGAAAATCCTCTTCAGTTTTTGATACAACGTCTCCGATATTGATCTCTTTCGGCTTCTTGGCGAGTTTGATACCGCCGTTTCGGCCGCGAATCGTCTCAATATAGCCAAGCTGGCCAAGCTGATGAATGATCTTCATTAAGTGGTTTTTCGAAATACTGTAAACCTCAGAAATTTCTTTTATCGTGCTTAGTTCATCTTCCTCTTTTAATGCCAAGAATATTAGAACCCGTAAGGAATAATCGGTATAGTTCGTTAGCCTCATGCTAAAAATCCCCTTGAATGGTCTGGTTAGTTCCATTATATCATTTTTTAAAAAATGTGGTGACAGTGATTAACTTCTCTAATTCTACTAAAATTGTGACAAATTTATGAAAGATGTATTTAAAATGTATCTTTTGTTAGCACTGTTATTATATTATAAACATGTAAAATAAATATATCTTTTGTAAATAAACTATTTTTTGAGAAAAAGGGGACGGTAACATGTTAAATGAAAAAACGATTGAAATTATTAAAAGTACGGTACCAGAATTAGAAAAACACGGAAAGGACATCACAAGCCACTTTTACCAGCGTATGTTTAGTAATCATCCAGAACTTCTGAATATTTTTAACCATGCGAATCAGCGACAAGGGCGTCAGCAAACTGCATTGGCGAATGTTGTTTATGCAGCTGCAGCGAATATTGACAATTTAGGGGCCATTATTCCGGTTGTAAAACAGATTGGTGAAAAACACCGTGCATTAGGTATTTTACCAGAGCATTATCCGATTGTTGGGGAGAATCTTTTAGCGGCCATTAAGGAAGTTTTAGGCGATGCAGCGACAGATGAGATTATTGACGCTTGGGCGGAAGCGTATGGGGTTATCGCAGATGCATTCATCGGTATTGAAGCGGAAATGTATAAAGAAGCAAAAGAGCAAGAAGGCGGTTGGGAAGGATTTAGATCCTTTGTTGTTGCTAATAAGATAAAAGAAAGCGATGTCATCACTTCTTTCTATTTAAAACCTGAAGATGGAAACGAGATTGCTTCTTATCAACCAGGACAATATCTGACTGTAAAAGTTCAGCCAGAAGGAGAAAATTATACACATATCCGCCATTACAGCTTATCGGATGCGCCAGGAAAAGACTTTTACCGCATCAGTGTGAAGCGCGAGGACAAGGGTGTTGTCTCAAATTACTTACATCAATCCCTTCAAGAAGGCGATAAAATTTTGGCGAGCGTGCCTGCTGGTGATTTCGTTCTTGAAGCAAAAGAAACGCCAGCTGTCTTAATCAGCGGTGGGGTCGGATTAACACCGATGGTCAGCATGGCGAAAACGATCGTTGAACAGCAGCCAGAGCGTGAAGTTACGTTCATTCATGGTGCACTAAACAGCAGTGTGCATGCATTAAAAGAGGAAATCGCGCAATTAGCGACCGACAATAAAAATGTTAACAACTTTGTCGCTTATTCTGAACCAACTTCGGAAGACCGTGCAGCGAAGAACTATGATAAAGAAGGATTCATTGATCTAGCCTGGTTAAAATCAGTGGTACCTAGCAATCAAGCAGACTTCTATTTCTGCGGACCACTGCCATTTATGCAAATTGTGTATCGTTCACTTAAAGAATGGGGTGTACCTGCAGAAAACATTCATTTCGAATTCTTCGGGCCAGCCAGTCAATTAGAAGAACCAGTTTCTACTTCATCCTCTAAATAAGATAGCATTTTCTCTTTTGCTCGCCGTATGGCGGGCTTCTTTTTTTAATTGCGATTAGAGCAGTGGGGGTCAGGCGCCGAGATCTTACGCCATTAGTTGACGATGTATTTGATTTTTAATTGTTTTTCAAATATAAAACATTATCACTTTTTACCACTTGGAAAGTTAAATCATCCTCCGCACTAAGCACTGAAGCAGAGGTTACACCTATTTGATTTTGACTCGTAAAATAGATGCCATATCCATTGTTTTCAGGGTATCCATATAAATAACAAACTACTTTTCCATCCTTTAGAAAAACAATTTGGTTCATTCCTTCACTTACCGTTTCACTGATCTCATCCCATTTATATCCAATTGTTTTATATATGGTATCTTTTGGAGTATAGGGGTCAAAAGAATATGTTACATCCCATTCAAATGGGGTTATATCCATTAAATTTACTATTTCTACAGATTTATCAATAGACAACACTTCTTCTTTTAATAAATATGCATTAACATCCCATAAATCCTTCTTTATTAGATTCACTAAAACAAAAATAGACATAATAACAATAGATACTATTACTATTGTATTTTTATTTTTCATATCAACAATCCCCTCTCACATCTTGAACACTTCTGCACCATTAGCTTAACTTCCTTTTTTATCCCTAAATAAAACTAATATAAACATACTAATCGGCATAATCTCGGAGATATTTTAAGTATAATAGGCTTAACAGTCACTTACGAGGTAGGAGGTTCAATCGGTGAAAGTCACTAATAAAATGATTGATAAGCAGTTAAGGCTGAGAGGAAGGCTTTATAATCTATTAATCAGTAAACCAACTGAAACGAAGTATATAAAATTTATGCACACGGTAAAGAAACAAACGGAGAATCGCAAAGGAAAAACCATTGAGGGATTGCAATTGAGGGAAGAGTGGGTGACGCGGAAAGATGGTTCAAAATTGCGGATTTGTATTTATACCTCTCACAACCAAAAGAAAGATGTCCCTGGGGTTCTTTGGTTACATGGTGGCGGGTATTCACAAGGGATACCTGAGTTGTTTGCGAGTACCTATAAAAGACTAATTGAAGCTAGAGACTGTGTGATTGTCGCTCCTGATTATCGTTTATCAATAGAAGCTCCTTATCCAGCGGCACTAGAGGATTCTTACGCTGCGCTTTTATGGATGAAGAGTCATGCAAAGGAACTTGGCATTAGAGAAGATCAACTTGTCGTAGGCGGGGAGAGTGCCGGCGGAGGCTTAACTGCAGCGCTTACTCTTTATGTTAGGGATACTGCAGAAGTAAATATTGCCTTTCAAATGCCTTTATATCCGATGATTGATGACCGCATGATCACGGAATCGGCAAGAGAAAACAATGCACCGATTTGGAATTCAACAACCAATCGCTGGGCTTGGAAATTATATCTAGGGGATAGATTTGAGAAAGAGGTACCGATTTATGCGGCAGCTGCCCGGGCAACCGATTATCATCATCTTCCACCGACGATTACCTTTGTTGGGGATATCGAACCGTTCCGAGATGAGACGATTCAGTATGTAACGAACTTAAAAGAAGCGGGTGTCCCAGTAGAATTTCAATTGTATAAAGGCTGTTATCATGGCTTTGATATCATTAGCCCAAATGCAGAAATCAGCAAAAAAGCCACATCGTTTTTTATCGAATCATTCAAACATGCAGTTGACCATTATTTTGCAGAACAGGATTAGGGAGCAAAGGGACGGACCTTTTGCTTCTTTTGATAAGGCTTACAGAAAGTCAAACATTATGGTAGTGAGAAGGTCTAATTTCACTTTGTGCTAAATTCAAACTGAAAAAACATTGTTGCTTGTACCATATATTTGTCTTAACAATCTATTTGGACACTCATACCGGTCTGTTAAGTTTTACTCTTCTTTTTAGAAGGCGGTTTTCACAAAGATTGTTGCTTTCTTTACCATAATGATTAACTGTTATAATGGTGAATATGGAGGTGTTCGGTGGATTTTCTGCCACTCATGACATGCCTGAGCGTAATGGTAATTAATGTTTAAGGATAGGAGAGGTGGTTCAATGGATAAGGAAAAGTTAAAGGTAGTAAATAGGTTGCAGATGATAGCTTTGGTTTTAACCGTAGTATTCTCGTTTATACCTGCCATTGGAGCGATTTACATTGACCCTAACGCATGGATTGGAGTTAATGGAGATCTCCTGTCAGTCATATTTATTTTCTTTATCAGCTACTATTCGTGTAAGATTGTTCTAAAGTTGTGGGGGTCTGTTGCAAAAAGACTGTGAATTCGGAAAAAACATGGCCGGTTGTACTCATTTTTTATTTAGTAGCATCAAATTAAAACTCATAAAGTTTCCGATAACAGCCTTTTATAAAGAGGCAAACTTTGATGTGGACAAGGCCTGCGACATCCCGAATTTACTTGTTTCATAGGATGGTATCATGATTCTCGATGTTGTGATGAGCCTGTGACCTGTTTTTTTGTGAAACGAGGTCATTCGGGTGTGTCAGGTTTCGAAGGGGATACCTCTTGTTCATCCAATGGGATGTACTCGGAGGAAATGAAATAAAAAAATCATATAAAAAATAGGACTGTTAAAATGATTATGTTCGGGCCAAGTGTTTCTTGAAGCTTCCGATGACATAAGGCAAGAAGCACATCACAGCTAACAGTAACACCACATAAAAACTGTTTAAATAGTTATTATCTTCTACAATGTCGGCGGCTGACTCCTTTTCAAATGCCTCCACTTCCGGTACCGTTCGAACCTTGTCATTGGGTATCAATACTTTTTCATCAGGATCATAGTAATAAAAGGCATGGTGCTTTGTTGTAAACAAGGAGTCTTTCACGGTTTTATAATGGGCAGAAATCATAATCACGTTACGAGTTTCCATTTCGACTTTTTCTTTTAAAAACTCCTCTTTGGTCTCATCGAAGGCATCTTCTTTCTCTGTTATATAGGATTCCACTTCAGTGAGGGCTTTCTTGAATTCTTCAAATGTTCGGGCCTGATCCATCCCATCCGACATCAACCTTGTTCCTTCTTCGTAAAGTTCTTTGTGCAAGGCAGCCTCCTTTTCTTCTTGTAGAGATATATCATCGACTACCGTTTCAATCGTGATTTCCTGCTCCTGGCTTTTATGAATGATGGTAGAAGAACCTTCCTTATAATAAGAAATCTTTTCTCTGTTTGCCTCCTCCACCGCTTTTGATAACTCATCTGTTTTTGTAGCAAAGGTTTGGACAGGAAGTACTAAAATCAACAACATGAAAAGAACGAAAAACTTCTTCAACTCATCCCCTCCTAATTTCAAAATTATTCCAGTTGTGGTTGACCCTTTAAAAATATGACGAAACCGGTTTTTTTAGAATTAGAAAGATTCATACAGAATGTGCCCCAGGATTTTATATCCTGTTTTTTTATAAAAAAGATCTATTCGGTTGTGACAGGGGCCTTGCGTCAATAGTTTGACTATTGTGAACATTATGAGCGGTATTATGGTATACTCGATGTAGTTTTGTTACATATTGTTAAACTGAAGGGGATATAAACGTGGGGAATACGCGAGAAAGACTGTGGACAAAGGACTTTATTCTTTTGTTTTCTATCAATTTTTTCTTAACATTTATTTTTTACCTGTTGATGGTGACTATGGCGGTTTATGCGATGCAGGAGTTTGATGCTTCAACTAGCGTAGCTGGGTTGGTCGCTGGAATTTTTATCATTGGGGAAATCATTGCAAGGTTTTATATTGGTCGTAAGATTGAAAAAATCGGTCGAAAAAAAGTATTAATGATTGGGTTACTTTTACTCGCCCTAACTACTCCGCTTTATTTTATCAATCTGGGAATTGCTGTTTTGCTTACCACGCGATTTGTCCATGGTATTGCGGTTGGAATAGCGGGTACAGCAGCCGGGACGATTGTGGCCCAAATCATTCCTAGAACACGTAAAGGCGAAGGAATTGGTTTTTTTAGTATGAGTATTGCGTTGGCTGCCGCGTTCGGACCATTTATTGGACTGTATTTAAGTCAACATGCAACCTATGAAGTTATTTTTTCTCTGTGCTTTGGTTTGGGACTCATGAGTTTAGTGACGGCTTTTTTTCTATATGTCCCAGATATAGAAGGAGAACAGCCGGAAACTAGTGAAAAAAGAGGGTTCCAATTAGCGAACTTTTTAGAACCAAGAGCTTTGCCGATTGCCCTCATTACCTTAATGGTTGCTTTTTGTTATTCGAGTGTGCTTTCGTATATTAATTTTTACGCGCTTGAACGAGATCTTGTTGAGGCTGCAAGTCTCTACTTTATCGTCTATTCCATTGTTATTTTACTATCGCGTCCGTTTACTGGTCGATTGATGGATGCGAAAGGCGCCAACTATGTGATGTATCCGGCCTTCTTTCTCTTTGCGGCAGGGATGATTGTCCTGAGCACCGCCACCACGACCCTCGGCTTTTTATTTGCTGCGATGCTCATTGGTTTGGGATTTGGCAATATCCAATCCTGCGCTCAGGCGATTGCGGTAAAATTGACGGCTCCTCATCGAATGGGTTTCGCCACTTCGACTTACTTCAATGCACTTGATGGAGGTCTCGGGCTGGGTCCGTATGTAATCGGCTTTATCATTCCGTTAATTGGTTACAGTTCACTTTACACTTTGCTCGGGTTTTTCATTCTGTTTACTGCGATTCCTTACTATTTCCTTCACGGGAAGAAGGACCATTTTTTAGTGGAGAAACCTCAGGCGTCTGCATCTGTTTAGAGATTTTCAATGTCCGTTACACATTAGAGAACTGGACGCTTGGTTCACAGGTATGTTTCACGTCTCAGCCATGTTAAAAAGCTTGATCAGGGCACTGTCACGCCGACAGTGGTCCTTTTTTAATTCTAATTCATACTTTACAGGTAGGAATTGTAGGGTTATAATGTAAGTAATAAAACAAACCAAATGAATCAGACAAACTAAACGTGTCCACCATAAGAAAAAACTGAGGGAGTGGTCCTGATGAGAAAGAATACTGAAAAAAGACGGCAAAAACTTATTAATTTACTAATCTTATTTAACGTATATAAAAAAGACGATAAACAGTTACATGAAATGACACTTACAAAATTAGAATATGAATATAGAAGAAACAAATTGCAAAACCATCCTCACGGGGAGTTTGGTTCGATTCAGTGGGTGTGAAAATAGATTCATATGTTTCTTTCATTACCTAAGACTGTATGGTGTTATGCACTTGCAGTCTTTTTTCTGTCTTTAGGAAGTATAGCTGAGAAGGAAAACTCAGGTGTACACAAAATTGTAGAAATGTCTATTAGATTCCCAAAGATTCCTTTATCCACTATGATATAATTTTTCCGTAAAGGAGGTTCATCGAACGATAGATAACAAACCCTGTAATGTTCCCCTCAAATTCACACCATTTAAAATCCACTACTATACTTTTTCTATTAAAATAAATTCACTCGAAAACTAAATAGATGGGAATGTTACCGGTCAATTATTCATTTTAAGGAGCGGTACTATGCATGCTGTGCTGAGAAAGATTGCTAAGGGCTACACTGTTTGCTACTCAGAAGTTTTCCCCGACCAAGACAATGATTATTTCCACTTAGCTTATATGGGAAAGCTGTTTCTTATTGCAGATTCCTATTGTCTGAATCCAGATTGTACCTGCCAGGAGGCAGCACTAAACTTTGTTCAAGTCTATCCCCGGGAAGACAAGAAGAACGCTGATAGTTTTATGGTTAGATTTAAACTCAATGGCAGGGGATATAAAATTCATGAACAAGGCCATTTCCATCGGCGCGAAATTAAGAGCATCATGATGCATTTTAATGCGGATAAAAAAGTAGGGAAGCTGTTAAATGAACGATTTAAAGAAATGAGAGAAAAAACTAGTGAAATACTGAGTTAATTTTAAAGCTAGAAGAAAGCGTCCCCGATGAATAACTCCTAACGCTATAGTCTAACGGGGTTTGACGTCGAGTTTGAAGAAAGGTGTTGATGATCATTGGAAGTTGGTCACCCAGAATATGATTTTTTATGGAAGGAGGTCATTACGGAACTATTTGAAGAGTTTCTTTTATTTTTCTCACCTGAGCTATACGAAGAGATTGATTTTACTAGTCAACCTGAATTTTTGGAACAAGAACTTCATACCATTATTCCCGATTCCAAAAGCAATCATCGTTACGCTGATAAGCTTGTAAAACTGAAATTGAAAAATGGTCTGGAACAATGGGTTTTCGTCCACATTGAAGTACAAGGAGGATATAAGAAAGATTTTAGTAAAAGAATGTTTCAGTATTTTTACCGCGTAATGGATTTGTATGATCAACGAATTTTCGCCCTTGCTATTTTTACTTCAAACGTTTCTACAGTCAAAATGAACTCCTTTCATTATGAATTCTTTGGTACCCATTTAAATTACCACTACAATACCTACAGGATCGCCTCACAATCGGAAACAGAACTTCTTCAATCAAATAATCCCTTTGCTTTAGCCGTTTTGGCAGGATTTTATCTGATTAACAGCAACAAAGATGTCGATTTAAAATATAAATATAAACAAAAATTGATGAGACTGATTTTAGAGGATAAAATGAATGTAAGAGAATTGAATCGGAAAACGATTCAACAGCTATTTATCTTCATCGATCATATTCTACGTTTGCCGGACAACGCAGAAGGTAAAATGTATAAAGAATTAAAACCATTAATTAAAAAGGAGGATGCACATATGGGTCTTTCATTAGAAGATACAGCCTTCGCCAAATTCGCTCGTAAAGAGGCACGTGAAGAGGGGCTTAAAGAGGGGCGAATTGAGGGAATAGAACAAGGAGAAAAACAAAAAGCAATTGAAATCGCTACAAGGATTCTAAAAAAAGGCGGGGCTGAAGAGGAGGTAGCGGATATTACTGGATTACCATTAGAAGATGTTATGAGACTGAAGGAAAGTTTGGATTAGGAAGTCTTATCACAACTCTAGGTAGGTCGGTTTTGACAGCTGATAATTACTTCTTTGCAAGTTGATTCGTGGAAAAGAAGCGTTTCGACCTGGGTCATTTCCAAAATAAGTATTTCGCATCTTAGCTGTCCTTTTTAGAGTGAAAATTAATTAATATGTTTTCATGAGACCATATGATTGAATTGGGAAAATGGTGGTGCGAACTAGAGAGAAGCAAAGGGACGGACCTTTTGCTTCTTTGTTGTTAAGTGGTTTATTTATATAAATTAGGAAGCAAAAGGTCCGTCCCCATTTGCCCCATCTGTTACAATAATAATAGAATATTATAACTATTATTAAGGTGGGGATTACATATGGAAAACCATGTATTTACAGTGAAGGGAAAATGGGAAGGCGATCGTTTGGGGCTTGGAAAGATTGAGGCTGAGGATTGGGAGACGGTGATTTCAACGCCAAGGCAACTAGATGGTCCTGGGACTGGAGCAAACCCAGAAGAATTATTGATTGCCGCAGCTGCCAACTGCTATTTAATTACGCTTGCGGCGATTTTGAGCAATCGAAAGGTAGAATATTCCCAACTTGAAATCAGTTCAGATGGCATCGTATCGAAAGACGGGAAACATTTAAACTTTGAAAAGATTATTCATAAACCTGTTATTCATGTTTCAAATCTTGATTCCGAAGAAGCAATTATCCAACTAGCTGAACGAGCGGAAAAGGCTTGTTTCATCTCGCAAACATTGAAAGGGAATGTTGAAGTGAGCGTGGAACCGGTAGTGAGGCGGTCTAGCTAACTATTGAATTTGCCCTTCATTTGTTGCAGATTTTTAAAAATGAAAAAGCGTTCGGCCTAAAAGAAAAAAGGCAGGCACTGTTTACACGGTGCCTGCCTTACGCTTTTATGCAATAACTTTTATATAAAAATAGATGTCTTGGCCATCCTTCACCGGATCAGTGATTAGCTCGTAGCCATGCTTGACGGCTTCTTCTGGAACACTTTGGAAGGACTGTGGACAGTCGGCGATTATCTGTAACACTTCTCCAACTTTCATGGTTTTCAGCGCATCCAGCGCATAAATAACAGGGTAGGGTCAAGGCTCCCCGCGAATATCTAATGTGTAATCAATCTCAACGTCTTGTAACAAGAGTTAAACCTCCTTTGTTGCTAGTTTTGGAGTTTCTGTTTTGGTGATTCCTTTTCCATAGCGGAAGCGCTTTTCCCACCAGCTGGAGAAGAGGAACCAAAGGGCCAACATGGCCAGCGTTCCAATGAGTGCACCTGTATGTCCCCAAACTTCAATTAAGTTCACTGCTGGCCAATCTTTCGCTAAAGCATTAAATATACCAAGATGATCCCAACCATAGGCGAGAAGGGTGGCACCGACGATATTGCCTGCGCCGACGACCCAGAACAATACCTGGCCCTCCATCGCTCGATACATCATTCCGGTTTCACAACCGCCGGCGAGAACAATACCAAAACCGAACAACAATCCACCAATCACGGTACTTGGAGCCGCTATTTTAATGATTTGGGCGGCGGCACCGGTTTGAATATAGATAAAGGTAAAGACGACACTGACCATCATCCCGACAGAAATGGCTTTCGACATCACCGCGCGCCCACTAATCCACATATCCCGGAAGGCAGAGGTAAAGCAAATTTGGCCACGTTCAATCAATATCCCAAACAAAGCCCCTGCAATCGCTCCAATCGCAAGCAGGTTCTGGCCGACAGCGAATAAAAATACGACCACCCCGGTGTAAACAACAGCTAACAGTAAACCTATAACCGGCTGGAGATTGCTCTTTTTTGCCTTTCGTTTTAAGGCCACTTTTCCTGCACCTTTTTGCAGGTTTGGTTTACCTAGCCACCATTTCGTGTTAACGACTTTTACCCCCAAGTAGGTTCCGATCGCGGTCATCACCATAAACACCCAGGCATGAAAGGAGAATTGCGGAACTCCGGTAAAAAAGGCAGCGAGGTTGCACCCAAGGGCCAAGCGAGCACCAAACCCGGCAATGATTCCGCCAATAAATCCCTGGACAAGGCGACGTCGTTGGTTGGGGATGCGAATTTTAAAGCTATTGCTAATCAAAATCATGATTAAAGCTCCAACTAACATCCCAATGACAATCCAACCATCCGTCCGCTCGAGTGGCGTTCCTTGCAATCCAACTAGTTGAAAATAATCCCACTCCGACGGATCGATTCCAACCCATTGAAGAACATGGCCACCAAATCTAGTGAATTCCCCAGTAACCGCCCAAACCGTTCCTGTGAGACCGAAATACAAGGCACTCACCAGTCCTGCAAGACTAATTGCCACATAAGGATTCCAATATTCCTTAAATATTTTATTGTACAAATCCATCGTTAAGCTTCATCTCCTCTTATTTGGGAAAGTGTCTGAAAAATGTGAAACCTAAGACAGTGTCAGGATTTCATATTTTGAAGCTAATTCAATGAAATGGTCCATTCCGCTTATTCTTCCTACAACAAGGTCGCCCTCAATCTCATAGTAGTCCACACAAGTTTTACAAGCGAGAACGTCGACCCCTTTTGCTTCGAGATCCTTTAATTGGAGAGAAACAAGCGAGCGTTCTGTAAGGGTGAAAACCCCACTGTTCATGCAAAAAACAGCCTCAGGAAGCTCTTCTTTTTGCTTAAGTATGGTGAAGAAGGTTTCCAACACTCCTTCTCCTAAAACTTTATCTCCCTTCCCAAGCTGATCGGATGCAAGCAAAATAACCTTATTCTTCAAACTTTCCACCTCACTAAAATGAATTGATTTGATTCGATTTTGGAAAATATGTACGTCAGTAACACGAGCGAAGCTAGAAATGGGCCCACCAAGACAACTACCTAGAATGTTTAGCAAAAAACAAATACTAATCCCAAACTAATTATAAAAGCTAGCCCATCAAAATATAAATTCAACTTATCTGTATCACCCAAGCCAATCCATCGGTTTTATCGATATGGGGACGGTTCTTTGTTTGCCTTTTTTTATGAAGGGGGTGTCCGAATGAATCTAAGGGGATCAGTTGGGGATTACCATGGTCGGGCTGTGATTCTCTTGTAGGGTAAGCGACTTGTTCTCGTTAAGGTATCTTATCATGAGGGTAATGAAGAGGTGAAAGCCTGTCTTCCTAAGGAGAATGCTTCCACCTTGAAGAAGAAAAGTGGGAAAATGAAAATCCCCCCAAGTGGTAAATTTGGGGGGCACTTTTAGATATTTACCCATGTAATGTACTTAGATTTGAAGTGGTATTACAACGGTACTTCTTCTGCCGTATCCATGACTTCTTCTGGAATCACAATTTCGTCAATTTCATTGTGTTTCGAATATTGACCATCCATTCGCTGGGTGAGTTGAACCGTTTGATCTTCAACCATGATTTCCATATCCATGTTCATATTTATGGCTTTAGGGAAAAAGGTTTCTTTATCAATAATAATGTCGTAAGCGACTGCATGGATTTTTATATTTTCCAACTCCTCAGTGTCTGCGGCCATATCGGCAGGGAGCGTTTGCTTAATGGTTTCTTGGATAAAGTCATTAAATTCCTCTCCAGATGCAGTTAGAGTGAGGTGATATTCATTATCCTTTTCTTCAAAAGAGAAATCGTCACTAAATTCTTGCAGCCTTTTAATTTCCTCTCCAGGATTGGTTTGTTGATTGGATACTTGCAGCAATTGATCCGTCATTTCAGAAGGAAACTTCATCCAAGTCCCGCCCAAGGGGTCATGCATGTAAAACCCGTCCTTTGAAAAATAGCTTTCGGTCTCGAGCGTTTCCTTTGTATTCGGGATACTCATCTGCATTTTTTGATAAAAAGAGATAGGATCTGAAACGACCTCCATAAAAATCGAGGAGTTGAGTTCCATATTTGCTTCTTCTAGGTCAGAGGCAATTTCTTGGACTAAATTCATGTCCACCGCGAAACTGTGAAGATCTTCTGAAGCTGTAGTGGTCTTTTCAAAAACCTCCTCTAATGTTAAAGATTCAGGCGCAGTTTCTTTTTCTGTAGCCGTTTCTTCCGTTGATTCGTTTTGGTCCACTGTTTCCGTGGTTCCATTGCATGCAGCGAGTAGTAGGATGAGCAGGAACCCGATAAGAATCGTGGTTAATTTTTTCAAGGTCAACACTCCCTTTTTTTTCCTCCTGTAATGTACGTTTTTCTGAGTGAAAAGTTTCGGTTTTATTTTGAATAGTCTAATAAATTTTCGCTTTATGTGTTGAGAATAGAGGATCTCTTGAAAGGGGGAAAAGGGTTAATTCCGTTTTGGGGTGGGCAAAAAATCGTTAAACCAGAATAATTGCCAGTCCACTGAACAATTCTATACAAATAAGGGATATTGACTTGTTATTGGTGACTGGAGCGTTTTTATCCCCATTTTATCACCAATAACGGCTCTGTTTAATTCGGGGAGCACAATGCTCGGAGCTTTTTGAAGTAAAGACATTTAGGAGGGTGAGAAAAATAAACTTCGGCTCAATTACAATTGAACTTATTGCAGGCTATATTGGGTTATTTGTTATAACGAAGATCTTAGGTAGGGGAACGATTACTCAACTGACCCCTTTTGATTTTATAGCAGCTATCCTTTTGGGGGAACTAGTAGGAAGTGCAATCTTTGATAATGATGTTAAATTGTCTCACCTTTTTTACGGATTATTTATTTGGTCTTCATTAGTCTTTGGGACGGAATTAATCACCCAAAAATTTAAACGGACAAGAAAACTCCTTGAGGGAGAACCGGCAATTGTGATACGTCATGGGAGAATCCAGAGAGAGGTTTTAAGAAAGAATAGGCTGGATATTAATCAGTTACAGCATCTTTTACGTGTCAAAGATGTGTTCTCCTTAAGAGAGGTTGAGTTTGCCATCCTTGAAACAGATGGGCAATTAAGTGTGCTAAAAAAACCCCCGTTTCAGTCACCAACCATGTCCGATTTACAGTTGTCATATAACCGTGTAACTTTACCTGTCACTCTGATCATCGAGGGAGAAGTGATATGGGATAACTTAAAATCCATTGAAAAAGACGAAGAGTGGTTAAAAAACGAACTAAAATCAAATTCCATTCAAAATTATAAGGACGTTTTGTATGCAGATTACAAAGCGGGTGAGGGAGTTTTTGTTGATCAATATGGTTGAGTTAACAAGAATTTCATTCTCCGTGATTTCGTCGTTATTCGTTTTTCTAAAATACTTAAAGTTTAGAGGAAGCAAGGGAACCGTCCCCTTGCTTCTTTCATAATAGGGGCTAATGATATGAAGGTTTTGTCAATGATTCAGCCATGGGCGACGCTTTTTGTTGTTCGGGAGGCTACATATGAAACAAGGTCCTGGAAAACGAATCATCGGGGACCACTTGCTATACATACTAGTAAAAAAATCGATAAAAAAGTCTGTAGCCATGTGGCCATTCAGTCGCTCCTTGGTAAGCATGATTACACAATAGACACTCTCCCCAATGGAGTAATTATTGCCGTTTGCAAACTTGTCAATTGCTTGAAAGTTGTTGAAAACAACGAGACTTGGGCCGTTTTGGAAGATGGCCGGATTGTATCAGGTAATGATTATTTTTTAGGCGATTATAGAGTCGGTAACTATGCTTGGGAAGTTGAGGGGATGAAGGGGTTGGATGAGTGTGTTCCCGCAAAAGGGCAGCTGGGGTTATGGGAGTTTGAATTATCAGAGTAACACAGTCGGGAGAAATCTCTCTTATGAGTAGACAATCGGAACTCTGCGCAAATCCCAGATGGTGACGATAAAAGCAAAAGTGAGGCTTGTATACATTAGATAACTTTCTCCATTCGTACTAACCAGACAAAAAATAACTAGGGTGAGGTATTTACCATATTGGTGTTAAGATCCAATTCTGCTAAAATATACACACTGGGGGTACTTTCCCCGTTGCCATTTGGAATTGGAGTGAACTGAGTGTCTAAGGATAAAAATAACCTCCATACTTTTCAGTCAGCAGAAGAGGAATTAAATTTATATAAACGTTTAATCGCAGAGCTTCCGGTAGAGATTGACTATTTTGATGAAAAAACGAACCTAAGAATTCGGAAAGCGAAACAGGATTTATCAATCTCAATGGAAGAAGTTCGTGAAAATGGTCATGCACCAATCCATTTAACTTACCCGTCGCTTAAAAATAGCTTCGAGGAGCTAGAAGCTTTTCTACAACCCATGCTTGATTTAGTGCCGCATCATATTGTTTTTATTAATAAAGATGGAATCATCACGCTTTGCAATAAGCAGACGGTCAATGATTTAAATGGAAGCCAAGTGAATGTCATTGGCCAGCATATTTCAACCTTATTAAGAATGGATGACTCCCAAATTAAACTGCTAGAAACGCTCCGAACTAGGGAAGAGATTCATGACTTAGAGGTCTTAGATTCAAACTACGGCATTATTAATACGAGGATTATCTATGATGAAAATGGTGAGATTTTACGGGTCGTTGGTCTCTTTCATTTCTTAAATCACTTAAAAGAAGCAGAAAAAATGAATATGATTGGCCAAATATCTGCGAGTATTGCACATGAAGTTCGTAATCCATTAACAACTGTACGAGGGTATTTACAGCTGGTTGGACAAGGTCAGATGGAAGCAAATCCTCACCTTTTTCAAACGCTGCTTATCCCTGAGTTAGACCGGGCAAATAAAATTATCAGCGATTTTTTAATGGTTTCGAAATCTTCACCTATGTTGAAGGAACCTAAGTTAGTCATTGATTTTATCAATCATTTTAAGGGTTTGCTGTACAGCGAAGCCATTCTGAAAAAGATAGATCTCCATGTGAGCATGAGCGAGGAATTAGCAGATACTCTTATTCTTATTAATCAAAGTGAACTCATTCAAGTATTTATCAATTTATTCAATAATGCGGTGGAATCGAAGGGAATTCATGACCTGGAAATTCGTCTACTATGTACGAGGGAAAAGAACACTATACTTTTTCAGTTTAAGGATAATGGGAAAGGGATTGAGAACGAACATTTAAAGTATATTTTCGATCCCTTTTTCTCCACGAAGGATACAGGAACGGGCTTAGGATTATCGCTTACGAAGAAAATTATTGAATTACATGGTGGGACACTTTCCGTATCTAGTACTCCGCATAAAGGAACTATTTTTACGATTAAGATTCCGATTTATGGGGTGGAGAATGAAGTTTAATGAACGTTTCAATATAAAAGTGAGGACCTACCTTCATCCATCCTTTATCTTCTTATCAAGATAAAGTTCTTCTTCAACTCGGTTTCATTAATGGATAGCCTTTTTGTTAAGTCTTTCGATCGTAAAACAAACTCTTTGATTCCGATAAATTCAGATTCAGCAATTAAGTAGAAATGTGTTCCTTTGTTGATTCCTTTAAATGGTTTCTTTAACTTATATATTTTCATTCGTTTATCTAGTTACTCCTACACTGTTTAAAATAAAGAATCTATGCACTACTCTCCAATTTTAGGAGAGTTTTTATTATGGATTAAAACTAGCATCCACAAGATTAGCTTACCACGTTTATGAGGATTCATATATAGTAGACACTAACAAAAGGACTTGTCTGAGAACGGCAAGCTGTGAAAGGGGAATAGTGCTTAGCCGGTGTTGCCTTTTTATTATAGTAATAAAATCTGGCAAATTCGACTGATTCTTATTGTCTTACATACGACCTACCGTTTTGAAGCTTCTGTCTTATAAAACGGGACGTTTTTACTATAACAAGATAGCTTGCTAGGGAATATTTACCATTAAATTGAGTTTTTAAAAGATTCATATTACTCATGAAATAGTCAGACTTTTCATTCATAATGAAACCTATCAATTATTTAGGAGGTCGAAATATATGAAGAAAAAGTTGATTATGCCTGTTGCTCTGTCTTCAGCCTTATTGCTAGGGGCGGTGCCTATGAGCAGTGTGTTTGCGAATTCCGATTCTGCTAGTGTAAGTAGTGTACAAGCTCAGAAAAAGTGGAATGAAAACGCAAATGTTCCATTTTTCGTGAAGGAAAAACATGCACAAAAATTCTCAGCGAGCAACTCTACCAATGCAGTAAATTATCTTAAGAAAAATGAAACGAAAACCAAAGTGAAGAACCCGGATAAGAACTTAAAGGTGAAGAATGTTGCAAAAGATGAATTGGGGATGACGCATGTTCGTTTTAACCAAGCGGTGAATGGCGTTCCTGTGGAAGGGTCTGAGGTGGTTGTTCACTTTAACAAGGAAAACGAAGTGGTTGGTGTAAACGGTAGAGTGAATCAGACGTTAGTTGAGGAACCAGTGAATACAACTGCTTCTATCGGAGCAGAGGAAGCACTTCAAATCGCTAAGTCCTCTGTCAACGCTCCTAGTGAATTTACATACGAACCAACGGCAGAGCTTGTTGTTTATCCGTTTGAAGGTAAAAACTATACGGCTTATAAAGCGAACGTGAATTTTATGGGAGATGCGCCGGGCAACTGGTTTGTGTTTGTCGATGCCAACACTGGAGCGGTCATCGATAAATATAATGGCATCATGCATGCCGATGAAATTAAAACACAAAAGGGAGTTGGGTTAGGAGTTCACGGTGCCCATAGAGAATTGCATGTTTCTCGTGTGAAAGAACCGAAATCTGGTACTCAGTTTGCTTTAGCAGATTTCTCTCATCCAAATCTTGAAGGGATTATTACCTACGATGCTAAAAATGACGGTTCCGCTAGTAATGATACGGTATTTACTGGGAATTCTGCTTCCTTTAAGAGTGATTATGATCGTGCCGCGGTAGATGCACACTATAATTCCGAAAAGGTGTATGAGTATTTCTTGAATGAGCATGGCCGCAATTCTCTTGATGGGGAAGGAATGGCTATCCAATCCTTTGTTCACTATGGTCAAGATTATAACAATGCATTCTGGAATGGTCGTTGGATGACCTATGGCGATGGAGACGGTGAGTTCTTTATTTCTCTATCAGCTGGTCTTGACGTCGCGGCTCATGAAATGACTCATGGTGTTATCTCTAAAACAGCTAATCTGCAGTACCGCAATCAATCTGGTGCGCTTAATGAATCGATTGCAGATATCTTCGGTGCCCTTGTTGATGATAGCGATTGGGAAATGGGAGAAGACATTATGGCGCCAGCTGCGAAAGCGGACGGTGTTACAAGATTACGTAGCTTAAGCGATCCAAACAGTGTTGTAGTAAGCAATGCACAAAGAGCAGCGTATGCTACGGATGATCGCAAGGTTTATCCAGACCACATGGATGAGTTTTATGACATGCCATTAAACGTTGATAATGGCGGTGTTCACGTGAATTCTTCGATCACCAACCATGCTGCGTACTTGATTGGGCAAGAGATTGGTAGAGAGGCATTAGGAAAGATTTTCTATCGTGCTTTAATGGTTTATTTAACATCAACATCTGATTTTAGCGATGCGCGTGTTGCGGTTGTTCAGTCGGCCATTGATCTATATGGTGAAGACAGTGCAGAAACTGTTGCAGTAAATGAAGGATTTGACGCAGTAGGAATCTACGCTTCAACAAACGAATAAACACTCTAGAGTTGCACCCCAATTGTGGACAAAGGTCTTTCAAGTGGGGTGCATTTTTTTATACAAAAATAATTGAGGTTGGATAGAGCAACATGTATACTTGCTCAATAAACTCTTTTATCAACGTAGGGGGATTTACAAGTGAGCTTCAAACCGAAAGCGATTTTTTTAGACATGGATGGGACGATTTTAAATCATAAAAATAAGGTCAGTATACATACGAAAGAAGTAATTGATGACGTGCGAAGTCGGGGAATCTTTGTGTTTATAGCGACAGGTCGTGCATTTGATGAAATAGAAGGAGTTGTGCCAGAAGGGTTTCAAGTGGATGGATACATTACATCCAATGGTATGGCGGGGTATGTCGGGAGTGAAGCTGTCTTTCAGCATAGCCTTAGTCGTGAATTGGTGGAAATCATTATTGAAAAAGCTAGAGAAAATAAGGTCTATTATGAGCTTTTCCCATACGGAGCAGCTCGAGTTACTTTAAAACAAGACCAACCATATGTGGAAAATGAAATTAGAGATCCGAAACCAGAAACCGTTGGCATCAATGAATGGCTCTCACGGAAGCAAGCCATTAAGGATGAGATTGATTGGAAGGATCAGGTGGAAGGAACTGAGTTTTCGAAGTTTTATTTTTTTGCAAGGACAAAAGAGCATATCAATCGTTGGAAGGACGAGCTTGAAGTATTAAAAAAGGAAATAAGGTTTAGTACCTCAATTTCTTCTGACCACAATGTTGAAGTAATGGTCGCTGACATGAATAAAGCAACGGGCATTGAACAGATGTTAAAACAGTTTGATTTATCGGTAGAAGACACGCTGGCAATTGGGGATAGCGACAATGACTTACCTATGTTGAAGTTTGTTGGCTATTCCGTCGCGATGAAAAATGCATCCGAGCGGATTAAAGAAGTGGTCGATGACGTAACCGATTTTACTTGCGATGAAGATGGCGTCTATCACTACCTTAAGGAGAAATTTAATATATAGCGGGAGGGGGAGAAGAAAAACGGGTCTTTTTTTAGATGTAGAAATCCAAAAAGCTTAACAAATAAAAGGAAAAGAAGATCATACGAAAATTTGCTCTGCTTTTTAACGTTAGTTCTACTAACTATTTATAATAGAGGGAAGAACTCGCCTTAATTGGTTAATGGCCTTGAAAAAAGCTTAAATAAAGGGAGAAATTCCCCCTATGGGCTCGAAAAACGTGAAAATGTGGGATTTTTATCTGTATAAGGGGAAATCTCCCCTTATAGACCTTCAAAACAAGCTCTAGTCTACAAATAAGGGGAAATCTCCCTTTATTTTGCTTTCGCTAGTTTTTCAAGTAAATTTCTAGATAAAAAAAGTCGCTAGATTATCAAACAGATAATCTAGCGGCTTTTTTAGTAGGACAATGAAGTGTCCTTAGTTTCTGATGAGGTAATCAAATGCACCTAGTGCGGCTGTTGCACCTGATCCCATAGAAATGATGATTTGATTGTAGGCGCTGTCTGTACAATCTCCTGCAGCGAATACGCCAGGCATTGTCGTAGATCCGTTTTTCTCAGTAATGATTTCACCGATGCGGTTGCGCTCTAGTGTACCTTCTAGCCATTCTGTGTTAGGAACAAGACCGATTTGGACGAACACACCTTGTAAGGCAACATGATGCTCTTCGCCTGTTTCGCGATCTTTATAAGTAATTCCAGTTACGTTGTCTGTACCAGTGATTTCTTGAGTAGCGGCGTTGGTGACAACCGTTACGTTTGGTAGGCTGTGAAGACGCTCTTGAAGAACTTGGTCTGCTTTTAATTCAGGAGCAAACTCAAGAACTGTTACGTGTTTCACAATTCCTGCCAAGTCAATCGCTGCTTCGATTCCAGAGTTTCCGCCACCGATAACAGCAACGTCTTTTCCTGCAAACAATGGACCATCACAGTGTGGGCAATAAGCGACACCTTTGTTTTTTAGTTCTTGTTCACCAGGGACGTTCACATTACGCCAGCGAGCACCCGTTGAAATGATTACGGATTTACTTTTTAGAACCGCACCATTTTCAAGTTCAAGCTCGAATAGTTCTTTCTTTTCTAAGCCCTTAGCACGGACTAAGTCCATGACATCGATGTCATACTCTTTCACATGCTCTTCAAGAGCCATCGCAAGTTTCGGACCTTCTGTTGCTTTTACAGAAATAAAGTTTTCGATGCTAAGAGTGTCAAGAATCTGACCACCAAAGCGCTCAGCAACAATTCCTGTTTTGATTCCTTTACGTGCTGCATAAATCGCTGCACTTGCTCCAGCAGGACCACCGCCGACAACAAGAACGTCGAATGGACCTTTATCAGTGAAATCTTCTGCACTTGGGCCTGAGCCAAGTTTCGCAAGGATTTCTTGAAGGGTAATCCGGCCGCCGTTGAAGAATTCGCCATTTAGGTAAACGGCTGGTACCGCTAATACGTCTTTCGCTTCAACTTCTTCTTTAAAAGCTGCACCGTCAATCATTGTGTGCGTAATACCAGGGTTAAGAACACTCATAATGTTTAGCGCTTGGACAACATCAGGGCAGTTGTGGCAAGTTAAGCTAACATAGGTTTCAAAGTTATATTCACCTTTAATGTTCTTAATCTGATCAATCACACTTTGATCGATTTTTGGAGCACGGCCACTTACTTGAAGTAGTGCTAAAACTAATGAAGTAAACTCATGTCCTAGTGGAACACCAGCGAACGTGACGCCAGTTTCCTCGCCGACACGGTTGATGCTGAAGCTTGGAGTGCGATATAATTCTACTTTTTCTACAGTGATTTTAGATGACATAGATGCTAGCTCTTCAACAAGAGCTAGCATCTCCTTTGACACGTCATCTGAACCTGCACTGACTTTAAGCAGAATATCGTTTTCTAATAGTTGTAGATACTGGTTTAATTGGGATTTAATTTCTGCGTCAAGTGCCATTCTTATCGCTCCTCTTAAATCTTTCCTACAAGATCAAGGCTTGGCTTAAGTGTTTCAGAACCTTCTTCCCATTTAGCTGGGCAAACTTCGCCTGGGTTGTTACGAACATATTGTGCTGCTTTGATTTTGTTTACTAGAGTGCTTGCGTCACGACCAATTCCGCCAGCGTTGATTTCAACAGCTTGTACAACACCGTCTGGATCGATGATGAATGTACCGCGGTCAGCAATACCTTCTTCTTCGATTAAAACGTCGAAGTTACGAGAAATTACGTGAGAAGGATCTCCGATCATTGTGTAAGTGATTTTGCCGATTGCTTCTGAAGAATCATGCCATGCTTTGTGAACAAAGTGAGTATCAGTAGATACTGAATATACTTCTGTTCCAAGTTCTTTTAGAGTTGCATATTGGTTTTGAAGGTCTTCAAGCTCAGTTGGGCAAACGAATGTAAAGTCTGCAGGGTAGAAGCAAACTACGCTCCATTGACCTTTTAAGTTTTCTTCTGTTACTTCAACAAAATCTCCATTTTTGTACGCTTGTGCTTTGAAAGGTAGAATTTCTTTTCCGATTAATGACATTAGTTGTTTCCTCCTAGAGTTATGTATTTTGAATTACTACTAGAGTGTTCTGTGTTCTACTCTATAATAATTCTAATTCAATATAAATTATTATATTAGAGTTATTTATATTGGTCAAGTGTAAGCAATGTTTTTCTAAACGAAATTATAATCTTTTCAGTTTGTAGGGGTCAATTTATTCGCATTAGAATCTATTAATTCTCATCTGTTAGAGATGAATGAGAGATGAGGGGGGAATTATGCGTATAAAGTATTCTGTAAGAAATTGGGCTTATGAAGATGGTTAGGCTCAGAATTCTTCGCTGAAATGATCTTCATCGGCCTTATGAAGAAGGTTCCGTCCGGAATTCTTCCTTAAAATCATCGTCATTGACCTTATGAAGATGATTACGGCCAGAATTCCTCCAAGAAGTCATCGTCATCGACCTTGTGAAGTTGGTTCCGCCCAGAATTCCTCCCTGCAACCAGCGTCATCGGCTCAACGAAAATGGTTACATCCACAATTCATCCCTGATTTCGGTCAGATCTCGCTTCACCATAAAAAAGGAAGCAAGAGAACCGTCCCTGAATGACATATCTGTTTTCGGACACGATACTAGTATACTTTGACCACAATAGGAGAAATTTACATGCCATTTAAGAATCGTAAGTCTGATGTGGAAGTGGAGCTTGAGTGGCTAATAAACGAACTGAAGCCTTCGAGTGATATTTTACATAAACCGCTCCGTCTAGATGATAAACAAGCTGAGTTGGTCTATATCAAGTCGGTCGTGGACGGGGCGCAACTGCAACAGATTGTTATTAAGCCTTTTTTTGAATTAGCGAGTGAACAACATGTAGAAGCCTATTTAAAATCATTACCTAATCAGCAAGAATTCACTTCAAAAGAACAAGTCCTTTTAGAGCTCACAAAGGGCAGTGTCGTGGTGAAGTTAAAGGACGAGTTGTTGTTATTCGAAATCAAAAAGGTTAACACCGATACAGTAAGAGAAACGAATATTGAGCCGACTATTATGGGACCACAGTATGCGCTAAGTGAGGATTTGGCGACGAATCTAAACTTAATTCGTCAACGATATCATAAGCCTTCGCTTACGGTCGAAACGATGGAAATAGGGAAGAAAAGCAATCAGTCATTAGCCATCATCTATGATGAGGAGTATGTTCTTGATGGGGTACTTGAGCAGATTAAAAGCCAATTAGAATCATTAGATGAACCGGTTGTACAAACATCAACCCAGATACAGAGGTTTATAAATAACCAGAAACGCTCGTTAATCCCCATCATGATGATGACAGAACGAACGGATCGGGTCGTTTACAACCTTGCGGGGGGAAAAGTGGTTTTATTATTGGATGGCTCTCCGACGACAATAATTGCCCCAGCGATTTTTTGGGATTTTATGACGTCGATGGAGGACAATTATGGGATGTATTGGGTCACCAAGTTTTCCAAGTTTCTTCGTTATCTTGGTTTGTTTGTCAGTCTCATTCTTCCAGGGCTTTATGTCGCTGCGACATCGTTCAATCCTGAGGTGTTCCGGGTCGAGCTTGCGCTTTCGATTGCTGGTAGCCGAATAGGGGTTCCATATCCGTCGTTTATTGAAGTGTTGTTTATGTTGATTTTCATGGAGCTCCTTACCGAGGCAAGTATTCGGCTTCCGAAAGCAGTGACAGGAACGGCGACAACGGTTGGCGGGTTGATTCTCGGTACGGCAGCAACTGAAGCAGCGCTCGCTTCAAACATTATCATTATCATTGTAGGTGCGGTTGCGATTTCAACCTTTGTCATTCCAATTAACGAAATGAGCTTTGCGATTCGCTTTATGAGGTATTTGTTACTATTGGCTGCAACGTTAGCTGGTCTGGCTGGATTAACGCTTGGCCTCATTGGATTATTGATGTACGTAGCCAATCGAGATAGCTTTGGAGAACCTTATTTTAAAATCTTTTTTAAAAAGAAGCAGGCAGAAACTAGGGTGAAGCCGTCATGAGCCGTTATTTTTACTATCTAGTATTTGTAAATATGTTAGCCAATGTTGTGGCGTCTGTTCCGAAGATTCTTCTAGCCAAGAAGTCGGAGGGAGCCATTGTCTCGATGATTTTAGCGATATTCATAGGGCTAGCGTTATGCTATATAGTCGCCAGATTTTTTAATGCTTTTCCTGGGCAAGGGCTGCCTGAATTGATGGGAAAATACATGCCAGGTTGGTTCGGTAAGCTCTTGCTTCTGTTCATCGCCGGCGCATGGTCAGTGGCAGGGTTGATCACACTTGTTACCTACTCCTTTTTATTAAAGCGGTTCTTGACACCTGACATGCCTTTGGTGTTTATCACAAGCATTCTCCTGTTTTTTATCTCATATGGGATTCTAATGAAGACGAGCAGCGTCCTTTACACCGTTGAATTTGTCCTATTGTGCTGCCTACCAGTTATTGTCCTCATCATGATAAAATCCTACACAACTCCAGAACTAGAATGGGACTTCATTCGGGAAGCGATGATGCATACATACGAGCTACCAAGTTTTTCAGCGCTTTCGGCATCAACTTATTTATTTTTAGGAGGATTCAACCTTATTATTTTCAATCGCTTTTTTACGAAAAAGCATAAGATTACCATAAAACAAATCCTCCTTATCGGACTGTTGGGAGGGGGAGTTTTGTTTACGACCTATTTTATTCCTATTGGGATGAACGGTTTTGAAGGAATCGAAAAAATTGCCTATCCATGGATTTTTACAAGCGACACCCTTCGATTAGATCTAGGGGTAATTGAGCGGATTCTCTTTGTTTTTCTGATTTTGTATTTGGCGATTTCCTTTTTGAGTATTTTAATACACTGGCATGTCGTTCTGGAATTGACAAAAAGTGTGATTACAACCAAACGGTTCAAGTTCAAAGACATCAACCTAACTCCATACATTATCGTCGGTGTCATTTGGTTAGGGAGTATCCAGATTACGAAGTATCTTACCGAATATCAACTAAGCTTGTTTTCAAGTTATTTTTTCAATCTATTACTTTGTTCCCTTTTTGGGTTGATTAGCCTTTTTTGGTTTATTTTAAGGAGGGCGAAGTCTTGATAAAAAAAGTTCAGCGCTTCGGAAAAACACTTCTACTCTTAAGTTTTGTCGCGATGCTTCTCATTCAATCAGGGTGCGGGTTTAAGGATATTGATAAGCGGATTTTTGTGTTATCGATTGGCGTTGATCACACAGATAATGAAGAAACACCGTACCGGGTGATTTTAAAACTTGCGGTTCCATCAGGGTCAGTTAAACAATCAGGTACAGAATACACCTATTTGACGAAGGAAAGTGAATCATTAAGTACCGCGATTCGGCACTTAAAAACTCAAACCGATAAGGAACTTGATTTTGGTCATGCAAAAGTGATTGTCTTTGGGGAAGGAATTCTTCATCACGAATTAAAAGAAATCATGGATTTTTTCATAAGAAGACGGGATATTCAAATGGTTTCATATGTAGGTATTGGTAAACCATCAGCTGAAAAGGTGTTAAAAGCAGAGCCTGAATCGGAAATGGCAGGGTCTCACGCTTTATTTAACTTCTTTGACCAAAATGGGGTGGAAAGTCAGCTTATTGTAACCTCTTATCTATTTGATTTTAGGAGAAGAGTGTTCGGGAATGGTATTGATCCTATAATGCCCGTTCTATCTACAAATGAGGAAAAGAAAAGGATTGATATTAACAAGGCACTCATCGTCAATGACGAGAATAAGACCGTCGAGTTAAATCAAAAACAAACAGCCGTCTATAACTTAATGTCCAATAACTTCGAACGTTACGATGTTAGGGTGAAAAATGACGATCAGAACTTTACGGTGGCCATCGATACATCTGAAGTGAACTTTCAAATCCAAGTCGATTCTAAACAACAGCCAATCATAAAAATGGATGTGGAAGCGGTTGGGATTATCCAAGAATCCGACAGGGAAACAGATTTTAGAAAACTTCAAGACTACAGTGAGGCCGCTAGTAAAACCATTAAGAAAGATTTAACCGAAGTCCTAAAGATGTTTCAAAAGGAAGGGGTAGATCCTCTAGGCTTTGGCCTTAGATATAAATCAACTAGACTTAACAACAATAAGCGAAATGAAGAGTGGCAAGAACTTTATCCAAAGGCAACTTTTGAAGTAAACGTTAACGCATTGATTAAGAGTACGGGTGTCATTGAGTAGAAAAGACTGGAGTGTAAGTCTTTTGACGGGAATGGTGGCGGTAAGTCAGACGAAAGTGTCTGGCTTATTTTTTTTGAATACAATCCCATAAAAAAGGAATGGACTTGTGTTCTATAGAATGAATACTAGTATCACACGATTAACAAAAACTATGAGAGGGAGGGGAGTTGACATGATGTGGAATCTGTCAAAAGAAGCGAAAGAAAAATTTCTAAAATGCAATCTCTTGCCGATTCATGAATCCGACGAAGAATGGGAGGTAACCTTAAGGGAAGCACAGGAAGAAGGGGAAGATCTTCAGGGGCGTTTGACAGCCGAGCTTGACGAGGTGAAAGATGAATTGGTTCAGATTTTGCCTAGTCGTTTCCTACCCTATCTAGAAAATGGGCAGTTAAATCAGCCTACCTTGCCAAAGGCCGTTCGTGAAGATTATTTACAATGGATGCGGGAAAACGATAAGAAATTTGAACAAATCCTAGATGCTGCTTATGAACAGACAAAGCAAGCTGTAGCAACCTTGCCGTCTACCGTTCAGGAAATCTTTGCTGAGAGTTTGCATGATTCGACGATTGAGCGATTGGAAAGGGAGAGGGACGCTCTTCACCTGTATCTTAATACGGATGGTGGTTTTTCAACGAAAGCGCTCATTCAGTTTACTTTTAAGGGGATTGTCTCGGAAGAAGGTGATCATCCTATTGAAGTGGGAAACTGGTTGGTGTACGACGAATTGCAGAAGACCAAGGATGGATATGGATTTCGAGTGTTGTTTGACTCTCCGGATAATGAATGGACGATTGAGATGAAAGACCTGGATGCTCGGTATTATTATCGCCCTAGTCTCTTTGTGAGATTGAGAGATGAAGAGAAACTAGAGGAAACGACCTTGATGGAGTATGCGGAACAGCTAAATCCAGATCAACAGTATTGGTTGATCACACCCGATGTGACGTGCGTGGTCCAATCTTTGACTGATAAAATTATTTTGGAAAACGGGAAAATTGAGTTTGAAGCTGAGGAACTAGTTGTTACAGTAGGAAACGAACGGTTTACATATGGGCTAGAGGAATGCAATCCAATTCAGTTTATTTACACAGATGTGTATGAAGATCCATATGCCGAAGCGAACGAACCTGTACCAACTGATGAGCTCGAGCAAGCCGCATTGAGTGATGAATTAGAATGGCAGGTTCGTGCCTGGAATACGATGTATCGGAATCCTCAAGAGCTGGCGGATATTATCAATCGAGTATTGCTAAAAATCGAGATGACCGAAGAGAATGAAATGATTTTAAATGTGTATACGAATCATTTTTATGAGGAAGGGATTTTAACAGAAGCTGTTATTGAAAAGTTCAAGGCCTTCATGGAGTAGCGGGAATTTTTCATTTATGAATGAACTTATTGAGATTCCTAGTTCATAAGCGATTGCGTATGCTTTGTACTTATCAAACTTAATCGTTAGAATGAGGGCAACTTATTTTTTATGGAGGGATGTTTCTAATGCAATCATTAAAAGGGAAAAAAGCATTGATTACAGGTGGAAGTAGAGGGATTGGCCGTGCAACAGCCATTGCCCTAGCGAAACAAGGCGTTGAACTCGGGTTGATTGCCCGTTCAGAGGAAAGCTTCGAAACCGTTCGAGAAGAATTAACTGATCTTGGCGCCACCTTTGTTACGGCTACTGCGGATGTTTCGCAAGAGTCTGAGGTTCAAAAAGCAGTTAGTAAGATAGAAAATGAACTTGGGGGCATTGATATTCTCATCAATAACGCCGGGGTTGGTGCAAGAGGTTCGTTTCTAGAGCTTTCTACGGATGAGTGGAAAAAGGTACTGGACACCAATGTCATGGGAATAGTCTACGTCACAAAAGCTGCACTGCCAGGCATGATCGAGAAAAACAAGGGCGACATTATCAATATTTCCTCGATGTCTGGATTAAAAGGAACGGAAGGCTCGAGCGCCTATAGTGCTTCGAAGTTTGCTGTGATTGGCATGAGCGAATCCCTCATGCAAGAAGTACGCCGCCACAATATTCGCGTGAGCGTATTAACGCCAAGTCTTGTAGATACTGACTTTACACGTGGGAGAGTCTCAGAGCCACGGGATCCTAATAAATTCATGCAAGCAGAGGACATCGCAGAACACATCCTCGGTTTGCTCCAACTAGAGCAGCGCATTTTCATTAAAACCTCCGCACAGTGGGCAACGAATCCGTTTTAGCCGGCGGTTCTTTGAAGCATGGGGACGGTTCTGCTGCTTCCTTTTGATGATTTAGGTAAACAAACGTTCAGTAGGAAGCAGAAACAGTCTCTTTGTTATATCGTTTTAAAAACCGTATGAATTATTATAAGTGGAGTGTAGAGTGAAAGGCTAAGGGATTTCTAAATAAGGGGTATTTTAGGGACTTAGGAGTAGGATATTATATTTGTTTGTATATACCTCCGCGACTGTCGATATCTTGAATAGAATGACGAGTTTTTCGCTGAGAACAGTGTAGATAATTCTATATTTACCTATTCTGATACGATAGATATCATGGTATCCAATTAACTTGATGATACCTGGGTATGAGTAAGGATTCTCAGTTAGAGCGTGTAGAACGTTAATAATACGCTCCCTAGTAACCTTGTCACTTTTATCAAGAAACTTTTTAGAGCTCTTAGATAACTCTAGTGAATATTTACTCATTTTCTAAAAACTCTTTACGTAATTTATCTACTGTGTAGGGGAGGGTTTGACCTGTCTCATATTCTTTACGTGCTTCATTGATTGCCTGAACTTCATCATCTGTCGGTTCTTCTTCAGAAATCGCGAAAAGCTTAATGACCTTTACAAGTTCATCTAGTTTTTCCTCAGGTACTGTTTCAATTAATTTATGAATATCCTCTCTTCTAATTGCCATTTCTTCATCTCCTTTTTCATTATTATATCGCAGCAATCATTACCATAACAACTTAGACATTAGCAGCGTGGGGACGGTTCTTCTGCTTCCGAAATGTGTGATTATAATAGAAAAGGAAACTTGGAGCAAAACGGCTCGAAGTTTCCTTTTTTAATGCTAAATTACTAGATTCTACTTCATTTGTTGTAAAAGTTGATCAATCGTAGCATGGTCCTCCGGCGCCGTATCGATATGACTCCATGTTACCTCGCCAGACTCATTAAACAGCCAAGACCCACCTTGAATGTAGACATCGTGTGTTTTCATGGCTTTTTTGACAAGGGTCTTCTGCTCTTCATCGCTAGGAAAGAAGGTTTTAGAACCACCTTTTAACAAGGCTTTTCCGGCTTTCAGAAGGAGCTTTGATTTTGCCATGCTAACGTGTCCCATTTCACGGTAAAGAGCACGGGATGGATCGCCATAGATTGGGAACGGGTATGGCCCAAACGCTTCATCAAATTTTTCTAAGAAAGAACGATTCGAAGGGGTAATAATTAGAACCTGATAACCTGTTGCAGAAACTTCTTGGTATCGATCACGCAACTGCGTGAGCATTTCTCGGCAAACCGGTCAACCAGGGTGGCGAACGAAAACTACTAAGCTTTTTTGCCCGTTTAAAATGTCACGAAACGATTTATCTTCATGCGTAGGTCTTTGTAATAGAAGATCCATGCTTTCACCTCATTGTTTGTATTTGTTAACGCGTTACTTTTTGTAAACTTTCAATCATTTCGTTCATTTGTTTCAATAAACCCAAGTATTCGTCTTTCGTTAGTCCAAAATGAGGGATGCACTTTTCTGGAAAATTTAACGCTTCTTCTCGCAGCTGTTCCCCTCGCTCTGTTAAGGCGATATAAACCTTCCGCTCATCCTCTGTTCCACGGACTCTTTTCACTAACTCTAATGCTTCCATTCTTTTTAACATCGGTGTAAGTGTCCCGCTATCTAAATATAGGCGTTCGCCAATTTCCTTTACCGTTAGACGCTTATGTTCCCAAAGAACCGTTAACGTTAAAAATTGCGGATAAGTAATGCCCAACCCATCTAAAAAGGGACGATACAAACGGGTGATTTCCCGCGAACAGGCATAAATAGCAAAACAAAGTTGATTATCAAGCTTTAAAAATTGTTCACTATCCATTGAAGTAAATCCCTCCTCCACAATTAAATTGTGCACAATTTAATTATTGTATTAGTTTTCGAATAAGTCAAGTGGGGACGGTTCTTCCGCTTCCGTATCGGTTTTGAAAATGAATCAAATAAAAAGCCACTCATCTTTTTGCTGGGATGAGTGGCTTTTTACACTTTATTATTACACTTGTATAAGTTTTATTATTTATATTACTGAAGTCTATATATATATACATCCTCAATAAAACTGTTCCCAATTGTATTTCTTGAAAATCGGATACCATTAATATCAGTAGGGGAGGTCTTGATGGCTGAGCCTAAGATTTTTATAAGGATGTTTGAGGGACTAATAACGGATATATTCTGTAATTCAATTCCAATTGAAGGTTCTGAATGGTCGATTACAGTTTTGATTTGTGTGTATGCTACCTTTGGACCTAAATCGTCGACTAGCTCTGATGCAATCATCAGTCTCCATTGCTCAGACTCTGAGTTGAAAAACCAAAAGGCAGAATGAACATGAAATTGTGCCTGATCTAAGCTCTTAATTAAAGTTTCTCCATTTTTAAAATCCATTTCTACCAATGCTGTTTTATCCATTGAAATACCCCCTCTTCCGGGTCAGTAATTGCCGCAAAAATATCCTTGGCTTTCTTCTCATCAGGATTCTCGTATCGAATGGACTCGTTCCAGTCCTTAATAAGCGTCCAGTTTATCACCATATCATCAGTGATCCTTAATCCTGAAGCTGTTAGTAAGTTATCGAGATTATGTGTGTAGATTTTTTTCACAACACTTTGTGGAGGTGGAAAGTCATGCTCTTTTGTTTTCTTTGCAATACATTAAGGGCACATTCAATGACATACCCGGCTAAGTAATATGCTCCTTGATACTGACCATTTTCATAGAGTACTTCTGCATCTTTCAATCTCATCTCAGCAATTTTTGGAAATCAACCCTAGTCATAACTGCTTCCATCTTACAGTTTTCCTTCTCTAAAGGTTGCTCTATACTTTCATTTGAATTTTACCATGTATTCAAAAGAGAATATCCTTATTTATTACAATTTCAAAATGTTGATGGTAACAGGTAACAAATAGTTCTAAGCATGGGGACTAAATAAGCGGGCAATAAGATAATGCCTATCTGTATATAAAACGAATCCAATAGATCAAACATTAAATGCACTTATCTTACTATAATTTTCATTTCCTATTATTTACCCTATCTAATAGAATAGAACTAATAGACTATTTATAAGGATGATTATCTTGGACGTAACCATGAAGAAAGTGGTCGAGGCTAGTTATTTAACGGCAGACTCAGCGGCGCATTACCGCACAATCCTGCGCTATTTTTATCATCAGCATGAAAGAATGAGGGATTTTATAGCACCAGAGGAAATTCTCGACTATATGCGCTCAATCCCAGCATTCTCTGAATACCAAGAAGATCAGCTACATCAACAACTAGGGCAGCTTGTGAAATGGAATAACTTAATTGCCCGTCAAGATATGACGAGTGCAAAGACCATTGAGGAGTATAAGAAAAAGCGATTTCGCTATCAATCTACTCCTTATACAATAGAAATCGAAAGAATGCTTGTTGTGTTAGAAAAGAAAGTCGGCGACACCTTCCAAGGTTCATTGGAACGATCGCAATTTGATCGCCTTCTACAAGCATTGATTACCCTGCAAACAGAAATCGAAAAGGGTTTATCGAAAAACGCTGAAGAATATATGCGAATCTGGGAAGATGTTTTCCGTTATTTTCAAACCATCCGTACAAGTACAGCAGACTATATTGCCTATATTAATAGTGAGCAGACAGACCAACGGATGCAGACGGAAGCCTTTCTTGTTTATAAAAATCAATTTACAACCTATCTACGAGATTTTATCGTCTCGCTTCAAAAAACTTCTCTGCAAATAGGGGAACGACTAAACGAGCTATCATTAGGAAAATTAGATTCCTTTTTTCAAAAATTAATTGAACATCGCCGGTCCATCCCTAGACTCGAAGATGTCAGTTCATCTGAACAAGAGTGGAAAACGGAGTATCAGGAATATTGGGGCTCCTTAAGGCAGTGGTTCCTAGGCTCCACTTCTCAACAAAGTGAATTGGAAGTCCTGCAATGGCAGACAAACGAAATGATCCGCCGAATGACGAGGTATGTCCAACGGATAGGCGAAAGGCAACAACATTTTCGGAGCCGCAAAAATGATTATCTTCATTTAGCCAAATGGTTCGCCAATAGTCCGTCACTTGATGACGCCCATAAAATCTCTTCCGTTGTTTTTGGGAGCATGACGATTCAGCATTTGCAATTAGAAGAAGGTACAACCGATAATCTGCATTCTGATACATGGGAGGAAAATCCAACCATTTTAACCTTAAAGCCAAGGACAAACCGTTATCGTGAAAAAACAAAGCCAGGGTCAATGACTTCTAACGCGGAAAAAAAGACGCGTCAACGAGAGCAATATCTCGAGGAACGAAGACAAGAACGAGTTCTCATTGATCAATATATGACCGAAGGCGTTATTCAGCTTTCTGCCTTATCGAAAGTCGAACCTTTCATTCGTAAAGTCTTATTGGGCTGGATTGGGAAATCGATGGCAAGTAAAGACCGGAAAGTGAAGACAGACTATGGATTGGTGGTTAAGGTAACGATTGATAAGGAGAACAGCATTTTACTAGAGTCCGATGATGGAACGTTAAAAATGCCCGATGCTTTGTTTGAATTTGAAGAGCAGGGAGGGAGCATGCGTTGAAGCTAGAGCAAACACTTGAGTTTGATGAAAAGGCCATTCTAGGAATGGATCTGTTGTTTCATCATTACTGGATTTTGCGAACGGAACATCCAGAATGGTACCAATTAATCCGTGAACGAGAAAAAGTTCTTCGTCGATACATTGACGAAAAGTTTGGACTGCGCTTAATTGTTCACCAGCATTTTATCAAGCTAGAGAAGATCCCGGTAGAACCAGAGCGGTGGATGGGCATTCAAGATTTTCAGGAACCAATGGATTATGCGATTTTTTGCTGTGCGTTATCTTTTTTAGAAGGGAAGTCGGTGGATGAGCAGTTTCTCTTATCAGATTTGAGTCAGGAAATTCAAGTGGATTATCCTGGTGACTTTCCATTGGACTGGACCCTTTATGTTCATCGAAAATCCTTGATTCGCGCGATGAAGGTTTTGGTTGATTTTCAATTAATCCGCACCATCGATGGCGACATCGGCCGGTTTGACCATAATGAAGACCAAGAAGTATTATATGAAGCGACCCTTTACAGTCGCTACTTTATGCGCACCTATCCCGATGATTTTAGTAGCTATCAAGATTGGCAAGAATTGTTAAAAGAAGATTGGAAACTGAATCAAGAAGACGAACGCCGGAAAAGAGTATATCGGAAGCTGTTCTTTTCTCCGGGCTTACATCGGATTGATCAGCAGGACCCGGATTTTTTATATATACGGAACTTCAGAAACCGATTATCAGAAGATATCGAGAGTCATAGTGATTACAAATTGCATTTGTATAAAAACACGGCCTTTTTATCGGTGGCACAGGCTAAACAATATCAGCAACTATTTCCTACCTCGAAGGCATCAACTGATATCATCCTTCAGTTTTCAAACTTTTTGCATGAACATCTTGACCGTTATACACCAAAAGAAAATGGGGAGATTGTCATGACAGAAGGGGAAATGGAGGCAGTACTCGAGGATCTTCGTAAACGATATGAGCAAGGCTGGTCAAAGTACTTTCGAGAAAAATCCACAAGTGCGATTAGGGTTGAGTTAATTGAAAGCATGAAAGACTGGATGATGATTGAACTAGACGAAGAAAGTTCACTGATTAAAATAAAGCCTTTGTTGGGTGTACTAGCAGGAATGTTTCCGGAGGATTTTGAAGGAGGAGAAAACTAAATGTCAACCAATAGGTGGGTGATGAATCGAGCGGGTCTATTAAATTTTTGGTATTACGATGAAGAGACTTTTCAATTTCAAGATGGCAAGCTTTTACTCCGCGGATCTAATGGTTCGGGGAAATCGGTGACGATGCAGAGCTTTCTCCCAGTTTTATTAGATGGGAAGAAATCCCCCGATCGCCTTGATCCCTTTGGGTCAAAAGCGAGACGAATGGAAGATTATTTGCTTGGTGAAAAAGAAGTCGTCGACCGCGATGAGCGGACAGGGTATTTATTTATTGAATATAAAAAACAAGATTCAAATCAATACGTTACCACAGGAATTGGGATGCAAGCAAAGCGGAATAAGGGGATTAAATCATGGTACTTTCTTATCACCGATAATCGCCGGGTTGGACTAGACTTCCACTTAGCGCAAAAGCATTCCGGAGAGAAAGTCCCGTTATCTGCGAAAGAATTAGAAAATCGGATTGGCCAAGGTGGGTATGTGGTTCATACCCAAAGAGAGTACATGGAGCTTGTGAATAAGTATGTATTTGGCTTTAACTCGACCGAAGCATACGAAGACTTAATCAAGCTATTGATTCAATTAAGAAGCCCAAAACTTTCAAAGGATTTTAAGCCAACGGTAATCTATGAAATCTTAGAGTCCGCGTTGCCACCGTTAACTGATGATGAGTTGCGGCATCTGTCCGACACGATTGAAAATATGGACCAAGCAGCCCAGCAACTAGAACAGTTAGAGCGAGAATCTGATTCGATTCAAAGACTTGAAAAAACATATGATACCTATAATAAATTCATTATTGCCGAAAGAGCACAACAATGGAAACGAGCTCAGCAAAAGAGCAAAGCTGCTGAGAAGCTTGTTCAAGACTATGAAGGGCAATTTGAGAGTTTAGGGAAAGAAATTGAACAACTGACAACGAATTTACAAACATATAAACAACAAAAAACGGTGGCTGAACAAGAAAAATCTTCCTTACAGAAACATGAAGTTTGGTCGTTAGAGGAACAAAAGGGGAAAAAAGTAGCTGAGTCTGAAACTCTCTCATATGAAGTGAAGAACCTGCAAACGAAATGGGATGACCTAAATACAAAACTTCGCAGTAAATGGAAGGAAAAAGAGACTACAGAAAATGAACAGTTTGGCTATGAGCAAAAGGCAAAAGAACTTTTAGACGAGTTAGCGCTTGATGCTGAAAATGCAGCCTTCCATCAGCATGAAGTAAATGTAGACGATTATGAACGCTCTTCATCAGACTCCTTTGATTTTACCGTTTGGTTAAAAGAAGCAAAAGACCACCAGGGGCTATTAGTCGGGGTGGAAAAACTAGCAGAAAAAGCAGAACGTTTAGGAGAAGAGCACAGTCATTTACAGCGTGAGTCTTCGGAGAAAAAGAGAATTGTCGACGAACACATCAAGGAATTAGACCACCTGCAGGAGTGGTTTGATGAACAACATCAACAATTGGAAAGCAATGTCTTTGAATGGATGGAGGAACACCCGAAACTCGATTATTCTACAGAACATCGGCAAGAAATTGCTAGATTGATCCAAGGATTATATGAACGAAACCGATATGACCAAGTCCGGGACAAATTGTATTCCGCCATTCATGATTTTGAAGCAGAAGTGAAAAAAGACATCGCTGTAACCAAGAATGAGCGCAATGGAAAGCTAGAACAAATAAAAGAAACCGAGGACGAACTGCAAAAGATTAAAACGCAGAAGATGTTAGAGCCTGAAAGAGCAAGGGGAACGGAACTTCATCGTGAAAAATTAATAGAAACTGGACAAGCTTTTTTACCATTTTACGCTGCTGTAGAATTTCAAGATCATGTAACCGAAGAACAACGTGAACGAATTGAATCGGCTTTAAAAAAGACTGGTGTCTTGGACAGCGTGATTGCCGAACGGTCGATTACTCCAGAACAAGATGCTGTAATTGTGACAGAGCCCCGATTACTAGGCTATACACTTGCTGACTATTTAATGCCGGACTTAGACGAAAATAGCCCAATTTCGAACGAATTAGTCGATGAAGTGCTGCGCTCAATTCCACTTGAAAAAGACGGCAGCGGGTTTCATCTTGATGTTGATGGTTCATATTCAATTGGATGTCTAGTTGGCCATGCCCCAAACGAAGGGCCGTCTAAATTTATTGGGCGTACATCACGCAAGCGTCATCAACGAGAGCAAATCCAGTTATGGACAGAAAAACTCCAGCAACATCAAATGGAATTGGATCAGATTCAGCAAAAACTACTAGCTTTAGATGAAAACCTGAAAGAAATTGAAGTTTGGAAACGAGAAATTCCGAATGATACAGATTTATCTGATCTTCATGACCAAATGGTGAGAAAGCAACAAGTGATCGATAGAGAACAGGAATTACTCCGTTTGATTGATGACAAATGGAAGCTTACCCATGAAGAATTAATGAATACAAAAAAAGAACTTCGTAACCGGGGCAACCACCTGAACATTTCGTTAACGATTGAGGAGATTAGTCAGGCGCTTGAAGCGGCTGGAAGTTATGTTGAATTTTTATATAAATTCGAGAAGAATACCATTCATTTGTTGAATGCTCAATCGCGGATAAATGACCATAAAGAAAGAATCGAAGAAATCGAGGTAGAGTTGGATTCGATTAAAGGGGAGCAAAATCGGAAAAGTGACCAACTTTCTCATTTAAAAGCAGTGATTCAATCCATCGAAAAACAACTCCAGTTAAAAGGGATTGATGAAATAAGAAACAGAATTCGGGAGGTTCTACAGTTATTCGATGAGGCAGAAATGGAAATAAATAGAATTCATCAAGCTCTCCCTAAAAAACAAGCCGATCAAGAACGGTGCGCGGAAAAGCTTGCTGATGCAGAGAAAGAGTTGCATTTCTGGCAAAACATGAACACCGAATGGAAGCATATTGTCGAAACTGAGAAAAGTCGTGGCTTCTTTGAAGTTGAAGGACAGGACCCTTCCGCCATTTATGGGCAGTTCGAGCCGATATTTACAAAATACGAACGTTCGAAGCTGTTAGAACAACTTTCAAAAGCTTTTATTAATGAACAAACCCATTTAACCGAATATCGAATGTTTGAGTATACAGAAGATGTCGAAACACCGGAGTGGTTTAGCGAGGATTACGGGGAGCATTTTGAGCCCTATAAAAATGAATGGCGACAGTTAAGGGGCCGACGAATAATTCAAATGGAATATCACGGCCAACGGGTAAGTCCATACTTTGTTTCCTCTACATTGAAGAAAGAGCTAGCAGAACAAAAAGGGTGGTTGGATGAACAAGACCGACAGCTCTATGAAGATATCATTGTGAAAAGTGTGGGGGTCATCCTCAGGAACCGAATTAAACGTGCGCAAAGCTGGGTAAAAGAAATGGATAAAATTATGGCTAATCGAGATAATTCATCTGGTTTAATTTTCTCGATTGCTTGGAAGCCACTTACCGCTGAATCAGAACAAGAATTGGATACTCAGGATCTTGTAAAACTTTTACAAAGAGATAGTAAGTTTTTAAATGAAGAAGATTTAGAGCGGATTACAAAGCACTTCCAGTCGCGGATTGCGAAGGCAAAAGAGCTCATTCAATTACGTAATGAGGGCTCTACCCTTCACCAAGTGTTGAAAGAAGTGTTAGATTATCGGAAGTGGTTCACTTTTGTGCTTTCCTTCCGTCGCGTCAACGAACCAAAACGGGAACTGACAAACAATGCATTCTTTAAATTTAGTGGGGGAGAAAAGGCGATGGCGATGTACATTCCACTGTTCACTGCTGCCTATTCTCGCTATAAGGAAGCAAGCGAGATGGCGCCTTTTATTATTTCGCTAGATGAAGCATTTGCTGGTGTTGATGAAAACAATATTCGCGATATGTTCGAAGTTGTGGAACAGCTCAGGTTTAACTATATTATGAACTCACAAGCGTTGTGGGGAGATTATGATACGATTTCCAGTTTATCAATCTGTGAACTAGTCCGCCCTAAAAATGCTGACTTCGTGACGGTGATTCGCTACCAATGGGATGGCAAGCAAAAGTCGCTCGTCATTGATGAGCTTGAACAGAAGGAGGAACTGGTCCTAAGTGAATAAGAAGCTTCAAGTTTTTAAAGAAGAGCCAGGTTTCTTCAAACTGTTTCAGTTGTTTAAGCAAAAGTACCGTTCACTAGGAAGGGTAGGGGGAGCGGTAAGTGTCAAAACGTTTACCGAAGTGGAACTTGAATCAATTGCCGGCTTTCTTGGTCAGTCAAAGGAAAGACTGCAAGAAAAAGGGAGTATTGCGTTACTCGATTTTGAAAAAGAATTAGTACACACAGGCTATGCAGATTATACTCTATTACCTTTGTTAGAGGCTGTGTTACAGGAAAAGATCTTTACCAAGAAGGAAGAGTCCGAACGAGAGCAACAACAAGAGGATCAATTCATTGATTCTCTTGTAAAACAAATTCCTGATGGTAGATGGTGGTTTGAGTGGATTCAAGCGAAATCCTCTGATACAAGGTGGATATGGTCTCTCTATAAACAAAATAAAGAAGAAGTGTTCGAGAAATTGCTAACTGTTTTTCGGGCATTTGCTGACCTTCCCAAAAAAGGAGAATTTGAACGTCTTCCGTTCTTTTCGCAAAGAACCACGGGGAATCCACATTTTTTTGACACCAATGAGGTTGGCGGGAAATTGCTGCTCCATTGTATGTATGTGAACCAAATCAAACAAGGAAATACTGATGCCGTAATTCCGAGAACAGTGGAGGAATTAAATGACCTTCTTGCTGAATACGGAATTATGAGAGATGACCTGTGGAACTTTGTGACCTGCCAAGGCTTGCTTGCATCAACGAATAACAAAGTGCATCCTGTTTGGCAAGCGGCTATCAACACTCACTCCGTCATGAACATGCCGATAAAAGAACTAACTAAAGTCGATAGAGTCTGGCCAGCATTTGGAACGAAAGTATGGATTGTCGAGAATTCAAGTGTTTGCTCGACCATTATGGATGCTGTTCCGACAGCCCCAATCGTCTGCACTCATGGGCAACTCAGGGTTGCGAGTTGGCAACTATTAGATCGACTTGTTCAATCAAATTGTACACTCTATTATTCTGGGGATATTGATCCAGAAGGCATTGTCATTGCTGAAAAATTGAAGAAAAGATATCAAGACAGGGTTATTCTATGGCGAATGGATCAGGAAAATTATAAAGGAAGTTTGTCTAATGAGGATATTTCAAGTAGATTGTCTAAATTGGATAATCTCTCTTCACCTGACTGGAACCGTTTAATCACCATGATGAGAGAGGTAAAACTGGCAGGTTATCAGGAAGCGATTGTTTCAAGTTTGATCAGGGATATTGAGAGGAATCTGATTTAGTCAGCTTATCGATCATACTGGGATGTTTTTGATTGATGCACCTTAAAACTAGTTTCTTAACTATCCTGGTTTTAATAATTACGTTAGCAATAGCAAATGGATTCTCTCGGAGTTGTTCAATAACCTCTTTGACCTTGTGCTTTAATTTTGGCGGTAACTTCTCATAGTACTTTGCTGCGGGTTTCCTTAGTTTTACTGTATATTTAGGCATGAGAATCATCCCAATCAATGAGATCTTCATTTTCAATATCAATTTCAGCTTGTTTTAATAGCTTCTTTTCTTTTTCAGTTAATGGGGAATTATCAGCTTCGACAATAATGTCTTTTTCATTATTTTTTTCAATAACACCCCTGATGAGATCATACACGAGTTTCGTATCTTTTTCGTTCACAAGATCTATAAGTAAATGAAGATCCTCTTTGCGAATATTCATTTTACCACCTCTAGAATAGATTAATTTACTTCTATCTATACTCAATAAAAATCTTTCTGGAAGCATGGGGACGGTTCTTCCGCTTCCATATCAGCTATGAAATTAACAAACCCTAACCCTAAGGAATAAAAAGCCACTCATCTTGTTGTTAAGATGAGTGGCTTTTTAGGTTGAAGTCGGAAGCAAGAGAACCGTCCCCAGAATGATTTTCGGACAACCGTCATAGGTATTATTATGAAGGCTTATGAGATGGAAGGGGTGGTTAGGATTTTTGCTCGGGCGGCAGCGTTGGTGATTGGGAGTATTTTGCTTGGGATTGGGATTAATGGTTTTTTGGTTCCTCATCAATTGCTTGATGGGGGGATAATTGGTATTGCCCTTATTCTTCAATATTATTTTGATTTTCCGGCGGGGCTTTGGTCGGCGTTATTAAGTATTCCATTAATCATCTATGCATGGGTGAAGGACCGGAATCAGTTTCATGGTAGTTTTTATGGGATGATTGTGACGGCTGTGTTCATTGATTTATTTGCTCCCTATCAGTTTTTCCTGCCGATATGGCTTAGTGCGATTCTAGGCGGGGCCATTTGTGGGATTGGTGTGGGCATTATGCTCCGATATAAGACAAGTACTGGAGGTACGGACCTGATTGCTTATTTTGTTGCGAAAGCAACCCCTTTAAATATAGGGTTTATTATTGCTTTTATGGATGGGTTAATTGTCCTACTAGGTTATCAAACATTAGGTCTACAAAGTGTGGTTTTTTCAACGATTACTATTTTAATTGCGGGCTACCTTGCTTCTGTTTGTTATGAGCGCTTTTGACTGCTGATCTGATAGGAACCTATCCTTTGGATCATTGCTGCTGAATGAACGAGAATGATAGGAACTGGACTGGATAAAAAGGGGTTTAACACCCCTTGTAGGTATTTAAGCTATTTAATAATAGCTATTTTGTCCATTCTAGTTTTGGGTCTTTTTTATTTCTGAATATAAAAAATATTCACTCTAGGATAATCGTTTTATGTATAATAAAGGGGAGAAGATATCCTAATTTTTATTGCAATCAAAGGAGTTGAAAGATTTGTCCATCACCAATCATACCGCTACTGAACTAGCAAACTTAATCAAGCAAAAGGAACTTTCACCGGTAGAAGTCGTAAGCGCTTTCCTTGAACGAATCGAAACGCATAACTCGAAGTGGAATGCTTATGTCACATTAAATGAGCAAGCCATTGAGGAAGCGAAAAAAGCAGAGGACCTAATGATGAAGGGAGAGGAGTTGGGGGAGCTTCATGGGATCCCGGTGGCGATTAAAGATTTAACCCCAACTAAAGGGCTACTTACCACCTACGGTTCACCGGCTTTTAAAGACAATATTCCTGATGAAGACCCTATCTTTTTGAAAAGAATCAAGGCCGCCGGTGGTATCGTATTAGGGAAAACGAATACACCGGAATTTGGTCACAAAGGGGTAACCGATAATCCTTTGTTTGGCGTGACGAAAAATCCGTGGAATGAAAACTTAACCCCTGGTGGATCAAGTGGGGGCTCAGCAGCAGCCGTAGCCGCTAAGCTTGCTCCTTTTGCCGAGGGAAGTGATGGAGGAGGCTCGATTCGTATTCCGGCCGCGCTCACTGGGATCTTTGGCTTCAAGCCAACCTTTGGGGTCATACCACATGAAGGAGAGGACAATCTCTATGGTTCCGAGCATCCATACTTACATAATGGGCCGATGGCACGAACCGTGGAAGATGCCGCTTTGTTATTTTCTGTGATGCAGGGCTATGATGCGAACGTTCCGAATGCCGTTCCGACTTTAAGAGATGATTTTACGAATTTGGATGGAGATATGAAAGGCTTAAAAATCGCCTACACCCGCGATTTTGGATTGTACGAGATTTCTGAGGATGTTGGACAGGTTGTGGATCAAGCCGTTGGGCATTTTGCTGAGCTTGGTTGCGAGGTTGAAGAAGTTGATGTCGATTTACGAATGAGTTTAAAAGAACTCACTCGTGCTTTTTCAGGAATGTGGTGTGTTAAATTTGCGGCTACCTATGGAAAGCTGTATGACAACGACCCTGGTAGTTTTTCTGAGGGGATGGCCAAAATGATTCATATTGGCCGAAAATATAGTGCAGTCGATTATAAAGCCATCGAAATCAAACGGACCCTTGTTTGGAAGGAAATTCAGAATATCTTCAACAACTACGACTTGATCCTTTCTCCTGTTTTAGCTACAACAGCATTTGAACATCATTTAGCCGGTCCATCGATGATTAATGGAAAAAGTGTGAACCCTGCGACCGATTGGATGTTGACGCAAATTTATAATTTCACAGGACATCCTGCCGCTTCTTTACCAGTTGGATTAACGAGTGGTGGACTGCCAGTTGGTTTACAGGTAGCTGGAAACCGGTTTGCGGATCATCTTGTTTTGCAAGCATGTCATGCCTATGAACAAGCTTTTCAAACCTACGTGGAACCTTTAGAGAAAACCTATAAATAACCTTAGGGTAAAATCAGAGTGCAGGAGTTGTACTCTGAATTTTTTTTTGTAGGCTCAATTTAAGTTGAACACTATTTATTTAGATAAAATAGCCAAAAAGACCTGGACTGGACAGTGGTAGTTCGCTATCGCCGGTTAGGACTTTATCTGAAAAATAGAGGGAGAAATTCCGCTTAATTTGTAAATAGCACTGAAAATAGCTTAAATAGAGGGAGAAATTCCACTTATTGGCCTCACAAAAGCGTGAAAATAGGTATTTTTACTTGAATAGGGGGAAAAACTCCCCCTATTCACCCTAAATCGTGATCTGATCATCATTTAACGGAAAAATCTCCCCTTATTCTTCAATCGTTGATGACTCAATCAATGACAGGACTTCTTTTTTACAAGTTAGTAGTTTCGTAAGGTTCATTTAAATTTGCTACTGAAAAACGTACTTTTTATTATGTTTTCCGCAGTATATTAAATGAACTGTTAAATCTTTTTATCCATGATAATATCTGTTTCTAAATAACCGAGTTTTTCATATAAGCCTCGTGCGACTTGATTGTGAGCAAATACGTGAAGACCTATACTTTTCAAACCTAATTCTTTTGCCACATTTTCTATTTCTTTCATTGCTTGTTTTCCATAGCCGCGCCCTTGGTTGCCTTCCCAAATATGTATGTCGAAAATAAACCCTTTATCGTTTGGATGTTGTGCAAGCCATATCATCCCTACTTCTTTGTCTTCATCCCTAATGGTATATAGGTGATTTTTTTCCGTTTTTTCTCTTTCTGGTAAAAGTCTTTCGTACTCTTTAGTTGCCTTACTTATCGCTTCTTCCTCATTCCAATTTCCAGCCTTAACGTGTTCATCGGCATATTTTTCAACAGCAAATCTTAGATACTCATTAAATTCACTAGAGTTCGTTTTATCTAATCTAACCAAATTTTCTCCCCCCAAATAGATAGTAGACTATTATTAAACCAAATTTTAACATATATTTTCCAGTTTTATTCAAAAAGATTGCTTCGCATAGGGATTTTTCCCGTGTACTATCGGGTAATACATGACCCCCTAAGGTAAGGGGAATAGTGATTAAATATTTTTTAATTAGGTTCAACCTTTCCTTTTTAATCATAAGCTTAGAAGTAAGGAGTGATTGAGGATGAAAGATGAGAAGGAACAGTTTGACGTTCAAACGATTAAACATATTCGAAATAGACTTGATTACATCAACTCCGTTGCGAAAAATTATAACCACGATAACCCAGAATTAATGGACACCATTCAGAGCTTAGCTAAAGTGGCGAACATGTTCGCAAAGATTAAGCTAGAAGAGCTAAGCGGAAAGTGTGAAACGACTAGCCCGCAAGGTTATATTGTAAGGGAGCTAGGAAGTTCGTATTCTAGAATGTCTGAATATGAAAAACAAAAAGAAAGTGAATTTCCAGAGTGGAAACTTTAAATTAAGCTAAAATAAATCTTCAGGTCTTTCAGAGATGGCGCCATCATTGGTGCTTTTTTTTGAGCTTTCGTTGACTGCAGGAGTGAAAACCGTGTTCTCCTTAATATTTAAAGATGTGTTATTTCCTCGTGCATCCTTTATACTAATAGTAGAAAATGAATTCACAAAGTTTGCGAAATCTACGATAATTTCATTAGGGGGATTGCATGAACTTAGCCATACTATTAGTCATCCTTATTGTTGTATTAGCACTTATCTTTACGATTGTTCTGGCAGGGAAAAGCGATGAAACGTACCGGAATGATACGAAAAGAAACACTACAAACTTGACACTTATTTATATCGTCGTCATTCTCTTGTCCTTCATTGCGGTGGGTGTTTATATTCGTTGGTTTGTTTAAGAAAACTGGGGACGGTTCTTTTGCTTCCTTGGAAGCAAAAGAACCGTCCCCAAGTATTAGGGGTGTGGGAGATTTGTTAACGGAAAAGGAATTATTGGAGATTAAGAGGCTTCAAGAGGTTTGTGAGTTAGATGGGGGATTTCAGTTGAAGCTGAATTTCGATATGCTTGAGAACCGGTCGGAGGACAGGCAGGAGGATTTCTTTCATTATGAAGGAGATCAGCTTGTTGGTTTTCTTGGAAGCTACTGCTGGGGAAGTAGGGTTGAACTTTGTGGCATGGTTCATCCAGATTCCAGGCGAAAAGGGATTTTTTCAAGCTTGTTAAAATTGGGATTTGATGAGGCGAAGAAACGAGATACGGAAACCATCCTGCTCAATGCGCCAACGGAATCTCAGTCTGCAAAGGAGTTTTTGAAAACGATTCCTTGCAACTTTACAGTTGCGGAATATCAAATGCAATGGCAGCCAACCGATTTAGTGGAGGATAATACCGTTACGGTGAGAGCCTCTTCTTCTAAAGAGGATTGGGAGGCAGAAATTCAACTTGAAATATCAGGTTTTGGCATGACCGAAAAGCAAGCTGAGGAAATGCAGCAGGTAATCAGCGAAAACAGCAGTGATCACAGGTTAATCATTGAAGTGGATGGAAGGATTGCCGGGAAAATGCGTGTTTCCGAATTAAATGGTGAAGCGTGGATTTATGGATTTACCGTCTTTCCAGAACTCCGTGGAAAAGGAATTGGAAGAAAGGCATTAACTAAAGTGGTAAAAATGGAGCTTCAAAAAGGCTTGCCAATTTTTCTAGAGGTCGAGGCAAAAAATGCCCACGCCCTAGGGCTGTATGAATCTTGTGGATTTAAAACCTACCATTCCCAAGATTATTACCTGCACAGTGAATAAAACATGGGGACGGTTCTTATGCTTCCTAGGAAGCATAAGAACCGTCCCCAAATGCTAGTTATCTTTTGTTTCAATAAAAAATGTGATGAGGATGAAGACAAAAAAGGCTAGTAGCAATAATGAACCGCCAATGATAAAGAACACCGTTACGAAGGTTTGGTTCAAATCAAACGGGTTCAAATTGTACATCCACATTCCAACGGTCAATCCTAATGTACCTGCCATGGCAAGGCCGCTATGAATGGTAACGAGTTTTTTAAACTTAACTGTATACACTTTGTAAAAAATTCCCCAAGCAAAGGCAGACAGCCAACCTACGAGTAGGATATGAGCATGAAGAGGTCGTAAAGAATAATCCATGCTCCCCGCCATTTGAGACCCGATAAAGGTGCCAATAAATCCAAAAATTGCTGAAAAACGAATTAATCGGATGCTCCAAACTTTTTCCATTTTCTCTTTTCCTCCTGTAGCTTCTCTAAACGATGAGTATGTAACATCTGCATACTAGAAATTGCAGTCTCTCTTTATTTTAATAGACTATCGCGAGAAGTCTAGTATTCTTTTTATAAGACTGTTGTCATAGGGGATTGTTGTAAAAATGAAAGAAAGATTAGAAGGTTCTTTATGTGCATAAAAAAACCACTTATCCTCATAAGTGGTCCTTAAATAGACTCTGTTGTTATCCCTCCAGCATCTCCTTCTTATTTTGCGCGTTAAACTCCAAAGGAAGACAGGCCTTTATTCGTTAGATTGTTAATAATTTCAGCCATTTGTTTCGGGGATTTGTCCATCCCATTTTTTAACCAGATCTCTAAAATATGAATGCTCCCACTGATGGCGAATAGGCTGACATACTCGGAGACTTTTGGGTCTTCCACCGCGTAGGAGTTTACCCAAGATTTAACGGTATGGTCATGTGCGACCGTCATTACCCGCTTTTTGAAACTAGGATCACCATGCTCGCTAAAAAGGGTTTCACAAACATCACTGTTTGCGGCCACATACTCGACGATTTTTTCTACCATTAGGAGAGCTTCTTCATCATGATTGAGATTATAGCTCATTAGGGTTTCATTCATATCTTGAATAATTTCTTCCTCTATTTGCGTGAGTAGGTCGTAAGGGTCTGAATAGTGGGAGTAAAAGGTGGAGCGATTGATGTCTGCCATTCCACAAAGTTCTTTTACCGTAATACTCGAGATCGGTTTTTCCTTTAACAATTGCATCATACTTTCCTTTAAAACCATTCTTGTATATTTGATCCGTCTATCTAATTTAGAACTCAAGCTAAATCACACCTTTCACACAGATATCCAACACAAATCATACTTATGTCGGATAATGAACAAAAAATAATAAACTGTTTGTTGATAAACCAACACGGTGTCTATTATAATGTTACAGGTAAACAGATGCAAGAAGGAGTTGGTTTCAATCGACATCGCAACACGAATCATAAAACATAAAAAATCAGTTGTTATTACATTTAGCATCATTGCTATCATCTGTGCGATTGCACAGTTTTTTGTGTCTGTTAATTACAATATGGTGGATTACCTACCAGAGGACGCTCAATCGACAAAAGCAATGGAAATCATGGAGCAAGAATTTGACGGCTCTGTTCCTAATACGAGAGTGATGATAAAGGACGTTTCGATACAGGAAGCGCTCATCTTTAAAGAAAAGCTCACCAACATCGACGGTGTCTCAGATGTGACATGGTTAGATGATGCCATTGACATAAAAACCCCTCTAGAAATGGCGGATCAGGAAACGGTAGAATCGTATTATAAGGACAATAAGGCCTTGTTTTCCTTTAGCATTCGAGACGGGGACGAAGTGGCAATCACCGACCGCATTTATGAACTGATTGGCGACGAAAACGCCATGGCAGGGGAAGCGCTCGATACGGCCACTTCACAAAAAATGGCGGGGTCTGAATCGATGTATGCCGCGGCATTATTGGTTCCGATTATCATTTTAATTTTAGTTCTTTCGACCAATTCCTGGATGGAACCAGTGTTCTTCCTTACAGCGATTGGCGTTTCCGTCATCATTAACTTGGGGACGAATCTTTTTATTGGAGAAGTATCGTTCGTTACCCAGTCGGTTGCACCGATCTTGCAGCTGGCGGTCTCACTGGACTATGCCATCTTCCTCCTGCATAGCTTTTCAGACTATCGTAAAAAGATAGAGGATCCCGCAGAAGCGATGCGACTCGCGATCAAAAAATCTTTCCCTGCCATCTCAGCGAGTGCGGCAACGACCTTCTTTGGGTTCATTGCGTTATCCTTTATGCAGTTTGAGATTGGTTCGGATTTAGGATTAAATCTTGTCAAAGGGATCGTTTTAAGTTTTATTAGCGTCATGGTCTTTTTACCTGCGTTAACGTTGTTGCTCTTTAAATGGATTGATAAAACGCAGCATAAACCACTGCTTGGAAGCTTTAAGAGTATCGGTAGTGGTGTGATTAAAATTCGCATTCCTAGCTTATTGATTGTTTTCCTTTTAATCGTTCCCGCTTTCTTAGGACAGAGTAAAACGGATTTTACGTATGGAATTGGTGAACACCCGGAGACCACTCGTGCCGGTGTGGATGTGGAGAAAATTGAACAGACCTTTGGAGATTATACAGCGATGGTGTTGCTCGTTCCAAGAGGGGATGTTGTTAAAGAAGAAAAGCTTGTCCAGGAATTAGAAAATCTTGATGAAGTGACAAGTGTTCTTGCTTATGCCAATCTGGTTAGCACAGTGATTCCTCCAGAGTACCTTGGGGAATCGGTTACCGAACAATTTTACTCCGATCATTATAGTCGTATTATTCTTCATACGAATACTGGAACGGAGGGGGAGGAAGCATTCGCCCTAGTGGAAACGGTCCAGAAGAAGGCGGCTGCTTATTACGAAGAAGACGTTCATGCCTTAGGCGAGAGCGTCACCTTGTATGATATTAAAACTACGGTCGAAAAAGACAATGTATTGGTGAATTTATTAACAGTCATAGCGGTTGCAACCGTCTTGTTCTTCACCTTTAAATCTATTTCGATTCCGGTCGTGCTGTTGTTGACGATTCAGGCTGCTGTATGGGTCAATTTATCGGTGCCTTACTTTACCGATACTTCGTTGGTTTATGTCGGCTACTTGATTATCAGTACGGTACAGCTTGCGGCGACAGTTGATTATGGAATTCTCTTTACGGAGTCCTATATGGAGAACCGCAAGGAAATGACTGCGGTGAAGGCGATTAAGAAAACGATTGATGAAAAAATCTTCTCGATTGCGATTTCTGCTTCGATTTTATCGAGCGTTGGCTTTATTTTATGGATTACATCGACGAACCCAATTGTCGGTTCCATCGGCTTGTTGCTTGGACGAGGAGCATTACTTGCGTTTATTTTGGTTGTTTGTTTCTTACCAGCCATGTTGCTGGTTTTTGATAAAGTGATCAACAAAACGACATTAAAAGCAAATTTTTATAAGGAGAAATGATGATGACAAAAAAACGTATTTTCACAGCGGCTTTGGCTGCTACACTTGTCTTGCCGTCATTTCTAGTCAGTGCTGCTGCAAATGAGTCTACACAAAAGGCCGAGTTTGCTGCTAAGGATGAGGTCGTATATGCGACCTTGAGTCCAACTGGAAAACAGCAAGAGATTTATGTCGTGAATATTTTTGATGTCTTGGAAGCTGGAGAAATCGTTGATTATGGCCCGTATTCTAGTCTAAAGAATTTAACGGATTTATCTGAGCTTGAGCATACTGGGAATAAGGTGGAGATTCCTGCATCAGAGGGGAAATTTTATTATCAAGGAAATATGGACGAAGCCTTACCTTGGGATATTGCGATTTCTTATCAGCTAGATGGGAAGAAAATTTCTCCAGAAGAGCTTGCGGGCAAAGAAGGACATCTTGAGGTTCGCATTCGTACGTCAGCGAATGAAAAGTTAGATCCCGTCTTTTTTGAAAACTATTTATTGCAAGTTTCGCTCGTTCTGAACCCAGATATTTATTCAAACATTGTGATATCCGATGATGGCATGGTGGCCAATGCCGGTAAAAACAAGCAAGTTACCTTTACCGTTATGCCCGAAAATGATGGGGACTTGAGCCTTGAAGCCGATGTCGTCGATTTCGAATTACAGGGCATTGAAATCTCTGCTGTTCCATCATCGATGAGTATCGATGCACCGGAAACGGGTGAGATGATTAAAGACATGAAATCGTTAACGGATGCAATCGGCCAGGTTAACGATGGGGTCGCCGAATTTAAAAATGGCGTTTCGCAATTAAATTCGGGTGTTGCAGATTTGAAAAATGGTTCAAAGCAATACCAAAATGGGATGGCTGAAATTAGTGGGGCCTCCTCTGAACTTGTGAATGCTTCAGCTTCGATTAATGGAGCACTAGAGGCCATAAGTAAAGGTATAAGTGAAAATGCAGACCAAATTGATTTAAGTTTACTTGAAGACTTGAATGAGCTAAAAGAGATCGAGGACCTGCCAACAGGACTTACTCAAGTTGGAACTGGCTTGCAGGAAATGGCTAATGAATTAAGGAAACTAAGAGGAAGCTATTCTGATGCTTACGCTAGCATAGAAAAGGCCCTTGAGGCGATTCCGGAATATACCGTTACAGAAGAAGAGATTCAGAAATTGTATGAAGTGGGCGCGGATCGTGCAGTAGTGGATCGATTGGTCGAGACGCATAGGGCTGCCCTTAAGGCAAAAGAAACCTATGAATCTGTTAAGCAAAGTTTTGCTGATGTTGATACACAGTTAGCGGAAATCATTGGATTCATCAACAATACTGGTGAAAAAATGGTTTCCATTGCAGAAGGTTTTTCATCCTCACTTGATGGCATCGATGTGCTCGGTTCGTTCGAACAGCTACAAGAAGGTTTGGCAACCATGTCTTCGAATTATAGCCAGTTCCATTCAGGTTTGGTGAGCTATACAAACGGAGTGAGCCAGTTATCAGGCTCCTACAATCAATTGCATTCTGGTATTGAAGAATTGTCAGGAGGAACGAACGAGCTAGAAAATGGGGCGGGTGACCTTCACGCTGGGACCAATGAACTCTATGAATCTACGAACAATTTACCTGAACAAATGGTCGAAGAAATCGATAAAATGATTGCCGAGTACGATAAATCAGATTTTGAAGCAGTATCATTTGTTTCTGATAAAAACGAGAAAGTGAATTCAGTACAGTTTGTGATTAAAACAGAAAGTATCACCATCGAAGAACAAGAAACAAAGGAAAAAGCCGCAGAAGAAGAAAAAGGATTCTGGGCTAGATTGATGGATTTATTTAACTAGGTCCGAGCTGTGCTCATGCACTGGAATTTGATTTATTATTAATGAAATAGGAAGAGATCAAACCACTTAGGTTTGGTCTCTTTGTATGTGGATGGATAATTTTACTGAAAGTTGATGAGTGGTAGCCATTCGACTTCTGAGGTAGGGGAGAGAGAGCAGTACAAGAATCTTATGAAGTTGGTTTTAGGCAGAAATCCTCCTGTAAATCATCTTCATCGAGCTTATGAAGATGGTTCATCGTGATATCCTCTTCGATTTGACCATATTAATTAAGCGCCTCCCACCACGCACGCTGCTAGCTGTGTGCCTAGAATGGAAACCAATATACTAATTTAACCGACTTATATTCATAGAATTTAGTGGTAAGAGAGTTGCCATCATGTTATAACATGAGTAATTGTGATTTTATGGTAAAGTAAAGAGTATCCATACTAAATAGCTAAAGTCCTAGAATCGGGGGGATCAATGATTGGTACTTTATTAAAAAAGTTAAAAAAGGATACAAAGGAAAAGCACTTAAGTGATTTATTATCTTTTGCGCTCGTCATCATGATCTTGAATAGTATCGGCTTTCACATGATTAGTAATACCAACACCATTACATTTTTCTTTTACTTTCTGATGATTCTTATCTTACATACCATTTTAGAAACAAGTTTTAGATTGAGTCTTGGATCAAGGAACATTGTCGTTGGTGTTGGTTCGTACATACTCGTAGCAGCAATCGTAGCTACATTAAGCACTTTTTTATTCTAGTACGCTATCGGTTGTTCTTTGTTAAAGGGAGGGGGAAAATATCATTAAAAATAAATCAAAATGGATTATGGTTATCTCAACATTGGTTGCGATTTTTATCGTATTTTTGATCAATCAATCATTAAAGCACACAACATTTGGAGAAGCTACGTCCGAAATGCTAGATGGCGAGCCTGTTCATAAACTAATGATGTCTGATACGAAAGGTGAAAAAGTGTTTGACCTCACAGATACTGAGGTAATTAAGTCTTTGCTCGAAGACCATTCTTCAATCGCACTGGAAAAATCGGATGGAGTAGGGGTAGAACTTATCTATAATTTGAGTGTGTATACGGAAGAATATGATATTTATGGGATAAAGGTTAGTCAGAATACGATTCTTATCGGTGGCAACTACTATTCCGTTAACGGGGAGAATGGTTTTTATCAAACCGTGGATGACATCTATAAACAACAAAACTAGCAGTTTATGGCTGCTAGTTTTGTTGTTTTATATAGAAATACTGAGGTGCTTAAAAACTGTTTTCTGATTAAGCCTTCTTCAACTGTAAATCTTCTACTTTTATTTTCCGTTCCCAAGGTCTACTTTTCCAACGTCTCAACGCGAGAAGGCCTCTAAACCATTCATCCATTCCTTGGGCAATCCAGATTCCGAGCAATCCTAACCCCATGTGGATCCCTAATAAATAGCTGAAAACGACAGCAACTCCCCACATAAAAATAATGCCGACGATCATTGGAAAGCGAACATCTCCAACCGATTTCAAGGAGTTCATCAATACGATATTCATCGCTCTTCCTGGTTCGATAAAAACAATCGCCCATAAAACCGGTAAACCAATGGCTAGAATCGTCGGATCATCTGTAAATGCACTTAAGACAGGATGACCAATCAATGCCAGGATTAATGACGTAATAAAGGAGGCGACCATCGCTATTTTCAACGTGCGAATGCCCCTGAGGAAAGCTCTCTCAAATTGTTTGCCGCCAATATATCGAGCAACCAACATCTGAGTACCCATCCCAATTGCTAACGTAAACAAAAAGCAAATCATCGAAATGTTCACGATGTAGACCCGAGCGGCCAAGGAGGAAGCGCCTAAGGTTACAATAAAACCTGTGATGATTAGTTGCGAAAATTGATACGATAAACTCTCACCAGCCGAAGGAATACCAATTGACAGGAGACCTCGGTAATCCTCGCGGTTCATCTTTACGATGTCTTGAAGCTTCATTGAAAAACCAAGTCTTCGGTACAATAAATAAAGCAAGACAAGGACAGCGACGACCCGTGCAACCACAATCCCCCAAGAAACACCAAGAACACCTGTGATCGGAAGGCCGAAAATCCCAGAAAGGGCCAGAACATTCCCAGCAACGCTGATTACGTTCATTAGCACAGTAACGGACATGGATTCTTTCGTGTAACCATAGCTTCTTAGTACCGCGCTAAAGGCTAGAGAGAGGGACTCGAAGAATAGCGAGAGACCACAAATCTGCATGAAGATCAATCCATAGTCAAATACTTTTCCTTGGACATCAAACATGCGCAGAAACTGTTCCCCAAAGAAAAAAACAATTATGGCAACAATGATCCCAAACCAAAAATTTAATCCAAAGGCAGAGTGGGCCATCTGTTTTGCTTGTTTCAACTGACCTGCACCTAATTTTTGCCCAATTAAAATCGTGGCACCAACGGATGTCACATTAAAAACTAAGATAAAGATATTTAGTAACTGATTCGCCACTCCAACCCCGGCGGCAGCTTCATCTGAATAATGGCCAAGCATCAAAGTGGCTATAATCCCCATGCTCATATGTAAGGCAATCTCAATAAAAAGGGGCCAACTTATTTGAAAAAGAGTTTGGTCTTTATACTTATTGGTATCAGTCAATCTACATTTCTCCTTTACTTTATCCCTGTAGAATACCAATCTATTTTAATCCTATTTTCAAAAAAGTAAAGGGGACGGTTCTGATTCTGCCTTTAGGCAGAATCAGAACCGTCCCCTTATAGTTAAGCTAATCTCATCTTAAAGTCTTGGTAACCAAATTGGCGAACCACTTGGCAATCTCCGTCTGTCTTTTTAACAGCGATTGCTGGTAATGGCATGCCGTTAAATGTGGTGTTTTTAACCATTGTGTAAATGGCCATGTCACCAAACACTAAACGATCTCCGCTCTTTAATGGCTGATCAAAAGAATAATCCCCAATCACATCACCTGTAAGACAGGTTTGACCACCGAGACGATATGTAAATGACTTTTCGCCAACTTCTCCTGAACCGAAGAGGGGAGGACGATAAGGCATTTCCAACACATCCGGCATATGACAGGAAGCAGATGTATCAAGAATCGCAATTTCCATTCCATTTTCGATGGTATCAAGAACCGTTGTTACTAAGTACCCAGCATTTAGGGCAACTGCTTCACCTGGCTCAAGGTACACTTCTAAGCCATATTTGTCTTGCATTCTCTTAATACAAGCTTCTAGTCTTGGAATATCATAATCTTCTCTAGTAATATGGTGACCGCCACCGAAGTTGATCCATTTCATTTGCGGCAACCATTCACCGAACTTTTCTTCCACCGCATTTAGCGTTGTTTCCAAATCGTCCGAGTTTTGCTGACAAAGAGTATGGAAGTGTAGACCGTCGACACCATCAAGTAATTCAGGACGGAAATGCTCGATGGTTACACCAAATCTAGATCCAGTTGTACATGGGTCATAGATTTCATGACCAACTTGTGTTGAACATTCAGGGTTGATGCGCAGGCCGACACTTCGACCAGCATCTAAAGCTTTCTGTTTAAACTTCTCCAACTGGGAGAAAGAGTTAAAAATCATATGGTCACAAATGGAAATGATTTCGTCAATTTCATCCTCACGATAGGCAGGGGAAAAGACGTGGTTCTCTTTTCCCATTTCCTCGTGACCAAGACGGGCTTCGAAAAGCCCGCTGGCAGTTGTACCAGTTAAGTACTCTGAAATAAGTGGATACATTGTAGTCATTGAGAAGGCTTTTTGTGCTAAAACAATCTTGCATCCTGTACGTTCCATGACGCCGTTTAGGATTTTTAGATTCTTTTCAATTAGCGCTTCATCAACTACATAACATGGGGTTGGCAATTCTTCAAACTTCATCTTAGTAAACGTACTCCGGATCTTTTACTTTCTTCGGCTCATCAACAAGAGTTGGGTTTAAATCTTCTTGCCATGGAAGTCCCCATTTGTTTAATGCTTCCATGAATGGATCTGGATCGAATTCTTCAATATTGAATACGCCCGGCTTATTCCATTTTCCAGTCATGATCATCATTGCACCGATCATTGCAGGAACGCCTGTTGTATAGGAAACAGCTTGAGAACCAACTTCTTGGTAACATGCTTGGTGATCACAAACATTGTAAACGTAATATGTCTTATCTTTTCCATCTTTTTTCCCTTGGAAAATACAGCCGATGTTTGTTTTACCAACCGTGCGTGGTCCAAGTGAAGCAGGGTCTGGTAATACAGCTTTCAAGAATTGAAGCGGAATGATTTGCTTTCCTTCGAATTCAATTGGCTCGATTGAAGTCATGCCAACATTTTCAAGAGCTTTTAAGTGTGTAAGATAGCTTTGGCCAAATGTCATGAAGAAACGGATACGCTTAAGTCCTGGTACGTTTTTCGCAAGAGACTCAAGTTCTTCATGGTACAACAGGTACATGTCTTTTTCGCCAACTTCAGGGAAGTTGTAGACGCGTTTGATTTCCATTGGTTCTGTCTCGATCCACTCACCGTTTTCCCAATATCTTCCGTTAGCTGATACTTCACGGATGTTGATTTCAGGGTTGAAGTTTGTTGCGAACGGATAGCCGTGATCGCCAGCGTTACAGTCAAGAATATCGATGTATTCAATTTCATCAAAATGATGCTTTAATGCGTGAGCTGAGAATACTCCTGTAACACCTGGGTCAAAACCGCTACCTAAAAGAGCTGTAATTCCAGCTTCTTCAAAGCGCTCTTTGTAATCCCATTGCCATTTGTATTCAAACTTCGCTGTATCTTCTGGCTCATAGTTTGCTGTATCCATGTAATGTGTTTTTGTTGCAAGACAAGCATCCATGATTGTTAAATCTTGATACGGTAAAGCTAAGTTCATCACGATATCTGGCTTTACTTCCTCAATTAAAGCAATTAGCTCATCTACATTATTTGCATCAACCTGTGCAGTTGTAATTTTCGTTTTTCCACCATCTAGTTTTGCTTTTAGGTCATCACATTTAGACTTTGTACGACTCGCGATACAAATTTCCTCGAAGACCTCACTGTTTTGAACACATTTGTGGATAGCTACAGATGCTACTCCACCACAACCGATAACAAGCGCTTTTCCCATTTTCAAAACTCCTAACTAAATAGATTTTCCGACCTAATGAGGGAATCCAAAACAATGAAACTAGCAAGACTAGGTTACTGATCTGTCCTCAAAAAGTTTTTAGACAACAAAAAAAAGCATGTGTAAATCGCAATTTCGCGCACAACACTTGCTTTAGATATAATCAATATTAAAAAGGCATAATTCATCCATGAATGCAAAAGGCATATATGTACGTCCGGAAAAAGAGCGCAAAGACGTACTGGAAGGAAGCTCTTTAATATTCAAAATATATCATAATAGGACTCAGAGTCTATATAGCAAATAATTACTAAGTACTCTTATTGACCGTTTCACAAGTTTTGTGCATATGCACTGGTTGTAAAGTAACCAACTTATAAAATTTGAGCTTTTAACTCAATCAATAAGGCAAACTAAGTTGCCAATCGGCATTTGACCCGGCTGTCCGTATGGCCTTAACTCCCGAAAAGGAAGTGGTCAAAATTATCTGCTTGGAAAGACCCGAATACGTTGAATATTAGCTTTCCAATAACGCTTCTCTAAATTAACACCTTCTTGTAAAAATATCAATAGTAAATTTAAAATAATTATAAATTTGTTTTCAGTCGAAAAAAAGCAAGAAAATTAGAGGAATTTGTCCCATATGTATCTAATACTGAATATCACGCTAGGGGACTATTATTCTGAGAGTGGATTCCTGTAAACTAATAGATATAAGGAAGAGAGATAGTTAGTAAAAAAGCCAAGATGTGCAGACATCTTGGCTTTTGGTTATCATAGGCAACCTTATATACAGGTCTTCCGATAAAAACTAATCCAATATACCTATTGCGAAATCGCTTCCATAGCCCCATTTACCGTAGTTTACCGTTCTAGTAGATTAAAAGAGTAGTTCCTTATTTCGACAATAATATACAAGAGGTGGAGCGAAATGTCAGTCAAGACGAAGTCACTAGCAATTGCACTATCTACTGGATTGGTCATCGGAGGTCTAACTGGAGTTCCTGGCTTAACCAACACCTTTGCCGATTCGTCGGCAAAAACAAAAAACGTTGCCCAAATGCAAAAGGCTCCCAAAAACGTCATCGTCATGGTAGGAGACGGAATGGGGTTGGGACAGATGGAGGTTGCTCGCTTACTAGAGTATGGCAAAACAGGCGAACTCCATATGGAACAGCTTGATAATGTCGCTTTATTGAAAACCTATTCTGCTGATAACTTTGTTACAGATTCCGGTGCAGCTGGAACGGCAATTGCGACAAGCGTTAAAACAAACAACGAGTCCATTGGTGTCGATGCAAATGGCAATCCCGTGGATAGTATTTTAGACTTGTTCCAGGCAAACGGGAAAAAGACCGGCCTCATTTCTACAAATACCGTTTATGATGCAACACCGGCTGCCTTTGGATCCAGTGTTTCAAATCGCTGGGAAGGTAGCGCTGCGATTGCAAGACAGCTTTATGATAGTAATATTGATGTTCTCCTCGGTGGAGGTGCAAGTAACTTTACTCCCGAAAAGCAAGAAGGGGTAGATTATGTAGAGAAGTTCCGTGAGGATGGCTATGCGTTTGCTACTACGAAAGAGGAGCTAAATAAAGTAGGTACCCCAGATAAATTGCTAGGATTGTTCCATCCTTCTTATATGAATTATAAGCTTGATGTCGAGGAAACAAATTCACAAGAGCCGACACTAAACGAAATGACAGCGAAGGCCCTCGACGTTTTATCTAAAGGGAAAAATGGTTTCTTCTTAATGGTTGAAGGTGCCCGTATTGACCATGCTGCCCATGCGGCAGACGTGACAGGTGTTTGGAAAGAAACGATCGAATTCGATAACACCGTTAAAGACGTAGTCGAGTGGGCTAAAGGTCGCAAAGACACGCTTATCGTGGTATTGGCTGACCATGAAACAATGGGCTTCTCGGCTGCAGAAACGATGGATATTGAAGCGTTAAAAAATATTGAAGTTTCTCCAGAATATATGGCGGGACAGCTTGTAAAAGATGCAAACGGTGAATTTGCTGCTGAAAGTGTAAAATCTGTATTTAAAGAATACGCAAACATCAATCTGACAGATGAGGATGTGGCTGAGTTCACGCAAAACCTCAAAGATAACGAAGGGAAGGTTTATCCTCAGCATAAAATTGGCTGGGAAATCGGAAGCGTTATCGCAAAAGCCTATAAGGTTGGTGTAATGGATCGCGAAATCCGCGCCGAAGGTTCAACAGGTGGACATACTGGAAACATGGTCCCTGTATTTGCAACAGGTGTTGGAAGCGAACGATTTGAAGGCGTTCTAGACAACACGGATATCTCTAAACTCATTGCTGAAACAGCAAAACTTAAGACGATTCCTGGTGAATAAAACCATATAGATTAGAAGAAGCAGGGAGAGACTCTCTCTCGCTTCTTTTTATTATCTATAGAATAATTTTGAATCTGAAGAAGAAGGGGACTTTCTGTTTTATCAAATCTTTTCTTTGCTTTTAAAAAGACCGAAGAATAAAGGTTTCTCCTGTTAACTAGTCAGAATTCAATTCTATTTTGGTCTCCTTTTCGATGCGGATTTGCATTGTAAATTGTTATCTGTTAATATTAGGAAGAATTATTTTTGTTCGTTCGGCAAGGATCGTTAAAGTGATTAAAAACTTTCTGACTTGAAGACGAAACAAAGGATAGTAACAAAATGTGTGCACTGCACGAGGAGGAATTTTTAAATGGAAACAGGTACAGTAAAATGGTTTAATGCAGAAAAAGGATTCGGATTTATCGAGCGCGAAGGCGGAGACGATGTATTCGTTCACTTCTCAGCTATCCAAAGCGAAGGCTTCAAGTCTTTAGACGAAGGCCAAAAAGTTACTTTTGAAGTTGAGCAAGGTCAGCGTGGACCTCAAGCTACTAACGTTCAAAAGGCATAATAGCTTGTTAAGAAAAGGCTCTATTGTAGAGTCTTTAAGACTGCAGCTAGACTCGTTAAATCGAGCTTGGCTGCAGTTTTTTTGTTTAGAGGGTCATTTAGTCTATTGATTTCCGTTCCAGGCGCTTCGCTTTCCGCGGGGCGGGCGGTGAGCCTCCTCGTCGCTAATGCTCCTGCGGGGTCTCACCTGTCCCACTGATCCCGCAGGAGTCTTCGCGCCTTCCACTCCAATCAACAGATTTTCTCAAATTTATTTTGGACTAACCTGAAGCGCTCCCTTCATCTAAAAAGAAAGGCCTCTTAACAAATCATTCTTATCCTCTTTTCCAGCTAACAATATACTCCGTATGCTCATTTAATTCTGCTAGATTGGGGTCTTCTACTAGCCAGCTTCCATCTAGATTCAGCTCTTCACAAGCTAATTCAAACTGGCACATGGCGATGCCCATGTCCAATAGTTGCATATCATAGCCTAAACTCGAACTGTAATTAGGTGTATGTTCGATATAGAAATGACAAGTTTGTCTGTCCTCCGCTAGGACAAGTCTCCATGGTTGTTTATTTGATGCAGAAGGTCCTAATCTAACCATTTCAATGGGGGTTTCCCATTCAGCGGCGTTCTCCTTTAGTAAAGGTGAATTAAAAGTTGCATCGTAAAACAGCTTTTCCCAAGGCTTTTTATTATCTGCTTTAACCACGAAACGTAAAGCTTTATCAAAGACTCGCTGTTTTTCTTTCGGATAGCCTAGTGGTGTAACGCATGGAATAAACTCTCCTTCGTTTAAAGGAATCTCTTTTTCAAAGGAATTTCGATTGAACGTACCACCCATCCAGCACGTCCCCATTCCCAACTCTGTTACCAACAAAACAAGGCGGTGAAAAATGTAGGCATACTCGACAAGTGCATACTTTTCGTTTTTCGCTGTTCCAATCAAATAACCGACTGGATTTTTAATGAACCCATAGGTTCCAAGCTTGATCCCTTTGTCTGTAACGTTCTTGTCCACTTGAATAAAATCAATCTTGCCTTTGCCCCCAAATGGTCCTATTAAGTTTGCTTCCGCGTTTATAAAATCCACTATTGTGTTTACGTCTGCATCCGAAAGGCTTTTCCCATCGTATGTTCGAACGGACTGACGCCCACGCATGGTTTCGATAACTGACCGATTAAACTTCATCGTTTCACCTCTAAAAAATAATGATCTTATCCTATTATACTACCTTTTGTCCGATTCGTTTGAATGAGCCTGTTTTAGACCTGTATATTCGAGCGTGAAAATGACGATCTCGTGTCAGGCGGGATCTTTTTTGTGTTCACATTTTTAACACAAAAAAAGGGTGTGGGATGGATACAGTCTAGTTAAAAAAGATTATTATTTTTCGAATGATGATGTATTAGTGCTGCTTTGCAACCTGCTCCAGAAATGGCTTGTACCCCCATGAACATCCACAAGAAAAAACGCAATGAATAATAAATGAATTTTTTTGCTGAAATCATACATGCCAGTGATATTACTCACTACGGCGATAACCGTTCGCAATTATGATTTAAGTATGAAAACCAAGAGGGGGGAAATTCAATGAAAGCTACAAAATTGAACAAAAAAGAAGAAGTTCAACATGAGCAAGTCCAAGAAACATCGAAGGTAGGAACTTGGATTTCGGTTGGTATTTTAGGAGCAGTCATCCTTGGTACTTACTTTTTGTTATACGGATTATATATGGCTAGGTTATAGAAAGGGGAGAGAAGAACATGCATTTAGATGAGAAGATTTGGTTGTTTTTAAGTTTCGGTATGATTATGATTTTTATGATTTTTACAGGGTACCAAGCATTGGCACTAGGATACGGACCTCCGAGTCATAAGGAGACGATTGACCCACAAAAAGTCGATCAAACTGCACCATTTAACGAACCAGGGATCAAACAAATTGGTGAAAACGAATATGAAGTTGTTATGACTCTACAAATCTTTAGCTTCACACCAATGGATATTGAAGTTCCTGCTGGTTCAACTGTTCATTTCACATTAACTTCAAAAGATGTTGTCCACGGTTTCCAAGTGGCAGATACGAATATTAACGCAATGGTTATGCCTGGGCATATTCAAAAAATCACCCAAAAGTTTGATGAGCCAGGAGAATATTTAGTGTTATGTAATGAGTACTGTGGTGCTGGTCACCAAGCAATGAGTACAACGATTACGGTTAAATAAAGGGGGGAAGTAACGTGCAAACAGCAATAAAACAAAATTCATTTAAAGATAAAGCCAATCAGGCTTTTGGAATTAGTATAGAAGACGCTAGAATCTCGAAATCATATTTATCTGTAGCCTTTATCGCATTACTTTTAGGTGGTCTTCTAGGTTTATTACAAGGATTAAATCGTGCAGGTGTTTTAACTTTACCTTCATGGGCTAACTACTATCAAATTTTAACCGCCCATGGCTTGCTTTTAGTTGTTGTCTTATCGGCGTTCTTTACCATCGGTTACTTCTATGCCGGACTTTCTCATACATTAGGTGGCCTACTTCCGAAGGTAAGGAAAATGGCTTGGATTGGCTTCTGGATGAAGATTTTCGGATTTGTCCTAGTTGTTATTCCGGTCTTAATGAATGAAGCTTCTGTTATGTATACATTCTATCCGCCAATGGCCGCGCATCCTGTGTTCTACTTTGGTTTAGTTTTCATCGTATTAGGGATTTGGATGCTTTCAGCGGGTGCCTTTACCCAAGTTGCCAATTGGAGAAAAAATCACAAAGGGGAACACCTTCCGATTCTCTCATTCTTTGCAACTGGTGTTTTCGTCCTACTAGTTGGCGCAACAGCGTTTGTCGCAGTTGAAGTAATATTTATGATCATCCCTTGGACACTTGGATGGGTGGATGGTATCAACGTTATGCTCTCTCGTACATTGTTCTGGGCATTTGGACATACAGCCGTTAATATTTGGTATTTAACAGCTGTCTCCGCATGGTATGTTGTAATACCGAAAGTAATCGGCGGAAATCGCTGGAATGACCATTTAACTCGTATGGTTGTCATCCCATTAGTTATCATGAATATTACCGGTGGATTCCACCACCAAATCGTTGACCCTGGTATCTCTGAAGGGATCAAATACATGCACGTATTCATGAGTTTAGCGATTGGTTTTCCTTCATTAATGACCGCTTACGCGATGTTTAGAGTATTCGAGCGTACCGCAAGACGGAAAGGCGGAAAAGGTTTACTTGGTTGGTTCAAGAAAATGCCATGGGGCGATGTTCGTTTCTTAGCTCCATTTATTGCGATGGCTGCCTTTATTCCAGCTGGAGCCGGCGGGATTGTACAAAGTACAAACCAATTAGACCAGGTTGTTCATAATACAATGTGGGTAGTTGGACACTTCCATCTAACATTAGGGATGTCTGTAGTCATGACATTCTTCGGAATTAGTTATTGGCTCGTTCCATATCTTTCAAAACGGGTATTAACACCAGCAATGAACAAATTAGGTGTGATTCAAACAGTGATTTGGACTCTTGGTATGGTCATCATGGCGATTTCCATGCATATTGTCGGCTTATTCGGATCACCGCGAAGAACGTCTTTCACAACATATGGGGATTTTGCTGAAACTCTAGGTTGGAACCCTTATATGGCAGCAGTAGGAATCGGCGCAACGTTACTTCTAATCGCCGTTATTCTTCAGGTGTATGCCGTATTTAATCTTATGTTCTTCGCTCCAAAAGGAGTAACAGAGTTCCCAATTGCTGATACAGAACCAGGAGAAGCGAAAACTCCGTATTGGACAGAACGTTGGGGCATTTGGGTAGTCCTTATGATCCTCGTGATTTCGATGGCCTATGTTATTCCGATCGTTGACATGATTGTGAATGCACCTCCAGGATCACCGCCATTTAAAACTTGGTAATAGCTACGATTAAAGGGATAGCTCGTCTTAGGGCTATCTCTTTTAACTAAAGGCTGTTTTCGTAAATATTGTTGTTAAAATCATAAAGCCGATTTTAACGCAGGAAAAGCTATTTTGTAGGTTAAAAGTAAATTTGCAAGCTCTTTTCTCTAATTGTTGGCTATTTACTGTATAAAGATAGACCAACCACTTAGTGTATTCAGCTTAAATAAGCAATAAAGTCGAGAAAAGAGCGTTACTAAAAATAGATTGTGGGAAGTGATCTCCGTGATCAAAAATCGACAAACATTATACTCGTATCTGACTGTTTTGCTGTTTGGGTTTGTTTTATTCTTTGTAGGCACAGATGGATTTACCGCCTATACGGCTGAAACGGCGAGGGTCACAAAGCTGATTGAGACTCAGCCGGAATTTCCAGAGGTAACCTTTGAAGATAGTGAAGGACGAACCTATTCGATTTCAGAGTTTGAAGACAAATATGTATTCATCACTTTTATCTATACAGGTTGTACGACGGTTTGTATTCAATTAGAAGAGAATATGGCTCAGGTTTACGATCAAGTTCCTAGTGAATACATGGGCAAAGAGATTGTTTTTTTAAGTATAAGTTTTGACCCAACCAGAGATGATCCCGCGACATTGAATCGATATAAAAACAATTTTAACAGTGACGGAGAGACTTGGCGGATGGCGAGAATCAATGACCAATCAGAGTTGGATTCGTTACTCGAGGAATTCGGCGTCATTGTCATCCCTGATGGGAACGGAAATTTCGGTCATAATTCAGCTTTTTATTTAGTGGATAGACAAGGGGCATTAGTCGATGTGATGGATTATACAGAGGTAGATGCAGCGGCAAATAAGTTGGTTACTATCATAGAAGCAGATAAGGGGGAATAATCGATGAGTCAATTTATATCCGGTCTAGTGTTATTGATTGTGTTGATGATTCCTCCGGTTGCTAGATTAATGGAATCCGTCATGATTATCCATATGCATATGCAAATGCCACTATTAGTGATTGCAGGATACTTTATGGCACGTTTATTTATGGACCGGTTTCCGAGCTTTTTTGAAAAGTACAACCAAAACGGGCTCCCTGGGATTCTATTATTTACGATTATCATGGTTTATTGGATGTTGCCAAGGACCATGGATGAAGCACTAACTGTACAAACCGTCGAAGCTTTTAAGTTTATTAGTTTACCATTTCTAGCTGGAGTGCCTCTGCGTGATAGCTGGAAAAAACTTAGTAAGGTCGGGAGAAACAACCTGATTACATTATTTACCGTCATGTTTCTTGGGTTTGGCTGGTTGTATATCCAATCAAACTCGCAATTGTGCAATAACTATTTAGTCATTGACCAAATCATCCTCGGGTGGGGTTTTATTACCATGGCCATCTCGATGGTGATCTACTTGGTTTATAGTTTGATCGTCGATCCCTCAAAGTATGAGTAGGACCCCCCTACAAGAAAAATTTATCATTGTACATTTTTATAATACTACAGTAAGATAACATAGGAACCACTTTTCTAGGGGGAGGTAATGATGAGACAGGATATGGTACCTTCTCTACAGAAGGCTCAGAAAACTTCATTATCAGATACACAAAAATCATTAGGTATATTTTCGGATATAAAATCACTTTTTAAAGGGCCTGTTTTGTTAGCGAATGTATTGCCAGTCTTTACTGCATTTTGGCTAGCGCTTTATTTTAATGATGCTTCTTTTGGGGCTCACTGGAGCTTGTTCTTACTAACGATTATTGGAAGTACGTTGGTTGTAGGTGGTGCGCTCGTTTTAAATAATTGGTACGATGTGGATATCGATACCATCATGGATCGTACGAAAAACCGGCCAACCGTAACAGGGAATTTTTCACTAAAAGCAGTGTTAACCCTGGGAATTACCTTAACGATACTAGGTTTTATCCTTTTGCTCTTTACAACGATAGAAGCAACCATCTATGCGTTCATCGGGTGGTTCACCTATGTTGTCTTATATACGATGTGGTCAAAACGGAGATATGCATTTAACACGATCATAGGCAGTGTTTCTGGCGCGGTTACACCTTTAATCGGCTGGGCTGTCATTGCACCTGTTAACCATATAGTCCCGATTGTATTGTTTCTTATCTTATTTATTTTTCAAATGCCTCACACGTTTGCTATCGCGATGAGAAAGTATGAAGAATATAAAGCGGCAAAAGTAGCGATGCTCCCGGTTGTCCGTGGGTTTAAAGTAACTAAACGACAAATGGTTCTGTATATCGCCTGTTTACTACCGTTGCCGTTCTTCTTAACGTCACTAGGTACGGCATTTATTGTGATTGCCACCTTGTTGAATATTGGATGGCTAGTGGTCGGCATAAGCGGTTTCTATGTTAAAGATGATATAAAATGGGCGTATGTAAACTTTCTATACTCCGTTAACTATATAACAATCTTGTTTGTGTCGATGGTTCTTGTGACACTTAAGGTATAAAAAGCTAGGCAAATCTCTTCACAAGGGATTGCCTAGTTTTTTTTGTCTCTTAAACAAGTATGTTGATTTCCGCTCCAGACACTTGCTTTCCGCGGGGCGTGCGGTGAGCCTCCTCGTCGCTAGCGCTCCTGTGGGGTCTCACCTGTCCCGCTGCTCCCGCAGGACACTGAATGGCTTCTTCGATTATGCCCACGCACGAGAAAATGCGCACTTCATTTTCGAGGAGTCAAGTGTCTTCCGCTCCAATCAACAGTTGGCAAAACTAATTGTCTTTAACAGAGCTTTTAATAGTTTGTGACAGCTTTTACTAACTAATATCAAATTTATCCAAGCGTCAAAATTTTTAAATAGGAGGTTTTATACCTATCAAAATAGGTTAATAGATAGATATACACATTAAAGGGAGCTGGTAGTAATGAAAAATCAAAAAAGTGTTGCACTCGGTACAGTTATTGGAGCAGCGGTTGGGGCAACAGCGACATTACTCTCGTCTCCAAAATCGGGCGAGGAAATACGAGAAGATCTTTCGAATCAATTTGCGAAAGGGAAGGATAAAACAGGGGAAGTAACGAACGAGTTGAAAAATAAGATAGGAGAGCTTTCAGAATTAATCAATGAAAGCACATCAAATGTCTCGCAAGCAGTAAAAGACAGAAGCGAAAAAGTCATCAATGAAGCAATGGAACTCATTAATAACAGAGAACCTCAAGAAACGATAAACATCGATAAATTAAAAGAGGTTGTCAGGGAACTGATGAAAGAGGAAATGCATGCGAGTGAAGAAATAAAAGAAATCGTAGAATCAGAAATCAAGGACATCGAAGCTAAAGTGAATAAAGATATTACGGATTTGAAAAAGACCGTAAACGAGTAAGAAATAACAAATCTAAAGTCATTAAGCATGAAGGGATCAGGGCATAACTAGCTCTGGTCCCTTCATGTTTTTACTAGGCTTTTTTCTCAAAGACTGTTGCTTTCAGGCTTAAATAGAACTTTAATGCTTCTTTCATTTTATAAATAATTGACCATTTATTAACGGCCATAAAAATAGAAATAAGAAAACAATTGTTATGGAGACGATATAAGAGATCCTATTCACTGCACTTCTATTATTATTGCCTTTTAATAAAAACCTCTTAACTAGCAGAAACACGCAAGTAATTGGGATAAATGCTAGAACGAAACCAAATATAGCACTGCCGATATTAAAATTACTAATCGTTCCTTGAAGCATCAATATTAACCATAATACATAATATAGTGGAAGTAATACGATATTTATGACAAGATATATCAGGACTACTTTTAGGTTCGTGTTCATACGTTCCCCCATGGTAATTAATAACTACTTAGATTAGTATATTCTATCCATTTACATTAGCGGAAGGCTTGTTTTTTAACTTTTGTCTAGAACTTGCTCCGTATATTTTCAGGTTAATCTACCTAAATGTTAGTTTTAAGGTATATTAAAGGCGCGTTGATAGATTTAAAGAAACACCGCAAAATTGGACATTTAATATCTATACAGACGAATATAAATAAATAAGAAAATATTAAGTAGAGGGATTGGATCGTATGAATGAGGAGTTAAAAACTAAGGCAAATAATAGTTATCGGTTGGCGGAGCAAAAAGCTGGTCACTATTTTGAAACGCTCTATGAGCAGCTCGTGGGAAATGCATATGTCCCTTTACTGACAAGAGATCTTCAATCCTGGAAACATCATCACATCCATCGTCCGTCATTCTTCTCTTTTTTTTCACGACGAAAGGATAAACCTGATTCAAAAAACTATCGGCATTATATTCAATGGTTAAATCTAACCGGCAAACTAGATTCCTACCTCCAACGAAGCATTTCATATATTTATATGAGAGACCTGGGAAAAGACCTGAACGCACCTGATACTCAAGCTTCTGTTCGCAGGGTGGTTGACAATTTAAAGGAACAACTGACTTCGGAGCAACAGGAGCACACCGAGACGTTTAGTATGGTCGGACTCTACCGGTGGGCTGAGAAAGAAGCGATTGAGTCGACAATCATTTGGCTGACCCAAAAACTAAAGACTGTCGCCTCTATCATACCGGGTGGGATGGATGGTGAACATGCCCAACGAAAATTGATTAAAATTATCGCTGGGGTAGTGATGCATGTAATCGAAGAGATGGATACGGACATCACTCCTTTGGAACGCTCTCAGAAACTTGATCAAGCGATTAGGCTTGGTTATTCTTATGGTCTGACCTATCCCTTTATTGACGATCTTTTAGATGCTAGTGTTCTCTCATTGGAAGAGAAGCAGCAGTATTCCGAGTTAATCCGAACAACGCTAATTACTAGAACTGTACCGGAATTGGGGGTGTGGATGGGGCGAAACAAAGAGCTGATACAATCGATTCATTCCGAACTTCGAGAAGCCTTTGAGTATATTAAAAACCATCAGCGAGAGGAGACGCTACACTCTTTCTTCGAGCAGTCTTATGTCTTTTTTCATTCTCAGGAAGTGGACCGTGTAAAGGACTTATATAATGGAGATTACACGAATGAGGAAATTTACATACCGGTCATTTTAAAATCGTCTTCCTCACGATTAATTGTTCGTTCCGTCATCAGTGCTCCTGAGGATGAAGGCTTTGACCATCGAACTTTCTACTATGGGATTTACAATCAACTAGCAGATGATTTTACTGACATGTTTGATGACATGGAGGCAGGTGCTGTAACTCCCTATACCTATTATTTGAAGTATCACAACACTCGCCCAGATCTCGTAAACCCTTTTGAACTATATTGGACGGTCATCTCCAATCTGATTCATAACGTCTATCAATCAGATCCCCAAACCACGGAAGTCATTTTGGACCGTGCGATAAATGGTCTGAAACGGTATAAAGAGAAAGTGGGTACACATAAATACAATGAAGTGATGAAGATCTTTGCTCCAGAAGACCCGAAATTTCATCAGCTTATTCAAAAAATGGTGTCAGATGCAGATGATGTTGATTTCTTTGATAAGCTGCTTCGCGACCATATGATTATGAACCTTAAAAATGACCGGAAAGAGCAGGACGAGTTTTTAGATACCGTGAAAACGGTTCGAAATCAAATCAATCGTGTCCTACCCATCTCTAAAAATGGGCTTGCTTTTTCTGAAGAAGATCCAATAGTAGACGCTGCAAATTACAGTCTTGACGGGGATGGCAAACGATTGAGGCCAATTGTGACCTGGGTGATGGGCGTTAACGGGTATGGGCTATCTGAGTCAGCCATTGTTCCGCTTCTAAAATCATTGGAATATATGCATACAGCATCCTTGATTTTTGATGATCTCCCATGCCAGGATAACGCTTCTATCCGCCGGGGACGTCCGACAGTACATGAGGTGTATACGATTGGAGTCGCTGAATTAACGGGTTTGTTTTTGACCCAAAAGGCGATAGAAGAACAAGCATCTCTTGAACAGTTTCAAGCCAAATCGGTGCTTCAACTAATCCAATATACTTCCAAAGTAACAGCGGAAATGTGCAAGGGACAGGCCATGGATTTGGAGGCTAAAGGCAAATCACTAACGCTCGACCAATTGAACACGATGTGCTTTTACAAAACGGGAATTGCCTTCGAGGCGTCTCTGATTATGCCTGCGATCCTTGCGAATGCGAAGGAGCAAGAGATAGAGGTGCTGAAAAAGTTCGCCCGACACGCAGGGATTGCTTTTCAGATTAAGGACGATTTGCTAGATGTCGAAGGGAATGAAGCACTGATTGGAAAACCCCTTGGGAAAGACGCCGAAAACCATCATTCAACTTTTGTGTCCATCCTCGGACCTGAGGGTGCCCGAAAAGAAATGTGGCAACATTACTGTCTCGCGATGGAAACCTTGCAAGAAGTCCCTAGTAATGTCACGTTTTTAAAGCATTTATTGACTTACTTTGTGAACAGGGAGCAGTAAGTTTTTGTATAGTTTAGATTGACCAATAACCGGGTAATTATCTGTTCCGGTTGAGAGTTATCGTTAAGTTTTTATCGAAAGGCTGTGTCAATGGTTGCAACCTGTGGATTGGAGCGGAAATCGACCACTCATTGAACACGGCCAAAAAATTTATCATTGTATTTACTTAATAAGGCAAAACTATAGTTGCAGTCAATGGTAAAAATCAAAGCGGGGGAGAGGATTTATATCATTACTTATAATGAACTGATTGAAAAGCTTAAGGAATATGGTGTGACAGATGAAAACCTACCGTCGGTGGAGCAGCCGAAAGTAACCATTGAAAGAGAAGTGAAAGTCTTTAATAATGACTTTAACATTTTACAACTAAGTTTACTTCATTCCATGATTTCTGTTAATGAATGGGAAAACCAAAAGTCCTTTTATATTAATTGGAAAAATACCGATATGAAATCGAATTTAAAACGATTTGTTCTTTATTATAACCAGCAAAAGGGCATCCTACGACGAAAGTATGTCTATCGAAATGGAATTGAGCCTAGAAAAGAAGAAAAACGCCCTGTGTCGAAGGACCAAATGCTAGCGGCAGGAAGCAAGGGATTGCTGGCCGTCCTCATGGAAGACTTTAAACAGATTGATTAGATAAAAAGGAGGAGTTACCCTGTATTATACGGGAGCTCCTTCTTTTTTGAATACACTTGACCAGGAAAAAACTTAAGTAGAGAATAGTATCGAGGATAAATGAAAGGGTTGAAAACGTATGATTGAAACAATCGTTCAGCAGCAAATCGAATATTATAATAGCCAAGATCTAGAGGGCTTTGCGAGTACATATGCAGACGACATCACCGTCCACAATTTTCCGGATAATACGATTACATTAAGCGGCAAACAGGAACTCATTGAACGTTATCGTGAGACTTTTAAAAAGAAGATGCATGCCGAAATAAAAAATCGCTCCATTGTTGGCAATAAGGTCATTGATTGGGAAATTGCCACAAATGGACTCACCGGGGAAAGTACCAGTCTAATGGCAATTTATGAGGTGGAAGATCAGCTTATTTCAAAAGTGTGGTTCATTCGGGAATAGGGGAGGAGCGGGAAATCCCTCTTTATCCGGAAATAAGTCGATGAAAGGAATAGGATGGGCAATCGCCTCGTCCATAGATAGGGCCTTCTCAACGGTGAGAAGGCCTCTTTTTCTGTCGTTTCATGAAAATTGCTTTTGCTGACTCGACTCTTTTTCAGGTAGTTTATCAATAACCTTTGAGTCTTCTGCGTTTACCGCATCCCTAATAACTAGAAAGAAGAAGTACAGTGTCGCGAAAAAAATGGCCATCGCGCCGATAGTTGTTAACCATAGCCCTAACACATAAATCCCCTCCTTGGAGAATTTATATGCAGAGGGAAAGACAATTAGATGTTTTTATTAAAAGGAATATAACTTCCACTAGTGACAATGTCGTGAACCTTTATCGTAGACAATATTAAATTTGCCGGAATCAATTACGTATAAAAACAAAAAAATAATTTTAAAATGAGATGATAAGGTAGAAAGGTGTTCTCCAATGGTACCTCTGCCGTGGGAACACCTTTTATTTTGATTGTTTTTATCTGAAAATATTAAAAAGTTTAAATTTTAAGTGCAAATATGTTAATTATGGTTTATAATAACAACAACTTAATACTTAGACGCTTTTAAGCGTTAAAGTGTTATAAAACTGTTTTAGGTGAATGACAAAATAGGGGGAATACATAATGAAGGGGAAACATTTACTAGCGGTTCTTTTCACTGCGCTGTGTTTAATGATGCTGACAGCATGTGGGGGAACGGAAAAAGCATCAACAAAAGAAGCGAAAGCAGATACTCCGGCAGAAGAAAATAAAGATGTGATAAAAATTAAAGTGGGACATATTTCGCCAGATGGTCAGGCTTATGCGATTGGTTTTGAGGAATATGCCAATGCGGTGGAAGAAGCCACAGATGGTCAGGTTGAATTTGAGATTTTCGGAAATGGCTCATTAGGCGGCGAGCGTGAGTTATTAGAAGGAATCCAATTAGGTACGCTAGATATGAGTTTGATTACAACAGGTGTTGTGACAAACTTTGTTCCAGAAGTAACTGTTATCGAATTTCCGTTTTTATTTAGGGATTTAGATCATGCGTATAAAACGCTAGATGGGGAAGTCGGGCAAGAGCTTTTAGATAAAATGTCCGAAGCCGGTTTTAAAGGAATTGCTTTTTGGGAAAATGGCCAACGCCATCTAGCCAATAGCCAGCATCCGATTAAGACACCGGATGATCTAAATGGGTTAAAAATGAGAACGATTGAAAGTGAGCTTCTCTTAGATACTTACAGCGCTCTAGGAACAAACGCTACACCAATGGCGTTCCCTGAAGTATATAGTGGCTTACAACAAGGTGTCATCGATGGATCCGATTTTTCAACAGGTGTCTATTGGAGTACGAATGTCTATGAACAATCAAAGTATTTCTCTGAAGTAGGACTATACTATGCTTCTGCGACACTAGTCATCAATGAAGAACTTTTGGACTCCATGCCTGAAGATGTTCAAAAAGTCATCCTTGATCTTGGGAAAGAGTACGCCCAAAAGCAACGCCAAATTTCTCAAGATCTAGAAACTGAACAAAAACAAAACTTACTTGATAACGGAGTGGAAATTATTAATGAAGAAGACCTTGATATCGAGGCATTCCGCGAGAAAGTCCAACCAGTTTATGAAAAGCATGCCGAGCGTTACGGCTCTTACATTGAAAGAATTCAAAGTGTAGAGTAATGAAAAAATAACCTCTTCGTTTCCGAGATTCTAGGAAACAAGGAGGTTATTTTTTTTCATCGTGGCTGAATTTCATATCCATACCTACCGTTCTTTGGATTTTCTAAATAAGGAACCTATGTTTATCTTCGGTGAATCCGTCTGTTTTTGCTTGAGTCCCAAAAGGTCCCAATTGTAACGATTTTTCCTCACTTTGTTGGTCTAGAGATGGCTGGTTTTTCAGACGAATGATAATCACCTCTTCATGTTTACACTCATTGTTCCGATCGCTGCATATCCGGTAAAAATCATCAAAATCAATGAATGACATCTAGATAACCTCCTTTCAATATTAGTATATCGTTTTACAAAAAAAGGAAACGTTGATTTTGTGAAAGTTTATTGAAACTTCCGGCTAAGTGGGGATGTTTCGATAACTGGAGATAATAATGAAAGAGAACTCCTTTATGACCAGATTTAGTATTTTTTAGTGAAGGATTCGAAGGTAGTTTTAATCAAGATTATCAGTGTCATAGGATTTCCCACAAGAAATGACTGGATTTCTGCTACCAAGTCCTGTTACACTACATAGGTTGAACTTTTTAGGAAGAGGGTGAGAACATGATTCAAGCACTCATTATTTTCGTTGCCCAGCTGATTTTGGTTCCGGTGCTCACATTGAGGACGATAACCATGGTTAAGGGAATGAAGGAAAAAGCGGCGGCTCTCGGGATGCTCGAAGGTATTATCTACGTGGTCGCACTTGGAATTGTTTTTAGTGATCTTTCGAATTACTTGAATATGGTAGCTTATGCACTGGGATTCGGTGTAGGTATATATCTCGGTCAAATTTTAGAACAAAAGCTGGCCATTGGCTTTGTAACAGTTGAAGTGAATATCATGAATAAAAATGAAGAGCTAACTAGTCATCTCCGTGATGAAGGGTTCAGTGTTTCCACAGCAGAAGTGCAAGGAATGCACGAAGCTCGTAGATACCGTCTGGACTGTACCGCTAGACGCGACCGTGAGGCGGAATTTATTAAGATTGTTAGTACCTATGAGCCTAGCGCCTTTATCGTATCTTATGAACCTCGTAATTTTAAAGGTGGATACATTACCAAGGCAATGAAGAAAAACAAGAAAAATAAACAGGTCAAAAATAAGGCTGATACTTCAGTATAGTTAAGAATGTTGACCGGGAATGGATATAAGGCCCAGATTGATTTTTACTAACTGTTGTTTGGAGCGGAAGGCGCTTGACTCCTGCGGGAGCAGCGGGACAGGTGAGACCCCGCAGGAGCGCGAGCGACGAGGAGGCTCAGCGCACGCCCCGCGGAAAGCAAGCGCCTGGAGCGGAAAACAACTGACACGTTTAACCAGCCTAATACAAAAAGGAAGCCCCATCTAAATTTTTTTAGACGGGGCTTCTTTTTTTCATATTCCGATTCCGAGACATCATTAGGAAATATTTTTTAATTCTTCTGTTAATCGTAGAAATTCACTTTTGTTTTTGTCTGTTAAGGACTGGTCAATTTTTTGACGGATTTGCTCTTTCCGGAACTTTAGCAGTGCCGTGTCTAATACCATCTCAGCAAATAGCGAATCAATCACATTTACTTTAGGTTTTGGTGAATTAAGCAACTTCTTTTCCATTAAAATCACTCCCTGACCTTTTTTCTATTATACCCACTATTATTAAAATATTCAAACAATTTAAATTGGAAATTTGATACAGGGGCTAAAATAGGTGTTGGATATAGAAACTTTTTTAAATCATTTCAATGGCAAGTGGGCATTACACGTGACTTTCTTTCCATTCTCCAGGGGCAATAATCATCTCTAACAACAGAATTGGGATCATCATTAGTTAGAATGGTTTCTATGTGTTTAGGAGGTTACCATTATCATACTGATTTTTTGGAGGAGATCCTACAAGTATGTCATAAAAACGAACATGGAAATTTCAGGGGCTATTTGAGTGGGTGTTCTTTCCTATTTAAATATCTAGTTCCAATGATTCATTTTTTGTTTCCTTCAGTATGAATAGAGGAAACGTATATCAAGAATGCCTAATGGACGAGGTATCGTTTTATGATCATCATCTATTTCCTATATTTGGAGGGCAAATCCAATGGTCGTGTCACATATTGTCTAAACTAGCAGGGCAATCAGCGAAGGGGAAAGCTCATTTTAGCAAATTCCCGCTTAAGACAGGATTATTCATCCTGAGAGCGACTGAGCGTTTGCTCAGGTCACAATTTGACCATTTCATTGACTATCTCGCCTTTATCCTGCTCAATTTCCGATATCCCCTTGAATATGTATCTCAGCGTGTTACGATAGATAACGTTGTAAAATAAGCGAACAATTTTGTAAATGGTTTGTAATCATCTTAGGAGGATTTGCATGTTAGACAATGAAACGATTGCCTTTTTGGGAGCCGGGTCTATGGCGGAGTCCATGATTTCAGGGGTTGTAACAGCTGAGAAAATGCTTGGAGGTCAGGTATATGTAACCAACAAGAGCAATGCTGACAGACTGATGAACCTTCGGACAAAATACGGGGTGCAGGCATTGCCACAGAGCGAACTCCCTTTTGAAGAGATTGACTTATTTATTTTAGCGATGAAGCCTAAAGGGGCTAAGGAAGCACTTGCTTCGATAAAAGATAAACTCAAACCCAATCAGGTCGTTCTATCCGTATTGGCTGGAATTACCACGGAGTTTATGGAGCAGCACCTAAACGATGACCAGCAAGTGATCCGTGTGATGCCAAATACATCAAGTATGATTCAAGAATCCGCCACCGCTGTTGTGGCCGGAAAAAATGCAACGAAGGAAAATGTTGAACTGGCGACAGAATTGCTTGGATGCATGGGTCAGGTTTATATCATAGAGGAAGACCAGATGGATGTGTTTACAGGATTAGCCGGAAGTGGTCCAGCATATTTCTATTACTTAATGGAACATATGGAACGTGTTGGAGTAGAGAACGGAATCGATGAAGAAACAGTGCGTAAAATGGTGGCACAGACCATTTATGGTGCGGCTAAAATGGTCCTAAACCAGAATGAAGCCCCATCTTCACTGCGGGAAAAGGTAACTTCACCTAATGGTACGACTGCTTCAGGGTTAGAGGCATTAAGCAGATTTAATGGTGGGGAAGCCATTTCACAGGCAGTCCAGCATGCGGCGAAACGCTCAAAAGAAATCAGTAAAGAGCTTGAGGGTGCAGCTGTTAAACCTTAAGACGGTAACAAGCTGCGATTGTACACAGGAGGTATTAGATGTTAAAGACAGAAAAACAGATAAAAAGAGTTGTCATTAAGATTGGAAGCAGTTCACTCACTAGTATGCACGGGGAAATCAGTCGTAAAAAGCTCGAGAATTTTGCGGAGCAAATTGTGGCATTGAAGGATGCAGGCTATGAAACAGCCGTGGTTTCTTCCGGTGCGGTAGCAGCAGGTTATCGAAAACTTGGATGCATCGAGCGACCAACTTCACTCCCAGAAAAGCAGGCTGCAGCATCCATTGGCCAGGGTCTATTAATGGAATCTTATTCAGAACTCTTTTTATCTCACGGGTATGTGGCTTCCCAAATTTTAATCACAAGAAGCGACTTCGCCAATGAAAACCGTTTTGAAAATATGCAAAACACAATGAATGTCCTGCTAGAACGAGGAATCATCCCAATCATTAACGAAAATGATACGGTCACGGTTGACCGATTGAGATTTGGTGACAATGATACGCTCTCCGCAAAGGTTGCTGGTCTAATTGATGCGGATATGCTCATCATCTTGTCAGATATAGATGGCCTATATGACAGCAATCCAAATGAGAATCCGGATGCAAAGCTTTTGGAAAAAGTCCATAGCATTACACCTGAGATTGAAGCGGCAGCTGGTGGGTCAGGAAGTGCCGTTGGAACTGGTGGCATGAAATCAAAGATCAAGGCTGTGGAAATCGCAATGGCGGCTGGAATTGATTCCTTCTTAGGGAAAGCCGGATGTGAGGATATGCTCATTGATGCCGTAGCCGGTAAGGCCAAAGGGACTTATTTTGAACAGGAACCGGACGCCCTCAATTTGGATAATAAACAGCAATGGATTGCTTTTCACTCAGGTCCAGAAGGGAAAGTCACTGTTAATTCCCATGGTAAAAAAGCGATTATTGACAACCACGAGGATCTCTACCGATTCGATATCGAGGATGTAAAGGGTGAGTTCAAGGACGGTGCCGTGGTTCGAATTATTGATGAGGACGGAAACGAAATTGGCCTCGGTAGAGTGAATTTTTCAACGAAACAATTGAATGAAGATGTTGAAGAAAATGAAAACGAGCTTGAACCAGCAATTGCAAAAGAGACATTTGTATGCTCCCTTGATTTTAAATTATCAGCGCTCGGTTAAAACAACTATTTTAGGAGGGGTTTAATGACGACAGTATCAACAGTGATTACAGTAGAAGAACAGGCAAAGAAGGCAAAAAAGGCGGCAAAAACACTTGGCATCCTCACAACAGAGGAGAAAAACCAAGCCTTGCTTACGGTTGCCGATGCATTGGAAAAGGATTATCAGTCAATTATTACAGCTAATCTGATTGATTTAAAAAACGGAGAAGAAAAAGGATTTGAACAGGCGTTTATGGATCGTCTTTCTCTTAATAAGGACAGGATTTTTGATTTTGCCGAAGGGCTACGTCAAGTCGCGGAACTTCCTGATCCGATTGGCGATGTGATGTCAGGATGGACGCTCGAGAATGGCTTAAAGGTAGAAGAAGTCCGTGTTCCTCTAGGTGTGATTGGGATGATTTATGAAGCACGTCCGAATGTGACGGCAGATGCAGCTGGTTTGGCATTAAAATCGGGTAATTCGATTGTGCTAAAAGGTGGATCTTCCGCACTAAATTCGAACAAGGCGATTGTGGAGATTATTCATCGCGCCCTAGCTCTAACGTCGATTCCAAAAGAGGCTGTTCAGTTTATTGACAGTATCGACAGGGAAGCCACTCAGCAGCTATTTACGATGAAAGAGCATATTGATGTTTTAATTCCAAGAGGTGGAGCATCACTGATTAATGCCGTCGTAGAAAATGCGACCGTTCCCGTCCTTGAAACGGGTGTTGGGAATTGCCATATTTATGTGGACCGTGTAGCAGATGTAGAGAAGGCGATTGAAATTCTGATTAACGCTAAAACAGACCGCCCAGCCGTTTGTAATGCAGCAGAAACTTTGATTGTTCATGAAGAATGGTTGAAGAAGAATCATAGTTTACTAGCTGACGCGTTGCAAAAGAACGGAATCACGCTTCATGGGGATGAAGCAGCGGCTAGCTTGCTTCCGGATGTTCAGCCTGCGACAGAAAGTGATTGGGCGAATGAATATCTTAGTCTTGATTTAGCGGTGAAGACGGTAAGTAACTTGGAAGAGGCGATTGATCATATCGATGAATATGGTACAAAGCATTCTGAAGCAATTATTACTGAGAATAGTGATACGGCTAAGAAGTTTATGCAGTTGGTGGATGCAGCAGCTCTTTACCATAATGCATCGACAAGATTTACTGACGGAGGCGCACTCGGATTTGGTGCCGAAATCGGAATCTCAACCCAAAAGCTTCATGCAAGGGGACCAATGGGATTGCCAGCCTTAACGACAAGAAAATATCTAATGTCTGGCAACGGGCAGGTAAGATAATCTTTACTAAAAGTCTCAGCGAAAGCTGAGGCTTTTTTCATGAATACGGAAAAATTCGTGAGTTCAAATGGCCGGTCGATTTGTGTACGGGCATATGGTATAATCATTTACTTAGATAAAGATTTTTGCTCAGGATTGAACGGAAGCTCGAAAAGCCTCCGGCTAGCGAGACAATATGGAGGTGTCAAACAATGAATAAACGATGGACAATCGATAAAATCAAAGAATTTGTTGAGAAAAATTCAGAAAGTAAATTGCTATCGACAGAATATCACGGTTTTTCTCAAAAATTACTATTCAAATGTGCGTGTGGAAGTAATTTCGAAAAAACATTTACGAAATTTAAAAACAATAACCAACGTAAATGTGACGTGTGCCAACCACCAAAAGCGTCACGGTAACGTATAGTCAATAACAAAGTGCCGATTTCATAACAGAAGTTGGTGCTTTTTTTTGTTAACTGTTTTCTTCTACTGAACAAGGAATGTTGATTTCTGCTCCAGGCGCTTGCTTTCCGCGGGGCGGGCGGTGAGCCTCCTCGTCGCTTGCGCTCCTGTGGGGTCTCACCTGTCCCGCTGCTCCCGCAGGAGTCAAGCGCCTTCCGCTCCAATCAACCGGTTTCATACCAAGTCCTCTTTCACCAAACAATGAAACCATTGCAACAATGTTTGCTAAGACATACTTTGTTTTATAGGTGTATGAAGGGTTAGTAACAGATGATTTACAAATAGAATCACTTTTTCAAATACGGACAGACCCTGTCAATCTCCTTCGAATGTTTTAGAGGATATCAATTTAGGGGGAACTAAAACATGAAGTTGAAGAAATCTATTATTAGCGGCACAGTCGCATCTGCACTTATTCTTTCATTAGCAACACCAGCTGTTTTTGCAAATGAGGATGTAGTTGAACAAGCGGAAACAACTGTAGCAGAAGAAACCGTAACAACTTTGGAGCAGGCACCAGTTCTAGATGAAGAGACAATTCCTGCGACTGAAGTGGAAGAAAATCTGCCTACCGATGAAGAAGTAGAAGAAACGACTACAACTGAAGATGCTTCAACGGAAGAAGATGTTCAGGAAGAGGAGCCAGCTTTAGTTCCAGGCGATTTCTTCTATTTTGTAAAGATCATGATGGAGAAAGTAAGGCTTGCTGTCTCGTTTGATGACTATAAAGAAGCTCGTCTATTAGCAAATTTCGCAGCAGAACGAATTGCTGAAGCGAATGTATTATTTGCTAACGGCCAAACAGAGGAAGCAGAGGAATTATTAAGAGAAGCTATTGCTACCCAAGAAGAAGCGGCTGAAAACCTAGCTGTTTCTGGAGAGCCGGAATCAGAAGTTGCAGAAGTAGAAGGGGTAGTTGTAGAAGATGAAGAAGGTATCGTAGCTGAAGATACGGAGGAAGATGTTGTCGAAGTGAAGCTCGCGAATAACATTGACGCATTATCTGCAGCATTAGCTCATGTGAAGAATCCGAGAGCTCAACAAGCTCTTAGGAAGAATATTGAAAAGTCTTTTGCTAAATTAGATAAAAAGCTCTCAAAGCTTGAGAAGAAAGCTGCTAAAGTAGCGACGGATGAAAGTGAAGAGGAAGTAGAAGAGCCAGTAGAAGAAACGGTTGTTGAACAAATAATTGAGGAAACAGAACCAGTCGTTGCTGATACTGTTGAAGAAGAAACTACTGAAGAAGCACAACCAGTAATCGCAACTCCAGCTGCTGAAAACAAACAAAAAGTCGAAGAAAAACGTGCCCAAGCTGAAGCGAAAAAGCAAGAAGCTCAAGTGAAAAAAGAAGAACGAAAACAACAAGCGAACGAACAAAAACAAAATGGCAAAAATAACAATGCAGAAAATAAAAAAAATCACGAGAATAAAGGGAATGGGAACGGCAATAACTAAGGTCATTAAATGTGTGAAACGGAAAGAGGATGAAGCCATTGCGGTTTCATCCTTTTTACTTGTTATTTATTCTGTTCCCATTCAAGTAGAAGAGTTTTAGTGTGACCAATATCTCCTAGTGTCACAATTTAGACGCGATTTTTTCAATAACTTCAAATAATCAATCCATAACTACGAATAATCAATGCATATTTTCTGTGAATCAATCAATAACCTTCCAAAATCAATGCATAACTTCCAGAGCTCTGTTCCGTTAACAAGGAAAGCTAAATTTTATTATTAGGAAGAGTTGTAGGGATAAGGTTGCGCGCCATTGATATAAAATATAGTAACTAGCGAAAATAAAATAACCGGAGATTTTCCGGTTAAATGCATAATGGGGCTCGTATTAGGCGAAATAAGGGGAGGTTTTCCGACTATGACAATGAAAATCCCTTATTTTCAGGTTTTTCGAGTTGATAGCCGGAATTTCTCCGCTTATTTAAGCTAATTTTAAAGCAGATTACTAAGTAAGCGGAACTTTTCCGTCTATTGTTAAGTGTTAAAGAAGGCAGTAGGTATTACAAAAAAACAGGGCAAAATCCAATATGGTTGCCTGCTTTTTTTAGGCTATTCATCCTGTCCCATTCCAATCGAGGTTTACTCGCTAAGTGCTCCGTTTGCTGCCAAATGCTGCATCTCAGCTTTCATTGGATAGATATCTAATATGTATATGGATTAGAATCTTTAGGGTATGGTTAATATAGGAAAGTTTTTATTCTGATCAAAACAAGGAGTGAAAATAGTGAGCAATAATCCGTACATTGTTGATACCAATTGGTTGTCCGAAAGATTGGATGATCCTAAGTTAAGACTATTAGATGCAACGACCTTTCTGAAAATACCTGATAAGGAAGGGGATGTAGGTGTTTGGTCTGGGAGAGATGCGTATAATGAAGGCCATATTCCTGGTGCCGTATTTGCTGATTTATTGAAAGATTTATCAGACCCTAATGGCAAGCTTCCTTTTACAGTTCCGCCTCGTGAACAGTTTGTAAGAGTAATGGAAGAACTAGGGGTTGGAGAAGGGACATATGTGGTTATTTACGATCAAGGTGCAATGGTAGGCAGTCCTGTAGTAGCTGCTCAGTGGGCATCGCGCCTAGCATGGCAACTTAGATATGAAGGTTTTGATGATATTTCTGTGCTTGAAGGCGGCTTTCAAAAATGGAAGGACGAAGGAAGGTCGGTTTCAACGGAAGCTGGTCATTATCCACGTGCACATTTTACCGGTGAACGCCGACCCAATTTATTGGCAACGAAAGAAGATGTAAAAAAAGCGATGAATGACGAAAATGTTGTACTGATAAACAGTTTGTCGCCAGCCGATTTTAAGGGAGAAACGAATACATACCCACGTAAAGGCCATATTCCGAACAGTGTTAATGTATTTTTTGGAAACCATGCAGATGAAAAAACAAGGGAAGTATTTGATGATTCAAGGCTAAGAGAATCATTTGAAAAAGTGGGAGCGCTCGATCCAAATAAAAAAGTCATTACCTACTGTGGGGGTGGAATCGCTGCCACTTGGAATGCACTGATCTTAAATAAACTGGGACAAAAGAATGTTGCTGTTTATGATGGATCGATGAATGAATGGGCAAGTGACCCAGACTGTCCGCTCATTACCGGGAGCTAATCCATGTGTAAAATTAAAAATGTCCTTCACTAACGCAGTGAAGGACGATCATAAATCTAATATTCAACGATCCCATCAGCTATTATTATTTTTTCTCCTTATTATACTGATCCAACCCTTTCTTAAACAGCTCAAGGATGAGATCATGTTGGGTTTTGCTCATCGTATGATTTTTGATTTCGTTTAATTCCGAGACTAATTCGGCATCTAAGTGAAGATTGACTGTTTTGCCTTTATCTTGCGGGAAAATCTCGATGCCCTTGTCTTTTTCTTTTGCTTGACCTTTAACCAGCATACTCTCCTCGAACCAGGATTTTTCTGGTATTACAATCCGTTCGCCTTCGAAAAAGATTTCGGAAAGGTCGTCCTTAAAAGAGATATCAATCGTATTTTCGGCCAATCGGTTGGCCTCTCTAATTTTACGAGCCAATTCCTGGTTGGCTACGGTATTTTCAAGCCTGATTTTTGCCTTCACGATTCTTTCAGCTCCCCGCTTACTAGTGTTAACCTGCTTTCTTTTACCGCTTGGATGATGTCAAACGTTCCCTCGACTTGGATGTTATAGAGAAACTCTCCATCTTTTAAATCACAGGTAATGACGATTCCAATCACGGTAGAGGAATCACCATCAATCATCTGGACACGATCAAGTGTTTCAAATTCTGGAAGCAAAAGTCCCTTTTCATATAAAAAAGAGAGGGCCTGAACTTTGGGATACAAGAATCTTTTCTTTCCTTGTTTCGAATGCAACGCCCAAAAGCGTTCTTTCTCATCGATCACTTCTCCTAAATAGCCTTCATCCGCCCATCTTTTGATCGTGGACATATTTACTTTTTTACCGACCTTCTTATCTATTAAATCCACGATTTCCTTTGAGGAAACGAACTTCTCTCGCTCTATTTCCTGCTCATCTAGTGCATGAAGTTGCTCACGCAATTTTATTAGCTCTTGCTGGTAGTCCGCCACTTTTTCTTCTATTGATTTAATGTTGGCTTCTAATTCATTCCTTTTCAATCTATGTCACTTCTCTCTGATATTTAAATACGGAATTAGATCTATCTTTATTTTACAAAAATTTTCACAAAAAATAAATTGAAGAACAATGAATCGGCCAAAAAACTATGAAAAAGATGAAAAAAAAGTGGGATATCTTAACTTTTACTAGATATCATTTATTACTAATAATATTTTGGTTTAATTAAAGATATAATAAAATGCAATCAATAGTATTGACATTGAGTTTTTGATATCATACTATTAATTTAAGAATATTTAGACAAATGACCAGGCGCAGAATTGGTCATCACTGAAGAAACAGTAAGCATTGGAGGGGACTCACGCATGGAAGTTTCAGAAAAAACAAAAATTTCTAAAAATCTTATTGGTGAAAACTGGACAGAAGCTTCAACTGGCAAGACGTTTGTCGTAACGAATCCCGCAGATACAAGAATGGAACTAGGCATCTGCCAACAATCCGGTGAGCAAGATGTGATAGAGGCTGTTGAAGCAGCAAAGAAAGCATTGAAAACATGGCGCACCGAAGCTGCTCCTGAACGCGGCCAATATATTTTACGAGCCGCCGGATATATTGAAGAACGCTCAGAAGAGTTTATTAAACAACTAATCTTAGAAGTTGGTAAATCATATGCCGATGCCAAAGCAGAAGTGGTTCGAACCATTCGAGCCATGAGGTATCTTGCTGGGGAAGCGGAACGTTTAACTGGTGAAACGATTCCCTCTTGGGATAAAGAAGTAATTGGTTATACGAAGCGTGAGGCAATAGGGGTAGTTGGAATTATTACTCCTTGGAATGTGCCACTTGCGATTGCCGCTTGGAAAATTGCTACCGCTCTTTCCTGCGGTTGTACGGTCGTCTTTAAGCCTTCCAGCCAAACACCAATCGTCAGTCTATGGTTAGTGGAAGCATACCGGGCAGTTGGATTGCCTGCAGGTGTCGTCAACTTTGTGACTGGACCTGGATCAGCTGTCGGAAATGCGATTGCCAACCATCCTGATATAAAAGCGATCTCGTTTACGGGTTCAAACGGGGTAGGCTTAGGAATTAATCAACTCGTTGCTAAGCGCGGTGCACGCTTCCAAGCTGAAATGGGAGGGAAAAACCCATTTGTCGTGCTAGAAGATGCCGATTTGGAACTTGCAACGGACCATGCGATTGCTGGTGGGTTCGGTGAGAGTGGCCAGCGTTGTACGGCAACCAGCAGGATTATTGTCCTAAAGTCAATTGCGGAAGAATTTATTGCCCTCATTAAAAAGAAGGTCGAGAATCTGAACGTTGGGAATCCGATTCAGGAAGGAACTCAGATGGGACCAGTGATTGATCAAGGTTCGATGGAAAGTGTTTTAAATTATATCGAGATAGCTAAAAAAGAAAACGGTGTGTTAGTAACTGGGGGAGAACGGTTAACAGACGGAGATTGTGCTCATGGCTATTTCGTTGCCCCGACTGTTTTTAGAAAAATGACGCCAGATATGACGATTGCCCAAGAAGAAATCTTTGGACCTGTGATTAGTGTCATGGAAGCAGAAGATTTTGATCAGGCGATGGAATGGGCGAACAACGTTGAATATGGTTTATCTTCAACGATTTTCACCAATGATCTTGAAAAATCAATGAGGTTTGTCAACGAAATTGAAGCAGGATTTACCCATGTCAATATGCCTTCTACCTATAGTGAGCCACAATTTCCGTTTGGCGGAATCAAGGGTACAGGAATTGGCGGATTTAGAGAAGTAGGCAGTACGGCAATTGATTTTTATACCGAGTATAAAACGGTGTATATCAAGCCGCACGGAAAAAAGTGAGGAGGGACTAACGAATGCATTTAAACCGGGTGAAAAATAAGAAAATTTCATTAGATGATTTACGAGCTAATTTTATTGAAATTGAACCAGCTTTAACACAAAAGGAAGCCATGGATGAAGCCAATCGCTGTCTTTACTGTTACGACGCTCCCTGTATTAAAGCTTGTCCGACAGATATCAACATCCCGTCTTTCATAAAGAAGATTGCTTCTGGAAACTTAAAAGGTTCCGCAAAAGTGATTATGGAAGCGAACCCGGTTGGGGCCAGCTGTGCGCGTGTTTGTCCGACAGAAGAATTATGTGAAGGCGCCTGTGTTCTAAATGATGCCTCTCTGCCAATCATGATTGGAAACCTCCAACGCCATGCAACAAACTGGGCAATTCATAACAATCAGCAACTGTTTAAAGCAGGTGAAGCGGTCGGGAAAACGGTAGCGATCATTGGTGGCGGTCCAGCAGGACTTTCAGCTGCTCGTGAATTGGCCCGTCTTGGCTACGAAGTTACGATTTTTGAAGCAAAAGAAAAAGCAGGTGGGTTGGATACTTATGGCATCGTTTCGTTCCGCTTACCACAGGAAGTCTCCCTATGGGAAGTCGAACAAATTGAAAAGCTTGGCGTGAAAATCCTGACCAACACGAAAGTCGGAAGAGATATCCAGGCAGAGGAAATTATCGATAACTATGATGCCGTGATTTTAGCGGTAGGGATGTCGAAAGTGCCAATGCTCGGAATTGAAGGAGAAGATGCGGAAGGCGTCCTCGATGCAATCGACTTTGTGGAAACCACGAAAACGCCACCACTTGATCCACAATATATCGGCAAGAAAATTGTCATTATTGGTGCAGGAAATACCGCGATTGATGCAGCGACTTGTTCGGTTCGTCTTGGCGCAGGGGATGTTAAGATGGTCTACCGCAGAACCGAAGCCGAAATGACCGCTTACGAGTTTGAATATGAATTCGCGAAACAAGATGGCGTCGAGTTCCGCTGGTTAACGCAACCAACAAAGATTGTTAAAGATGAGAGCGGCAAAGTAAAAGCGTTGGAATGCGTTCGCATGGAGCTTGGAGAGCCAGATGATTCAGGCCGACGTCGTCCGGTGCCGGTACAAGGTTCTGAGTTTAGTATCGAAGTAGATGCAGTCATCAAAGCGATTGGCCAAACGCGTTATGTTTCTCTGATTGAAGAGTTTGGATTAGACCATAACCGTGGCATCGTAAAAATCAACACCGAAACGCATCAAACCTCCAATCCAAAAGTATATGCCGCAGGCGACGTAATCTTTGGAGATGGACAGGGAGATGCCATGGTGGTAACGGCCGCGCAACAAGGCAAGCTAACCGCCCACGCAATTCATAAAACCTTAATGGTCGACACAGTAGCAGTCGAAAATGTATAAGGAAATTTTACTATAGGCAGGAGGAATTCAAATGGCAGATTTACGGGTAAACTTTGCCGGAATAAAGGCGCCAAATCCTTTTTGGTTGGCTTCTGCTCCACCAACGAACTCAGGTTATCAAGTTCAAAGAGCCTTTGAAGCAGGCTGGGGTGGAGCTGTATGGAAGACATTAGGGGATCCGATTTTAAATGTCTCCTCGCGTTTTGCAGGGACCCATTTCGGAGGACAGCGTGTGGCCGGTTTCAATAATATTGAGCTAATCACCGATCGTCCACTTGAGGTCAATTTAAAAGAAATTTATGAGACGAAAAAGAGATTTCCGAATCATGCGGTCATCGCTTCTTTAATGGTTGAGCCGAACCAAGAAGCTTGGCATGAAATTGTTAAACGGGTCCAAGATGTCGGTGTTGATGGATTCGAATTAAACTTTGGCTGTCCACACGGAATGGCTGAGCGGGGGATGGGAGCAGCTTCTGGTCAGGTACCTGAACTAGTTGAGAAGCAAACGTATTGGGCCAAGGAAGTGGCTGAAGTACCAGTAATCGTTAAGCTTACACCAAATATTACAGATATTACTGCGACCGCTTATGCAGCCGTCCAGGGTGGGGCAGATGCCATCAGTATGATCAATACGATTAATAGTTTAGCAGGAGTCGATTTAGATTCTTGGAATACGATTCCAAATGTGGCTGGGAAAGGTGCTCATGGAGGGTACTGTGGTCCGGCTGTTAAACCGATTGCTTTAAACATGGTTGCTGAATGTGCTCGCCATCCTGAACTGAATCATATCCCAATTTCAGGAATGGGCGGTGTCTCGGACTGGAAAGATGCCGTTGAGTTTATGTTGATGGGTGCAGGTAGCGTCCAAGTCTGTACAGCCGCTATGCATCATGGGTTCAGCATTGTCGAGGACATGATTGATGGGTTAAATAACTATCTTGATGATAAAGGCATCGCAAACCTAGATGGACTAATCGGGAAATCCGTCCCGAAATATTCTGACTGGGGCAATCTTGATTTGAATTATAAAGTAGTGGCACGGATCAATAATGATACCTGTATTAACTGTAACAAGTGTCATATTGCCTGTGAAGATACTTCACACCAATGTATCGACATGCTGACGTCAGCAGACGGAAAGCCAGAACTTCGAGTTCGTGAAGAAGATTGCGTTGGTTGTAACCTTTGTTCCATCGTCTGCCCAGTTGACGGAGCGATTGATATGGTCGAAATTCCAAACGGAGAACCAATGACGTGGAATGAGCGCCAAAATGCTATTAAGCTAACAGTCTAATTTTCTAAAAGGATATCACTCTTTTCAGTTAAACGCTTGTTGAAATAAAGGAGGAAACTTTATATGAAAAAACTAATCAAAAATGGAACAATCGTCACAGCAGCCGACCAATATGAAGCCGATGTCCTGATTGAGGACGGAAAAATCGCCGCAATCGGTAAAAATTTAAGTGAAAACGTCGATGAAATCATTGATGCCAAGGGTTCGTATTTGTTCCCTGGTGGAATTGACCCTCATACTCATTTGGAGATGCCTTTTGGAGGAACGGTTACAGCGGATGATTTTGAAACAGGTACGATTGCCGCTGCTTTCGGGGGAACGACAACGGTTATTGACTTTTGCTTAACAGATAAGGGGCAACCATTAAAAAACTCGATTCAAAAATGGCATGATAAATCACAAGACAAAGCCGTTATTGACTATGGTTTCCATCTGATGGTGGGTGAGGTTAATGAACGTGTCTTAAATGAACTTCCGAAAATCATTGAAGAAGAAGGAATTACTTCCTTTAAAGTATTTATGGCCTATAAAAATGTTTTCCAGGCCGATGACGAAACTTTATTCCGTACCCTATTAACTGCTAAAGAACATGGCGCCCTTGTGATGGTTCACGCTGAGAATGGGGATGTTGTTGACTTCCTTGTCAACAAAGCGCTAGAAGAAGGAAATACCGATCCGATTTATCATGCGTTAACGAGACCACCGGAAGCAGAAGGGGAAGCAACTGGAAGGGCTGCGGCATTAACAGGACTTGCTGATTCTCAACTGTATGTCGTCCATGTCTCTTGTGCGGAGGCAGTTGAAAAGATTGAAGCCGCACGTAAAAAAGGTTTGCGTGTCTACGGGGAAACTTGCCCTCAGTACTTAGTACTTGATCAGTCTTACTTAGAAAAACCAAACTTCGAAGGTGCCAAGTATGTATGGTCACCACCACTTCGTGAAAAGTGGAACCAAGAAGTTTTATGGAATGCGCTGAAAAGTGGTCAATTACAGACATTAGGTTCTGACCAATGTTCGTTTAATTTTAAAGGACAAAAAGATTTGGGCTTAGGGGATTTCTCAAAGATTCCAAATGGTGGTCCAATTATCGAAGACCGCTTCAGCCTGTTCTTCTCAGAAGGCGTGAAAAAAGGCCGCATCTCGATTAATCAATTTGTTGATATTGTTTCCACACGCATTGCCAAGCTGTTTGGGCTATTCCCACAAAAAGGAACGATTGCAGTTGGTAGTGATGCGGACATTGTTATCTTTGATCCAAATGCCGAAAGAACGATTTCAGCTGAAACTCATCATATGAATGTCGATTATAACGCGTTCGAAGGAATGAAAGTAACTGGGGAACCGATTTCCGTTCTATCACGTGGCGAGTATGTCATTAGAGATAAAGCATTTGTTGGTAAACCAGGTAACGGCCAGTACTTAAAGCGCAAACGCTTTGAAGCGTCTCCTGACAGCTCAGCTGAAAAAGTATTGCAATAGAACAGAACAAAACCATAACAAGGCTCCTGGCTTGTGAGTGAATACTGACTAACGATGAAAGGAAGGATTTCTCCTTCCTTTTATTCAACATCAAAGCCTATTCCGAAACAAAGTCTTTATAAAAGGAGAAATGTGATGAAGAAAAATAACAGTTATCTAAAATCGCCTGATTTATTACCAATTGCACATAGTGAGAGGAGTCTAGGTACCTTTGGCTTTTCGATGATGTGGATTGGGATGGCGGTTGTCCTGGCTGCTTTTGCTCTTGGCGGCACGGGAGTTCAATCCATTCCTTTGGTATGGGTGCTTCTGGCTTCATTTATTGGTTGTTTAATCATTGGTGTGTTTATGGTCTTAATCGGTGACATCGGCATCGAGCATGGAATTTCTTTTCCCATCTACCTTAGGGCTCCGTTCGGAATTGTCGGTACACATATCCCTTCTTTACTACGGGGGCTAGCCGCTTCGATCTGGTTCGGGATCAACTCCTACTTTGGTGCAGCAGCAATCAATGGGATTTTAAATGTTTTAACAGGATATGATAACTGGTTTGTCTGCTTTTTAGTGTTTGTTGTCATCCAGGTGATTAACACTTCGATTGGGATTAAAGCGCTTGAGAAATTCGCTGATTTGGCGGCGCCCGTTCTTATTCTCATCTCGATTTGGATGTACGTAACACTCGTTGATCAAGCAGGGGAGACGGGAAGGAATGTCTGGAGTTGGGTGGAAAGCCCAGTCACAGGTGCAGCGCTGTTTACAGCCTTTATGACGGTTATGATTGGAAATATGGGCTATTGGTCAACATTGGCTGCTGACTTCTCTACGCTTTCTCGCTTTGTAAAAGCACCAAAATTTGAAAGAAGCTGGTTCAAACGAAACAAAAGTACATTAGTTCCAACACTAATTGCCTTGCCTTTAACTCAAACTTCAATGGTTCTAATTGGTGGCTTAGGGTATATTGCCCTTGGAAACTATGATCCAATCGCAGCGATGCAATCCACAGCAAGCGGCTTCGTGTTAGCGATTTTGCTACTAATGATTGTCTTTGCTCAGTGGTCGACCAATACAACAGCCAACCTAGTCCCAGCCGGAACAATTTTCTCAAACATCGGCGGTCCGAAAGTCTCGTTTTATGTTGGGGTAAGTTTAGCTGGTGTCATCGGAATTGTCACTCAACCTTGGCAGCTGTTTGATGCTTTACTACCGTTTCTTTCAATCATCGGAGGTTTGTTAGCAGGGATTGTTGGGATTATCTTTGCTGACTACTATATCGTGCGCAAGCGAAGAGTTAACGTGCCAGATTTGTATGAAATGGATGGCCAATATAAATACCATATGGGCATTAACTGGGCGGGTATGATTTCCTGGGGAATCAGCGGTGTTATAGCACTTGCGTTACCGACCTACTCTTTCTTTGCCGGATTTATCGTTGGTGCAGTCCTCTATTATGTCTTAACAAAATACTGGTGGTTTAAAAAGTATCAGCAAGCCGAACTCATCAATCCAAGTGATGAAAAATATCTGGGTATCACAGTAGGTCGTGACTGGATCATCGATACATCAGACGCCACCGAAACAGTTGATAGCCCAGCAGAAACAGGAACCGTAGGGGTTTAAGTTTTTAAAATTGAATAAAAATTCACTTGGCAATAAGGTAGGGGCCTTTAGTGCCCGTGGGGCGTGAAAATTCGCCTGGTCGGTAAGATAGAGAGGCTCTATGTGCCCGAGGAGAGTGAAAAATCGCTCGGACGGTAAGATAGAGTGGTTCTATGGTCCCGAGGTGAGCGGAAATTCGCTCGGTCGGTAAGATAGACAGATATTTTGGGTCTATTAAAGGGCGTTGTTGATTTGGCTACATATTGAATGTAGCGGAAGGCATTCGACCCCGTGGATAGCTATTACCGTTGCGGAAATCAACTCCTCTTTACCACAGCTTTAGTATTAAAAATAAACCCCTTAATTTAAAGGAGGATGAAAAAATGTCATCTTATAACGAATTCCTAGAAGAAAAAACGAAAATCGATTCACTCATCGAACAAGGCTATCAAATCGCCAGTGTACGTGAAAACTTAAGCGGTGCATTCGTTGAATTTGCGCCTGCAGATCAAAAAGAGGAAAACATCACCCTTCATATTTTAACAGCAGATGCTCGAAAACATTTCTCAAATATCATCATTGCTAATCATAAAAAAACAAATTCGGTATCGGCATAATTAAAAAGAAGAGGGGAGTGACACGGATTGAATATGAAAGAAAGAGCCTTGGAGCTTCACAGAAAGCATTCAGGGAAACTGAATGTTGGAGTTAAGACTCCAGTGAAAGGTCCAGAGGATTTAAGTTTAGTTTATTCACCTGGTGTTGCTGAACCTTGTAAGGAGATTGCTGTCAACGAGGAAAAAATCTATGAATATACGATAAAAGGCAATTTTGTTGCTGTTGTCACAGAAGGGTCGTCCGTGTTAGGGCTTGGAAATATCGGCCCAAGTGCGGCGATGCCTGTTATGGAAGGGAAAGCGGCTTTATTTAAACTGTTTGCGGATATTGATGCCATCCCTTTGTGTTTGAACACTCAAGACGTTGATGAAGTAGTAGAGACGGTAAAACGTCTTGAACCGACTTTCGGTGCGATCAATCTCGAGGATATCTCTGCTCCGAACTGCTTTGTGATTGAGGAGCGTCTAAAAAAAGAGATGAATATCCCCGTTTTCCATGACGATCAGCATGGAACAGCCATTGTTACAGCCGCTGGATTGATCAATGCCCTTTCATTGGTAAAAAAGCGACTGAATGAAGTAAAAATCGTTGTAAATGGAGCCGGGGCGGCAGGAGTGGCCATCGTGAAACTCCTTTTATCCATGGGAGCAAAAGATATTGTTCTATGTGATTCACAAGGTGCGATTTACGAAGGTCGCCCGTTCCGAATGAACCCGCTGAAGGAAGAGCTTGCCAAGCAAACGAATGGAAAAAGAATTGAAGGCTCGTTAGGCACGGTGATAAAGGATGCGGATGTATTTATTGGTGTCTCCGCCGCCGGGGCTTTAACGGCTGAGATGGTTGAAACTATGGCTAATGACGCGATCATTTTTGCGATGGCGAATCCAGACCCAGAAATCATGCCTGTTGAGGCAAAGGCAGCGGGTGCTAGGGTTGTTGGCACCGGTCGTTCTGATTTTCCCAATCAGGTGAATAATGTCCTAGCTTTCCCAGGGATTTTCCGAGGTGCCCTTGATGTGAGAGCAACTGAAATAAACGAAGAAATGAAGATCGCAGCTGTTTATGCGATTGCGGAAATCGTCGGAACCCATGACCTTCACGAGGACTATGTGATTCCGTCTCCATTTGATGAGCGGGTCGTCACTCGTGTAGCGTACGCGGTATCAAAGGCAGCGCTTGCGAGCGGAGCAGCGAAGGAATCAGATGTGGAGAAAGGGAAACTACCAGTCTAATTTTCTAGTTTTTTATAAAAAAGTTTTTTTACACACTAAGCCACGAACGATGAATGGAGGGAAAATCATGCAAGAAGTTCAAACAGAAAACAAAACGTTAGTTCAAAAGGATAAAGAACATTTATGGCATTCAATGAGCCGGTTTAACGCAAACGCAAACCCGACGATTGCTACAAAGGGTGAAGGTTCTTGGTTTACAGATATGGAAGGCAATAAATATTTGGACGGCGTTTCTGGCTTGTGGTGTTTAAACCTAGGGCACGGTCGAAAAGAAATCGCTCAAGCCGCTTATGACCAAATGGTGAATGTCTCTTATTTCCCGCTTACGCAAAGCCATGTACCAGCGATTGAACTATCGGCAAAGCTTAGCAGTTTGTTGAAAGGTTCTTATACGACTTATTTTTCAAATAGTGGTTCAGAGGCAAACGAAGTAGCTTTTAAGATTGCTAGGCAATATCATGCCCAAAACGGGAACCCTGGTAAATATAAATTTATTTCGAGATACCGTGCCTATCATGGATCAACGATAGGAGCACTAAGTGCAACTGCCCAAGCGAACCGCAAGGGGAAGTATGGTCCGAGCGCTTCCGGCTTCCTGCATGTTCCGCCGCCATATAGCTATCGTAGTACCTTTGAAAGCGATCTAGCAGCTGCGGAATATATCAAGGAAGTGATTACATGGGAAGGCGCTGATACCGTTGCAGGGATTATTTTAGAACCATTTATCTCTGGCGGTGGTGTTCTCATCCCTTCAAAGGAATATCTAACAAGGGTTGCTGAGATTTGTAAAGAAAATGATGTCCTGTTAATTGTCGATGAAGTGGTATCGGGCTTTGGACGGACAGGTGAGATGTTCGGGTTTATGCATTCGGCAGGTGTGCAGCCAGATATCGTGACGATGGCTAAAGGGCTTACAAGTGGCTATATGCCACTGGGAGCAACAGCCGTTCAATCCTATATTTATGAGAAATTCAAAGGAGAGGGCGACAAACAGCATTTCCGTCATGTATCTACTTTTGGTGGACATCCAGCGGCATGCGCAGTTGCCCTTAAAAATATTGAAATCATTGAAAACGAAGGAATCGTTGAGCGAGTTTCTCAGCTTGGTAGAAGTGTATTAAATGAGTTACAAGACTTGGAAACTCTTGATTGTGTAGGAGAGGTACGTGGTGTAGGTTTCTTATTCGGAATCGAGCTGGTTGCAGATAAGCAAACGAAAGCCCCTGCCGCCGAGGAGTTCTCAGGGAAAGTCATTGCAAAATGTAAAGAAAAGGGACTCATCATTGGCCGAAATGGCGACACGATTCCTGGTTATCAAAACGTCCTCATTCTTGCACCACCATTGTCATCAACAGATGAGGATTTACGTTTCCTTGTTGATACAGTCAAGACAGTTATTGAGGAATGTGAATCTCAAACCGTTTAATAGTAAGAAGCAGAAAAAGAACAGGTCGCATGCCTGTTCTTTTTCTGTTTTTTTATACATGAATATCGTTTGGTAGAAACAAGTGGTGTATTTTTGAGTGGAGTCTATGAGGTATCCTTTCTAAATTAAGAAGGCTGCTGATTGAGTTCATGGATATTAAAAACAAGTTCTACTTCAATCTTTTCAACTTGATGGGCTTGATCATACAGGACATAATAAATAATTTCATCATTGATGTGATAAATAATTCCATCATATGAATGATGGAGAAGGTATTCCATGATGACTTCACCGATTTTTCGCGAGATTTCTAGTGAATTTTCCGTGGTTTCATCTTCTTCACTATACGGAAAAGCAATTTGATCAAACTTCCAATTCAGAGCATCCTTCCTTAAACGGGTTTCACTATATTTATAGTTCAAGATAAATGGGTTATTCAAATGGATTTTCTGCTTCAAAATGACGGCCTGTTCATCTTTTTCTACTTCCGCATGGCAGAAGGCATATCGAGCAGCGAGCACTTGATCATTGACTAGATAAAGCCCTTGTCCGAATGAAGATCTAGCCGCAACTCCATTAAGAAAGTCTCTGGATTCTGTACGTTCATACCATTGGTTTTGAACAACTGCTTGCGCTTCATTAAAGCTAACTCCCCGGTAGGCTGTTCTTTTCATTGGTAACAAATTCCCCCTTACAGCATGTTTAGAAATTTACGGGTTAATACATATCAGTCTGTTGCGATTCCTTCTAAAAGAGATCAGGTTATATATTTTATATTAAAAGGCTCGTATGCTGATTTGCTCTTTAATCAACTTGACTTAAAATCTACATCGACCTTTTAACACAGACTATTTAAAATGAAAGCGTATACAAAATGAATAACCTTCAAAAGAAGTAGATTGTTTTATTAGAGAATCATCATAGGTAGGGTTGTATACTCATCGTATGTATCTAAAATAGATCTTTAAGAACCTTCTGTGTGTTTAATCATATCAATCAGTATTCCGCTTAACTATTGGTTTGTTAGATATTCTGACAGTGTTTTTATTAAAAGGAAAAAAGGGTATACCTCTATATTATACTAAAAATTCAGAATTCCTAGTATTTTTTAGAAAAATAGGATAATTTACTCAAAAAAACTTCCCTCAGGAACTCATTGAGAGGGAAGTGGAATCATTTCTATTTAACTTCTGCACTGATTAAGATGGAACGGTTTCTAATGCTTTGTCTAGAGAGACGTATTCATAGCCAAGGTCTTGGGCCACGGCTTTATAGGTAATCGCACCACCAACTGTGTTCACACCAAGCGCCAGGGCCTTGTTATCCGTGATGGCCTGTTTAACCCCTTTGTTGGCAATTTGCAGTGCATATGGGACCGTTACATTTGTTAACGCGAGTGTCGATGTTCGTGGGACAGCGCCAGGCATATTCGCAACAGCGTAGTGGACGACACCATATTTTTCGTAGGTAGGTGCATCATGAGTCGTGATTTTGTCCACCGTCTCGAAAATTCCTCCCTGGTCGACGGCTACATCGACAATCACTGATCCCGGTGACATCGAGCTTACCATGTCTGCTGTGACTAATTTCGGTGCTTTTGATCCAGGAATCAGGACGGCGCCGATCACCAAATCGGAATTTTTAACAGCCTCAGCGATATTTAATGGGTTTGACATCAAGGTTTGAATGCTTGCGCCGAAAATATCATCGAGTTGACGTAGACGATCAGGATTTAAATCAACAATCGTCACATCCGCTCCAAGCCCAATCGCTATTTTGGCTGCATTCGTTCCAACGACCCCACCACCGATGATGGTCACTTTTGACCTTGAAACTCCTGGCACACCGCCTAGTAGGACACCTTTTCCACCCTTAGGTTTCTCAAGGAATTGAGCACCAATTTGGGACGCCATCCGCCCTGCGACTTCGCTCATTGGTGTCAAGAGAGGTAAGGTACGATTTTCTTCAACCGTTTCATAAGCAATCGCCGTCATGCGGCTGTCGATTAGCGCTTTGGCGAGTTCAGCTTCAGCCGCTAAATGGAGGTACGTAAATAGAATCGCATCTTCACGGAAATATTGGTACTCAGATTGGATCGGTTCTTTTACTTTCATAATCATGTCAGCCTGGGCCCATATCTCTTTAGGTGATTGAACGATCTTGGCGCCTGCTTCTAAATAATCTTCATTCGTGAAGCCACTGCCTAGACCTGCGCTTGCTTCGATTAGTACTTTGTGACCTGCTTGTAGGAAGGTGGCTACTCCAGCAGGGGTGAGGGCAACACGATTTTCATTGTTTTTAATTTCCTTAGGTACTCCGATTAACATATTCATTTCCTCCTTATTAAATAACAGATTTAGAGGTTCAAAGACTTCTAGACCAAACGCTTTAACAACATAAACGATCTGACCAAACAAACAGGAATAAGTAATTATATCTATTTAATTATATAATATTTTAAATATTTAGGCAATTATAATTGGTGTAAATGTATATTGATAACATTATTTAATATTCAATAAAGCAAGTAAAGTTAATGTATAATTAAATTTGCTGAAATCATGAGGATATTTTACGTTGAAGAATAAAAAAAACCGGATATCCGTTGGGAGGAAATCCGGAGGTGGAGAGATGATAATGAACATCATGTAGGAAGGTTTTATTTGGATTGCAAGGAAAGAACGGTTTCAAGAACGACATTCACGCCTTTTTCGCAATCTTCGTAAGTGGTCAACTCTTCTTCACTATGGCTCTTTCCATTAATGCTTGGAGCGAAAATCATTGCGGATGGTATATAGCTTGCAAGGAACTGAGCATCATGTCCTGCGCCGCTGACCATTCTCTTGTATGAATAGCCTAAAGTTTGAGTGGCTTGTTCGACGGAGTCCACAATTTCTTGATCAAACCAAACCGTATCACGTCCCCAAAGCTTCGTTGCCTTTACTTCACAGCCTTCATTAGCAGAAGATTGAGTTAAACCTAAGATAATTTCTTCTACCTTTTGAATCGTTGCTGGGTTTTGGTGACGGGCTTCTAGTGTAAAGATGACTTTATTAGGGATGACCGTGTGGATATTCGGTAGAACGTTCAGTCGGCCCATTGTATAAACTAAGTCATTATCAAGGGCATTTAACTTCGTACGTGCTTCAGTAATAAGGTTGTTGGTTGCAAACAGGGCGTCTTTTCTCATTGCCATTGGCGTAGTCCCAGCATGGTCAGATTCTCCTGTTACTTCAATTTCATAACAACACATGCCAAGCACGCACTCAACAACCCCAATAGTAAGGTTCTCGTGTTCGAGGATTGGACCTTGTTCGATATGGATTTCGATAAAAGCTGTCGCCTCTTTTAAACGGTTGGCTTCATCGCCCTCGTAACCAATGGATTTCAACGCTTCTCCAAACGTGATTCCATCTACATCCGTACTTTGAACCATCTTTGCTTTATCAAATTTTCCTGACAATACACCAGAAGCCATCATTGAAGGTTCAAACCGTGCGCCTTCTTCATTCGTGATATTGGCAATCGTGACAGGGATTTTTGGCTTGACGTTGTTATCGACTAGCGTGCGGACGACTTCAAGACCGGCTAGGACTCCTAACACTCCATCGAATCGGCCACCTTTTTTTACGGAATCCAGATGAGAGCCAATCACGATTGGTGGCTTATCCTCCGTGCCAGCAAGTGTAGCGTACATGTTTCCCATGTCATCTACCTTCACGTCCAGGCCTAACTCTTCACAACAAGAACGAAAGTAATTTCTAGCTAACCGATCCTCTTCCGATAAGGATAACCGAGTCACTCCGTTATTTGCTGTCCGTCCAAAGTCGGCAAACTTCTCTAGAGAATCTTTTAATCGCTCGCCATTAATCAGCATCTTTTGTTTTTGCATAATTGCACGCTCCTTTTATTATATTTATTCTCAGTATATGTATTAAAAACATATAAAAGAATTATTGATATAAATAATTCTACAAAATATTTCATTTTCCTGCTTTAGTTGGACTTTTGTTAATAATTTTTAGCTTGCAAAACTGGGTTGTTGATTTCCGCTCCAGGCACTTCGCTTTCCGCGGGGCGTGAGGTGAGCCTCCTCGTCGCTGCGCTCCTGTGGGGTCTTCCTTGGCCTGGCACTCCCGCAGGACACTGAATGGCTTTCTTGAGAGGCCCGCGCACGAGAAAATGTGCAGTTCATTTTCGAGGAGTCTACGTGCCTGGAGCTCCAATCAGCAGTATGTAAAAGTTCCTTATTAATTCGAGCACATTAATGGACAATCATGGCTTTGTATTTGAAACTAAGAATAGAAATATATTTAAGAAAGGCTGTTTTCTGATTGTATTGTATTAGTGGAATGGAGCGGAGGACACTTGACTCCTCGAAAATGGAACTGCACATTTTCTCGTGCGTGGGCAAACTCGAGAAGCCATTCAGAGTCCTGCGGGAGATAGAGGAAAGGCTGAGACCCCGCAGGAGCAAAGCGACGAGGAGGCTCAGCTTCCTCCCCGCGGAAAGCAAGTGTCCGGAGCGCAATGGAACGGACCAGTTTTATAGTTACCTTTGTTAAAAACAACAAAGTATACGAAAATAGCCTTAAGAAAAAGGGAATCTAATCGTTAGTTGAAACTCATCATAAACGTGTGATGGAAAAGGAGCGAGAGAGATGAAATATAATTTTGATGAAGTCATTAATCGAAGAAATACGTACTCGATGAAATGGGACGGGGGAGAGTTTTTAAAAGAATTCGGTCTGACGGAAAGATACGATGAAGACACCATCCCATTATTTACAGCGGATATGGACTTACCTGTTCCTCAGCCAATGATTGATGCTCTTCATAAAACCGTTGATCACCGAATCTTTGGCTATTCAATCTTTCCTAATGAGTATTTTGAAGCCATTCAACATTGGTTTAAAAAGCGACATGACTGGGATATCAAAAAAGAAGAAATTGTTTTTAGTCCTGGTACGGTTCATGCAGTGAATGTAGCCGTTCGGGCATTAACAAAACCAGGTGAAGGGATTATCATTCAAAGACCTGTTTACCCACCATTTACTTCAGGTGTAGAAGGGAATGGGCGAGTGGTAAGGAATAATGCCCTAAAATATGATGAAGAGGGTTATTATACGATCGACTTTGATGATTTCGAGGCCAAAGCAAAAGAAGAAACCACGACGATGTTTATTTTATGTAATCCTCATAATCCAACAGGACGAATCTTTAAAGAAGATGAGCTTAAGAGACTATCAGACATTTGTGCAGCCAATGGGGTTGTAATTGTCGCAGATGAGATCCATGGGGATTTGATTAGACAAGACCAAACGTTTACACCGATTGTAAAGGTAGCAGGGACAACCGACCACATCGTTACTTGCACGGCAATTAATAAAACCTTTAATGTGGCCGGTCTTCATTGTACAAATGTCATTATTACTAACCCTGAGCTACGGAAAAAGTATAGTCAGGCCATGGGCATGAACCTGCCATCGCCATTCATGGTATCAGCCCTCATTGCTGCTTACCATGAGGGAGAAGAATGGCTAGATCAATTGAAAGAATACATCGACGGAACCATGGAATGGGTCGTAAACTTTTTAGCGGAAAATATGCCTAAAGTAAAAGTAAGGATCCCAGAAGGAACGTATGTGATGTGGATGGACTTTAGTGGCTATGGCATTTCGCCGGAAGAAGTGCATGACCGTATCTATAACAAGGCGAATGTGGTTCTTGAAGATGGCAAAATGTTCGGCCAGGAAGGCCTTCCGTTTCAACGCATCTGTATTCCATCGCCTAGACCAATCATTAAAGAAGCATTTGAAAGAATTGCGAAAGAGTTTGAGGACTTAAACTAAAAAACGGTTCAAAAGTAGTATACCCATATAGGTGTTTATTCCCTGTACGGGAATATATATTCTCCAACAAGGAATATAGTTTCTCTTACAGGGAATATAGCTTCTCCCACAGGGAATATAAATTCTTCCACAGGGAATATATTGCTTCTAACCAGAATATATCAACATAATCCGAAAGAAATACCTCGGTTAATTTAAAAATACCCGACAGGTAAGCCCCATTTCTAAAAAAATGGGGTATTTTTGCGTAAACACCCGTCCAAACATAATATTTACAGCTTTGGAAAGCATAAAAGGAAAGGAGGTTGTTAAAATGAAAAAGCTCTTACTATTATTATTCATGTCATTTGCTTTGTTCACTTTAGGCGGTTGTGGAAACAATGAAGCACCACCTGAAGAAGGAGAACAAATCGAGGAAATTGAAGAAGAAGATGAAATTGGTGACGGCGAGATTGATGACGAGTAAAACTTTATGATTTGCAAAGAGCCAATTCCCAAATGGAAAATGGCTCTTTTTATTTTATAAAGCTGACACAGAATCTCTACAATTAACAAGAATAGATTCTGCTAAACTTAGAGAAAAGGGAGGCAGAATGATGAAAAGATTTATGGTCTTATTAATGGCTACTTTCATAATAGGGGGCTGTTCAGCTCAAGAGGTTACCTCTGAAAAGTCGGAGTATAAATCGGTAACTTCCGATGATAATAAAGAACGAAACTTTAAGGATGTTACTTCCGAGGAAGCGATAGATATGCTGACTGACCCAGAAATAAATATCTTGGATGTTCGAAGCCCAGAGGGATTTTCCGAAGGGCATATTCCCAATGCCGAGAGTATTCCTTTAAAGGAGTTAGAAGCAAGTTACTCTACTTTGGACAAAACGAAAACGTATTTAATTGTTTGTAAGGCTGGAAAAACGTCAGAGACGGCGAGCACACTTCTTGCGGAAAATGGATTTGAGAATATCTACAATTTGACTGGTGGAATGGATCGTTGGACAGGTGAAGTAATTAACTAATTTAGACGCATGTAAAAGCTGGATGTTCACGAGCATCCGGCTTTTGGTTTTAGAGATACTAAAAATATTTTTCGAGAGTGAAACCTTTAGACAATTGAAACCGTTAATACTATTAGTAAAAAGGACGGGTGGATGAAAAAGATGGAGTCTAAAGAATATTTATTAACTGAGTTAAAAATAATTGAAAAATGGGAAAAAGACCAGAAAGGTTTATGGTTCTGGGAGAAACTCAGTCGCCTTCCATTTAAACTGTTAGACAAATTCACCCCTAAGTTTATTCAGGATAAAATAGGAAGTCTATTAGATGAACTTGGTAGTTATATTCAAACGGGCGGTCAATATCTTTCAAATGAAAAAGCTGTATTTCAATTCATTGAAAAAAAGACAGGGCAAAAAGTCAACGACTTAGCAGAGTTAAAAGATGTACCCTTAGAAGTGATGAAACAGGCTTCTACTGATTTAACAGGTAAACGGAAAAAGGCAGCGACTGTTCAAGGGGCTACTACCGGAGTGGGTGGAATCTTCACACTTGCCATTGACATTCCTGCCGTGCTCGCTATCTCATTAAAGACACTTCAGGAAATCGCTATTATCCATGGGTACGACCCAAAAGACAAGCGTGAGAGGGTATTTATTTTAAAGTGTCTACAATTCTCTTCAGCCGATGTTGTCGGGAAGCAGGCGATTTTAAATGAGCTCTCATCATTCAATCATAAAAAACAAGAATCAACTGAGGTCATGTCTCAACTTCAAGGCTGGCGAGAGGTGTCCTTGACCTATACGGAACAATTCGGTTGGAAAAAGCTTCTTCAAATGGTTCCTGTAGCAGGGATTCTTTTCGGTGCTTTTGCCAATCGCTCGATGATCAATGACCTTGCCGAAACCGGGACCATGCTTTATCAAAAGAGAAGGATTTTGGAAAGGTTGGAGAGCCCGGTTCATTCCATAGAAGACCAACCACAGTAGAAAATATACAATCTGTAAAATAAAGAAAACCGGTCAAATGACCGGTTTTCTGCTTTATTTTTCTTGTCCAACAGCCTCAAGTAAAAGGTCAACGATATGAACGCCTCGCATTTTATCTGTTAACCCCTCGCGCTCAATCCCAAGTTTCATCTGTAATAAACAACCCGGGTTGGCGGTAACCACTGTAGTCGCAAGGGTTGCTTTTGTCTGGATCATTTTATAATCTAGGATTTGCATCGACATTTCCGATTCAACGATATTGTAAATCCCAGCCGACCCACAGCAACGGTCCGCATCCTTCATTTCTCGGTATTCGATTCCTTTAATGGCTTGAAGCAAAGCCCGCGGTGCAGAAGCGGTTTTCATCACATTGCGCAGATGGCATGAATCTTGGTAAGTAATCACTTGTTCGGGAAGTTCCAAGTGATTCTTTTTATGAAAATCTAGTTCATAAAGGATTTCGGATATATCCTTAATCTTAGAGACAAAGGCTTTCGCTCGTTCCTTCCAATCAGGATCATCCTTCAATAGATGATCATAATCAATGAGAAAGGCCCCACATCCACCTGCATTTGTAATAATAAAATCAACCTCTAAGTCTTCGAATGCTTGAATATTCCGCTTGGCAAGTTCCTTGCCTGCATCCTTTTCGCCACTATGACCATGAAGGGCCCCACAACATGCCTGATCGGGCGGAATCACGATTTCACACCCAGCAAGTTGGAGCAATTTCATGGTCGCATCATTGCTTTCAAGAAACATCGTATCCATTAAGCAGCCTTTGAAAAATGCGACTCGCTTCGTTTGAGGTCCAAGCGCTTCAAGAAACTCGGGACGGTTTTTCATCTTCTTCATCGTTGGTACTTGTGGAAGCACTTTTTCCATCGTGGCTAAATGATCAGGGAAAAGCTTCATCATCCCAGTTTTCCGTGTCAATGTTTGCATTCCTGACCGCTGGTAAAAACCTAAAAGCCCCGTTACCATTTGCATGCGATTTTGGTGGGGGAAAAGCCCATTAAGAACGGCATTTCTCACCATTTTTACCGGCAATGAATGCTTTTTGTTTTGATTAATAATATCGCGTGCTTCCTCAAGAAGGTGGCCATATTTTACCCCAGAAGGGCAGACGGGTTCGCATGCACGACATCCGAGGCAAAGCTCAAGTGAACGCTCAACCTCTTCATCTGGTTCAATGATTCCATCTACAACCGCTTTCATTAAAGCGATGCGGCCGCGTGGGGAATGGGCTTCTTTCAAGCCGGATTCGATATAAGTCGGACAGGTTGGTAAGCAGAAGCCACAACGCATACAATTTAACAGCTCATCCTGATTCATTCGCTCTTTAAACTGTTCTTGTATTACCTGCTGTTCTTTCACTGTTGTCATCTCGTTACCACCAATCTCTTCCTGCTGTCCTTAGCAAAAACCTTCCCAGGATTCATAATATTGTTTGGATCTAAACCAGATTTGATTGCCTGCATGGCAGCAATTCCTTCTTTTCCAAGTTTCCATTCAAGATAAGGCGCCTTCATCACCCCGACACCATGTTCTCCGGTAATCGTCCCGCCAAGTTCAATCGCCAACGCAAAAATCTCCGCAAACGCTTCTTCTACGCGTTCCATTTCTTCATGGTTTCGTGCATCGGTTGGGCAGGTAGGGTGGAGATTGCCATCGCCCGCATGGCCAAAGGTGCAAATATCAAGCTTGTACTTTTCGGCAATTTTGTTAATCCCATTCACCATTTTTGCAATTTCAGACCTTGGGACTGTGGCATCTTCTAAAATCGTCGTCGGTTTTAAACGTGCACATGCGGACAGGGCGGCACGCCGTGCGGTTGTCAATGCTTCTGCTTCTTCCGCTGTTTGTGCCACTTTTACAGAAACGGCCTTCTCTGCATGGCAAATCTCCGCCATCTTCTTCATATCTTTTTCTACGACTTCAGCTGGACCATCCTGTTCAATTAAAAGAACGGCTTGGACATCCGTTGGCAGTCCAATCTGTGCAAAGTCCTCGACCACTTTCAGGGTAGGCTGATCAAGAAATTCAAGTGTCGAAGGGATAATTTTGTTGGCGATAATCTTAGAAACCGTCTTAGCAGCCGCTTCAAGGTCTTGATAGAGGGCCAGCATGGTTTTTTTCGTCTCAGGGATGGGAATTAATTTTAATGTCGCCTCTGTTATCACACCCAAGGTTCCCTCGGAACCTACATACAAACGAGTTAAATCATAGCCTGCTACATCTTTCGCAAGCTTTCCGCCTGTTCGGATAATGTCTCCATTTGCAAGAACCACTTCAAGGGCCATGACATAATCACGGGTGACTCCATATTTTAACCCGCGCAGGCCACCGGAATTTTCATTGATATTCCCACCCATTGTGGAAATCTTCATCGAAGAAGGATCTGGCGGGTAAAACAATCCTTTCGCTTCCACGGCATTGATCATATCAAGGGTGACCACACCAGGCTGGACAGTAACCGTTAAATTTTCTTCATCAATTTCTAGAATCTTATTCATATGTCTAAAGAGAAGAACAAGTCCGCCTTCCGTTGGGCATGTCCCACCACAAAGATTCGAACCTGATCCCCTTGGAACAATTGGGATTTTATGTTCATTACATAGTTTCACAATTTCAGAGACTTCCTGTGTAGTACGAGGACTAATTACACCATCAGGCATCGATTGAAAATTAGGAGTCGCATCATAAGAATAGACTAAACAAGCAGACTTCGAATCCTCAAAATTTTCCACGCCAACAATCGCTTTCAACTTCTGTTTTACATCATTCGATAACATTAGACATCTCTCCCAACGTCAAGTTACCTTAAGTATAAGTAAAGAGAAGGCCGTGCGCTATAACTATTTTGGGGACGGTTCTCTTGCTTCCTACTCCGCTGGCAATGAATAATAAGCATTCATACAAAGTGTGCTAAGATAATAGGATATCTTATATAGAAACCATACAGCTTACTAGGATGGGAGCTTTAGACAAGCTAAAACTCAGATTTATGGTGTAAAGTTCAAATAAGCTATGGTATGATTTGTTTGCTAATTAAATAATCCGTTTTAAAAAACGGGAGAGGTTGTTAGCTACCCTCTTAAAAAAACTAATGGAAACAGGACTGCTTTCTTTAGTAGTCCTGTTTTCTTATTAAAGGAGAGTTTTACAGTGAAAAACGATAAAGCCGTCGTAGTGTTTAGTGGAGGACAGGACAGCACCACATGCCTTTTTTGGGCGATGGAACAATTTGCTGACGTAACCGCCGTGACGTTTGATTATAACCAAAGGCATATCACCGAAATTGAATGTGCGAAGAAAATCACAAAAGAGCTTGGTATCACACATCATATTCTTGATATGAGCCTCCTGAACCAACTTGCGCCCAACGCGTTAACGCGCCAGAATATCGAGGTTACAGATGGAGAGGAGGGCGAACTGCCGTCCACATTTGTACCAGGGAGAAATCTCTTGTTTATGTCATTCGCAGGTGTTCTTGCCAGCCAAATCGGGGCAAAACATATTGTCACCGGGGTTTGCGAAACGGATTTTAGCGGGTACCCAGATTGCCGTGACGTTTTTATCAAATCCTTGAATGTGACCTTAAACTTATCAATGGATCAGCAATTTGTCATTCATACTCCATTAATGTGGTTAAATAAAGCCGAAACGTGGAAGATGGCTGATGAGCTGGGAGCTTTTGATTTTGTCCGTGAAAAAACACTCACTTGCTATAATGGTATCGTTGCTGATGGCTGCGGTGAATGTCCGGCTTGCAAGCTTAGAAAAAACGGTCTTGACGAATATTTGAATGTTCGAAAGGAGCGCTAAATCATGTACGGATTTCGAATTGTTGAGAAGCTACAAAAAATAGATGAAGACATCAAACGTGACCAGTTAAAGTACCACAATAAACGCGTTATGGTCAGTAAAGAGTTTACCTTTGACTCCGCCCATCATCTCCATGCCTATGAAGGAAAATGCAAAAACCTGCACGGACACACGTATCGCGTGATTTTTGGGCTGAGTGGATTTGTGGATGATAGAGGCTTAATGATTGATTTTGGAGACATCAAAGAAATATGGAAAACAGAAATCGAAATTTATCTTGATCATAAATATTTAAATGAAACGCTCCCACCAATGAATACAACGGCTGAAAACATGGTCGTCTGGATTTATGAAAAAATGGCCGCGGCCCTTCAGGCTGAAGAAAGAAAACAGCAGTATAAAGGAGCAAGAGTAGAGTTTGTTCGGTTATTTGAAACACCGACTAGCTATGCGGAAGCAAGACGGGAGTGGATGGAAGTTGAGTAAAATCCCTGTGATTGAAATTTTCGGTCCGACCATTCAAGGGGAAGGAATGGTCATCGGGCAAAAGACGATGTTTGTTCGAACCTCTGGTTGTGACTATTCCTGTGATTGGTGTGATTCTGCCTTTACTTGGGATGGAAGTGGGAAACATTTAGTGCAGCAAATGGACGCTGAAGAAATCTGGGAGGAGCTGAAGGCGGTCGGTGGTGACCGATTTTCGTTTGTCACCATTTCTGGAGGCAATCCTGCGCTTCTTAAAAATCTAAACCATTTAATACAGCTATTAAAAACCAACCATATTAAAATCGGTTTAGAAACACAGGGAAGCAAGTGGCAGGACTGGTTCCTCGAAATCGACGACCTTACTCTATCCCCAAAACCGCCAAGTTCAAAAATGACAACGGACTTTGAAATACTTGATGACATTATTGCTCAATTACAGCAAACAAATAATCAAAGCTTTAGCTTAAAGATTGTCGTTTTTAATGAACAAGATTTTGATTATGCAAAGGCCATCCATAAAAGGTATCCGGGTGTTCCTTTCTATCTTCAGGTTGGTAACGAAGATATCGCCAACTCCGATAATGAAAAACTATTATCTGAGTTAATAGGAAGATATGAATGGTTAATTGACCAAGTCGTAGGGGATTCAGAGCTTAATGATGTAAAGGTGCTCCCTCAATTGCATACCTATGTATGGGGAAATAAAAGGGGAGTCTAACAGACTAATAGTCTCAAGTAAAAAACCGGCTCACATGTATGGTTGTGAGCCGGTTTTTTCATCGTTTAGCGTACAATGTCAAATACTTTTTTCAAGTTTTAGGGTAACTCAAACACGCTTACTGCATTTACCTAATTTTACCAGTAACGATTAACCAAGTTTTTATTGAAACAGGTGCCATCTTCTTGATTCAGAAATGGGCTTTTCACTCGCTTCTTGGTCTGCATTGATGCAATCTGGCATTGAGTACAATTTTTATATTAACGTACTGATCCGCATTTACAGGACGAGTGGGATAAGGCTAAACATCGAGGTCAGG
>NZ_FOBW01000026.1 GCF_900109925.1 Mesobacillus persicus | reverse complement strand
TGGTGGCGATAGCGAGAAGGTCACACCCGTTCCCATGCCGAACACGGAAGTTAAGCTTCTCAGCGCCGATGGTAGTTGGGGGACTCCCCCTGTGAGAGTAGGACGTTGCCAGGCGTTTTCCTAATAACATTGTTCCGCAGTAGCTCAGTTGGTAGAGCATTCGGCTGTTAACCGAACGGTCGTAGGTTCGAGTCCTACCTGCGGAGCCATTTTTAAATACCGGCTTCAAGCCTGATCTATGCTTCCATAGCTCAGTAGGTAGAGCACTTCCATGGTAAGGAAGAGGTCAGCGGTTCGAGCCCGCTTGGAAGCTTTGGATTTTATTTAAATCAATATGGCCCCTTGGTCAAGCGGTTAAGACACCGCCCTTTCACGGCGGTAACACGGGTTCGAATCCCGTAGGGGTCACCATCTCTTTTCATATAAGAAAAGCAATTACACTTAGATTAACGGAGGATTAGCTCAGCTGGGAGAGCATCTGCCTTACAAGCAGAGGGTCGGCGGTTCGATCCCGTCATCCTCCACCATAATTTTTTTGCGTAGCGAAAGTAATTCTCAAATGTTACTTTCACAAAGCGAAATAATCTAAAATTTGCCGGCCTAGCTCAATTGGTAGAGCAACTGACTTGTAATCAGTAGGTTGGGGGTTCAAGTCCTCTGGCCGGCACTCTTCGGAGGGGTAGCGAAGTGGCTAAACGCGGCGGACTGTAAATCCGCTCCTTCGGGTTCGGCGGTTCGAATCCGTCCCCCTCCACCATTATAGTTTTACTAGAACTGGACATACTAATACTGTCCTTTTTATTTTGTCCTTGGGCTATAGCCAAGCGGTAAGGCAACGGACTTTGACTCCGTCATTCGTAGGTTCGAATCCTGCTAGCCCAGCCATTTTTTGTGAATCATTCTAATTAATCGTTGGAGACAATCTCGGTTCATTTGAATGCCTTCACTGCAACTTAACATTTAGAGCCATTAGCTCAGTTGGTAGAGCAAGTTTCTTGCTCCTTTGGTAAAATCATCGATGGAAACTTGCGAGAAAGACCGTAAGGTGTTTCGAGCAGCGTAGATGCGCTACCAGGTAATATATTTAGGAGCATTATGTAAGATTAACATTTAGAGCCATTAGCTCAGTTGGTAGAGCATCTGACTTTTAATCAGAGGGTCGAAGGTTCGAGTCCTTCATGGCTCATATAATTTTATTACTCCCTGTTCACAGCGCGGAAGTAGTTCAGTGGTAGAATACAACCTTGCCAAGGTTGGGGTCGCGGGTTCGAATCCCGTCTTCCGCTCCATTTCCCTTAGGGGGCCTTAGCTCAGCTGGGAGAGCGCCTGCCTTGCACGCAGGAGGTCAGCGGTTCGATCCCGCTAGGCTCCACCAATTTACTACATATATTAGCTAAGTCTTAAATCTATGATTTAAGGCTTTTTTTATTTTAACTTTGTTATAGGATATTGTTGTTTTTACTAAATATTGATTGGAGCGGAAATCAACAAACATGTTTAACAGAGCCTTTATTTTAGGACTAGGATATAATTCGACAGATTAAAACCGGTAACGATAAAAGGTTTAACGTTCCCGAAGAGAGAAGAAATGAATTAAAACGGTAACGATAAAAAGCCCAACGCAGTCAAAGAGAGAGTGATAGTCTAAAGCTGAAACGGTAAAACCAACTCACTAAGGTTATTAACTGTTGACGTTGATTGCAGGGGATTCGGCGGACAAATAAGAGAAGAAGCAAATAAGAACTGCGCTAAAAAGCCTCACCTTTAAGTTTCAGAAGTGAAAAACCAGCAGCTTTTCCGCTGCTGGTTTGGTATGCTATGAGCTTTTAGAGGATAATTTATTATAAGTATTTAATAAATAGTCAAGTTTCTTACTTGTTTCAATGACGCGTTGGTCGGACAGGGAAGAGTGTAATGCTAGTTGAACCATTTCTTGTCGGCATCTTTCTATATCTTTCCTAAGAATATGTATGCTCATTTTTTCTTCACCACCACTTTTTATTGGTATATTTATTTTATATCCTATTTTAAGCTTTTTAAACAAACAGAGTAAATATTTGTTAGAATGTTTTATATTGGGTTTCTTTAGTGAAACCTTTTTAGCTATCTGTTCGTAATAAGGGTAGCCGCAGGTAGAGCGGAGGTTAAGAATGGAGACAATCGTTAATTCGCGGATTAAACAAGTTTTAAAAGGTGACCAAAATGCTTATGGGGAAATAGTTGAATTATATAAAGATAAGATTTTCCAACTTTGTTATCGGATGTTAGGAAATCGGCATGAAGCAGAGGATGTTGCTCAAGAAGCTTTTATCCGCGCCTATATCAACATCCAAAGTTTCAAACAGGGTAAGAAATTCTCCTCATGGATCTATCGAATAGCAACTAACTTATGTATCGACCGGATTAGAAAGAAAAAACCGGATTACTTTTTAGATGCAGAAGTACCGGGGACTGAGGGCTTGACGATGTATTCCCAAATTGCTTCAGATTCGGTTATGCCTGAGGATAAACTAGTGCGTTTGGAGCTTCAAGAGACGGTTCAGAAAGAAATCTCGAAACTACCAGAGAAATATAGAGCGGTCATTGTCTTGAAGTATATGGAGGAGCTCTCTCTCAATGAAATAAGCGAAATACTTGATATCCCTTTAGGTACGGTGAAAACAAGAATTCATAGAGGTCGAGAAACCCTTAGGCAGCAGTTAAGGAATTTATAAAGCTGAGGTGAATGAAAGTGAGTTGTCCAGAAAAGTATACTGCTTATATGCATGATTATTTAGATGAGGATATTTCAGAACAGAGGGCACTTGAACTGAGTGAACATATACAGAGCTGCGGGACTTGTGAGGAGCATTTTAAGGAACTAAAAAGGACCATTGCCTTAGTTCAAGGTACTGCTCATATAAAAGCTCCAGAAGGTTTTACTGAGGATATTATGGCGAAACTTCCAAAAGAAAAGCGCAAGGTAGAACTTAATCGATGGTTTAAAAACCATCCGTTTCTTTCGGCAGCTTCCCTGTTCTTTCTCCTTATGGCAGGAAGTTTGTTTTCGAATTGGAATCAAGAGGAGCAGTTCTCCTATTCTAAGCAACCAAATATCCTTGTTGAGAATGATACAGTAATCGTTCCTGAAGGTGAGGTAGTAAAAGGGGACATCCTTGTCCGTAATGGTAAGGTTCAAATTGAAGGGGAAGTTCAAGGAGACGTTACGGTTATCAATGGAGAGATTAGTGGAGAGAAATATCTTGCTGCTGCAGGGAAGGTAACTGGGGAAATAAGTGAAGTGAATGAAATCTTTGATTGGATTTGGTATCATATAAAAACAACGGTCAAAAATACATTTAACATGAATGAGGATGAAGAAAGGTCGCTCCAATAAAGGGGGGCTTTTCTTTTTAGTCATCTTTTACCGCCCGACATTCATAAATGCACCATCTGTTGTGATATAATAATAAAGTTACAAATAAATTTGGTGAGTAATTATTGGTACATTTAGAGTTTTAACTAAACTTTTGGAGGAAAGGTAATGTCGTTTGCTGATTGGGATTTAGTAAATTATATGGCCAATATCGTTGACATTCTCCTCGTTTGGTTTGTCATATATAAAGCGATTGGATATATACGTGGAACAAAGGCGGTTCAATTATTAAAAGGGATTTTTGTTATCCTAATTATTAAATTTATCAGTGATGTTTTTGGGTTAAACACACTTGGTTGGATCATGGAGCAAGCTATAACATGGGGATTTCTTGCGATCATTATCATCTTTCAACCTGAATTTAGAAGGGCACTAGAACAATTAGGTAGGGGACGACTTTTTTCAAGAACAGCTTCTAGTGAGGAAGAGAATGAAGGGAAAATGGTCGAGGCCATTATCAAAGCTACAGACTACATGGCTAAACGGCGGATAGGGGCGCTTGTTTCAATAGAAAGAGAAACCGGGATGGGTGATTATATTGAAACGGGAATTCAACTCGATTCCAAGGTTTCCTCAGAACTATTAATTAATATTTTTATTCCCAATACTCCCCTTCATGATGGGGCTGTGATTATACAAAAAAACCGTGTGGCAGCAGCAGCGTGTTATTTACCATTATCGGAGAGTCCATTTATTTCCAAGGAACTAGGGACAAGGCACCGGGCAGCGTTAGGGATAAGTGAAGTGACCGATAGTATTACTGTTATTGTTTCTGAAGAAACGGGAAATATATCCCTTACAAAAAATGGTGAGCTTTATCGTGATGTTAGCATGGACCAACTTAGGGAGCTTTTGCAAAATGAAATAATATCTATCTCAAAAACAAATAATGCTGCTTCGACCCGATGGAATTGGAGGGTGAAGAAGGATGGATAAATGGCTTGATAACCGATGGTTCTTGAGAGGAGTTTCACTTCTGCTCGCTTTTTTGTTATTCTCCTCCGTTCCGATTACTAATTCGAATAAATCGGGAAATATTAATGTCCCTTCTAATGAAGATACAGAGGTGATTACCGAGGTACCGGTCAACAGTTACTATGATTCGGAAAACCTTGTGGTAACCGGGATACCGGAGACAGTCGATGTTAGGATTCAAGGACCTAGGAATATTGTTCAACAGGCTAGAGCCTTAAGAGATTTTGAAGTTTATGTTGATTTGACCGAATTAGAAATGGGAGAGCATCAAATTCAAATTAATATCAGGGATATTTCTGAGCGACTTACAGTTACTATTGATCCCTCTAACATAACGGTCAATATACAAGAAAGAGTCACAAGGGATTTTAAAGTAAGTGCTGAATTCAACTCAGGAATGATTGCCGATGGGTATGTAGCTGGCTCTCCTAGTATCGAGCCCGATACAGTTCAAGTTACGGGTGCGAAAAATGTAATTGATCAAATTGGTTATGTTAAGGCCAACGTAAATATTGGCGAAGAAACGAAAGATACAGTTACTACGAAGGCTGATGTCCTCGTATTGGACAAGGACATGAACAAGCTTGACGTAACAGTTGAACCTAGTACCGTCGATGTGACCATTCCAATCGAGAGCTCGAGCAAAAAGGTCCCACTTGATATCGTGCCCAAAGGCAACCCACCTGAGGGTGTGACCATTGACTCAATTACCTCCGATGTAAACGAAGCAACGATTATTGCCAATCCTGAAGTTTTAGAGGATGTAAAAAAGGTAAGGGTGGAAGTCGATGTAAGCAATATTACGGAGGATACGGAAGTGACACTTCCTATTATAATTTCAAACGGAGTTGTTGAGGTCTCTCCTGAGACAGCTAAACTCACGATCAAAGTGAAAAAGCAGGAAGAAGTAACACTGTCCAATATTCCGATTACGGTATCGGGACAGACCGAGGATCAAAATATAAATTTTAGAGATCCAGAAAATGGTCGTACTAGTGTTATTGCAACTGGGCAGGCAGAGTTGGTCAATGGTTTGACAGTAGGTGACTTTGAGTTGTTGATTGATGTTTCAGGTTTGCTAGAAGGGGACCATAGTGTTGATATTAGTGTCTCCGCACCAAATAATATAAGTTGGAAGTTAGCATCCCAGAAAGCAAATATTACAATCTCGAAAAAGGAAACGTAACTACTTTACCCGTTAAATGGGTTTATGATATGAGAATATAGGATGGCTCACGCATGAGCCGCTAATAAGGAGCGATTATTAAAATGGGTAAATATTTCGGTACCGATGGAGTACGCGGAGTTGCAAATAGTGAGCTTACTCCAGAATTAGCCTTTCGACTGGGCCGTTTTGGAGGCTACGTACTAACTAAGGATAAAGAACGACCAAAGGTATTAATTGGGCGTGACACAAGAATTTCTGGGCATATGCTTGAAGGAGCATTAGTTGCAGGTCTGCTTTCAATTGGGGCTGAGGTTATGCGCCTAGGTGTTATATCCACCCCAGGAGTGTCATATCTAACAAAGGCCCTCGGTGCTCAGGCTGGCGTCATGATTTCTGCTTCGCACAATCCGGTTGCAGATAATGGAATTAAGTTTTTTGGTCCAGATGGCTTTAAGCTATCAGATGAGCAAGAGTTAGAGATTGAAAACTTGATGGACCTTCAAGAAGATCAATTACCACGGCCAGTCGGATCTGCTTTAGGACAGGTTAATGACTATTTTGAAGGTGGACAAAAGTATTTACAATACTTAAAACAGACTGTGGATGAGGATTTCTCTGGTATTCATGTGGCGCTTGATTGTGCGCATGGAGCTACTTCTTCCTTAGCTATGCATTTATTTGCAGACCTTGATGCAGATATCTCAACAATGGGAGCTTCTCCAAACGGACTTAATATCAATGATGGTGTTGGTTCAACCCATCCAGAAGCACTTACAGCTTTTGTAAAGGAAAAGGGTGCTGATGTTGGACTAGCATTTGATGGTGATGGTGACCGTTTAATTGCAATTGATGAAAATGGGCAAATTGTTGATGGCGATCAAATTATGTATATCTGTGCAAAATACTTAAATGAAGTGAATCGTTTAAAACAAAACACCGTTGTTTCAACTGTTATGAGTAATCTTGGTTTTTATAAAGCGTTGGAAGAAAAGGGGATTAAAAGTATACCGACTGCGGTTGGAGACAGATATGTTGTTGAAGAGATGAAGAAGAATGGCTATAATCTCGGCGGCGAACAATCTGGTCATATTATTTTCCTTGACTACAATACGACGGGAGATGGCCTGCTTACTGGTCTACAGTTGGTAAACATCATGAAGGTTACAGAGAAGCGGCTTTCCGAGCTTGCAGGAGAAATGAAAAAGTTTCCTCAAGTACTAGTGAATGTAAGGGTAAAAGATAAATATCATGTGACCGACAATGAAAAAGTAAGTGCGGTGATTCAACAAGTTGAAGCAGAAATGAATGGGAATGGACGCATTCTTGTTCGCCCTTCAGGTACTGAGCCGTTAGTTAGGGTAATGGCTGAGGCTCCAACCGAAGAACAATGCGAGGAATATGTAAATCGTATTGTTGCGGTAGTTGATCAGGAAATGGGTTTGAAAGAGTAAGCACAAACAAAGACAGAAAGGCCTAAGAGAGCTCTTGTTCTCTTAGGCCTTCTTTTTTGGTTGAATTAAGAATTCTTCTCATTCTTTAATTTTTTATACCATAAGGAATGTCGGTGTTTCACATATTCCTTGTCGACATACCCCGTGAACATGCCAGGAAGCAGTTTGCGATTCGCCTTTATTCCAAAGGCAGCAAGGTGGGCAATGATAAGAAAAATAAGAATAAATGTTGCTGTATTATGAATGGCGGTAGACCAGAAAACAATTGGGTGGGAAACGGAGATAAAGGCTACATTTTTAGCTACTTTTACCAACCCAGTAATAACTAAGGCTAATATAGTCACACCTATAACCGCATAGGCGAGTCTTTGCTCAGCAAGGTATTTTTCACTAGGAGGCTCTTCGCCCTTCGTAATCATTGCCTTAATAATCTTCACGGATTCTTTTCCATCGCCGCGTTTTGGAATGGCATCAAATTGCTTTAGAAGAGTGTGAACAAAGATATGGTAGAATACGATGAAAATGAGAACAATAGCTGCAACGTAATGCATGACTAATGTTAAAGAGTATTCCCCTAGCCATTCAGCTCCAGGCAATTTGGTAATATTGTATCGTTTATACATAGGCATTTGACCAAAGCCACTGATGATTAAAGCAAATATGGAAATAGCGGTAATCCAGTGCACAAGTCGGTTTGATAGGCTTTGACGATATACCTTATTCTGTTTTTTCTTGTTCATGGCTTTTCTTTTGTCCCTTCATTTTGTTGTAAGCCGCAAATCCAGCGGCAGCAAGGCCAGCAACAGGTGCAATCGCTGCACTTAATGCCATTCCACTTAAGGTATCTAGTTTATTCTCAGCATCTACTTCCATGGTAGGACGTCCAGGTTTTTGGTCATTGCTGTCCTTTTTGCTTTGTTTGATTGCTGCATCAATTTTCTCGTATGGGACTTTTGATACATAAAAAGTGGCTGTTCCACCATTTTCTTTATCTCCATAAACATAACCGGAGATTTCATTCGCGCGCTTATAAGCCAGGTCTTTCATTTCTTGCTTTGTCCCAAATGAAATAGCTCCTTTTGGACACGCAGTTACACATGCTGGTTGTTTTCCTTCCGCAAGTAAATCTGCACAGAAGTCACATTTGAACATGACACCGCCACCCAAATAGTCAGGGGCTAAGTTCATGTAAATTCCCACACCTGCTTGTCTTTGAGGGATATCCCAAGGGCAAACATCACGACATTTTGCCCCACCCATACACTGATTTTCATTGATAACGACTGCTCCATTTTTATCCTTTTCAATGGCACTAAATGGACATAAACCAGCACAAGTTGGGTTGTCACAATGCATGCAGCGGCGAGGAACAAATACTTCCTCACTTTTCCCATCATGTTCGACAGTTACTTGATCTACAAACGTCCAGTTGTATGGAGTTAGTCGTTTCGTATTATCCTGTTGATCAGACCAATCCTCAAACTTTTTCTGCGGCCAATAGGGTTTTAATTCGCTTTGGTCGACTTTAGGAAATTTATCAGCATTTTTAGTTCGGCACGCTAATACACATTCAGGTGTGTTCTTTGCTGCACAACCATCACATATGCTCAGGTCAATGATTGTCCCCTTTTCATCCATTTTTTTATCCGCTGCAATCACCTTATCCGTTCCAGTTAAGATGACTGTTCCCACGGCAAGGGCTCCTCCAGACCTTTTAATAAACTCCCGCCGGGATACTTCATTTGTTTGCATTATATAGCCTCCTACTAAATACCCATTAGGGTATGTAAATTCGTTTCTTTATTTATACTATATGGGGTATAATGAAAACAAGCCTAATTGTGTAGTCTCCGTACTGAAAATTTTTTGTTGTTCACAGAAATGTCACGAAGAGAGATAAGACGGAGGGAATTAGGAAAAAGTAAGAGAGAAAATAAAGGAGGAAATTTTGATGGAGTTTCATTTTACATTAGAGACAAATAAAACAGTGGACCAGGCAATTCAATCGCTTGAAACTAATCTAAAGGAAGAAGGATTTGGAGTATTATGGACGTTTAATATTAAAGATAAGCTAGAAGAAAAGGGCTTCAGTTTAGATGAAGAGTTTTTTGTCCTTGAGGTGTGCAACCCTAAGGAGGCAGAGAGGGTGATTAAAGAAAATAAATTAGTCGGTTATTTTCTCCCTTGTAAAATTGTTGTTTACAAAGAGAACGGACAAACAAAGATTGGAATGCCAAAGCCAACGGCTCTGATAAGCGTAATTGACAATCCGCAGCTACAGGAAATGGCTAAAGATATTGAAGTGAGGTTAATAAGCTGTTTAGAAAAAAGTGCATAAAAAAGAGAAGGTGTTAGCTGGTTACATATTAGCTAAAACCTTCTCTTTTATTTTAGGTAGCTGAGTTTGCGTTCCCAGCAATAGAATCTCATTTCTGAAAGAGTTTTCTAAACTTGGCTATAAATGTTTCTTTGGGTTGTGGATATTCCTCAAGTTCTAAATCATAGAATTGGTATCTGTTTTTCCCTTTACTTTTGGCTACATACATTGCTTTATCTGCATGATCAATTATCGAATCAATATCTGTCCCATGCTCAGGATAAATAGAGATGCCAATACTCGGAGTAACCCTTGCCTCTTTTTCTGATATATAGTAAGGATTTGCAATGTTCACTATGATGCGGTCTGCAATTTCTTCTACAGTATCCTTACTAGTCTCCTCAAAGACAATGATAAATTCATCGCCACCTATTCTCGAGACTAAATCTTCTTCTCGCACACAGGCATTTAATCGTGTAGCTACATCTTTTAAAAGAGCATCTCCAGTCTCATGGCCGAGAGTATCGTTAACCGCTTTAAAGCCATCCAAATCTAAAAACATAATCACAAATTCATGCTTTGTTCTTTTTGCTCGTGACAGAACTTTATTTAAATGACTTTTTAGCATCAAGCGGTTAGGTAGTTCTGTTAAGGTGTCATAGAAAGCCATTTGGGCTAAGTTTTCTTCTTTAACTTTACGTGCAGTCGTATCGATAATGATACCTGTAACTCGCTCAAGCTCTCCTGATTCATTAAAGGTGGATTCTGTACGTAGTTCATTCCAGCAAATTTCCCCACTTGCCTCTACTGTTCTAAATTCGAAACGAACCGCTTGTCCAGCAAGCCATTTCTCTTTTCTTTTATAAAAGTTAACTTTGTCTTCAGGGTGTATTTTGTTTTCGAAAGCTTGTATCCCGTCAAGCTGGTCTGTTGTTAGCCATGTGTCTGTTTGAATATTTACGTTGAAAACAAAGGCATCTAGGTGATCAACAAGAAATCTATATTCTGCTAGACTGTCCCGAATTTGTTTATTCGTCGCTTTTAAGGTAGTCATTTCATTTCTTAAGTTAGTGTTTGAAGCCTCCAAATCCAAATGCTGCTCTGACAAATTTCTTATCTGGCGGTTGGCTATAAAAACCATACTAAACAATGATAGAACAAGCAGAAAAATTAGAATCTCCACCCACCAAGCATCTTGAAAAAAATAAGGTAGCGGCAAGAGTAAAATAATCAGGAAAGTACTTGCTGTGATCATGGTCCTGTTTAAGGTCAATTTTTTCTCACATCCATAGTAAGGTTACTTTAAGAGTAGCATATAACCAAGCATGTTTATCAACAATTTTCGACAATTGCTCTAACTTTACCTGGTAAATTTAGCCGGCTCACCTAGGATGAAATTCAAACGCATCGCGATAGTTGTGTGTTATTATATAAAAGAATTTTATTAGGGGGTTACTATATTGTCTTGGCAACACTGGGTTTCATATACAGCCTTAACGAATATTGGGATTACAGTAGGTATCCTATTTATTTTCCTGATTTTTAGAAAGATCTTTTCGAAATACGTTTTCAAGGTATTATTATGGCTAGTGAAGAAAGCACCAAGTAGCTTCTTCTCTCAAGTTATGCTAGCTTTTGAAAAACCAATGCAATGGGTGTTCATTGTTCTTGGGATTTATGTATCCGCCGATTATAGTCATTATCTGAATGAAGATAATCATCTATTTTTAAGCTTCATGCGTTCTTCGCTTATTTTCCTTCTAGGCTGGGGATTGTATAATTTAGCGTCTTCTTCGTCCTTGTTTTTTACGAAAATGAATACTAAATACAGTATGGAAATTGATGAAATTTTAATTCCGTTTATATCCAAAGCAATAAGAGTCATTATTGTGGCGATTTCCTTTACCATTATTGCACAAGAATTTGGTTATAATATTAGCGGTTTCGTTGCAGGATTAGGGATTGGCGGACTGGCAATTTCTCTTGCAGCAAAGGATGCATTAGGTAACTTGGTTGGAGGAGTTGTCATTATTACAGAGAAACCATTCTCCATAGGCGACTGGATCATGACACCTAGTGTGGAAGGGACAATTGAGGATATTAGTTTTCGTAGTACAAAGGTAAGAACTTTCGCACAAGCACTAGTCACGGTGCCGAATGCAACCTTAGCGAATGAAAATATTACAAACTGGAGTAAAATGGGGAAAAGGCAGGTATCTTTTAATTTAAGAGTAGCCCACGATACGCCTAAGGAAAAACTTGAGAATGTTGTTAAGCGGATCAATTACCTGTTAAAAAACCATGAAGGAATCCACCCAGAGACCATATTAGTAAACTTTGATAAATATCAAGAAAATGGCTTTGATATTTTCTTATATTTCTTTACTAATACAACCAATTGGGAAGAGTTTCTTAAGGTTAAAGAAGAAGTTAATTTTGAAATTCTCGATATCCTAGATAATGAGAGCGTTAGCCTTGCATTACAAAGCAGAAAGCTGTACTTGGGCCCAGAAATGGAAAACCAAGTGAAGTTCGTAACTGAAGAGGGCTCATAAAGGATGCTCGTATGAAAAGCTTCATCTTAGATGAAGCTTTTTTCTGTATTCTTTTTCTTCATGCTATTGGTTAGGTACAAAACCATTCGTTTATGATATGATATTTTAAATGAAAATATTGGTGTGAATGGATAAAACTACATAAGGGGGATATCATGAGGGCACGAGTAAGAAGAAACAACACAATTTCATTCGAAAGATTGAAGGATTTTTTTACAACCGTTCTATTACACCTTAGTTTTTATGCCTTCATCATTTTTCTTGTTATGTTTTTCATCAATAATTTTTCATAGAAATGCCTTTTGATCAACGAATAGCAGAAGCGCCTTTTAAATGTAAAAGGCGCTTCTGCTATTCGTTGAAAACATGTAATTTTTATGATGGTAGCGGATGCTATAAATGAGTCCCATCCCTAACATATTTCCCATTAATGAACTCCCTCCGTAGCTAATGAAAGGCAACGGGATACCAGTGATTGGTAAAAGTTGTATCGTCATCCTAATGTTTTGAAAAACATGAAAGGCAATCATACATATGACCCCCGTACAGATGTAGGTATTAAAAGAGTCGTTCGTGTCAACCGCTGTTCTAACTAAATGGTAAATGAGGAAGAAGAACAGGCTGATGACAATGCTTCCACCGATAAAGCCATACTCTTCACCGATGACGCTAAAAATGAAGTCGGTATGACTTTCAGGTATATAGACGGTATATAGACAGTCCTTTCACCTAAGCCTTTACCAGTGATTAAGCCTGAACCAGATAATGATTTAGTTAAGGTTTGTTTTACTATAATTTGAAAGACGAAGATATAATCAATAATGTTTCCGGTTTCTTTATAGTAAAATAAAAGAAATGAACAATGAAAAGGCACCTGGGTGCAGAATAAACTAATAAATTTGAGGGGGGACCACTATGAAAAGAAATCGTTCTGATAACCAGGAACTCCTATATATCCATTTAAATGATCGGGATCAATATGTATTGTCTTGCGGAATAAGCTTTTTTGAGTTTGCTCGTTCCCTATCTGATTCAATAAATTATTTACTTTTATTGAAACACCAATTCGATGATGGTGATTTTAATAGTCACACATTTCTAAATTATGTCCCTGAGGATAAGTTAGCGAAGCTTATGAATGAGGATGTATCGAGCTATGGTGATTTTTGCTGGCTTGATTTTGAAGAATTGGAGGCCTTAAATGTTCTTTCGGCTCAGGAACTAGCAGAGATCCTCTATTTAGGGCACACAAAACATCATCTAAAGATCCCATTCTACAATCAGCTCGGAAACCGCTATGCCTACTTGGCGCATGATGACGGTTGGTTTAACAAAGTATATTACCGAAATATTAACGATTTTTATCGGATGCTAAGCCAAGTAATCCCCGGGAAAATCACGATGCTTAAATCGGAGAAAAACCTTCTAGGATTACGGAGAAAGCGGGAGTATCCAGTCATGAGCAAAGATATCCTAAAGGCATTAACCCCTGTATTTAGAGAAGGCGCGGTTTTTTCACTGAAGAACATCGAACAAAATAGAAATCGGTTAGAACTGCCTATTTGGGTAATCGGCGATTTTACGAATATCGATGACATGTATGAAGAGTTCTCAGAAATCAGTGAAAATCCTCCAGACGGCCGTTTAGTGTTTGATAAAAAGCTGAAGGAATGGAGTCTTGTTGCTGACTAATACTGTTTACTTTCTTTTATCACTACATAATATTGATAGAAAAAGCTCTGTTTTCATGATAGGGTTTATTTTCTTTGGTGCATGTAAATATGTTGTAGAAACGCAAGGAATATAGCAAAAAACCAGTATTTATACTTGTGAAAAAAGAAACCGCTTTAGACCAGTTGACTAGGTCTATGCGGTTATTTTATTAGGCTGCTTTATATGATGCATTTTAGGTTAATGAGAACATCGGGCCAACCCTGTTGACGAAGTGGAAAGCACAAAACGTCCTCGATAATGAACTATACTCCTTCGAATGTGGGCTGATTTAAAAATGTCATAGTGTCCTGTGAGAGTGGAAGGGAACATAGGACTAATCTACGTACTAAGCTCGATGAAGATGAAACCGGAGGAACCAGGCCAGAAATCATCTTCATAAGCCAGATGTAGACCTACCTGTTCGAATTTGTGGTTTTTAATCAAGCTCATGACAACATACAATAATTGAAGGATAAGACCGAAGTCGCTTTAAATAATTGTAATAAGAATGTATCCTAACTTAAATAAGATAGTGTTAAAATAGAAAAAGTGATTGATGAACTGGAGGTTCTATATTATGAAGAGAAAAATCGGGTTACTTTATGGCGGGAAATCAGCAGAGCATAAGGTATCCATGCAAACAGCTCTTGCTGTAACGAAGGCATTGAATTATGACAAATTTGAAATACATCCTATTTATATAACCGAAGAAGGCGAATGGATAAAGGGAGCACAGTTGAATGCACCTGCAGAAAACGTAAAAGCGCTTGAGTTCACATCGAATACCCTCCCTTCCCCTGAATTCAGTCCAACGGTTTTTAAGGCGGAAGAGGGACCTCTTGATGTTATCTTTCCTCTTTTACATGGACCAAATGGAGAGGATGGAACTGTGCAAGGAATGCTTGAATTACTAAACCTTCCTTATGTCGGGAATGGAGTACTTGCCTCGTCTGCGGGCATGGATAAAATTATTATGAAAAATATTTTTGCACAGGCGGGCCTTGCACAAGTTAACTATTTATCTTTTATTCGTAGTGAGTGGGATAGAGACCAAGATAACGCTTATGATCAGGTGGAAAATGATCTTGGCTATCCGTGTTTTGTGAAGCCGGCTAATTTAGGGTCAAGTGTTGGAATTTCAAAGTGCTCAAGTCGGACAGAACTTGTTGAGGCTTTTAAGGAAGCCTTTCAATTTGACCGTAAGATTATTATCGAGCAGGGTGTTACGGCAAGAGAAATTGAAATCGGTGTGTTAGGCAATGACGATGCTGAGTGTTCGGTTGCTGGTGAAATTGTACCGAAAAAAGATTTTTATGACTATAAAGCGAAGTATGAAGACGGGGACACTGGCCTAGTCATCCCGGCAGAAATTACGACTGAACAGTATGAAACTCTGAAGGAATTGGCAATAAAGGCTTATAAGGCTTTAGATTGTTCAGGGCTAGTGAGAGCAGACTTCTTCTTAACATCGGATGGGAAATTTCTTATCAATGAAGTCAATACCATGCCAGGGTTTACGCCATTTAGCATGTTCCCACTAATGTGGAAGCATACAGGAGTAGAATATCCTCAGTTGATTGAACGCCTTGTGGATTTGGCCATAGAACGTCACAAAGAGAAGCAAAAAATCAAGTATACATTTTAACTATGTGACACGGGTCAGGGGCAGTTCAACTCCCTTATCCGTGTTTCGTTATGTAATTGAAAATTGGCAGGCTTAGGAGGAAGAACAGTGATTCAAAAATCGCTTGGTACTATTGCGACCATGATTCAAATTGAAAATGACCTCACTCAATATGGCGAAGTGCAAATTAATGGGGTTTCAATTGATTCCCGTAACATCGAAAAAGGAAATTTATTCGTCCCCTTTAAGGGAGAAAAGGTGGATGGGCATCGATATGTGGAGGATGCCATTAGTAGAGGTGCTTCTGCGGCTTTTTGGCAAAAGGATGTACCTAACCCCCCTCTACACCTCCCACTCCTGATCGTCGAAGATCCATTAACTGCTTTGCAGGAACTTGCTAGGAGTTATCGTAATCAGCTAAAAACAAAGGTACTTGGTATTACTGGAAGCAATGGAAAGACCACGACAAAGGATATCGCAGCAAATTTGCTTGGTATTAAATATAACGTAAAGAAGACGGAAGGGAATTTTAATAACCATATTGGTCTTCCATTAACAATTTTGCGTCTTAGTGAAGATACAGAAATTGCTGTGTTAGAGATGGGCATGAGCGCTAGAGGAGAAATTGAATTTCTAACCAAGCTCGCTCAACCAGTTGCTGTGATTATCACAAATATTGGCGAATCTCATTTACTTGATTTGGGCTCTAGAGAAGCAATTGCAGATGCAAAGCTTGAAATCATCCAAGGATTAAAAAGTGGTGGCGTCATTATTTACCATGGGGATGAACCTTTATTAACGGAGCGGCTGGCATCTTATAGTGGAAACGGTCGATTGTTGACCTTCGGAAAATCGGAGGAAAATCTTTTGTATCCCGTAAAAGTTGAACAAACTTCTACAGGTAGCACCTTCGTCATAAATCAAAGTAGTCAGCCCTTTCAATTGCCAGTTCTTGGGAACCATAATATTCTGAATGCTCTTTCCGCAATGCTAGCTGCTGAGTTTTTCGGGATTCCATTCGAGAGGATGAATGAAGGTTTTTCTGAGCTTAAATTAACCAACATGAGAATGGAATTATTGGAAGGTTCTCGTGGGGAAAGTATTATCAATGATGCTTATAATGCAAGCCCAACATCTATGAATGCGGCAATAGAACTCATTACAAATCTTAAGGGCCATAAAAGAAAGATCCTTGTTTTAGGCGATATGCTCGAACTTGGACCAAAAGAAGAAGAGTACCATTATCAGGTTGGCCTATCATTAAATCCTGAACAAATTGACTATGTGTTTGCCTATGGACAATTAGCAGCTTTTATTGGAGATGGGGCAACAAAAGCTCTAGGTAGGGACCGGGTTTTTTCATACGATGATAAACAAGAACTGATTGAGAAGCTAAAGTCGGTTGTTACGAGTGAATCGCTCGTGCTTGTAAAGGCTTCTCGAGGAATGAAGTTAGAAGAGGTAGTAACAACTCTACAAAGTGAATAATGAAAAGCCTCTGACCATAAAAGTCAGGGGCATTTTTAAAAGAAAAGAAAGTATAAAAGTTTTAACTTAGAGAATTGTCCAGCTCCAGCGCCCTAGCGGCTAGTGTCCTTCACTCTCCGAGTAAAATCGGCTTTTGGATTTTACCGCCCTACGATAAGTCAAGCACGAATGCGCTTCGCTCTTCGTGTTTCCTTTGCCGCGTTCTAACGGGCAGTAGCTGCTCAACTGCCCGTAAGAACCCGGTTGGCTCAACTAACAATCAGCGGGAAGTGCGCTCGCTGATTGAAGGTTCGCCTTATCTCAGTTGGAGAGCTCCAGGCCATACGCCGCTGACCAGGGCGCTTGCGCTTTTTTTTGTGTGAAATAATAAAAAGTGGGGAACAATTAAAGAAGAAAAGGATGCTTTATGATTTGCGATTTAAAACCTTTTGTTAGAAAATAAAGTTTAGGGAGACCCGGTTTAATGGCTGTTTACGCCTATAAATGCGTGTTAAGTTCAATATCTGAGGCTCAGGACAGAACGCAATAGATTGCATTCACTTCCAACAGGTGGTAAGATTAACATCAAGTGTCTACGTAAGAAAATCCTGTAAAATGACAGGCTCTTTCGTATGGGAGATGTTTTTTTGCACTACTTTGAGGAATGCTCCTGACGAACAGCCTCATTTGGACTCTCGCTATGCTCTACACCAAATCCTCCACTAAGGTGTACGATATTTCCAGATAAGGCTATTTTGAGAAAAACTTAAACAGCCACTTAAAAAGGATAAATACTTGAACAAGAAAAAGGAGAATGAACAAATTTGACATTGTTTGAAGAATTGGGCATAAGCCCAGCCACATTAAAGTCATTGAAAAAAATGGGTTTTGAAGAGGCGACACCGATTCAGGCCGAAACGATTCCGTTGAGTCTGCAAAATAAAGATTTAATCGGTCAAGCACAGACTGGTACAGGAAAGACAGCAGCATTTGGAGTACCTCTCATTGATAAAATTGAGAAGGAAAAAAACCACATTCAAGGGATTATTATTGCCCCAACTCGTGAGCTTGCTGTACAGGTATCAGAAGAACTTTATAAAATCGGTTCGGGTAAAAGAGTTGGCGTCTTAGCAATTTATGGAGGGCAAGACATCAATCGCCAGATTCGTGCGTTGAAAAAAGGTCCGCATATTATTGTTGGAACACCTGGACGTCTTCTAGATCATATCAACCGGAAAACGATTAATTTGGAGAATGTCCATACAGTAATCTTAGATGAAGCAGATGAAATGCTTAACATGGGATTCATTGAAGATATTGAAAGCATCCTAGCAAAAGTACCTGTAGAGCGTCAAACGCTCTTGTTCTCAGCAACAATGCCTGGACCAATTCAAAAAATTGCCGAGCGATTTATGAAAGATCCTCAGGTAGTCCGCGTTAAAGCACGTGAAATGACTGTACCTTTAATTGAACAATATTACGTTGAAGTTCAAGAAAAGACTAAGTTTGATGTCTTAACAAGACTTCTTGACATTCAGTCACCTGAACTAGCGATTGTTTTCGGACGAACAAAGCGTCGCGTTGATGAACTTTCTGAAGCCTTAAACCTACGTGGTTACACAGCTGAGGGAATTCACGGTGACCTTTCTCAAGCTAAAAGAATGTCAGTTCTTCGTAAATTTAAAGAGGGTAATATTGACGTCCTCGTTGCTACGGATGTAGCAGCACGTGGTCTTGATATTTCTGGGGTTACCCATGTTTATAACTTTGACATTCCTCAGGATCCAGAAAGTTATGTTCACCGTATTGGTCGAACTGGTCGTGCAGGAAAAGCTGGAATGGCCTTAACATTCGTTACCCATAGGGAGAAGTCTTATCTTGCTGTTGTTGAAAAAACAACAAAGAGACGTATGGAGCGTATGCAGGCACCAACCCTTGACCAAGCCCTTGAGGGACAGCAAAAAGCGGTTCTTGATAAAATCGTTCAAACGATTGAATCAAATAACCTACAGTATTACCGTCAGACTGCAGATGAATTACTCCGTGACCACGATCCTGTCACTGTAGTGGCTTCTGTACTAAAAATGTTAACAAAAGAACCTGATACAACTCCTGTAAAATTGACAGAAGAAAAGCCTTTGCCAAATCGTGGGCGCGATAAAAAGCCTCAGGATCGCAGAAGAAGTCAGGATTATAACCGCAATAAAAGTAGTCATAAGCCTCGTACGGCGACGAAGAGAACTGGTGGCAAGCCATCATCTTCTCGCTCACCGAGATAAGTAGCTTGTGAAAGAGAGCATTCCTTTGGAATGCTCTCTTTTTAGGTTGTGCTAAAAGTCGAAGTTTCTTATGAGTCGGTTGATTTCCGTTCCAGGCACGAGGTTGCCTCGAAAGTACAGGAAAATGTAAACCGAAATGTAATCCTTTTTGCATTATGCAGGGCAACTAGTAATAAGATTGAAAAATATGATAATTAGGAAGGGAGCATTCCCTTGCATTTTCGTTTTTAGGAAGTTTAAAACCATTTTGCCTTCTTTGTAGCGGTTATTTAGGTATGAATCTCTAATAGGCGGAGAATTTCCGGTTAATGTAATAGAGGAAGCTAAAAAAGCGAAAATAAGCGGAGAATATCCGGTTAACAGCTCTAAATAATTCAAAATTCAAAGGTTTGGATAATATAAGCGGAAAAACTCCCCTTAATTCAAGGGAAATATGGGTATTTCCCAATTTAGCCGGAATTCTTCCGCTTATTATTCATACCCTGTCAAATTACCACCGAAATACAGGAGAGCCTAATCTTAATTTCGATATATCATTTTGCATTACATTTTTAAAGTTTGCGTTAGTTAATGGAACCCGATACCGCTTATCACAGCTTTTTTTATGATTCCATAGAAATAAGGCATACTACGGAGTAAAAGCCCAAAGGTACTTTAAGGGGGAGATTTAATGACCATAGTGAAACTTGGTTATGTGGCAATGAGTGTTGAGCTTCAAAATTGTTCACCATCACAGACCATGACTTTTAAACAATTCCAGGCAATCAAGGACCGCGAAGCTGCAATTCGAAAGCTAGAACGGATTGCTATTTCAAATTTGGAAAATTGTTTGCGTTTATTAAAGCATAGCGTAGCGAATGATATTACTTTCTTTCGGTTTAGTTCGCGGCTAATTCCGTTAGCAAATCATCCAGAATTATCTGACTGGAAGTATTTAAAGTCTTTAAAAGAACCGTTAAAGGCTTTATCGGAGTACATACAAGCGAACTCTATGCGGGTTGATTTCCACCCAGATCATTTTGTTCTTTTAAATACAACAAACAAGGATACGTTAAATAATTCAATTAAAACGCTATCCATGCATGAAGCACTGTTGCGTGGAATGGGAGTTGACCCTGAGCATCGCTGTGTCCTTCATGTAGGCGGGGCTTATGAAGATAAGGGAAAGGCCCTTGAACAGTTTATCCATAACTGGGGGCTCCTCCCTCGAAGTTTACAGGCATTGATTATGTTGGAGAATGATGACACCACTTTTACATTAAATGATACACTCTACCTTTGTGAAAAATTGGGTATTCCGCTCGTATTTGATTATCACCACCATCTCGCCAACTTTGAAAATGAAGATGATTGGGAAACCCATTGGGAAAGGGTGGTTGGAACCTGGGAACATTCTCCCCTTCCTATTAAGATGCATATATCTAGCCCAAGGAACGAGAAGGAATTTCGGGCACATGCCGACCACATCGATCCGGCAATGTTCAATCGCTTTTTACAAAAAATAAAAGGGACAGTCCCGGAAATACACTGCATGATTGAAGCGAAAAAGAAGGATGAAGCACTGTTCAAACTTAGTGAAGATCTTAGGGGAATGGAAGGAATCAAGATGATGAACCAAGCTAGTTTCATGTTGGAATGAAAATTCTCACTGAAAGAAAGAACCTTCCATTTCCTGTTGGGCATAAAAAAGGTATACATCATCTTCATTTCTAAAAATAATGTATACTGATAGAGTACATAAAATGGGAAATCAGGAGGAATGGATATATGATTCCTGAGCCGCAAACGAGAATTTCGGAGCGCGCATTGGTGGTATGGAGAATTTCTGGGGGGATCTCCTCGTTGATTATCTGCCTAGTGGCAGGGGGACTGATTACTTTAGGTGTTATTTTTGACTGGCTATTTTGGATTATTGGAGTCATTCTCTTCATTGCCTTGACTTATAGCTATGTAATGATTTTCCTCCTTCCTAAGTTGCGGTGGAAGAGATGGCGTTATGAGGTAAGAGAACAAGAGATTGAACTGCAACGCGGTGTTTTTATTATTAAAAGAACGCTTATCCCAATGATAAGAGTTCAGCATGTTGATACACAACAGGGTCCGCTTTTACGTAAGTATCAACTTTCAACTGTGATGATTTCAACAGCAGCTACGGTCCATGAAATCCCAGCTCTTGATATGCATGAAGCCGAGGAGTTAAGGCGATCAATCTCAAGTCTGGCAAGGGTGGCGGACGAAGATGTCTGAGCCAAAACGACTGCACCCGATTGCAGCTGTCGTTAATATGCTGCGGCAACTAAAAGAATTGATTGTTCCTTTAATTGTCTTTGTGGTCTTTGGAAGTAGTGGCGATGGCGGGAATCAATTTTATCTCATTGCTGTGGCTGGTGGGCTTTTCCTCGTCTTTATTTCGGGTATTATTTTTTGGTATCGATTTACTTACAGAGTCGAGGATGGGGAATTAAGAATCGAACATGGGCTTTTTGTCCGTAAAAAGCGGTATATTCCTTTTGAACGGATACAGAGCCTTGATGTATCCGAAGGGTTATTGCAACGTCCCTTTGGACTTGTCAAAGTGAAGGTTGAAACCGCTGGAGGAGCTGGTGCAGGGGAGGCAGAAGCCGTCTTGACTGCTATCAGAAAGAACGAGGCAAACGAAATACACGACCTTCTTGTGAAACTAAAAAAGTCTACACATGCTGTTGAAGAAGGCGAGCAAATTGATAGCAAGGAAACAGTTATTTATAAGATTTCTTCTAGCGAGTTGCTTCTACTTGCTTCCACATCAGGAGGGGTAGGTGTTGTTATTTCAGCAGTCTTTGCTTTCTTTCTTCAGTTTGAGGAATTTATACCCTTTGATCGTGTTTTCAATGAGGTAGAACACTTTATCTCAAGTGGACTTGTATTTATTAGCATTATCATCTTTTTAGGATTTCTGCTAGCATGGGCGATATCTGTGGTGGGTACAATGCTAAAGTATGCCAATTTCACTCTTAAAAGAGTAGATGATGATTTAATTATTACGAGGGGGCTACTTGAGAAACGCCAATTTACGATTCCAATAAAGCGCATTCAGGCTGTTCGGATTAGTGAAAACTTACTTCGCCAACCAATAGGAATGGCTTCGGTATTCGTAGAAAGTGCAGGTGGTTCAGCGCTAAATGAGGAAAGTTCAAAGGTCCTCATTCTCCCCATCATAAAAAAACAGAAAGTTGCAAGGCTACTGGAACCCTATCTGGATGATTATCAGCTAAATTCAGAGCTCCACTCTGTTCCAAGCCGGGCATATATTCGCTATTTGCTAAAAGGATGGTTTATTGCTATTCCCATTGTACTCGTCGTTGTTTTCCTGTTTAGGCCATGGGGATATTTTTCGATTGCCCTCCTAGTAGCCTCTGCGTTATGGTCATGGCTTGAGTATAGGGACGCGGGCTGGAGTCTGTATGATGGATTGTTGACGTTAAGGTTCCGGACAATTGTGAAAAGTACGGTCTTTATGAAACGGGAAAAGGTACAGTCATTGACAATCAAACAAAGTCATTTTCAAACTCAAAAAAGGCTTGCAACGATTGATGCAGTGGTAAAATCCGGTCACGGTGGATCCGGAGGAAAAGTGTATGATCTTGATTGGGAAGATACAAAGAAGATTTATAATTGGTTTTCGCGTAAAGAGGATTGATAATGGAGAGTCTTTTGCCAAGGAAAAAGCGCCGGTTGACGGCGCTTTTGTTTCCGTTATTTAGATAGAATCACACGCCCTGTTAGGAACCCGGCTATCAAACCGAAAATATGGGCAGTAATATTAATGTTCGCTTGGAAAAAGGTCATTACGACACCAATAACGGCAATTGTCAGGATGGTTTGTGAATTCTCTTTGGAGAGCAAATCCTTCCTAAACATCGTAATGGCAATGTAAAAACCAAACAGACCGAAGATGGCGCCACTTGAACCCACATGTGTATAGGTCAATGGCTCGAGCATAAGTGTCGCTATATTCGCAGCAATCCCGGTTAATAAATAGACAAATAGAAATTTACCCTTTCCTAGTATTCTTTCAAGGGCAGGTCCAAAAAGTACAAGTGAAAAGCTGTTAAATAACAAATGGGCCAAACCGGCATGAACAAAGATTGGAGTAACAATCCTCCATAATTCCCCTTCGACAATATACAGGTTGACCCCCGCTAAAAGGGAAAAAATTTCTCTGCTCGGTATGAACGGCAGTGACGTAGCAAGGAAGATAACTAGTTGAAACAAAAGAATAAAGGTAATTAGCGGATAAAAACGTATAAATTCACGTAAACTTTCTGTTCTGACAAACATTGGGCACCTCCTGAAAAGCTCTCATCTTTAAGAATAGCCTTTTAAGGCATAAAATAACTACTGTTTTTACTAATTTACTATGCTTGTATTTTATTTTTTAGAAGGAGGTTGTAACCATGATTACAGGCATTGGGCTTGATATTGTGGAAATTAGCCGAATTACCAGTTTGCTTGAAAACCAAGGACGCTTTCCTGATAGGGTCTTGACGATAAAGGAAAGAGCAATTTTTGAATCCTTACCTATAAAGAGAAAGGCTGAGTTCTTAGCAGGGCGTTTTGCTGCCAAGGAGGCTTTTTCTAAGGCCATCGGTACTGGAATTGGGAAGGATTTGTCTTTTCTTGATATTGAAATTATAGCAGATGAACGAGGAAAACCCTATGTATTAAAGCCGTTTGCGGAAGGGGTTCATCTTTCGATTACCCATAGCCGTGATTATGCGGCTGCACAAGTTGTCATTGAAAAAATATAGGTTCTCTAAAATAAGTATGTTGATTTTCACTCCAGGCACTCGCTTTCCGCGGGCGTGCCGGGGAGCCTCCTCGGCGCTAGAAGCGCCTGTGGGGTCTCCCCAGCCCCGTACTCCCGCAGGACTCTGATTTTACATCGTTGAATCCGCCCACGCACGAGAAAATGTGCAGTTCATTTTCGAGGAGTCGAGTGCCTTCCGTTCCAATCAACAATTTGTAAAATCAACTAATTTCTCCTAACAGAGTAAAAAATAAAACAAGCTTATCGAAAGCTTGGTCATAAACCCTAAGGTTGTCTCATATATTCATAGTGCAACAGGGGAGACAAGACCAGGCGGCGGGAACAATAGCTGTAGACTGTCTTTTCTTTCCCTTTACATGTTGAAATTAGACTAAAAAGGGGTTGAAGGAATGAAGAATAGGTTTTTGCTGCTTCTCGCCGGGGTGATGATTTTATTAGTTTTGGCTGCTTGTGGTGCTAAATCGCAGGAAACAGTTGTAAAGGACCTGGATGAGACACTATCAGAATTGAAGAGCTATAAGGCAAAAGCAGAAATGACCCTTCAAATGGGATCAGAGCCGCAGGTTTATGAGGTGGAAATTTGGCATAAAGAACCGTCATTTTACCGTGTAAACTTAAAGAATGCCGAAAAGGATCAGAGCCAGATGATTCTAAGGAATGAAGAAGGAGTGTTCGTTTTAACACCTGCATTGAATAAGAGCTTCCGTTTTCAAAGCAGTTGGCCGCAAAATAGCAGCCAGGCCTATTTATATGAATCCTTAGTGCAGGACATTCTTGAGGATAAAGAGGCAAAATACAACGAGACAGAAAAGCATTATGTGTTTGAGACAAAGACTCGTTATCAAAACAACCAAATGCTTCCTCTTCAGGAAATCAAGCTAAATAAAAAAGATCTAACCCCGGCTAGCGTTAAAGTAATGGATACGGATAGAAATGCTCTAGTTACCGTTGAATTTTCTGACGTGGAATTTGGAGCTAGCTTTGACGACGATGCGTTCGATATGAAAAAGAATATGACTGCCTCACAATTAGAGGTACCAGTTATGGCTGGTGGAGACGATAAGCAATTCACTGTTAAGTACCCAGTGGCTGAACTTCCTGGTGTTACCTTAGCGGATGAAAGAGTGATGAATACCAAAAATGGTAAGCGTATTGTCCTAACCTATGATGGGGAAAAGTCTTTCACGCTTGTTCAGGAGAAAGCAGGAGTGATGGAGGATGGTACCTATCCGGTCGCTATAGATGGAAATCCAGTTGACTTAGGTTTCACTGTAGGAGCACAGTCAGAGAATTCCGTTAGATGGACCTATCAAGGTGTGGAATACATGCTCGCTTCATCTGAACTGACACCAGAAGAAATGGTAATGGTTGCGAAATCGGTTCAAGGTGATGTAGTAAAATAATCATTTCAAAACAGGCTCAAATCAAGGGCCTGTTTTTTTAATGGCTATGAGTTTAGTTGTTTATTTTATAGGTTAATGTTCATTAAGTATCTTTTTCTAATCAAATTTGTTAGCTGCAGATAGCCCAAACACTTAGTATTCAGCTTAGAAAGCAACAGAGTTTGAGAAAAGAGCAAATAAAAAGCGATGGATTTGAGAATAATTAAGTTCTGATGGAGATAAATAAATGTAGCCGATAAAATTTTACGGAGTCCAATTTCTAACATCTTCCTCTACGGTTAGATTGAGAATTATCTATTTGACATTTCCTGTTTCCTGGTTCGATAATATACAGATAAGAGGAAGGAACGTATTAAAGGAAGTGTGTTTACGTGATTGAACATGGTTTATTTTATCGGGATACCTGGGTAGAAGTGGATCTTGACTGTATTACGGCTAATGTTGCAGCGGTTAGAAAAAGACTCCCTGCTGAAGTGACAATTATTGGGGTAGTAAAAGCTAACGCTTACGGTCATGGTGATTATCAAACGGCTATGGCTGCCCTTAATGCAGGAGCGTCGATGCTGGCAGTAGCTTTTATGGATGAGGCACTTTCTCTTAGAGTGAAAGGGATCAATGCACCAATACTTGTGCTCGGAGCAAGCAGGCCTGAGGATGTTACGATTGCTGCAAAGAATAATATTATTCTTACGGTGTTTCAGCGGGAATGGATTGAAAAAGCACAGAGCTTTCTCGCTGCAAACGCTAATCTATCCCTCCATATTAAAGTAGACACCGGGATGGGGCGGATAGGAGTAAGGAACATCGAAGAATTAAGAGAGATAGAAGAAGCAATCAACAAAGATTCACGGCTCGTATTTGCAGGTGTCTTTACACACTTCGCTACGGCGGATGAACTAGATAATCATTACTTTTTAGATCAGCTTGAGCGCTTTGATGAAATGGTTTCGAGTCTCAGCTCACGGCCCCCTTGTGTACATGGGAGCAATAGTGCAGCTGCGCTTCGTTATGGAAAGGCAAATTTTAATGCCATAAGACTGGGAATTGTAATGTACGGTCTCTCGCCATCTCAAGAAATAAAGGCAGACCTACCAATTAAGCTAGAAGAGGCGTTTTCTCTCCACTCAAAGCTTACGCAGGTTAAGCTTATAAAAAGAGGGGAGAAAATCAGTTACGGTGGTACTTATGAAGCCGAACAGGATGAATGGGTGGGTACTATTCCAATTGGATATGCCGATGGTTGGATTCGTAGATTGCAGGATCAAGAAGTATTGATTGATGGAATACGGTCACCGATTATCGGAAGAATTTGTATGGATCAAACGATCGTAAGGCTTCCTCATCAAGTTGAGGTGGGGACTGTCGTCACTCTTATTGGGAAGCAGGGAGATGCAGCGGTTCCAATTGATGAGATCGCCGACAAACTAGATACGATTAACTATGAAATTCCCTGTCTAATTTCTTCGAGGGTACCTAGGCTTTACAAAAAGGGAGGAGAAATCATCGATTTAAACAATGCACTACTACCTAAAAATAACTAATGAAGGTAATCTGTGCATAAAACTATATTTTTTTGGTGGATAATACAATAGAATTGCCAATGCATCTTTGCATCTGGCTTAATTAATGTTAATATTAAAAATGGTAAAGAAAAACGAAAAAAACGTGATACGGTATGTAGTGATGATGGTGGAGGTGTATGTTTGTGTCTGAATCCAGCGCAACAACTGAAATCCTGGTGAGGTTACCGCAAAATTTACTATTAGAATTGGATGGCTTTGCTAAACAGGAAAACGTGAACAGAAGTGAATTCATTTACCAAGCAACGAAAATGTATCTACGTGACCGAAAAAAGAGACAAATTCGTGAATCGATGAGACGTGGGTATATGGAAATGGCCAAGATCAACCTGACAATTGCATCTGAGGCCTTTCAGGCAGAATACGAGGCAGAACACACTGTCGAACGTTTAGTAAGCGGAGGCTAATCCGTTGATTGTCAAACGTGGTGACGTATATTTTGCGGACCTATCCCCAGTTGTTGGTTCAGAGCAAGGCGGCGTCCGCCCTGTACTTGTCATTCAAAACGACATCGGGAATCGGTTTAGTCCCACAGTAATAGTTGCAGCCATAACCGCTCAAATCCAAAAAGCGAAGCTGCCAACGCATGTTGAAATTGATGCGAAACGTTACGGCTTTGAACGTGATTCAGTCCTTTTATTAGAGCAGATTCGTACAATTGATAAACAACGATTAACCGATAAGATTACCCATCTCGATGATGAAATGATGGATAAAGTGGATGAAGCACTTCAGGTAAGTTTAGGCCTTATTGAATTTTAATAGACATTTAAAACGCTCTTACCGGGGGCGTTTTTTTATTTAGTAGTCCTTTGATTGGTTCAAGGAGCACGAAATGGTGTGAGGAAGCAAAATTTGTGCGTCATGAATGGTTCGTGGAGCACGAAATAGGTGTGGAAAAGAATACCTGCAGTGTAGGGCAGATATAACTACGAATTGTTCTGGCATGTGGTTGGTTTTCATTTTGGGAGAAACGAAAATAGCAACAATTAAGATTGGTTATGAACCTCTATTCCCTAGTAATTTATATTTGACGTTATATGTATATACCTTTACATTGGTATATATCAAGTATAATTTCGAATACTTTTTCAATTTAGGGGTTTAGATTTTTGCTAATAAGGGTAAAGAAAAAACTTGTAAGCTTGGATGGGGGGAAGAGACATGAATAAGCTAATTTTTAAGTTTATCGAGACTCATAAATTAGATATTCTCGATGAATGGATTCGGACAACAAAGGAAGCGGCGGATGATCGTGTTTTACGCGTTGTATCTGACCAGGTTTTTAATAGCACGAGCCGTGAATTTGTAGATTTAGTTATTTCAAATTTAAATGGTTCAAAAGATGATTATAACTCACGCTTGAATGAATTCTCCGAGAAGGTTGTTCGCTTAGGATGGCCATTGACATTTGTCTCAAGGGGATTGCATACATTTGGAGTAATTGTTCTTGATAGAATGGAACAAAGTGGTGTGATTACTGAAGAGAATCAAAGAAATCTGTTTCGGGAGTTTTCCGAATGGATGCAGCCTATGAATAATGAAATTATTGATATTTATTCTGCAACATGGGAAAAGACCGTTTCTCTTCAAAAAATTGCCCTTCAGGAGCTATCGGCTCCACTAATTCCAGTTTTCGAACGAATCACTGTAATGCCTTTAGTTGGAACGATTGACACAGAACGAGCAAAACAAATTATGGAGAATCTACTAAAGGGAGCGGTTAAGCACCGTTCTGAGGTTGTGTTAATTGATATAACAGGTGTTCCTGTTGTTGATACAATGGTAGCCCATCATATTATTCAAGCTGCAGATGCGGTCAGACTGATTGGGGCAAAATGTATGCTTTGTGGAATTCGACCGGAAATCGCACAGACGATTGTTAGTCTAGGAATTGACTTAAACCAGTTCACAACCAAAAACTCTCTACAAAAGGGTATAGAGGCAGCACTTGAATTGACCAATCGTAAAATAGTCAATGTGGAGGTTGCGAAGTGAGAATACCAATATTAAAGCTATACAACTGTCTGTTGGTATCGATTCAATGGGAATTAGATGATCAAACAGCTCTTCAATTTCAAGAAGATCTCCTCCAAAAAATACACGAAACTGGTGCAAATGGGGTTGTAATTGACCTAACTTCTATCGATTTCATTGATTCCTTTATTGCAAAGGTATTAGGTGATGTTATTGATATGTCCAACCTAATGGGAGCAAAGGTCGTCATTACAGGAATCCAGCCAGCTGTTGCTATTACTCTAATCGAGCTAGGTATAGGCTTAACAAATGTCCTAACGGCTATTGATTTAGAAAAAGGTTTGGAGAAATTACAACAGGAATTGGGGGAATAATGTATGACTATCCAATCCTGTGTAACGATCATTAACGAATGGGACATAGTTGCTGCTAGGCAACTTGGGCGCAATGTAGCCAAAGAGCTTGGGTTCGGTACGGTAGACCAAGCGAGAATAACCACGGCGATTAGTGAACTGGCAAGAAATATATATTTATACGCAGGGAAGGGACAAATTTGCATTGATAAATTATATGAGAATGGGAAACCAGGTGTGAAAATCAGTGCGATTGATAGTGGTCCTGGCATTAGTGATATTCGCCAAGTGATGGAAGATGGATTTTCAACTTCTGGTGGGCTAGGTGCTGGGCTTCCTGGGGTCAAACGATTGATGGATCAATTTGCAATTGAGTCTATCCCTGGGGATGGGACACAGATCATAGCAACGAAGTGGCTTCGTTAGGAGGAGAATTCATGGATTTCCGAGAAGTAATGGAACCAAAGTATCGGGAACTTCTTGAGAATTATATAAAAGAACAATCAGAACAGGCCCTCTATGCAGGTCAAAAGTTTAGTCGAAAGACGATTGAGCACAAAATCTCCCCTGAGGAAATTGTCAGCCTCCACAAAAGCTTACTAATGCAGATGCACCCTGACCTTCCTGATGATGTGTTGAACTCATTTGATATTCTCCTAGAAGTAATGATTGGTTATGGTTTGGCTTATAGGGAGCACCAGAGTTTGAGGCACAAACAAAAGGAACTGAGGTCTGAGATTGAGATTGCTGCTAACGTTCAGCAGACTCTTTTGGGTACAAAAATACCTGAAGTGGACGGGATCGATATTGGGGCCATTAGTGTTCCAGCTAAGCATATGAACGGGGACTACTTTCACTTTGTTCAGGATGAGAATAACTGTATAAGTGTAGCGATTGCAGATGTTATTGGAAAGGGTATTCCGGCAGCACTTTGTATGTCCATGATCAAATATGCGATGGACAGCTTACCGGAAAACAGGATGGGGCCAGGGAGCATCCTTGAAAGCTTAAACAGAACGGTCGAGCAAAATGTGGACCCTAGCATGTTTATTACAATGTTCTATGGCATGTTCAATCCGGAAACCAATATCCTTTCATTCGCATCCGCAGGACATGAACCGGGCTTTTACTATAATTCATCCCAAAACAAATTTACTGACCTAGATGCAAAAGGACTGCTTCTAGGAGTAGAAAAGAAGACGAAATACAATGACTATAAAAAAGTAATTTTACCAGGGGATATGATTATTCTTCTGTCTGATGGAGTAACCGAATGTAGGACAGAGGAAGGATTCATTGATCGAGAAACGTTAGTTGGTTACATCAATAGATATATCCACATGAGTGCTCAGGATATTGTAAATAACGTTTTTAAGGACCTTGAAAAGCTTCAGCATTTTCAATTGAGGGATGATTTCACCTTGATTATTTTAAAAAGAGATGTTTAGCGCTTTATGTAGGCGGGTAAATAAGATTAGCAACGAATGTAAAAAGGTGGGTCTAAAATGAATTTATCAATAGATGTAAACGAGACCGATATTTTACTAGAAATAACTGTTAATGGTGAAATTGATGCATACACAGCGCCTAAGCTGCGCGATACGATATTTCCATTGTCAGAAAAAAACGGTGTAAACATGGTTATTAACTTATCAGGCGTTTCTTACATGGATAGTACGGGGCTTGGTGTTTTTGTAGGAGTGTTCAAAAATGTGAAGGCAAATGGAGGTCAGTTTAAAATCAACGGATTGTCTGGTCGTTTGGAAAGGCTATTTGAGATAACAGGACTGGCTGATATTATTGATGTAAATAGTCAGATAGAGGGTGAAGTGAAATGAATAAGCCGTATGACTATATTGAAATGAAAATTCCGGCAAAGCCGGAGTTTGTCGGTGTCATTAGGCTTACTCTATCTGGAATTGCAAGTCGAATGGGCTTTTCATACGATGAGATTGAAGATTTGAAAATAGCCACTAGTGAGGCTTGTACAAATGCAGTACAGCATGCCTATCAAAAGAATGAAAAAGGAGAAGTTGTCGTCGGCTTCGGTCTTTATAAAGAAAGGCTTGAGGTAGTGGTTGCCGATAATGGCCAAAGCTTTGATTTCCATTCAGCCCGTCAAGGAATTGGTCCGTATGACCAGAATGATTCAATTGAATTCCTTCGAGAAGGAGGCTTGGGGCTGTATCTAATTGAAACGCTGATGGATGAGGTTAGAATTCATCATAAGGAAGGCGTCACGGTCTTCATGACCAAGTACCGAGAAGGAGAGCGGGTGGAGATCGATGCAAAAACAATCTCAACCTAATCAAAATCCTAAGATAAATGTGAACGAACTAATAAAGGCCTTCCAGAAGAATGAAGATGAGGCAGCTCAAAATGAATTAGTTCTCCACTATCGAGCTTTGGTAGAAACCATTGCTAAGAAATATTCAAAGGGACGGTCTTTTCATGAAGATATTTTTCAGGTAGGAATGATTGGCCTTCTTGGGGCTATACGCAGATATGATGACTCCTTCGGGAAAAGCTTTGAGGCCTTTGCGGTTCCAACAGTCGTTGGTGAAATTAAACGCTTTTTAAGAGATAAGACTTGGGATGTGCATGTTCCGCGAAGAATAAAAGAGCTTGGCCCCAAAATAAAGGTAACGGTGGAACAGCTAACTACTGAATTGCATCGTTCTCCACGAGTGGATGAAATTGCCACGGAACTTGAGGTTTCGGAAGAAGAAGTCCTTGAAGCCATGGAGATGGGAAAGAGCTATCAGGCTCTATCAGTTGATCATTCCATAGAAGCTGATTCTGATGGTGGTACCGTCACATTGCTGGATATTGTCGGGAATATCGATGTAGGCTACGAGAAAATCAATCAAAGGCTTGTGCTTGAAAAGGTTCTTCATGTCTTATCTGACCGGGAAAGGCAAGTTATTCACTATACTTATCTTGAGAACTTAAGTCAAAAAGAAGCTGGTGATAAGCTTGGAATTTCTCAAATGCATGTTTCTAGGATACAACGCCGAGCGATTAAGAAACTTCAAGAGGCAATCAACGCCGAGAATAATAACTCGGAGTGTATTACATGATAGAAAATCTTGGAGATAAGCTTGAGTTGTTCGTGCACCAGACAACAAAGGCTGGTAATACAGAATGCGGAGATAGTTATTTTTATAAAGCCACGGAAGAATATTTTATATGTGTAATCGCGGATGGTTTAGGTAGTGGCAAATACGCCAATGAAGCTTCTACTGCCGTTATAGCGGTAGTTGAACAGTATCACCATGAAGAGTTGGATCAGCTTATGGACCGTTGCAATAAGGTTTTATTACAAAAAAGAGGTGCAGCTGTTTCTGTTCTTAAATTTTATTTTGAAAAAAATGAGTTTGTTTACAGTGGTGTAGGAAACATTCGGTTTTTCCTTTATTCGCCGGAAGGGAAACTTACTTATCCTCTTCCCGTTACTGGGTATCTATCAGGAAGACCACAATCATTCCACACACAACGATTTACCTACGAACCGGAATCGAAATTCCTCATCTATTCGGATGGCTATAATATATCGGGCGCTAAATCACTGTTGAAGGGCTACCGATCCACTGAAGCGATAGCTGATGAAATAAAACGAAATAATATAGATGGTATAGATGATGCAACATTTATTCTAGGAAGCTTGCTCTAATTAAGGCGGCTTCTTTTTTGTGTCTAGGAGCTGGTGAAGGATTAGGTGAAGCCAGTGTAATCGTTTGGTTAAGGCCTTTCTAATTTAGACATTATTCGATATTTTGAATTGCTTTTAGAATAAGGGGCTGAATTTTGGTAGAATAAACTAATGAATAGATTTAATTTATAAGGAGTAATAAACCTTACACGATTAATTTAATGATGGAGGATGGTCACTTTTGAATGAAACAATAGATAAACTAGAGAAATATACGAAAATGATTGCTAGTGAGCAGTCTTTAAATGTAAAACAAGTCCAAAATGTTATTTCAATGATTAATGAAGGCAATACAGTGCCATTCATTGCTCGTTATCGGAAAGAGCAAACAGGAGCACTAGATGAGGTGCAAATCCGAGATGTTATAGAAAGATGGCAATACATACAAAACCTTGAACAAAGGAAGGAAGAGGTCATCCGTCTAATCGGTGAGCAAGGTAAGCTAACGGATGTTTTAAGAGGGAGCATCGAAAAGGCAGACAAGCTTCAAGAGGTAGAAGATTTGTATCGTCCATATAAACAGAAGCGGAGAACGAAGGCGACTGTTGCGAAAGAAAAAGGACTGGAGCCTCTGGCACAGTGGATGTTGTCTTTTCCTGTTAAGGCTAGTCTTGAAGAGGAGGCTCAGCAATATCTATCTGAAGAAAAAGCTGTTACGAGTGTGGAGGAAGCTATCTCCGGTGCTCAAGATATAATCGCAGAGATGATCTCTGATGATGCTGGTAGCCGTAAATGGATACGGACTGAAACTCTAAAGAGAGGGTTGGTTGAATCAGCGGTTAAGGACAAAGAAAAGGATGAGAAGAATGTCTATGAGATGTATTACGAATATGCTGAGCCGATCAGTAAAATTGTCCCACACCGAATTCTAGCGTTAAATCGTGGGGAGAAAGAGGAAATTCTCCGTGTTGCGATTCGGATGGAAGCAGATGCAGTGATGAACTACCTCAATAGGAAGTGGGTTAAAAATCCACAATCAATCACAGCTAAAAATGTAGGCGAGGCAATCGCAGATGCGTATAAAAGATTAATCCAGCCTTCCATTGAACGGGAGATAAGAAATGAGCTAACAGAAAGAGCCGAAGAACAGGCGATACATATTTTTTCAGAAAATCTGCGTAAGCTCTTATTGCAACCCCCTCTTAAAGGAAAAATGGTTCTTGGAGTGGATCCCGCTTATCGAACAGGATGTAAGTTAGCGGTTGTTGATGAAACTGGAAAGGTAATGAAGATTGATGTGATTTATCCTCATCTATCAGCCGCAAAAGCACAAGAAGCAAGGAAAAAATTTATTGATATCTTAAAAGGGTTTAATATTGAGATGGTTGCGATAGGAAACGGAACGGCTTCAAGGGAAACAGAACAATTTGTTTCGGATATCCTTAAGGAGATGGATGAAGAAATCTTCTATTTAATCGTCAACGAAGCAGGAGCGAGTGTTTACTCGGCCTCAGATTTAGCTCGGGAAGAATTCCCTGACTTTCAAGTCGAGGAAAGAAGTGCGGTATCTATCGCGAGAAGGCTACAGGACCCGCTAGCAGAATTAGTTAAAATCGATCCGAAATCGGTTGGTGTTGGACAATATCAGCACGATGTCAGCCAAAAGAAGCTTTCTGAGTCATTGACCTTTGTGGTTGAAACTGCAGTTAACCAGGTTGGTGTGAACGTCAACACAGCTTCCTCATCTCTGCTTCAATACGTCGCTGGTTTATCTAAAACAGTGGCTAATAACGTCGTAAAAAAGCGGGAAGAAGAAGGGAAGTTTACTAGTAGGGCGCAATTAAAGAAGATTCCTCGTCTTGGAGCAAAAACATATGAACAAGCAATCGGCTTCCTTCGTGTAATTGATGGGAAAGAACCGCTTGATCGTACCGGAATTCATCCAGAGAGCTATGGGGAGGTAAAGCAACTTTTAGGTAGTCTTGGGTTTAAAACGACTGACCTTGGTTCTCAGGATTTAAAGGAACAGCTCTCGAAGCTTGATATAAAGAAAATCGCCCTCGAGCTGGAAATCGGTGAGCTTACACTAAAAGACATCATTGATGCGCTTGTAAGACCTGAAAGAGACCCTCGGGACGAACTTCCTACACCTCTTCTGAAGAAGGATGTTCTTAAGCTAGAAGATTTAAAATCAGGCATGGAACTGCAAGGAACAGTCCGAAATGTTGTTGATTTTGGTGCGTTTGTTGATATCGGGGTAAAACAGGACGGGCTTGTTCATATTTCAAAGCTAAGTCGGAAATTTGTAAAGCACCCATTGGACATCGTGTCTGTTGGCGATGTTGTTACCGTTTGGGTGGACGATATTGACATGAAAAAAGGAAGAGTAGCACTGACAATGCTCCCACCAGGAGAATGATGCAAAAGTCTGCCCGAAAAGGATCGGGCAGACTTTTGTTTTTCACAAATCCCCTTGTTTTTTCCTATAGAAATACCAGCATTGGTTTAACAGTTTTATTTGATAGCGATCTTTCTGATAAAAAGCCCTCATCATTTGATTTTGAAACCAAACAGGCATAAACATACCTCCAGATTGGTTAATGGTATCGTTAATATATGCTATAATAGGTTGTCATGTTCACAATTGGAAGGTGATTTTATGAATAATGAAGAGCTGCAAGCGCTAGTTGTCAAAATATCTCTCGAAGACTTTGGGAAGCCCTTCCGACATCAAGCATCTTTTAACCAGAGATTACGCACAACTGGGGGGCGGTATCTACTCCATACCCATAATATTGAAATCAATAAGAAATACCTCGAGCAACTAGGGGAACAAGAATTAAAGGGGATTATTAGGCATGAGCTCTGCCATTATCATTTGCATCTTGAAGGGAAAGGGTATCAGCATCGAGACCGGGATTTCCGTGAGCTAATGTCTAAAGTCAAAGCGCCTAGGTTTTGTTCAATGCTTCCAGAGCAGAAGCAACGTAGACAAATAAAAAGAATATTAGTTTATCATTGTACAAATTGTCATTTAGTCTACCATCGAAAGAAAGCCATTAATACATCGAGATATGTATGTGGAAAATGCAGAGGGAAATTAAAATTGGTAAAAGAGTTGACAAACAGTTAATAGGATGGCAAAATGATAACTCTGACTTAAGCGATATGAAATTATTTTTCTAAAAAACACTGTTGACTTTTTGAAATCAGGTCACTATAATATAAAGAGTCGACAACAGAGGTTGTCTGATTGAAAAATTATTCCGCAGTAGCTCAGTTGGTAGAGCATTCGGCTGTTAACCGAACGGTCGTAGGTTCGAGTCCTACCTGCGGAGCCATTTATGGGGAAGTACTCAAGCGGCTGAAGAGGCGCCCCTGCTAAGGGTGTAGGTCGGGCAACCGGCGCGAGGGTTCAAATCCCTCCTTCTCCGCCATAATGTTTAGGCCCCTTGGTCAAGCGGTTAAGACACCGCCCTTTCACGGCGGTAACACGGGTTCGAATCCCGTAGGGGTCACCAATAATAGCGTAAGTTATTATGGAGTGAGTTTAAAAAATGGTCCGGTAGTTCAGTTGGTTAGAATGCCTGCCTGTCACGCAGGAGGTCGCGGGTTCGAGTCCCGTCCGGACCGCCATTTTTTAAAAAATATTTTGGGCTATAGCCAAGCGGTAAGGCAACGGACTTTGACTCCGTCATTCGTAGGTTCGATCCCTGCTAGCCCAGCCATTTTTTTTAGAGCCATTAGCTCAGTTGGTAGAGCAAGTTTCTCACTCCTTTGGATAACTTCTTTGGAAACTTGCGAGAAAGACCGTAAGGTGTTTCGAGCAGCGTAGATGCGCTACCGGTGGTGCGATTAAAGGAGCGCTATGTAAGATAAATATTTAGAGCCATTAGCTCAGTTGGTAGAGCATCTGACTTTTAATCAGAGGGTCGAAGGTTCGAATCCTTCATGGCTCACCAAAGTTTTTTCACGGTAGTGAAAATAACTTTCTATATATTTCGCGCTAGCGAAAACAATTATCCATTTGCGGGTGTGGCGGAATTGGCAGACGCACTAGACTTAGGATCTAGCGCCGCAAGGCGTGGGGGTTCGACTCCCTTCACCCGCACCATTATATGTCTGTTGTTTAGTGGAAGTTGTTATTACTTGATTTTCACTTAAAATTAAGCGGTCGTGGCGGAATGGCAGACGCGCTAGGTTGAGGGCCTAGTGGGGGCAACCCCGTGGAGGTTCAAGTCCTCTCGGCCGCACCAAAAAGAGTGTTGACAACAAAAATCGATTGTGTTACTATATAAAAGTTGCTTCTCAAATAAAGCGCCCGTAGCTCAATTGGATAGAGCGTCTGACTACGGATCAGAAGGTTATGGGTTCGACTCCTTTCGGGCGCGCCATTTATATTCTGATTAACATCATCAACAACGGGAAGTAGCTCAGCTTGGTAGAGCACTTGGTTTGGGACCAAGGGGTCGCAGGTTCGAATCCTGTCTTCCCGACCATCTCATTATAATATAATACGCGGGTGTAGTTTAGTGGTAAAACCTCAGCCTTCCAAGCTGATGATGAGGGTTCGATTCCCTTCACCCGCTCCAAAATTGTTCTTTGAAAACTAAACAAACAAGCGTCAACAAACAATAT
>NZ_FOBW01000008.1 GCF_900109925.1 Mesobacillus persicus | reverse complement strand
TAAGCTCAAAGAATAGCTCCACTTTTTGTTCATATTGATTCATAAAATTGCCTCCCGATATTTGATTAAGTTTAGTGTTGAATCAAATATCAGTAGGTGGAGCCCTACTTAGCTTAATGAGAATATTGAGGTGTATTTTTGAGGTTGTCCATGATAAAATATTTGTCATATGAAAAAGTATGTCTTTCTATTGTTTGGTTTGGCGATTAAACAATATCACAAAAGACATACTTTTTCATTTTTTTATTCTTTTTTTGGTCTGAGGGGGCTTTTAAAGAGCCATCGCGTTAGCGATTTCGTTCTTCTCTTGCTTCCTCATTAAAGAGACAAGGTCCCACTCGTGTCTTTTTGACTTTGCAAGCGTTGACGAGTATTCCAAAAAATGATAAAATTATAAATCCTGCCAACTATATGTTGGCTTAAGGGAATTGTGAAAAGTTCATTCTTCTTTGAAAAGGATGGGTAATATGAATAAAGAACAATTGATGGGAATGGCCCGTAAGACGTTGGAGAATGCCTATGCACCTTACTCGAAATTTCCAGTTGGAGCAGCGCTATTACTCAAAGATGGTACGGTGGTTAATGGCGTAAACGTAGAAAATGTTTCATTTGGAGCAACCAATTGTGCAGAGAGGACCGCTATTTTTACTGCAATCGCAAACGGTTACAAGAAAGGTGATTTTCAGGCGATCGCTGTTGCAGGTGACACCGAAGATTTTCTTCCACCGTGTAGTATTTGTAGGCAAGTTTTAGCAGAATTTTGTATGCCTGATATGCCAGTTTACTTAACAAATGAGAAGAAAGATATCTTAGAATTGACCTTAAAAGATTTATTACCTTATGCTTTCACAGAGCTAGATATGTAATTAAAATACTTTTTAATTTAATAGAAAAGGGCATTTTTGATTAATTTTTCAAAACATGCCCTTTTTTTGTTTTTAAACAGGGAAGACACCATATCGCATTTGGGACAAGGTGCGTGTCCCGGTGCTACATAAAATCAAAAAAGTAACGGATAAAATGAAAAAAGATTGGTGAGGTATAGGTTAAGCTATCAACGCGACTGAGATAACTTTCCTTCAATGCTGCAAATTTTTCATCCTCTCCGATTAATAAATCCCGTTTGAGGATGGAGATAGTTGAAGCTCCAAAAAAGCCTCCAATTGCAATCAGGAATCCAGAGATGATCCCAAAGGTTTGATCAAAAGGGGTTAAATAGGGATAGACGAAATACGAAACGAGCGTTGTTACGATTGTCGCACCAATAAATCCTTCCCATGAGATATTAGGATTCGCTGTTGGAATAACCTTTCGCTTCCCAAAATACAAGGTAATTAAAAAATGAACCGCATCATTCAATTGTGTGAGTAAAACCAAGAACAAAACGAGATTTGCCCCATATTCAGGGGAGGCAAATTGGAAGTAAGCTAAATGGCTTAAACCAAAAACCATCAGCATTAATCCCCATTGGGTCGAGCTCACCGAACGTAAAAATCCTACTGTTCCTTTTTTTCCTAAGATTCGAGGAATCGGCAAAAATAAAAATACATAAATAGGAATGAAGACGATAAACATTCCATACCATTCGATATAACTCCAATAAAATTGGACCGGAATCGATAGGTAGGCCCACAAAAACGCCCTGCGATCCACCTTTCTCGTTTTTATCATTGAATAAAATTCTTGTAGGGCAAAAAAGCAAAGCACCATTAACGATATTAATGAAACGACAGGGTTAAATAACGTTGCAAAAATAAAGATTACGAACATTCCCCACCAAGTTTTCACACGTGAAGAAAGCGAAGTAAAATCCTTATCTGGCTGGCTCCTTTTCATAATTAGAAATAATAGACTGATAGTTAGTAAGCAAATAAAAATGATGACTTGTGTCCAGAGTGTACTATTCAATCTTTCACCAACTTTATACCTATTTTTTTAGAAAGTTATGTATAATTACTATAGGATAAAAATGACAGATTTAAAAGAGGGAATATAGATGGATTCTAAGCGAAGTGTATATATTATGCTTACAGACACCGGAACCTTATTTACTAAATCAATTAAAAAATACACAGGGGCTCCCTATAATCATGCCTCGATCTCTTTTGACTCTAGTTTGCAAGAGTTATATAGTTTCGGGCGAAAAAACCCAAGCAATCCGATGAATGGCGGGTTCGTGAAGGAAGATATTTTCCAAGGAACATATAGTAAGTACCCCGAGACAACTTGCGTAATTTACCGGCTTGAAGTGTCTGAACGAGATGTTGAAAAAATGAAACGGGTGTTAAATGTTTTTAAGAAAAATCAACATAAATTTCTCTATAATCTCCTTGGCATTCTTGGAATAACTTTGAATGAACCGATTGAGTTCAGCAATTCGTATTTCTGTTCGCAGTTCGTTGCGGAAACTCTTCACCGATCAGGCATACGATTATGGGATAAACTCCCGGCGCTCGTCACCCCTGATGATTTCCGAACCAATGAAAGGTTTCATCATGTGTATGAAGGCAAGTTATTCGATTATGAGCCAGTTAGGAATCGTTTGTAAAGCAGGGGACGGTTCTCTTGCTTCCTAGTTGGACACTTCTGCATAAGAAGAGAGCCAATGGAAGCAAGAGAACCGTCCCTTTACTTCGTTAATTTCATTCCGAAGGTTAAGACTTCGAAGTTGTTTTTTAGGATGTAGCCATAATTTTTGTTATGGTCGATTGTAATGTCTCCATCTAGGTGATTGATGACGAGTGGGTCAATATAGATGGTGATTTGATCGACTTTAAAGATTTCCTCGTTCTTGGTTTGCTCAACCTGAGCAAGTTCGTACACATAGGTCGCCCCTCAACCAGTTGTTCGGACTTCATTGAGCTTAAGTTTTGGTTCAGGTCCTAGTTGGTTGGTCAACTGCTCGTTTGCGGCTTTCGTTATTGTTACTTTCATCTTTTCACCCCTCATTTCTACATTACCCTGCCCTAAACACTATTAATCGGGAAAATGAAAATAGACTTACATCGTTGATCAGTATTGTCGGCTTGTGTCCGTATATTGTCAAAGGAGGGGAACTGAACGAATAGTTCAGTTCCCGGCTCCACGATATCTTTTCACACCAGCATTCCAAAGTAAATAGGAGATACTGAAAAAAACGATCCCCATGACAGGGGTCAAAAACGCATATCCATACCATTCTTCGCGATTTAGGAAATACGCAGCCGGATACACCCCGACAAAAGCAAACGGTAAAATCCACGTTAACACAAACCGTATCACTTTATGATAAATGTTCACCGGGTAACGACCGTAGTTCCCGATATTATACATCATCGGCATAATATCCGTCCGGCTATCAGACCAAAACCCAATCGTCGCAATCGAAATAAAAATACCTGCATAAATAAACGCCCCGCCTAGCACCATGCTAATAAAGATCAATACATCATACCAAGCAAAGGTTAACCCTAGCTCCGTCGCGGCATAGCCCATAATCACCAATCCAGTAATCACGCCGAAGAGAGATTCAAGCTCCATCCGCTCCATAATAATCTGAAAAAGACTATGAACCGGTCGAGTTAACACTCGGTCCATTTCCCCTCTGACAATATAGCGCTCGTTAAAGTCCCAGATATTAAAAAACGAGGAAAATAACGCATAGGGAACAAGGAAAAATCCGTAAATAAAAATGATTTCCTCACGGTTCCATCCACCTAAGGAGGCTGTATGGTCGAACACGATGAGAATGAAGATGAGGTTGACGGCTTGAAACAATAAGTCAGATAAAATTTCAATAACCGTATCTATTCTGTATGTTAACCTTGTTTTTAAATATTGAGAGGCGTATTGAAAAAACATCGAAACGTAAAACACTCCATTAGCCTCCTTGGACAATTAATTGTTTTTTAGCAAGAGACCATAACAGGCGAATCGGGATCAATAAGATCAAAGCCCAGAATGCTTGTAGCAAGACAGCGTTAAAAATCTCCTTACCAACAAAGCCTTCGGTAAAAATCATACTCGGAATATAGCTGATGGCTTGAAATGGTAAATACGTCATGACTGTTTGCGCCCACAAAGGATAAAAAGAGATCGGGAGAAGTAGACCTGAAAACAAATCGATGACCACCCGTTTCGCTCGAATTAACCCGGTATTATTAAATAGGAAGAAAGACATGATCCCCGTGAGTAGGTTGATTTGCGTATTGACGATAAAACTAAAGACGAGCGAGACAAAGAAAAACAGCCAGGTCGACAAATTAGCAGAAAAGCTAATCGGAAATACTAACGCCACAATGATCATTCCTGGTACCGAGAAGAACAATAACCGGAAGATTCCCTCCCCGAGCGCCTGCATGGTTTTCATCCCTAGATAGTTATAAGGGCGAATCATTTCAATCGCGACTTTGCCGTCTTTGATTTCAGCGGCAATTTCACGGTCGATATTATTAAAATAGAAAGCTCGCGCCATCCAGGCAACCGCCACATACGTAGTCATTTGCAGGACGGACAATCCTTGAATCTCTTCATTGTTTCCATAGATTGCTGACCAGAGAAAATAATAGGCCCCGATGTTAATGCTATAAATCAAGATCCCACTATAATAATTTGTACGATAAGCAAGCATCATTAAAAATCGAACCCGAATCATTTCAAGATACATACTCATGCGAGGGCCATTCCTTCTTCATAAATCTTGCGAACAATTTCTTCGGTCGAGACTTCATTGATGCGGACATTTTTAATCGGATTTTTTTGCACGACGAGGCTAATCAATTGCGAGACAAGGCGTTCGTCCCCGTTGACATGGGCAAGCCAAGTGGTTGCGTCTTTTTGCTCCCATTGAACATTTGGTAAAAAGACAAGATTATTTTTAGCAATCTCTGTCAGAAACTCAAATTCTACTTGTTTTCCTTCAACTGCCTGTGATTGAAGCTGATTGAGCTTGCCATCATAAATGATTTTCCCTTCATCTAGCAAAACGACCCGTTCACATAGGGCTTCGATGTCGGTTAAATCATGGGTTGTTAACAGAATCGTAGTTTTATACTGTTCATTGATTTCTTTTAAAAACTTACGAATCTTTAACTTTACTAAGACATCAAGTCCAATCGTTGGCTCATCTAAGAACAGTAGGGGAGGGTTGTGGATAAGTGCCGCCGCTAATTCGCAACGCATCCGTTGTCCTAACGATAGCTTTCGAACAGGTTTATCCAATAATGGACCAATTTCTAATGTTTCGATTACATGGCCCATATGGCGGTTATAATCTTCATCTGAGACACGGTAGACCTTTTTTAATAGTCGAAAAGATTCCTGTACGGCAATGTCCCACCATAGCTGGGAACGCTGTCCGAACACCACGCCGATGGTGCGCACGAATTCTTCTCGTTGCTTATGAGGGTTCATCCCATTAACAACGATTGAACCGGATGTTGGCGTTAGAATGCCAGTTAACATCTTAATGGTCGTCGATTTCCCTGCACCATTCTCGCCAATGTAGCCGACCATTTCCCCTTGTTTGATGTTTAAGGAGATATCATCAACCGCAGCAAGTGTTTTATAATTTCTCGTAAACAAGTCCCGAAACGCCCCAGACAAACCAGAACGACTAGAATACGACTTAAATTCTTTACGTAAATTCTGAACCTCAATAACGTTCATTCATAGATCCCCCCAAAAACTAACTCACACCGTTTTCACAAAACTTAATTGTAACCTGAGTGTAGAAAGGAAGCAAGGGGACGGTTCTTCTGCTTCCATGATCACGAGCGTTCGGTGTTTTTGGTAGCTCTGATAAGTATTGTTTATCGGCTGGGTTTTATTACTATTTGCCATCTCTAAAGCTAGCAATCTACAACCCAATGTAAGTCTAGTACAGACCAGAAAATAGACAATAATTTCTAATTTATCTTGCTATTTCGCCTATTTTGTAAGCGCTTTAATTACTAGAAAAACAGGGGTATAATAAGGACATAAGAGTTCCAATTACCCAAAAATGGAGGAATCAAAATGCTTACTGAGCTGATTCTAGAATTGAAAAACTGGTGGTATAGTGATGCTGTTAGTGAGGAATTGGAAGAGTTTGAGAGGATTGAATCAAAGCATACAAGGGTTCATTTTGATGAGGATATAAGAGAAGAGATTCGGGTTCATTAATCTAATACTTTTTAAAAGAAGACTTTAATAGTAGAGTCTTCTTTTTTCATGAAAGTTTGATTTATTCATAGGCTGTTAGGTCGTTAGGGTAAGGAAGGAGCATAGGAACTCGATGTGGTTGGGTTTTAATAATCTCTTATAGCACTATGTGCTAACTACAAAATCAAAAAGCACAACCAGTCCCGTCTGAGATATTTCAAAAGTCCCTTTATGAACTGCTCGAACTAGCGGAATAAGACAAGTAACCGTGCTACTTTTTAACGTGTTTCGGATATTTCGCATGCACGAGGCTTCATCTCCTGTATCTTCATGAAATTTGAGGCTTAGAACTTGCAGGAAATGTTATAATGATGGTATAAGCTAGAAAGTGAAGGGACGGTTCTTCTGCTTCCGAAAGGAAGCAGAAGAACCGTCCCCATGCTCGAAAGGAGTAAGGATATGAAGCTACATAAAAAAGCATTTGGGTTTCTGTTGGTGGCCATCGCTGGATTGATGTTTATTTTAGCTGGGTGCGGCGGCGCAGAAAAGGAAGAAGAAGGCAAGACGAGTGAAAACAAGACGAACGAAACCATTGAAACAACGGAATACCCTTCGGATGTTCAAGAGCGTCCAGTTGTGACGATGACGATGGAAGATGGCCAAGAAATCGTTCTTGAGTTGTTTCCAGAAGCAGCTCCTAATACGGTCGCAAACTTTATCTCTTTGGTTGAAGAAGGTTTTTATGATGGCCTGATTTTTCATCGGGTTATACCTGACTTCATGATTCAAGGGGGAGACCCGGATGGAACCGGTACTGGTGGACCTGATTACACAATCGCGGGGGAGTTCAGTTCAAATGGATTTGAACAAAACACCGTTACCCATGAGCGCGGGGTGATTTCTATGGCTAGAACGAACGATCCAAACTCTGCAAGTTCACAGTTTTTTATCATGGTGAACGAAGCATCTCATCTTGATGGAGAGTATGCAGCCTTCGGAAAGGTCATCGAAGGAATGGAAACCGCTGATGCCATTGTATCGGTTGAACGCGACAGCATGGACATGCCGTTAGAGGATCAAAAAATAAAAACGGTCGTAGTTGATACAAAAGGATACGATTATCCTGAACCAAAAATTCAATAAGAATGTGCCTCTCCTTACCGGCTAGGGGAGGCATTTTTGTATATGCAAATTGAGTTTCATATAGGTTTGCTAGTAAGGTACCTAAAAAAACCTAGGTAAACAAGGAATCATAGATACCAACATAGAATTATCCAACGTGGGTTCGTGTTAAACGTAACATCTGGTATATACGTCCAGGTCAGTGGTAGATAATATTTAAGACTGAAATGAAATCAACAAGCCTTAAAAAGAAAGATTAGGAGGAAGTCGTTCATGTCCTATGAAGAAATCATGGATAAGTTAAGGGAGTTAGGTTCCGAACAGACAAAGCAAATTTATACAAATCACGGGGTAGAAGAGCCCTTTTTTGGAGTAAAAATTGGGGATTTAAAAAAGCTTGTCAAGCATGTTAAAAAGGATCAAGATTTAGTCATGAAATTATATGATTCCGGACATCATGATGCGATGTATCTGGCCGGTCTCTCCGTCAATCCAAAGCTTATTTCAAAGGAAACCTTACAGAATTGGGCAGACAAAGCCTATTGGTATATGTTAGCTGAATACACTGTTGCTCAGGTAGCTGCTGAGAGTAATTATGCGCTTGAATTGGCAAGAGAATGGATGAAATCAGACAAAGAAATGCTAGCTGTTTGCGGCTGGAGTACCTATGCGAACTATGTTTCAATTACACCGGATGAAAACCTAGACGTAGCTGAAATAAAAGCCTTGTTAAATCAAGTGAAGACCACGGTCCATCAGGAACGGAACCGGGTACGTTATGTGATGAACGGGTTTGTCATTTCGGTTGGCTCCTATGTGAAAGAATTAACGGAGGAAGCGAAACAGGTGGCCGATGAGATTGGAAAAGTAAATGTCGACGTCGGGAATACAGCTTGCAAGGTCCCGCTCGCCTCCACATATATCCAGAAAATCGAAGAGAAAGATCGAGTAGGCATGAAGCGCAAAACCTGTATTTGTTAACGAGAATACATAAACACTAGAATTCTCCGCGTGGAAATTTTAAAAAATCCGGATAAAAAAGTTGTGTCCCTCACAACACTTGCCCTAAAGCTCAAGTGTTGTGGGGGACACATTTTTTTGTTTTAAACTTAAATGCAATCTAGTTCTACCGAACGAGCTTGGATCAAATGGCATGATTTTCTTTCTTTACACTGCACTTCATGGATTTGGGCGGATAGGCAAGTTACCAAATATAGGTTAAGACAATAAGTTACTTGTATAAGCCGAAAGGGGTGAGAAAATGGGTAAGCGTATAAGGCATACGGAACGTGATGTCGAGGAGTTGGCGAGGCTTATGCTGGCCGAAGGGATCGGTGAAGGAGCTCAAGGGATGAACATGGTAGGAACGGTTGTGGCCAATCGGGTCGAGGCAAACTGTGATCCTGATTTTAAAAATTTACGCAATATTAGGCATGCGATTTATCAGACCATACCTGGAACTGGAATCCCTCACTTTGAGCCCGTCTTAAATGGTGCACTGTATACACAACGACCCACAGAGGAGGACCTCCAACGGGCAAGGAATCTGTTGCAGGGTCATAGGGAACCTCGGGCCAGCAGGAATTTGTGGTTTTTCAACCCCAGTCCTGGGAAGAGATACCGCGCTCCTTGTACCCCCACAATGCCAAGATCCCCCATGACGGTGTACGACTTTGCGCATAAAAACCATTGTTTTTATGTCGCCGTACCGGGCTATTGCCCAGAGTTTTATAGTTAAATGAAAAAGGAGTTGCTTCTCATGACTTGTGGAAACTCAAGTTTTTATCCAATGAATTATTATCCTGGTTTTGATCCAGCTTCCATGATGCGGGCTGTACCACAACAACCTGGCTCTCCGGCGAACGGGTATTCTGGACCCACTTATGCCACTCCAGTGGTTCCAATGGGGACTGGCCAGCAACTTCCAACAGGGAGAGTGGAAGAATCTTTTATCGAAAATATCCTCCGTTTCAACAAAGGTAAGGTCGGTACATTTTACTATACTTACCAAGGGAATAACAGATGGAGTTCAATGGTTTACCGCGGGCGCGTCGAAACGGCCGGTCGTGACCACATCATTATCAGCGACCCATCCACTGGGAAACGTTATCTCCTGTTGATGGCAAATCTAGACTGGGTTGAATTCGACGAACAAATCAACTATCCTGAAGCGGAAATTAATCCTGGGATCCAGGCGTCTATGACGACAACGGAGTGAGAACTAAAAAGCAATCGTGTTAGATGGAAAGTTCCATCAGATTAAAAAAGGTGTATCCCCCTTGCTCGCCCTAAACACTCGAGGGCAAAGAGGATACACCTTTTTCATTATTTTTTAACAGGAAAGCAATTCAGTTCCTTCAGCTTTGAGATTGCCTTTTCTAACACCTCAACATTCTGTGTAAGGGCAATTCTTACATAGCCTTCGCCTTCTTTTCCAAAAGCATTTCCGGGCGTAACGACAATTCCCGCCTCATCGATTAATTTATAAGCAAAATCGGTGGACGTATAGGGCGCGGGGACCTTTGCCCAAACAAACATCGACGCCTTCGGTGATGGTACTGCCCATCCTAATTCATTTAAGCCGTTTATGAGAAGATCTCTTCGTTCTTTATAGATGCTTCGCAGATCTTTGCTAAATGAAGCCGAATGGGTTAATGCGGCAATCGCCGCTTTTTGAATTGGTAAAAAAACCCCATAGTCAAGATTCGACTTTAAACGGTTCATCCCGGTAATAATCTGTTCATTGCCGACAATGTAACCAATTCGACAGCCGGCCATATTAAAGCTTTTGGAGAGAGAATTAAACTCCACTCCGACTTCTTTTGCTCCTTCGATGGATAAAAAGCTAATCGGCTTTTCCTCATAATAAAGCTCTGAATAAGCAAAATCATGGATCACAAGAATCTGATGTTTGTTTGCGAACTGAACGACTTTCTCGAAAAATTTCTTTGTCGCTAAGGTCGGTACGGGATTTCCTGGAAAGTTGAGAATCATCAGCTTGGCTTTTTCTCTGATCTCGAGAGGGATTTTGTCCAAATCAGGCAAAAAATGATTTTCTTCTTTCAATGGCATTTTGTACGGAATGGCACCAGCTAAGGAAAGGCCGGCATCATAAGCGGTATACCCTGGATCAGGGACAAGGATGGTATCGCCCGGATTCGTCAGGACCATCGGTAAATGGACAATTCCATCCTGAGAGCCCATCACCACGACTACGTCCTTATCAGTATGAAGGGAAACATCAAATTGGCGATGATAATAGTCACCAATCGCCTGATGAAGAGCAGCGGTTCCGGTTAACGAATAGCCATACTGAGAAGGGTCTTGAACATTTTTCTGTAATTCCTCGATGACAAATGGAGGAGGTGGTAGGTCGGGACTCCCGATGCTAAGGTCAATGATCTCTTTTCCTTCTAGTAGCTTTTGTTTCTTATAATTTGCTAGTTCGCTAAAGATTAACGTTTTAAAATCATTCATTTTCTCAGATAGTGCAATCTTCAAATGAAATCTCTCCTTGCCATTTAGTATAGTATGTTTGCCGTTCCTAGAATATAGGTTCATAGTAGTATCAAAGAGCTAGGGGTTAATAGTCTGAATAAACTGAAATAGATAGATTGAAAGGGACCTTGATTGATATGTAGTTCATTTTACCAAATCTTAAATAAGTTTAGTATTATTTTTGAGGGGGGAGATATTCGTAATCCAGCGCGTAATGAATTGGGGAGTTCTCTAGCATAAGCTGGTCTCGTATTCATCCACCTCCCAATAAATAACTACTAAACTTTTGATGGTTTACTCGTACCCAGCATGGTGCAGGAAGCAGAAGAACCGTCCCCATTTCATACTTTTATATAATTTTGTGCGGGCACCTAACATTCTTGAAGTAGTTTTTTGGTTCCGAGCTGGACCTTCTGTTTCACCATGATAGACGGATTTCTCCCTAAAAAACCTTTACTTTTGCTCGGTTCCTTGTAATCAGTTGAGGAAGGAAGCAGAAGAACCGTCCCTTTGCTTCCCCATTGGTTGTTAGTGTATGATACTACTAGATTAGAAGAGGGGGATTTTATGTATATTGTGCATTCAACTTTTGATGTGCCTCCTGAGAAGGCGGAGGAAGTCATTGCGATTTATCAGAAAAGGTCTAAAATGGTGGATGACTTTAAAGGATTCCTTTCGTTTCAACTTCTTCAGAATGAAAAGAAGCCAGGAGAATTAACGGTGCAATTAGAGTGGGAAACGAAGGATGATTATTTAAACTGGGCGACGAGCAATGCCTTTAAAAAAGTCCATGATATGGAAAAAAACTACCCTGACCAAGAATTAGCCTCGATCATTCCAAAGGTCAGGAAGTATCAAGTGGTGGCTCGATGAATATAAGTATCGTAAGCAACATTATAGATGAAGTGACAGAAGGAATTTATAACGATTTTCCAGAATTATTAACAAAGTACGGAGAAGCGGGGAAGAACAAATGTAGAGAAGATAACCAACATCATTTTAAGCAACTCAAGATTGCTTTGGAGATGAATAATGTAGAGTTGTTTATCGACTATGCACTTTGGCTGAATCAGATTTTAACTTCAAGAGGGATGCAAACTGCCCATTTAATTGATAATTTTCGACGGATTGAGTCCGCGCTTGCGAACGTGACAGATCCCGATCAAACCGGGTATATCTCATTCTTAAAAGCAGCAATCCACGCACTAGAAAATAAGTAAAGGGGATGTACCGATGAATAGCCAGATCTACACTTTTACCGACCATCTCCTTGGTGGAAATCAAGATAAAGCGTGGGAAATGCTTCTATCAGAAGTGGGAAAAGGTAAAAGTAGTCTCGATATTTATCAAAATTTAGTGACCAACTCACTTATATACATAGGCAAGCTCTGGGAGGAAAACAAAATTAAAGTAGCGGATGAGCATTTGGCGAGTGCCACATGTGATTTTTTATTAACTCGCTATTTTTTTCATAAGCAACAAATGAGGAAAACCGCTCCAATTCAGAAGAAGGCGATGTTTTTTTGCCTCGAAGAAGAGCAACATTTTTTAGGCATTAAAATGGTTTCCCTACTTTTTCAGGAAGATGGGTGGGAAACAAGGTTCTTAGGTCAGAACCTCCCTTTAGAATATGTGACAAACATGGCGAGAAAATGGAAGCCAGATCTCATTGGAATGTCTTTTACAACGTTATATGCTGCAAACCAGGTTTCCGATTACATAAACAGCCTGGAGCAACTGGAACACCGTCCGGAGGTTCTTTTAGGCGGAAGATTGGTTTCAAAATCCCCTTTCAATCAATTCGCTACGGATGCAACGACTGTGATTGAAGAATTGGCAGGCCTTCAGAAATGGCTGCCATTAGCTTGTGGGGAGGGGAACCATGTCTAACATCCAATATCTTCCTTATCCCTGTTTTGTCGTGGATGAAGAGTTATCCATCCTTGAGTACTCGAACGAAGCTCTAAGCTTATTCCGCCCGGTCCCTGCTTTTTTAGATCTAGTTGACAGTGAAAGTGAAGACAAGGCAAGGAAATTATTATCAGGACGAAATTCATCTCCCGAGGGGGAGATTATCATGTGTTCGATCAATTCTCCTCAAGCCTTATTTACCGTGCGGATAAACTGGAAGGATGGGAAAGGGTACATCATCTGTATCGAGAAAGACGAGAGTCTAAATTCCCTTATCAAAATGGTTGAAATCCAGCGCCAACGGTTAGCGGATACAGACTTTGAATTATTTGAGAAAAAAGAACAATTGCAAGAATCGCTTAAAAGCATTCGTGATTTATCTGGGCCCTTTATCAAACTCTCGAAAAAAGCTGCGCTTATTCCCCTTTTTGGGGATCTCGACGAACAACTCATTCAGCAAAACGCTGAAAAATTCACACGCGAAGCATCCGAGGGTGATTATGATTTCATTATTTTTGATTTTAATGGGATCGGGAAGGTCGAAAAAGCGGGAATCGATGAATTTAATAGGCTCATTGGGCAGCTGAAACTCATTGGTGCACAATCCATTATTACCGGTGTCCATCCACAGCATGCAACGACCATTCATCACGCAACAAATGGAATCCAAGCCACCTTTATCAATCGACTCATTAACGCGATAAAGAAGAACGTGAATATAGATGATCAGTGAAAGAAAAATAGCCTAGCAATCGCACGTGATTGCTAGGCTATTTTTTTATGTGAAAAGATAGTGGTCGTATATTGTACTTTTTAGGGAAGTAGCTCTTAACCTAATAAGACATGCCCCCCGCTAATGAATCAATACATTTGATGGCATGAAATGATGTTTCTGTGGTTTAAACTTCTGAAAACAACGGCAGACACCATCGGAAATGATAGTGTCTGCGGGGTGTTTAATTTATTGGAGCTGGATTTTCTTCTATCTCTTTTGTACCCGCTTTTTTCTTCTTCTTCCACCTAAATGAAAAGCTGGTGGTGGTGAAGAGGCGGTATACGGCTGGAATCAGCAGCAAGGTAATAAAGGTCGCAAACAGTAGACCTGAAATGATGACCGTTGCCATTGGTGCCTGGTAATTCCCAGAGGTACCGGAAGCAAGAGCCAACGGCAGCATTCCGCCAACGGTTGTGAGTGTCGTCATGAAAATCGGCCGAATTCGGTTTTTGCCGGCTTCCACAAGGGCATCTGGTACAGTGTAGCCTTCTTTGCGTAATGCGTTCGTGCGGTCAATCAGTAAAATCGCATTATTTAAGACAATCCCGATTAGCATGACAATTCCCATGCCCGACATCAAGCTTAATTCACGCTGCGTCAGGAACAGACCGAGGATGACACCAACCATGGTCATCGGAATGATTGACATCACAATCAACGGGTGACCAAGATGATTGAATTGAACAGCCATAACTAGGTATACAAGGAAAATCGCAATCGCAAGGATGAAAATCATATCCTTTATTAGTTCTTGTTGCTGCTCAAGGTCGCCTGCGACAGAAACCGTATAGCCAACAGGAGCCTCAAAATCCTCAATCAGTTTCTGAACTTCACGATTAATCGCTCCTAAATCTTTTCCTTCGATATCAGCTGAGATCGACAAGAAGCGCTCGCCATCGGTGTGATTGATTTCATTTGGAGCATGAACATTCTCCAAGCTGATAAAAGTAGAAAGAGGTTTCTCGCCTTCAGGTGTTGGTACCTTTAAATCAAGCAGGGAAGACTTCGAATCGGTTGCCTCCGCCCATTTAACAGCTAGCGGAACGGTTTCGTCAGGGATGGTCATTTCGCCAACAGGCATCTGCAGGAAGCTTTGTTCAATGAACGACCGAATTTGTAAAGGTGATAATCCAGGTTCTTCAATCGCATCTTGCTTTAACTCAACCACTTCTTCAGGAGACGTACGCTCAATTGAATTCGTCACGCCAACAATGCCGTCAATTGCTTCTAACTCACGTACAAAGTCATCCGCAGTCGTTTGAAGCGCTTCAAACTCCTCGCCTTTGATATTGATTTGAACTGGATAGCCGCCGCCGCCCGTCATCGCACTAGCGACACTTTCAATCGGCTGCGATTCTTCCAAATCGCGTAGGACTTTAAAAATCTCATCATTTACTTCTTTTTGATCGCGCGTTATCTCATCGTCCTTTGTCATATTAATAATTGTGTACATCATGCCGCCATTATCCATGATATAATTCGTTTCCACGTCTTTTACACTGGCAAGGGCTCCATTGATCTCTTCAACAACTTCTTCTTTTTTCTCAAGAGTCAATCCAGTCTCTAGATTCACCATTAATTCGGCATAGCGGTTAAAAACATCTGGCATAATTGTCATCGGGATTTTCGTAACCAATGCCAACGATCCGCCAAACATTAGGATGAATAGGGCAATCACCGCTAGGCTGTGGCGTTTCTTTTTAATCGTCCAAGCGACAACCGAGCTGTAGGCGTGAATCATTGGGCCCTCTTTTGTTTGTTTCTTTACATTCCGCAGTTTTAGAAATTTCTCAGATAGAGAAGGAATGAGTGTAAACGAAACGAGCACCGAGCTAATCAGCGTAATCGCTACAACCGCAGAAAGCATGATCATAAACTTGCCCATGTCACCGCCAAGCAAGCCAATCGGCAAGAACACGACGATGGTGGTCAGCATCGAGGCAATAACGGCGGTAGAAACGTCCTTCGTTCCTAGGATCACCGCGTCAAGCTTCGTTAATCCTTGTTCTTTTTTATGATAGATGGATTCCAGGATAACAATGGCTGAATCGACCATCATCCCGATTCCAAGGCCAAGTCCAATAAGGGTGAGAATATTTAAGCTGTAATCAAGAGTCCACATCGTGGCAAAGGTGAGTAGCACTGAGGTAGGAATGGATAGTCCGATGATGAAAGTGGCTCGAATATTTCGTAAAAATAGAAGTAGGATGCTAATGGCAATTGCGCCGCCGATTAAAATATTACTGGTCACGCCGTCAATGGATTCTTTGACATAGTCCGCTTGGGCAACCATCTCATTCAATTCAAATCCTTCAATTAATCCTTCGCCGCGAATGTTTTCGATTTCTGCCCGAACACTTTCCGCCATTTCAATTTGCGTCACATCAGCAACACGGCCAACCTGAACAAAGATAAAGTCCTTCGTTCCGTTTTTCCAGACAAAGGACGAGGTTTCAACGGGTTGGAGCGTAACATTTGCAACCTCTTTTAAGGCAATAAATCCTCCATTTGGTACCGGTATGTTGATGTTCTCGACATCCTTGACACTCTCGAGCTTCGTATTCCAGCGCAGGGAAGGAGAGTCAGCATCCTGACTTAATTCACCAAGCGTCGCTTCCTGATTGACCTGCTGGATTGCACCGATCACTTGAGAAGCATCAAGCCCATTTTTCGTCAATTCCTCGCGGTTGAGTTCGATGGAAACTTCATGCTCTAGTGCTCCGACAAGGGCCACATCCCTCACTTCCGGGAGTTCCTCGAGTCGGGGTGCAAGGATGTTCTTCGCAAAGCTGGTAATTTCTTGCATGTTTTTCCCAGAAACATCCATGTAAAACTCATAGCTCTGAGTGCCGCCGCTCTGGAAGGATTGAACATCCTTGATGGCAGCGTTCTCGGAACTAGCGGCATTGACGACTCGCTCAACCTCTTTGAAAACCTCATCGCCTTTGCCACTTTCAAACGTCATTTGGAGATTTGCCCGGCCAACAGTGGTGGTCGAGTCAATGCTTTCGACTCCATCTATTCCTTGAATTTTCTGCTCGAGCGGTGTGGTAATCGTTCGTTCGACTTCAATTGCTGCCATTTCTCCAGCATTGATTTCAACGAAACCACCATCCATCGTTACGGATGGCATGAGCTCCTTATCGAGGTTGAAAACCGCATTGGTGCCAATCAACATCACCAATACCACCATCAACCCAACAAGAATCTTTCTTTCGACAATAAACCTTAACAGACCCATAAAAATCCCCTTCAATCTTCTTAGATTTCTGCTGTAAGAATGTTTTGAATGATTCCCGAAAATAATTATACACTTATTATAGGAAAAAATAACCAGTAAAAAGCGGGATTGCGTAAAAATATTTCTTTATAACGGACAAGCAAATCTGCATCAAATGAACATTCTCTACAGCACTTTTTCAGCTTATCCTGAATAGTCATTCTCGATAACGAACTAAAGGCAGATATTTATGTAGGTCTTAAGGCTGAGGAGGGTCTTGGGGTTGAAATGCACAAAGAGGGGGATGAGACATGCAAACGTCTTACCTTGTCTCTTTTGATTTCTTTCTTCTATATAGCAAGTGGAGGAAGAGTTTATATTTTTCATAGCTCTACTAAAAGATGATTGGGAATGCCCCTCGACTTTTGGTAGGAAAGGCCAGCAGGACCTCTTTAGATGTTGGTGGGGGGGGTTCTTGCTGGGTTCCTCCTCTTTTCATCATCATCAGGCTTATGAAGATGGTTTCTAGTTGGTTTTCTTCTAGTTATCATTTTGATAAAGCGCCGAAGGGACTCCCGGCATGCCTGCTGTTCGTAAAGTAGAGTGCTTAAAGCGGAATCCAAACACACCCGTGTAACAATTCAAAAAATAAGTCTATGTATCTATGCTTTAAATAGGAATATTTGGTATAATAATATTAGAACAAATGTTCTTTGTGAAAGCAAAGCATGTGGACCATCGGAATCATAATCACAAGGAGGATCTTAATGGTACAAAATCAAGTTAAGTTAATCCCGTATACGATTCAGTCAGTTTTTGAAAACACAAATGAAACGCCAGTGGGAGTTCAGTTGGTACAAGCTCCAGCATTATGGAAGGAAAGTAACCAAGGAGAAGGTGTTGTCGTCGCCGTGATTGATACTGGTATCGATACCAATCATCAGGATCTAAAGGACCGAATCATTGGTGGAAGAAATTTCACATCTGATTACCAGGGCAATCCAGATATTTTTGAAGACAACAACGGCCATGGGACGCATGTGTCTGGTACGATTGCGGCTAGTTTGAATCAACAAGGGGTCGCAGGTGTCGCTCCGAAAGCTCAGATTTTAAGTTTAAAAGCTTTAACCGGCGAAGGGGCTGGCGATTATGAATGGATTATTGAGGCGATCAACTATGCGGTGGATTGGAGTGGCCCGAATGATGAACGTGTACGTGTGATATGCATGTCACTCGGAGGACCGACAGATGTGCCAGAACTGCATTACGCGATCCAGAAGGCTATACAACATGAAATCTCCGTTGTTGTTGCTGCGGGAAATGAGGGGGATGGGTATGAAGAAACCTATGAGTACGCCTATCCTGGAGCCTATAATGAAGTCATTTCGGTAGGGGCTGTTAGCGTTGATTTATCGCTTGCTCCTTTTACGAATACTCATGATGAAATCGACCTTGTCGCCCCTGGTGTAGAGGTGTTGTCAACGTATCCAGACAATAAATATGCCAAACTATCTGGCACATCAATGGCGGCTCCGCATGTAGCTGGTGCTTTAGCTTTATTAGTCAATTTTAGTGAAAAAGAGTTTAATAGGCCACTGACTGAAACAGAAATTTATGCCCAGCTCATCAGACGAACCGTTCCGCTAGGTTTCCGCAAAAGCTCGGAAGGGAATGGGCTTCTGATGCTAAACTTAGTAGATGAATTAAAAGAACGCTTCAAGTTGGAAGCAGGAGTAACAGGTTTGGTGTCTTTGGAAACTAAGTTTTTGGGGTGAGGTAACACAATTATATATTCTATGAATAGATAATAATCAAGACGCTCGATACAAGATGCTTGAAACGCTTGTATTGGGCGTCTTTTATTCGTTCAGAAGGAATTAAATGATAATCGGTGAATTATATATAGATAGACTTAGTTATCAACTAAATTGATGGATAAGTGCGGACATGGTCTATCATTCTAGCCATTGATTTTCTAATTTCAGTTAGTTATCTATTGTTCCCGACAACAAAAAAAGAAAAGGGAGAAAAAGGAATATTATAGACAATGAAAAAACTCTCCGATTTGGCGAGTTTTTTCTTTATCTCAAGGTTGAGTTTAAACGCAACCTAATCTAGTTGTTTTAAGAGTTTAACAAGCCGAGGGGATGCAAATACGCCTAATATAAAAACACAGTTTGGTAAAAATTATTTTATTATGCTCTCTTGCTTTCGTGAATCATTTTTGCTAATATCGTTTCATAGCTAATGATTCAGAAAATAATAATGGGGGGATTCTTATTCATTCATTTAATGATCAAGGAGAACTGCTTCCTGAAGAAATAGATACGCTGAATCGACTAACTAAAATCCCGATTGATTCTCTCAATTTAGATGCAATTTCTGTTGTGACGAACCTATATCGTGTGGCGCAGGGTTTAAGAAACAAAATGGAACAGGAAGTCTTATCTGAATATGGATTGTCATGGACGGCGTTTTCCATGCTTTACGATCTGTGGATTTGGGAGTCAGTCGAGACGAAGAAATTAGCTGAGTCTTCGGCTGTATCAAAAGCTACTGTCAGTAATATAACCAAAACTCTTGAAAAAAAAGACTTGTGTTATCGAAAAACGGACAGTAGAGATAGAAGAACCACTTATGTGGCCTTAACTGAGAAGGGAAAGCAAGTGATGGAGGCCCTTTATCCCCGATTCCATAAAGGGGAAGTAGAACTTGTCTCTGGTTTGTCCACCGGTGAGCAAAGAAACATGACGAAATTACTTCGAACGGTGATTCGAGATAATCAGTTTTAATATCGCAACTGCAATGACAGGAAACCTAGTAGTCGTTATCTCCCTGTGAACAGAGAGTCGGTGGTTGGTGCAAACCGATACATAGATAACACGAATTACATTCCTTGAGCTTTCTTTGTGAACTTTAGTAGCAGGGAACGGACGAGCCGTTAATCGTTGAGTGGAAGGACCATGTCCTTCAATAAGGGTGGTACCGCGTGCAAAAGTTAAACCACGTCCCTTTTTTGGAGGGATGTGGTTTTTTTGTTATTTTTAGGAGGGAAAAGAGATGAAGCAAATAATGGAACAATTGACTAATGATCAAAAAATAGAAGTAAACAGACAAATGAGGATTTACAGCCAAGGGGTCAAGGAAATCATTCCAACCGAGGAGTTAGAAAATAAATTAGTAAAATCGATTTTAGAGAATAAACCTCTAAAGATTAAGTTAGGATTAGATCCCTCGGCTCCAGATGTCCACCTTGGACATACGGTGGTTCTAAACAAAATGAGACAATTTCAAGAGAATGGTCATATCATCCAATTGATTATTGGCGATTTTACTGGGAAAATTGGCGACCCAACAGGAAAATCTGTGGCTAGGAAGCAATTAACGGATGAAGAAGTAAAACATAATGCGAACACCTACTTTGAACAATTTGCGAAAGTCATTGATATGGAAAAAGTCGAGTTGCATTACAACTCTAAATGGTTGTCAAAATTAAATTTTGAAGATGTCATTCAACTTGCTGGAAAAATCACCGTCGCTAGGTTATTAGAAAGAGATGATTTTGAAGAGAGAATCGCTTTTGGAAAACCGATTTCCCTGCATGAATTCTTTTACCCTTTAATGCAAGGATACGATTCAGTTCAGTTGGAATGTGATATCGAACTTGGTGGGACAGATCAGTATTTTAATATTCTAATGGGGAGACACTTCCAAGAGAAGTTTGGAAAAGAAAAGCAAGTCGCCTTGCTAATGCCATTATTAGAGGGGCTTGATGGGGTCGAGAAGATGTCAAAGTCGAAGAAAAACTACATCGGGATTGATGAAAGTCCAAATGAAATGTACGGGAAAGCGATGTCGATTCCAGACGAGTTAATGAGTAAATACTTCGATCTAATTACCGATTTCACACCTGAACAGATTCAAACGATTAAAGAACAGTTGGAAACAGCTGAGTTACATCCTAGAGATGCAAAAATGTTACTTGGAAAGACGATTGTTCGTATGTACCACGGAGAAGTAGCAGCAGAACAAGCGGAGCAGAATTTTATTTCTGTTTTTCAAAAAAAGGCAATGCCAGATGAAATTCCCGTCGTTGAATGGAAGGGTGAAGGGGACATTCCAATTACCGACTTATTGGTTGAATTAAATATGCTAAGTTCAAAAAGTGAAGCTAGAAGAATGATAGATAATAGAGGCGTCAGAGTAAATGGAGAACAAATAGAAAATTCACAGCTCATCATTCATATAACTGACGGCTTAGTAATTCAGGTTGGAAAACGAAAATTTGTTCAATTAAAACAGAAACAGAGGTAAGGAACTGTAGAATATGCTGCACAAGCTGTTTTGTTATCAACATTATGTAGCTTGATTACGGTTACTACTGTTGTCTATTTATCTAAACAACTTTTCTAAATAAGGCACTTTTAACGTGGTTTTGATTTCCGTTCGAGGCACTTCGCGCAAGTTTATCTATTATTCTCGTTTTATTGATGGTCATTATTTTGGAAAGTTATATGATTTTCAATTCACCTAAAAAACTACCTATAAAGATAATTTGGATGATTGAGGAGAAAATTGAAATGATGAGAATTAGTCACCCTGAGCGCAAAGGACAAAAATAAGTTGAATATGGCAAAAAGGTTTTATGAAAGATTCTTGAAGACTATTTTTGAATATGTTTTATATGCAGCGTATGGGAAGGAAATACTAACTATTGCAAATCATCAGGTTTGCTGGAACTTTGTTTGCTGGAAATATTTTTTGAGTTGAAGGCAAATCGTATGTAAATAAAGGAGAGTATTATGTCGGTAAAAATCACACCCAATGGAGAGCAATTGGTTCGTGAACAAATAACGAATTTGAAACAAGAATTAAAGCAAGTGCGTATGGATAAAAATTCTGCTTATCATGCTTGCGGGGATGATAAGTTCGCAAATCCTAATTTTCATAAATTAGAACAAGATGAACGAATGTTAGACGAACGCATTCGGGAAATGCAAGATGCGTATAAGACAGCTGAATTGATTAAGTTTGATGAGCGTAATACGGAAATAGTCGATATTGGGTCGATTGTGAAATGTTCGTTTGAGTATACAGATTTTACAGAAGAAGAAATATATGAAATTGTCGGATACGGTGAATCGAATATAGTGGAAAACAAGATTTTCTATGATACACCAGTTGCAAAGAAGTTGATTGGTTTAAAAATTGGCGAGGAAACAATTATGTCCGTTCCTTCTGGAAAAGTGAAATGCAGGGTTTTAAAGATGTATAGGACATGGGAAGATGTAGAGATTCTTTGAATAAGTAAGTTGATTTTTTTAAGAAGGTAACCTAATTGTGTTTGTTTTTATTTGGCTCTTTTCTCAAACTTTGTTGCTATCGGAGCCTAAATGGAACATGATAGCTAGGTTGTCATTGAAAAGTAGCTTTCGTTTTATGAGAAAAGAGCTTGCAAACTATTTTTAATCGCACCAAATAGCTTTTCCTGCGTTAAAATAGGCTTTAGGATTTTAACAACACTCTTTACGAAAACAGCCTTTTATTTTAAAAAGATGCAGGAATTTTCCCTCTGTTGAGCGAATTATTTAAACTAAAAGGAGGGAAAAAGCGATGGAATCTATAGAGAATGAACTGCTTGATTTGGAAAAGGGAACCATTTACACAACTAGAGATCTTGCCACCCTCATGAACAATCGCAAAGATGCACTTGTATTAAGTGAAGACACTGCTTCCTTTCATGAAGGTGATATTTCATCCCGCTATTTAGTAAAGAATAAAATCGAAACATTCATTCATCGAAATGATGGAGGATCGTATGCTATCCCAGACTCAAAACAATTAATTTACATCGTAAAAAAGTGTAATTAACTGAGTTGCTATCCTTTTAAAGAATTAATTCTTTTATCTTATATTAATTGATTGAAATAATAGTTTGACGGGCTCTCTTTCCAATTGGAGGAGAGCCTGGTTTCGTTTCGCGAACGGTACTAAGTTCCGTAAGCGTTCGAGTCATTTTATTTTGGTAAATGGTGAAGGTTGCAGGCAAGCTCATAATATAGGCGATTAAGGTCCTTCAGCCCAATATTATCGGCGCTTCCGATTCCGATAAGGTCAAAATGGTCCCAGCCTGAATGAACAGGAAAGTGGTTCCAAACTCCTTTTTGCACGTTTCCATCATATCGCTTATAAGGATGCCCAAACGGATATTGAGCTGAGATGACACTGACAACTCCATCATTTGGCCACCATCTTTCATCAATGTTCGGTTCGGGGCTAGTTCGCTTATAGGACCCGATATAGAGACTGGAGCTTCTCATTAATGGGTTCATCGAAAGTCTTGGGATAGAACGTCCCGTCAATCGATCCTGGTAAGTGGCTTTTCCCGTGTAAGAAAAATAATAAACATCCCGGTGGGTTTTGACCCACTGATTGATTTTCGCTGCACCCCAAGTCGTCAGGTCATGAAGGCTGATATCCTCACTTTCCCAAATCGAACTATCTCTAACTCGTTCTGCATAGGTTAGAAACGATTCTCTTGGATGACGCTTAAGCCCCCAATGATCAAGCTTATAATCGTAGGTGAGTGCTTCCATCTTCGCTCCGGATACACTAGCCCCTTGAAGGACCATTTCTTGAAGTAGTGGAGCAAGCCGCTGTTCATCTGCGAATGTTGAGCCATTATGAGGCGTACCAAGTGTTGTCACACTATGAACCCAGTTTTTCCCGCCTTGGAATAAGGGAGAAAAGACATCTTCGGGATGCTCGCGGTAGTGTTTTCTTTCTTCCTCCGCTCCATTTTTAAGAAGCTCTACAAGGGTTCTTGCTGTTTGACCTCCCATGCTGTGACCAACCAAATGAATCTTATGATTACGATCCCATTGACTATAAATCCCTGGGTAGGTTCGTCCATAACGGTTGTGACCATATTTCTTAGCATGTGCGGCCCCGTAGTCGACTTTTCCACCTTTAATGTAATAATAAAGCTCAACAGCGCGGTCATAATTGCTTGATACGGGGCCGACAGTGGCGGTATAGGTGCGGTGGCCCGTTTCATTTAAGTCCTCTTCGATGTCTTTCAAGCCACCCCAATATTTAATTCCTCCCATTTCATCTCGTCCCCAGCCAGTCAACCCATGAACGAGCACGAGAGGATAGTCATTTCCGATTGTTTTCCCTTTAGAAGCAAGAGGCAAAGTCCATAAACTAGATAAAGATAAAGCGTTTGCAAAGCAAGAAGAGACTACCAAGCGAAAACCCCCTTATTTTCATCAGAAAAACCCAAGCTTTCTATTCGCCATTTGCGGTTTAAATACCTGCCAATGAATACTAAGTGAGGTGAATTTGCCCATTAAATGAATGTACTAAATACCGTTCTTAGGTTATAATCGGCGTTAGGATTTTAACAACAAGATCGACAAGGACAATCTCGTTGCATGAGTAGGTGTTTTGCTTCATCTAGGAAGCAGAAGAACCGTCCCTTTGAATAGTTTTGCGTGAAAAGGCAAAGGATGAAAAAAAACGTTTGTAAATGTGAAGGTAAGTAGTGGAAAGGTGGATTGGTCATGACTTATGTTTTACTCCTATTAGGATTTGTGCTTTTAATTAAAGGGGCGGATTATTTTGTTGAGGGCGCTTCAAAACTAGCGCAGCTGATGAGAGTTTCCCCGTTGTTGATTGGGTTAACGATTGTCGCTTTTGGAACGAGCGCACCGGAAGCTACAGTCAGTATTATAGCTGCACTTGAAGGAAGCAGTGAAGTGGCCATCGGGAATGTAGTCGGAAGCAATATTTTTAATATTACGTTTATTCTGGGCGTTACAGCCATTGTGTTCCCACTTACCGTTCATAGCGACACTGTAAGGAAAGAAATTCCGTTTGCCTTATTGGCTTCTCTAGCGTTATTGCTACTTATTAGTGATATGCAACTTCAACAAGCAGAGCTCAATTTAATTACACGAACAGAAGGTCTCGTTTTACTGTTATTCTTTGCTGTTTTCCTCTATTATGTTTTTGAAATGGCAAGGAATAATCGAAGCCAGATGGACGAGGTTCCACCTGGCACAGAAAACGTTTCTTTAGGGAAAAATCTCGTATTCACCATCGGGGGTCTAGCTGCGGTTGTTTTTGGCGGTGACCTTGTCGTTGATAACAGCACACAGATTGCTCTCTCACTTGGCATGAGTGAAACGCTAGTTGGATTGACGATTGTCGCTGTCGGTACATCGCTACCGGAATTAGTGACCTCTATAACAGCAGCCCTTAAGAAGCAGAGTGAGATTGCTTTGGGGAATATTGTCGGTAGTAATATTTTTAATATCTTTTTCGTACTTGGCGCTTCTGCAACCATCTACCCTTTATCGGTAGACTCTAAAATCTTTCTAGACATGTGGCTGATGGTCATTCTGACATGTTTGTTGTTGATCTTTTCAAGAAGCCAGTACAAAATTTCCAAGCTTGAAGGAGCGATATTGGCCACCATTTATATTGTTTACCTTGTTTATATTATCTTCCGTAACTAAACCTGTTTAGCTGATTATTTTAGGCAGTCTAATTAACCTTTTAATTAGACTGCTTTTTTATGAATCAATCGGTTAGATTACTTGGTACTACTGGATCTAAACATGGAAGCATCTTGATTCGATGATACTTACTTTGACATTTATCTTGATCAGTATGGACAAATTTTAAAAACATCTACAAACAAGCTGGAAGGTTAAAAGGATGATTGGAGATGTATAGTTCAATTAGCGCATTTGCAGGGAGCAGTGATGAAGGATGAATACACTATATTTTGCATTGAAAAAAGCAGGTTTGATGTTTAAGGGGCGTACTGAACAAGGAGAAGTTGATTTCATTCTGCTTGAATCTCAAGAGAATGGAACAACAAATTCAGTGGATGTGAATACATTTGAAGTGCTCTTCGGAGATGTACTGGGGAATCCAAGCTATGAAGCCTTGTCGGGGTCTCATACTTTCAAATTCGAAGATATAGAATATACAATGTCAGCGGGAGAAATGGGTTATCAAAAGTATTTCGACTTATGGAAAGAGCAAGGATTGCTTACCTAGGAAAGATCATTTACCTTTAAGTAAAATATGTACCGAACAGCGCCTAATGTCACTGTTCGCTAAACTTATTCATTTCTGTAAGTGATTATCGGTCAAGTGACCTAAGCCTTTTCATTGCTATCATTTTCCGGTGTAACAGAAGTATTGCTTTCATTTGTCGCGCCATCTTCATGTTGTTCGTCTGCATGTGGTGGTTGAACAGGATGGGCGTCATCAATGATGGTGATCGGTCTCATCATGTCATGGTCTTCATGTTCAAGGAAATGGCAATGCCAAATATAATTGCCTTTATGTTCCTTCCAATGCATGATAATCTTTGTCACCATGCCTATATCAGCCTTCACAGTATCCTTCCAGCCTCGCTCATAATCTCTCGGCTCCACAGGGTCTCCTGTAAATTCCAGGATCCCTTCATTTTGAAAGCGTTCTACATTAAATGGTCGCCGTTCAAGGATTTTAAACTGAATTAAATGCACGTGGATTGGATGAGGAAGATTCGTTGCATTAATAAAATTCCAAACTTCAATACTATCAAGAGAAGGTTTTTCAGTCGCAGGGTCGTGGTACATACGTTCATTTAAAAGAAGCATGGGTCTTCCGTATGAATCAGTGCTAGCTGTTAACGGCAGATTCCGAATCGTATGGGCATGACCTTCGTGTACGTCCATTGATGGAGCGAGTTCGGTTGGAATCTGGCTTGTATCCTCTCCGCATAAAGGCTGATTTACCTTAAACTGCATGATGACATTGGTGTGCTCGTCTTGGAAATCTGTATCGGAGTTAATTAAGGTAATTTTCTGCCCCATTAAACCTGAAAAATCAATAATCACATCTGTTCTTTCTGCGGGCAATAGCTCAACAGAATGAATTTCATTAGGACTAGCAAGAAAACCTCCATCTGTTCCAATTTGAAGCATCGGTTGTCCATTGGATAGACCTAAAACATAGCCTCTTCGGTTAGAAGCGTTGAGAATCCGGAATCGATACTTTCTTGGCTCCACGCTCAAATACGGCCATACTTTCCCATTTACACAAATGGTATTTCCGGCAAAAAATGGCGTTATCGAGGGTTGGACTGGGACCGGGAATGGAGGAGAATCCGGATAAAAAAGGGAGCCATCTTCATTAAAGGATTTATCTTGTATCATTAATGGGATTTCGTATTTGCCTTTGGGCAATTCTAGCCTTTCTTCGAGAGAATCTCTTAACAAGTAAAAACCTGCGAGTCCAGAATAGACGTTTAGTCTTGTAATTCCCATCGTATGATCGTGGTACCATAAGGTAGTTCCTGGTTGATGATTGGTGTATTCGTGTACTTTTCTTTTGAATTTAGGTCCTGTAAAAGCATAGTCTTGGGTATACCAAGCCTCTGGATGGCCGTCGCTTTCCCAATCTACGTTTGCCCCGTGTAGATGAACCACAGACCGCACCTCAGGGGAGTCGCTGGCACTGTGTAGCGTATAATCGATAGGGAGGAAGTGCTTTTTGGGCAAATGATTTATATATTTCACATAAGTGGTTTTATCTTTTTGTGCTTCAATGGTCGGCCCAGGTACCATTCCGTCGTAGCCCCAAACCTTGGTTTTTGGAAAATGCCGATGAAACCTATGCTCTGCCTCCCTCATCTCGAGTTCATAATAAGAGTCCTCTGAATAAGCCGACTTAGACTTCGATTTAAACTTTCCTTTTGACTTCCTTTTCCATTTAGGCTCTGCCACAGAGGGCTTTTTCAGTTCGTCAACAAATTTTGGAATCGTATTTGGATCCGATGGATTGACAAACATGTCCATAAAAATCACACCTTTCTAAAATTTTGTACATATTTTATGGTATTCCAATTATTACCATTGGCAACGGACAAGTGTGGAATTTGATTTTGGCGAGTTCCTCTAAGTAAATTAGCCTAGTGAACCAATAAGCAATTCTTATTAACGAAGGATTGTGTTTCTAATACAAGTACGGGGCGGGGGCCGTTATTTTTTCTTGTTTAGAAGCATTAGAACCGTCCCTTTGCTTACTGACAAAAAAATGATAAAATTTTAATAATTGAATATTTTAGAAAAACATTAAAATCTGTGGCCGTAAGGAGAACCTTCATGAGTGAACAACTGAAAGAAAAGACGATTCAAGAAGTTTTATCATTGATCCCAAATGATTCTGATTTGATTATTCCGATTGGAAACGGAGAACCTGATTTGATTTTGTCTCTCATCGATGAAAACCCACAACAATTTGCCTCATTACGCATTCATCAAATGCTAGAGCTAAGAGACAGAAGGTACATGCATGGTTCCTACCCGCATATCGGCTATCAATCTTATTTTATGGGGAGCTTTGCGCGAAAAGCTTTTTTGAATGGAACGTGTGAGTTAATTCCTAATCACTTTCATACAATGCCTAGATTGCTAGAAAAGACAACGAAGCAACCGATTCTTGTCTGTCAGGCGTCGCCTATGAATGGTGATGGGTATTTTTCACTTGGCACGCAAGCAGACTATGCATCTTATTTCATTGGGAAAATTCCTGTTATTCTACAAGTCAATGAACATATGCCAAGGACATACGGAGATAATCTCGTTCACGTTTCACAAATTTTAGGTTATGTTCGGCATAATCATCCTTTAGTTGAACTGAAAAACGCCGAGATTACTGATACCGATAAAAAAATTGCCGAGTTTATTGCTGAGCGAATCGATAATGGTTCAACCCTTCAAGTCGGCATCGGCGGAATCCCAAATGCGGTTGTTAGTCTTTTGAAGGGGCATAAAGATTTAGGGATTCATACAGAAATGTTAACGGACGGAGTTAAGGACCTTTATCAAGCAGGGGTGATTACGGGAGCGAAGAAGAACACGCATGTGGGCAAAATGGTCGCGACCTTTGCGCTAGGATCACAGGAGCTATATGATTTTATGAATGAGAATAAAGAGCTCGAAATGCTTTCGGTTGATTATGTAAATGATCCCCGGACGATTGCCAAAGAAGACAAGATGGTTTCGATTAACGCGACAACCGAAGTTGATTTCTATGGACAATGTGCTTCAGAAACGGCGGCCGGACGCTATTATAGCTCAACAGGTGGACAAGTAGACTTTGGTACAGGCGTCCAGTTTTCGAAAAATGGCAAAGGCTTTATTTGCATGCATTCCACCGCAAAGAATGGGAGCGTTTCAAGAATCAAACCGATTTTAACCCCAGGTTCTGTTGTGACCACTTCCAAGAATGATGTCGATTATATTGTCACCGAGTATGGCATCACCCAACTCAAGGGCCAAAGTCTGTCACAACGAACACAGTCTTTAATCAGCCTCGCTCATCCGAAGTTTCGGGAAGAACTATTATTTGACGTGAAAAAAATGGGATTGTTAATTTAACGCTTTTTTAACTGAAAAGGCGAACAGTGCAAGCCACTGTTCGCCATAGGTTTACTTCCCCCTAAAAAATCCACAACCCGACGATGGTTGAAACAATCAACCCAATCATGACCGGTAAAAAGCTCTTCCGAACCAGGTCCATGACCGGAACTTTTGCAAACCCAGCTACCGCTACGAGGGATGACCAGGCAATTAGAGTTCCGCCACCTACCCAGATTGAGCCCATTTGCCCAATTGCGGATAAGGTTGCTGCGTCAACGCCAACACTACCACCTAATGCTCCGGATAACGAACCAACCAGCGGCAGACCAGAAAATCCGGACCCATCTAAACCGGTAATGATCCCAATTAAAAGAATCCCGAAACCAGAGATAAACGCGCTTTCTGGGATGAATTGCTGACCAGAAAGGACTAAGTCAAACAAAAAGGACGGAGCTTCTTCTGCCTCAGTACCGAGTATTTTCCCTGACAATTCTCCGCTACCGATAAAGAAAAAGCCGGCAATCGGAATTACTGGACCCATCGCTTTGAAGGCGAATAAAAATCCCTTTACAATATTGTCACTAACCGTGGTTAAGGATGAACGTAGATTTCTGAACATCGAAGCGGCAATCAATAGCAACGCGGAAGCTCCACCAATTAACGCGGCTCCAGTTCCACCTTCAACCGAAGGAATAATATCGGAGAATTTTGCTAGAATCATATAGACGATGATGATCAAAAAGGTTGACGGTACAAGGATGGAAAAGAGTAAGCTGTATTTACTTTTCTGATGTTCAGCGTTGTCATTTGCTTCAATCTGCTCAGGGGTTTGATCGAGCTTTTCCCAAGCGGTTAAGTGATTCTCAGAAGGTGAAGAAATGCTCTTTCTTATCGTCAAATAGGCGATGACGATGGCAATCACACCGGTAACAATAGAAAGCACAAACGCCCGATCGGCTACAGTACCAACATCCACACCAGCTGCGGTCGCAGTTAATGTAGGAGCGATTTGGATGACATAGTCAGAAGAGAGTGCCATCCCTTGACCAGCGAGAGAAATCGCGATGGCGGCACCAACAGGTGGAAGCCCCGCGCGAATCGCCACCGGAATCAGCAAAGCCCCGACTAATGGAATCGCAGGTGTTGGCCAGAAGAATAAGGAAATCGCGTATGTGACGAAAATCAACGTCCAAAACGAGATATGGCCATTTTTCATCACCCGCTGAAACGGTTGAATCATCTGCTTATCCGTCCCCAGTGATTTCAAGGAGTGTAATAGAGCGGTCATAATCGTGATAATCAAAAAGATATTAAATAACTCACCAGCCGCTACTAAACTTGCATTAAAAATCGTTTGCAAACCAACCGTCAACGAACCAGTGAAGATCCATCCGACTAAAAAAGTAACAATGATGGAGGGCACCACTACATTTTGCCGTAGCAGCATCGTTAAAATAATGATGCACGTTCCAATTAGATACATCCAATGTGCTGCTGTTAATTCCATTTATATAAAGCCCCCTTATGAAAACTTAATAACAATCGTAAGACAGCTTATGCTTTCATATGGGCAGAGGTGCAGGGACAGGTTCATTGTCCCAGTTGTTTGTTCTAAGTTAACAGAGGTGAAAAGGCGATATCAGCCCCTTTACAACCTTGTCCTTTTTGAAGGGTGTGACATTTGTCACACTTTGTACATGATACCTGCTACTAACATGTTCGATTCCCTTCCTATATAATTTGAGATAACGAAGGAACAGGAAGGGAATTAAAAAAATGACCTTACAGAAAACGAATACGTTAAGAAAACAAGTTGCTGCATATGAAACATCAACGACAAAAGAAAGTGTATGGCAGATCATCAACACCGTAGGACCATATATTGTTTTATGGTACCTAGCGTATATAAGTCTATCCGTTTCTTACTGGTTAGCTTTAGTTCCGATTGTGATTGCGGCAGGTTTTTTTGTGAGGGTATTCATTATCTTTCATGACTGTACGCATCATTCTTTTTTTAAGAACCGACGTACAAATCGAGTGGTCGGAACCGCCATGGGAGTTTTAACTTTGTTCCCTTTTGATCGCTGGGGAAATGAGCATGCCATTCATCATGCTACAAGTGGAAACTTGGACAAACGCGGGACAGGGGATATTTGGACTCTGACTGTAGACGAATATTTACAAGCACCATTACGTATACGTTTAGCCTACCGTTTTTATCGGAACCCATTAGTGATGTTCGGATTAGGGCCGATTTTTGAATTCGTTCTAAAAAATCGATTGAACCGTAAAGGGGCTAAAAAGAAAGAACGGATGAATACGTATTTAACAAATGTTTTAATCCTTGCTTTGAATGGATTACTTGCATGGTTAGTTGGATGGCAGGCATTTCTTCTCGTTCAAGGTTCGATTTTCTTCTTAGCAGGTTCCGTTGGTATTTGGTTGTTTTATGTCCAACACACTTTTGAAGATACTTATTTTGTAGAAAACCAAGAATGGGAATATGTCAAAGCAGCTGTGGAAGGCAGTTCCTTTTATAAGCTTCCAAAATTCATTCAATTCTTAACAGGAAATATTGGGTTCCACCATGTTCATCATTTAAGCCCAAGGGTTCCGAATTATAAATTAGAAGAGGCACACAATAATACGCCTCCATTGCAAACCGTTCCATCAATTACTCTTGCGACAAGTTTGAAATCCCTTCGTTTCCGTCTATGGGACGAGAAAAGCAAAAATTTCTTGAGTTTTAAAGAGGTGAAAGCTTTAGCTAAAAATAGAGCTTCAGCTGAATTAAAACCTGAACTGTAATAACAAACGATACGCTTGCTCCCCTGATATGGGGAGTTTCCAATAAAGGAGAGAACTTTATGATTCGAATTGTCATTGCTGAGGATCAGGAGATGCTATTAGGGGTAATTGGTTCTCTTCTTAATTTAGAAGAAGATATGGAAGTGGTCGGCCAGGCTACGAATGGGGAAGGGGCTATTGCTCTTGTACACCAATTAAAGCCTGATGTTTGTATCATGGATATAGAAATGCCGATAATGAGCGGACTTGAAGCAGCAGATGCTTTAAAATCGACAGGAGGATGTAAGGTTATCCTTTTGACGACCTTTGCTAGGACGGGTAATTTTGCCCAGATATTACAATCAGACGTACGAGGTTATTTATTGAAAGATGACCCAAGCAAAGAGTTAATCTACACGATTCGCAGGATTATGAACGGGGAGCGAGTTTACTCTCCTGAATTAAGTGAAGATGGTTTGAATGATAACGAACGAGGTGTAGATGGCCAGTTAAGTGACGGGCAGTTCACAAATAAAGATTCTAATTACCCCGGGAAAACTAGAACGGTCAGGAGTTATTTTTCAACCATCATCAATAAAATGAAGTTACCAACCGGATAGAAACGGTTGAAACAAATTGAAAGCATTACAAAAGACTTTCTTTTGGAGAGACAATATGAAAAAAATAAACATTACTTAATTGCCCCTTTTCTTTTGGTGAAAAGGGGCTTTTTGTTTTTAATCCTAAAAATTAATAATGAAGGCATTCTACGGCCAAATCGGTTTTATGTATAAGATCATCTGAATAGGAAGGTGTAGGGATAGTAAGTGGATTTTCGTGGTTACTAGTCTGAAAAAGGTCTTAAACACTGTATAATGGTGAAAGGGATATATTTGTAGCTGTTAGTTCTACATACAGTAAAAATCAGCATTTAGGGGGAAAAAAGAAGTGAACCATGTTGTAGTCTACCGTGAAATACAACAAAAGCACTTAGATTTATTAAGTGAGCATTGTCACGTCTCGTACTATCCAGAGATCCATGATGAGAACCAAAATGAATTTTTTAACGATTTAAAAACAGCTGATGCTTTATTGGGTGCAGCGATGAAAATCACCTCTGAAATGTTAGACCAAGCCCCAAATTTACGTGTCGTTAGTAACTTTTCTGCTGGTTATGACAACCTCGATTTAGACCAACTAACGAGTAGAGGAATCATCGTGACGAATGCTCCGGATGCCTTAACAGATACTGTTGCTGATCTATACTTCGCTTCCTTATTAGCAACGGCACGAAAGGTTGCTGAGCTAGACTCGTTCATTCGAAACGGGAAGTGGAGCAATTCTATCGGGGAAGAACAATTTGGAATCGATGTGCATCATCGTAAAATTGGGATCATTGGACTCGGTCGCATAGGTCGTGCGATTGCCAAAAGAGCAGCTCTCGGTTTTGACATGAGTGTGTACTATACAAAGCGAAGTCGCGACTTAGAAGCAGAAGAAAAATACGGAGCCAAACATTGCGAGGATTTGAGTGGATTGCTGAAGGTATCTGATTTTATCTGTATAACCGTCCCTTTAACAGCTGAAACAAGACACATGATTAGTCATCATGAGTTTAAATTAATGAAATCTACGGCGATTATCGTCAATGGTTCACGCGGACCTGTTATTGATGAACCAGCATTAGTTCAAGCATTACAAACGGGTGAAATTCTTGGGGCCGGTCTAGATGTTTTTGCGAACGAACCACTAGAAGCGAGCAGTCCGCTGTTAACAATGAAGAACGTCGTATTAACACCACATATTGGTTCCGCTACCCTAGCCACTCGCTCCTTAATGGTTGAACATGGGATTGAAAATATGCTCATAGCTTTAAAAGGAGAAAAGCCACCGAATATTTTAAACCAAGAAGTCTTAAATAGAAAATAACAAAAGGGACAAGGTCTGATCACCTTGTCCCTCGTTCGATACCATCATATTTGATAATCCCATACATCCGGGATAAATTTTCGTGGTTCTTTATACTTGAATCCTTTTTCTTTTAACATTTTATCTAAATTTAAGTTAATCGACTCTTTATAGTTCCTTCTCCACTCGGCTTTATTGACTTTATCACGAATGGATCCTTTCATATTAACAAATAGAAACATGATTTTTTCTTCTTTCTGGTAATACTCAATGATTTCACCTAGCGTTTCAACAGAGATGGTGTCGATGTCATTGACACCAGACATATCGATTAAAACCCATTTTGCTCTCGGTTTATGACGGAGAAATCCCTTAATTTTTTCTTCTAAAACGGAGCTATTGGCGAAGTGTAAGGAAGAATCGATACGAACCAATAACACCTCATCTAATGTATTCCCTTCTGGATATCGATTCACATTTCGGAACGCTTTTTTAGTCTCGACATAACCTAATTCGACAATATTGAGATGGGTGCTCCTCATTAAAATCAACACCAGCGTAAAAATTGACCCCAATAAAATGCCCCACTGAATCCCGACAACTAAAGTAATCGTGAACGTTGTAATCCACGTCCAGCCTTCGAATGGATTGACTTGAAAGAGATGCTTCATTTCTTTTAAATCCACCAATTTATAAACAGATACAACGATGATGGCAGCTAAGACGGCATAAGGTAAATAATAAAAGAAGGACGTAAAGAACAGGATGGTTACTAAGACAAATACGCCAGTGACGACGGAGGTCAATTGGCTAGAACCGCCGGCTTCCTTGTTGATCGCTGTTCGCGAAAAACTACCGCTAACCGGATAAGAGTGGAAACAGGCACCAATAAGATTTGCAAGCCCCAGGGCCTTTAGTTCTTGATTCGGATAGATCTTATACTTTTCCTTTCGTGCCACTGTTTTAGCTATCGCAAGCGACTCCATAAAACTAATTATCGCAATCGTTAGCGCCATCGGCCACAACATCTGAATCGTATTTAGCGTAAGGTGGGGGAGTGCGAAGGATGGAAAGCCATTCGGAACGGCGCCAACAATGTCGACCCCTTTATCGTCCAACTGGAACAAAGAAACAAGGACGATGGATGCCATCACTAAGATAAAAGCACCGGGAATTCCTTTTATTCTTTTTAACCCGAGCAAAATTGCAATACTTCCGATTGCGATGATAACGGTATATAAATTCATTTCTTGAAAATGTTTAAAGAGCTCGGCGAACTGAAGATGAATTTGCAGGTGATTCGAGCCCTCTACACCTAGTAGGTGCTTTAACTGACTCATAGCGATCACTAGCGCCGCTGCGGACGTATATCCATTTAAAACAGAATGAGGAATAAATTTTACAATAAAGCCGACCTTCAACAGCCCAAGTAAGAGCTGAATCACTCCTACCATGATGCTCAGTGCTAATACAAGCGAAATATAATTTGTTGAATTCGGTTCTGCATACATCGACACCCCTGTAAACACCAGCAAGGAAGTCGTTGCGACAGGACCAATCGACAAATGTTTTGAAGAGGAGAACCAAGCATACAGAAAGAGCGGAATCGTTGATGCGTATAATCCCATCACCGGCGGAAGGCCGGCAAGCATCGCATAGGCCATCCCTTGGGGAACAAGCATGATAAAAATCGTAAGTCCAGCAATTACATCGTTTCGGACATTCGCTTGACTAAGGTTCGATAATTGGTTTGGAAAATGAATCATTTTGTTGTTCATCAAAAATCCCTTCCATAAAGAATGAGCTTATTATTCTCTGACTCTATTTATGTTCCTTTAGTTCTGAAAGGAAAAGGAGTCAGAAGACAACTTTAACCTTTTTACACGTATCTATAATAGCATGATTTATGGACAGGACGATAGGGGTGCGTGTCCCGCAGGTGTGAAGTATGTATAACTCGGGGACGGTTCTCCTGCTTTGTGATGAAAATCATAGTAAAATAAAACAAAACTCTATAATTTTCTTATATAAGTGTTAAATAAACGTATCTCGCGATAAATAGAAAAAACATTTCAACCACTACAAGGGGAAAACATATGACAAATATAATTGAAAATAATATGCCAGCAGAAATTCTGCGTCCATTTCTTTGTATCGCATTAGGAGGGAATTCGTTCTTACTTCCCTTCATTGATGACTATTACAAAAAGAATCAGTGGGAGTATTATGAAGCATACCAAAAAAGTTCATTTAAAAATAATCCTCTGTTTTCAATGTATACGACCAAAAGCGAAGAAAAGATTAGGCAAGTGGCTGGAATGTTGGAGTGGAGTGAACAGAAGCAACAATTTGGAGTACTCGATCAATTGATTAAAAAGGGATATAAATTTGTTTATCAATATATTCAACGGCATAAATATATCGATTTTGAACACTTTATGCGAAGTTATGCAAAAAGACAGAAGAAGAATACAGTAAAAGAAATAGGGTTACTTTATCACAATATTGTTCTTTGGTATCTATGTGTTCGAGAGAATAAACCTTTTAATCAAGAGAATGTTGCTTGGAAATCCTTTCAAGAAGTACTGAACACGTCCATAAATGAGGTTGAAATACAAAAAACATTGTTTTCTGAAAAAATTCGCGACCAACATAGAACGGAAATCGATGATTTCTATAAGGAATATCATATTCAGAAAAATCATCTATTTGACTCTTTAGGACTTTTACTAGAAGCCCTTATTAGCAGTGGGTTGAGAAAAATTCACGAGACTCACCCCGACTGTGAGCCAATAGAGGCTGAGAATCGGGTGTTTCAAGAATCCCCAGCAAAGTATATCGGGGCAATCGGTGGGTGGTTGAAAACCCTAAATATTCATGAGATGGATGCTACTGAACAAGTTTCAATAACAAAAGAAGATTTGGATACAATTTTTTTGGAAATATTGTACGCAAAAAAATATAACCATTTAACAAAAGAAGAAGAAGCATTGTTTTTTATCACCTGCTTGTATTTGAAAGCTTTAGGTTCACTCTATCACGAAACAAAACAATTATATTTAGATCAATCCAAACAAGATTATTATTTCGAAATGAAAGCCAAGGAAACGTTCATTCTTGAAAAAGAAACCAAGCTTTTACAAAGGGAGAAAGAGTTTCAGTTGCAGAATGAGCGAAATGAAAAAGAAATAGAAGGGTTAACACAGGAACTTCGTGCAGCTCAAGCTAAAATACGGCAGTTGGAGCAACAACTAAATGAGACGGAGGATTATTCAAAAGAGGTTCATTCCCTTCGTCATTATGTCTTCTACGAAGAACAAAGTGACCAACCGTTTAACAGCACGACATCAATGGAGACGATGCAACATTTTATTCAGACTAAGAAAATCCTAATCTTTGGGGGACACCCGGTTTGGCAGCAAAAATTAAGGCTATCGTTCCCAACCATCGAACTTATTGACGTTACAGAAGTGAATAGGGATATATCGAAGATCCAACGGGCGGATGTGGTTTTCATTAATACGAAAGTATTTTCTCATGCGTTCTATAAGAAGGTAATGAAGGAAGTAAGTAGAAGTGATACACCTATGTATTATTTAAACGGTCATAACAATATGGAAAAAACAATCGTAGAAATCTATGCATGGCTAACGGAGTAGGCACCTTGCACCTGGGTGCAGTTCATCCCTGTCCTGTTAGAAAATAATGGTATATAGGAAGAAACCTTGTTATATTAATTATTGTTGGTAAAAAATTGAAATAACAAGGTTTTCAAGTTAAAGAGGACTTAAACTTGAACTTTATTGGTCAAAAGGTGGCAAAGAATCTTTGTTCAAGTTAAACAATGAGGGAGTGAAGGGATGAGAATATTAATTTTAGGTGGAACGGTCTTTCTCGGTCGTCACTTAGTAGCAGAAGCCCTTAAGAGAGGACACGAATTAACCTTATTTCATCGAGGGAAAAGCAATCCGAATCTATTTCCTGAAGTCGAGCAATTATTCGGAGATCGGGATGGGAATTTAGAGGCATTAAAGGGGCGGGAATGGGATGCAGTCATTGATACATGTGGCTATCTTCCTAGAGTGGTCAAACAAACGACAGAGCTTTTATCAGGGAAGGTAGGAAACTATACGTTTATCTCAAGCATTTCTGTTTATGAAAACTTCGCGAAGGAAAATATGACCGAGGCGGAACCGGTTGGTAAGCTAGATGACCCAACGGTTGAGGAGGTTACAGGGGATACCTATGGGCCGTTAAAGGCCATTTGTGAGAAGGAAGTGGTGAAGGCCTTTGGAGATCAAGCCCTTATTATCCGTCCAGGCTTGATCGTTGGCCCGCATGATCCAACAGACAGGTTTACTTATTGGGTCGAACGAATAGCCAAGGGTGGGGAGGTTTTAATTCCTGATGTTCTTGAGGACGTGACACAATTTATTGATGTGAGAGACTTATCTAGTTGGATCATTCAATTGGTCGAAAAAAAGAGCGCGGGTATCTATAATGTAACCGGACCTCAGGAACCGTTATCCTTTAAGCAATTCTTCGATGAATCGAAAAAAACACTGAATCCCCACGTATCGTATGTTCCTGCAACAAAGTCTTTCTTAATTGGTGAAGAGGTAGCAGAATGGGTCGAGCTTCCTTTATGGATCTCTAGCAAGGAAATGGATGGATTCTTAAAAATTAATATCGATAAAGCGCTAGAGACAGGGTTAACGTTTCGAGGTTTAGAAGAAACATTAAGAGATACGTACCAATGGTCAGTAACAAGGCCAAAGGATTTGGTTCGGCGAGCGGGGTTGAAGGAAGAACGCGAACGAGAGTTAATCTTAAAGTGGAAGGAGCAACAGGGAAGCAAAGTTTGACGTTTTGTTCACAAGGTAGTGATCTTACTATAGAGGGGGTGGAGATGAATGCTAGATACTTTCATGCTGATTTTACATATTGCTGCAGGCTATCTTGCCCTTGGAATCGGACTCGTGGCTATGTTTGCCCCGAAAAGGCGGGGCCGACATACGACCACAGGGAAAATGTATTTTTGGCTCGTCACGATGGTTTGTACATCGGCTGTTGTGATGGCTGTTCTGAATTGGGAGGTTAGTAGTTACTTGTTTTATATAGCGATTTTTAGCTTCCTTTTCGCTTTGGTCGGCTATATTGCTTATAAAAAGAAGTGGAAGAACTGGATGGTCACGCATATTGCCGGTATGGGTGGCTCCTATATTGCCATGGTTACAGGGTTTATGGTGGTTAACCAACAAAATATCGCTCTTTTTAAAAACATCCCATCCCTCGTTTTTTGGTTCCTGCCAACCATTATTGGCACACCGATTATTAAAAAAGTTGGAGATAAATATGATATCCGGAAACGAACAAAGAAGAATCGTAATCTTCAAATCTAGTTCAAGGGGACGGTTCTCCTGCTTCCATCGGAAGCAGGAGAACCGTCCCTTTGCCTTTCCATTAATTACAAAATAAGAATGTGACGATAACCATTGAATTCAGCTTAGACTTTGCTAGTATGAAACATGTATGTATTTCTCTTAACATAGAAGCATAGGTTAATGCCTATTGTACTAATAGAGGTGATTTAGTGGATGAAATTTCATTTACCCAGATTGACAAGTAAGTGTACTAACCATGCTTTAAATAAAAGGATTTCGATGCCTTCTTGGATATTAATTGCTTTAAGTATCCTGATTCCTCTAGGAATAGAATTTATTCTATCTTCCTTTTCACATAATAAACCAGAATCTATTTATTTACTCTACTTAATCCCGATTATTATCTTTGTTTTTCATTATGATTTGAAGGCTGTACTTGTCGGCACTCTTCTTGTTAATGTTGTGCATCTTTTAGGAGGGGTATATTTTATCTCCTTTTTTGGAGGGAATGCGGTTGACCGCTTTTCAAACCATATTGGTTTAGCCATGGTTTCGTTGTTAGTAGCTCTTACCAGTACGAGGTTAATAAAAGAACTGAAAGAAAGTGAAGAACGTTATCGAAGTGTTATTCAAATCTCTCCACAAATCATTTTCATTCATCAAAAACACCAAATTGTCTACGCAAATCCTGCAGCCATCAGCGCGGTTGGGAAGAAGGAAGAGTCGGAGGTTTTAAATAAGTCTATTTTTGATTTCGTCCATCCCCTTGATAAGGAAATATTTGTTAATCGTACGAACGATATTTACAACAACCAAAGAGGGGACGAATTTGTTGAATATCAATCAATCAGGCCAGATGGGGAAATCATCACTCTTGAATTGTTAGGAACGAAGATTAACTATTATGGCAAGCCAGCAATTATGGTCGTGGGAAAAGATATTACTGAACAAAAAAAGACATTGGCTCAGCTTGTTGAAAGAGAAGAGCGCTATCGGTCTTTATTCAGCTATAGCCCTGATGCAATTGTCACTCTAGATTTAGATGGAAGCTTTGTTAGTTTAAATCCACAGGTTTACCCATTGTGCGGGTATTATCCAGAAGAGCTGATTGACAGACCTTTTGCGCCTTTAGTCGATATAAATGACTTGGATAAAGTTCTTATTGAATTTGGGAAGGCGCTAACAGGAGAAACAATTAATTTGGAATTTAAATTAACGCACAAGCAGGGGCATAAAGTTTACGTCCATGCAACGACGATTCCAATTAAGGTAAAAGATCAAATAGTTGGAGCCTATTGCATTGTAAAAGATGTATCGGAACAAAAGAAAATGCAGGATCGAATTACGTACCTTGCTTTTCATGATGATCTAACCGGTTTGCCGAACCGCTATATGTTTAACGAAACTCTTCAAAATACGCTATCACAATGTGAACAGAGTCAACAACCACTATCCGTCTTTTTCCTCGATTTAGATCGATTTAAAAGAATAAATGACAACTTAGGTCATGATATGGGGGACCTGTTGCTCGAACAAGTTGCACAAAGATTGCAGCAAGCGGTCGGAGATGAGGGACTTGTCGCCCGACAAGGCGGGGATGAATTTATCCTCTTATTGAAAGGCAAGGGGAGAGAGGATTCTGAAGCAATTGTAAAAAAGATTTTAGATCAATTCCGAAACCCGTTTAATCTCAGAGGGTTGGAAGTGTACTCCTCAACTAGCATTGGGATTGCCCTTTATCCAAAGGATGGAGAGAGTAGTATTGACTTGATTAAGAATGCTGATACGGCGATGTATCAAGCAAAAACAATCGGACGAAATACGTATTCGTTTTATCATTCTTTATACGGAATTCACAATCTAGATACGTTAACCTTGGAAAACAGTTTAAGAAAAGCGATTAGGGAAGAAGAGTTAATCTTGCATTTCCAACCAAAGGTAGATTTAGAAACAGGTAGAATGATTGGAACAGAAGCATTAACAAGATGGAATCATCCGACGTTTGGCTGGATTCCACCCTCTGAATTTATTCCTATTGCAAGAGAAACTGGTCTCATAGTTCCTCTAGGGACACTAGTACTAGAAAAAGCTTGCCGTCAGAATAAAGAATGGCATGATAAAGGATACAAAGACTTATTGATTGCGATCAATGTTTCTGTCCTTCAATTTAAAACTGGTGATATCGTAAAAACCATCTCGGAAGTGTTAGATAAGACGAAACTAGAACCACACTATCTTATTATTGAAATTACCGAAAGTGTCTTGCAAGATGTAGAGGAATCGAAAGAGATTATCAATCGGCTAGGGGCATTAGGCGTTAGGGTATCCCTCGACGACTTTGGGACCGGTTATTCTTCCTTAAGTGTGTTAAAGCATTTGCCGATTCATTATTTAAAAATCGATAAGTCTTTTATTGCGGATATCAACATGACCGACCAAAACATCGTAAAAGCCATTATTGAAATGGGCATGAATCTAAATTTCAAACTCGTTGCTGAAGGAATTGAAAACAAAGAACAAGCGAAATTCTTAAAGCAGCATGGGTGCCATTATGGACAAGGTTATTACTTTAGTAAACCGATGTTAGCAGAAGATATTGAGAAACAATTTGTTATTCGAGAGGAAGTTAGAAACGTATAAGTTCATTTCAATATTTAGTCGTATGCTCATATCCTTGCTCCGTTCTTGCCTTTTTCAAGCAGAAAAGTTAACGAAATGCTAAATATTCATGAAACGGGATGGAGGGCGTTTGTTGTTAAATCACAGCATTTGCCAAAAGTAACTCCATTATTTGAGCGAATAGATGTGGTGAAATTGAAGAAGAGCTTGAGAGACTAAGTAATCAAGCGGTGTAAGATAAAAGGGTATAAAGACCGAATCCAAAGGGATTCGGTCTTTTTTATATCAGAAAAATTCAAATCATTTGTTGATTAATATATCACTTAGTGATATATTTTATTTAGATATATCATAAAGTGATATAAAGGAGGGTACGAATGAAACAAATTGAACAGCTGACCGATTCTGTATTTTACATTATGGCAGCTTTATCGAACCCACGTCATGGATACGCTGTGATGGCCTTAATTGAGGAAACAACAAAAGGAACGGTAAACATTGGTCCGGCTTCTATGTATACAATTATAAAAAAATTGCTTCAACAAGAGCTTATCTATTTATACGATGATTCTGACTCGCGCAGGAAGACCTATCTTTTAACGCAGAAAGGGCGGGAAGTGTTAAGAGAAGATATTGAACGAAGGAAGGTAATGATCCAATTAGCGGAAAACGGATTGAAGGAGGAGCAAGAATGAAAAAGACAAAATATATGATGTCTGGTGGCTTAGCATTCTCTGAACAAAAGGATATGGAGAAGCTCCATAAAAAATCGCTCAAAGGCTGGCATGTGAAATCGTTTAAATTTATGGGGTATGAATTGGAATATGGGGAAAAAGAAGATGTCATTTACAATATTGATTATCGTGTTTTAGAGGAAGATGAGAAAGAAGAATACATGGAATTCTTCTCCTCAGCAGGATGGACACATGTTTGTTCAGAAGCCAATATGCATTTGTTTAAGGCACCTTCAAATACAACACCAATATATAGTGACAAAGATTCAAAGGTTGAAAAATATCAGCGTCTAGGAAAGCTGATCAATGGAGCGGCAGGAGTGTTATTGGTAGCCTCCATTGCCTTCTTTTTATTAAGTATAATAACGACGGGAACATTTAAGGATATCGCTAGAATTGGTTTTTTTGGTGTGTTAGCTCTGACTGTCCCGGCAATGATGACCGCAGCTGCTGTATATTATCAAAAATTGAGACTCAAAATATAGCAGGTATATATTGAATGATTAAGGGTGAGGTCCTTGTCCCAGTATAAGGAATTCACCCTTTATTTTTCCATTTATAGGTTGTACTATAAAAACAGGTAAACAGTTTTACAGTTTTACACAATGAAAATATTGAAATCATAGGGATTTTAATTTCCTACCTTAGAGGTACGTATATATGTAACTATTATTCTTTTACAGATTAGACTGCCTGGACAGAAAATTATAGGTAGGGAGGAATGTCATGGATAAACAGATGGTGGTTTCAGCTATTGTGCTGTTTATTTTATTGGATCTTTTTATTTTCTATTTATTTGTTAAATATAAGCAAGGGAAGCTAGATCGGAACCCTTTTATTAGCATAGTGGTTAAAGAAACAAAAATAATGTATTATGCTTTTTTCCGTTGGAAGCGGAAGAAAGAGCCTGTTGAGCTTTCCTTTTCTTTGGTTAAGAACTCTAGCTATTTTTGGTTATTCGTGGCGCTTATGCACGAACAAGTGATAGAGATGGTGTTTTTACATATTTATTTAAAAAAGGTAGATCCCTCATACGCCTATATCATAACAGGACTCCATATTTACAGTATTTTCTATATTATGGGTGATTATAATTGGGTGAGAAACACTCCGATACGGGTGAAGGACGATCGGATTGAAATCAAAATCGGCGCGAGAAGAGAGATCTCTTTTAACATAAGTGATATTAAGCAAATACAAAGAGCGAAACTTAAATATAATAATAGTGAAGGTCTTGTTCATGAGAAGGGGGTTTTTCATGCTACCGCCTTTCCAAGGGTACTTACGAGAATCTTTGGGATTTCTGATGAGTTAAAGCACGAAATTATTTTTCATCATCCGATTCATTATAAGGGGTATTTTGGTCTGAAAAAACAGGTCGATAAAGCACTTATCTATATAGAGGATTCACAACATTTCGTAAGCAGTCTAGAAAAGAAGATGACAAGTTATGAAGTAGTAGAATGTTGAGGTTGTTGCGTGAGGGAAGGGGAAGTTCTCTGTGCTTCTATTTTAGAGTGAGATTTATAGAAACGTTCATATGCTTTCATTAGGTGAAGAAGGAAGAATTTGGTATGTAGTATCATAAACCGTCATACGTAAATAATGGGGACTTCCTTCTTAAGAATATGTGCTTTTACGGAGAAGTCAGCACCGCTTTAGTTTACTATCTTAACGGGATTTTAGTTGGGATCGGTTAAAATTTTGGTACCATTGAATGAGGAGTGATGTCATGGGTTTTCTAAACTGGTATGATTGGATTCAGCCTACGAATCCTTTTGCTTCCATATTTTTCGGGCTGATTTTTTCAATTATTATTACACTGGTTGTCTGGTTTGATACAAAAGAAGCGAAAACATGTGGGGTTGTGTTAGTGACGGGAATAGGGGTTTCGATTATTGGTGTTGTAGTCCTAAACACGATTGGCTATTATGGTTAATATTCAAAAGCAAGATTGCCCTGGTGGGATAAAGGAAGATGGTTGAATGAAATGGCAGGCAGTAAAATTTTGGAGTCTCTAAATAAAAAAACTTCCAAGACGGAAGTTTTTTATTTGTCTTTAAATTGGATTTAATTGAATGTTTGGATTGTAAAATCACTATCGTTCCTTAGTCAATGAGGAGTAGCTTACAAACTTAGTTTAGTCGGAACCAATGGTTTTTCTGAGTGAAAATCGGTACTAGGATTTGAACAGCGATCCTGTTAAAAACATCCTATTACTTTAAATTAGGAAAACCTTGCTGGCGTAAAGCTTCATACACCAGTATAGCAGCTGTACTTGACAGGTTCAGTGAACGAACATGTTCATTCATTGGGATTCTCAAAAAGTGATCTTGATTATTTTCTAATAAGTCGGTTGGTAAACCCGTTGTTTCTTTACCAAACATAAAATAATGTTCCTTAGATAGATCACTGAAATCAGAGGCTGAGTGTGTTTTTTCACCAAATGTCTCAATATAGTAGAATTCACCTTTGTTTTTTGCAAAAAAGTCATCCAATGAGTCATAATACATAAGGTTTACAGACTGCCAGAAATCAATCCCTGCTTGTTCAATCATCTTTTCATCTGTCGAAAAGCCAAGTGGGCGAATCAAATGCAAAGCCGTATCCGTTGCGGCACAAGTACGCGCAATATTTATCGTGTTAATAGGAATATCTGGTTGATATAGGACAACATGTATTGCCAAGAATGGTCACCTCGATCTGTATTTTACCCTCCAAATTATAGCATACAGATTGTGGAGATAAGAAACTCTGTTTTTGAGCCATTGCGAGAAAAAGTTTTAGTCAAAAAGGAAGGCACCGATCATGTATGAGTGCCTACCCTTGAAACCTATTCGTATGGTTATCTTCAACCAGGACATAAAATATAGGTTCCAATAATCGACATTAGGGAATAGTTTTTCTTTTGTAGATTAGTAGAAAGAAAGCTAAAGAGGAGGGGGAATTCACTGCATCTATTTTTCGGGAAATCGGTAAATTAATCGGAAATTTGACAAGTTTTGCGCGGGCATATTACCAGTCTCAGGGGCTACTTTTCGCTATAGATAAACAGGTCAAGGACAAGGAACGCGGGTGTCGTTTGTCCATGAAAAAAAAGACCATATATAGTTCCTTGCAGTAAAGCCTATTGACGAAAAAATGAAAAAAATTTACAATAAAAATAACTACTAGGTAAAACCAAGTAGTTATTTTTAAATTTGCTATCTTGTTTTACCAAATACTCAAAAGATAACATTATTTTTTATTATTCACTAACTTGCATAACAAGATAGCGAGGGAAGGGACATGGATCATGTCAATAAGAAGCCAATTATTAAAAGGGATTTTAGACGGGTGTGTATTGGCTGTCATTGAAAAAGAGCCTGTCTATGGCTATGAGCTTTCACAAAAGCTGATGAAGATTGGATTAGCGGATGTAAGTGAAGGAACGATATATCCGATTCTTTTGCGGCTCCAAAAGAATGGACTCATCCGGGGGGAAATGCGACCATCTGAATCAGGACCAAATCGGAAGTACTATTTTTTAACCGAAGCGGGACAGGAGGCGTTAGCGATTATTACCGAAGAGTGGAAGCAAATCTCACAACCAGTAAGCGAATTACTGATGGGGAGGAGAGAAGAATGAACGCCAAGAAATTAATTGAAGAAAACAATCGGAAAAGGGAAAGGTTAACTCCAGAAAACGAGGCCTATTATAGTGATTTGCTCATTTATATTCGACTTCAGTTTTCTCTTTCCGAGCAAAAATCGGAAGAAGTGCTGATGGAATTGCTTGATCATTTACTAGATGGCCAACAGGCTGGGAAAACAGCAAAAGACATCTTTGGTGATGATCCAAGGGGCTTTGCGGATGAGATGATTGAACATCTCCCAAAGGAGAAGAAACGAGAGTTTATCCCATTTATTGGAGGAATCATTGGGAATATTCTCGGCTGGGTATTGATTATTAGAGGTGTTCTTTTCCTTGTTTTATCTCCATTTACAGATGTAGACACAATGGTTCACCCAATTTCAGTGATGGTGATTGCACTTATCATTGCAGCCTTTGTCATTTTTACAATTGTATTTATCTTTAAGATGGTCGAACGCTCATTGTTCAAAGAAAAACGGAAGACACGTAGAGAAACAATGATTGCAGGATTCATCGGTGCAGCAGGAATGGCTGCTGTATTGTTATTAGTCAAGTTTCTACCCGAAAGCGGTCCGTCGTTTGATTTTTCGTGGTGGGCATCGTTCCTCGTTGGTAGTGTAATTTTATTCGCCATGTATGTGAGTAAGAAAGTAAAAGGAGTGTAAGAAAAGGGGAAGGAGGTAAGGAGATGCTTTCATCAAAAAGTGAAGAATTTATTGATAACCTAAGAATGTACTTAAGAGTGTCCGGAAAAAATGAACGGGATATTAACGAATTAATTGAGGAACTTAAAGATCATCTCATGGAAGTGGAGAAAAGCGGGAGGAGCATCGAGGACATTATTGATCTTACACCCGAACAGTATATGGCTTCACTGAAAAAGGAAATGAAGACGGATTATAAACAACTAATTAAGCTTCTTCCCATCTATTTTCTAGGGGTCATTGCTTATTTCCTAATGGGGCCAGCGATAAGGGGGGAGTTTGAATTAAATAGTATCCAAGTAGTGGGTTTCCCAATTATTGCTACGCTGGGCCTTATCATCTACGTTTATTTTTTACAGCAAGCTGGTCGGAAGCAATATTCTAATAAGAAGTTTTTTATTGGGGGTATGATTGCAAGTTCAGTTGTAACCATCACAATCGTTCTCTTATTGGTGGGAAGTTATTTTTTGGTAGATCCGTTTTTTATCGGTAATTGGAAAACAGATATCATTGTCATTGTGATTTGCTGTTGTATCTTAATCACCACCGCAATTTGGAGTAAAACCTGGATTCCAATTTGGCTCCCAACGATCCTTTTTATCCCTGATGTATTTACCCGATTCACGGACTGGGGAGTTGAAAAAGTCCTTATGGTTCAACTGGGATCTTTTCTATTGATGTTCGTAGTCCTCTTTCTGAATCTATGGAGTGTGGAAAAAAGGAAGAAAGCGGGGATATGACAGTGGAAACAAAGGGACGGTTCTTTTGCTTCCTCGGAAGCAAAAGAACCGTCCCCATGTCATACTGAGGCCTTTATTGGTAGTTTTTTTGGTTTTGGGTTGAATTGTGTGACTAGCATGACTCCGCTGATTACGATGATGGTGCCGGTTATTTCCATGAGGCTGATGTTTTCGCCTAACCAGAAGTAGGCTCCGATCATGGTGACGATTGGCATTAGGTTTAAGAATACGGATGCTTGTGAGGCACTTAGTAAATCAACGGCACGGTTATAAAAGATCAAAGCAATTAGGGATGGAAAGATCCCGAGATATAAGAATGATATCAGGTGGTCTGAAAGGACAAAAGTAGGAACACCTACGACAGACCATTCCACCATCATAATCGGCAACAACACGATGACCGATACGCCCGTCATGACAAACAGCGATGCGAACGGTGGAAATAAATGCATATACTTTTTCACATAAATCGAATAGACGACCCAAGTTAATATCGCCCCGATCATAATGCCGTCCCCAATATTCCAAGCCATCGAAGCCATTTCAAGAATTCTTCCGTCCATTACCACCCATAAAGCCCCTAAAAACGACAGTAGAATCCCAACCAGTTGGATTCCTCTTAATCTTTCTTTTAATAGATAGACACTTAATAGGACGGTCAAAACGGGAATCACCGTTTCTAATACGGCTACATTTGTGGCCGTTGTAAACTGCAACGCTCCATAAATAAAGGTATTAAAGAAAGTCACTCCGGTTAAGGTCATGATCAAAAAGGGCCGCCGATGTTCCCAAAAGGTAAAACGAGCTTTCCAAGCGGTTCTCATTCCAATTGGGATTAAAACAACAAACGCAACAAATACCCGAAAAAAGGCAATCGTGAACGGTGGCAACTCATTGATCGCTTTGCCAACTAGTATATTTCCAGCATAACAAAAGACTACAAAGACCATTAATAGATAGGGATACATAGAAAACAACCTCTTTTTCTAACAAATTGAAATATTTTATCTTTATGACTCTATATAGGATGGTACCATTTATCCTAGTTATTTTACAGTTTTCTTATCGAAATCATCATGTTTAGATAAAAACGTGAATAGTCTGCATATAATTATCTTTTTAAAATATTTCGAATTTATGAATTAGATTAATATATTCAGAGTATATTAGACGATTTGGCAGGATCTTTAAGAATTTTCTGGGCTAAACAGGTCTCATCCATCTATTTAGAAGTTTACTGGAAATAATCGGCGTATTTGGAAGTTGAGGCGAGTGGTATTTTCACATACCATTAATTTAACTGATCCTTAGTACATTTGTACCAAATGAAGTGAAAGAGGGGAGGAATGCGCGACTTGAAAGTTTTTAATGTGATTGACAAGTTGATGATGAAGCTAGAAGAGTATATTTTGAGTTTCTCCATCATTCTTATCTCAGTTGTAATTGTTGCCAACATCATTGCACGGGAAGTATTTAATTCGAGTTTCTTTTATTGGAATCTAGAGGTTAGTAAATTTGCGATTGTCATTGCAACCTTTATGGGAATAGGTTATGCAGCTAGAAAAGGGCGACATATCAGTATGTCCGCATTTTATGATTTTGCTCCTCTCAAGGGTAGAAAAGTTTTAGCCATTCTGATCAATGGAACCACTGCGATTATCCTACTCGGTCTTGCCTATCTCTCCTTAGGGTATGTACAGGCAGAATTTGCCAAAGGCACCGTTACCCCAGCCTTACAAATACCGCAATACCTAATGGTTTTATTTATTCCCATCGGCTTTTTCCTAGGAGGAATTCAATTTTTACGGAACATGTGGATTAATATTCGCGTGAAGGACAAAGTTTATCTCGGAATCGATGCAGTGGATTACAACGATAAAGATAATAAGCGGGAAATCGAACATGAACTCCCAATGTAAGCTTGAGATGACAATACGAATAGAGAGGAATTTAATATGGTAGCAACACTATTAGCGATTATGGTTGTTTTACTATTGCTAAATTTTCCGATGATGATCCCGCTAATCGTAGCTCCTGTTGCTGTAGCATTTATCTTCTTTCCAAATTTGCGACCGGAATTGCTGATTGACCAGTTGTTAACCGGGATTGAATCACCCGTGTTATTGGCTGTTCCGATGTTTATTTTTGCGGCGGATATTATGACATCAGGGAAAACGTCCAATCGACTATTGGACTTTATCGGATCTTTTATCGGGCATATACGCGGAGGGTATGCGGTTACGACTTCTGCAGCATGTACACTTTTTGGGGCCATTTCGGGCTCGACGCAGGCGACGGTGGTAGCTATTGGTAAGCCGATGCGTGAGAGATTGCTCAAGGCTGGTTATAAAGACTCTAGTGCCATTGCACTGATTATCAACTCCAGTGACGTAGCGTTATTGATTCCACCGAGTATTGGAATGATTATTTATGCCCTTGCAGCAGGAAGCGTATCCGTCGGTGACTTATTTATCGCAGGGATTATTCCTGGCTTGATCGTCTTTGGAAGCTTTGCGGTATACAGTTATTTTTATGCAAAGATAAAAGACATTCCTTTAGCAGACAAGGTACCATGGAAAGATAGATTAGTATTTTTAAGAAAGGCACTTTTACCTTTAGGGTTCCCAGTCATTATTGTATGGGGGATCTACTCCGGTTATTTCACACCGACCGAAGCGGCCGCGATTAGCGTGCTGTATGCCTTTATCTTGGAAGTAGTCATCTATCGTTCGATTCATATAAAAGAAATACCGAAGATTGCATTATCCACAGGGTTAGTTTCTTCAGCGGTATTTGTGCTAGTGGCAGGAGGCCAAGTGTTTACTTGGGTCCTAGGCTACGCGAGAATTCCGCAGCAAATTACAGAGACTGTATTGGGAACAGATCCTAGTGCGATATTTGTGCTAATCATGGTAAGTATTTTCTTCTTTATCGGATGTATGTTCGTCGATCCGATTGTGGTTATCTTGATTCTTACACCGATCTTTGCTCCTGCGGCAGAGGCAGCGGGTGTAGACCTCATCCATTTAGGGATCGTGATTACGTTCCAGGCTGCACTAGGTTCAGCAACCCCTCCGTTTGGGGTCGATATTTTTACCGCTAGTGCCGTGTTCAATAAGTCCTATATGGATGTAATCAGAGGAACACCACCATTTATCATTATGTTACTCGTTATATCAGTACTGTTAATTTTCATACCGGAATTATCGTTAATGCTGATTCCTGATTAAGTTAAGTCGATTTCTGCGAATGTAGGAATCCTTAAATACATTTAAAAACAAATAGGGGGTTTTATTATCTTTAACAAGAAACAAATTCTAGCAATCGTATTTATGCTGACGTTAGGACTATTTTTAGCCGCATGTGGAAACAACGAGGAAGCAAATTCAGACAGTGGTGATTCAGGCGCAGACTCAGGAAATGGGGATGCAACATCTGATGAGTTTGATACCGCTACATGGCGTTTCGTAACAGAGGAAGTTCAAGGTCAAGTACAATATGTTTATGCAGAAGAATTTGCGAAGCGTATTAGTGAAAAGACAGATGGTAAAATTACGGTGGAACCATATGAGTATGGTGGCCTAGGGACAGAAACAGACCAAGTAGCAGCCTTGCAAGGTGGTGCTGTGGAACTCGCAGTTATGTCACCTGGTTTTACTGGTAATATGGTGATGGAAGGCCAAATCTTTGCCTTACATTTCTTGTTTCCGGACAGCGTGGAAAAAACACAAGAAATTTTAAATACAAGTGAAGCGTTGAATGTTGACTTGGTAAAACAATACGAAACACATGGAATTACACCGCTTGCATTTTGGACAGAGGGAGCCATGGCGTGGTCTAGTAACAAAGGGCTACGTGAGCCAGCTGATTTTGATGGATTTAATATGCGAATTCAAGAGTCTCCTTTAATGCAAGAATCGTATAAAGCGTATGGAGCAAGCCCACAAGCATTGCCTTGGGGAGAATTGTATACAGCTCTAGATCGTGGAACCGTTGACGGACAAGAAAACCCTGTTTTCTTCATCTATGATGCAGCTTTCAATGAAGTTCAAGATACAGTAACTTTATCAAACCACAACAACTATGTTGCGATGACAACAGTAAATACAGATTGGTATAACAGCCAACCAGAAAATGTACAAAACGTAATCAGTGAAACCGTCGATGAAATGCAAGATTGGGTGTATGACGAGCAAGATCGCCAAAACACAGAGTATGCGGAAGCAATGGAAAATGATACGGACAATCCAACGGAAATCATTGAGCTAACAGAAGAACAACGTGAAGAGTTCAGAAAACTGGCACTTCCAATCCGTGACTACTACAGAGAAAACATCTCCACAGTAGACGGTGCGATTCTTGATAAGCTTGAAGAGGAAATTTCTGCAGTAACAGAATAAAGAAAACATTTGAGGTGCCAGGCACCATCCAGAATCTGGATGGTGCCTGGCACCTTTTTTGCATCGGCGCGTGCCTAGAAGAGGAGCTTGAACATCCTTATAAAAAAAGCGCATCAGGAGGGAAACTAAAGAATAAACTGAAAAATTAGATAGACAATTTAAAAGATAAGTACTCTAATAGAGCAAGGGGGGGATTTCTCATGGAACGAAGAATAGAGAGTTTTGCTGTGGATGGATTAACTATTGAATATTCAATTATTGGTGATGGCGAGCCGATATTTGTCTTTCACGGCGGACATTCCAATTGTCATGAAGAATTTGGGTATCAAGCATTAGTAGAGAATGGATTCTCGGTCATTACTCCATCAAGAGCGGGATATGGCGGCACATCAAAAGCAGTGGGAGAAAGTTTATCGACCGCGTGCGAGTATTATTTGAAGTTATTGAAACACTTAGATTTACAAAAAGTCCATCTACTTGCTATATCCGCAGGCGGTCCTAGTGGTATATATTTTGCTGCCAACTATCCAGACAGGGTTTGTTCACTTACGCTCCAATCCGCTGTTACGAAAGAATGGCTTACCCCAAAAGATAAAGAATACAAAGCGGCGAGAATATTATTTCGTCCACAAACAGAAAAATACACATGGAAGCTAATTTCTAGTATGAATAATGTATTTCCACAGTTCATTTTTAATCAGATGTTTCCCTCTTTTAGTAAACTAACCTACAAAGAAGCAAAGGGGATGCATAGTAGAGATGATGTTGAAGCAGTGAGAAAAATGAATAACCGACAACGGTCCAGAGATGGGTTTTTTCTAGATTTAGAACAGATTAAAGAGGTATCTGTTGAAACGTTACAGGCGATCAATTGTCCAACCCTTATCATGCACAGCAAACATGATGGATCGGTCCCTCTAGAACATCCGTATTTTGCTCATGAAAATATACCACATTCTCAATTATGTCTATTGGACACATGGGGCCATTTGATTTGGCTTGGTTATTCATCAAAAGACACGGATGAAAGTCTTATAGAGTTCCTTAACTCTCATAAACAATTATGATTTGAAACATGTAAAGGAGGTTCGTTGGGTGATAAAAAAGCTGGATCAGCTTCCTTTTGGAAGCCTGACCATAGCATTCATTCATTTAGCTTGTTACAAACAGCCCTCCATTTAGATGCAAAATTTGCCCTGTCACATAGGAAGAATCATTAGAGGCTAAATATACATAGGCCGGTCCAAATTCTACTGGCTGGCCAGCACGTTTCATCGCCGTTTTGCTGCCCCATTTTGCGACTTGATCTGCCGGGAAGGAAGAAGGAATAAGCGGAGTCCAAACCTTGCCGGGAGCAACCCCATTCACTCGAATTCCTTTAGGAGCTAGTGATTTAGATAAAGAGCGAGTAAATGAAACAATCGCTCCTTTTGTTGCCGAATAGTCAATGAGTTGCGGATTTCCTTCATAGGCTGAAAGAGATGTGGTGTTGATGATGCTAGAGTTTTGTTTCATATGAGCAAGAGCGGCTTTGGTTAAGAAAAACATCCCAAATATATTAACTTGGAAAGTCCGAAGCATCTGCTCGGTTGAAATGTTTTCTAGTCCATTTTGTACATATTGAACAGCAGCGTTGTTTACAAGGACATTCAGTTTCCCAAAGGTTTGGATGGTATCTGCCACTACTTGTTTACAAAAGGATTCATCCGCAATATCACCGGAAATCGCTAAGCATCTGCGTCCAGTTGCTTTAATGAGTTCCTCCGTTTTTTCTGCATCTTTCTCTTCATTATAATAAACAAAAACAATATCTGCGCCTTCCTTGGCAAATGCCAAAGCCACAGCGCGGCCAATTCCGCTGTCTCCACCAGTAATCAGAGCGACTTTATCTTTCAACTTATCACTTCCTATGTACTTCTGATCGTCGAAAACAGGTAGCGGGTCCATTTTATATTCCATGCCAGGGTGTTCCTCTTGATGCTGGGGAGGGAATAGATTTTGATTTTCCTGATTGTTTGAGTTGCTCATGAGAAGACCTCCACGTCGTTTGGTTGAAATCGTTTTTTTCGTTCATTTTGCCTAAGGAGTTTTTTCAAATTTTCCTGAGTTTTTAATCGCCATTAGAATGCCCTTGAGGCAGGCATTTATGTTAATGCCTAGGCAAATAAAAGGGTATGAATATTCTAACTACTCTTATATACTTAAGAAAATAAGGCAGAACTAGAAAACAGATTTTCTGTGGATGGGAATTTTGTTCGTCGGAAAGGAGATTGGCCATGTCACAATCAAATGAAGAAAGTAACTCTGATTCAAAGTCAGTGAAGGAAATAAAAAAAGATGGGTCATTTAACCGGCAAAAAAATCGATTCATTACCCCGTTTGGAGAGAAAGAGGGAGAACTTCCGGTAGAAGCGGGCCGTTACCGACTTCTGTGGTCAGCGGTTTGTCCTTGGGCACACCGGTCTGTTATTGTCCGGAAAGTTCTTGGTTTGGAAGATGTCATCAGTTTAGGCACAGCAAGCCTCTTGCGCCCAAATCTCCCGCATGTTGATTGGGAATTCTCTTTGGATCCTGGTGGAGTCGATCCGGTATTAGGAATTCAATATTTAAGTGAAGTATATAAAAATGCGGATGTTGATTATAATGGCCGACCAACGGTTCCAGCAATTGTCGATTTAATAGAAGGAAAGGTCGTCAACAATGACTATTTTAAGTTGACCAACTATTTCGAAACGGTTTGGGCACCATTTCATAAAAAAAATGCCCCGGATTTATATCCTGATCCCCTAAGAGAAGAAATTGATGCTTTAAATGATGTCATTTTTCACGAGGTAAATAATGGTGTATATAAATGTGGGTTTGCTCAGTCGCAACAAGCCTATGAACAAGCATACGATGCCTTGTTTGCTAGATTAGATGAGTTAGAGGACCGTCTTTCAAAACAGCGGTATTTGTTTGGAGATTTTATTACGGATTCAGATGTCCGATTTTATGCAACACTTATTCGTTTTGATGTGGCTTACTTTTCTGCATTCAAGACAAACCGCAATCGTATCATTGATTTTCCAAATCTTTGGGGTTATTTATGTGATTTGTACCAGACGCCGGGGTTTGGTGATACGACTGATTTTCATGCAATCAAAGTGCATTATTACTTATCGAATCATCTATCGAGTGATGATCAAAAAGGGCATAACAGCATTTTACCAAAAGGACCAGATTTATCAGGTTTGCTCTCAAAACATAATCGACAAGTATTAAGTCAGTCCGAAGGTAAATTTTTAGTGAAATAATCGGAAGGAGACAAACTCTTGATTAGAATACGAGATGCAAAAGAAGAGGAACTTCCATTCATACGTGAACAAAGAGTAAAGGCCTACGAAGACCATATCGCTAAAATCCCTCAAGGTCATTGGCAAGAATTGAAAAAAGCGATTTTATCTGAGGCAGATGTGGAAGAGGGTGTGGATCTACTCGTTGCGGAACTCGCTGGGGAAATCATTGCGAGTGTTGCATTGTTTCCGGCAAAAATCGATGCGTATGATGGAAAAGTGGAGGAATTGGAGTATCCAGAAATCCGAATGCTGGCAGTTTCCCCTGAAGCCCGTGGGAAAGGCGCTGCAAAAAGATTGATCAATGAATGTATGGAAAGGGCCATAGCGAAAGGCTATCAATCCATCGGCTTACATACTGGTGAATTTATGAATGAAGCCAGGAATCTCTATGAAAACTTAGGATTTGAGCGTGTGCCAGAATCTGATTTTATCCCGGCAGAGGATGGAATAAAAGTATTAGGTTTTCGTCTTTCTCTGGTGTGAGCAAAACGAGGGAAGAACATAACTGATCTGATGCATATTGGAACAAGTTGTGAAACAAAATTCTTCAGCGGGAACATGCACCTCCTCCGATTGTTCTTCCCTAAAACATGCGTTATAATAAAAGTGATTACATCATATAGTAAAAAGGACCGAACATGCGTCAACATGTCCAGTCCAGCAATAGACGGTTCCCGTAGAGGGGTCAGCTGTCAGTGAAAGAAATAATCCACCAGAGGCGTCAACTCAAGGGTGGATTATTTTTTATGGTTAAATGACAGGATGGCTACGACTAAGGTAGTAAATGCAATCGCAAACATCAGAGACTCAAACACTGTCAATCAGCACCACCCCCTTTCTACTGGGGAGATAGGCCGACCACCCTTGAGAAAACCTATTCTATTGCTTCTTTAGTTTAGCATATTTTTGCACAAACAGGAACATATGTTTTGGTTTGTGGTAAACTAGGGAGGGATAAGCTATTTTGTATTCTTTCAATCAAACAGAAGGGGACCTATCTATTCAAACGGATAGTTATTGCTCTATTTAGTAGGAGGAAGCAAAAGAACCGTCCCCAATAGGAGATAACATGCTAACCGAAATAAAGCTTTCTGTACGTTCATTAGTTGAATATGTATATAGAACTGGAAGTATTGATAATAGATTCCGAACCTTAACCCCTATGACCGAAGGGACAAAGGCTCATAAGGCGATACAAAGTACATATGCAGAAACCGATCAAAAGGAAGTTTTTCTTAAAACGGAAATCGAATATGATTCGATGGTTTTCCTGATTGAGGGACGTTGTGATGGGTTATTATTTCAACCAGATGAAATTTTAATTGACGAAATTAAATCTACTTCAAAGGACTTTAGTTTGATAGAAGAGGATAGTAACCCTGTACACTGGGCTCAGGCGATGGTTTATGCTTATATCTATGCAAAAGATCATAATCTGCAAGAAATAAGTGTTCAGTTAACTTACGTACAAGTCGTTACCGATGAGCAAAAAAAATTTAAGAAGCGGTTTACCTTTCAAGAACTTGAACAATTTGTTATCGAGCTAGTTAAAGAGTATTCACCCTTTGCATCCTTAATGAAAAAGCATCGATTACGTAGAGATCTTAGCATACAAGAACTAGCTTTTCCCTTTGAAAACTATCGCGAAGGTCAACGCAAGCTGGCGGGTGCAGTTTATAAAACCATCTCCGTGGAGAAAAATATCTTTGCCAACGCACCAACAGGGATTGGAAAAACGATTTCTACCATCTTCCCGACAGTGAAAGCGATGGGGGAAGGTAAGCTTGAACGAATGTTTTATTTAACAGCTAAAACAATCACAAGACAAAACGCTGAAGATGCTTTCTCTCATTTAAAAAAGAAAGGTTTATGTTTAAGCGCTGTTACGATTACGGCAAAGGATAAGGTTTGTTTTAAAGAAGAAACTATTTGTCAGAAGGAATATTGCGAGTTTGCGAATGGATATTATGACCGAATCAATGAAGCGGCCTTAGATATTTTCTCTCATGAAACGTTTATTGACCGAGCCACCATTGAAGAATATGCGAGAAAGCATACACTTTGTCCATTTGAGTTTTCCTTAGACTTAGCCTTTATTGCAGATGCTATAATCTGCGATTACAACTATATATTTGATCCGAAAGTCTCGTTAAAGCGGTTTTTCGACGAACATAAAAAACAATCTGTGTTATTGATAGATGAAGCCCATAATCTAGTTGATCGGTCTCGAGAGATGTTTTCAGCAGAATTATCAAAGTCAAATTTTCTTCCCTTGAAAAGGGAATATAAAGATTCCGTTCTATACGACTCTGTTACGAAGCTAAATAAATATTTTATTGAAATCAAGAAAAAGTGTTCGGAGAAAGGGCAGCTTGTACTAAAGGAATTACAAGTTGATCTAATCGAAATGCTTGAGGAGTTTGTCCGTGTTGCGGAGATGGAGCTTTTACAACAACCAAAATCAGACAGTCAGCAATTTCTATTAGATACGTATTATGCAGCAGCGGGGTTTGTTCGAATATCCAAGCTTTATGATGAACGATATGTGACTTATGTGGAAGCGGAGAAGAATGAAGTTCACCTAAGAATGTTTTGTTTAGATCCTTCGCATTTGTTGCAGCAAATTCGAAAAAAGTTTCGATCAACGGTCTATTTTTCAGCAACCTTATTACCACTTCCGTATTTTACCGATATGCTTGGTGGTACGTCTGACGACTATACGATTAAAATCCCTTCACTATTTGGGGAGGAACAAACGGACGTTTACATTCAACAATTATCCACCCGTTATCATGATCGTGAAAGTACGAAAAAACACTTGGTTGAAATGATTTCGCAGCTAGTCCGCGAGCGAAGGGGAAACTACTTAATTTTCTTTCCTTCCTATCAGTATATGAAAACTGTATATGAGGACTTTATATCCAGCTATCCTGATATTTCTACCATCATCCAAACGAATAAGATGGACGAGGAGGAACGGGACCAATTCTTAGGCATGTTTAAAGAAGATAGTGGGCAATCACTCCTAGGCTTTGCTGTTTTAGGTGGGGTATTTTCTGAAGGGATTGACCTAAAAGGCGACAGGCTAAATGGGGTCATTGTTGTTGGCGTCGGCTTACCGCAAGTGTGTCTAGAACGAAACATAATGAAGGAATATTTCCAATCAACAGGGAAAAATGGATATGACTACGCCTATACTTTCCCAGGAATCAACAAGGTCATTCAAGCAGGTGGGAGATTAATCAGATCAGAAAGTGATTCCGGAACCATCGTATTAGTAGACGATCGTTTCCTGACCCAGAAATATCAACACCTACTCCCCGAGGAATGGAGAGACTTTCAGATTATATAAAGGAAGCAAAGGGAAGCAAAGGGACGGTTCTTATGCTTCCTTATTTCTGCTAGGTTTAATGGAGCATTTTAGCCAGAGGGACTGGTCCTGCCCCAGAGGGCACATCTCATCTATTCTTGTTCGCGATCGCAGTTTGGTAAATTGATAGGAAATTTATGATATTTGACTCTTTCTAGACTGCCTATCACTTGTTTGAAGCAATTGTTTTAGTTCTGTCTTGTCATCCAATGATAGAATAGCCTCTGCCAACGGAAATAGCACTTTTTCTTCCTTGGCGAAGTGTTGCGTTAAGGTCGCATAAGCTTGCACGGCGCTTACTGTGATGAACTGGGCATCATGTTCATCAATGTTTGTACCAGCTTGATTAGCTTCGGTTAGGAAATCCTGTAGATGCTGTTCGGCCTTCTCATGTTCTTCTTCCATCTCAGCGATTGTGTGGTCATTTTTTTCAAGACGACGGACCATCAACGGAAATAATCCATCTTCTTCTCGTTTGGAGTGTGCTTTGAGTTCTTCAGTAAAAGCAGATACCCGCGCAAATAATTCCGCAAACAATAAAACCACTGCAGGGCCAGATTCGCACTCAATTTCTTCAGCAATCTCATAGAAAAGATTCATTTCTGCCCGTAGTGAAACATGCTCGTCCTTTAATTGTTGCAGGGGAGCACATAAAACTAGATTCAACTCCTCCATCCTTCAACCCTCCCAACGTATTATTATCATCAAAAATTTCTGTGTAGTCTTTTGTTGTTCTTTTAGAAGCATAACCTAAAAATCTCCAACAACTTGTGATAGCCGTCACAGAATAGACTTGCTGAGGGAGAAACATGGCGATCAGTAAAGGCTATTTTTTATCGTTGTGGAAGTGTGATTCAATAAAAACTATATAAAAAATGATAATTATTTATTGTAAAACGATAAATTCAATGATATTATCAAGGTGAAATTAAATAGCGAGGTGCGATAATAATGAAACAAGGATCAACACTGTTTTTAAAGATAGCGGTTATTTTTATTGGCATACCTGTTCTAGCTGCATGCATCTTTTTGTTGCCTCAAATTGCAATGGAAGCAATGGAACATGCGGCAAATGGCGCAATATTGGCTTATGTGGTATTTGCGATTTTATTGATTATGTATGGATCAGCGATTCCGTTTTACTATGCTTTGTATCAATCATTTAAACTGTTACGTTATATTGACAATAATCAAGCGTTCTCACAAGTTTCTGTAACAGCGCTAAAGAGTATCAAAAAATCCGCCATCACAATTAGTGGTTTGTATGTCGTAGCTCTTCCATTTGTCTATATCGTTGCAGAATGGGATGATGCCCCGGGTCTCATTTTACTCGGAATGGTCATGGTTGGTGCACCAATGGTGATTGCTGTCTTTGCTGCTGTTCTCCAAAGGCTTTTACAAGAAGCAATCAATATCAAATCTGAAAATGATTTAACGGTCTGAGGTGACGACGATGGCGATAATTATCAATATTGATGTAATGTTGGCGAAACGAAAAATGAGCGTCACGGAACTTTCGGAGAAGGTCGGAATCACCATGGCGAACCTTTCTATCTTGAAAAATGGAAAAGCAAAAGCGATCCGAATCTCCACTTTAGAAGCGATTTGTAAGGCATTAGACTGTCAGCCTGGAGATCTTTTAGAATATAGAAGTGAGGAAGATACGAAAGAATAACAAGGAAAAGTAGGTGTTTTTTAGAAACACCTGCTTTTCCTTGCCTAAGTAAACTTTCGTATTCGCTGCCTGACAAAACAGACATTTAACCACTACCTGATGAGTCCTCTTACACAATGTGCTAAATACACAATTGAAATCCATGCTCTCGTCCCAAACGATTTCCTATGACTCTATTTTCCTGCTCGTGGCTAACCTTTAAAGGAAGGGCAAATTGATAACATAGAAAAAATAGAGTGTCCGTTGAGGTTTTTTACTAAAAATAAAAAGGCTTAAACCCGTGGTTATCGGTTTCAAGCCTAATTTTATTGTCCTCCAGCAAGGGAGCTTATTTGCCCGATAGAGAAGAACCGGCAAGTTGCTTAAGTTTAAAATGAACAACAGCACTATAAAAGCGGCGTCCGTCCTCGCCAACGTACATTTGATGGTTCACAGAATGAACGGAAAGCATAAGCGCTTTATTGATTTCAATTTGAGCATGAATTTTATCTTCTAACACTTTAATACTTTCAGCCTCAAAAAACTCAACCTTATCTTCATAAAAATCCAAATTTAAATGTAAACTCATCATGTCCTCCAATATGTATAATAAGCCTTATTTTACACCGGGAGCGATCGTTCATCAAGAAAACACGGGGACGGTTCTTCTACTTCCTTTAACAATGATGAAGATGAAAACGAGAGGAAACCCACCGAGAAATCATCTTCATAAGCCGGATGATGATGAAAACGAGGATAAGCTGTGTCTGTGTGGTCTTACCTCTAGCAGTTTTTTAGATTTAAATCAATTCAGGAAAGGGGAGCACGAATGTTTCGTGCTCCCGATCTATTAAACATTCAATAACTCTGCCTGCTTATCCTTTTGCTTTTTGTAGTTATAGAACCCTTCGCCTGTTGCGATGCCAAGTTTTCCTTTATCGATATACTCGGTTTTCAGAAACTCTGCAACCTTAACAAACTCTGGATTTCCTGCTTGTCCTTTTGCGTTTGCGATATTATAAGCAGTAGTAATTCCAATCACATCTAAAATAGCAAATGGACCTTTTGGTGAGCCTGTAGCAATCTGCCATGTTTTATCGATTGATTCTACATCGGAAATCTCATTTACGAGAAGCAGCTGAGCGGCTTCTAAAAATGGAACCAATAAGGAATTTAAAATATATCCGGGTTGTTCTTTATGTAACGGTAATGCAACCATACCAATTGCCTTGGCAAATTCCAGCATATCCTCAAACACTTGTGAATCCGTTCCTGGATGTTTCATCACTTCAGCCGTGTTGCTCAACCAAATTTGATTGGCAAAGTGTAAAGCTAGAAACTTTTCTGGTCGTCCTGTATCTTGGGCAAATTGGCTTGGTAGTAATGTAGAAGAGTTGGTCGCAAAAATTGTTTTTTTAGGCGCAACGGCTCCTAATCTCTTGTAAAAATCGGATTTGATTTGAACCACTTCAGGGACAGCTTCGATGACTAGATCCGCTTCTGCAACCGCTTTTGATAAGTCGCTGTAGAAAGAGAGACGATTAAATGCACCAGTTACTTCTTCCTCTGAAGCCTTTAAGTCTTTTTGATAACGAGGCATGAGTTTCGCGATTCTTTCTTTTGCACGCTCCACGGCTTCGTCGTTAATATCGTAAACTGTAACATTAAATCCTTTAAAAGCAGTCTGGAATGCAATTTGACTTCCTAAAACGCCACTTCCAGCCACGGTAATATTTTTGTAATCCATTCCCATTCTCCCCTTTGTAAACGATTACTTTCGTAAAATATTATTGCATTAATTTGGTAAAAAATGAAGAGGTTTAGGAAATATCTATTAAAATATTTTGAAAGTTAGGTGTACTTTACTTTTCTTTCACCTTAGAAATGATAGAAATTGTGTGCTGGTGGCGAATAGAGACCTACTCTTTATGTTTTTGGGAAAATAAACATTTTTGTTATTTATGGGATATTCTAACATCATGCAAAAGGGAGGGATCCAATTTAGAGACACATCATATCCGTTTAACTTCATCTGAAATCGGTGGCTTATGGGCAAATTATATAGCTGATTCTATGTTTTGTTGTGTCTATAAATATTATTTAGCTAAAGTGGAGGATTCAGAGATTCAAACCGTATAGAGCATGCTTTAGAATTATCCAAACAGCATGTTCAGGTGGTTACAAAAATCTTTAACGAGGAAGGACATGCTATCCCTCAAGGGTTTACGGAAGAGGATATGAATATAAATGCTCCTCGGCTGTTTTCCGATGAATATTTTCTTTTTTATTCAAAGCATATGACAAAAGGGTCTTTGGTCACTTAAGGTGCGATTTTGCCTCATACCTTCTGAAATGACATTCGTGAGCATTTTATGTCATGTTTATCTTCAACAATGGAGCTCTTCAATGAGGCAACAAACTTACTTTTATCAAAAGGGTTAGAGGTACGTTCGCCCTATATTCCATATCTCGAAAAGATAGATATGGTGGAAAAACAACAGTTTCTTGCAGGATGGTGGGGCAAGCAAAGACCCTTGACCGCTGCAGAAATCGCCCACCTATACTCTAATATCAATGGGCACAACCGTAATAACTGGCTTTGGACAAGTATCACAGATAGAAGATATAAGAGATTACATGAAACGTGGGAAGGAGATAGCTAAAAAACAGACAAATATATTTAGCAAGTATTTAAGTGAAAATGATCTCCCAGCTCCCACTTCATGGGATCATTTTGTCCAGCCAATCACAGAGTCTCCCTTTTCAGACAAATTGATGATGTACCAAGCAAGCTTGATGACTGCATCTGGAATGGGGAATTACGGAACAGCTCATTCCGCCAGCCCAAGACGTGATATCGCGGCGGATTATACTCGTCTGCTCGGAGAGATTGGACAATTTGCAGAGGATGGGATAAATCTCCAAATAAAGTATGGATGGTTGGAAAGACCCCCTCATGCTGTACAACGTGAGGAATCAGTGAAAGCAAAGGGCCGTATCCGTTGCTTCTTTTGATATCTTTAAGTTTATCAATGGGACCTACTTAAAAAAGGAAGCATAAGAACCGTCCCCAACCAGCCCGTTGGAGATTTTAGGAAAAAGAAAAGAGGGACGAGCGAATTGAAACCAATTTCGTCCTATAGGTTACCAATATCAAGAGAGAAGCTCAAGACGCTTATCTGAATGTTGAAAATATTATTGCAACTTAGTAGTTTGTTGGGTATGATAATAATGAAAGCGATTTCAATAAGTGGGAAGGAGGTAAGCGTGTAAAAATGTATAACCAAAAACTATTACAATCTTATCTTCTAAAACTTGGCGTAAGGGCAGATTATCATATTTGGTTAACCTCTCCAGAGATGGAAGATTTCGTCTTAATTGATCAAACCGGTGAGTGTATAGCGAATCCGCCTAGTCAACAATCACTAGACCAAATATATATCCTAGACGTGCAAGATGGGAATACGTACTTCTATTTTAATTATCCCGGCGATTATCAAGTAGTGATTTGTCTGAATCAGGAATTGCGTATTTCAGATGATGATTTTGAGGTTCTTTATCATTTCCTCTATCCTTGTTATGCAGACTATTCATTGAGGGCAAGTCAGTTTAAGATTGATAAAATAATTGAAAATATCCGTCATACCACTTCAGTGTTAGACGTCGAGGACTTGTTTTCAAGTATTCTAGCAAACACTATCGAAGTGATTCCAAATGCTGATCTAGGGACGTTGTGGTTATACAAACCAGAAATCGATCGATTTGTTTGTAAAGCATCGTATGGAAACTTGTTCCACGGAATTCGTCAAATGCAGTTTAAAGATGATGAAGGGTTTATTGGCTATTCATTTAAAAGAAAGACTCCTGAATTATTTACGAATATCGTAGAACTAACGAGTCAAGATGTTTGGACAGCCTCACCAGATAATAATCAATATTGGGATAAGCGAATCGATTTATCAAAATCAGTGAAATCGATGCTTACCGCTCCAATCATGATTGATGATAGAGTTGAATGTGTCATTATTCTATGCCAGATAAAAACAAAAACAACATTGACCGATCAAGACCTTCAATTACTTCAAGGTTTTTCCTCGCAAGTAGGCATAGTCCTTAAAAATGCAAAACTATTTTCCGACCTAAAGAGACAAAACGAACTCTTATTAAAAAGGGATGACATCCACACAACGTTGACGAATCTATCTTTACAAAGTATGGGAGTAAATAAAGTCATTCGTGAATTAACACGGATGATCGGTCTAACGATATTCTTCGTTGATTTAATTCAAAACGAGTGTATTCCTGAAACAAAAGGGCTGACGGATAATCCCTCTTTCAAGGAACTTTATAATTACTTAAACAACCATACCAATCAACGAGAATCTTCATCGTATATATTGACTCAATCCAAAACTGGAAGCCACTATCTTTATCCTATTCGTAGCGGAAACGTCATTCTTGGCTGTATCATTATCCGGGCACAAAGACCACTTGAACAAATGGATCGAATCGCACTTGAAACAGGGCATTCAATCTTAGCTTTACAGCTGGTAAAAAAACAAACTCTTGTTGAGTTCTATTATAAAAAGAAAAGAGAGTTATTTAACGAAATCATTCAGGTTAGGGAAACGGAAGAGCTTCAACAAAAAGCAAGGGAGCTTGGGATTAAAGAGCATACAAATCTTGTATCGGTACTATTTGAATTCTCTGGATTTACAGATCCTCTAGAACTTGAAACGCATGTTCATCGCTTGATTTCTCAGATGAAAATCGACTTATCACCGACTATTCAAACCGTGTTTGGTCATAACAATGAAGTTACCGTACTTGCTTGTGTAAAAACACCTTCTGATTTGCTTACCTTTAAGAAAAAGATAAACCAAATGATCGCGGATTGGACAAGCATGGAGGAAATTCTCTTAAACATAGGAATGGGCTCGATTTATGACGGCCTACATCTGATTGAAAAGTCCTATCTTGAGGCTAAAAAGGCACTCTCCTATTTACGATCAAGGAAGCGATCTGGTTTTATCCAATACTCAGAAATTGGTGTAAACCGGTTGTTCATTAATCAAAATGAGGAAGAGATTTTGGAATTTGTAATGCAGGTCTTTGAACCGTTAAGGACAACGCAGGGGAACAATAATTCACTAGAACAGACATTGTTAGCCTATTTCGACTGCAATCGTTCAGCAACACAAACGGCTAAGAAGTTACACATTCACATCAATACACTCTATCTAAGGTTGAAAAAGATAGAAGAGTCGTTACAAATTTCATTGGAAAATCCCGAGCATGTCCTGCGAATACAGTTAGCTTGTTATTTAATTCAATCATATGAAAAAGTAGAAAATAAATAGTGAAAAAAGGAGAAGGAGCTTCCTTCTCCTTTTTCATGTTATTCACTCGTGAAAGCATTGAAATCAGGCATGGTCGGATTGGATATATAATGTCCACCTTCAATTTGCAGCGTTTGTCCGGTTATGAATTTTGATTCGTTTGAGGCCAGGAACAGAACCGCATTTGCAATATCATCTGGTTTCCCATGGTAGCTAAGAGCATTATGTTTTAAAAAGAGTTCCAAAATATCAGGTGGCAAATTCCTTTCTGAGGCAGGCGTTAGGATCAAACCTGGAGCAACAGCGTTGCAACGAATAGAATATTTTCCATATTGTGCGGCAATGTATCTTGTTAGATTGACAACAGCTGCTTTCGAAGAGCCATAAGCGGTGCGAATACTGTCACCAGTAAAGCCAGCCATTGAGGCAGTATTAATAATTGAACCGCCTCCAGATTTTATTAAATGAGGTACCGCATACTTGCAACCAATCACTATACTTTTTACATTCACGTCCATAAGGCGATCCCATTCATCTAAATCTAGATTTACTACATCGAGATCTTTATTCAAGTCCGTTGAACCAACATTATTAAATAGAATATCGATTTTTCCAAAGGACTCCACTGTGAAATCAATCAAATTTTTAATCGAGTCTTCTTTTGCTGCGTCCATAAATAAACCAAATGCTTCTCCACCATTAAGTTTGATTTCTTTTGCTGTTTGCTCTGCTCCATGTTGATTGAAGTCCCCAATGACGATTTTAGCTCCTTCTTTTGCAAGTTTCAAAGCTGTTGCGTAACCTATCCCAGAGGCTCCTCCCGTTACAATGGCTACTTGATCTTGGACTCTTCCCATTTTTCTCCTCCTAAAACGTTCTTCTTATTGAAATTCCTTTCATGTTATCAAGGTTCTCTTCCTTAAACGATGGGGGAATGCCTAGTAAAAAGCAAAGATTAATGGAAAAACTCACATTGTACCACGATCGCTCTAGAGATAAAATTTTGATTATAAATAAAATTCAGTCAAATTAAACGACGTGGATTTAGCTGAATGAAAAGGAGTGAAAATAGGTGGATTTAGATAAAAGTATCGTTGGTCTCAAGGGAGAGGTCTTTGTTGTTGATGTTGAAAAAAGGCATGTACGCCAATTTGCTGAAGCAATTGGGGATTCCAATCCCTTGTATGTGGATGAAGATTATTCAGCGAGTTCACCATACGGTGGATTAATCACACCACTTACCTATCCGATTGCGCTAGCTTCAGAAGGCAAAAGTTTGCCACTTCAATTAGATGAGCGCCGTATGCTGCACGGCGAACAAGAATTTATCTATCACCGTCCCGTTCGACCCGGAGATCAGTTGTATTGCCAAATGAAAGTAGCGGATTTATATGAGCGGGAAGGCAGAAGCGGGATGATGCAGTTTTTAGTCCTTGATACAGAGATGAAGGACAAAGAAGGAGAAATGGTCGTCATCAGCAGGATGAATATCGTTTATCGTCCATTAGCGAAATAAGGAGGAGAATGGAATGCTTGCAGTTGCAGGACTAAAAGTAGGACAAGAATTCGAAGCGCTTACAAAGCCACCAGTAACAAAAGTACAGTTAGTCAAGTATGCAGGAGCTTCTGGGGATTACAATCCTCTCCATACAGATGATGAGTTTGCGAGGAAGATAGGAATGGATGGGGTGATCGCTCATGGGATGCTCATCATGGGATTTTTAGGAGAGTATGTCATGCAGCTAGCTGGAACAACAGCCGAAGTAGCTCAGTTTCGAATGAGATTCGGAGGCATGACGAAACCCGGAGACGAAATTAAATGTTCAGCAGTGGTAGAGGATGTCTATGAAGAAAAGGGCCAATCTTTTGTGGTTTTAGCCCTTAAAGCCGCTAAATCAGGAGAAGAAATAGTTGGGTCTGGTCAAGCTGTACTCAGATTTCATTGAAAAATAACTAAAGGAGGTATTCCAAGTGAGTAAATTAACCGAGAAGTATGCAATCGTTGGGGTTGGGGAAAGTGAACGCTCAAAAAATTCTGGAGTAACGCCATTGCACTTAGCGTTAGATGCAGCGAGAGCGGCAATTGCCGATGCAGGCCTAAATGCCACGGAAATTGATGGCTTTATGAGTTATTCAGAGCATGATTCATGTACATCACATCAACTCGCGACCTACTTAGGCGTTCGTCCGAAGTATGTAAAGGACATTATGGGTGGCGGAAGCAGTACTGAAATGCTGATCGCCGATGCTATTGGTTTGATTGAAGCAGGAATGGTTAATACAGTTTTGATTTACCGTTCGATGAACGGTCGCTCTGGAGTAAGAATGGGCGGTGGAGGTTGGGATGTGAATATGCTCCAAACTGCTTTTGATGGAGGAAGTTTTATTATTCCTTACGGAGCAGGCAGCCCGTCACAATGGTTTGGACTGTTTGCAACCCGTCATATGCACGAAACAGGAATCACGAAAGAGCATTTTGGCCATGTTTGTGTAAGCGCATATGAACATGCACAACGAAACCCAAAAGCGTTTTTCTATGGCAAGCCACTAACCATGGAAGAGTATTTAAAAACACCAGACTTATCGTTCCCTTTTAATAAGCATGATTATTGTCTTGAGTCGGATGAAGCCAATGCCATTATCGTGACTTCAGCGGACCGGGCCAAGGATTGCAAGTCAAGACCTGTGTATATCATGGGCATGTCAGCAAGACAGTGTCACCCACATGCACATTATTGGTCAGATTTATCACAAGTAGCGGCTGACTACGTTGCACCCGATCTCTACCAAAATGCAGGAGTAAAGCCTGAAGATATTCAGGTAGCTTCAATTTATGACTGCTACAGCTGGGTGGTTTTACGTCAATTGGAAGCCTATGGGTTTGCTCCTCGCGGCGAGGTTGGTGCTTTCGTTGCGGAAGGAAATTTAAAAATGGGTGGAAAATTGCCAACCAATACCGCAGGCGGCATGTTGTCAGAAGGCTATACCCACGGGATGAATAATGTTCTTGAGATTGTTCGACAGATTCGTCATGAATACAAAGGAACAGACCGTCAAGTAGAAAACTGTGAAATTGGGATCTGTACAGGGTGGGCTGGACCGGATATTGCCGGCGCTATGATTCTAAGAAACTAGGAGGGATTATGAATGAGCTATCAAAAGCCAATTCCATTGAAAACACTAGACAATTCCCCTTATTGGGATGCTGCCGATCAACATGAACTTAGACTGCAAAAATGTATGAGCTGTGGAGAATATGCACACCCACCGGGTCCAAGTTGTGCAAAATGTGGCGGAACAGAACTTAGCTGGGAAACATTTGGAAGTGATGTTAAGGGAACGATTTACTCTTATGTGATTTCGTACCGACCATTCCTGCCAGGATTTCAAGATGACCTTCCACTTGTGATTGCACAGGTAGAGTTAGAGAACCCAAGTGGAGTGAAAATTCTTGGCAATGTGATTGAAAGTAATCACGAAGAAATCAAAATCGGTAAGCCTGTACAAATGGTGTGGGTCGATATTACAGAAGATCGAGCGCTTCCACAGTGGAAACTATTGTAGAACCTCGCGAAAGGAGGATGTGACAGATGGATTTTTCGTTTTCAAAAAAAGAGGAGAAATTTCGTAGCACGTTAAGGAGCTGGCTCGAAGAAAATCTTCCTGAGGGCTGGCTGGAAGGAAAAAATGTGATTACGAAGGAGAATGCTGAGTATTGGGATTTTCTCCGAAGTTGGCAAAAAACCTTGTATGAGGGCGGGTATGCAGCCATTGCATGGCCTGAAAAGTATGGCGGACGAAACGCTACATTAATGGAGGAAATTATTTACCAACAAGAAATGGTTCGAGCCAATGCACCTCAACTTATAAACTATGTTGGCATCCACATGGTGGGACCAACGTTAATCCAAATAGGAACGGAAGAGCAAAAAGAGAAATACATCGAAAAAATTCTCACAGGAGAAGAAGTCTGGTGTCAAGGGTATTCGGAACCAAACGCTGGTTCTGATTTAACTGCAATTCAAACGAGTGCGGTGAAAAACGGAGATCATTGGGTAATCAATGGTCAAAAGGTTTGGACGAGCTTCGGTCATGTTGCCGATAAATGCTTTTTATTGGCAAGGACATCGAGTTCTACTGAAAAGAAACATAAAGGCATCACCGTTTTCCTTGTTGATATGCACCAAGAAGGAGTCGAGACTAGACCGATTATTCAAATGGATGGCGAGCATGATTTCAATGAAGTGTATTTGAATGATGCCATTGCCAGTGATGCGGATATTATCGGTGAAGTCGATGAAGGGTGGAAAGTGATGATTGCGCTCCTGATGCATGAGCGTACAGGCATTGGTGGACAATTATTTACGCTCGAACAGCAATTTAAAGATCTAGTCAAAATGACAAATGAGGTTGAAGAAGATGGAAAGCCACTAATCAAGGATCCATTTGTTCGTCAAAAAATGGTCGATCTTTATACGAGGTCTCGAGGGTCTCTATTAAATTATTATCGCAATCTAACAACGACCTTGAAAAGAGGGTACCCAGGTGCTGAAGGCTCGATGGATAAACTCCTTGTCAGTGAGCTGACGAAAGAGGTATTTTCCTATGCGGTTTCTCTCCAAAATCATCAAGGTGTTTTATGGAAGGAAGATGCGTTGGTGGATACGTACTGGCAAGATAAATTCCTTCATTCATTTGGAATGACCATTGGTGGCGGAACAAGTGAAGTTCAGAAAAATACGATTGCCGAACGAATTCTTGGATTGCCGAAAGATTTGGGTCGTTAATTAAAAGGAGGTGGATAATAATGGACTTTTCATTAAGTGAAGAACAAGAAATGTTTCGCCGTTCTATCCGTAAATTTTTTGATCAGCATGGGCAGACATCGATAGCTCGTGATGTTGTGAAAGGAAACACAACGTCGTTAGATAAGGTGACGAGAGGGTTAGTAGAACTTGGTTGTACGGGCATGACAGTATCTGAAGAATTTGAAGGGTCAGGCCTTGGTTCGCTCGATCTCGTGCCTGTTTTTGAAGAATTAGGAAGAGCACTTCTTCCAGGAACTCTACTCGAGACCATTGGCTTTGCAATCCCGATTTTAGAGAAATATGGAACGGATGAGCAGAAACAAAAATATTTGCCAGAAATTGCAGCTGGAACAAAAAAAATGACGCTTGCTTGGTTAGAGCCAAAGAAAGGGTATAACCCTGACAGCGTTGGGGTGACGGCTTCAGCCGAAGGAGAATCTCTTGTCATAAATGGAGTAAAGTCACTCATTCCTGACGGTGACGTTGTCGATACGTATATCTTATTAGTACGTACCATGGATGGCAAAGATGGGGCCGGATTATCCCTTGTCCTTCTTGATCGTGAGGATACGGGGATTACCGTACGTCATCAGAAATGTTTTGATGAAACACAACGCCTCGCAGAAGTGACATTTGAAAATGTAAGGGTTTCCAAAAGTCAGGTTCTTGGTGCAATGAATCAAGGCTGGGACGTTTTACAAGAAGGGTTGCTTCATTTAAATGGAGCGCTTTGTTCGCTGATGGTAGGTGGGATGGACCGAATTGTCGAAATGACTGCTGAATATGCAACTATTCGCGTTCAGTTTGGGCAACCGATTGGACGGTTTCAGGCGATTAAGCATGGAATTGTCGATATGAAAACGGACCTAGAAACTGCAAGATCGCTCAGTTATTATGCGAATTGGGCACTAGAAACGGACGTAGATGATAAGAAAGCAGCCATTTACAGTGCTCGTGCATTTATAACGGAGGCGTATATTCGCATTGCTTCCCAAAGCATCCAGATTCATGGGGGAATTGGGGTTACGGAGGAACTAGATTGTCAGCTTTATTTAAAACGCGCTCGATATTATGAAAATTATCTTGGTAGTGTTCAGCAATATAGGGAAAAGACAGCCTTGGCTTTAAATTGGTAATGCAGTCCGAAGGGACGATAAAAAATTTGGATTGATTAGGAGGGATAAGATGCTGTTAACGGACTTGATCAATCATACAAAAGAACAGTATGGTGAGTATCCATTTTTATATGATGGAGAAAAGGAATATACAAATCTTGATATGGAACGTGTTGCAAAGAAAATCTCCGTCCTTTTAAGAAATCATGGGGTTTCGGATGGGGAAAGAGTGCTTGTCAGTATGGAGAATAGTTCAGCTGTTTTCTTTGCTTACCAAGGAATCCTACGTGCTCGAAATATTGTCATCCCTGTGATGCATATTTTAAGTCCAAACGAGATGGCCTATATCCTGAATGATTCTAAGGCCAAAGCCATCTTTACATCAAGTGCTTGTTTGCCAAATATGATCCAGGCTGTGAAAGGGTTGTCTCACCACGTGACCATTTTTGTGATGGATGAGGTGAAGGATAAAGAATTACTAGAAGGCTATGATGTAGTAGATGTTTACCAAGCGATTGAAACCATTGAAGGTTCTCAAGAAGTCGTATCGGACACAGATGAGAACAATGTGGCTGTCATTCTTTATACGTCTGGGACAACTGGACGACCAAAAGGGGTCATGCTCACTCACAAGAACCTGATTGTTGGTCCGCTAGATTCATATCATACAAAGAAAACTGAAGGACGAATTGCGGAACGGAATACGACGGTCTGTGTCCTGCCATTGGCCCATATCTATGGTTTTGGAATTATGGTGACGAGCTTTATATTAGGCGATTCAATTGTTGTTTTTTCAAAATATGACTTAGAGAAAGTCTGTCAGGCAATTGAGCGATTTTCAGTGAAAACTTTTGCAGTTGTTCCCGCAATGCTTCATGATATGACCTTTAGTTCAACTACAAATAAATACAATCTATCTAGCTTAGAATCTGTCAATTGCGGCTCTGCCTCTCTGCCACTTGCGGTGATTGAGTCATTTGAAAAGAAGTTTAATGCGGAAATTTGGGAAGCGTATGGTTTGTCAGAATCCTCCACTGGTGGTGTTTCTGGACACCGAAAAGGGGTACCTGTCAGACGAGGATCGGCTGGCATTCCTTACCCTTACGTCGAAGTGAAAATCGTCGATGAAGAAGGGAATGAGCTACCAAGAGGCGAAGTAGGGGAAATCATTGTCAAAGGGGAGAATATCACACCTGGATATTATGGCCTGTATGAAGAGACAGCCAAGACCATTAAAAACGGGTGGTTGTATACAGGCGATATAGCGACCATGGATAACGAAGATTACATCTATATTGTGGATCGCAAAAAAGATTTGATTATCCGCGGTGGATTTAATATTTATCCTCGTGATCTTGAAGAAGTCTTGAGCAAACACGAAGCAGTTTCAGAAGTCGCGGTCATTGGACTGCCTGATGAAAGAATGGGAGAAGAAGTCATCGCTTGTGTCGTGAAAAAGGCTGGTGCGGATGTAACAGAACAAGGATTGATTCAGTATACACAGGAAAATCTTGCAAAATATAAGTCTCCTCGCCGAATTCTATTTGTAGAGGCATTACCGCGAAACGGTGTAGGGAAGATTCTAAAACGGAAGCTACGAGATGAGTTACAAGGAACGGATTTGACCGTTTCTTGATAGATAAATAGGAGTGAACGAATTGCCCCAAGGAATGATTTTGGGGCAATTTTTGTTTGTGAGAAAGGGAAGTTTGCCTAATAACAGTGATGCGTGTTTTTTAAAAAGCTCTGTTAAACTAAAATGTTGATGTCCTCTCCAGGCACTCGCTTTCCGCGGGCGTGCCGGGGAGCCTCTTCGGCGCTGAAAGCGCCTGTGGGGTCTCCCCAGCCCCTACTCCCGCAGGAGTCAAGTGCCTTCCGCTCCAATCAACTTTTTAAAAAATCAACAATGTCCTATAACAGAGCTTTTTTAAAAGGAACAAGCCTTGAGGGGAGAGCTAAAATGAAAAATCCCCCTAATGGTTAGAAACCCATCTAACCATTGGGGGGAGGTTGTGAATTGTTAGCTTCCTTTTATGAAGGCTCTATAACGCTTCAGTTTCTGGTTTGATGGGCGGAGTGAACTCATTCTTAGGATCCTTCGTCTTCTTTCTATCTCTTTGTACCGGAATGAAAACACTTAGGATAATCGATAAAACAAGGAATGCGATTGTAATGAGTGCGATAATTTTTAATGCATCTGTAAACGCACTGGCTGTTGCAGTCGCCAAAAGGTCTTCTAATGGAACTCCAAGTGTCTCTAATTCAGCAGCAAGACTTTCATCGACTTGGGAACCATTGGTGAGAGCTGCTTGTTCCACAGCACCCATCAGGGAAGCGTTCACACCTGCTTGCTCCGCTTCATTCACGAGAGCACTTTGGGTGAATGTCGCGGTCAATGTGGTGAAAATGACGATCCCAGTTACTTGCCCTAAAGGTGCGCCAATGTCACGAATGAATTGAAACAGCGAGGCACCGGCTCCATATTTTTCAGCTGGCATTTCACCTAAAGCAAATTTGATAATCACAGGAGTAACGGCTCCCATCGTAAAGCCAAAGAAGAAAGTTAAAATGAAAATGATGTTAAACGCAGTACCTGCATTAACCGTAAAGATATAGATGACCAAGGTGATGATTGGGATTAAGAGAGCGCCAATAATGAGTTTCTTACCATTATTAAATTTATCCGTTAGTTTACCAAATATTAAATTTCCGAAAAAACCGGAAAGGTATATGGCCGTATAAAACCATCCTGTTTCAGAAACATCTCCACCAGGTCTTGTTGTTAAAAAGAAGTTCATTCCGTAAATAAAGAGCTGGTAGGCCGCTACAATCACTAAGTTTATGATAACGACCATCGTGAAGAGCCGATTTTTAATGAGTGATAACTCAATAAGTGGATTTGCTTTCCGGTTTTGGTTAAACCATAAGATTATTGCAGACAGTACCCCTAGTCCTAATGTACCGAGCGTAATTGGAGAATCAATGCCAAAACTTCTGACCAGTGTTGAGACCGATAAAATACTTCCAGCCGTAAGGATGATTAAGAGCGTACCAGTTAGGTCAAGTTTCTTGCTACCTTCACCTTTTGATTCAGGAACCAATGCAAGAATGACAAAGAAACCAATCGCGGTTAGCACACCGCTTATCCAATACACAATGGGCCAGCCGTAAATGCCAATTAAGTAACCGGCAATCACAGCTCCAGTTGCAGAAGCTAATGCTTGCACAGCTGAAAAGATTCCGGCTGCCATCCCACGTTTCTCTTGTGGAAACAAAACCCCAATGTATGCGAGGGCAACAGGTAATATACATGCCACGGAGAAACCTTGAAGGACACGAGCAAACAGTAAGAATGAGAAGGTTGGGCTTAAAGCAGCAGCCACTTCCGAAAGCGTGAAAAGGATCATTCCGAAAAGAATGACACGTTTCCGGCCAATTTGGTCTGCCACCCGGCCAGCTAATGGATAAAAGGCCGTCGATGTAATATAAAACGATAGAATAATTAAACCAGATAAGAACGCAGGAACTTCAAAATGCGCTGCAATGAGTGGAACAGCCGGTGCTTGAAATACCATAGCTTCAATACATACAAATCCTCCGAATACAAGTGCAAAAAATTGGGTCCACGTTTTCCTTGAAACCTTAGTTTCCAAACAAATCCCCCCTAATTGGATAATTTTTTCATGCTACGCCAATGATTAAGCGCTTTCAATTTTACTTACCATTAACTAAAGAGTTTGTTAAGTATGAACCAATAAGTAGTAAAACATCACCCCCTTGTCAATCTTTGTCATTTAATCGTGTTAATCTTTTTGCGTTTTCAATATTGCTATATTCGTAATTATATATTATCATAAACGAAACAACAATAAGAATTCTGAAAATTTTAATTATTAATTCAAATGAACTTTGCGAGGAGGGGATACGTTGAATGCCTATTTGTTATTAAATATTGCTGGGAGTATAGTTCCGGACCAAGAGATCCTCACGTTCGGAACAAGACGCCAAACGTATGCTCAAGTGATTGAGCGTACCGGTTTATTAGCATCGGCACTGGCTTCCTATGGAGTGAGGCAAGGAGATCGAGTTGGGATCATTTCCACGAATAGTCCTGAGGTGGTGGAAGCATTCTTTGCAACATTTCAGTTGGGGGCGACAGTGGTGCCGATTAATTACCGCGCAAAGGCGGAAGAACTTGCCTTTATGTTAGAAGATGCGGGATTGAAGGTACTCCTGATTGAAAAACGCTATGCAGACTTGTTGGAACCATTGGCCGCAGATAAAGGGATTGCAAGAACGATTATTGTCGACGGTTATCATCGAGTTGGCCAAGAGTACGAAGAAGTGATTCAGTCAAGTTCACACCCATTGATCGATTTTGCCGATGTGGATGATAGTGACTTGGCGATTCTGTTGTACACAAGCGGAACAACGAGTCGGCCGAAAGGGGTTATGATCACCTACGGTCAGCTTAGCAACTATGTCATGGGTCATTCAGAAGCTGCCGATGGACTGCCCAAGGGGGCTTCTATGATTGTCGTCCCAAACTATCATGTAGCGGGGGCAACAAGCATTTGCAATGGAATCTATTCGGGTCGTCGCTTGATATTACTGCGGCAGTTTGAAGCAGAGGATTGGCTACAGACAGTCGAAAAAGAAAAGGCGACGCATGCCTTTTTAGTCCCAACGATGCTGAAACGAGTGATTGATCATCCGAATTTTTCGAAGACCAATTTGAGCTCTTTGCAAAGTCTTTCTTATGGAGCAGCACCAATGCCATTTCCTGTCATTCGCCGCGCAATTGAATTGTTTCCGAAAACGACGGAATTTGCCAACGGTTTTGGAATGACTGAAACCACCTCAACGGTCTCCGTACTAGGACCAGAAGATCATAAACTGACAGGCTCGAAGAAAGAAATTGAAAAGAAAATTCAGCGATTGTCTTCTGTCGGCAAGCCTCTTCCAGGCGTAGATATTCTGATCATGGATGACAATCACAAACCTGTTGAAGCGAACACAATTGGCAATGTGTATGTTCGGACAGAACGGTCGATGAAAGGCTATTGGAAACGACCCGATGCATCGTCTGAAACAATCATCAACGGTTGGATTAACACGAAAGACATGGGCTGGCTTGATGAGGATGGCTATTTATTTTTAAGTGGACGCAGCTCAGACATGATTATCCGTGGGGGGGAAAATATCTCCCCGCAAGAAATCGAGGATGTCCTTTTAGAGCATGAGGAAGTATCGGATGTGGCAGTCATCGGTACGCCAAGCCTGGACTGGGGAGAAGAGGTTATGGCTGTAATTGTCGCGACCAATCCAGAAGCCTCGCCACAACCGGAGGAACTGATCGCCCATTGTCGCAAATATCTAGCTAGCTTTAAGTGTCCAGTGAGGATTGAGTTTGTTACAGAACTTCCACAAACTTCATCAGGAAAGATTCTTAAAAAAGATCTTCGAGAGCAATTCTTAAATGTATCACAAACAAAAAACTAGGTAAGAGGTGGTAGAGGTGCGTTTTGATTTAACAGATGAGCAGCGTCAGTTGAAAGAAGAAATCCGTTCCTATTTAGACGAACACATCACGGCAGAACTATTAGAGGAATTAATAGAAAATCCGGATGGCGGTCCGCTGTGGCGGCAATATATTCAAAATTTAGGGAAAGACGGTTGGCTGGGGATTGGTTGGCCCGTCGAATATGGAGGTCAGGGAAAAACCCCGCTCGAGCAATATATTTTCCTAGAAGAAATCGAACGAACTGGTGTCAACATCCCGTTTATAACACTTGAAACGGTTGGTCCTACGTTAATGAAACTAGGAACAGAAGAGCAAAAGAACTATTTTCTCCCGAAAATTTTAAAAGGAGAAGTCGAGATTGCGATTGGCTACTCTGAACCGCAAGCTGGGACAGATCTTGCTGCTTTAGAGACACGGGCGGTAAGAGAGGGAGATTCTTATGTCATTAATGGCCAGAAAGTGTTTACCACCAATGCCCATATGGCGGATTATATTTGGTTGGCGGCCAGGACAGATGCAGATGCGCCGAAGCATAAAGGGATTTCCATCTTTTTAGTTCCGACGAAAACGCCAGGATTTTCAGTGACACCGATGGATTTAATCGGGGAGCGTTCAAATGTGTCCTATTATGAAGACGTCCGTATACCATTAAGTGCCTTAGTTGGGGAGGAAAATAAAGGTTGGCAATACATTACCACCCAGCTTTCCCTGGAAAGATTGATGTTGTCTACTTATGCACGAATGGAGCGAATGATCGAGGAAACGATTGAGTGGGCGAGTGAAAATGAAGTAGATGGTGTTCGTGTTCTCGATCAACATTGGGTACGTGACAGTTTAGCAGAGTTAACGATGGAAATGGAAGTGCTTAAACTCTTAAACTATCGTGCCGCTTGGGCACACAACAACGAAAAAACCGCCCCGTTTCGGCCTTCAATGAACAAAGTGTTTGCTGCGGAATTGAATCAAAAGGTGTTTGATACTTGTATGCAAATCATGGGGATGTTTGGTCAGGTTGCAGCAGGTTCTGAATGGACGATTGCAAACGGAAGCGCGCAAACTTACGCACAAAAGCGGCTTGTTCACTTGTTCGGTGGCGGAGCAAATGACATTCAGCGCGACCTCGTCGCTCGTTTTGGATTAGGGTTACCAAAAAGCTAGTTTATAAATTGAAAGCGCTAGCAATCTGTGAACATATGAAAAGAGGGGGAAACAAGAGTGACGTTAACACGAGAAAGAATAAATGAGTTTATTGGCATTCAATCGGAACGGACTGAAGGTCCAGATAAAGTATGCCCGCAAATGATTCGGCATTGGTGTGAGGTGATGGAAGACAATAATCCGTTGTATCAAGAGGAGGAGTATGCCCGAAATTCTGAATATGGGGAAGTGATTGCACCGCCCATGCAGGTGCAAGTTTATACGATGAGCCCAATATGGCCGAAGGCACAGCGTGAACCAAATATGATGGAAAAATTTGTGGCGGAATTAGCGGAGCATGGGTATACCTCGATTGTCGCGACTGAGCAGGGACAAGAATATTTTGAACCAATGAAAGTTGGCGATCAAATCAGTTATCAAATTTCGGTCGATAAAGTATCACCTGAAAAGCAAACAGCCCGCGGTCCAGGGTATTTTGTTACGTTCCTTTACGAGTTTACAAATCAACGCAATGAAGTGGTCTGTAAACAGACGTTTACGATCTTGGCTTATAACGCAATTTCAAATGAATAGGAGGAAAAAGGATGAATACGACAAATGTAAGTTCGACGGTTACATGGGATGAGGTTGATGTTGGTTATCAATTGCCTGTACATGAACGGGAGATAACGGCTGCCCTAATAGTTGGTGGTGCCATTTCAGCTACACATGATTATGCAGAAGTTCATCATGATTATCATGCCGCCCGCAAAGCAGGTGCTGACAATGTGTTTATGAATATCCTAACTACCAATGGATTGATTGGGAAGTACTTAACGGACTGGGCTGGACCAACCGCGAAACTTAAAAGCATTACCTTGAGACTTGCGGTGCCGAATTATCCTGGAGATGTCATGACAATGAGCGGAAAGGTTAGTGAAAAATATGAAAAGGACGGAGAGCATTTAGTGGAAGTGGAATTTGGCGGAAAGAATTCACTGGGCTATCATGCAAGCGGGAAGGCAGTTGTAGCACTAGAAAGGAGGAAATCGTGATGGAATGGGTACCTGATCAAACGGCCATTGTTGGGATTGGCCAGACAGAAATAAGTCGGAACTGCGGACGAACAGAACTAAAGATGGCAACGGAAGCGATCCTAGCTGCAGTAGAGGATGCCGGACTAAACATAGAAGATATTGATGGGATGGTTAACTACACAATGGACACCGCAGAACAAATTGAAATTGTTCGATCTTTAGGCATCCCCAACCTCAGCTTTTTTAGTAAAACGCCCTATGGTGGTGGGGGGAGTTGTGGAACAATCGCCCATGCAGTAGCAGCAGTTACGGCTGGCCTTGCAAACTACGTCGTATGTGTTCGGTCCATTCGTGATGCTTCCTCCCCAGTAAAGATTGGCGATTTTGATTCATCAAAGTCATCTTATGACAACAATGTATATTGGGGGATGTATCTCCCTTATGGGTTAATCACCCCTGTTTCCTGGATTGGGATGTATACGCAGCGCTATATGCATCAATATGGCATTAAAGATGGCGCATTCTATCCAATTGCCCAAGTTAACCGGGAGAATGCGAATCGTAACCCAAATGCTCTATTTTATAATCAAAAATTAACATATGAACAATATATGGATTCTCCAATAAATGTAACGCCATTAAGAAGACATGATTGTTGTGTAAATATTGATGGCGCAGTGGCTATTATCGTGACCTCGGCTGAACGGGCGAAACATTTAAAACAACGTCCGGCTTATATTTCTGGAGTAGTACAGGGAATGTCTACGAATGGAGAACAGATGACAAGTTTTTATCGACCAGATATAACAGGCTATCCAGAGATTGAGGAATACGGGAAAAAGCTGTTTAAGATGGCTGGTATTACCCCTCACGAGATTGATGTTGCACAGTTCTATGATGCATTTAGTTCAGAGGTTCCGATGCAGTTAGAAGCCCTGGGTTTTGTCGGGAAGGGAGAAGGGGTTGATTTTTGTGAAGGGGGGCACCGCATCCGTCCGGATGGTGAGCTGCCAATTAATACTTCCGGAGGGTTAATGTCAGAAGGTTATGTCCACGGGATGAATCTGATTGCAGAGGGAGTTCGCCAAGTTCGTGGTACTTCTACGACCCAAATCGATCATGTTGAGCATTCGTTAGTTACTGGTGGTCCAGGTGTTCCTACCGCAGGCCTAATATTAAAAAGGAGGTAATAGAAGATGGTTCAATATACTGGCAAATTTCCCATTCCAAGACCTGATGTGAATGAAGATACGATAGAGTATTGGCAACTTCTACAAGAAACAAAGCAGTTGCATGTGCAAAAATGTAAAAATTGTGGGACCTATTCACATCCACCACGTCCGATCTGTCATCATTGCCGTCAATATCAATTGGAATGGGTGCCGATGAGTGGGAAAGGAACGGTTTATAGTTACGTCATTTACCACCGTTCTGTTCATCCTGGCTTTGAAGTACCGTATGAAGTCGTTCTCGTTGAGTTAGAGGAGGGTGTCCGTATTATTTCGAACATGGTCGATTGTGAACCGGATGAAGTATATATTGGGATGCCTGTTGAAGTGGTCGTTGATCAGGTGTTCGAAGATATTGCACTGCCGAAGTTTAAACGACGTGAGCAATAAGCTAGGAGGAGGGGAATTATGGATTTCACATTGAGTGAAACGCAAGAAGTGTTTAAAAGCACAGCCAATAAATTTTTCAAAGAGAAGTGTACGATCACTGCATTAAAAGAAGCGGAAAAGAGTGCGAAAAACTACTCTCCAGCTCTATATAAGGAAATTGCTGATTTAGGGTTTGTTGGATTGATTATTCCAGAAGAATACGGGGGAGCAGGTGGTACTTTCATGGATTTGGCGATTGTGGTGGAGGAGGCAGGTTATGCAAACTTACCTACGCCCTTTCTGTCTACGATTGCGTACGGTGCGATTCCTCTTCTGCAAAGTGGAACGGAGGAGCAAAAACAAAAGCTTCTGCCGCGAATTGCAGAGGGTGAGTTCATTTTTACCGGAGCGTTTTCGGAACCGCAGTCCCATTATGATTATCGTCTAATAAAGTCAACTCTGTCTGACAAAGGTTCAACCTATTCACTGAATGGAAAGAAGCTGTTTGTTCCGTTTGCGGAGTCTGCAGATTATCTGCTAACTTTGGCGAAGAGCTCGAATGGTGATGTTCGTCTTTTATTGGTAAAAGGTGGGCAGCCTGACATTCTAATAACATCGATTCCAGCGATAGGTCCTGAGCGAGTATACGAAGTGAATTATCGTGACGTTCCGTTAACAAGCGAGGATGTACTCGGAAACGGGGGAGATGGGTGGTCGCAAACCAATAGAGTCATCCAGATGGCAACGGCACTAGAGTGTATTGAAATGGTTGGGGTCCTACGCAGGGCAGTTGAGGTGACGAATGAGTATGTGAAGGAACGCAGGCAGTTTAATCGACCAATCGGAAGCTATCAATCGGTTCAACATCGTTTGTCTGATATGCTAACGGTGGTCGAAGGCGGACGTCTCGCAGCTTATCAAGCGATGTGGCGGTTAGCAGAAGGATTACCTGCAGACAGAGAACTTGCAATTGCTAAAGCATGGCTTAGCAAGGAAGGTCAAAATGTGTTAACAGGTGCACATCAATTGCATGGAGGCATGGGGATTGACATCGATTACCCTCTCCAATTCTGCTTCCGCCGCTTTAAACGTTTTCAGTTGAGCATGGGAACAGCTCCCATTCATCTGAAGAAAATTGCAAGTTCGTTAGAGAGAAAGGCGGTTGCGACAAAGGTTTAATAGCTTTGGTGCTTCCTGTTGAGTATCCGAAATAAAAGCGCTCATTTATATCTGAAATGCCGAAATACAAACAGGAAGATTATGGTGAGCGCTTTTACGAATAGAGAATAATGAAAAGGGAGAAGGGGTGAAACCAATGTCTAAGCAAGCCCTTAGTGGTCTGAAAGTCATCGATTTATCTTGGCATATTGCTGGGCCATACTGTACAAAACTACTGGCCGATCTCGGTGCAGATGTAATTAAAATTGAGCAACCTGGAATAGGCGATCCTTCTAGACGAGAAGGTCCGTTTCCAAATGATCAACAAGACTTGAACGCCAGCGGTCTATATGCTTACCTGAACAATAATAAAAAAGGTATCACTTTAAACTTAAAATCAAAACAAGGTAGTGAATTTGTTAAAAAACTAGTGAAGGAAGCGGATATAGTAGTAGAAAACTTTAGTCCTAGAGTAATGGAAGGTCTAGGGTTAAGCTACGAAACCCTTATTGAAATCAATCCTCGTTTGATCATGACCTCTATTACGAATTTCGGACAGACAGGAGCCTTCAGGGATCGCAAGGGAACGGAAATCGTTGCTCAAGCAATGGGTGGGTTTATGAGTTCCGTTGGTGAACCCAATCGCGAGCCGTTACGAGCCGGAGGGAATTTACGGTTATTAGAATACATCTCCGGATCCTTCGCAGGGATGTCAACACTGGCCGCTGTTGCCCAAAGACGGAAAACCAATCAAGGGCAACATGTGGATGTCTCAATAACGGAATGTGGTTTGTTGCAGCGCTCTTATCAAACTGTTCAAAACTCCTTCCCGACGAGTCCAGCCAAACATGTCCGAAGATACGTGATGATGCCAAGCATTGAAAAATGTAAAGATGGATATATCGGTATCAACCTTCTCACAGGAAAGCATTGGCAGGACTTCTGCTTGATGACTGAAATGTATGAATGGATTGAAGATGAAAGGTTTACCACTCTCGGACAGAGGCTAATTCACAAGGACCTTTTCAGGGAACGGTTTGATCCATGGCTAATGGCACATACACGAGAGGAAATTATTGAACTCGGACAGCAGTGGCGAGTTCCTGTCAACCCTGTGCCAACATTTACCGAAATGCTGAACTTTCCTCAATATGAAGCAAGAAAGTTCTTTGTCGAGATTGAGCACCCTGTAATGGGAAAGGTGACTCAGCCTGGAGCTCCTTACACGATGTCGGAAACGCCATGGAAAATCCAACGACCAGCACCCTTGTTAGGCGAACATAACTCCTATGTGTACAAGGAAGTTCTCGGACTAGATGGTGAGGAACTTGAACAACTTCAAGCCGAAGGTGTTGTATAAAAATTTGTACCATTAAGGAGGGAAAATCCATGTCATCTTTACCGTTAGAAGGAATTCGTATTCTTGACTTAAGTATGTGGTGGTCAGGTCCAATGTGTAATTCCTATCTTGGGGCACTTGGGGCAGAAGTGATTAAAGTGGAATCCATTCAGTTTCCGGATGGCTTTCGCTATACGATGGCACCGCCAGGAGAGAAGGATTGGTGGGAGTTAGGGCCGCAGTTTAATGCAGCGAATATGAATAAGCTAGGCTTAACGCTGAATTTAAATGATCCAGAAGGACGCGAACTATTTAAAGACTTGGTGGCTAAAAGTGATGTCGTCGTCGAGAACTTTTCTCCGCGTGTCATGGGGAACTTTGGATTAACCTATGAAAAACTACAAGAGGTGAACCCTCGGATCATCATGGTTTCGATGCCAGCTTACGGGAGTAGCGGGCCTTATCGTGATATGCCTGGCTTTGCGTATACATTTGAAATTTTATCTGGAATTGCGCAAACCAACGGGTATGAGGGAGAAAACCCGATGATTATATCTGGGGTTGGCGACGTTATTGCTAGTTTCCACTGTGCCTATGGACTTTTGGCTGCATTAGAATATCGAGCAGAGTCTGGCAAAGGACAGCATATGGAAATTGCTCAGTCCGAGGCTTGTGCAAACTTAGTTGGTCAGCCGATTATCGATGCGTCCATGAACAACCGCAATTGGGAACGAGTTGGAAACCGACATCCTACTATCGCTCCACAGGGTGTATATCCTTCGAAAGGAACCGACAGATGGGTGGCGATTTCTGTTCAAAACGATGATGAATGGAAGACTTTCTGTAAGGTAATCGGACGCCCTGAACTGGCAAATGATTCTCGTTTTCATACAAATGAGGGACGCAATCAGCATCATAATGAACTCGATCAGCTGATTTCAAGTTGGACGATACAACTTGATCATCATGAAAGTGCTACTATTCTTCAAGATGCTGGGATCAGTGCTGGGCCGGTATTAGAAGTGGATGAAATGGAAAACGATCCGTTTTTATCAGGAATGTATCAAGAAGTAAGCCGTGAGTGTACCGGGACCCACCTATTTCCTTCTTGGCCGGTAAAATTTTCGGAGGCTCGTCTAGAACACCACAGTCCTGCGCCAACATTAGGCCAGCACAATGATTATGTCCTAAAAGCGATTTTAGGTTTATCTGATGAACGAATACAGTTTTTAGAGCAAAATGAAATCATTGGAAATCAGCCGTTAGGTGCAAAGATCAGCAAATAAATATAACCGTTTTCTTAAATGGGGGGTGGAGATTGGTGTCAATCAAAATTGGAACGAAGTTTGCTTGTACGAACTGCAAAAGCGAATTTATTGTCACGAAAATAGGCAATGAGGATTTAACATGTTGCGGGAAGCCGGTGGAAAAGAAGTAATGGCTTCGTTGTTATCGGAATGTTTGAAATCGGAAAGGAGTGGACCGAATGGCGAACCAGCTCGGCAAACGATTGGAATGTAAAGAATGCGGTGGTGAAGTACTCTGTACGAAACCAGGGGCAGGGACGATTCAATGTTGCGGGGAAGAGATGCAACTCAAAACACCTGTTGCCCTTCCAACTGCTGATTAACGAAGTAGCTAGACTAAGAGAGTGATTGTCCCTAAAAAAAGAATGGCTTTGAAAAGGTTCACTTTGTTTGTTTTTAAAGAATAGATCTGAGCTTGGGGAGGTGGAAAAGGTCTATGGAAAAGAAACTGTTAACTGGGCTTCGAGTATTAGATCTAACAGAGGGACCGTCCGGTGAATATGCAATAAAGCTACTAGCTAAAAGTGGTGCGAGTGTCACAAAGGTTCAGTCTATAAAACCATTTATCCAGGAAGAGAGCCTCAAAATCATCGAGGTTTCTACAGAGTTGGAAGCAAAGAGGGCAATTGAAACACTTTTTAAGCAAGTGTGGGATATAGTGCTTTGGACTAGTCACTTTGATTTGGATGAATGGGTAAAGAATAGGTGTCAGAAGCTTGGATTAAGTGGTGTGAAAATTCAGGTTCCGAAAGGAGTTGACCTTCAAGAAGAAGAAGCTTCACTTCAGGCGCTTGGGGGCTGGATGGAGTTAACGGGGGACCCGCTTGGAAAACCGCTACTTATCGGTGGACATCCAGCAACCTGCTTGGTCGGTGTTCATGCTGCAACCGCGGGTTTACTTGTGAGCATCGAAAGTTCTTGGAATGGAAAGGGGAAATTCGTAGAGGTCGATGCCCTAACCGTTATGGTGAGTGCGCTTGAAGGTGCCTTTTCCACCTTCCTATCTACAGGGGAAACAAGGGGGCGTGTAGGGAACCGCCATTATCGTTTGGCCCCAATGGCGCTCCTTCCTGCAAAAGATGGCTATGCATTGGTTGCGGCCCCTGTTGATGAAAAATGGGAGCTAGTAAGAAGATGGGCAGAGTTGTCTGACCGACCGGCCTGGAAGACGAATCAGGGTCGTTTGGAGAGTTGTTTCGATTTAGAGGAGAACCTTTCTGCATGGACCACTACGCTGCCAAAAGAAGAGTTATTTCAGGCAGGTCAACAATTCCGACTTCCGTTTGCGAAAGTGCAGACACCTGGGGAACTACTCCAGTGTCCGCAGTTAGCTTTTCGAGAAGCCTGGACAAATTCTCTTGAGGGAACCCCCTGCCTTGCATTGCCTTGGAAAGTGAAACAAGAAAATGAACAGTATAAAAGAAGGAACTCAGTTTCAAAGTGGTCAGACTTAAGAATTCTCGACTTGACGGGGATGTGGTCAGGACCTTATTGCACAAGGATCTTTGCTGATCTAGGTGTAGAAGTAATTAAAATTGAAGCGCCCCATCGACCTGATGGGATTCGAATGAATCAGGGGTCAGCTGCTCCTTTTTTTAGAGAACTGAATCGCAACAAACTGGGGGTTACTCTCGACTTTCGATTGGAACATGATCGAAAACGATTTTTGGAATTGGTTGCTACTAGTGACATCTTAGTGGAGAATTTTAGTCCTCGTGTGATGCAGAATTTTGGTTTTACAAGTGAAGAACTATGGAAACTCCACTCTGGGCTAACCATTGTTTCTCTTTCGGCTTTTGGGCAAACAGGGCCCTATCGTGATTTCGTTGGGTATGGTCCAACGTTAGAAGCGATGTCAGGGATTGCTGCTTTGACAGGAGTGGATGCCCCATGCCTCCCAGGTTTTTCAATTAGTGATATTAACGCAGGAATCCATGGGGCGTTTGTCCTTGCTGCTGGATTGTTTTTTCAATCTAAAAATGGTAGGGGCTTGCATATCGATGTATCTCAATATGAAACGGCACTACAGTTTATTGAACAAGGAATACTGTTTCAAAAAAAGAACAAAACTTCGGCTCCTGTTCGTGAGATTGCAGAATTGTATAAAGAAAAACGCATTTCCACTCTTTCCATACCTGGAGGCGAACCGACCCTTGGAGTACCTTGGCATAGTGATGGGTGGGATGTCCCTACACAACCACCGCCAGAACTTGGTCAGCATAATGAATTCATTTTTAATTTAATAAAAGATGGAAAGGGGGATGGCTGTGAAGTACCGTTTTCTCGAAGTTTGGGCTGAGGAATCGATTGTTCATGTCATGCTAAATCAGCCAGCGAATCAAAACACATTAAATGCTGAAATGGCTAAAGATTTATCTTGTTTAGCGCGAGATTTACAAGAACTAGACGATATAAAGGCAATTGTGTTAGGTGGACGGGGAGCGGATTTTTCCATCGGACTCAACCCAGTTTTTCAACAAGAGCTAGAAGACGAAACGTACCATGCGGCAAAAATTGCCGCTGATGCAATAGAGGAATGGGGGAAACTGCCTTTTCCGATTGTTGCGGCGATCCATGGCAGGTGTGAGTCATTGGGGATGAGCTTAGCTTGTGTGGCGGATCTCCGTATTGCATCTGAAGATGTGAGCTTTAGAGTACCTGAATCATCTTGGGGGGTGGTTCCAGCAGGTGGAATCACTCAGCGATTGCCGCGCTTGATTGGCAAAGGTCCGGCACTTTCGATGCTGCTTGGAGGAGAAAGGATGCAAGCGTCCGAGGCATTTCAACGAGGATTCGTTACGAAAGTAGCTAGGTTGGAGGAAGTGTGGGCTACGGCCTGTGAGCTAGGTAAAAACTTGGCGAGGATGTCGTCCATTTCCACTCAATATACGAAAGAGTGTGTCGTAAAGGGGAGTGAGATGCCGTTCGAACAGGCTCTAAGATTAGAATTGGACCTATATATGCTATTACAAACGAATGGGGACCGGATGGAAGGCGTCCAGGCATTTCTTGAAAAGCGAACACCTCAGTTCAAAAGTCAGTAGAGGAGGGGGAACGTGAGTAATCTGGAGCCAGCGGTTTTATTAGAAAAGGATGAAAACATTGCCATTGTGACCTTAAATCGGCCTGAAATATTAAATGCTTTTAATGTGGAAATTCGTGATGGATTATATGAAACGTTCTTGGCTCTGCGTGATGACTCAACTGTTGATGGTGTTGTTGTCAAAGCAGAAGGTCGTGGATTTTGTGCAGGGGCAGATCTGACAGAGTTTGGTACAGAATCGACGGTGATTCGCAAACGAAGAATTCGACTGCAACATGACCTATGGGATGAAATTAGGCGTTTCCCAAAGCCAATTGCTAGTGCTATTCATGGGTTTGCCGTTGGCTCGGGACTTGAGATGTCGATGTTATTTGACTTTCGGTTTGCTTCGCCAGGAACCAAACTGGCACTTCCAGAAGGAAGAATTGGCATGGTCCCCGCAGCGGGGGGAACTCAAAGCTTGCCAAGACTTGTGCATCAGGGAAAAGCGCTGGAGATGTCCTTGTTAGGAGAACAAATAACCGCTGAAGAAGGCTATCGACTTGGTTTCATAAGTAAAATCATTCCTAAAGATGTGATGATTCCAACTACGGTTGACTATATGAAAAACATCGTCCAAGGCAATCCGCAGCGTGCTAAATGGATTAAATCGTTAGTTTGCCACGGTTTGGATGGAAGTTTGTCGCAAGGTCTTTTAAGAGAAAAAGTGGTGGTCGCCCGTTCATGGGCAACTCGGTAGCTATTCTTTTTCTAAGATAATTTCAGCCGAAATTTTCTCAGCATACCCTTTCGCCAGCGCGATTAGTTCAGGAAGCTTTTGATCATTTAGTCGGGACATAGGAAGATAGATTCCTAGAGCACCTGTTGGTTCTTCGCCCAGCCCCCAAATCGGTGCAGCGATACCGGCAGAATCGGGATCCCTTTCTCCAAGACTCGTAGAATAACCATTTTCACGAATTTTCTTCAGTTCCGCTCTAAGCTGAATTGGTTCTGTGTGGGTAGCGGGTGTGAATTGTTCAAGTACGACACGTTTGAAGTAGGTATCAATATCAGCAGACGACATATATGCCATATGGAGCTTCCCAGCAGCACCAAAATACAAGTCAATTTCATCACCGAATGGGCTCGTGACTTTGGCAGGGTACACACTATCTATTCCGGTTAAAAATAGAAACTTGTTCCCAGAACGAATCGAGAGATAAACAGATTCATTGGTCAAACTGGCTAGCTCCTGAATATATGGTTGCGAGACCGAAATAATATCATTCACTTGGAATTTACGGCTGAGTTGAAAAAGAATGGGGCCAGGGTGATACTGTTTTGTTTTGGAGTTTTTAACTAAAAACCCACGATCCGTTAAAGTAACCGCTAAACGGAAAGCTGCTGTTTTTGAAATGCCTAATTCACGTTCAATATCCATTAATCCGATGGAATCGTATTTTAGAAAAAGGGATAAAAGCGAGATGGCATTGTCTACTGTACTTAGTTTATGAATCTGTTTTTTAGCTTCCATGATGGTCCCCCAATTACTTTGCAATAAGCCGCGATAATGAGCTGGCTTTTTGTTATTTAAGAAAAATGAATGGTTAAGTCAATTATAAGGGAATTCAAAAAATTTAACAAACTAGGAAATTACGGGTTTGCTAGCTTTGAAAAACGAGATTTCCACCAATCCAGACCTTTTTCACCTGGATTTTGTTTATTTCTCTTTCCGGGCAGTTTAATGGATTCTGATCAATCAAAATTAAATCGGCTTCAAATTGTGGATGAATCATTCCTCGTTTGTGTTGCCAGCCTGCTGCCAACGCCGCGCCGACCGTATAAAGGGATAAAGCTTGATAGCGGTCTAGTTTTTCATGTTGATTCACAAGCATTCCGGAAAGGGTCTCGCGGGTACATGCTGTCTGAATTCCCATCCAGGGGTCGGAAACAGCAACAGGTGCATCCGAACCAGCCGCCAGTGGAATTTTTGATTGTAGGACTGAATTCATTGGATACAACCAATTTCGTTCGGTTGGATCGACATCAGATAAATAACGATCGCCATGTTGGTAAATGAAACTTGGATTTGTAACAACCATGATCCTTGCCTTGGAAATCGCAGGTAAAAACGCATCAGGGCAAAGGCTAAGATGTTCAAGTCGATGTCGTACTAGGTTATTTGGGAACTTTGATCGTGCAGTTTCAATCGCGTCGACTGCTGCCCAAACCATTTCGGGATCGACAACATGGATCGCGACGGGGATGTTTTTCGCTGTTGCATTCACGACAATCTGTGTCAGTTCCGTTGGAGCTGGGAAAAGATCAGGATTTGCTTCTAAAACAACTTTGATTGGCCCTATTTCAAGCCCTTTTCTGACTTGGTGATTGGTTTCGTTTATGAGGTGTTTTTCCATTTGCTGATGTTGAATAGCTGATGCCATTAGTTGAATCGTGATTGGCCATTTATTTTCTTGGATTCGAGCGGTCCAAAACTTTACATCTTGAATCGAACTCGTTGGGGTTGCGTCTTGAACAGCGGTAATGCCTCTTTGAAGCAAATTCCTTTGCAATTGTCCAGAACCGTTTTCGAGTTCTGAAGTTGTGATAGGGGGAATCACATGCTGTGAAAGCCAAGAATCTCCTCCATAAATGACGCCTGTAGGGATATTGGTATCAGGTTGTCGCTCGACCTTAACACCGGGTGGATCTTGGCTGAATTCATTCAGTCCTGCCATGTTTAAAGCTAAGCTATTTAACACGCTAGCATGTCTCGTTATATGGCGAAGGCGAATTGGATGATGGGTGGTGGCTTGGTCCAAGTCCCAGCGTGTTGGATGACGTTTTTCTTTTAGATAAAAAGGATCATAGCCAGTGCCGCGAATCCATGTGCCATTGGGGAGAGTCCTGGTTTTTTCCCTGATTGCGAGAATCATTTCGTCAATCCCAGTGATATCTGCCCTACTAAAAGAGAGTGCGGACATTTGGCTTATTTGTGCGCGCAGGTGACAATGGGCATCAATCAGTCCGGGCATCAAGGTAAGACCATTTCCGTCAACGATTTTACCTTGTGGACTAAGAGGCCAGTTGGTTTCCTTATCTAAAATGCCGATTATTTTTCCATCAGCGATTGCAACGCCTGAGGCAAAGGGACGGTTAGGATCCATTGTGAGGACGTTGACGTTTTGAATGAGTAGATGTGCAGGAAGAGTTGGCTGCATGAAAGATTCTCCTAAACAAAGAATATAGTTCCTTTTATTTTAGACAATAATAACAAACTATTCAAATAACTCAGTGAGGGAGGAGCAATAAATGAAATTAAAAGATAAAGTGGCTTTTGTGACGGGAGGATCTTCCGGGATTGGTAGAGGCATTTGCCTTGCTTTTGCGAAAGAAGGTGCCTCTATTGTTTTCGTCGGGTTGAATGAGGAAAAGGGGAAGAGAACGGAAAACGAATTACTTGCTATCGGCTGTGATGCTTTATTTTTACAGGCAGATGTGAATAATCGAGAGCTATTACCTAGTTTAATCGATAAAACGGTTGAAAGATTTGGGAAGATTGATATTTTAGTGAACAATGCACAAAGTTCGAAAAACGTTCCATTAGAAGAGACAACAGATGATGTGATGGACTTGGCATTGAACACGGGCTTATGGTCGACTTTCATTCTCATGAGAAGCGCTTTGCCGCATTTAAAGGCAACAAAAGGGAAAGTGATCAATTTTGTCTCAGCCGCGGGGATGATTGGACTCAGCAAACAAGCATCTTATGCTGCTACAAAAGAGGCGATTCGTGGATTATCGCGAGTAGCGGCCACAGAATGGGGTCGATATGGAATCAATGTAAATCTTCTGTCTCCAATCGCAAACTCCCCAGGTGTGGAGCGCCTACAGGAGGAACACCCGAATGCTTACAATAAAATGGTTTCACTTGTTCCACTTAAGAGAATAGGAGATTGTGAGCATGATATTGGCCGGGCTGCCGTTTTCCTCGCTAGTTCGGATTCGGAATACATTACCGGACAGACTCTGATGGTGGATGGGGGAACGGTGATGGTTCGTTAGGCTTGTTGAGGAAATGGAGAGGCGAGGAGGTTTTTTAAAATGGAAAAGATTACAGACCACGTCTATCTGGTCCGAATTCCGATTCCTTATGATTTCAGAGAAGTGAATTGCTATTTAATAGAAGGGAAAAATGGCTTTACGGTTGTGGACACAGGAGATTGTACGGAAGAAGCGATGGCGGTTTGGGTAAAAACATTAGGAACGAGTATCCCGATTGAAAAGGTTGTAATCACTCATGCCCATGCAGACCATTTTGGTTTAGCAGGATGGTTTCAACAAAACTATCAAGCAAGTGTTTGGATGTCAGTCAAGGGGTATGAGGAATTGCAGCGGGCTCGCTCCTTATTTGTTGACCAGAAGTATAGGAGTTCACTCGGGTCATTCATTGAACAGCATGGGATGGTTGTACAAACAGGGCAAGAAGATCGGTTCCACCGATTTGAAGCTTATCAATTTAAACCGGATGTCTTGTTTCAAGAAAATCAAGAACTTTTATTAGGTGACAGTATCTATCAAACGATACCAACGCCTGGTCATTCACCAGACCATGTTGCTTTCTATCAAGCGCAAGATCAACTTCTCTTAGTGGGGGATCATATTTTACAGGGAATCAATCCGATTGTTATCTCTGAAAAGGAGGGAGATAACCCGTTACAAGGGTATCTTTCTGCCTTAAAAAGACTAAGAGAAATTAAGGTTAAATACACTCTTCCTGGACATGGCCAGCAGATAGTTGATCTCGACGCAAGAATAGAAAAGTTGCTTGGTCACTATGAAAAAAGGTGGGCACAAACGCTTCAGGGAATTCAGGAGAAGGGAAGTACGGCGTTTGAAGTGTCCCAGTTTGTTTATGGAAGCAATCTGTCACATGAACGAGCAAGTTCTGCTTTGATTCAAACCATTACAAATCTAGTTTATTTGGAATCCCTCGGGCATGTAAAAATGGAGAAAGATCATCATGATGGACTTTATTATTTTTTTAAAAAGGCTGTAAATTCTTACTAGAATATTATCCAAAAATTCTTGTCATTTACTGTGGAAAGCTCCATTGAATGACTAAGTCGATTTTCATAGAATCAAAGAATAAAGAACCATGATAAGGATTGAAAGGGTGATTATATTGACCATTATCAATGAAGTGAAACACTATCAAAATCTTATTGCCGGAAAGCTAGCACCATCTTCATCAGGAAAAACAATGGAGAGCATCGATCCTGCGACAGGACAGGTATGGGCACAAATCCCACTATGTACGACAGAAGATGTGGAAACAGTGGTTGAGTCGGCGCGTAAAGCATTTCCTAGTTGGGCGGCGTTGCCTGCAACAGAACGCGCGGATTATTTAAGACGGATTGGCGATAGTTTGACCGAACATGGTCAAGAACTTTCAGCATTGGAAACACAAGATAATGGTTGGGTCATCAGAGAATCTAGTTATGGATTGATTCCGGTGTTAAAACAAATTTGGTACGATGCTGCGGGTCAGGCGTCGATTGCAAGTCGCGGGGAAACGACTCCACTGGGGCCAACTTCTTTCGGGTATACAATTCGTGAACCATTAGGTGTGGTATTAGGGATCATTCCATGGAACGCCCCGTTGTTTACTTTTAGTTTGAAAGCCGCTTACGCTCTTGCAGCTGGAAATACTGTGATTATTAAGCCTTCAGAATTGGCCGCGATCGGCTCCTTACGATTTGGTGAAATGCTTGCTGAAATTTTACCACCGGGTGTGTTAAACGTGATTTCGGGGCTAGGAAGTGAAATCGGCGACGCGCTTGTCGGCCATAAAGGTGTGAATCGTGTAAGTTTGACAGGATCTGGTCGGACGGCAAGAAGCATTGTTCAGTCCACGGTTCGTGATCCAAAGCCATTAACCCTTGAATTGGGGGGCAAGTCACCAAATATTGTCTTTGAAGATGCAGATTTGGACAAAGCCGCTGAAGGAGTCACGACAAACGGTATATTTACTGGAAATGCCGGACAAATTTGTGTCGGTGGGTCGAGAATTTTGATTCAACGATCAATTCTTGATGAAATGTTGGTACGTATGAAAGAAAAGATTGCTAGTGAGGTTCAACTTGGTCCTACAATGGACTTTATGACTTCGATGGGTCCAATTGCCAACGTACAGCAGTACGAAAGGGTCTGCGCTTATATTGATTTAGGTCTCGAAGAAGGTGGCAAACTTGTCTACGGTGGAAGACGTGGAGGAGAAAATTTATTACCGGATCAGCCTGAATTTGCCCAAGGATATTGGGTCGAACCAACGTTAATTCAAATGGAGAAAAATACTGCTCGTATATGTCAGGAGGAAATCTTCGGGCCAGTGGCTGTCGTCATTCCATTTGACACCGAGGAAGAAGCACTTGAAATTGCCAATGATACCTCTTACGGACTAGCCGCTGGGGTCTGGACAACCAATCTTGCACGAGCGCAGCGAATGGTTCAGCGAATCGAAGCAGGGAACGTTTGGGTGAATACGTATCGCAGGGTCGGCGTTGAGTTGCCATTTGGAGGATTTAAGGATAGTGGATTTGGAAAAGATTCGATTTTAGAAAGTACAAGGGAAAAAACCGTGATGATTGAGATAGGGTAAGACTTAAATACGAAAACCCACAGCACCAATTCCATGGAGGAAAGGAGCGGGAATTTGGGGAAATTAGATGGAAAAGTCGCGATTATTACGGGCTCTGGTCAAGGTTTGGGGTTAGCATACGCGATGGCATTAGCTAAAGAAGGTGCAGCGATTACAATCGCAGAGTTTAATGAAGAAACAGGATCAGCGGCTGCTCGTGAAATCAACGCTGGCGGTGGAAACGCATTATTTGTTCAGTGTGATGTAGCCAAAGAAAGTGAAGTTCAGCAGGTCGTGAAACGAACGGTCGAGGAATTTGGAACGGTCGACATTCTTATCAACAATGCGCAAGCTTCATCGACACAGTTAATTGTTGATACGACAGAAGAACACATGGAATTGGCTTGGCGAACAGGAACATTAGGAACGTTATTTTTCATGAAGGCGTGCTTTCCTTATTTAAAGATAAAAGGAGGGCGCATTATCAATACCTGTTCTGCTACCGGAATAGAAGGGATGAAAACATTCGCTGCATATGGTTCGGCAAAAGAAGCAATTCGTGGTTTGACGAAAACGGCAGCGCGGGAGTTTGGAGAATACAATATTACCGTGAATGTCGTTTCACCAGGGGCATTAACACCCGCTGCGAAAAGTTGGAGAGAGCGTGATCCCGAAGGCTATAAAGCGACGATGGCGCCAGTGCCTCTTCAGCGTTTAGGGGACCCTGATGGGGATATCGCTCCAGGCATTGTCTTTCTCGCAAGTGATGACAGTCGATTTATGACAGGACAAACGATTTACCTTGATGGAGGGCATACGTTTGGGCGATAAGTCACCACAAGAATCTTTGAAAACGAGCCAATATAAAAAAGTTGAGCTTGAAACTGGATGCCAGTTTCAAGCTCAACCTTTACCATCCCTCAGAAATGGGGGATTTTTTTCTATCTTGCAGTCATTCCACCATCAACGACGAATTCTGACCCTGTGCTATAACTGGAATCGTCCGAAGCAAGGAACAGAACTAAGTTCGATACTTCTTCTGGTTTTGCAACTCGGCCGTTCGGAATGTATTTCGCAAATTCTTTGACGGCGTCTTTTGTTTCTTCTTGGACAATCATTGGTGTTTCAATGACACCTGGGTGTACGGAATTCACGCGAATATCATAGTGAGCCAAGCTTAGCGCGGCTGCTTTGGTCATTCCCCTAACAGCAAATTTCGTATCAGTATAGCCAATCGCACCACCGACTAGGCCGTTCATTGATGAGATGTTCACAATCGAACCGGCTTTTGCTTCTTTCATCGAAGGGATAACTGCTTTCATTCCTAGAAATACCGACACTTGGTTGATCTCTACGATACGTTTGTACTCTTCTAGAGTCATTTCTTCGATCGATTTATTCATCGTGATTCCGGCGTTATTCACTAACACATTCACCGGGCCGAATGCTTCCTCTGTAAAAGCAATCGCTTGCTCCCAGTTTTCTTTGTTGGTGACATCTAGTTTCATGAACCTTGCATTCTCTCCTAGTTCATCGGCAAGAGCTTGTCCTTCTTGCTCAAGAATATCGGCAATCAAGACTTTTGCTCCTTCTTTGACAAACAAGCGGGCGTGACTGGCTCCCATTCCTCGTGCACCACCTGTAATAATCGCAACTTTATCAGCTAATCGGCTCATTAAAATACCTCCCAATATGCTCTATTTCTGGTCTTTCATATGTTTTAAGAGCTTTTCTTGAATTTTAAAATACTGTTTGATTTCCTCTTCATTTAAGGCTTCAAAATGTTGCATAAATAAGCTTTGACCAATCGCCTGTGCTTCTAATAATGCCTTTTTACCAGCAGGGGTAATCCGCAGTTGAATGACCCGGCGGTCGGTTTCATCAAACACCTTTTCAGCAAGACCTAAATCTAAAAGTTTCGTAGCAATATTCGTCATTGCCCCTTTTGTATAGCCGAGTTTATCGGCTAAATCCACTTGCTTTTGGACCCCATTTGTTTTCAAATCCGACAATACAAGAATCGGAGAAATTCCAAGAGGGTAGGGGAAAGCCTTCGTAAATCTGACAATGTTTTCGTTATTAATTTTATCAATCATGTGAATGAGTTTAAAAAGATCTTTTTCTTGCAAATTATCCTCTCCATATCTAGCTTAGCGAAGCATCGTTGTTCCGCCATCTACCATGATGGTCTGTCCGGTAATATACTGAGAATCTTCGGAAGCAAGGAATACGGCAACACGGCCAATATCTTTTTCAATATCGCCGAAGTATCCTAATGGTATTCTACTTTTCACTTCTTCATAATATTCCGGTTGAGCTTTTGCCCATGCCTCGACACCTGGGGAATTGGCAATTGGGCTAATGATGTTCACATTGATTCCAAACCGGCCCCATTCATTAGCGGCTACCCTTGTAACCCCTCGAATTGCTTCTTTTGCTGCGGCATATGCAGCTTGAGTTTCATGACCATTTAATCCTGCACCAGAGGCGAAATTAATCACGTTTCCTTTTGACTCTTTCAAATAAGGAAGTGCCGCCTGCATCAAGTAAAAGGTTGGATAAAATCCAGTTCCAAAGGACAAATCTAAATCTTCCTTTGTGGTTTCTTCAATGGTTTTTTGCTTAGATGCATGGGCGTTATTTACGAGAACATCGAGTCTTCCGTATTTTTCAACGACTGTGGTTACGATGTTACCAAGGTTTTCTTGGTCCATCAAATTCGCTTTTAGAAACATCGATTGTGGCGAAATGGTTTGAAGTTCCTTCTCCATGCTTTTACCGGTTTCTTCGTTTAGATCAACAATCGTGACAATGGCCCCTTCTTTTACCATCGACTTCGCCATTCCGCTCCCAATGCCAGCAGCACCGCCGGTAATGATAACGACTTTATCTTGCAGTTTCCCCATCTGAATCATCCCTTCTAAAAGTAGTTTAGTATTAAACTATTTATAAATAGTTTAGCATTAAACTAATTTTTTGACTAGAGATAGGTTTATTTTTCCCATAGAAAACAGGGGGATGGGACATCAATTGTGGCATAGCTTTATTTAGCCATCCCCCAGCAAGACGATTCCAAGAAATCGGCTATTTGTGAGTAGAAATAAATGGGGATCATCTCTAGGTTGGATTTTTTTAGATTAATTGACAGGTGAGTCAAAGGTCCTTTATTTTATATAAAAACATTTTTGTATTACAAATTTTATTACCTTTAAAGTTTATTCTCCCCAAAATTTGTTAAACACGGATAATTAACTTAATTATCCGAATATTCTTTAATAAATATTGACTTGATTTCCTCTTCATCATAAAATTTGTATTACAGGTTGTGGTAATTCCGAATAGGAGATGGGTTATGGCTGAAAAAGTAAAAGTATCGCAAACGATTTCTCGTGAATTGCTAAATATGATTGAAACCGGAAAGTATCCTCCAGGTTCAAAATTGCCTACAGAAATGGAACTAGCTGCACATTTTGGTGTAAGTAGAATTCCAATCCGAGAGGCACTTAGTGTTCTAAGGGCAGCAGGTGTGATTAGTTCACGGCAAGGTGGGGGTAGTTACGTTGAAGAAAGAGCCGCAACTTTCTTGCTGCATCAAATTCGTATCGAGAACGATGATAAAGAAGTCATCAAACATCTATTTGAGATGAGAAAAATTTTAGAGCCTGAGGCTGCCTATTTAGCTGCTATCAGACGTACACCAGAACAATTGGAACAAATGCAAAAGGCCATGAAATGGCTGGAAATAGAATATGCCGATGAGGAGAAAACTGGGAGAGAGGCCGACATCGAATTCCATCAATCTATTATTTTAGCAACGCAGAATCCAATCATGATTCACACGATGGAGAGTTTATCTGCTCTTTATGAAAGAGCGTTAAAGATTACACTCGAGCCTAATTTGGGGTTAAAACAAAGACGGAAGGCCGTTCTTAAAGAACACCAGGATATCCTATTAGCGATTGAGACGGAAGAACCAGAGTTGGCAAAAATCCAGTCTATTATTCACTTGAAAAATGCAGAGAAAAAAATAAGCTTGCTTTTTTAAACTGGTCTTATTTAGGAAAACAAGGGAGGGAACAAACATTCAATGAAAACAATTACCTCTGCACATTTGACAGAAATTATATCCACCGTAAAAACAGGAAGGGTGTTGACAGATGAATCCGATCGTTTCAGCTATTCCTTTGATGGATCGTTTGGTACATATTTACCAGATGTGGTTATTCAGACCAAAAGTGTAGAGGAATTGGCTGCACTTGTGAAATTAGCCAATCGAGAGAAAATCCCGGTCTATCCTCGCGGTCAAGCGACTAGTTTAAGTGGAGGTCCACTTCCCGTCCTAGGTGGAATGGTACTCGATTTGTCCGTTATGGATGATTTACTAGAAATTCATGAAGAAGACCTAGTTGCCGTTGTGTCTCCAGGTATATTAACAGCGAATATTCATAATGCAGCCGAAAAGAAAGGTCTGATGTACCCGCCTGATCCTAGTAGTTCTCATGTCTCCACTATAGGTGGAAATCTAGCGGAGAATTCTGGTGGGCCACGAGGATTGAAGTACGGAGTAACCAAGGATTATGTCATTGGCTTGGAAATAATAACGCCACAGGGAGAACTCATCCGGACAGGTGGCAGGACGGTGAAAAACGTAACTGGCTATGATCTGACCAAACTCATTGTAGGGTCCGAAGGTACTCTAGGAATCATTACTAAAGCCATCTTGCGCTTGATTCCAAAACCGCCCGCTTCGAAAACAGTGATGGCTATTTTTAATAGCCTAGAGGATGCAGGAAGAGCGATATCGAAGATTTTTTGTTCCGGAATTCTGCCATCGAAAATGGAATTGATGGATCAAGCTTCGATAGTAGCTGTAGAAAATTATCAACCATCTGGGCTTCCTAGGGATGCTGAAGCGTTGATTCTCATCGAGCTTGATGGGCACCCGTCTGCGGTTATTGATGAAGCTGAACAGGTATCAGAGGTATGTAAAGAAGTTGGGGCAAGAAAAGTACGAGTGCCCAAAACGAAGGCAGAAACAGAAGAGGTCTGGAAGGCACGAAAGCTTGTTTCTCCCGCCATTGCCAGGATTAAGCCAACCAAAATCTCGGAGGATGCAACCGTTCCCCGGAGCAAAATCCCAGAAATGTGTCGTCGACTTCAGGAAATCAAGAAGAAGTATAATGTGCACCTAGTGGTTTTTGGTCATGCCGGGGATGGTAACCTTCATCCCAATATTATTGCAGACAAATCGGATAAAGAAGAAATGAAGCGTGTAGAACAAGCCGTTTCGGAGATTTTTGAAGCAGCCGTGCAATTGGGAGGAACTTTGTCTGGGGAACATGGAATAGGTACCATGAAAGCTCCATTTATGGAAATGGAATTGGGAGCCGAGGGATTAGATATGATGAGAAAAATTAAGCAAGCTTGGGATCCGAATAATATTATGAATCCCGGAAAGATATTCCCAGAGCCGGGGCAAAGGCTGGTGTTAAGCGAATGAAGCAAGACCTAGAACAGTTGAAAGAAGAACTTAAATATGAAAAAACAAACAGCTGTGTTCAATGCGGCTATTGTTTGCCAGTATGCCCTACCTACGCGACGATGGGGAAGGAAACTCATTCGCCAAGAGGGAGAATTAATTTGGTCAAGATGGTAGGGGAAGGAAGAATTACAGATTTATCCGTTCTGGAAGAACCAATGGAATTGTGCCTTGGCTGCCGTGCGTGTGAGACCGCCTGTCCTACTGGGGTTGAATACGGGGGCATTCTAGAGGCAGCTCGAGCGGCAATCACACGACGTAAAAAGTCGCCTACTCCAGTTCGAATTTTGCGAAACACCGTATTTAAAGAGGTTTTCCCTAGCCGTAAAGCGATGAATTTCATCGGAAATTCCATGTGGTTATATGAAAAAAGCGGGATTCAAAAACTAGCAAGAAAGAGCGGCTTGATGAAAAAATTGCCTTCTCATTTAGGTGAATTTGAAGCAATCACCCCGTCTGCGGTATCCCCTAGGGAACGTACAAGTCTTCTCCGTGTTACACCAGCTAAAGGGGACAAAAAGTATACGGTCGCGTTCTTTGTGGGGTGTGTAATGGATGCCATGTTCAGAAAGATTAACCATCTTTCCGTCAAGCTTCTTTCCGAGGCAGGTTGTGACGTAATTGTCATAGAGAATCAGACTTGCTGTGGAGCTTTGCATGCTCACTCGGGAGAATTAGAAGAAAGTAAAAGTTTAGCAAAAAGGAATATTGAAGCTTTCGAGAAGGAAGAAGTAGATTTTATTGTCAATAATGCCGGCGGTTGCGGGGCAATGCTGTTCGAATATGATCACTTATTAGCGGATGAACCAATGTGGGTCGAACGCGCGAAACTTTTTTCGGATAAAACGAAAGATATCTCCCAAATCCTTGTTTTATGCGGAGGCATTAAAGCGAAGGGCTGTTCACAGCAAAGGATAACGTATCAAAGATCTTGTCACATGACAAATGTTCTAAAAGTAACAGAAGATCCACTTCAATTAATCCAAAGCGTACCTAACGTAGAATTCATAGAAATGAACGATGCGAATATGTGCTGTGGTTCGGCAGGGATTTATAACATTGTGAATTATGATGCCTCAATGGAGATCTTGGATCAAAAAATGGAGAATGTAAGAGATACAAACTCAACGACCATCATTACAACTAATCCAGGATGCCTGATTCAAATGAAGTTGGGAATTGATCGTGAAAATTTGAAAGAAAGCATGCGCGCTATTCACTTAGTGGAATACTTGGCAGAAGTGACTGGAATCTCCTAATCTAAACAACTTATAAATAGATTTATAGGTTGGATAATCTATTTTCTGAAATTTAGCAGAATGATGTTCCTAACATAACGGGACGTGGCGGTACCCTTAGACCAACAAATACCAGCTAATAGGCACTCCTTACTTTCAAACCGTTTGTCTATTTCTGTTTCGCATAAGCGTAAAATAATCCCCATCTAATTACAGTTGGCGATTATTTACGCTTATTTTTGCTATTGTTGGCTTATTTATCCTCAGTATCCACATCCACGTGTCTACATCCTTGTATGTTCAAGCCCGATGCCAAGCACATTGGAAAAGATGGTTCAGAGTGCTACAATCCCACGACCCAGAACTTTTTTATTAGAACAGAAATATAAATTTACTATTCATAGCTGAATTGAAGATTATAATATTGACTATGAGAATTGATAATTGTATGCTTGTAATACAACATTGAAACTTTAACATAATTAAGTTATTTAAATGACCAAGAATAAATTTATAGTAAGAAGGAAAGTTTTATTTAGAATTATCTAAATATTCATAAAATTAACGTATTCATCATCAGGTGGAAAAATTGTAACCAAGAGGGGATTAAGAGAATATTGTAAAACTAATAGATTGTGAAGACCTCTACATTCTTCGAGGTTTAGCCATTCATTTACACCTTTTTAAGGAGAGGATTTTATGGTTAATACAGTAAAGCGAATGAAAATAGCAGACCAAATACTTGAACAATTAAAACAGAAAATACGAAATGGGGATTTTCCAGAAGGTTCAAAACTTCCATCCGAAAATAAGCTTGCTGAAATGTTTGGTGTTAGTAGGGCACCTATTCGTGAAACAATTAGTGTGCTCGTTGCAAGTGGGCTAATAGAATCGATTCAAGGTGGCGGAAACTTTGTAAAAAAAATGCGCAAAGAAGATCTACTAGATACGGTTGCATTTGAAATGATTACAGATGAAGAAATTTATAACTTGCTTGAATTGCGAACAGTAATTGAGTCAGAAGCGGCAGCATTTGCAGCAGAAAGGCATACAGAAGAAGATATTAAGGAGATATATGTGGCACTTCAGCAAGTGTCAGATACAATTAATGATGAGTCCATTGTTGGAGATAGAGCAGATTATGCTTTCCATATGCTTATCGTAAAAGCTGCCAAAAATTCTTTTCTAACACAATCAGTAGAAAATGTAAGAGACCTTTACCAAAAAGCACTTACATATTCGTTACAGAAAAACGTGGGTAGAAAAGAAAAGCGGGAACAAGTGTACCAGGAACATCAAAATATTTTTGAAGCAATTAAAAGAAGAGATAAAACAGCAGCTGCATTTTATATGAAAGAACATTTAACAAATGCAAGGAGAAAACTTGGGGATCCACGCGTGAATTAAATAGACCCTTTGTTTTTTTTGACAGCCAAAGCATATGATTACAACCATAGTAGCATTATCCTCCTATTTTCTAAAAGATACCCAATATTGATTTTTCAGTTAAAAAAACTAAACAAATGACTAGCACTTTACCAGTCGTATTGCTTTTAGTACGTATAGGTAAAAAATCCCCAACTATTCAATGAAATGGGGATTTTTTTTATACTTCCTAAAATTTTTTACACCCCAATATGCATTTCTGCGGTAGAGAGGACGTAACGGAAAAATTCAACACTATAAAAACTAAATCGATTAAAAGCTCAAATTACAAAAATTGATTGTCTGAAATGGGTACTAACAAATAGCACGTTAAGCTTGTGTTGGAAAAGGATAACTAATTAGAATAAACAATAAAATTCTTCTTCAAGAAACAAAAAAGTTTAGAGTGACTCAAAACAACAAGAATATTGTGAAAACTCAAAAAATAGATTGAAAATAATTTTACATTCTTGTATGATTGTATTACAAGTTGATTAAGCGTTTACAAATGGTGCGAATATTTTATTATTTATTGATGAAGAGACTTCACTAAATTAATTAGAAGATTTATATGTTATTAATTGCAAACCATAGCTCAATTTTTTCACAACATAAAGATTTAATAACTAATAGGGAGATTTGTCAGTTTATTAGTCTGAATATTCATTAAAATTATTCTGAGAGATTTTAAAACACTTTATCAGGAGGGAGAAAATAATATGAATGTTGCTCAACAAGGTTCTAAACCAAGTCAAGTTAATGATTTCGATGCAGTCATCATTGGTGCAGGTTTTGCAGGAATGTACATGCTTCATAGTTTACGTGAAGCTGGTTTTTCCGCCAAAGTATTTGAGGCAGCCGAGGATGTAGGAGGAGTATGGTATCATAATCGCTATCCTGGAGCACGTTGTGATACGGAAAGCATAGTCTATACCTATTTGTTCTCAGAAAAGCTCTACAATGAATGGACATGGAGTTCTAGGTATCCTGATCAGCCGGAGATTCTAAGTTATCTCAACTACGTTGCAGATAATTTTAATTTACGGAAAGATATTCAACTCAATACGCGCATCACGGCCGCTCATTATGACGAGGACAACGAGAACTGGCGGATTTACATAAATGACGGTACTAGTGTAACAGCTAAGTACTTCATCCCTGCCGTAGGTGGCCTCTCAGCTGCCAACGTTCCTAACTTTAAAGGATTAAATAACTTCAAAGGTGAATGGTATCATACCGGAAAATGGCCGAAAGAGAAAGTAGATTTTAAAGGTAAACGTGTTGGTGTCATCGGGACTGGATCAAGTGGTGTACAAATAATCCCTATAATAGCAAAAGAGGCTGACCACCTAACAGTGTTTCAGCGTACTCCCCAATATATGATTCCAGCAAGGAATCATCAGCTTGATCCTGAGTATATCCGAAAAACAAAAGCAAACTATGAAGAAATTAAGCAACAAGTTCGAAATAGCGCTACTGGTGATTTAAGGAAGCCAATGAATTGTTCGATTTTTGACGTAACCAAAGAAGAAAGGTTGCAAGCACTGGAAGAAGCTTGGGAAAAAGGCGGGTTTATGCCAGGTTATACAGATATATTTACCAATGAAAAAGCGAATGAAACAGTTGCAGAATTCCTCCGCTCTAAGATCCCTGAAATTGTTCGGGATCCCAAGACAGCAGAAAAATTAATGCCAACTTATTATTATGGAACGAAACGCCAAGTTTTAAATACCGATTATTTAGAAACATATAATCGTGATAATGTCAGCTTGATTGATGTAAAAAAGGCGCCTATTGAGGAAATTACTCCGGAGGGACTACGAACAATTGAAAAGGAATATGACTTAGATATTCTTGTATTTGCGACAGGTTATGATGCTATTACCGGCCCCTTGTTCAAAATAGATATTAGGGGTAAAGATGGAATCTCATTAAAGGAAAAATGGAAAAATGGAGGACAGATAAGCACATATCTCGGACTTGCAACAACTGGTTTTCCTAACCTATTCCTAATCACTGGACCTGAAAGTCCTGCGGGATTTACCAACAACGTCGCAGTGATTGAGTCAAATGTTGAATGGATTATTAAGTGTCTGAAGTATCTCCGTGAACATGACCTAAATATAATAGAGGCGGAAAAGGAAGCCGAAGCTGGATGGAGTAAATCGGTTGTAGAGTTAGCTAATAATACACTTTTTGTTAAAACGGAGTCTTGGTGGACAGGGGCAAATATACCAGGGAAACCAAGAGGACTACCTCTATATTTAGGAGGTTTTAAGAAATATCTTGAGATTTGTAAAGAAGTTGTAGATAAGGGGTATGAAGGTTTTTCTCTATTTGCTGATAAACGCAATAAAGTAAATTCCTCAAATTGAGTGTAAACCTACTTATTCCTTATCAATATGTTAAATGTACAAAGAAAGGAAGAAATTAATTGGCTGAACTTTTACCAGAGGCAAAAGTATATATTAAAGGATTTGACCTAGTATTGGAAAACCTTTCGTTAGGTCATGAAACAATCAGAGAGTTATTTAAGAAGCCTTCAGGTGAAAAAGCAGGTCTTGGACTGCTTGCGAAAGTTGAAGACCTTTTTATTCCTGTCAATCAGGATGCAAAGGTGAAAATTAGAGTTTATACGCCCAAAGTAGACGGCCCTTGCCCTATTTTTATGTATTTCCACGGTGGAGGATGGGTTCTAGGTGATTTAGAGTCTTGCGATGCAACGTGCAGAATGATTGCCGAACAAACTGAAAGGATCGTAGTTTCAGTAGATTATAGGCTTTCTCCAGAGTTTAAGTTTCCAATTCCAGTGAATGACTGCTATGCGGCACTGCAATGGGTAAGCAAAAATGGAGCGTTAATCAATGGAGATGCTTCTACTATTATAGTTGGTGGTGATAGTGCTGGAGGAAACATGGCTGCGGTTGTCTCCATGATGGCCAGGGATAACAAGGGACCCCATATCTCTGCACAAGTACTGATCTATCCTAGTACGAGTTTTAATGTAGACACAGACTCTTATAAAGAATTTGAAAACGGTTTCGGTCTAAATAAGGAACTATCGATATGGTTTTCTAACCATTACATTAGAGATGAAAAGGATAAAATTGATAAATATGCGGCCCCCCTAATGGCCGCAGATTTAAGAAATTTACCGCCGGCACTTGTAATCGTTGCGGAAAATGATGTCCTCCGCGACGATGGATTAGCTTATGTAAAACGCTTAAAAGAAGCGGAGGTAACAGTTCAATCCTTTTGCCAAAAAGGATTAGTTCACGGGTATTTTACTTATATGGAAATTTTCCCTGAACAAATTAAAAAAACTATTTCTACCATCGACAGCTTTCTTTGTGAAATAAACCAAGATTAAAAGACTGAAGGTTTTGAATAGTAAAACCGGTTAATCTTATTTTTGATTACTACCAATTAGTACCTGGGGGGATTAAGTTGGATATTTTTAATTTGGACAGAAAAACAGCCATAATTACGGGGGCTAATGGAGGGATTGGAAAAAGTATTGCAAGGGGATTCGCCAATTACGAAAGTAATTTAGTTCTATGCGACCTCACATTAACAGGTCTTGAAGAATTTGCAGAAGAACTGAGAGACAAGGGAGCGAAAGTTCTCGTCATTCCATGTGATGTGACAAACCTTAATGATATTAAAAATGTTGTAAACATGACCCTTGAAAAGTTTTCCACAATTGACATATTAGTTAATAATGCAGGAATCACTTCCAAAAGAACACCGGCAGAGGAGTTTCCATTAGAGATTTGGCAAAAGATTTTGGAAGTAAACTTAACGGGTGTCTTCATGTTTACCCAAGAAGTGGGCAAAGTCATGCTAGAGCAAGGCAAAGGTTCAATCATTAATCTCTCTTCAGCTGCTTCCCAACAAGCCGTAACTGGCTCCCTTGCTTATAGTGTTAGTAAAAGTGGAGTAAACATGGTTACAAAGGCATTTGCTTCTGAATGGGCCGAGAGGGGCGTAAGGGTAAATGGTATAGCCCCTTACTATACGGATACTCCTATTCTAGCAGCTATAAAAGAAATTGATAAAGAGTTTATGGAAAAAGTAATAAGTAAGTCTCCAATGAGACGAATGGGAAAACCAGAAGAAATTGCAGCAGGGGTCTTATTTTTAGCTTCTGATGCTTCTTCCTATATGACAGGGGAAACAATTTCAATAGATGGTGGAGCGCAGGCAAGGGGGATTTAAATATCATAGTAAACGAGGAGGCAGCTTAATGCTTTATATTAACGGCGAATGGACCCCATCTGTTTCAAATAAAAGTTTCACGATTAATAATCCAGCAACCAAAGAAAAGGTTGGGGAGATGGCTTATGGAAATAGAGAAGATACAGAAAGGGCTATTTCAGCTGCCGAACAAGCCTTTAAGATATGGAAAAGGAAAACAGCTGGAGAAAAGAGTGAATTTTTAAAAAAATTTGCTAGCCAATTAAGGGATCGAGCAGAAGATATTGCAAAAACAATCACACTTGAAATGGGCAAACCATTAAGGGAGTCTATTGGAGAGGTAAATCTAGCAATATCTTATGTTGATTGGTATGCAGAGGAAGCAAAACGTATTTATGGCGATACGATTCCAGCTTCAAGTGTTGATAAAAGAATCGTTGTATTACAGGAACCTGTTGGGGTCGTTGCGGCAATTACACCTTGGAATTTCCCAGCAGCCATGATCACTAGAAAAATCGCTCCAGCACTTGCAGCAGGTTGTACGGTGATTGTTAAACCCGCATCAGCAACACCTCTTACAGCAAAATTAATTTTTGAGGCCCTTGATGCTGCAAGTCTACCAAACGGAGTAGCAAATCTAGTAACAGGGCCCTCTCAGGAGATAGCGGCCACTTTTAATGAGAGTTTTGCGGTCCGTAAATTAACTTTTACTGGTTCAACAGAAGTAGGAATTGAATTGATGCGCGGTGCAGCAGATACAGTAAAAAAAGTTTCAATGGAACTAGGTGGCCATGCACCATATATTGTTTTTGAAGATGCAGACCTAGAAACGGCTGTAGACGGTGCCATAGCTAGTAAATTCAGAAATGCTGGTCAAACCTGTGTTTGTACAAATAGAATTTATGTTCACGAAAGCTTAGCGGATCAGTTTGGTGATTTATTTGCTGAAAAAGTAAGTAAAATGGTCATCGGAAATGGACTGAATGAAAACACAGACATAGGTCCACTTATCAATCGAGAGTCTTTATCTAAGGTTTTATCACAAATTGATGATGCAATAAATCATGGTGGCAAAATTATCGCAGGAGGAAAAGAAGCAAAGCTTGATCATATGGATGGTTGCTTTTTTGAACCTACAGTGATCAATTATGCTACAGATGAAATGGATATTGCAAAGGAGGAAACCTTTGGACCAGTTGCGCCGATTTTTATCTTTAAATCTGAAGAGGAAGTAGTTGAAAGAGCAAATCACTTTCAATATGGTCTAGCAGCCTATTGTTTTACAAATGATTTTAGCCGTGCGATCCGTATGATGGAAAACCTTGAATATGGAATTGTTGGAATAAATGATGAAATGCCAACAACTGCACAAGCTCCTTTCGGTGGGGTAAAAGCAAGTGGTGTAGGTCGAGAAGGTGGAAAGTATGGTTTACAAGAATATTTAGTTGAGAAATATGTATCAATGAAAATTAAGCAAAATTGATAACTAGTAAGTTGCCATTAAAATACTTGTTCAGAATAATGAAAACGGTTTACCAATTGATATTAAGGGGAGATGATTGTTTTGAATAGAGTAAAGTCCACTTTTGTTTCCAAATTATTCCCATTGCTCCTTCTTGCTTTTATCATAGCTGGTTGTTCTTCAGATTCGAGCTCTGGGAAGGACTCATCTAATTCTAATGAAACGCCAAATTCAGAAGAAGGTACACCTAAAAAAGGTGGGGAAGTTACCATTGCGTATGCTACGGATTCAACGAATTATGATCCCATTTTATCAGCTAGTGGGAGTGACCATTCCTTATTATGGCCCATCTATGATACACTTATCGCTTTTTCACCTAATCTTGAGCCACAGCCTGGACTGGCTGAATCATGGGAATTTAGCGATGATGCTAAGACATTGACTCTTCATCTTAGGGAAGGTGTGACTTTCCATGATGGAACACCATTTGATGGAGAAGCGGTGAAATTTAATATCGAACGAACGAATTCAACTGATTCGAAAGTACCCGATCTTAATAATATTGAGAGTGTAGAAGTTATAGATAAGAAGACTGTTAACCTCCATTTAAAAGTACCCGATTCTTCCCTTTTATTAGCGTTATCTGATAAGGGTGGGATGATGGTTTCACCTGCAGCTGTTCAAGAACATGGTGATGATTTTTCTCAAAATCCAGTCGGGGCAGGGCCTTTTAAACGAGTAAAGCATATTCCTAATGGAGAAGTTGTCTTTGAAGCCTATAAAGATTACTGGCAGGAAGGAAAGCCTTACCTTGATAAAATGACGGTTAAAGTCATGGCGGATGAAAATACAAGAATTAATGCACTTAAATCGGGTGAAATCGATTTTGCTGACATCATTTCTCCAGCGAATGTTCAGAGTCTTAAAAACGACTCCAATATTGTTTTAAAAGATATTTTGCCGCTTCGATTTAACATGATCTTTTTAAATCAATCAATGCCGCCGTTTGATAATAAAAATGTACGATTAGCGGTACTGCATGGGATTAACCGTGAAGCGATTGTTCAGGGACTTAATTTTGGACTGGGTGCACCGGCTAATTCCGCCTTTCCGGCAGATTATTGGGCAGCTGATCCTGACATGAAGATCGACTATGACCCTGAGAAAGCAAAACAATTAGTAAAAGACTCAGGACTTAACAATATCTCCTTCTCAATGATTCACTTAGCAATTGCCAACTATACAAGAGGAGCTGAAATAATAAAGGATCAACTAAAAGAAATAGGGATTGACGTAAATCTCGAACCAATGGAAGTAACTAAGGCGACTACTAGTTTCTTTTCTGAACAGACAGCACCTGCATTTAGTACGACTTGGACAGGGCGTCAAGACCCGCAAATAGCCGTACAACTATTATTTTCTTCAAATAGTTACCTCAATCCAGGTAAGCACTCTACACCTGAAATTGAGTCACTTATTTCAAAAGCCGCTTCAATCTATGATAATGAGGAACGTGCTGAATTATACAAAGAAATTAGTAGAAAAGCACTTTTAGAAGAAGCAATCGGAATTCCGCTAGTTTATGAGCCGATGACATCAGCGATGACTCAAAAGGTAAAAGGATTTGAGCCAAATTTAATGGGTAAAGCGATTTTCTCATCGATTTGGGTCGAAGAGTGATGTAAAGTACGTGTTCCATAACTAGTTAATAGTGGAGTAGTAACACATTGTGCCTACTCCACTATTTATTAATGGGATATTAGTACTTTTTAATTTTTAAACGGAAGGAGATGGGAAGGATGTTTTTAAAATATTTAGCACGTCGCTTACTGTATGTGATCCCGATGCTATTCATTACAACCCTCATCGTGTTCTCTTTTATTTTACTTATTCCAGGCGACCCTGTCTTAGCATTGCTTGGTGAAAATGCGACTCCTGAAAAAATAGCCCAAGTGCGACGGGATTTGGGTCTTGATCAACCGATTATTACGCAGTATTTCGATTGGCTGAAAAATGCCCTGCAAGGAGATTTAGGTCGATCCATCTTTACGGGTCAATATGTGCATGATGCGGTGTTCGGCCGTTTAGCCGTTACATTTCAACTTGTTTTTGTTGCAATGATCATTTCTGTTGTAGGTGGCATGTTTTTTGCCATAACGTCTATCTATTTTCCGAATAGTTGGATGGACTATGTTGCCCGCTTTTTTGGAACGATGGGCTCAGCGATTCCGAACTTTTGGCTCGCGATGCTGCTCGTTTTATTCTTTAGCTTGAAGCTTGGCTGGGTACCAGCGACTGGATTTACGAGTATTAATGATAACCCAATTGATTTTTTTAAAGGGATTTTGCTACCGGCTATTTCGCTTGGTGCAGTTGGGACAGCACAGATTACAAGACACTTACGCTCTTCGTTAATGGAAGTGATGAGTGCGGACTATGTACGAACTGCCTACTCTAAAGGTGTAAAACGGTGGAGAGCTATTTTTAATCACGGATTACAAAATGCGATGCTGCCAGTTGTGACGACTATCGGTATTTTGTTCGGAAATTTATTAGGGGCTACTGTGGTGATTGAAACGGTTTTTGCCATACCAGGCATGGGACAGCTTGCAGTAAATTCGATTTTACAACGTGACTTCACGATGCTTCAAGGTGTTGTTCTCGTTATGATTGTCATGGTTATCATCATTAACTTTATTACCGATATCATGTATGCCATCTTAGATCCGCGGATTGAATATTAGAAAGGGGAAGGAATATGAGTATTGGAACAGTTTTCAAGCGTTTAATGGCAGAACGGCTCGCATTTTTTAGCTTTATCTTTTTAATGGTGCTCGTCATTATTTCCATTATTGCCCCTTTCATTGTTCCTTACGATCCGATCGAACAGGACTTAATGAAAGTCATGGCTAGCCCGAGTGCCCAACACTGGTTAGGAACGGATGAACTTGGCCGTGATATTTTCAGCCGGCTATTAATGGGAACGAAGTCGGCAATTCAAGCTGGTTTGTTTGCGATTTTAATTCCACTTTGTATCGGTGTTCCGATGGGGATTTTGTCAGGTTACTTAGGCGGGGTTGTTGATGATATCTTTATGCGTATTGTTGACGGGATTATTGCGATTCCTGCAATTTTGCTCGCGCTAGGAATTACGGGTGCACTAGGCATCAGCTTATGGAACGCGATGATTGCAATTGGTATCGTTTTCACGCCTCAATTTGCAAGGCTCGCAAGGGGGCAAACCTTGCAAATACGTTCAGAGCCTTATGTTGAAGCTGCGAAAATCTCAGGTGCGGGGGCGGGCTGGATCATGCTGAAGCATATTATCCCGAACATAGCTCCACCAATCGTTGTTCAAGCTTCATTTAATTTAAGCTTTGCGATTCTAGTTGAAGCATCTCTTAGTTTCCTTGGAATGGGAGCGCAGTCTCCGCAAATTAGTTGGGGAAATATGATTCAACAAGCATACAGCATGATTAATATGAATGCATGGATGATTGTTTATCCTGGTCTCGCCATTATCCTGACCGTACTAGCTGGAAACTTCCTTGGAGATGGTTTACGGCTAGCGCTTGATCCAAAGTATAGAAAAACCTAAATAAAGGAGGTCAACAGCATGAGTGAGAAAGAAGAACCATTGCTTGAGGTGAAGGATCTTGAAACATTCATTCCGACATCGAAAGGAGAAATTAAACCTGTTAACGGTGTTTCATTCTCTATTAATAAAGGTGAAATAGTCGCATTAGTGGGCGAGTCAGGAAGTGGGAAAAGCGTTTCCTCCCTCTCAATTATGGGACTTAACGCAAGTGCGATTCAATATAGTAAAGATAGTAGCATTGCATTTAAAGGGAAAGATTTATTGAAATTAAAAGAAAAAGAAATGAGGAAAATTCGCGGCAACGAGGTCGCCATGATTTTCCAAGATCCGATGTTTTCACTCAACCCTGTCCATCCCATTGGCAGGCAAATTGCTGAATCAATCGTTTTGCATAAAAAAGTAAAATACAAAGAAGCCTTAGTAACGGCACTTGATTTATTAAATAAAGTCGGTATACCCGATGCGAAGCGACGCCTTAATGACTATCCTCATCAATTGTCTGGTGGAATGAGGCAAAGAGTGATGATTGCGATGGCACTTGCTTGTGATCCACAGCTCATTATTGCCGATGAACCGACAACGGCACTTGATGTGACGATTCAAGCGCAAATTTTGAATCTGTTGCGCAAACTACAACAGGAAAGCGGCATTGCCATTCTCCTCATTACCCATGACCTCGGTGTTGTAGCAGAAACGGCTGATCGCGTCTTAGTCATGTATTGCGGAAAGATTGTCGAAGAAGGCACAGTAGAGGATATCTTCGAAAACCCTCTTCACCCGTATACAAGAGGGTTACTGGCAAGCGTTCCTGCATTGTACGGCCCATCGAAAGAAAAATTAGATACCATACCTGGTGTTGTACCAAACCCACTTGAGTTGCCAAAAGGTTGTAATTTCGTGACACGCTGCAGCTACGCAACTGAAAAGTGTAGCCAAAATGCACCAACATTGCTCGAGCATCCGGCAGGGAACATGGTTGCTTGTTGGAATGCGCTTGAAGAGGAAGGAGGGATTGGACATTATGAAACAGCAGCCTCTAGTATCACTTAAAGACATTAAAAAGCACTTTCCTGTTGGGAGCGGTCTTTTTGGGAAAAAGAATCATTTTGTAAAAGCTGTTGATGGAGTGAGTCTTGACATTTACCCTGGAGAGACCGTTGGTTTAGTTGGTGAATCAGGCTGCGGGAAATCGACAACAGGTAGGATGGTCGTCGGACTTTCCGATCCGACAGGCGGAGAGATTTATTTTGAAGGAAAAAAATTAAATGAGTACAAAGCAAAAAAATCTTTAGGAAAGAACTTACAAATGATCTTCCAAGATCCATATTCGTCACTCAACCCAAGAATGACGGTTGCTGATATTATTGCTGAACCACTAGTTCTACATAAAGTCGGTACAGCAAGCGAACGAAGGAAAAGGGTCGACGAACTACTAGAGAGAGTTGGCCTTGCCTCCTATCATGGCAACCGTTATCCAATTGAATTCTCTGGAGGGCAAAGACAAAGGCTTGGCATTGCAAGAGCACTAGCCCTACAGCCTAAGCTCATTGTATGTGATGAGCCAGTCTCGGCCCTTGACGTATCCATTCAAGCGCAAATCTTAAATCTATTAAAAGAAATTCAAAATGATATGGGCTTATCCTATCTCTTTATTGCCCATGGTATTCAAGCCGTTAAACATATTAGCGATAAAATTGCGGTTATGTATCTTGGAAAAATTATTGAATTTGCAAATAAAGAAGAATTGTTCGAGAATCCCCGTCATCCGTATACAAAAGCATTGTTGTCAGCTGTTCCTCATCCAGATCCAAAAATGCGGAACCGCGAACGAATCATTTTAACAGGTGACTTGCCTAGCCCTGCGAATCCTCCTGCAGGTTGTAGTTTTCATACGCGCTGTCCAGTCGCGATGGAGCAATGTAAGAGGATCGATCCGAATTTACTGCCTACTTCTAAACAAAGCCTGACAGCTTGTTTATTATTTGAGGATAAAGTAGCGAATTAGGATGAAAAATGCATTTTTGTAATAGAGGATAAGGGATATTATGGAGGGAGTAGAGGGAAATGTATATTAATGGAGAATGGGTAATAACTGATCAAGTATTGGAAGTCAACAATCCTGCAAACGGTCAACTGGTTGATAAAGTTTATTTAGTAGGAAGAAAAGAAACTCAAACAGCGATAGAAGCTGCTAAAAACGCATTTCCAGCATGGTCTGCATTAACCGGAGAACAACGTGGAGCTTATTTGCATAAGGTAGTTGAAAAATTAAATGAAAAAAAAGAGCATCTCGCCCAAACGATTACGAAGGAAATGGGGAAAACCATTCATAATGCCCGTAACGAAGTTGGGGGTACAATTGCCTTTTTTAAATGGTATGCAGAAGAATCTCGTCGTGTTTATGGTGATCTTATTCCGGCCTCAGCACCAAATAAAAGGATTTCAGTTTTAAAGCAACCAGTAGGTGTTGTAGGGGCTATTACTCCGTGGAATTTCCCATTGTCAATGGGTGCTAGAAAAATGGGGCCAGCACTTGCTGTTGGTTGTACGGTTGTTATTCGACCTTCGCGAGAGGCACCTCTATCTACTTTAGAGCTTTTTAAAATATTTGACGAGGTAGGATTGCCAAAAGGTGTGGTAAATCTTGTAATCGGAAATTCATCTGAAATTGTTGGAGAATTGATGGCAAGTAAGGATGTTCGGAAAATTTCATTTACAGGTTCAACAGAAGTTGGAAAGAAATTAATTCGACAATCTGCTGACACAGTAAAGCGTGTATCAATGGAACTAGGCGGACATGCTCCTTTTATTGTTTTTGAAGATGCAGATATTGATCTTGCAATTGAAGGCACGGTTATAAGTAAATTTTCATCTAATGGTCAACAATGCGTTTGTGCAAACCGTATCTATGTTCATGATTCGATTTATGATACGTTCGCAAGGCGTTTTGCAGATAAAGTTTCTTCATTGGTTATCGGAGATGGCTTAGATGAAAATATTCAAATAGGTCCTTTGGTTAATCAAGATGCCGTTGATAAATCACACGAACATGTAACGGATGCTGTAAACAAAGGTGCTACCATTCTTTGTGGTGGTAAAACATTAAGTAATAATGAATATAAAAATGGTTATTTTTATTCCCCAACAGTGCTTTCTGATGTAAACGAGGAAATGAATATTACCCATGAAGAAACATTTGGACCAGTTGCACCGTTAATCCGTTTTAGTGATGAAGATGATGTGATACAAAAGGCAAATAATACTGAGTATGGCTTAGCTTCTTACGTGTACACGAATGATCTCTCCAGAGCACATCGGGTTTCTGAAAAACTCGAATATGGAATGGTGGGGGTTAATGATCCATCTCCTTTTGCCGTTCAAGCACCATTTGGTGGAATAAAAGAAAGTGGGATAGGAAGAGAAGGCGGCAAATATGGATTAGATGACTACCTTGAGAATAAACTAGTATCCGTTGCTATACGAAGCAACTATAGGTAAGTTATATTTTGAAAAATTTTATTGATCGAAAAGAGGGGGGAGCCCGCAACCAAGCACAGCTTCCCCAAATTGTTACTATTAACTAAATAAATACTGGCTTTTCGAGTTAGTGAAGCGGGCGCTTAGGAGAACTTCATTGTTTTAAGTCGTATATTTGATTAAAAAATCATGATATACGGCTTATTTGTCGTTAGGAAATTCTAACAGGTAATGGGTGTGGATAATTCTAATCGTTTTAGTATCCAGTCCAGCGCCTAGCCCCATGGGGCTGATCAAGACGCTTGCGCTTTTGTTCTGATGCCTCCAGAAAGGTGTGCTTAATTTTTATCCTTCGTGCTAACTTAGTTTCTTTCAATTTTAATTGATGAGAGTAAACGCTATATCTAAAATAAATTTTACATAACTCTTTTAGTCAATACATTTCTTTGTGTTGCATAATCACCTGAATATCTTTAAAAATACAAAAAACTTAAAATACTTTATTTTTATAATAATAACAACTCTTTACAAATGCACAATACAATTCTACTATTAGTGACATATTTACACAGTATATATAATTTCAAAGTTTGGAAGAATTAGAGTAAAGGAGAGGTGAAAAAAGTGGACTTTAGAAATCTTAAATATTTTGAAGCTGTGGCTAGGCTTGGAAACATCACAAAAGCTGCTACAGAATTAAATATTTCTCAGCCCCCTCTAAGTCAGCAGATTCAAAATATGGAAAATGAAATGGGGATAAAGTTATTCGAACGCCATAAAAAAGGCGTTATTCTCACTGAAGAAGGAAAACTTCTTTTACAAAAAGTAAACCCTATACTTCGACAATATAACGAACTACTTACCTATTTATCAGATCCTCAAAACTTAATTATGGGAAATATTACCGTTGCTATTTTGCCGTTTTTTTCCGCCAACTTAAGTGAAGCATTGGCGCATATATGGGAAGAAAATCCAAATATTCATTTTTCAATAAAAGAAGGTCATTCAAACGCAATCATTTCAATGGTACAAAATGGAGAAGCACACTTGGGGATTACACGTCTACCTATACATAATTCTGAACTTAATTATTCTATACTTGGAAATGATCCCATTCGAGTCGTCCTTCGTGAAGATGATCCATTAGCGTTAAAAGAAAGAATATTACCAAAAGACCTTGAGGGAAGGCCATTAATATTAATTCGAGGAAGTACGATTCATAATGCTTTCTTACAAATTGTCCAGATGCTCGAAGAAGCTAAGATAAAACCTAATATCATAGGACATACGGAAACAAGTTCTACTCTTTTACAATTAGTGAAATATGGGCCGGGAATTGGACTTGCCCCGCAGTCTGGTTTCTACCAATCAAGTGACGGCTTGCGAGTAGTACCATTTGGAGAGACAGACATTTATATTCCTACTGCTGTCATCTGGCGAAAAAATGAGACAAATTCTATCGTATTGAAACTAAAAAATATAATAAGTAAATATTGCGTTATATAAATGTATAGATCAAATTTAAAAATTTAAGAAGTATTTTTTCCATCTTCATTTTCTATGGAGATGGATTTTTTTAGGCTGTTTTCGTAAAGAATGTTGCTTTTGAATATTTATACTGGAGCGCAATGGAACGAACTATTATCACCTATTAATCAATTAAAGAACAACAAAGTATGCGAAAAAAGCCTTTTTTAATCTTACCAGATAGGGACGCTCCTAGAATTTAACATGTTTACTTAATGGTGAGGCTGTACTCAAACATATACCAAACATATGGATAACATATAAATTCAGTATTTTACATATCGATAACCATTTTTTAAACTGTAAGAAAGTGATATATTCAAAATATTTAAAATTATTAGTCGGTATTTTTAAATATAGAGACAGTTATAAGAGAGGTAATGTCAGCAAACTATCATTATATTAGATAACTATCATTAAAGATCATTGGAGGTATTATTGGTGAAAGCATTATTGAAACAGAGTTTAGACGCCGAAGATGTGACATTGCAACAAATCGGAAAACCAGAACCAGGACCTAATGAGGTTGTCGTGAAAGTGCATTTTGCCGGTATTTGTGGAACAGATATGAAAATCTATGACGGACATTATCATGCCTATAAAACACCATTGGTCCTTGGGCACGAGTTTAGTGGTCAAGTTGTAGCGATAGGGGCTGATGTAGAAGGTTTAGAAATTGGCACAAATGTTGTGGCCCGTACAATCTACTCATCTTGTGGGAAGTGTGAGTCATGTATGAAAGGAAGAGAAAATCTCTGTGCTGAGAAAACGAGAATAGGTTTTGATCATGATGGGGTGTTTGCCGAGTATGTAAGAGTACATAAAGACCAAGTACATATTCTCCCAAAAGAAATAGATTTGATCTCAGCCTCCCTTATCGAACCGTTTACAGTAGTGGTTCATGCGTTGAATCCAATTACGATTAAGCCATCGGATGTTGTCCTAGTAATAGGTCCTGGACCAATTGGACTGATGTCTGTACTTCTTGCGAAGGCTTACGGTGCAACAGTGGTCGTTGCTGGACTAATCCAAGATAAACAGAGACAGGAGTTAGCGCTAAAATTGGGTGCAGATATGGTGCTATTTTCAGATTATGAAAATAGCGATTCTGCTTTACTAAATCTCACGGACGGTGAAGGTCCTCACGTTGTGTTGGAGTGTTCTGGGACTAGTGAAGGCGTAAATCAGGGGTTGAAATTATGCAGGAGAGGTGGTCACTATGTGCAAATTGGCACACGAAGCACACCCATCAACGTCGATTTTATGAAAATTGCCTATAAGGAAATTATTGTCACAGGAGGTATTGGGCACACAAAAATCGATTGGGAAAACGCTATTCGTATTGTACAGGAAAAAAAAGTGGACTTTTCCCCTCTCATTCAGAACTTTTATAAACTAGAAGACTGGAAAGAGGCCTTCCAAGCGATTCAAAACAAGGAACAGGCCAAAGTTCTCTTTAAGCTATAAAGATTTCGAGTTAAAGGTCGAATACTCTTTAGAAATAAAAAGATTCATCTTTGATAGAAAAAAATTTTTCGAAATGATAGGAGGGATATTATGCAGCGTCACGGAGGTTATGTACTAGTAGATACATTAATTAGACATGGGGTTACCCATGTATTTGGAATGCCAGGTGGGCAAGCGAATGCATTTTATGATGCATTGTCTCAACGTAAGGATCAAATCACCCATATTTTAATTCGGGATGAAACGACTGCAGGTTTTGCCGCTGATGCATTTTCAAGAGTAACAGGTCGAATCGGTGTGTGTGATGCTACTGTAGGCCCAGGTGCAACAAAATTCCCTTCAGGACTAATGGAGGCTTATAACAGTTCAGTCCCTATTTTAGTACTTGTTAGTGATCACCCACAAAATTCTGTTCTCTTACAACAATATGGTCGTATTAGCCAGGGTGGAAATCAACTAGACATGTTAAAGCCTTTTGCAAAAGAAACGTTTCATGTTCCAAGTATTGAGATCCTTTCTAAAGTTGTATCTGCTGCGATACATGCAGCGGTTACGGGGCGTCCTGGTCCAGTTGTTGTGCAAATTCCACAAGACGTATTCCTATCAACAACAGAGTTGGAACCGTTATCAGGAATAAGCAACCACCCTAAAATCAGATGTGCCGCACCTGAATCTGAACTAGCAAAAGCAATCAATCTGCTAACGTCAGCCAAGAGGCCGATTATTCTTGCAGGTGGAGGTATTCAGCTTTCTCAAGCATACAATGAAATCTCTCAGTTATCTGAGAACTATAAAATTCCAATTGTTACTACCTTGACTGGTAAAGGATCCGTCGCTGAAAATAATGACTTATGTCTTGGAGTACTCGGTGAGTTAGGAAGCCCATGTGCGAAAGTTGCAGCTGACCAAGCTGATGTCATTCTTGCTATAGGTTATAAGCATTCTCAGAATAGCTCGTATCGTTGGACTTGGCCAAGGGACGATCAAAAATTCATTCATATTGATATTGACCCTGCAGAATTCGGAAGGGTGATTCAAGCAGATGTTGCGTTATGGGGAGATGCCCGCGAAGTTTTACGCCAAATTCTAATGGAGTTAAGAAGCTATCAATTTGAATCTTCTAAGGAATGGTTGAATGTAATCAAAGTCGAAAAAGAGAAGTGGTTACAAGAGCGTAATGCAGAGTGCTACAGCAAAAATAACCCTATTTGGCCCCAAGCTGCTGTTCAGGCTATAGTGGACCAATTGGGAGAAAATGATTTTATTACTTGTGATGCTGGTTTTTCAAGTGGCTGGGCTGGTGCTTTCCTAGAATTAAAAAGACAAGGTCGTCAAATCCTTCTTCCTCGTGGGGCTGCGGGATTAGGTTCTTCTTTGCCTTTTGCTATGGGAGTAGCTATGGCGCGTCCAGGATCACGCGTGGTAGCTATTAGTGGTGATGGTGCATTTAGTTACAATATTGGTGAACTAGCTACTTTAAAACAATTAAACCTTCCAATTATTAATGTTGTCTTTAATAATGCCGTTTTAGCGTGGTCAAAATGGACACAACAACTTAATTTCGAAGGCAACAATCAATCAGTAGAGTTAGGAAGTTACGAGTTTGGATCAATTGCAGAAAGTTATGGAATGATTGGAGAAAATGTAAGGAATATAGAAGATTTAGGTCCTATTCTAAAACGCGAACTTGCTATAGGACGTCCAAGCGTGATTAATGTCTATACAGATGAGTGGCAAGCACCAACAATGCCTTATCGTCAAGCAATGGAAAAGAAAAAACAAGGTGCTGTGTCTAAACAAGCGTACTAAATAATTTGTATTTAAATAGGAAAATGATAATTAATAGTTTTTACCTTGAAAGGATTGATTCTAAATGAAGTATATACGCTTTTTGAAAAATAATTCGGAGTGCTGTGGGGTTTTAAATGGAGAAACCATTTCAGCACTAGATGGAAACTTTTTATCGGAATCGCCTAAGTTGACCGGTGAAGTGTTTAAGCTTTCAGAAGTTAAGCTGCTGCCACCAGTAAACCCAGGTCAGCTAATTGCTATCGGTTTAAACTATGCTCTTCATGCTAAGGAAAGTGGTAAATCGATTCCAGAGGAACCGATGATGTTTATGGTCTCACCAACAGCAGTAGTAGCTGATGGAGAAGAAATTTCCTTACCAAACCTTGAGCATAGGATCGATTATGAGGCTGAACTTGCAGTGGTCATCGGTAAACAGGCAAAAGATGTGAGAAAAGAACTCGCCTTAGAGTACGTATTTGGATACACAATCTGTAATGATATATCAGATCGTAATTTACAAAAAAACGACGGCCAGTTTACAAGAGCAAAATCATTTGCAACTTTTAAGCCACTAGGTCCTGTTATTGAAACAGATTTAAATCCCAATAATGTTGAAATCAAACTTTCAGTAAATGGAATAGTGAAACAACAATCAAATACCAATGATTTAATTCACGATATAGAATCCTTAATTGTAAAAGTAACCGAGGTTATGACATTGAATCCTGGTGACATTATTATTACCGGCACACCTTCTGGAGTAGGTCCATTAAAACCTGGAGATCAGGTAGCAATAGAGATTGAAGGGATTGGTAAGCTAATGAATAACGTGGTAGATGGGACTAAAAAGGTTCTACAAACCACTGATGAATCTCAATTGGCAAAGTAACATTTTTTTACAAGGGGGTAATCATGCATATAAGTATTGAACAAATCCGACAATTCTCCAATCAATGTTTTACTAAACTTGATATGCCACAAGAAGAAGCCGAGATTATTACGGAAGTTTTATTAGAAGCCGATTTAAGAGAGATACATAGTCATGGATTTTTAAGGCTTCCCATTTATATTGAACGTATTCAAAAAGGCTTAATCACGAATAAAGCTGATATACACATCGAAAAAGAAAATGCAGCAACTGTAGTAATGGACGGTAATTTTGGTGCTGGGCAAGTTGTTGCATATAAAGCAATGGAAAAGTCAATAGAGAAGGCAGTGGAAAACGGAATTGGATTAGTAGCCGTTAAAAATAGTAACCATTTTGGTATTACTGCCTACTATTCTTTAATGGCTGCAAAACAAGATAAAATCGGTATTGTCATCAGCAATGTTGCGCCGCTTATGCCGGCAATTGGTGGAGCTGAAAAGGTGATTGGCAATAACCCAATTTCAATTGCTGCACCAGCAGCAGAGGGTAATTCTATTGTTTTGGATATGGCACTCAGTAATACCGCATATGGCAAAATTTTGTTTGCAAAGGAAAAAAATCAACAAATCCCCGAAGGATGGGGAATTGATGCAAAAGGATTGCCAACTAAAAACCCGGATCATGTTATAAACGGAGGTTTCCTTTCACCGGTAGGTGGACCAAAAGGTTTTGGTTTGGCTGTAATGGGAGAAATTTTAACGGGCGTGTTAACCGGAGGACATTTTTCTAAAATGATTCCTTCCATGTATGATCTGAACCAAAAGCAATCAATCTCTCATTTTTTGCTGACCATTGATATTAAACAACTGATTCCTTTAGAGGTTTATTATAGCAGCATGAAACAACTTATTTCTTATATAAAAGACTCAAAAAAGGCAGAAGGTACGGAACATATTTATCTTCCAGGAGAAATTGAATTTTTAAAAGAAGCGCGAAATAGAGAAGTCGGGGTTCCTATGCAAGGGGAAACCTTTAAAAAATTGAATGAGATAGCTAGAGAGTTAAATATAAACGCTCTAACCTTATAGCTCTATATTGAAAAAAATCACATAAGAAGGAGGAAAAGATGAGTATTCAAGAAGAGATTGTATCTCGACAAAGTAAGGAAAAAGCGACCGATATTAAAATCATCGATACGGACGTTCATCATGATATTGCGTCAGTAGATGATTTGGTTCCCTATTTATCAGATCATTGGAAGCGTTATATTACGGACTATAAATGGAAGCCTACTAAGAGTTTGCCTTTTCATCAAGTTCGTAGTGGAACTAAATATCGAGGAGATACATTTGGAGAAAATAATAAGCCACCAGGATCTGATTTTGAATTATTAAAAAGGCAATTGCTGGACGAACATAATATCACTTATGCAGTTTTAGGAGGCTGGTTTCATGAAGCAACTGTTGCAACTGGTTGGTATGAGTTTGCCTCTGCAAGGGCCTCAGCCTATAACGACTATACAATTGAACAATGGTTAAACAAAGATAAGCGATTATTAGGGTCAATTACCATTCCAGCTGATCCTGTCGCAGCCGTGCGCGAAATTGATCGGGTAGGCCCACATCCACAAATGGTTCAAATCATGATGTCGATTGGAAACTTTGCTTGGGGAGATCCTTATTACCATCCGATTTTCGAAGCAGCCAATCGCCATGGCCTTGTAATTGGAATGCACTTATCTGCAGACATTTCCGTTCAAGGCGGGGATTTCCTTCGATATTATGTTGCATGGCGCGCGGCACATCCACAGGCATATATGACACAGGTGATTAGTTTAATCACAAACGGCGTCTTTGATAAATATCCAAATTTAAAGGTCGCGTTAATCGAGGGCGGGTTCGAATGGGTACCTTTTATGATGAATCGAATGGACGCTGCATATAAAGGTTTAAGACAGGAGACCCCTTGGGTCAAAAGGATGCCAAGGGACTATTTTCATGACAATATGAGATTTAGTACCCAGCCATGGCATGATATTTCAGCTAAGCACTTCTTAGATATCATTGACATGATGGGAACTGATAAAACTCTAATGTTTTCGACTGACTATCCGCATTGGGATTTTGATGCACCAATGAGGACGCTACCTCCGAAGATATCTGATGACTTGAAAAATAAGATATTATTTGAGAATGCTAGAGAACTTTATAATCTATAATCACTTATTCGAAAGGAGGAATCCTTTATGAAATATTCAGTTTGTGAGACCAAGGAATTGAAAACAGGAAAAATGAAAGCAGTTACAATTGAACGGAAATCAATCGTTGTTATTCGTTCGCAAAATGGAAAATTATATGCTTTGCGAAATGTTTGTCCTCATAAGGGTCCTGCACTTTCGGACGGTTCATTAGAGGGAACATGTACTGGATCTGAACCAGGTGAATACACTCTCGAAAAAATGGGGGAAATATTAAAATGTCCTTGGCACAATTGGGAGTTTGATATTAAAACAGGATGCTCCTTATTTGACCCCGAAAATGTTCGGGTTAAAACCTATAGTGTGACGGAAGAGGAAGGAACTGTTTATGTTCAGGTAAAATAGCAGTTAAATTTTTAAGAGAAAGATGAGGTGAACAAAAATGGGAAGACTTGAGAACAAAGTTGCACTGATTACTGGCTCGGCAGGTGGGCTTGGACTAGAAATTGCCACTCATATGGCAAAGCAAGGAGCAAAAGTAATCCTAAACGATGTCAATGAGGACCTTGTAAAGCAAGCAGTAATGGAACTGCAAACAGAATACGAAGCTGATTATGTGATAGGCGATGTTTCAAATAAAGATGATGTCACAAGGATGTTCAATCAAATCATAGAAAGGTTTGGCGAGATTCATATTTTAGTAAATAATGCGGGAGGAAGTCTGCATACTCCCCGCGTTTTGGGAGAGATTGAAGAAGAGCATTGGGATAAGGTTCTTAATGTTAATTTAAAAGGAACTTTCCTTACTTCCCAGGCATTTGTTAAGCACACGAAAGAAAAATCCGGCGGGAAGATAATTAATATGTCGTCAATTGGTGGAAGAACCGCGAGCTTAGTTACGGGGGTTGCCTATGCGGCAGCTAAGGGAGGGGTTATTAGTTTCTCTAGAAGACTGGCAAAAGAAGTTGGAAGATTCGGAATAAATGTTAACGTTATTGCTCCGGGACTCATTATTAGCGGCGAACGTATGCACCATCTGTTTTTTGAAGAAAACACGGAGGAGCAAAGGCAGCAGGTCTATTCAGAAATTCCTTTACAGTCCCTCGGAGAGAAAGAAGATATTGCGAACGCAGCGGTTTTTCTCGCTTCTGATGAATCACGTTATATAACCGGGACTGTCTTGGATGTAAACGGAGGGAGGTTTATGGGATAGTTTAAAACCTGAAAAGATATAATTTTTTGCCGGTATCGTTCGTGAGTTAGAAAATTGGGCAGGTTTTTATCTACTGAATATAAATCTTCTTGCTAATAATGAAAGTGTATTCTTAAGTTTAATAGTAGCCGGATAGAGTTTTTAAGAATTTATGAGGGGGAGTATGGTTATGTATAAAGGGCAGTTTAAGTATTTTTTCACCTTATTATTTTTATTAGCGTTCACAGTGATTGTGGTTGGATGTTCTTCTAAGTCAGGCTCGGAAAATCAATCTGGTTCACAAGATAATACAAAAGGAGAAACGGCGAATTCTGTTGAAGGAACCCCACAAAAGGGTGGAGAAGCTGTGATTGGATATCCCGCGGATATAACGAATTACGATCCGATTCTGTCGAACTCTGGAAGTGATCAGGCGCTACTTTGGCCAGTATACGACACGCTCGTCACCTTTAATCAGAAACTTGAACCACAACCTGGCCTTGCGAAATCATGGGAATTTCCAGATGAGAAAACAATCGTTTTTCATTTGCAAGAAGATGTTAAATTCCACGATGGAACAACTTTTGATGCAGAAGCGGTCAAATTTAATATTGAGCGGGCGAATTCTGATGATTCAAGTGTATCAGAGTTGAAAAATATAGATCGTGTGGAAGTGATCGATCCGTTGACAGTGAAATTTCATTTAAAACAACCAGATTCTTCTCTTATATTAGTTTTAACGGATTATGGTGGCATGATGGTTTCTCCGACTGCCGTTAAGGAAAACGGTGAAAACTATTCCCAACATCCAGTTGGTGCGGGGCCATATAAGTTTGTTAGCCGGGTTCCAAATGGCGAAATTGTATTAGAACCATTTGAGGATTACTGGGGGGAAGGGAAACCTTATCTCGATAAACTAACCATAAAGATCATGTCAGACGAAAATACAAGAATTAACGCTCTTAAATCAGGTGAAATAGATTTAGCTTATTATATGAGTGCTGCAAATCTACAAAGTTTGGAAAGCGATTCGAATATAGAAGTAAAAAAGACATTGGGAATGCAACGTCCTCAATTATATATTAATAGAAACATGGCACCATTTGACAACAAAGCATTTAGATTAGCCGTTCAACATGGCATTAATCGTGAAGCGATTGTTACAGCCCTTAACTTTGGCGACGGTGAGCCCGCTTACGGAGATTTTCCAAGTGGTCATTGGGCACATGATGAAAATGCAAAAATCGAATATGATCCTGAAAAAGCAAAGAAACTTTTGCAAGAAGCCGGTCTTGAAGATGCTTCATTTACCTTGCTACATTTCTCAGTAGCCTATGAGAGTCGATTAGCCGAGACAATAAAGAGTCAGTTGAAAGAAATTGGAATTGAGGTAACTCTCCAGCCAATGGAATTAACAGCAGCTGTTTCAACGTTTTTTGCTGAAAAAGGGACACCTGCATTACTAGCATCTGCAACCGGAAAACCAGACCCGCAAATGCTAACCAACTCTCAGTACTCTGAAAATAGTTTTTATAACCTTGGAGAAGGTCCTTCAGAAATCGATTCACTTCTTGCGAAAGCAGTTTCAACCAGTGATCTAAAGGAACGTGCCGAGATTTACCATGAGGTTGGAAGGCATGCCATGTTGGAAGAAGCGAGAGTCATTCCACTTTTCTTTCCTTCGGCAATCGATGCGATGAATCCTAAACTAAAAGGTTATGAACCTAATATGATGGCTAAGGGAGTTTTTTCAACAATCTGGTTAGAACAATAAAACTTTTATAAACCTTAATGTCATAATATTATGAATATTAGAGTAGTTAGGATGGGGTAATACGGATATTCTGTAAGAGTTTATAGGATTCAAAAATGCATTTTAAAGGAAGGAAGATAACAATATGAATGTTGCTCAACAAGGGTCTAAAACAAGTTTAGTTAATGACTTTGACGCAGTCATCATTGGCGCAGGTTTTGCAGGAATGTATATGCTTCACAGTTTACGTGAAGCTGGTTTTTCTACTAAAGCATTTGAGGCAGCGGAGGATGTCGGAGGAGTATGGTATTTTAATCGCTATCCTGGAGCACGTTGTGATATTGAAAGCATTGTATATACCTACTTATTCTCTGAAAAACTCTATCAGGACTGGACATGGACTTCTAGGTATCCAGATCAGCCGGAGATTCTTAGTTATCTCAACTACGTTGCGGATAAGCTTAATCTACGGAAGGATATTCAATTCAAAACACGCATTCACGCTGCTCATTATGATGAGGCAAACGAGAATTGGCGGATTTACTTAAATGACGGCACTAGTGTTACAGCTAAGTATTTCATCCCTGCGGTAGGCGGACTCTCAGCTACCAATGTTCCTAATTTTAAAGGATTAAATCATTTCAAAGGTGAATGGTATCATACAGGGAACTGGCCTAAAGATGAAGTAGATTTCAATGGTAAGCGTGTTGGTGTCATCGGCACTGGATCAAGTGGAGTACAAGTAATACCAATAGTTGCAAAAGAGGCTGAGCATTTAACCGTTTTTCAACGGACGCCCCAATATATGTTACCAGCAAGGAATCATCAGCTTGACCCTGAGTTTATCCGACAAACAAAAGCAGACTATAAAGAAATTAAGCAACAAGTTCGAAATAGCGCGACAGGTGATTTAAGGAAATCTATGAATTGTTCGGTTTTTGACGTAACCAAAGAAGAGCGATTGCAAGCACTTGAAGAAGCTTGGGAAAAAGGCGGGTTTATTCCAGGTTTTACCGATGTGTTTACCGATGAAAAAGCGAATGAAACGGTTGCTGAATTTCTTCGTTCTAAAATCTCTGATATTGTCCATGATCCTGAGACAGCGGAAAAATTAATGCCGACTTATTATTACGGGACGAAACGTCAAGTTTTAAACACCGATTATTTAGAAACCTTTAATCGTGATAACGTCACCTTGATTGATGTAAAAAAGGCGCCTATTGAAGAGATTACTACCACGGGTGTACGAACAACCCAAAAGGAATATGAGTTGGATATTCTTGTATTTGCTACAGGTTTTGATGCGATTACTGGCCCCTTGTTTAAAATGGATATTAGGGGTAGAAACGGAATCTCATTAAAGGAAAAATGGAAAAATGGAGGCCAAATAAGCACATATCTCGGACTTGCAACTAGTAATTTTCCTAACCTATTCCTGATTACTGGACCTGAAAGTCCTGCGGGATTTACCAACAACGTCGCCGTGATTGAGTCAAATGTTGAATGGATTATTGAGTGTGTGAAATATCTCCGTGAACATGATCTAAATACAATTGAGGCGGAAAAGGAAGCAGAAGCTGGGTGGAGTAAATCTGTTGCAGATCTAGCTAATAAAACACTTTTTGTTAAAACAGAGTCATGGTGGACAGGGGCGAATATCCCAGGTAAACCAAGAGGGTTACCTCTTTATTTAGGAGGGTTTAAGAAATACCTTGAGATTTGTAAAGAAGTTGAAGATAAGGAATATGAAGGGTTTTCTTTATTTGCTAATAAAAGAGAGAAGGTACATCCGTCAAAATGAATCGATAGATTAATGTTTGATTGGTTGAAAAAGGAATATTTTAGTAGAAGGTAAGGTAGGTCTCATTGTATACCAAAAATTAAACTAATTCCCTCCGAACGTACGTTTAGAGGGAATTATGAAAGGAAGTGCTTCATTTGCCTGAATTATTACCAGAGTCAAAAATATATATTGAAGGGTTTAACCTAGTATTGAAGAACCTGTCGCTCGGACATCAAGCAGTCCGAGATCTGTTTAAGAAACCTTTAAGTGACCGTGCAGATTTTGGAAGGCTTGCAAAAATCGAAGATAGGTTCATTCCTGTCGATCAGGATGCGAATATAAAAATTAGAATTTATACACCCAATGTAGAAGGCCCTTTACCTATTTATATTTATTACCACGGGGGCGGTTGGGTCCTGGGGGATATTGAAACTTGCGATAAAACTTGCAGAATGATTTCCGAGCTAACTGAACGTATTGTGGTATCAGTAGAATATAGACTTTCCCCAGAGTATAAGTTTCCTATTCCAGTAAATGACTGCTATGCGGCACTAGAATGGGTAAGTGAAAATGCTGAGACAATCAATGGGGATGCCTCTAACATTGTCGTTAGCGGTGAAAGTGCTGGAGGAAACATGGCTGCAGTTGTTTCTATGATGGCTAGAGATCAAAATGGACCGGATATTACTGCACAAGTCCTAGTTTATCCAGGTACTAGTTTTGATTTTAACACGAAGTCTTATGAAGAATTCGAAAACGGATTCGGTCTGAATAAAGATTTGGTGATTTGGTTCGCGAATCATTACATTAGAGATGAAAGAGATAAAAATGAAAAATATGCGGCCCCATTACTAGCCGACGATTTAAGTGATTTACCACCAGCACTCGTGATCGTCGCGGAAGTTGATGTACTTCGTGACGAAGGATTAGCTTACGCAAAACGATTAAAAGAGGAGAAAGTCCAAGTTGAAACGATCTGCGAAAAGGGTTTAGTTCATGGGTATTTTGCGAACGTTGAAATCTTCCCTAAACAAATAAAGAATACCGTTACTAATATCGCTCGGTTTCTTCATGAGCAAAAACAAAGCAAGCTATTAAGTTCAGAAAGTTTAAAATAGCGGCAACAGCCCTGGCATCTAACAAAACGAGTGCGGGGCAACCTTCAGTGAATTTCTAACTGTATGTCATTGAGCTTTCAGATCTAAATCTATGTATTTAATTTTAAGTTAAAATCAAATATTGGAGGGAATAACAATGGATATTTTTACCTTGGACGGAAAAACTGCAATTATCACTGGAGCTAATGGAGGGATTGGAAAAAGCATTGCTAGGGGATTCGCTAATTACGAATGCAATATTGTGCTATGCGACCTTGCATTGACAGATATTGAAGGATTTGCCGAAGAACTAAGAGAAAAGGGAGCGAAAGTATTAGTTGTTCAATGTGATGTGACAAACCCTAATGATATTAAAAATGTGATAAACAAGACCCTTGAAAAGTTTTCCACTATTGACGTACTAGTTAATAATGCAGGAATCACATCGAAAAGAATGCCGGCAGAAGAGTTTCCGTTAGAGGTCTGGCAAAAGATTTTGGACGTAAACTTAACGGGTGTCTTCATGTTTACGCAAGAGGTGGGAAAAGTCATGTTAGAACAAGGCAAAGGTTCAATCATTAACCTTTCTTCAGCTGCCTCCCAACAAGCTGTAACTGGTTCACTTGCTTATAGTGTTAGTAAAAGTGGAGTAAACATGGTGACTAAGTCATTTGCTTCTGAGTGGGCAGAAAAAGGGGTAAGAGTTAATGGAATAGCCCCTTACTATACTGATACTCCTATACTAGCAGCGATAAAAGAAATTGATAAAGAGTTTATGGAAAAAGTATTAAATAAGTCTCCAATGAGACGTATGGGAAAACCAGAAGAGATTGCAGCAGGGGTAATATTTTTAGCCTCTGATGCTTCATCCTATATGACAGGTGAAACAATCTCAATAGATGGTGGAGCGCAGGCGAGGGGGATGTAAAAATATCTTTAGTATTCTTCAGGAATTAGGGGCGATTTACTAGCCAAGTTACCGAGTTAAAAGGATGATCATGGATTCAATGAAATGAGTATCAAAGTAATGGGTGACAGTATACATTTCAAAAAATATGGTAAAAGAATCAAGCAACATTGTCCAAAGAAGATAATTAAACAAATCAATTGAACAAACCGACTGTTTAATTAACACAGTCGGTTTGTTTCTAACTCAATAGACTACCAATGAGCATCTCCCGGCCAGAGGAATAATATTAAAATCCTCTATAAAGATTTCGTGAAATGTGATAATATTAAAAATATAGTAAAAACATAAAATATTCAAAAAAATAAACAAGAAAGGCAGGTCATAATCTAGCGTAAATGTAATTAAAGTTTCAAAAAGTTGCAGCATGGATTTCAAAAAGGATGTTATAAAACGTTTCAACGTCATTGCTAGAGTTAGGGAGATTTTTTTTTAAGTAGTTAAAATTTAATAGGGAAAGAGAATAGGGGGAATAAGATGGAAGCTGCAATGAAATTAGCAAATAGTCCTGGTGTTTATATTTTTGCGTTCTTAGTGGTTATGGTTGTGATTTTCCAAGGGTTGACTTTTATTCGGCTCGCTAAAAAAACAAGCAAAAGTGTAGGGATGACGAAGAGTGAAGTGAAAAGTGCGCTTAAAGTGGGAGCAATTAATGCAATCGGGCCATCCCTAGGAATCATGATTATTGCTGTTTCGTTGATTACACTACTAGGTAATCCTCTTACGTTAATGAGGATTGGGATTATCGGATCAGCTCCGATTGAATCCATGGGTGCTGCTGTAGGTGCTAATGCGTTTGGAACAGAATTAGGTGCAAGCAATTTTAGTGAAAAAGCCTTCGTTACAGTTGTTTGGGTATTGTGTTTAGGTGGAGCAGGATGGCTTGTGGTCACCGCACTTTTTACAAAATCGTTTGGAAAATTAGAAAAAAAGGTTGCGGGGTCAAGTAAACGAAAAGGGACTCCCGTTATGGCAATTGTTTCAACGGCTGCAATGATCGGCATCTTTGCCAATTTATCATTCGGGGAAATGGTAAAAGGGCTTGATAGCACGCTGATTGTTGCTGTTTCTGTTGTCACGATGGTGGTTGTCACTCTGATTGCAAACAGTAAGAAGGGACTAAATTGGTTGAATGAATGGTCTTTAGGAATATCGATTCTTGTTTCTTTAGCAGTCGGTTATTTCACCCTTATTTAAAAATACAAATATTTAAATAACAGAAATTTAACTTGAGAATAAAGGAGTTGGTATGATTGGCCATTAGTGAAGAGGTATTGAAGTCTGAGGAACTTGAAGTAAAAGCAACGCTTGAAATGAATGATTTCCATGAAAAATCTCATTTTTGGGGTCGCCTTACGATATCGATGGTTCTCGTATTAACAATAAGCTTGTGTTTCTATCTTTCATTTGGATTAGGATTACATCCAGGTTGGCAACCGATTCTTGCAGGATTTGCTGCTTATGCTGCAATTGTTGGTGTCGCGTGGGTGTTTGAGCCCATATCCTACTATCCTACACTCGGTATTTCAGGCACCTACCAAGCGTTTTTGACTGGGAATATCTCAAACATGTGTTTACCTGCAGCTGCTGCCGCACAAAATGCGATTGGTGCACAACCAGGAACGAAAAAAGGTGAAATCACGGCTGCGCTAGCAATCGCGGCTGCATCTCTAATCAATATCACTATACTTATTCTAATTATTATGACTGGTTCGTATCTACTTACCATTATTCCTGCTACTGTCCAGGAAGTATTCGTCTATATATTACCTGCCATTTTCGGAGGGATATTTGCCCAGTTCGCAATCAGAAAGCCATTATATGGAGGAATTGCTTTGGGAGTTGCTTTTCTCACGAACTTCCTCCCGATGCCAGCCTTCTTTAAGGGAATCATTTGCCTGATCATTACGATTGCTATTTGTTATAAAATGGAAAAAATGAAAAGCAAAAAGGAGTTAACTTCTTAAATAGGGATGACTACTCACCTATTTTTGATTAAACTAAAAATATGGTAACCAGATAAGAGTCTTTAAAAGGAGTTGATTATTTGAGTAAAGAAGGATTATTGGCATGGCTAGAAGAAAACAAAAGTGAGTTTACAAACATGGCTCAGGAGATATGGGAAAATCCACAGCTTGCCTATGAAGAAACATTTGCTTCTGATTTACAAATGACAGCGTTGGAAAAGGCCGGCTTTCGGATAAAAAAGAAAATTGGTGGGATTGAAACGGCATTTGTTGCTGAGTATGGTTCGGGAAAGCCGATTATCGGAGTTTTAGGAGAATACGATGCTTTGCCAGGTCTTTCACAGAGTGTAAGTACAACGTATGACGAACTCGTTCCAAACGGCCCCGGCCATGGATGTGGTCATAACTTATTAGGGACCGCAGGAGTTGCAGCAGTAATGGCGATGAAAAATCTGATAGCAGAAAAGCAACTAGAGGGAACGATTCGTTATTATGGGTGCCCAGCAGAAGAAGTCCTTTCTGGTAAAACCTTTATGGCGCGTGAGGGGGTTTTTAATGACCTTGATTGTGCCTTAACTTGGCATCCTGGAACCTCTAATCTTGTTGCAAATATGAGTATGCAAGCGATGGTCTCTGTTAAGTTTCACTTTAAGGGAATTACAGCTCATGCTGCCGCGGCACCCCATGCCGGTAGAAGCGCCTTAGATGCAGTAGAGTTAATGAATATTGGCGCAAACTACATGAGAGAACATGTCTTAGATGGATCGCGAATCCATTATGTCATTACAAACGGTGGACTGGCCCCCAATATTGTTCCTGACAAGGCGAGTGTCTGGTATTACTTAAGAGCCGCTACGAAGGTTCAGGTAGATGAAATGCTAGTACGAATTAAAAAGATCGCCCAAGGTGCGGCGTTGATGACCGAAACAGAAGTGGACTCAGAAATTCTCGCGTTCGCTTACGAAACCTTGCCGAATGATACAATCAACGCCGTGTTGTATGAAAATATGAAACTAGCAGGGGCACCTGTTTTTACGGACGATGAGAAGAAATTCGCTGAAGAGTTAGTGCAAACAGTTGACCCGAAGATTGTCGCCACGTCTAAAAAATTACTAGGTGGGAATGTTCATGAGGTTTTGCCAACCTCTAATAATTACTTCGCTCATTTAAAAGGAGTTACGATCGGGGGATCCACAGATGTCGGTGATGTTAGCTGGATTACTCCAGTAGGCCAAATCATGACAACGTGTGCGCCAGTCGGAGTTCAGCTCCATTCATGGCAAGCAACCGCTTCACATGGATCATCAATTGGATATAAAGGAATGCACTTTGCTGCGAAAAGCATGGCATTATCCCTCTATGATATATTATTAGATTCAAGCATCATAACGAAGGCTCGACAAGAATTCACCGAGACGACAGAAGGAAAACCTTACATCCCAGGGATTCCGGATGAAGTAACACCACCAAAGTCCGCCGACCATCACACCAGAGTAAAAAAGTAAACTAGGGACGGTTCTAATGCTTCTTAAGGAAGCATTAGAACCGTCCCTTATTATTCCAGCTGATTAACCCAATTTTACCAAATCAATAAATGCCTCTACTTTATTATCTAAGAAACTAAGTGTCCCTTCGTCGACCAATTTCCCTGTTTGATCATCAAACTTCTGATTCGCACTACCAATCAGCACTTCATTTCCTCCAGGTGGAAGGATTTTAGCCTGAATACCAGGAGAGGATAGAATTTCACGTAGATGCATTTGCGCACGTACAGTTCCGAGCATTCCGAGGGTAGCGCCAATAGCCATTACTGGTTTGCCGATAAAGACCTTATCGACTCTAGAAGCCCAGTCTAAAGCGTTCTTTAAAACACCAGGAACCGACCAGTTGTATTCAGGTGTAATGATAATGACTCCATCAGCCTTGGCGATAGCCTCTTTAAAATCCTTTACTACCTGTGGTGGATTGTTTTCTTCATCTTGATCAAAGTAAGGTAAAGAACGGATATCGGCCAGTGTCATGTTTAATTTTCCTTGATATCGTTCTTCCATAGTTTTAAATAATTGCAGATTGTAAGAGTCTTTTCTTAGACTCCCTACGAGTGTAACGATATTCATGTTTGATTCCTCCCAATATTGTTCAGCACTTTTGTAAATGGTAAGTCGTTGCCTGCACAACGTCGAATAGTTCAATCATATAGAATTTTCATTATTCCAACAAATTTACTGCTTATTTTAAAAAAGAGACTTTCCGAGAATTGCATAATGCTAGTTCCGGGAAACCCTCAATTGGTGCTATTCAAAAGTTTTTGATACAGTTCAATCAAATAGCTCATATAAAAAACCATTCTTTATTGGCGCTTTTTAAATTGCAGATTGCCTTTTTAAATATAATCAGTCCATTTACCAACTCATATAGGGCATGCACGGGATAAAGCAAACCAAGAAAAACGAAAAAGGTTGGTATTTTTCAATTACTGGCAGGTACCCCGTCAGCGAGGAAATAAAAAATTCCATTAAGTATAATCGGTAGGCGCTTTGGTAAATAGAGCATCTGGATTTTAGACCTCAGTTTTCGAAAAGAGCTGGTGTTTCAAGATGCCTAAAAAGGCATTTAAAAATAAAACTATAAAGGTATAGAGAAAGAAACACTGTTAATCTTGAAAGTCCTTTATTATTAAAATTCATAAAATTCAGACAATAAAAAGGAGTTTTCAGAACCGAAGCAGAATATAATTGATAGCGCTTACAAAAAATTGACTCCATCGAAATAAATTTTATTATAAGGGAGGCATTTGTGGATGGTAGAAAGGCAACAAAATGTTCCGGTGTTTGATGCTGTGGTCGTTGGTGCTGGGTTTTCTGGATTGTACATGCTTCAGCGACTGAGAGAAGCTGGTTATTCGGTTCGAGTGTATGAAGCGGGGGAGGATGTAGGGGGAACTTGGTATTGGAACCGCTACCCTGGAGCGCGGTGTGACATTGAAAGCATCTATTATAATTACACTTTTTCAGAAGAGATTTTGAACGAGTGGACATGGAGTGCCAGATACGCTGAACAGCCGGAGATCTTAAGCTACATAAACTATGTGGCAGATAAGTTGGACTTGAGGCGAGACATCCAGTTTAATACACGAATCACAGCTGCCCGCTACAATGAACAAAACTGCAACTGGGAAATTCGAATGGACGATGGTTCTCTCGTGATCGCGGAATACTTCATCACGGCATTAGGTTGTCTTTCTGCTTCCAATGTCCCGGATTTAAAAGGCATGGATACCTTCAAAGGCGAGATGTACCACACGGGCAGATGGCCGCATGAAGAAGTAGATTTTAACGGGAAGCGTGTCGGTGTGATTGGAACTGGCTCCAGCGGGATTCAAGCGATTCCGGTGATTGCCAAAGAGGCCGGTCAACTTACCGTCTTTCAGCGGACGCCACAGTATAGTTGCCCAGCGCAAAATCATCCGCTTGACTCTGAAGTGATCAGCCAGACAAGGGAGAATTACGGAGAGCTAAAACAGCTTATGCGTTATTCGATGCATGGTGTACCGTCCGGACCTCGGATGCGTTCCGCCCTGGAGGATTCTCCTGAAGAACGGGAGCGCCTTTATGAAAAGGCTTGGCAGGAAGGTGGTTTATTTACACTAACCTACAACTACAATGACATTGGCATCCTGCCTGAAGCAACTGAAACGGCTGCATCTTTTATCCGCACCAAGATCAAGCAAGTGGTTCAAGATCATGATACAGCACAAAAGCTCATGCCGAGCTACTACTACGCAACCAAACGCCCGATCATCGATACCGACTATTTTGAAACTTACAACCGAGACAATGTCTCACTTGTTGATATAAAAGCAGATCCTATTGTCGAAATGACCCCGAATGGACTCAAAACAACAAATGCCGAGTATGATCTGGATGTCCTTGTGTTTGCAACTGGCTTTGACGCGATGACCGGTCCTTTGTTTAAAATCGATATTCGCGGGAAGAATGATGTCTCGCTGAAACAGAAATGGGAAGATGGAGCGAATTTAAAGACCTATCTAGGACTTGCCACATCAGGATTCCCGAACATGTTTATGCTTACCGGCCCACAAAGCCCATCGGTTCTCAGCAACATGATGGTTTCGATTGAGCAGCATGTGGATTGGGTTGCGGATTGTATTGGATATCTGCGCGAGCATCATTTGCAAGCCTTTGAGGCCACGGCTGAGGCGGAGGAATTCTGGAGCCAGCAATGTGCTGCCATTGCCGACATGTCGCTACTCTCTAAAACAGATTCTTGGTATATGGGCGCCAACATTGAAGGAAAGCCGCGGGGATTCCTCGCCTTTGCTGGAGGAGTTGGGCTGTACCGGTTAATTTGTGATGACGTGTCTGCCAGGGGATACGAAGGGTTTACCTCAGAGTTAGCGGCTGGTGCTAAGGATGAAGGATTGGTTAAGGAGGGATTTTTTATGGGGAATATTGATCCGCAAGCTTGGTTTATTTTAAAACAATTGGAATCTGCAGGTGCTCCGCCGATGGAGCAGCTGACTCCTGAACTAGCAAGAATGGGTGATTTTAGCCAGTTGGCAGGAATCCCAGAAGAAGTAGCCAAAGTAGAAAATCGGAGTATTCCAGTGCCGGGAGGGGAAATCGCTGTTCGGATTTACACTCCAGCAGGTGAAGGGCCATTCCCAGCCTTAGTTTACTACCATGGCGGAGGTTGGGTGATCGGGAACTTGGATACGGTTGACGTCCCATGCCGTCTGTTAGCGAACAGAGCCGGTTGTGTCGTTGTATCTGTCGATTACCGATTAGCTCCGGAGCACAAATTCCCGACGGCTGCTGAGGATGCCTATGCGGCTGTCAAGTGGGTCGTGGAAAATGCTGCTAACATTGGAGTCGACCCTGAACGAATTGCCGTTGGCGGTGACAGTGCGGGCGGAAACCTGGCGACGGTTGTGGCCTTGATGGCGCGTGAAGAGGGAGGGCCTGCGCTTGCTTATCAAATGCTGCTCTATCCGGTAACCAACCACTCTTATGACACAGACTCCTACCGGGAGAATGCAGAAGGTTACTTTTTAACAAAGAACACAATGGAATGGTTCTGGAACCATTATCTGCGTGATGAACAGGACGGACAAAATCCCTATGCTTCGCCTTTATTGGCAGAGGACTTAAGCGGACTTCCGCCGGCACTGGTGATTACGGCAGGCTTTGACCCGCTCCGTGATGAAGGAGAGGCGTACGCAGAACGTCTAAAAGCAGCAGGTGTACCAGTGGAAGCAACGCGCTACGATGGAATGATTCATGGATTCTTCTGGATGCCAGGGGTGCTGGCTGAAGGGAACAACGCCATCAACCAAGCGGCGAATGCTTTAAAGCAGGCTTTTAGTAGCGTCAAAACGGTATAGATTAATTGGAATTCTAGTTAAGTGCCAGACACCATCCAATAGGTGATCGTAGATAAGCTGCCCAATTATTGCTGGGCAGTTTTTTTGTTTGTTCTTTTACCCTGTCCTTTCTTCTCCTAAATCCCTATATAAAAAGTGAAGGGAGGTGAGGAAAATGGCACAAGCAATGTTGAAAGATTCTCGTATGACGTTAGTTTTTGAAACAGGCTTAAACGAAAAAGGAGAGCCGATTTTCAAAGGGAAATCTTACGCGAACGTCAGAAAAGAGGCGACAGCTGATCAGCTGCATCAAGCAGCAACAGCACTAGGAGGACTTAGCGCGTATCCACTTAGCTCGGTCGAGCGTACCGACAATCACGACATTATCTAATCCCTTTTTATTAGGGTAGGAAGGAGGTGAATAGGATGGCGAAGACTCTGGAATTACAATTTGGTACCGATCTTGGGAAAGTTGCTCGATTGACAGTGGACAATCCTGTTGAGCCGGTTGATGTAGCCGCATTAAAGCTGGCAATGGAATCGGTTATTGCTTCAAACGCATTTTTCTCGGCTTACGGAAATCTAGTTTCTGTTGGCGGTGCGCGCGTGGTTGAACGAAATGTCACAGAATACGAGATTATCTAATCATAAAAGGGCCGGATTCCATTGGGAACCGGCTTTTCCTATCTAAAACGGTGGTGGAAAACTAAGAGAAAGGAGGAAGGAACATGCAAGAGCTCATCCCATTAATAAGTGAAGTAGGTTTCCCGATTGTGGTCACCTTGTACTTGCTTCATCGAATCGAAGCCAAGCTCGACAATGTTGTCCAATCGATCCAGAACCTCCCCTATCAGATAAAGGAGAGCGAATATCACGATAGAAAAATTTTGTAAGCAAAGGGCCGAACCCTTTGCTTTTTTTGATAGATTTTCGATTAACGGTTTGCCTACTTAGATTAGGAAGCAGAAGAACCGTCCCCATGCAGTTAAAAAAATTCCTGTGTCATAAACCATGACAACTCTAAAGACACTGACGTGGCTTTGTTATAGATTTGGCTTATTAACTGTATACAGAACCTGTCACACAATCTTTGTAGGAGGTTTGAATGGTGAAAAAGAAAGATGAAAAATCGATATTAGTCCTTTCCACGCTATCGATGATTATTGCTTTTTCGGTATGGTCGATTCTCTCGCCGGTAGCTGGAAAGATTCAAGAAATGTATGGGTTAACAGGTTTGCAAAAAAGCATCCTTATTGCTACCCCTGTTCTGTTAGGTTCCGTGATGCGAATTCCTATAGGAATTCTTGCTGATCGATTAGGAGGAAGACGGGTTTATGTTTTTACCATGCTCTTTTTAACCCTCCCTTTGATAGGGGCAAGTTTCACTTCTTCTTATGAAGGTCTGTTATTGTGTGCGTTTTTCATTGGAATGGCTGGAACAACGTTTGCCGTCTCAATTGCTTACGTTTCAGGGTCTTATCCTCCTGAAAAACAGGGACTTATCCTTGGGATTGCTGGAATGGGGAATTTAGGGACGGCCGTAGCTAGTTTCCTTGCCCCACAAATCGTGAACCTATGGGGTCTCCCTTGGATGTTTCGAATTTTTGCCCTAGCGATTCTTATCATGTCGCTCATTTTCTGGTTCGGAACGGTTGAAAATGGGAAAGCCAATAATCGGAAAAAGCTAAAACACTCGTTGGATGTCATGAAGAACAAAGAAACCTGGGTGTTATCCGGCTATTATTTTTTAACATTTGGAGGGTTTGTCACCTTTGGCATTTATTTACCAATTCTATTCCAGGAGCTTCATCAATTAGATGCGGTCCAAGCTGGGAGCTTAACAGGAATTTTTGTCATTGGCGCCACGCTCATTCGGCCTGTAGGGGGATATCTTTCCGATAAGTTTGGGGCGGTCAAAGTATTAAATATTGTGTTTTCAACGATTTTGCTTACTTCCGTTTTGATGGCTTTGTGGCAAGGAAACGTTCTCCTGTTTATGGTGGCATGCCTGATGATGGCGATTATGCTTGGAACAGGGAATGGTGCGGTATTTAAACGAGTGGCGGAAGTGTCTCGGGGGAATATTGGAGCCGTTACAGGAGTGGTCGGTGCTGCAGGTGGCTTAGGCGGTTTTTTCCCTCCAATCCTATTAGGGATTTTTATGGATTATCTCGGTGAGTATACACTCGGCTTTGTCCTATTATCGCTGTTCGCACTTGTTTGCTTAGTTTATAACAGTGATAGAATTCGAGCCATACTCACAACCAAGAAACAAGGTCGGGTATCTAGCCTTTCTTAAAAGAACGCTTTTTTATCCGTCGATTTTGGCTTGAATCTTAAATGGAGAGCCTCATAACTTCATAAAACTCAATCCATGAGTTTGATAGAAAAATAAACGTCTGTGATAAAAAGAAATGATCATCTATGTAGTTCGTAACGGATAACAGGACGTATGGGAGCGATGGAAAGGAGAGGGAATCATGTCTGACTTTTTAAAAGGGTTTCGAGAACGGGAATATCAGCAAAATAGTGAATATCTCCATGAGACTCAATGCCCATTTTGTAGCATGCAATGCAAAATGAATCTACACGAAGATCGGTCTATGCAAAAGACTCGATATAAAGTGACACCACTCAAAAGTGATCCAGTTTCAGAAGGCCGACTTTGTCCTAAGGGAATCTTTTCTTTTAAACATGCTTTAAGTTCCGCTCGTTTACGGACACCGATGTTAAAAGTTGAAGATTCATTTGTACCCGTATCTTGGGAAAAGGCGTATCACTGGCTTTCTCAAAAAATCACTTCAGTCCAAGAGAAATATGGGAAGAACGCGACGAGCGTATATGGAAGTGGGGCTTTAACAAATGAAAAGGCCTATTTGCTAGGAAAGTTTTCAAGGGTAGCGTTGGAAACCAAGTATATTGATTACAATGGCCGTTTCTGCATGTCCTCAGCTGCTGGTGCTTCGAATCAAGCTTTTGGTGTGGACCGTGGATTGACCAACCCCTTAAGTGAAATTGAGGATGCGGAATGCATCATCTTGGCTGGGACGAATGTGGCGGAATGTCAACCTACCATGATGCCTTATTTCCGAAGGGTGAAAGCAAATGGGGGCAAAATCATTGTCATTGATCCCCGAGTAACGCCTACTTCCAAATTTGCAGATCTTCATCTAAAGGTTAAGCCAGGAATGGATGCAGCGCTCGTCAATGGCATGCTAAAAGTCATTGTTGATGAAGATTTCATCGACCATTCGTTTGTTGAAAAGTATGTCGAAGGAGGGGCGAATCTCCTTGCTTTTGCTCGTACCATTGATTTGAATGAAGTGGAAAGGATCACTGGAGTGGCAAAAGATCAAATCATTGAGGCAGCGCGTTTATATGGAAAGGCCACAACAGGAATGGTGTTTACGGCAAGAGGCGTCGAACAGCATGCAGGAGGGGTTAACACTGTCCGAAATTTCATCAATTTGGTCTTGATGACAGGAAAAATTGGGAAACAAGGAAGTGGTTATGGAACGATTACGGGGCAGGGAAATGGCCAAGGAGGTCGTGAGCACGGACAAAAGACGGATCAATTGGCGGGATACCGGTCTATTGAAGATATGGAGGCTCGTAACCATATCGCTAAGGTTTGGGGAGTGAAAGAGTCTTCGATCCCTGGAAAAGGTGTCTCTGCTTATGAAATGTTTGAGAAGATCCTCGAACAAGAAATCCGTGGGATGATTGTTCTTGGCTCCAATCCAGTCGTTTCCAACCCGAATACGAATCTTGTAAAATCTGCCCTGGGAAAGCTAGATTTCCTCGTAGTGATTGATACACTTATGTCTGAAACAGCGGAGCTCGCTGATCTGATCCTTCCCGGTTCCACGTATTTAGAAGAGGAAGGGACAATGACCAACCTCGAAGGAAGAGTCATCTTACGCAAGGCAACAAAGAAACTTCCAGGAGAAGCTCGTTTAGATTGGAAGATTCTATGTGAGATTTCTGAGTTGCTAGGCAAGGAAAGGTTTTTCTCTTACACAAGCAGTGAAGAAATTTTTGAGGAGCTTCGACAAGCAACAAAGGGAGGCATTGCGGATTACGCAGGAATTACCTATAAACGGATTGACGAGGAGAAAGGGGTATTCTGGCCATGTCCAAGTGAGTCCCATCCAGGTACACCAAGGATGTTTGTGGATGGCAGGTTCCATCATGAAAACGGAAAGGCCCGGGTGACCCCGATTGCTCACCAATACCCAAAAGAGAGAATAGATGAAGAGTTTCCGCTGACTTTGACGACAGGACGGATTCTTCAACACTATCAAACCGGAGTGCAAACAAGAATAACTTCGGAATTAAACAAAATATCCGAACCATTTTTAGAGATACATCCAACGACAGCAAGCCAGATTGGTTTAGTAGATAAAGAGAAAGCGCGGATATGCTCACGGAGAGGAGAGATGACTCTCAAAGTTAAATTTTCATCCGGGATTCGTGAAGATACGGTCTTTGTCCCCTTCCATTGGGAAGGCAAGCAAAGTATTAACCAATTGACATTGCCAGCACTCGATCCCCAGTCAAAAATGCCAGAATTTAAAGCCTGTGCAGTAAGAGTGACTGCACTGGAGACAGAAGCTGTTGATTCGATGACTGAGGTAGTAAACATGTCGAAATAGTAAAGGGACGTACCCAGGCTTTCTAAGCAAGGGGTACGTCCCTGACTTTTTCGAGATTATCTAATTTATAAAAAGGCCGGATTCCATTAGGAACCGGCCTTTTCCTATCATCAACCGGTGAAAATCAATAGATAGGAGAAGGGCACATACAAGAGTTCATCCCGTTAATAAGTGAAGTAGGTTTTCCAATCATTATCACCTTATACTTGCTTCACAGGATCGCAGCCAAGCTCGACAATATTGTCCAATCGATCCAGAACCTACCGTATCAGATGAAAGAAAGCGAGTACCAGGATAGAAAAATCATGTAAGCGAAGGGCTGTATCCTTTGCTTCTTTTGTGGTTTTTGTTCACGGTTGGACCTACTTAAAAGAGGAAGCAGAAGAACCGTCCCCAAAATAAACGCTTGCTAAATCGGAATGATTACGATATGATGTAAATCGAAATCATTACGATTTAAACTAGAAATATAATCTGTAAATCGGAATCATTACATATTAGGGGGATTATCTTGAAAACTAGTAAATTTATGCCGTACATAAAAAATCGCGTTTTAACTACTCTTGTTTTGTTCTATATCGTTAGCCTACTGACAGCTTGCGCAGACTCAACTTCATCAAGTAAGGAGGAAAGTCCTGAAGATAAACATATTCATTTTCTTTATAACTTCTCAACCAATTCCTTAGACCCACATATTGATAGCAGCTATGTACCATTAAGAGCGGGAATTACAGAAACATTAGTTCGGCTAGATGAAGAAAATCTAACGGTTGTTCCATGGCTAGCAGAAAGCTGGGAAGGGGACGATGGGATCCATTGGACGATTCATCTTCGTGAAGGGGTCACCTTTCACAACGGGAAAGAAATGGATGCGGATGCTGTAAAGGTTTCTTTAGAAAGAGCGATTACCGAGAGCGTGGCGATGAAAAATGCTTTGAAAATTAAAGAGATTAAAGCAGAAGGGTACACGTTGCGGATTACAACCACTCAACCCTTTCCAGAATTTATCTCCGAACTTGTAAACCCGAATGTTTCAATTATTGATGTAACAGAAGAGGATATTCTGAACAAGCCAATTGGTACAGGACCATTTGTATTAGAGACATTTATGCCAGGAAGTCGCCTTGAGCTTAAGCGCTTTGATCAATATTGGGACGGAGCTTCTAATTTGGATCGCGTCACTTTTTCTTTTAACGAAGACGCAAATGCTCGTTCACTTGCATTAAAATCAGACCAAGTCGATATTGTCTATCGACCAGAGGTAGAGAGCTTAGAATCATTAAAACAAATCGAAGGCATTCATGTAGAGTCAACGGCTACATTCCGTGTTCATCAGATGACGATGAATATGCAACGCGAAAGTTTAAAAGATGTGAATGTACGTCGGGCCGTCGATGCGTTAATTGACCGTCAGGAAATCGTTGATTCCATTCTACTAGGGCATGGGGAAGCGGCTGTTGGTCCATTTTTACCGAGTCTGCCATTTGCTCCTACCTACGAGCAGCGTGAATCGGGTGCAGAGCTTGCTGTCGAGCATCTAAAAAAAGCAGGCTATACGCTTGCAAACGGTACAATGCAAAAAGATGGAGAAGCCTTGAAACTTACATTATTAACGTACCCGGCAAGAGCTGACCTACCTTTAATCGCACAGGTATTTCAATCCGACGCGAAACAAATTGGAATCGATGTGGAGATTAAGCAGATCGATACCCCAGAAGAATACATGGCGTCGAATCGTGATTGGGATATCGCGACCTATAGTAATTTAACAGCTCCCCGTGGGGATGCAGGATATTATTTAAATGCAACCTATCACCCGACCGGATCGCTCAATTTTAGCGGTGCCGACGAGCCTACTCTTACGGCGATTATCGACGAATTAAATCAAACGGTTGACCAACAAGAAAGAGCTGAGCTAGCCGAGCAAGCAGCAGATTATGTATTCGAGAATGTCATCAATTCATTCGTGTTGCATCCATCAACCATTGTTGCTTACAACGATAATAAGGTGAAAAATTGGGTCACGACTCGAAGTGAATATTATATGATCACCAATCAATTGGATGTGGATGTGAACTGATTTGATTCAAATCGTTACTCGCAAATTTCTTGAAGTCTTACTTTTTATTTTAATCATTACTTTCGTTAGTTTCTTGTTTGTGCGCTTGGCACCGGGTGATCCTGTTTTAACTATTTTAAATGTCGATGAATTATCCGTTAGTCAGGAACAAGTCGAAGCATTAAGAGAGGATATGGGATTCAATAAGCCGCTACTCGTTCAATACGGGTATTGGCTTATTGATTTTATTCAACTTGATTTTGGCACATCTTATAGTACTGGCCAACCTGTCATGGAAATGATTTTATTAGGTCTTCCGGCTACGCTTGAACTAACGTTTGGAGCTTTGTTGGTCATGGTTTTGGTAGCCATTCCGTTAGGTTCCTTGGCAGCCCTTTATCGAAATCGTTGGATTGACCAAATCAGCCGTATTCTTTCGATTATTGGTGCAGCGGTACCAAGTTTTTGGCTTGGTCTTATTTTCATCGATTTATTTAGCGCTCGTTTAAATTGGCTGCCGAGTATGGGAAGAGATGGGGTATCCACTGTCATTTTACCATCACTTACACTCGGCCTAGCCATATCGAGTGTGTATGTTCGATTGCTGCGATCGAGTTTGCTAGATTCACTGAACCAGGAGTTCATCCGAGCGGGAAGAGCAAGAGGATTGTCAGAGTTTCGAATCTTTTTCGCGCATGCCTTTCGTCACAGCTTACCTCCTGTGATTACGGTGTTTGGGGTTAGCCTCGGAAGCTTGATTGGGGGAGTGGTTGTCATCGAAGTGTTGTTTGCTTATCCAGGGATTGGCAAAATGGTCGTTGATGCCATCCGTCAACGCGATTTCCCATTGATTCAAGGATATATTTTAGTGATGGCCGTGATTGTTTTTATCGTAAATACCTGTGTAGATTTGTCCTATCGATATTTAAATCCACAGTTGAAAATAAAAGAAAGCGAGACAAATAGATGAATCGATTTGCTGGACGTTTGCTTAAAAATAGAAAACAAACCATTCAAGTTGGCATCGCGCTCATCTTTGTTGTCATGATCTTCATAGGGATTTTCTATGCATTTTTCATTTTAAAACATGATCCGTATTTAACGAATTTAAGCGGTAGGCTTCAAAGCATGAGTCTGCAGCATCCGCTTGGTACAGACCATTTAGGTAGGGATGTGTTCACACGCCTTTTGCTCGGGGGCCAACAGACAATTGGCTATAGTTTACTAGCGCTTGTTACTGCCGTAAGTATTGGAGTACCACTTGGGATTATTGCCGGATATAAAGGTGGCATCGTAGACCGCTTGTTTATGAGAATTGCTGACGGCTTTCTAGCTTTTCCAGACACAATCGTTGCCATCGTTTTAGTAGGCTTGCTTGGACCTAGTATTAGCAATTTGATTCTTGCGATCATCTTAGTCAAATGGGTGAATTATGCGAGGTTAGTCAGAAGCACGGTGTTATCCGAGGCGCAAAAGGAGTACATCCTGATTGCGCGTATTAATGGATTATCGGCAGGTAAAATCATGAAAAAGCATTTATTTCCGCATATCGTTGGTCATGTTTTAGTGCTAGCAAGCCTTGATTTAGGAAAAATCATTTTACTGATTTCTGCTTTTTCGTATATTGGCTTGGGGGCTCAACCGCCGATGCCTGAATGGGGAGCGATGTTAAATGATTCACGTGCGTATTTTCAGTCGATGCCGGAATTAATGTTCTACCCTGGACTGGCCATTGTTTCTGTAGTACTGATAACAAATATGCTAGGAGATTATTTTAGAGATCGCTTTGATGTGAAGAAAGAGGTAAATCAATGATTCTATCAATTGATGAAGTGAGCATTCGCAATCAGAATAAAATCATCGTAGACCAAGTATCACTTACGATTCGTGAGGGAGATTGGTTTGCGTTGGTTGGAGAAAGTGGCAGTGGAAAAAGCCTTCTATCCCAGAGTATTGGACAGCTGCTGCCTGCTCAGTTACAAGTGGAGGGGAGTGTTTTCTTCAAAGAACAGGACCTGCTGAAGTTGTCTGCTAAAGAGATTCGCAAACTTCGTGGGAAAAACGTGGCTTATATTTTTCAGGATTATCAAGGATCGTTTACCCCTTTTCGAAAAATTGGTGAGCATTTTGATGAGTACTTAAAAGTACATGGCTTTTCTTCAAAAAAGCTACGTTACAAGCAAGCGATAGAAGCCCTTGAATCGGTTGGTTTAGCCGAAGAGCTTTATCATCGTTATCCTTTTCAGCTAAGTGGAGGCCAACTCCAAAGAGCAGCGATTGCCCTTGCTCTCTTACTATCACCCGACCTGGTTATTGCGGATGAAATAACGACCGCACTTGATAGCGTCTCAGGACATCGGGTATTAGAAATGCTAGCTAAACGGCAAAAAGAAACGGGTTGTTCGATTTTATTCATCACCCATGATTGGCGAGTTGTGAGACGTTATGCGAATAAATTAGCCATCATGAAAGATGGCAAAATTGTTGAATCAGGGGGAAAGCACCGGATTCTTGACCACCCGCAACATCAATATACAAAACAATTAATCAAATCGGCCCCTATTTTAGAAAAAGGGCTTCCATCAGGTTTGGATCGGGAGATGAAGTCATGACATTACTTGCTGTAAAAGAGCTATCGAAAACATATAGACAAGGCAGTCCCGTCATTTCGAACATCACCTTTGACTTAAATAAGGGGGAGTGCCTGGCCCTAGTCGGCGAAAGCGGTTCGGGTAAAAGTACATTAGCCCGTTGCTTGCTGCGAATTGAGCAAATTGATCGTGGCAAAATCTCCTTAAATGGCTCCGCGCTTGAACAACTAAGTGAACGCCAATTAAAGCCTTTTCGTAAAAACATTCAAGCAGTCTTTCAAAATCCAGCAGCCTCGTTGAACCCGAAACTAAAAATTAAAGACGCTCTTCTTGATCCTTATGAACAATACAAGAGCGAATTAAATCTTGCTCATTTTTCTTATCCTTCTAAGGAGGCTTCTGTGAATCAGCTCTTGGAAGCTGTGGAACTGCCAACTTCTTTGGCCGACCGATATCCACATGAACTGAGTGGGGGACAGCGTCAAAGAGTGACGATTGCTCGTGCGATTAGTATTGAACCAGAACTGATTATCCTAGATGAGCCTACGGCAAGCTTAGATGTAATTTCCCAGGATGCGGTGCTGAGGTTATTGACGGACCTTCGTAAAAACTTGAATTTATCTTATTTGTTTATCTCCCATGACTTAGCCGCTGTGAATCAAGTGAGTCAGCGGATTATGGTGATGAAAGATGGCCAGATCGTCGACCAGTTTGAACAAGAACATTTATTAGCAGAGGACCGACATGCTTATACGAAGGAGCTTGTATCGACTTTTTAATTTCACATAGGGAAGGGGCAAGCGTGGACTAAAGTTATACTTAATTATCCCAATCATAACTAACTTGGTAGTTAACGAAAATAAATGTTCAAAGAAAGAATAAAGGTGATAGCCATCTCTAGAGATTCTGCCGAAGGGGAGACCTCGAAGGCGCATCTTCCCGAAGATATATAAGCCTTCGTTTACCTCGAACAAACTCGAGGGACAGCGAAGGCGATTTTTATTAATGGAATGCTACTAGGTTGAGGTTATTATTGAGATTGCTGATTGATGAGGGTTTGAAGCTTTTTTTCGTGCTGAGCATATTTACTTGATAAAAAATTTACGGTTTCTTGTGTTTCTGTTAGATCTACACGTATTCCATCTACCTTTTTTTCAAGGCGGTCAAACCTGACATCCATTTTGGTATCCAGGGAATCCATTCTGCCCTCGAGGGAACCCATTCTTCCTTCAAGGGAACCCATTCTTCCTTCAAGGGAACCTATTCGCTTTTCTAAATCTGTTTTCATCACGTCCATTTTTTTATCTATATGTTCCGAGTGTAGCTTAAGAGCGTTAAGGATTTCATTTAATTCAGATTTCTCCATGTGCGTCACCTCCTTCTCCTACCATTATATAGACAAGTCTTGAATAGGAAAAGGGAGGAATACTGGTTTTTTCTCGAGGGCAATCATGCAGTCAGTATTCCCCATTGAGGGAATATAATCACCTCACCCACGGAGCTTGATTGCCTTCAGCGGGCAGAATACATGAAAACCCTGTGGGTATGATAATATAAATTAGCTAAAAAGGAGAAAAAGAAAATGGAACTCATTCTAGAAATAGTATACATAAACCTATTGTCTCCATTAATTTTATTTTTTATCATCGGGATCATTGCCACATTGGTGAACTCGGACCTTAAAGTTCCAGAGGCTTTTTATACGGGCTACACGATGATTATTCTGTTTACCATCGGTATTCAAGGCGGAACCAAACTTAAACATGCTTCGCTAGGTAACATGTTTACCGTGGGATTAGCAGCCTTGTTTTTAAGTTTTCTTATGTTAGTGATTGCCTATCTTCTTATAAAAAAAGTGGTCAAATTTGATACTCCAAATTCACTAGCTTTAGCTGCGCATTATGGCTCAGTGAGTGCTGTAACGTTTGTTGCAGGATTGTCCTTTTTGGATAAAATGGAAATCCCATACGAAGACTTTATGCCAGCTATCCTAGTGATTATGGAAGGACCAGCGATCATCACAGCGATTATCCTGTATAAATATTTTACACAAAAAACTGGAGCGGAGTCGTCGGCAAGCATGGTCGAAGTTGTGAAGGAAGCTTTTTTTGGAAAAAGCATTTTCCTCTTAATAGGGGGGATCTTCATCGGTTTGGTTGCACATGAGGATGGACTGCTGATGATTAAGCCGCTTTTTGGTGATCTATTTTATGGAGTCCTCAGTATTTTCTTGCTTCACATGGGAATGATTGCTACACAGCGAATTAGAGATTTAAAAGGGTTAAAGTGGTATTCGTTTGCCTATGTATTCATACTGCCCATCATTGGTGGGTTCATCGGTATACTTGTCGGAAACTTTATTGGATTATCGCTTGGAGGAACGTTTATATTAGGTGTACTAACTGCTAGTTCGTCCTATATTGCAGCACCTGCAGCGATCGAACATTCCATACCAGAAGCAAACTCTGGGATTTATGTCGGATCTTCATTAGGACTAACACTGCCATTTAATCTAATCTTCGGCATTCCAATTTACTTTTGGTTTTCTAGCCTATTGGTAGGTTAGGTTGTTCGAACCACTAACCCCTTAACCCCATATGACACACCTATTAAAACGGTGCCCCTTCTGACCGAATGGCAAGAGCTAGGCTCATCTGAAAATTTTTCTTCCATACCGGCGGAAATCAGGTACTTCTAAATTTAGAGGTACCTTTTGCTTTTACCGGCACTCGTCGCAAAGTATCAGCATCCTAACATGCACCTTCGACAATACTTACCCTTGAACCCTCCACTTTAACCATGCAATACTATGGTATGATTGTACGATAAAATATCATGTTAGAGATGTTAAGCGAACTTCACCCCAAAAAGAGGGATCAAACACTTACTTGGAATACCTTCTACGACCCATACGAATATTTTAGGAGAGATCAATCATGAACATATATGTGGATGCCGATGCCTGTCCGGTAAAAGATATTATTATTTCTGAAGCTAGAAATGAAGGGATTCCAGTCGTTCTAGTGACCAGTTTTTCTCATTTTTCCAATGCGGAACAACCATCAGGAGTCGAAACAATTTATGTTGATTCTGGAGCAGAAGCCGCCGATTATCGGATTATGGGCTTAGCCAGAACAGGGGACCTGATTGTGACGCAAGATTATGGACTCGCTTCACTAGGGTTAGCGAAAGGGTGCATCGTTCTTCACCATAAAGGCTATCGCTATACAAATGGAAATATAGACGAGCTGTTACAGTCACGTTATTTAAGCGCCATGGCTCGAAAAAGCGGCAAACGGACAAAAGGACCCAAACCCTTTACAGAAGAGGATCGTGAAAAATTTAGGAACCTCTTTAGAATAGCTATTTCACAAATGGAAAATAGCTAACGGCACCGTTGATGAGTTCCATGTTGAGAAACAGAACAAAGAACGACTTGGAATCTGAATTTTTATCCTATTTGCAACTAGTACGCAAAAGGAAATTTAACTTTTCGGTGGCATACTCCTGTTCACCAATAAAAAGGCGTGTCAAAACTGTAATCAGTTTGCACGCCTTTTTAGTAACTGTTTTTAACTTACCTTAGCCCATTGGTTTAACAGTAAGCTATGGGAGTTGAAGCAAAGGGGGACCTCCCTTTGCTTTTTCAGCCTTCGCACAAAAGGCGGCTATTCTAAAACAATCATTTAAATGCCCGACGCCGCAACCAAATAAAAAAACTGGTAATGTTCTTATTAAAAAGGAAACTTTCATCATTATCCCACCATTAATATGAATTACTATGAGCATACATACAAATTATTTATATCTTTATATAGATGCAAGTTAAGATTTTATTCACTACGAATTTAAAATTTTGACTGAGTGGGATGTTTATAGTTGGTGATTGTGGAGATGATATCCATTGAACTGAATTGGAAGTTAGTTGGAAGGGGCTAAGTAATCAAAAATGGATACAGTTTTAACATATTTGTTTTCCCTTATTGCCATAATGGTAGCAGTACTTGTTACAATTCACTTTAAATATGAATTAGAACGAATGTTCCGAGAAACTAAAGAGGTTGTTGCGTTCCATATTTGCAATGTCATGATTGTCCTGATGACAGCTTATATCGTCCATGCAGTAACAACGATTTATATCTTTGGGAAAGAATTTAACTATCTGTTACCGATCTTCATTCTACTATTAATGATCTTACCAACTTACATCATCGGACACAATCTTTATAAGAAGTACCGATTCATGAATCGTAAATACTCCGTTTTAGAGAACGGGAAGGTGTTACTGATAAATGAAAAGTACTTGAGGAGAAGATGAAACGTGTGTGGGACATGTGACAAGTCACTGTGACTTGTCACAATCTGCCTGCCCAAAATAATATTAATGGTAAAAACGCGAAAATGATCCCAAAACAAACCTACTAAATATAAATTAAAAGAGGGAGGGCTATGTTTAAAATCGCGTTTTATCGACAGAAAACCACAGGTATTAGTCGAATTGTGTCGATATTGTAAAACTTTGCAAAAAAACGAATTTTTTTGAGTTTTCTTATATCAGAGGGAATAGGCAGCTAGAGAACAAGAAGATATAATGTGAAAGGGAGTGGTAAAAGGTGTAAAAGAAACTATCTTTGTATACCATCATAAGTAAAATGTAAACGCTAACAATCCTATCTTTTCACCAATTATCTAACATATAAAGCCATTCAAATCAAAACCCTCACCAAGTCGCTTTGAACATAAAAATAAGTTTTGAAAGTAACCGTGTTCCTAAAAGCACGGCGACCTCTATGTACCCACCATAATGATTGTGCATCAAGGCAAGTAAAGAACGATGTTTTTGTACTAAGGCTCCATAAAAATGAGAGTCTTTGTTATGATGCAATCCACCATGTGTACTACAACATTGTTACTATTCTTTCCTTTAAATCTGGAATTCCCATGCAATCTTTTATTACCAAATTCGATTGATGATTCTAACTATCAATTAGATAGCAAATGCTAGCAAATTAATAGCGTTCGACATCATCCGTGTTAAACCCCTTATTTTTATACAAAAAGTCTATGTTTCTTTTATAGATGGTAATGATTCATCAAGCAAGGCCCATACACGAGAATTGCTATTCCAATCAAATTTTTTCTCAGTAAAGGAGGTGATGTGGATAATAAATAGAAAAAACAAAAAACCCCAGGGTATGAAGTCTGGCAGACAGCACCCGGGGGCTTAGGCAAGTTGGGGTATACCAACTTATTGTTAGTATACTCCTATTCTCTTAAAAATTGCAATCTTAGGTAATTAAGAAAAGGAGTGGAACACTTGAAGTTCATCAACCGCTACATCATTAATCAAAAAACAATCTTAGTAACGGGAAAATATCATTCATTTGGAAAGCTTTGCACCATCGTACTAGAGGGCGAAACCCCCATCCTGGTTGATCAGTCTCCTATACAAGTCATCAGAGAATCCTTACATTATTACGGACAAAACCTCCAGGGAGCGGTTGAAGGGGCGAAATCTATTCTTGGGAAAGCGAAAATGTATCCATTTATCGTTTGCCAAGCACAGGATATTTGTCTTTTCCCACATATCTCGCCCACACACCCAGAATGTATCTGGTTTAACCATAGCCACATCATCCATACCCATGCCCAAGGTCGGGAAACAATCATTGAACTTAGTAACAGCCGTACCTTAGAAATAAAAGCAAAACTCACCTCGTTCAACACAAAGAAGCAGAAAGCTGGCGACTTACGGAGAATCGTCGCGGAGAGGTCAAACAACTCGATGATTATACACCTGGAACCGAAGAAGGAATATAAGCAATGCAAGGATACCGGCAGCATAGAGTTTGACGAGCATCCTCATGAATGCAAACAAACGTTAGAAAGAAAAATAGCTGACTCCCAAAAGAGAATGGTCGATTGAGACTCCCACGTCTAAAGACGCAAGCCCTAAACCTTACGGTTTAACGGGTGGGATTCTTGAGTGACTAAGCGTTCGCAGTCCATTTCTGTTTTGAACAATCCTCAAGGTGAGGGCATCTCATTACCCCTCCTAAGACAGTGCGTATAGCATCTTAGGCTGATTGACTATTACCATCAACCACAGGTGCATATCGAATATTCATAGCACCAATTATGTCTCTATGTTTCTCTAATCCGCATTTGCACTTGTATTTTCTGTCTTGTGCTTTATTCTTACCAGAACACTTAGGGCATGTCTGACTTGTATATGCAGGATTAACATATTCGACTTTAATGCCTTCTAACTCGGCTTTGTACTCAATGAATTGAGATAGACGATAGAATGACCATGTGTGCAAATTCTTTTCGTTTTTACGACTGGTTCTTGTCGTCTGTCTTATATTCGCTAGTCGTTCTAAACGAATGACAGAGATTTTATTTTCTTTAGCAAAATTAACAATCGCACGACTCACTTTGTGGTCTTGATCTTCCATCCAACGCTGTTCCTTGTCTTTTGAATTGCGGATAGCATTTATTTTTTTCTTTGTGCCTAATGCTTTTCGAACAGAACGAAACTTTCTCTTTTTGTATTTATTCTGTCTGCCATTACCAAAGAAACCCACTTTTTCGTCATCAGTCACTGCAACAGCAGGTACTTTTAGCCCTAAATCTACTCCCATGACTTTCAATCCTGTTTTTTGAGTAGTAGGTATACTGACAGAAATTTGTGCGATCCATTTATCTGACTTTTTCGTGATACGTAGTGTTCCTAACTTATGTTTAAGCTCGACTTTAGAATCAAGAAATATCTTCCTCCGATAGCGAGGACAAAATACAAAATGATAGTTAATCAATGATACAGTTGTCTTTGTTCTTCTATATTCTTCCATGACTATATTGTATTAGTTTATTATAATAACTGCAACTAGTGTGCAAAAATAAAGATAGTGAAATTTTCAAATACTTCAAGCACCACAAAACCTTACGGTTAAAAGTGGTACTCCGCATTTGACCTCACTATCATCCCTTGTCTAAAGACGGTCTGCGACCTGCATGGGCTTTCCCGTTCGGAAAATCTGTAAGACTTCTTAGGATTTGAACAGCAACTTGTCTATTTTTTTACAAATGGCCTGTCCTAAATGAATCGAAAAGCATATTTAAAAGGTGGAAGGTCATTTCAAACGGAAACGTGGTTTGGTCATAAGGAGGGCTATAAGAATGAGTAGATTATTGTGCAATGAAACACCGATGTTGGTATTACCGAAGTTAGCGACGAGGATTGGCTTGAATGAAACGATTTTTCTTCAGCAGCTTTTTTATTGGCTGAACGAAAGCAAACATACTCATGATGGACATCACTGGGTGTATAACACCTATGAAGGCTGGAAAGTACAGTTTCCATTCTGGTCCATCAGCACGATTCGCCGAATCATCTCAAAGCTTGAACAAGAGAAATTAATTCTGTCAGGAAACTTTAATCGATTGAAATTAGATAAAACAAAATGGTACCGCATTAATTATGAGGCATTAGAAGCCATCAACGGTGAAGGATTTCGATCCTCTGTTGTTCAAAATGAAGAGGAAGTGAGCGTTCGAAATGTTCAAGATGAGTCCTACGAGGATTCGAACTGCCCAGCTGAAGAAACAATGTTGAGCACACCATTACCAGAGATTACTTCAGAGAAAGAAGAAGTAAAAGAAATGCGCACTGACGGAGAGAATCCATTCCGGTTTTTCGAACAAAATGGGTTCGGCACGATTGGTGCTTATATCTCGGAAAAAATTCTGAGATGGTGTGAGGACTTGTCGGAGGAACTCGTCATCGAGGCGATGAAACAAGCGGTGGAAAATGGATCAAGAAACTGGAAGTATATCGAAGCCATCCTTCGTGATTGGGCCGGTAAAGGATATCAGACCGTAAATGAAGTTCACGCAGCACAGCTTGCTTTTACAGAACGACTACCGAAAAAACGGAAACAGTCATGTGAGAGTACAGGAAGATCGATCCCGAGTCTATTTAAATTGGATCTCTGTGCTGGGGAGGATGAGGAAGGATGATGGGAGAAAAGGCCTTCTTAGGGTGCTTGATGAAGGCAAGTTATTTGATCCAAGATACGGTTATCCGACCACAGCATTTAGCGGAAACACGTAACCGAGAAATCATGCAACAGATGATTGAGTTTAATATTTCAGGCAAGGGGAACGATTTTTTAATTACGATGTCGTTTAAGAACAACCTTGATGCCTTTGGAGGAATGTCCTATCTAAATGAACTACAAGCTCATGCGGATGTTGAGAAATTTCACGAAATCGAGAAATTGGTCCTCGAAGCATGGAAGGAACGTGAAAAGAAAAATATCTTAACTCTTGCAGCTAGCCATGATTGGGAAATTAGCCAAGTAATTTCTAAGCTAGATAAAATTAACGAAGTCAGGTTAGAGGACCATAAGTCCATCACCCAGGCTTTAGCAGACGTGTATGAGGCCCCGTGGCAGGAGGTTGAGTTATCTATAAGTGCGACAACAGGCATAAAACAGCTTGATGTCATGACGAGTGGCTTTCAGGATGGTGAAGTGACCATTCTTGCGGCACGGCCTTCGATGGGGAAAACGGATGTCATGCTTCATTTTGCAAAGGCTGCAGGATGGGCAGGCTACCTTCCGTTGCTCTTTTCCTTAGAAATGCCTGAGAAATCGATCACCTCGAGACTAATTGCTTCTACAGGAGGCTTCAATCGGGTGAAAATGCGGAACCCGAAGCTGCTATTAAGTCAAAGTCAGAAGGATCGATGGCCAAGTATTATAGGAAGTCTGAATAAGACCACTATTCAAATTTTTGATGGCGCAAGCCAAACCGTTGCGGAAATGAGAGCGAAAACCCGTAAGATGATTCACCAATTTCCAATGAAGAAACCGATTATTTTTATCGACTATTTGACCTTAATTGGGACAAGTCACAAGGATGCTGGAAACTCTCATATGCAGGTGACAGAAATTTCAAAAAGCCTAAAAGCAATGGCTAAAGAGTTTTCTTGCCCAGTCGTGTGTTTAGCACAGCTCAACCGTAATGTTGAAAGTCGAATGAATAAACGACCGATGATGTCCGATATTCGTGAATCCGGAAGCGTGGAGCAGGATGCCGATCTGATTGTTTTCCTTTATCGTGAAAAATATTACGACCAGAGTGAAGGAAACCCGATGCTAGAGTTGATTGTGTGCAAAAACCGCAACGGTCCAGTCGGGACAGTTATGGCGAAATATAACGAATGTACAGGTAAGATTGAGGATTTGCCTGAAAGTAATGAAACGAAGGTTTCATCTTAACGGAATCATGATGATGATTCCCTTATGTACAGAGAGTACAAGCAAACATGCTAGCAGAGGTGGAGCCGGACACATGTTGGTGAAGGATGTATACCTTGACGCGGTCATGTACGAGGAATCGGCGTTGGCACATTTGATCCATCACTTAATCACAGAACGGAAGGTTAGTTTGGAGGATTCACTATCGGTCCTCGACTTTGAAAGGGCGGACATGCAGAAAGTAACAGAAATGATTCGTCAGAATGCGTTAGGATTTCAGAAAATCAATGTGTACTCGTTAAAAAAGAATGATAAAACATTCATTTTCATCTTTGCGGCAAGCCGGCAAGCAGCGGTTGACTATTACACCTATACGTTTCGTCAGCGTCCTTTAAATTGTCACGAGCTTTCACTAGACTACGAGATGAGCAGGGGCAAGGAAGTCATCACATTTCGGGCGCTAAAAAGTGAATTTGAGAAGTTCCCTGCAATAGCAGGTCATTTTGAGAGGTACTAGCTTTACCTAAACACGACATTCAGAGGATATGATAATATTATTATGTCAACTAAAAGTGCTCTTCTCACACATCCTAATGATCCTCCAGAAATAACGCCGGATCATTTAGAGTATTCCGCTCAATCTAGGAATCAGGATAAAGACCAGCCTGTGGTGCAAAGTCCTACGGAGTTCTCTTCTTTTCAAGCTGCAATCGTCCAGCGGGCAATCGATGGCGACACGATTGAACTAACCAACCGTCAAAGGGTGCGCTTAATTGGAATTAACACCCCAGAGTCTACTTATAAAAACGAAGTGTACGGAAAAGAAGCACGAAACTATACCCAAGAACAGCTAGCTGGAAGAACCGTCTGGTTACAAAAAGACCTGTCTGAACGAGACCGATATGGAAGATTGCTCCGGATTGTCTGGGTAGAACAACCAGATAACTATTCTGAAAATGAAATTCGCTTGAAAATGTTTAACGCTGAACTAATCTTGAAAGGCTACGCCGAACCCTCCACTTTTCCGCCAGATGTAAAATTCAGCCCTTATTTTCGGCAATTTGCCCGCGAGGCACGGGGGCAAAAAGTGGGCTTGTGGAGGTTTGGAGGCAAGGGGACGACGACTGGGGATTTTGATTTTATTACGTAGGTCGGACTAAATACGTGTTGTAACAAAGTGATTAGTAGAGAACTGGCTAAACATGCTCGGCAATTCTATTTGGACATAAATTACTCTAAGGTTTAGGGAGTTACAAGGTACGGACCCATCAATACTAATTCTATCTCTATGTATTAAACAAGTTTTAAAGGGATTTGGGTACGATAAACCCAGTCCCTTTTTATGTAGAATTCATGTGTGAAGTTTGCTAGAATCTAAAATCATAGCAAGACAGGACAACGGGAGGATGTATTAGTGGGGAACAAGAAAAATCAGGAAGCTTGGAAAGATGCGAAAAAGCGATGTCAGCTAAACGAAGCTGATCTTCAAATGGCGAAGGAATTGGGATTGACGCCTAGGAGTCTATTGAAAAACATCCCTACACCTGATCAAAAATGGAAAGCGCCAGTAAAATGGTGGGTTCGTGGTTTGTATGAGGAAAAGTTTGGGAAAGTCTTATCTGTAAAAGCCACTCCAAACAAATGGAAAGCTGAGAGGAAAAAGTTAGAGAAAGAGTCTATCATTTCAGTGGATTTGGAGGGTTTGCCATTTTGAAGAATCAGGATCGGTTATCTGATGAAGAAATAAAAGTAATCTTGAGAGCGGCAGATGAAATCCTTGGACAAGGAGGGAGAACCCTTCTCACAAGGGTCACGAGAGAAAAAACTGTTACAGTTGGAATTAGATAAGTGTCCTGTGTATGGCTATTTTACTAATGATGGCAATCGCTTTTGAAAGTCTGATTGTAGCCATCCTGTCATTTAACCATATAGAAGACTTCCATCAGTGGGGGCCCTTATCCCCCACTGATGGTTAGTCGGGAATTTTGGGGGTCAGTCCCCCGGTGGAGTAAAGGGTTACTTCAGTGGAATCTGACCCCATTTTCCTTCCAAATTCCGTCACTTGAAACGAGTCAAAGATTGAAGCCCTAAGTTGCTATATGAGAGAAAAGCCGCCAACTAATTAGTAAGCGCCTTTATTACGGTTGTCGTTTTCGAACTGTTACAGAGTGAGAATGGTAAGGAATTTATATATATATGTGATTTGTGACAGCGAACGATCCCTAAGTCCTCCTGCGTAGTAGCTATTTATGAGAATTTTTTCTTTCTGTTTTATAATATAACTAGCTTTCAGAAAGGAATGAATTATTTACTAAGAGTATCGACCCATTTTTTTCTTTTATCAATAATGATCGTACTTTTATGATGTTTATTTTTGAAAGATAATAAAAGTAAGGTTAATAATATAAATGAAGTCTAAAATGGAACATATTGTCTTTTAAATCCTGTGATTGGTTCCTTAGTAAGCTGGATAATAACCACGGATTTTATGGGATTATTTGGAGAATGAATCTCGTTTAAAGGCTGTGTTTTTGATTAAAAAGAAAGAAAAGGGGTTTTAAAATGAGAAGAAAGTTCGAATACGTATTAAAAGTGGCTCCCAAGTTTTTTCAAATCATTTTGAATGTGTCTCTTCTCTTCTTAGCGGGAATTCTCTCATTTTTATTAGTCCAAGAGTTATTCGCTTTCTCTAACATATTATGGACAGCTGGTGTTAATGATTATAAGGAATTTCTAGCAAGAATTCTTATCTTTTTCCTATACTTTGAATTTATTGCAATGATCGTAAAATACTTCAAAGAGGATTACCATTTTCCATTAAGATACTTTTTGTATATTGGTATTACGGCAATGGTAAGATTAATCATTGTTGACTATGATCAACCCATAGACACGCTAGTCTATTCACTTGTGATATTGGTGCTCATTATTGGCTATTTCATTATGAATATTACACCACGCGAAAGACCCGAGGTAAATGCTTTGTTGAATAGGGGGAAGGAAGAGTAATTCTCACCCAAGCTCTAATAGAAAATGCATACAATTTTGAATTTTGAATTTTGGGGTCAGTCCCCCGGTGGAGTAAAGCGTTACTTCAGCGGGATCTTGACCCCATTTGGTCCTTCTTAATAGACCATTACTGAGTAACAACAATTTAAAATTGTGAAGTTTTTCACTTAAACTAACGGAGCAGGATTGTTCAAGAAGGATTAATTCTTTCTATTATAGAACATTTATATAAATCGTTTAATAATGTAAATAAAGATTGGAGAAATGATGAGAATTTTATTTAGCTTTTTTCTATTACTTATGGGAGGTCTTTTTATGGGTATTACCGTTGATAACTCTATATTAGGTAATATTATAGTAAAAATAATTGGGGCAATATGTTTTGTGGGTTTTTGGAAAATATATCTGAAAGAAAATGGAATGCGAAAAAAACTATGAAATTCTTAGGAGAAATTTAATACTCTGCTTTTATACCGAAAATTGTTTTAATACTTTTCCTTAGTGAAGTAACGAAGCAGAAGAGTGGAGCAAGAGATAATTATTTACTGGGGGCTTATTTAATGAAATATTTCTTGAAATTAAATGTTGTTAGTATCCTATACGCTCTTATGTTATTTATTCCACTTGAACTTATGTTAAATGTGTATAGAATTAGCAGAATAACAAATTGGGAAATTGGTACAGTTAATATTTTGACTGGTGTAACGTTAATCATTGAAATTATAGGTGGTACAATATTACTCGTTTTCTTAACAAAAAAATGGTTGGGTGAGCGAAAGGCAAACTTTTGGACAGGCATCTTGTGGGCACCCTATTTTGTTCTTTTTATTTATTTATTCGCATCCTTATTTCCGATAACTTATGGCGGTGACGGCCCTAATCCTGTTACTGGTCTTTTAGCGATTGGAGGATTGATAGTCTTTCCGTTTTATATACTAATTCTCAATTTTTTCAGTATGACAAGTGACGGTAAAACGATTAAGACTGCCTAAATATAAAAGATTGTGCAGATTTGCAACTAAAGTAACGGGTGCAAGAGCGGTAAAAGGAGTATACGATGGCAGTCTCTATTGTTTATTGTGTTTACGAAGCAGCTTTATTAAACACAAATAGTATGAAGTAATCCCAGATGGTATAATTAGATAAAATATTCATGAAAGAGGTGATGAACATCATGAATACTGCTAAGGAACGATTACTTAAAATTATTGATGAAATTCCAGAGCAAGAAGTCGATAAAATCTTAGACTTTGCTGAATATTTAAAAGCGAAAAAAGAAAAAAGTTTATCTCAAGATTTAACAAAAGCGAGTGAAAGTAGCATAGATTTTTGGGAAAATGATATAGATGATGAGGTTTGGAATGATGCATAAACAAGGTGATATATTTTAATTCCAGTTCCGTTCAGTGATTTAACGAATAGAAAACAAAGTCCTGCTCTCATTATTTCAAATGATGATTATAACCAAATGACTGATGATATTCTGGTTGTCGCTATTACATCACAATTAAAAGACCTTGATTAATCAGTCATGATTAAAGAAAAAGACTTAGACGAAGGTACTCTTAAAGTTACATCAGCAGTGAGAGCAGACAAAGTTTATACACTTTCAAAAAGAATCATCAGAAAAAGATTTGGAAAAGTGAACACAGAAGTATTGAATAGTGTTCGAACTAAAGTACAAGAGTTAATAAAATAGCAAATAAATCTAGACTAGATGGGCTGCTATAAGCAGTCCTTTTTGGTTCTTAAATAGTGTACTTAAATTAACGGTGGCTTTAGTTTAACAATAGCTTGCAATCAATACAGGATCTTTTGTTGCACCGTACAACCATACTATGCAATAGAAACTAGAACTATTTTGAAAATCATTAGTCTAATTCCTCGTTAAAAATAAGCAGGGATTAGGCTTTTTTTATTTTAAAAGTATTTACGTTGTAAATTTCTACTAGTAACTAGATGCTTCAGTAAAACACCAAATCAAATAAACCCTTATTGCTCTTATCTTATTAAGACCAATAGGGGCATCATTACCATTTGAATTGATGCCAACTATGCCTAATTAATTGTCACAGACCATTCGTAAATATTCTCTGATTTCTTTCTCTATCTCAGTATCGTTGTATAAATTGGGATAAATGACAGATTCAAACACTAAGCCGTGGATGAAGATCGTTAATGTATTGGCGCTTTTCTCGATATCAATCGGAGCATGAATGTACTCATTTTTATGTAGTAACATCAAGACATCTTTGGCAAAATTAAGGTTTACTTCTCGAAATCGATCTTTTGTCGCATGGTATTCTGGGTTCATTGTTGCCATGATGGAAAACTTCATCCAGATATCATTTTCCATTCGTTCTTCTTCTGTATTGGCTTGAACAATCTGCTTGATCATCCGTACGGCGTGTTCAAATACCTCCTGATTTACCTCTATGACCTTTTGCATTCTTTCCTCAAATCTTTGATAGATGACATCCATTGCAAACATATAGATGTCTTTTTGTTTTGGAAAAAAATATTGGACAGAACCTAAAGATAAATCTGCTTCTTTGGCAATCTCACGTAACGTAGCTTTTTCGAAACCTGAATGATGAATGATCCGAAACATTGCTTCTATAATATGATCTTTTCTTTGAGCATGATCTATTTTCTTTGGCAATATTAAAACTCCCTTGATTTAATAAGTCAGTTGTATTACAATGTTTTTAAGTCAATTGACTTAATTAAAAATAACAGTAGAATCTTCTTATCATGAGTGAATTATAGTTTAAAAATTTACTAATCACAAATCTATAAAAAGTGAGGAATGTCCTTTGAGTGCTTATTTACTATTGGCTGTATCCATTGTAAGCGAAGTGTTTGCAACTTCTATGCTTAAAGTCGCTAATGGCTTTAAAAATCTTTTACCCACTCTAGCCGTAATAGTTGGATACGGGGTATCCTTTTATCTCTTATCTATTTCATTAAAAACGATACCAATTGGAATTGCTTATGCCATTTGGGCAGGAGTAGCAACAGCCCTAACTGCATTGGTCGGTATGATTGTGTACAAAGAGAAGTTTAATAGAAAAAAGTTAACTGGGTTTATTTTTATTTTAAGTGGTGTCATTCTATTGAACGTAAATGGAGGCCATTAACCCTGTAGAAAGAGGATGATGTATGAAGGGCGTTATTTATTTGACAATATCAATCATTACAGAGGTTTTCGCCACAACCATGCTTAAATTGTCAGAAGGATTTACAAATTTATATCCGACTTTAGGTTTAATGTTTGGTTATGCGATTTCTTTTTACTTTTTATCTTTATGTTTAAGAACGCTTCCATTGAGTTTAGCTTATGCCATTTGGGCTGCGGGAGGCACCGTTTTGACAGCTTTATTAGGTGTGGTCCTATGGGGTGAAGCGGTAACCACTTTGAAGAGCATTGGATTACTAATGATTATCGGTGGAGTCATTATCTTGAACTCTACGAAAGAGGTTGAAACAGGAAGAGTGCCTTCTGCAAAAGTTTCCTAATCTCCGGGGGATCCCATAGAATCTTTAATCATGAATCTGTAATTCTGCCAGCCTATTGTGCAATTTTAAAGGCGATCACTTATAAAGGAACGGGTTCTGTTCTGAAGTACAAAATATGAATGAACCTTGCATTTATAAAGTAATTCGCACCAAAATAAAAAGCAATTGGTAAGTAAATCAGAAAAGAAAAAAGCTTGGAGACATCTATGTTCCAAGCTTTTTTTATCCCAGATAAGCGCCGGTTAGTGAATTTAGGATTTTCAATAAATTCAAGTGAATTAGCCACTAAAATAAGGGGAGAAATTCCTCTTATTAAGGAAATAGCACGAAAAATAGATTAAATAGAGGGAAAGATTCCCGCTATTTACTAGAAAAACATGAAAATGGACCTTTTTGCTTTGCCTTAGGGGGAAAAACTCCCCTTATTTAAACAATCAGAAGTTACTCAATTAAGGATAAGAAAGAATGTCTGCTTTGTTATCTGCCTTTCAGACATAACACGCACCCCTTGCTAGTTAAAATCATTTGTAGCACACCAATTGGTCTAACCAATAGCATGCGAATTTTCATGCCAACAAAACCCTATGACACCCATGTTAAAAGGGGTTCAAAATTCAGGGCGCATTTCCCGTTTATTTCATTAACCTCATATATAAAAGAAGCAGTCTAATTCAGTTGCGAATAGGACTGCTAATGGTGTGCTAATTCAATTTTTGTATTAAAACGTTACTTATAAAGTAGCCGCCTTTTCTACAAAAACTACGCAACAAAAACTTCATGTATCACGCCACCATTCAAATTCCTCCTTCTTATGCTACAGAAGCTTCGGTAGAAACTCGTTTTTTATAGACGATTTTGCTAAGTGAAATACTTACTTCATACAAAATAAATAAAGGAATAATAACTAAAACATCGGAGATCAGGTCAGGTGGTGTGATGAATACAGAGATGGCAACGAGCAAAAAATAAGCAATCTTTCTTCCTTTTACTAGCTTTTCTGGGCTGACAATTCCTAGCCTGGTAAGGAACATGATGACCGCAGGCATTTCAAATAAAAAACCAAAAGGAAGAGTTAGATGAAGCATGAATTGAAAATACTTTTCTGCTGTGAAGAATGTTTCAAATTGGTTTCCAGCGATCTCTAATAAAAAAGAGAGAACTAATGGAAATAGAACAAAATACCCAAACGATATCCCTAGAATAAATAGAATCGATAAACCTGGAATAAACAGTAAGGTGGCTCGTTGTTCTTCCTTAGATAGCGCTGGTTTTATGAACTTCCAGACTTGATAGGCAGCTACAGGAATTGTAAAAGCAACGGCAAAAACAGTGGCAATGACCATATAAACCCATAAAATATCCCCAGGACCGAGCAAAGCTAATTTCCCATCTAAATCCCTAACTAAATAATGATAAAGGTCCTCGACAAACACGAGAGATCCAATGACAGCTAGGATAAAAATCAGTAGTGTAATCATTATCCGTTTACGTAATTCCGCTAAATGATCCGTGAGTTGCATTGCATCTTTTTCCATTTAGGTAACCTCCTTTCATAAAAAAGAGAGATGTAGGCGCAATAGGATTACCTACATCTCTCTCTCCATTAGCTTCCTGTTTTTTTGTTATGTTGATCAACTGTATGTAGTGTTGTTTTTTCTTCCGGTTTTGCTGGGGTATCGTCACCACTTACTAATTCACGGGTTGCTTTTTTAAATTCCTTTAAGGTTGTTCCGAAGGCTCTACCTACTTCAGGCAGTTTTGAAGGGCCGAAGATAATGAGAGCCAGGACCAATAAGAGAATTAATCCAGGAATTCCGATGTTTTGTAGCATGTTTAAACCTCCTTATAGGTGAGAGTTTTATAAGTTAATTCCGTGGCGCTCAAAGGCTGCCGCTTCGAGAATGGACATACCCTGCTCCTTGGCAACCTTAGCCACTTTTTCTGAAACTTGTGGTACAAGATTTGTAGGAGCAGCAAAAGACATTTCTCTTGCGCGCGCGGCGTTTCTACGCTCGAACGGTCCCCAAATGGCAAAGGTGATGCCTGGAGTTTGGATATTGACAAAAAGCGTTTTTCCATCTGGTGAGAAGGTTGGGCCTGCAAACTCATTATTATTTAAAGCGTTGGCGGCAAAAGGATAGACCTTTCCTTCAGGGGTAATCCCCATAATCCGATCCTGGCCAGCACCATCTTCTACAAACCAAAGGTCGCCCCAAGGAGTACAGCAAATATTATCCGGATATTCCATTTGTTGTGCATCATTTCCTTCATAGAATAGCTCCAGTGTATTGGTGTGAGGAACATAGCGATAAACGCGTCCAAGTTTTTTCTCCCCAGCAGAAGTATCATCGAACCAGAAAACCCCCTCCTGGAAGAACGCTCCTTCTAGTCTTGAGAACTTAATGCAGTTTTGTTCATTCGCTTCTTCACGGCACCAATGCGGATTGACTTTCTTCCAAACAATCTTAAATGTTTGTCCTGTTTTAAAGTTGCTTGCAGCTGGGTCAGTTGCCGCTTCAATCGCCGCCGCATAAAGGGTACCGCCTTTTTGTAACGAACCTGGTTTTTGGCTGATATCATTTGGAATAAAACGGTAAAGGTAGCTTGGGTTCGAATCTTCAGTTAAATAGACAAATCCTGTTGAAGGATCAATGGCACAAGCTTCGTGAGAGAAACGTCCCATTTCCTTAATCGGTGTTCTGGACAATTCGTTTTCTGGTTGCTGTGGATCGACTTCAAATACATATCCGTGTCCCTCAGAACGGTTTTCTTCACAAGTGAGCCAAGTGCCCCAAGGTGTTGCTCCACCAGCACAATTCCGGATCGTCCCTGAAGAGGTGACATATTCTTTCATTACCTCTCGATTTGAACCTACAACTAGAGCAGATGTACCGCCACCAGCATTTGCATCAAAAGGATTTTTTCCAAAGGCTGGACCACCAGATATCTCGTGATTACGCACAAGAACCGTTGTATTGTTCGGTCCTTCAAAAGCCGCCATTCCATCAAACATTCCAGGGATTTTGCTTCCGTCTGTCATCCGTTCGCCTTCTCTAGAAATGATTTTGTAATGGAAGCCTCTTGGAAGATCAAGAATTCCATCCGGATCCGGAACTAAAGGACCATATCCACCAAAGCCGCTCGTTGGATTATTGGCTCTCCCAGCTGCAGAAGCTGTAGTTTGTCCATCTACAGATAAAAGACCTGTCGTGCCTAAAGTCAATGCAAGGGTACTCATTCCACCAACCTTTAAAAAATCTCTTCTGTTCAAACCGTTCTTTTCCATTTGTCTGCCTCCTAAAATTTAATTGTTTACTAGGATGTTAAAAACATATGTGGTTCATCTGTTTACTAAGTTAAAGGATGAAGTTTAATTACGAGTTAAGGGACTGTAAAAATAGTGTGAATATTTAAAATAGGTATAAAGGTGGATTTTTTAAGGAAAAGGGAGATGGAATTCTTTATTTCATTGAGGAAAGTAGGAATTAATTAAGTTTCGAAATGAAAATCAGGATAAATGAACCATGAAGTAGGTAAGGGAGCATGAAAATAAAGTAAATTGAATGTTCTCTTTTTGTAAAGTTCTTGTTAATTTATAAGAAAACTACTAGAAAGAACCAACTTATTACTCTGTTAGGTTAACTATAGTGGCTATAGTACAGCAGAAACGAGAATATTATTGATTAGAGATTAAGTATAATTATAATATTATGGTTTATTAAGAAGGGGAGATAGGATGATTCAAGGGTCCTGGAAAGCGTTAGCATGGATTGGGTTAGCTGAATTATGCGCATTAAGCTTGTGGTTTAGTGCTTCGGTTATCGCGCCCGAACTTATTCAAGTATGGAATCTGAGCTCCAACTCAGAAGCATGGTTGTCTGCTTCAGTCCCCATTGGTTTTGTGATAGGTGCATTAGTTAGTTCTTATTTCGGGATCGCCGACCGTTATAACCCCCGGAAGGTTCTTGCACTTTCAGCGTTTCTAGGGGCACTATTGAACGTCTCTCTTATCCTAGTCGATCATGCTTTTTTCGGAATCCTCCTTAGGATTTTAACGGGTGTTTCACTCGCAGGTGTATATCCGACCGCTGTGAAAATTTTATCCCAATGGTTTCCCAAAAAACGTGGCCTTGCGATCGGAATCTTAATAGCCTCGTTAACTCTTGGGTCCTCTTTGCCACATTTTATTGTAATGTTCACATCGTCTTTAAATTGGCGATTAGTAATTATTTGTAGTTCACTATTGGCACTGTTTGCAGCGCTCATTGTTAATTGGCTTTTAGAAGATGCTCCAGTAGAGACAAAGAAATTACCTTTTTCCTTAAAACTAATCAAAAAGGTCGTATCGAATAAACCAGTGATGCTTGCGAACTATGGCTACTTTGGGCATATGTGGGAATTGTATGCGATGTGGACTTGGATTCCAATTTTTTTGACCGTTAGTTTTACAAGCTATGCACCAGGCATTTCTCCTTGGTTCATTGCCTTAGCCTCTTTTATAACCATCGGAATTGCAGGGGGAATTGGCTGTGTCGTAGGTGGCTTAGTCTCTGATAGAATTGGAAGAGCCAATTTAACAATCATTTCAATGTTGATCAGTGCAATTTGCTGTATCTTAATCGGTTTCACATTTGGGCAATCGATCTGGTTAACTCTCATCCTATCAATTATTTGGGGAATGTCTGTTATCTCAGATTCTGCCCAGTTTTCTGCCGCAGTTTCAGAAGTAGCAGACGTTGAGTATGTAGGAACAGCGCTTACTTTTCAAATGTGCATTGGGTTCCTCATCACGATCTTTTCTATCAATCTAATTCCAATTATTCAGAGAGTAGTTGGTTGGGAATGGGTCTTCGCCTGTTTAGCAATTGGACCGATTCTTGGGATCGTGTCAATGGTTCATTATAAACGGTTTGAAACGAACAATGTCAAAGGGACAATAGGGCAAATATAAAAAGGGATTGGGTTGTAGACTAAGTAGTTCCGATACTGTGGAGAAAATGTAAAAAACAGCTTTATTATTACACCAAAACGAAATAGAATTACCACAATAAACAACAGTATAAATAGCATACAAAAAAACGCTTGGATATTATAATCCAAGCGTTCTGCTTTTAAGATTGTCTTATTCAACTATAGCCGTTACTTTAGTGTAATCTATTCAGTAGTTGGAACATACAAAAAGGGAAGAAGGCTCAAAAAAATGTAATAAAGAGAAGAAGGCTCAAAAAAATAAAACTAATAATAATTATAATTCTACTGATTATTATTTTCCCTTTCTTGTAGGCTTCTACCCCCCTAAAGAAAGTCATTAAGGTAATCATCAACATAAGTAAATGTCCGGAAAGGACTATTTCAGTCAATCCTACTATTAATAGATAAATAGCTCCTGTGATTAAAATAAATATTTGAGTACTTTCTATGATGTCAATTCTTTGCATATAAACCCCCATTTAAATTTTGGTAATGTTGTACTATTAAAAACTACTTAAATATGATTTTATTATCCAAGCGTTTTTGTTTGTTTGTATTGTCTTATTCTACAAAAGCCCGTTAATTCAATAAGAAACCTATTTTAACTTTATTTATTCAACTAACCTGCACGTTCGTTCACAATCCTTATAATAATATTTTAACATAAAATTTCCATTCACCTTCAAAAAAATAGCTCGCTCAAGTTGGCGAACAATCTTAGGTAAATTATATTCCTTTAGATTGAATGCTTTGTCTGTAAGACCTATCTCCACTAATTTGAAATTTTGAAAGGGACTTCTCGCTATAAGTTCGTTAAAAGCAAAGAGGGGGAGTACTAATGGAAATCATTTATCGACATGTTGCTAGAGCAGTCATTCCATATCAAGGGGAAATTTTAATAGCACAACTTAAAGGTGCACACTCATTTTTACCTGGGGGTGGTGTTGAACTCGGTGAGACTTGTGAACATACACTTAAACGTGAGTTATATGAGGAATTAGGAATTCAGGAGATAACCATCAAGGGATTTGTAGGAGTAATGGAAGATAGTTATGAGGAACATGGGAAGGTGTTTCACAGCATCTCACATGTCTTTGAGGTTGAAATGAAAGAAGATGAGTTAGGCAAGATTTATCCAACACCTTATTCCAAAGAAGATCATTTACACTTTTATTGGTTGAATCATACGAAAGAAGAATTGGAAGAACACAATGTTTTATCAAGATCCGTTCCAGAACTTGTTTCCAATTATTTTACTGACTACAAACCTCGTTTTTATACGGATATGCAGCATAAATCATTTGAATGAAGAGCGGCAGATGTAACGATTGTACAGACTAGCATTGTGACAAGTCACTGTGACTTGTCAAGGGACCACGTAGGTAAAACAAGATTTCTCTTCAGGGCGTGCCTGCGCTATTCATAAGCTAATTCCAACTTGTTTCTATATATAGCCATTTATATCGATTGCTCCAACTAACCAAATTACCACAATAAGTATTTTGATTCGTTACATGACCCTTGGATATGATAATATAAAAACAGGAAATCAATGGTGGTGATTATTAGGATGGGAAAAATTCAATCTTCAGAAGAGCTTATGAACTATATTTCGAAGATGAATAGTGATAACTCTGTATTCCAGTTTTCTATTCCTGGCAAAGGAAAATTTACACTTGTTTTACAGGAAGAAGATGAAAAATCCATACAGTTTGAAGCTGAAGAAAACCCTGAACTTAAACGGATGTTAAAAGAAAGTCAAGAGCAGTATGAAAATAAGCGTGCCATGACTACCTCAGAATTTTTAAATTCTTTGTCCAAGAAGGACTTTATGTAATGTATGACCGACATGTTAGTTGGCCACCTGCTGTTAGAGAGAAACTACTTCAGTTTAGGAGTGAAAGGTTTACTCCTGAAGAGACTCTCGACTTTATCTCAAATTTCATCATCGAAACCGAAGATCTATTAAAGAATCGAATAATTGGAAAAACGTACACTGAAGAATTCGGCATATACAAAGGGATTACAAGGGTCGTTATAAAGAGGTTTAGAGTTTATTATAAAGTGATTGAGAATGATGTTGTTATCTTAGCAATCCTTTTTCCAGGTGAAAGCTAAATAACTTTTACATAAAATCAATGACCAGATATAAAAATTAGATATGGTTATTTTTTATAAATAAAAATAATTACTGTTCAACTAAAAGATGAAGGTTTGTGAAAGTGTACACTGTAATAAGAAGTACTAAAATTGTGCCAAGTTGTGACAAGTCACTGTGACTTGTCATTTCCTTTTTCTTTCTGAAAAAAATAGCCGACCTGTCTGGGTCTGTCGGAAGTAGTTGATTCTGAAGAGATGAAAACTGGCGAACAGTGACTAAGCACTGTTCGCCATTGTTCTACCAACAGGGGCAGATCATCTGTATTAATTTGAATATATGTTGCGACAAGGTGCCTGTCCCACTGTCCCGCGATTATATTATAATTAAAATTACATCAATTTAGAGGTGAAAGAGATGAATAAAAGAAGAATAATCATGGATTGTGATCCTGGTCATGATGATGCGATTGCGATTATATTAGCTGCTGCACGTCCGGAGTTAGAGATCTTGGGCATTACGACGGTTTCTGGAAATGCGGAAATCGAAAAAACAACCATAAATGCACTGAAAATTTGTGATCTGGTTTCCTTAACTGATGTGATTGTTTCTAAAGGGGCAAGTGGGCCGCTTGTTCGGGTACGGGAAAATGCACCTGGCATTCATGGAGATACAGGTTTGGATGGGCCTGAACTGCCTGAACCTTCCCGCAGCTGGAGCGGTGAACATGGCGCTGATACGATAATCAGGCTTGTAAAAGAGTCAGAAGAGCCTGTTACCATCCTTCCGACAGGACCATTAACAAACGTGGCTTTAGCATTAGCAAAAGCACCAGAAATCAAGGATAATATTGAAGAGATTGTGTTGATGGGCGGCGGGACATTCGGAAACTGGACACCTACGGCGGAGTTCAATATTTGGGCCGACCCGGAAGCGGCAAAAAAAGTCTTTGACAGCCGCATACCAATTACTGTGATGGGACTGGATATCACCCATCAAGCCATGGCCACACAAGCAGTGATAGATCAGGTGAATCAAATAGACAACAAGGTTGCTAAAATAGTGGGAGAGCTATTAGAGTTTTTTGTTGCAACCAACAAAGAAATGTTTGAGCTAGATGGGGGACCCGTACACGATGTATTGACGGTCGCCTATTGTGTGGCACCTGAATTGTTTAAAATGAAAGAGGTCAATATTGTAGTCGAAACAAAAGGTGAATTTACGGCCGGGACGACATTAGTTGATCTGCATGGGGTAACAGGCAGAGAAAAGAATGCCAAGTTCGGAATGGAACTTGATGTAGAAGGGTTTTGGAATCTCATGTTTGGATCTCTTAAAAAATACTAAGCCTATAAAGAAGCTGGATTAAATGACTTCATACGTGGGATTGAATGATTATCATAATCGGAAGCATGAATATGGATTTGGAGCCTTTATTGAATCAGTTCTAAATAGGCTTCTACTATAAATGGATTCTAAAAACATCATACTTGGATGGGGGAGTAAATTTGAAACCGATTATATTCGATGTAGATACGGGAATCGATGATGCCTTGGCGATGTCTTACGCTTTAAACTCACCAGAACTGGAGTTGCTTGGTTTTACGACCTGTTTCGGTAATGTACCGGTAGAAGAGGCGACGCGCAATACACTGGCGGTTTTAGAAAAGGTAGGAAAGAAGATTCCTGTTTACGCAGGAGCTAATCAAACATTAAGTGGAAGGCAAACAAAAGGCTGGTCCAAACATGTCCATGGGGAGGACGGGTTAGGAAATACACTAAAGGAAGATCCACTTGCTCAAGCAGAAAGTCAATTTGGACCAGAGTTTATCATCGAGCAGGTGAAAAAACGTCCATATGAGATAACAATCATTGCCGTTGGTCCACTGACAAACCTTGCATTGGCGATAAAAAGAGCACCGGAAATCATCCCGCTTGTTAAAGAGGCTGTGATTATGGGGGGGGCTGTAAAAGTGCCAGGCAATGCGAGTGCCTTTGCGGAAGCAAACATCCTTGCTGATCCCGATGCAGCGGAGGTTGTTTTCTCTTCAGGTTTGCAGGTCACCCTTGTGGGACTGGATGTTACCATGCAGACTTTATTGCCAAAATCGAAGCTAGATGAATGGCGTGCTACTGGAAAAGAAAAGGCTCATTTTCTTGCAGACATGACCGAGTTTTACATAAACTTTTACGAATCTACGTATCCAGGGATTGGTGGCTGTGCCCTTCATGACCCGCTCGCAGTAGGGGTTGCCATCGATTCGAGTTTTGTGTCGACGGAAATATTTAACGTCAAGGTTACTACAGATGGAAAAGAGGTAGGAAGAACCATCGGTCACCTTGAAGGTGAGCCAAAGATTCGCGTCTGTACGCAAATCGAAAGCGATCGGTTTTTGGACCATTTTCTTAGTCGGATAATAGGATGAATGCAGAAAGTCCGCCTTTCATTTGGAAGGCGGACTTGTTACGTACGAACGGTGTCCACCATGGATTCTACTGTTCTACCAACACTATGTGCTAAATTCACAATGGAAGTCTTAAGCTCGTCCCATGTATTTCGTTCTATACTGATCATCTACTCGTCCATAGCCACTAAGGCAAAGTCCTGCTGGGACTGATCCTTTTTATCAGAACTTGCTCACTATATAATAATTAGCGTTTCGTAGCCTTCAACGGTATATAATGAAAAGAAAAAGGAACTAGGGGGTTGCTGAATGAGTGATTTGAACGTATTGTTCCGCAAACGGATTGGGTTTCCAGAAGAAGAGCTAACGTTTGAAAAGTTAGATGAGCTTTTAGTCAGAACTGCGGAGAAGATTCCGTTTGAGAATCTGTGTATTATGGAAAATCGCACGAGGGGACTTAGTAATGAAATTGTCATGGATAAAATTCTGCTCCAGAATGAGGGCGGTCTTTGTTATGAACTCAACTACATTCTCTATCTATTTTTACAAGAAAACGGCTTTGACACGTCATTAGTACGTGGTGTTGTCTTCAACCAAATGAAACAAGAATGGAGTAAGACCGGGAAAACGCATGTTGCGAATTTGGTTCAACATAATGGGAAGTTCTTTCTTGTGGATACAGGCTTTGGCGGAAACCTACCCTTAAAACCGGTTCCTTTATCCGGGGAAACAGTTTCCTCGGCTACTGGTGATTTTCGCGTTGAGCCTGTGAAAAATGAACATGGTGATTATCTAGTACATATAAAGCTAAACCATAAGGACCAAGATTGGAAAATCGGTTATGTTTTTGACTCGATGGACCACGTTAAGAGTGTTGAGGAGTTAGAAGAAATACAGACCATCATTAAAGAACATCCTGAATCAGCTTTTAATAAGAGGCCGTTGATCACCAAGTTAACGAGTAAAGGGAACATGACCTTAACTACAGACTCTTTTACCGAATGGGAAGATGGGCAGGAGAAGAAAAAAGGAATGGACGAAAAAACATTTAAGGAGTACAAAAGGATGTATTTTGGTTTATAGATGTGACAAGGTTGCTGTCCATCCCTATGTTTTAAAAGCACAAACGTTTGTTCTTGTTTATTGGAAAATATGCTAAACTAAAGAAGCAATAGAATAGGTTTCTCAAGGGTGGTCGGCACATCCCCAAACAGAAAGGGGGTGGTGCTGAATGACAGTTTTTGAATCACTAATGATGGCGATTGCTTTTGGAAGTTTAATCGTAACCATTCTGTCATTTAACCATATAGAAGACTTCCATCAGTGGGGGCCTTATCCCCACTGATGGTTAGTCGCACTTATCACGCAGAGCCTGACTGACTTTTCTAAGAGCTGAAGCTCTAAGAAAAGATCTTGTCGGACCTTTACAGGCAGTTGATCCCTATATTTTCTTTGGTTACTCAGAATTTTTTAGGTTGGGGATCTTACTGCCTGTTAAGGTGGGGAAAAAAATAATCCACCCTTGAGTTAGCGGCTCAGGTGGATTATCCCTGTAAGAAGCCGGTCCCCCTTAAAGGGAGCCGTCTATTGCTGGACTGAACATGTTCCCGCATGTTCGGTCCTTTTTATTTTATGTTGTTAATAAAATAATTATAACGGATGATTAAGTAAAGGACAACTGTGTCGATGGGGCGGCAACAGGATTGATCTCTCATCCTAATTGGAGTTATATGGTAGGACAAGGTGCTGTCCCTCCATTTTTATGGAAGAAGGGTTTTCTGCAGTTTCTTTATAAGTGGACTTTTATATACAAATGCTGATAAATAAATCTATAATAGAAATATGGAATAACTTTATCGAATGAATGAAGCTGCGGAACTACTAGGAGTAAGTATAAAAACACTTCAGAGATGGGATCAAACTGGAAAAATTGGCTTAGTACGTACTCCAAATGGACGAAGAAGATTACCAGAAAGAGAATTAAGGAAAATAGTAGGACAGAGGGCAATACAAGGAACCCCAAGAGTATTGGCTATTTATGGCCGTGTTTCCTCGCATGACCAAAAAAAGAAAGGAGATTTGAAAAGACAAATTGACATAATCAAAGAAAAGATGGACCTAACAAGGTTTGATGACACCATAGTGATTGAAGATGTTGGCTCGGGATTAAATGACAGGCGAAAGGGTTTATAAAATTAATGACCTTGGCTGAAGATTCTAAAATTTCGGACCGCCATTCGATATCGGGATCGACTAACTAGGTTTGGCTATGAATATTTACACCGATATTTTGAGAGTCACCATGTGACCATCCACGTTTTAGACGAACAATCAGATGAAAAGTCCGTTCAAGAAGAATTGGTTGATGACTTAATGGCTATTATCGCTAGTTTTTCCGGGAGGTTATATGGTATTCGAAGTCATAAAAATGAACTGCTCCAAACAAAGGTAAAAGGAGTAATCGCCGATGTTACAAACCTACCAAACAAAACTAAGGAACGTTGAATTAAGTAACTGCCTAACTTCAGACAGATATCTTCAAGAATATAGTAAGTTTTTCGGCATGGTAGAGAGGAAATTATTTGTTCAAAGCCATATTCATGGACAATCGTCTGCTTCATTGAAAAAAGCATTCTCAAAAAATTATGGATTGACCGCCCGTCAGTTTAACTCCCTACGAATACAGCTGGACGGGAAGGTATCTTCTTTTATAGAAAAAAGGCAGGTAGAGCTCGAAGAGGTAGAAAGAAAGATCCAGTATTTACGGAAATTCATCGATAAAAAAACAAAACAGAAAGAAAAGCTTCATGAAAAGATCCTCAAAATGAAACAGACACATCCCCGGTTTCTTAAGCAACTCAAAAAATATCGATACTTAAAGTTTGTTCTTCATCAAAAGAAAAGACGATTACGCACCATGGAACAACGATTCACTCAATTAAATCAAGATCGAGAACACAACAAAATCCGTATTTGTTTCGGTTCAAAAAGGCTTTTTCATAAACAATTTTATCTCGATGCGAATGGTTACGCAACTTTTCAAGACTGGAAAAAGGACTGGCAGGATGCACGAAGCTATCAGTTTATGGTAGTCGGTTCCAAGGATGAATCCTTTGGCAATCAGAGTGCGACGTACGATTTGGAAAACAATTTAAGATTACGTGTGGCGGATCAGTTTGTTGAAAAGTATGGAAAATATATCACCCTTCCAAACGTATTGTTTTCATATGGCCAGGACCAACTCGACCAAGCAAAAATTTCTTATCAGGGGATAACTAAAGGTGGGAAGCCGCAAAGATATTTTAAAGCGATTAGTTATCGATTTATAAAGAAAGAAAAAGGATGGTATGTGAATGCCACGGTCGATATTGAAAACCCCAGAGTAGGGACATCTAACCAAAATGGACTAATTGGGGTTGATTTGAATGCTGGATTTCTCTCTATTTGTGAAATTGACCGGTTTGGGAACCCGATAAATGAGTGGAAAATCAGCGTTCCAATGTATGCAAGAAATAAGAATCAGATCAAAGCATCATTAAGTAATGCTGTTCAAGAAATCGTCCATTATGCCATTCTTGTTCAAAAAAATATCGTCATCGAAAGCCTGAATTTCGCAAAAAAGAAAACCAGCCTAAGGGAAATGGGAGCCAAATATGCCCGGATGTTGTCAGGATTTGCGTATGCTTCGTTTAAAAGTATAGTAGAATCAAAAGCGAAAAAGTCGGGTGTTTACGTTCAATCCGTCTATCCAGCTTACACGAGCCAAATTGGCCACATGAAGTTTATGGCCCGATATGGTCTAAGCCCCCATGGGGCAGCTGCTTGTATGATTGCCCGACGTGGGTATCGGTTTAAGGTAGAACAACCCAAATACGACTCAATTCTTTCCTTTCCCAAGAATTTTAACAAAGAAAAATCAAATTTTAGCAATTGGAAATCTATTACAACTCATCTGAAAAAGAACTACTCCTTTCATGACAAAATTGAGTTGTTAAAAGCTGATCATTAAATCCTACTCTGAACTGCTTGGAGCAACGCTTCTCTGAACCTGTAAGGAGGAAAGAGACCACGTACTTCAAGCGCTACCTTATATTTGTATTAAATCCAACGAGGCTAACAGTCTTTCTAGAGTACTGAGCTGTTCAGTATCCTTTGCCGTATGCTCATTTAAAAAATGAATGGGTGTACGGGAATGTGACGGAAACGTTAAAGTCTTGAACGGTCAGGAGACTGTTCTTGAACGGATGTTTTTATTCTAGAATCAGGGCGAGATTCCCTGACGTGATTCGCAAAAAACACTGTTCGTTTTGCGTGCTAGTTCCAAAAAGAACTAGATCACATAGACTTTTAGGGTTGTCTATATTTGTCTATGTTTTTAGGAACGGTGTATGCACGGATGTTATTTGGAGAGGGTTGGCCGGAGCGGGGATCAATTTGAAAGATTTGATGGATCTGGATATTAAAGAGCATACATCTTTATATCCACGGGTAGCGGGAAAACCTGATCCTCATATTGATTTCAGACGGGTTCCCAATCAGTATGTTTTTTTTCAACGTTTCACTGAATCACTGACAACCGAATTAATTCCGAATGATCCAAAGAATTTAGCCGAGTGGCAGCCGGGAGATATTGTTATTTATTTAGAGGGTACTGACCACGCAGGCATCATTTCTGATAGACGGACAAAAGATGGCATCCCTTATTTAATCCACAACACCCCTCCCTTTGCATCCGAAATTAAACTAACTTCCTATAAACAACCTATTGCGGGTCATTATAGATGGAAATACTGATTTTCTTTAAAACTAACTTTTAATACTAAAAGAGAAAAAAACGTCAATCAAAAAAAGATTGATGTATAAGATAATATTGCTTATTTCATTAACTAGTGCTTATCACAAGAGGATAAATTTTTTTGAAGATACTCTTAAGCTGACGAAGCGAGTTAATAGAACAAAGAGATTGTCACCGTAGCATCATGATTATCAGGAGTTGATATTAGATTGACTAAATTATATTTTGTTAGGCATGCACACTCTACATATACACCAGATGAATTAAATAGACCATTATCGGAAAGAGGTTTTTCCGATGCCACAAAGGTAACGAATCTATTAAAACCAGAGGGAATTGATCTCGTTGTTTCGAGTCCTTATAAAAGAGCATTTCAGACTGTCGAAGGCATCGCTGAATACATACATAGAAAAGTAGAAATTATTGATGATTTCAAAGAACGTACGTTGACCACAGTCCCAGCCGAAGATTTTACTCTCGCGATAACAAAAGTATGGGAAGACTACCATTTTTCATGGGAAGGTGGAGAGTCTAACATTGTCGCACAAAAAAGAGGTGTAGATGCTACTTTTGATGTATTAGAGAGGTTCAAAGATAAAAATGTCGTGATCGGAACACATGGAAATATAATGGTTCTAATTATGAATTTCTTTAATAAACAATATGATTTTACTTTTTGGCAAAATCTTGATATGCCAGATATATATAAATTAACCTTTGAGGGCAAAGTGCTAAGAAACGTAGAAAGATTATGGGAGAGGCTTTAATATTATCTGACAGAAAAAAGTTTAAAGGGAGAACATGACGTGTATAAAATATTTCTGATAGAGGATGATCCACATCTTTGTGAATTGATGAAGGAAAATCTGGAACGGTACGGGTATGAGGTGCATCTTCCAGATCATTTTTCAAAAATTGAAGAGACATTTGCGCAGATAAATCCTGACCTTGTCCTTCTGGATATTAACTTGCCTTATTATGATGGGTATTATTTGTGCAGGAGTTTTCGAAAGCAATCGAATGTTCCGATCTTAATGGTGTCGGCAAAAAGCAATGAAATGGATCAAATTATGGCGCTTGAACTGGGGGCAGATGATTATATTACGAAACCGTTTACTTTTGAGATGCTGCAGTCTAAAGTGAAGGCCACTCTCAGAAGAGTTTACGGTGAGTTCGCTGCGAAGGAGACGAATCCCTTTTGTGTAGCTTCACTTTGTATAGACGCCAAGGCTCATACCCTAACCTATTGCGGGAATCAGGTTGAACTTTCGAAAAACGAATATAAATTGATGAAGAAATTAATGGATCATCATGGTGAGTTTGTATCAAGAGAAGAGCTTATTGAAGAAGTATGGGATTCAGTCACATTTGTTGATGATAATACACTCACAGTTAATATGACTAGAATCAGGCATTTGTTGTCGGAACTGGGGACCAATCATATGGTGAAGAGTAAAAGAGGAGTAGGGTACAGGCTGTACAATCCTGTTTCCACGAGGGATTGATGATGCAAAAAGAACTCTTTACGAGATTTATAAAAGATAGATTTCATATCATCTTTCTGTATCTAGCCAGCATAAGCAGCATCGTAACCTTTTTCCATCTCAGTGAACCAGTGAATACAGAGGTTTTTTATCCTATGTCGATTGGCGTTTTTCTATTAGTCGTATGCCTCACGATTGACTGGCTTCGTTATTACCCTACCAATCGGGCAATTGCTGCTAAGTTAATGAATCAGGATGCAGAGTTGCAGCCGCATACTGAAGAACAGAAAGTTTTTCAACAATTGGTAAATAAAATGACAAGTGAATATACCCGCAAAAACAATGAGTTAAAGGAACAGAATAAAGAGAGACTCTATTTTCTCTCCCATTGGATGCACCACTTAAAAACACCTGTCTCCGTCATGGAGCTCATTATAACGAAAGAAGAAAAATCAAACGAATCTGCTGATAGCTTCGAAAAAATAAAGAATGAAAATAATCGGCTACATACATTCATCCAACAAGGGCTTACGATGTTGAGAATGGAGAGTTTTGAAAATGACCTTGAGATTAGGTCAGTCGACTTACTCCCCTCATTACGAAAGCTGATCAACGATAGAAAAAAAGAATGCATCTATCAGTCAATCTATCCTTCGATCGTAATGGATGGCGAGAATGCCTTCATTGTCACTGATCCAAAGTGGAACGAGATTTTATTAGAACAGATTATCTCGAATGCGATTAAATATTCGGGCCCGCTAGACGGGAGCAAAAAGCTTATCTTTACAATCGAACGAAATGGCCAACATATCAGCTTAACAATCAAGGATGAAGGGGTGGGCATCCCAGCCTATGATCTTGAACGAGTATTTCAACCCTTTTTTACGGGAGAAAACGGAAGGAAGTTCTCGAACTCTACAGGAATCGGGCTATACCTAAGCAAAAAGATTGCCGATAAACTCGGAGCGACCATCCATATCCAGTCCGAGCCTGCAAAAGGTACTGTTGTCACCATCCAGTGGTTGGCCGGAACCGATATAACAGGATTTTAGTCCGTTTTAAAATGTTGTGATACCTTACAAAACTGTAAGGTATTTTTTAGCTAGACCAATGGTTTCAAAGCATTACGTTCATTAAAATGATGGTAATGAGAAACGGGGAGGCAAATGAATGACTATTTTAGATGTGAAAAATATCGTAAAAATTTACGGAGGGTCAAGTGAAGAAGGTTCGACAACTGCATTAGGCGGGGTAAGCCTTTCAGTTAATGAAGGAGAGTTTATTGCGGTCATGGGTCCTTCTGGAAGCGGTAAAACCACACTTCTTAATGTATTGAGTGGGATTGATACGCCAACATCAGGGGAAGTCCTCATCGCAGGCCAGGAACTATCCGAGATGAAAGGAGATGATCTCGCCCTTTTTCGTCGGAAAAAGCTGGGGTTCGTGTTTCAGGATTTCAATCTTTTAGATAGCTTAACTGTTAAAGAAAATATCCTGCTTCCCATGGTTCTCGAAAGGAAAACGACAACCGAGATGGAAGCCAAACTGGATGACCTGGCGAGTATTTTTGAGATTAAATCGATCCTACCTAAATATCCATATACTATTTCTGGCGGCCAACAGCAGCGAACCGCGGTCAGCAGGGCACTTGTGAATGAACCTGCGATTCTTTTTGCCGATGAGCCAACTGGGAATCTGGATTCTAAATCATCGGCAGTGATCATGGAATGTTTCGAAAAAATTGTTAACGAGCTTTCGACTACTGTTCTTCTTGTTACCCACGATGTCTTTGCCGCTAGCTACTGTCAGAAGGTTGTTTTTATCAAAGACGGACTCATTCACTCTTATATTGTGAAGAAGGGGAGCAGGAAGGAGTTCCTGAATCAAATCATGGATAACCTAGCTGTCTTAGGGGGAAAGTCCTATGACATTTAATCAAGTGATTTGGAAGATGGCCAAGGTCCAATATAAGAAATACATCTTTTATTATTTGTGCAACAGTTTTGCTGTCATGTTTTTCTTTATGTTCTCAACCGTATACTTCAACAAACAGGTTGAGGAGGCAAAGAGGCTCGACGGGATTCAGGATGCCTTATCCATTCCAGGAGTTGCCCTGATTGTTTTTACGATTTTCTTCATTAGTTATGCTCATAATGTTTTTATGAAAAGAAGAAGAAGCGAGTTTGGGCTGTTCATGACATTGGGCATGTCCCAGCGCGATATTACGAGACTGCTGGTTTTAGAGAATGGGGTTATTGCCGTAGCTTCCATCGGATCTGGTTTTCTCGCTGGAGCCGTTTTTTCAAGACTGTTTTTTATGCTGTTAATGAGCCGTGTCGGGCTTCAGGAGGTTATGTTCCATTTAAGCGGAAAAATGTTTATGTATTCGCTGGGTGCCTTTTTAGTTGTTTTTTTACTATCGGTGGGGAAATCGCTAGTTCTGACGCTTAGAAGCAGCGTAATTCTGAGCATGAAGAGTAACAGGGTTGCCGAAACGATAAAGATGAGAAGTCCAATCATTGGTTTTTTAGGTTTTTTTATAATGGTCGGGTCCTTGTTAACCCTGTATGTTACTTATAAGGATTCAGCCGGATCGTACTTGCCGCTATGGACGATTGGCGTGTTGTTAGGCTTGTACATTTCATTGAGCCAGTTTACTAGTTTCGTGATTGAAGGCGCAAAAAAATTCCCGGGATTTTATTTTCGTAGGATGTTATTTTTATCTAGCCTCGATTACAAGTTTAAACAGCTGACGTCGATTATGATGCTCGTTTCTGTTATGACGATGGTTACGATTTTTTACAGTACTCTATTGCTCACGTTCTATAAGTCTTCCGAAAAGGATGCCATCGGCAATAACCCTTATGATGTAGCCTTTTATCAGACTGAAACAAAAAATAACCTACCTGAAGAAGAACTTGATGCTGTACTTCATCAACCGGAACATACGATTGAAGAGCATCTTGTCTTACCGATTATTACGCACTATGAAAAGCTTCCGTATGTTGAGGGAGTTCAACCCTATTATTTCATGTCACTGGATGATTTCAACCAATTAACTTCCAATACGCTCACACTCGAAGATAAGGAATATCTATACTATATAAACACTGAACCTGAATATGGAAATGTGGACGTGAACCAATCGTTCGAACTTACAATTGAAAACGAGAAGACAAGCTATGTACTTAAGGAGAAAATGGTACAAAAAAACATTAACCTACTGCCAGAGACGCATGAATTCGTCATTGTAAACCAAAAGGAATTTGACCATCTGAAAACGGCCTTGAATGCATATGAATCCAAGCTTCATTTAATCAATGTCTCCGACTGGAGGCAACAGCCGGTGCTGTCGGGAAGTTAAAGGAACGGTTCATGGATTATAATCAGAGTACAGCCCCATTTAATGACCGACCAATGGAGAATTATTCTGAGGAAGAGCGATTCCGCGTAGCTTCTAAGATTGACGATTACCACAACAATAGGAACTCTAGTGGCATGATGTTTTTCGTGACAACATTTCTAAGCATCATGTTTTTCTTTGGTACTTTTGTTCTCCTTTACTTAAATCTTTTCTCAGAGATTGAGGAGGAGAAAGCCAAATACAATAAACTATATAAAATTGGGATGACGTCAAAAGAGGTGAAAGGGAATATCTCAAGGGAAATAAGAACGATACTCTCAATACCAACTATATTGGGTACAGTATTGGCCGCCCTTTACGTGGTTATCTTATCAACGGATGTTGGTGGGATTATGAATAATCTTGATATGCTGTTTCATTTCTTTCTCATTACGGGTATTTACCTAAGCATCCAAATCATTTATTACTTTTATTTAAGAAATAAAACATTGAAACACATCATTCGGTGAGTATATATAGCAAGATTTTTAGAATTAGATAAGCGCGGATATGTTTGGAACCAAGATGGAGGGGAAAGGACCAAAGTAGGACAAAATTTGCTCAGACAACCTAAAGTAATTAGAATAATTGGTACATGGAATAAGAGGGGAGAATTGGAAATTGGGTAAAAGTGATAGCGGAAAAAATCATGTCTTAAAGCAAATAAACCAATTAAAAGAATATATGAATGAATCAACCTACACGGTCGTTTTCACTGGTGCGGGTATGTCAACGGAAGCGGGACTTCCAGATTTTCGTTCGGCCTCAACCGGGCTATGGAATGGCATCAATCCGTTAGAGCTTGCCAGCACTCATGCTTTAGAAAAGAATCGTCAGGCATTTATTGATTTCTACCGCTACCGGGTGGAAAGTCTTCGATCATGCAAGCCTCATAGTGGCCACTATACTCTTTCAGAATTGGAAGCAAAAGGGTTGATTCATGCAATCATTACACAAAATGTCGATGGATTTCACCATACCGCAGGCAATAAAAAAGTTGAGGAACTTCACGGGACACTGAGAACCTCCCATTGCAACAGCTGTGGGAAGCGTTATCCCATTGACAGATTTATGAGTGACGACCTGGTCTGTACCTGTGGAGGTTTTATTCGGCCATCCGTCGTGTTATTTGGAGAATCACTGCCACCTGAAGCACTGGACCAAGCAGAAGTAGAAGCACAAAACGCAGACTTGTTTATAGTCATGGGTTCTTCGTTAACTGTATCACCGGCTAATCTCTTTCCAATGATCGCCAAAAGGCACGGAGCTCGCTTAGTCATCATGAATATGGATGAAACAGATCTAGACGATCAAGCAGATTTGGTGATTAATGGAGAGAAAATTGGTTGGGTGTTGGAGGAATTAGAGAGGTAAATAGAATTTCTGGTCAGATGGAAGTTACCATTCGTTAACCAAAATTAAGCTCCATACCAAAGAAAATCTTTGCTTGGAGCTTTTTTGTTTCTAGGGATCAATGAGATCAATTCGGTTTTTTGGATAATACTAATGCTTCCTCTAAAAATTGAGCTTCACTTAGTTCACCGATTAAACGCCTTCTTACCAACTCTTCCATGTCCTTTGTAACTAGAGCTCCCTCGAACTCGACACTAGCCTTAGCGTTTGCTAGGGCCCTTGATATCTTATCCATTTTGTCATTTGCTAGAGGGCGACGGTTATCTTCACTATTCGAACTCATACATATGTAGCAACCTTTCTAGAGAAGTTCTATTGTGCTTACGTGCTTAGTATGTAAACGGAGGGGAACAAGGTTCCTAGGTGATAAAAACGTCTTTTCTACAATATTTTGATTGAGGAAAAGACGTTTTTGGTTAGTGAGTTAAATGCTTGTACCACAACGAAATAAAGCATAAACGCTATAGAAAAGCTGGGACTGACAACAATGCCCGAAATTTAAATTCTAACAGTTTCATTGTGGGCTGGGAGAATAGACCTTATTAATCACCATTGGGTTCATCTAAAGAATTCTAAGATCCGGCCTATTAGGGCTATGCATTTCTATCGTTCCAATTCCAGGGGTAAGACGATTGAAAGAATATAAAGAGGCGTGCTAAATAGAGAAGAATGTGATCATTGTGGGGAACATTCATTAACTTTTGTTTAGTCTTTTGAAGTACATTTCATGTCTGCCAACTTGTTCCGCAAGAAAATCAATATCTTCTCTTGTGCTGTTGGTGATAGAATCAATACGATTTAAGATGGTAACCGTGTCTTCCTGAGCATTTTGAGCGATGGTATTTAACGTGGATTCCATTCTATTGAACCGAAAATTTATTGATCCAATCTGTTCATCTAGGTGCTTCAGCTTACTGTCGATTTTTTGATGGCGATTTTCTGACTTCTCCTGCCTACGGTCCGTGGTTTGAAAGCGTTCGTCTAATTTTTCAAATCGTTGATCCATGCCTTGAAAGCGTTCATCCATCTTGTCAAATCTTTCATCGATTTTTTCAAATCTTTCATCCATCTTTTCGAATCTCTCATCGATTTTTTCGAATTTTGCATGCACTCTTTCTTCCATTTCACGAAGCGCTATAAGTATTTGTTCCAAAGTCATTTCCTCCTTTCAGCTACTTTTTATTATACACCTTTCAAAGCATTTAAAAATCACAAATTTTCTCCGATTTGTTGGTTCTGCAAATCACCTATATAGGGACAAAGTGTCTGTCCCTGTGTCCCTCTTGAGAATTAGGGGACATTCAATGGGACAAGCCGCAGTGACTTGTCACATGAAAAGACGGAACAAAAATGGCGAACAGTGACTGGGACTGTTCGCCATGAAGGCTGAGGCATTTGGGGTCTGTCCTCCGGTGGAGCAAAGCGAAGATCCGATTTTTCTGAAAGCCCACAAACGTACGTTCTAATTTGTGTAAAAATATGTTAAACTAAAGAAGCAATAGAATAGGTTTTCTCAAGGGTGGTCGGCACATCCCCAAGCAGAAAGGGGGTGGTGCTGAATGACAGTTTTTGAATCACTAATGATGGCAATCGCTTTTGCAAGTCTGGTTGTAGCCATCCTGTCATTTAACCATAAAGGACTTCCATCAGTGGGATGCCTTATCCCCACTGATGGTTAGTCGCACTTATCGGACCTTTACAGGCAGTTGATCCCCTGTATGTACTTTGTTTACTCAAAATTTTAGGTTGGGGGTCTTACTGCCTGTTAAGGTGGGGAAAAAAATAATCCACCCTTGAGTTGACGCCAACGGGTGGATTATCTCTACTCAAATAGCCGACCCTTTTGTGGGAACCGTCTATTGCTGGACTGGACATGTTCACCCATGTTCAGTCCTTTTTTAATTTATGTTATTAATAATATTATTATAACGGATGATGAGGAAAAGAACAACTGAATTGGTGCTGAACGGACTTTAAAAAGAATGGAGGAATTATGCTTGCTTCAAGTACCCCTGAAAAGTTTAAAATAGAGTATGGAATGTTGGGCAAGGTGGGGGCAGTCCCAATGTCATCAACCTGAGATTCCAAAAAATGTAATGTCTCATTAAGTGTCATGAAATCGTATGAAATTAACACAAAAACCCTTGACTTCTCAAAATCACCACTCACTGTTTGATATCCCTTTTATTGGTATATCAAACAGTGAGTGGTGATTTTTTATGGGAAAAAGTAGGTTTTTAGAAGCTGTTGAGGTAACCCGAAATGTGTTGCATAATTTTATCTTTATGTGTGAATCGCGCTCCAAACCAACGTATTTCACTAGAGAATTTTATTAGCACAATCCTTTTTATGCTGAATTTAGTTAAGAAGAGTTTCCAGATTGAACTAAATGACTTCTTTAAGCTTGTGGGGAGTAAGGGAGAAAGCATTGGTAAACAAGGATTTTCAGAGGCTAGAAAGAAAGCCCAAACCATTAGGCAGGAAGCAGCGCATAGTAATATTGGAAAGAAATAAGGTTGAACTAATCGTTAACATGTGGAGAGCGTTCTTAGAGCGCACTTTTGTAAAAAAAATTAACCATTAATTATCAAAAAGCGAACAGTGCCAAGCACTGTTCGTTATGTGTATGAAGGACAGTGTGGAACACTCCAAGGTTGGTACCATGGAAAATATACCCTTTCCTCCTATTCGATCTCAGCCCCCAGTGTGGGAACCGGCATGTCCTTGGTCTTCTTGTTCGCCTTCTTCCATTTCTTCCAGCGCATCTGGGTAGATGACCTCGTTAATTGTTTCTTTCGTAGCAGCATCTTCTACTCGGATTTTAACTTGATAGTCGTCCGGATCAACTCCACTGAATAACTGGTAGTACATACCTGATAAACCAAGGCCGAAGGTGGCGAATGCATCGAAGCTATTTTCATAAGCTTCTCGATCGACAATCATGGTAAATTCTGAAAACGAATCGTTATAGGTTATATCCTGAATAGATGGATAGTCTTTTCCGTTTCTCATCTCATCAATCGTAGCAACCAACTCAGTCTCCATTTCCTGTAGCATTTCCCTATGCTTCTTTTTCGACATATTGTAGGTCAATGAACCATCATCGTTCTTTGTGATGTCAATGCCTTCTTTTTCTGCATCAGCAATTGTGCTGTTTCGATCTTCCTCGTCTTCAAAGAATGTAGCTGGTAATGTAATTTCTACATTTAATAGGCCTTTATCAACTTCAATTTTTTCACTGTTTTCATCTCCATTTTCCGTCCCCGTAGCATCTTGATTAGCGTTTTCTTCAGATCCTGAACAAGCCGACAGCAATGCGATGATGCATAATAAAGAAAACAGATATTTTTTCACCATAAAATCTCTCCTAACATGATTTTTCCATGTTTACCAAGTCCAACCATATGCCTTAACCTCGACCGTTTTCACTTGGCCCGCAACCTCTCTTGGAATCTCTGGATAGCTTAAATCGAATCCTGCTTCACTACCAGAATTCACTCCTACATCTACTCCGCCATTTAGAATTCCTAATAAAGTTCCATCCTCAGCCAGCAACGCTGCAGAAATTCGAATATCATCTTGTAATGAATCGGTAGTATTTTTTACAATGCCGGTAACTCGATATGGAGATGACATTTCATTTGTGGCTGGAATACCTTTTACATTAGAAATCTCAAGCAATTTCGCATTTTTATCAGTGGAATCAAATGAAAAATTATAAGTGGTCTCCGCATATTCTTCAGGGTCTGCAACACCTTCAAGCATGGTGGTTTCAGAGATATAAGCCTGTTCACCTGGAGCGACAATATCTGGGACCGAATAAATCATTGAAGCAGTACCTAAAATACTTCCGTCTTTGCCTTTAAAGTTCATCTGGGTTTCTCCAATTTCTACAGGAACATCACCGGTATTTTCAAATATAGCTGCAGAATGAATCCAAACTGTATCAATAGAGTCTATCCAAGCCCCGCCAGTGGATTTTATAACCTCAAGCTTTGGCTCGGATTGTTCTTCCTCTGGTGTCGATTCACTTTCCGTTGGGGCTTCTTCCTGGGAAGTTTCATCAGGAGCATTTGTATCTCCAGCGTGATTCCCCCCGCCACAAGCAGTCAAAGAAAAACTAAGGCCCAATGCCAATAGGATCAAATAAAAATTGTTCACTTAACCCAACTCACTCCTTTCTTTAGATCAGAGATTCACTTATAACATAAACAACTATGAACAATTCATTCATTAGGTGACATGTTTAACTTGGAGCATTTTATCTATGCGGGGACACTGATAAAGTCCGCTTACTAGAAAGGTGAGTAAAGAAGGAAGTGAACCTTATCATTATAATAGTTACCATAATAAATGTTGATTTGAAATAAGTCGGGTTGATAGGTCCAGGATTTGAATTTTTATATGGTTCCCATGAGCATGAGCCATTTAATTCTGCTACGCTAATGAAATTGTACCGCAAGAAGGTTGCGTATGTGTCCCAAATGAACCGGGCAACGAACGCGATTCTAAAGCAAGGCTTCATTTTAAAAGAAGATGCACAAACCATCAGACAGGAAGCAGCGCATAGTAATATTGGAAAGAAATAAAGTAAAACGATAATCGTTAACCATATTTAAGAGCGTTCTAATTAGAGCGCTCTTTTCTGATGAACATTATTTAATTTCCAAAAAAATACAAATGATAGCAAAATCAATGGATTTTCCATTGTCGATTTTCAACAGTTGAATTTCTACTGTTGATTTTCTACAGTTGAAAATCGACAGCTATTAAATAAAGAGAAACAAAGAAATAATAATTAAATAAATATTAAACAAACATTGTTAATTCACAAGGAATGATAACCCATCTTATTTATGAGTATTTAAAACTGCTAATAGCAAGAACGTACCCTTTTCCTTTTTTCACAGTTTATTAAACGGAAAATCAACAGCATAATCTATAGTTCAGCTCAAGGTTGTTATTATCGCCAATTTACCCTTTCTTTCTCCGTTCCAAAATGCGAAAATAATGGCATAAACCCAAATTATGGAGGAAGCTATCATGCCTGTATACAACAAACTAGTCCGAGACAGAATCCCAGAAATCATCGAGAAAACTGGAAAGAAGTTCTCTACTAAAATTTTAGAAAACGATGAATACATAACTGAACTACGCAAAAAGGCCTATGAAGAACTTGATGAATATATGAACACCAATAATAAGGAAGACGCTGTCGAAGAACTTGCTGATCTTCTTGAAATTGTCCATGCTCTTGCTGAATCCCATGGTTCCTCTATTGAAGAAGTCGAAGAGTTACGTAAGAACAAAGCGGCAAAGCGGGGAGGCTTTAAGGAGAAGATTTTCTTGATTGAGGTTGAAGATGAGTAAGGTAAAATTAATTACCCATCAATTAGGAGAACATTTGCTTGAACAAATTGAATCCGCCTCGACAATCTGTATCTTGACTTCGTTTGTGATGAAGTCGGGTGTGGAATATATGAAAAACGCCTTGAAGCAAGCTGCCGACAGAGGGGCGGATATCAAGATTTGCACGGGGGATTATTTGTATATCACTCAGCCTGAAGGGTTAAACGAGCTTCTTTCAATTGATGACCGTATCCAGGTTCGACTTTGGAAAAGCAACGGTGTATCCTTTCATCCGAAGGCTTATTTGTTTCAATCAGACAAACAGGAATATTTATTTATTGGTTCATCCAATCTATCCCGATCCGCTTTAAAACATGGAGTAGAGTGGAACTTATCGGTTAGTGGGGAGGAGGAAGTTTTTGATGAAGCACTAACCCAGTTTTTGAACCTCTTTTTATCAGAACAAACCATTGGTCTTAATGCGGAAACCGCTAAACAATATGAAGAAGAATATAAAAAATATCACCACTCGAATCCCAATCTTGCGAAATCGTGGTCCGAGACGGAAGAGCTGGATTTGATGCTTAGGACGGATCCGCAGACTCGGGATTTACCAAATGAGGTACATGAAGATAGCGAAGGGTATGGGCAGATACAACCGAGGTTTGCGCAGCCTGAAGCTCTCGCGGAGTTAGAGAAAACGATAGAAGAAGAGTACAATAAAGCACTCGTGGTGATGGCCACTGGCTTGGGAAAAACGTATTTGGCGGGTTTCTTTGCTCAGAACTATCAGCGGGTTTTATTCATTGCTCACCGAGAAGAAATCTTGTATCAAGCTAGGGATTCTTTTAAAAAAATTATGCCAGAAAAAAAGTATGGTATTTATAATGGAAAGCAAAAGGAAGCGGATGCCGACTCTGTATTTGCATCTGTATACACTCTGAGTTTAAAAAAACACATCGAACGATTTCGACCTGATGAATTTGATTTAATCATCATTGATGAGTTTCATCATGCTGCGGCGAACACCTATCAACGAGTGCTCGATTATTTTACTCCAACGTTCTTGCTTGGTATTACAGCAACACCTGATCGAAACGACAATAAGGATGTTTACGCTCTCTGTGATGGGAATGTGGCGTTTCGTTTAGATTTTCTAGAAGCGATTCAGAGGAGATGGCTGGCTCCTTTTCGCTATTATGGGGTTTACGATGATACCGATTACCGCCAGATTACATGGCTTGGGAACCGCTATGATGAAGAAGAGCTGTTGCGTGCTCAATTACGAGAGGGTTTAGCAGCGAAGATCCTCAAAGCCTGGGAAGAAAGAAAACAAACACGGACGATAGGTTTCTGCTCTTCAATTAAACAATCCAATTTTCTATCCAATTATTTTAATCAACAAGGCTATCAGACCGTTAGTCTGAATTCTCAGCAGGTAGGAGTGAACAGAGCCACGGCGATTTCGCTGCTTGCTAAAGGCGAACTAGACATTATCTTTACCGTAGACCTCTTCAATGAAGGAGTCGATATTCCAGCTGTTGATACGCTCTTATTTGTTCGGCCAACAGAGTCGCTGACCGTTTTTACCCAACAAATTGGACGCGGTCTGAGACTTCATGATGACAAAGAGTATTGCACGATTATTGATCTAATCGGTAACTATCGGAATGCAGATATTAAGTTAAGTCTGTTTGATACGGAAGAGAAGAAATCGAAAAAAGACAATATCCAACCAGCCGTACCTGAACTCTGTGAGATCAACTTAGATGTGACGGTCATTGATCTGATTCAAGAAATGAACCGGAAGCGACACCCGCGTAGAGACAAGTTACACAATGACTACTTCTCTTTAAAACAGGAGTTAGGAAGAAGACCATCTTACTTGGAGTTGCATTTAAAAGGTGGTTCCGAATCTGTTCAGTATCGCCAGGAGTTCAATACTTATTTTGGATTCTTAAAATGGACCGAGGAATTAACGGAAAGAGAAGAGGAAGTATACGAACGGTATGAAGAGTGGTTTAAGGATGCTGAAAAGACAGGAATGACAAAGAGCTACAAAATGGTCGTACTCCTGGCAATGCTGGAACGAGGACCATCTGAGTGGTACAAAGCCATAACCCCGAATCAGGTAGCTCCATTCTTCCATCAGTACCTTACGGAAAAAGAATACCGCAAACGCATTGACTTCTCTGACAAATCATCAAAAAGATTGTGGGACTATGATGAAGACCGTGTCAGCAAACTCATAGCAACCATGCCGATGTCTAAATGGACAGGGTATCTCGTTGAGTTTAAGGATGGAATTTTTCGATTCACCTTTGATGTTTTACCAGAAGATGAGGAACTTGTGTTTGAGTGGACAAAACAAATTTGTGAATATCGTTTGCATGTTCATTTTGAGAGGAAGGCAAGGTAGACCCAGGAGTTTCCTGGGTTTCTTCGTTTTTACTGCTTAAAAATTAGTGTACAATTTCTCTATAAGATTAGATTTGCAAGTGTTTGAAATACTTAGTGTTAAGAATATAGTAAATTCCAATGAACCAAAACACACGGAAAGTGGTGTTCAATATGAGTTGTCCTTTTTGTAGCAATAATCTTAATATCTTAAAGGAAAATGACTTGGCATATGCCATATATGATAAATATCCTGTTAACAAAGGACATGTTCTAATTATCCCGAAAAGGCATGTCAGTAATTATTTTCAATGCAGACCTGAAGAGCGAGCGGCAATGGATTGTCTGTTGTTTGAATGTAGAGAAATGTTGCAGCATTCCTACTCCCCGGAAGGATTTAATGTCGGTATAAACTGTGGAGAGGCTGCTGGGCAAACCATTTTTCATGTACATGTCCATTTAATCCCTCGATTCAAAGGAGATATGGATGATCCGAGGGGAGGAGTAAGAGGGGTAATACCAGATAAACGTGTATATTAGAGAAAGGACCTCCTTGACAGACCTCCTTGACATAAGTAAAGGAAAGGGGGGACGAGTTATTTTTTAAACTGCACTGGCTGATAGGTAGTACCTTAGGTGGACTATAAAGGGCAAAATTACAGTTTTTTATTACACTAAATGTTCAGCAATCTCTGAACGCTTTTTGAGTATGAGGGATTATTGCATTCAGTTTTTGGTAGTCCTTATTTGTTGATTAGATTACTTATATATATAAATATAATGTAGTAGATTGGTAATTATATAGGAGTGTTAGCATAGGAGTATGGAGCTAACGTATTTTTGTTGGTCTTATCTCCAACAAGATGAATTATTGATTCTTTCCTAATACGCATTTTGAAACAAAATTAGGGGAATTTTCTTTAAAGCGCATTATTTAAGTTAAAAATATTTGTACAAAGGCTTCTATGTTGGTAAAAATTAGATACGGACAGTAATGGTTAAATGGGTAGACCAAGAACAAGTACGGTACATTTCGTTATTAGGGAAAAATTGATATATCCCTGAAACCAATCCAAATAAAAAGCATCATGCGTATTCTTAATTTCCACATTCTCTAACCCCAAACTTCTGTTGAACAACCTTCAAGACAATATACTATAGAAAGTAATATTTTCCCTTTATTATGTTTTTATTTTCTAAAGCCACAAACTTTACGAAAAAGCCTATTAAAAAAAGCGGATATTTATCCGCTTCCTGTACTTTATGATTTTCATGTTATTTTTTGACTTCTCTCCACTCGTACTCCGTAGGATACTTTCGAATCCAATAAAGATTTTGGTTATATTCTTCGTTTATTCTATGAAGTTGAACGCCCCACTGTTGACCTTGTGAATCAGTCACGACAAAAAATACTTCCGTGTGCCCATCCATTTCTTCATAGCAATCAAAATCGACATCCTCATAGCCTAATAGTTCTAAAAGTTCCGCCCCTTCATCGATCACTTCTTCATCCAACTCTTCGTCTTCTGGGTAGTACATCACGGCATCCATTTCATCCATTGGCACATCTACTCGGGATATGAAATGTCCGATTCGATTGGAAATCCTCCATCCTTTGTTGATCCATCCTCCGCTTTCATCACGCAGTGTATAAACAAAATGATTAGGATTTTCTTCTAGGTGTTTACGTACCGCATGATGGTCATCCCAAAGAAAATCATGGTGTGTATCGTCTTTCCCTGTTACTATCCCATCGGGTCTTACCCAATCCCCTTTTTCAAAAAATGCATTCAATTCGTTTTCCCGAGTTTGTTCGCTCATTTCATATCCTCCTTAACGGAATGAATCTGTATTTTTTCATTCCACAATTATTTAATCTTTCTCTTCTGGGTCGGGCACTTCATCTTGTTCTGGAATTACCGGGGGACTGACTCCATTTTTGGTATATAATCTTTCGGGTTACTTTGAAAATTAAATCGACTGTAATTTTGTGTACGTACGACTTAACGTATACCGATCTCCTATTTCGTTAAGGTAGGCTTGGTTGTCTTTGATAATGATTTCCCAGACATCCCTCATGTCTTCCCCTTCACAGGTGATTTTTCCATTGTTTAACCTTCCGCCATTTTGAATCAATAAAACCATTTTTTCCATCAACCCGTTATCTTTCCATTCTACGTCAACTACCAAGCAACTCTTCGTTAAGCTGATTACTTCATCTTTGTTTTTAAATTCCTTATGGATTAGTTCTTTTAGTTCCTCGAGGACTGGCCCCTTTATTATTCGGGATCACTCAAAAAACAACGACAAAGAAAAGAGGATAAGTTGAATGAAGCTAAAAAGAGTGTTTATATGTTCATTTGGGGTTGATCTCTGTACTGCACAGGGGTCATCCAATTAGTCTATAGTATAAAGCCTCAGTGGAACGATCTGTAAAACATATTCCTCGGGGCGTAAACGCACTAATATCAAATAGGTAAGTACTAAATCTAGACTATCAAGGGTAAAATTTCAGCTTTTTATTACACTAAGCGTTCAGAAATCTATGAACGTTTTTTTGTATTTGAGTATTGAGAATATAGTACTTCCAGTTATTAGTAGTCCGTAAGTGTTGATCAGACTACTTATATATATTAATATAATGTAATAGATTGGTAATTATATAGGAGTGTTAGCATAGGAGTAAGGAGCTAACGTATTTTTGTTGCTCTCAGCTCTACCAAGGTGAATGATTGATTCCATTCCTAATGCGCATTTGGAAACTAAAATTAGGGGACTTTTCATGAAAGCGCATTATTTATTTTTAACAACAAGGAATAAGTATTATTACAAAGGCTTCTATGTCCGTAAAAATTAGATACGGAACAGGTATAAATATAGGATTAAATGAAAGTATCAGCTGCACACCATCAAGCGATAAATGGGTTAGGATCTAATACTCGGCATAGTCCGGATATACTCACTTGGGGTTCTGACCCAACACATTTTCCAAACCGGTAAGACCTAATATTAATTTTCATTTTATAGAAAATAGATGAGGTGTATAGAATGACTTTAGTTACCACCAAAACGAGTCCATGGAAGTTTTCTCCGATTCCAAACATCGAAGAATCCAATTTTAATAAGATTTTAGAGCGCTTCTATGGGTTAGGCGTACAAGGTTTAACCAAAGAAAACCTTCAAAACTCATTGGATGGCCGGTTACCTAATAGCACGGATCCTGTGATTGTGAAAATAAATACCGGATCAATTAATCGTCAGGACATTCCTGGCATTAATCATGTAATTGATCGGATTAAGTGTCTCGAAGGCAGAAATAGTTACACTAAGGAAACCATTGAGCATATGGTCAAAAGGGTTGATCAGGAAGAAGTGCGGTACATTTCGTTTGAAGATATCAATACGAAAGGATTGACCGGTGCCAAAAATGGCCAAAGTCATTCTAAGAAGGACACTTGGGGAATCTATGCTTATAACAAAGGTGTCCATTTTGAGGAAAGTGACTCAACGATAGAAACATCACGCGGAGGGTCTCATGGTGTTGGTAAAATCGCATCTAACGCTGCATCTGATCTTCATATGATGTATTTTGCTAACTGTGACGAGCACGGTGACCAGCATCTAGGAGGGACAGTGCAGTTAATTGAACACTTGTATGAGGACCAATGCTACCGTTCAACAGGTTATTTTGCTGATTTAAAGAATGATGATACTACACCAAAGTTTTATCCTTATGAAAATGAATTCCACCCTGTTTTTGAAAAGAAAACAAGAGGTTTAAAGATTATCATTCCGTATTTGCGTTCAGAATTTGATAGCGAAGAAGAAATTATTAAAACGGTATGTGATAGTTTCTTCATTTCTATTCTAGATCGTCGATTGGAAGTTCATATTAATGATCATGTCATTACAGCAGACACCATTGAAAACTATCTAAATAGTGGTCACTACTATAATCAAGAAGTTTCCGAAATGAAAAAGGTTTTTACACCCCTTTATGTTAAAACATATAAAAACGAACGACCAAGAGACATTGTCGTGTCAAATGGTGAAAAAGACTATCAATTTAAGCTTTATTTCAAATATGATGAAGCGATCGTTAAAGGACGGGTGGCGATCGTTCGCACCATTGGGATGAAAATTGAAGATTTTGCGGTGAAATCAAATGCGACCAAACCATTTAATGCAGTTTTAATCGGCGGGTTAGATGAAGATGGCTATTTAAAATCATTAGAAAATGAATCGCATACGAAGATTTCAGCTGAGGATATTAAAGATCCGATTCTAAAACGTCATGCTACTCGATTCATCAATAATCTCTCCAAGGAAATTGCTAAGATCATTGATGAGGAAATGAAGAGGAATAACCCAACAGATGGTGTAATGGATACAAAAGACCTTTTATATATTATTGAAACTGAATTCAAGCAAGATTTATCTAATGCGTATGGTGCGGTGAAGATTAACCAAGGCAAAGAAGTGGTGAAAACAACGGATGTCACAACCAAAAAGAATACAAAGAAAAAAGGTGACAAAAAAGGGAGCGTCAAGGCACAAAATACTGGAGTTAAACGGACACGCCGAAATAATCCAACTGGCACTGCCGATGAATTACAAGAATCAGGGGCGGAAATCTACAGTGTTAGTCCTAATCTAGTTGAACGTTTAATTTTAAAAAACCATGAATTTATTCAATTCAACTTTAAAGAGATTCCAGAAATGAAAAACACAACTTCTTGTAATCTATCCTTTAACCTGATTGATGGAATGGGAGAAGAATATAAGGATGAGTTTAAATTAAAGGAAAATTATTCAGCCGTCATTGACCAACATTCAGGTTCAAGCTGTGTGATTGAAAATGAATCGATTAAAGATGTTTCCATTAGAGATGGAATTGTAAAATTGAAACTAGACTTAAAACCCAATTATAATCGCGCTCTAAAATTTGTTTACTACGTAGAGGTGTAACATGATCTATAAAAAAGATGCCAATTTTCCTTATCCTGTTTTAACAAATACATCCACAAGTTATGAAGACCCTTCTTTTTTGCTGGATGTCTCTCTAGAGGAAAACACGAATGATTATCGGTTTATCGTCAATTACGAGGTGAGTTCTCCATTTATAAAAAAACTTATTTCAACTGGTGATGGGCAAGCGATTTTAATTATCCAGTCAAAGGATAATAAGTTTTATAAACTAGATCCAAACCAAAATGCTGTTTCAGTGCCTAAGAAAAGAGTTTCATTAAGTAAAAGAACCTCCATTCAACTGCATATTCAATCAAACAAAGAAATAAACTTTCGTGACAATGATGATTTGACTAGTTTTTATGGTGCGTTCAAAGATGAAATAACTGTTCCGAATCATGCATTATTAGGCTACTCAAACATCGTTGTTTTTGAGGGTAGTATTCAAAATCCATTAGTCCTGTTTGAAAAAAAATTAGATGAACAATTGACATCTGATATCCGAATCGAACTTGGTGTGGAAACGATCATTATTCATTATCGAAAAGAAGATTACCAATTTACCGGAATACGTTCAAGTCAGGCATTCAATAATCCATATATTTATGCTGGCCTTCGTACCGCGTTGCAACGGTTTATTCATGAATATAGTGAGCAGGGGGAGGACTATGTTGATTTATCCCAAATCACACAACCCGAGAACTTACTAGATTTTAAGCTATATCAATTAATGACTAAGAAGATGGTTCAAGAAGTCTCGGTTGATAACATTGATGAAGTCATCTCTTTAATTTCGGATAAGATAATTGAAAAATATGCTGGAGCAGTTAAGGAGCTTATTAATAATGGAAATTAGATTATTAAAAAAAGGCTATAAAAACAATGAGCAATTTTATCAGGATTTCTTAGAAGATAAGATTAATAGTAATGAAGATTATTTTTCGAATGATATCGTTACGATTGCGGATGCACCGGATTTTCCTATCTACATGGGACGGGGTTCTGAAGATGAGAAAAGGCTAGGATTTCAACAGGCTTTTGAAGTGATCGCTACTTCTTATATCCAAACAGATCGGGATCTTCATTTAGAAGAGATCTTTTGGCACTCTTTACTGGTCACGAAAAAGCGTGAATATATCCTTGAAAATTACCCTGTCGTGAAAACTGACATAAAACAATTTGAAAACATTGTGATTAAGAAGTTTGACTGGGAGAATTATATTTATAAATGTGTTCTTGCGGCAGAATATATTGAGGATTTAATTGAAGATGCTGATAAGAAAGATTACTATTACAATTTGGTCTTGGAAAATCTAGATATCTATAATTATATTATTAAATATGCTATTTTCCGTAATGCTGAGTTTTTAGTGAATATTTTAACCATTATAGAAGAGTTACAAATCTCCAATGTTATGAAGGAAAAGATCAAGGACCGTCCTGATTTAGGGAAAGACGAGCGTTACGGCAGACGGGTTATCTTTGAATTGAACAAAAAATATCCAGTCGTTATGTCACCGTTGTTAGATGTTGAATCTTTGAAGCAGGAAGTTTTACAAGCGTTAAATTTATATTATGATGAATTGAATTTAAACCATCGAGTTCCCGTTTAAAATGAATCAAAGGGTTAACATAAAAAAGCAGAGTGTCTAAATCAGGTTGATGGGCATTGTGCTTTTTCTTTTTGTACAAAACATGAACTTACTTTATTAAGAAGCCCTTCCTTTCTCCATGACTAAATCAGAATATAGTAGTATAACCCCAAATTATGGTACGGCGAACACCTATCAAAGGGTCCTCGATTATTTTAATCCAAACCTTCTTGCTTGGTTGTACCATTTGATTTAATCGGTATTTGATACGGCTGAAAAGAAATCAAAGAAAGATAATATCCAACCAGCTGTACCTGAATTATGTGAGGTAAACTTAGATGTGACGGTCATAGATCTCATTCAAGAAATGAGCCGGAAGCGACACCCGCGTAAAGACAAGTTACACAATGACTACTTTTCCTTAAAACAGGAGTTAGGAAGAAGACCAACATACTTGGAATTGCATATAAAAGGTGGTTCTGAATCCATTCAGTATCGGCAGGATTTTAATACCTATTTTGGATTTTTAAAATGGGCAGAGGATTTAAAGGAAATAGAGCAAGAAGTGTATAGCCTTTATGAGGAATGGTTTAAAGATGCTGAAAAGACGGGAATGGCAAAGAGCTATTAAATGGTCGTGCTCCTGCGATGCTGGAACGAGGACCATCTGAGTGGTGCAAATCCATTATCCCAAATCAAGTAGCCCCGTTCTTTCACCAGTACCTTATTGTAAAAGAGTACCGAAAACAAATAGGCTTTTCAGATAAATCTTCAAAGAGATTGTGGGACTATGATGAAGAGCGCGTCAGCAAACTCATTGCCACAATGCCAATGTCAAAATGGACAGGCGACCTTGTTGAGTTTAAGGATGGAAACTTCCGATTCACATTTGACGTCCTGCCAGAAGACGAAGAGCTTGTGATTGAGTGGACAAAACAAATATGCGAATATCGGTTGCATGTACATTTTGAGCGGAATGCAAAGTAGACCCAGTATTTTCTGGGTCTGCTTTGCATTGAAAACCACAATTTCTTGTTACTTTTATTTACTTCCTCTTTAACACTCCCTTTTTCACCAAGTTAACAAGCGTCCCTTTATTCTTGTATCTCTGATGGGCGATTAACCGATTTAAATCCTTGATCGTAAGTTTGGTTGGATCAATAGCCAGTTCGAATTCATTTTTCACCTTTTCGATTAGCGATAGAGCATACTCGATTTGTTTCGGTGTTAATTTGTAATTTTCGTTTGATTCTTCCTTCGGTGGTAGTGCTTGTTCTGTAGTAACAGTAGCTTGCATGGTCGCCGTATGTTCTTTTAATTTGGCATCGACTAAAGCTTCTATTTCGGATTGACTGATGGTTTTGGTTTCTGTTTTAGGTTGATTCGAGTTGGAATTAAACAATTTATCTATTAACCCTTTAAGCACAATTTTCACTTCACTTTCCGAGAGGGTAAAGAATCTCCAAGATTATCTATTATCCTATTATTAAAATATTATATTGGAAAATACAAGACATTTTGGTTGCTTTTCTCTTTTTTGTAGGATTTTCATACTGAAAAATGCAAGTGGGTGGATGTTCAAATTACTATTAGTCCAATTGACGTAGGTAGTAGGTTTCCCAATATTGTATAATTATGGGGAAAACACCCTATTTTTGTAGTATAATATAGGAAAATGTATGTTGGGGCGTTGATTATGGCCATTACGATTCCAGAAACGATACGAAGCTCTGCCACAGCGGGTGAGAGGCTTTTGTTTCGTACTCTTAAAATCTATTTACCAGATGATTATATCGTCTACTATGAACCTGAGATTCTCGGGAAAAGGCCTGATTTTGTCATTATTGGACCGGAATTAGGGATTGTTGTTTTAGAAGTAAAAGATTACACCAAAAATACCTTGCTACAGGTGAATCATGAAGAATGGCATATTGTCGCTTCAAATGGGGAGCAGTCTGTTCAAAAAAGCCCATTAAAGCAAGCACGGGATAATATGTTTCATGTTGTCGATGTCTTGAAGAAGGATAAAAACCTTGTTCAGTTAGATGGAAAGTATAAATTTCAGCTAAAATTTCCTTATGGACATGGAGCGGTGTTTACTCGCCTTTACACAAAGGATTTTGTCCAAGAGGGACTGTATTCCGTAATTGAACCAGAGTTTTGTTTAACAAGAGATGAAATCGATCCTGATAAGGAAGGCTTTTCTGAGGAAATGTTGATGGAAAAGATTTTGAACATGTTTGTTGTTCCTTATCGATTACGTGAACCTTTAACAATAGAGGATATCAATGCGGTCCGATATCATCTGTTCCCTGAGGTACGGATTAGTGCCGAATTTAAGCCGCCAGTCCCTTATCAAGACCAGCTCCTGCTTTCATTGCATGATATTAAAACAATGGATCTCCATCAGGAAAACCTGGCCAAGCAGATTGGCGACAAAAACCGGTTAATTCGTGGAGTGGCAGGAAGTGGAAAGACGATTATTTTGGCAAGTCGAGCGAAAATGTTAGCCAAGCAAAATCCAGATTGGAAGATTCTTATCCTTTGCTATAACATCTCTCTAGCCAATGCGATTCAACAAATGATTCTACATATGATGAATGAACCAGAGGACTTATTTGATTTTGACTTTTCTTCGACGATTCCGGAAAATGCAGTGAATAACCAAAATATTGTTGTTCGGAATTTTCACTCTTGGCTAAAGAATGATTTGAAAATCCATGAACGCCAAATTCCGTCGCTTTTGGAAAAGTTAAAGAATAAAGAAGCGATTTTACCTACTTATGATGCGATTCTGATCGATGAGGGCCAAGATTTCGATCCGGACTGGTTGAATCTTGTTAGTTCGCTATTAAATGAAAAGACGCAATCATTGTTGCTAGTGGAAGATCGTGCCCAGAGCATTTATAAACGAAAACGCTCTCTTGCGCAAGACACAGGTCTGAGTTTTCAAGGGAGATCCAAGGTTCTTTCGATTAATTATCGAAATACCCAGCAAATTGTTAAGTTTGCTTGGGACTTTTACCGTCAGCACTCGATGTTTAAAAAGAAAGTGGTCAAGCGAGATTTAGAAGGGGAGATTATTGCCCCGCAAAGTACCAAACGGAAAGGCCCAGAGGCTGGAATTATTAAAGCCAAGCACTTTCCTGAAGAAATGCAGCTAGTGGTACGGATGATTAAAAATCTCCACCAACAGAGGAATGTCCCGCTTCATGAGATACTAATTCTTTATAGGGTGAAGAAAACGTTTAAGCATCCGTATATTGATACGATTAAACGTTCTCTAGGGGATGCGGGTTTGCCTTATTATTGGATTACAGAGAATGACACATCGAAACGTTCTTTTGAAAAAGAAGACAATAGGGTGAAAATTAGTACCATCGACAGCAGCAAAGGGTTAGACTTTCAAGCTGTATTTATTGTCAATGTCGATTCCATGCCCTTCCCACTAGAGGAGGATAAGGAAAGAGAAGTATCTCTCCTTTACATTGGCATGACTAGGGCGAAGGAATATCTTTGTCTGTCTTATTCTGGGGAGTCGGAGTTTACTCAGTATTTAGATTCTGTTAAAGAAGAAAAGCTAAAGAGTAAACAAGGGATTAAAGCAACGATTCAATAAATGATAATAGTCCTTGAAAAAGGGCTTTTATTTTTAGCTAGTATATAACAACATAATGGATTAGGTAAGATTAGTAATTAGATGAATGTGAACCTATCGTAAATGAGGCGTTTTCACCTGATGGACACAAAATTGGCTGTAACTGTGGAGAGGTGGATGGGTAAATGCTTGAGGATTCTAGAAGAAAGGTAAAAGGCACCATAACTATAAGGGTGACTTTTAAAGTGAGAAATTAAGAACGCGTTTTTTGTTTTATAAGAGATAGTTGAAGGGGTGAAATGATGCTAACAGAAGGAATTTACGAAGAAATAATAAACGAAAAATTAAAATATGAACTTGGTAACTTAGATATTGATACATATGAAATTGGCAAGGAAACGATGGACCCGGAGGAAGCGAGGAAGATACTAGCCTCCTACATATCATCTGTTACGAGACGTGCACTGAAGCTTGTTCGAGAAGGAGAATCTGATGACCAAGCATTATTGAAGCAAGTTCAAACATGTAATGAAATCATAAATCTTCTTAGCACACATCTGGATGAGGAAGAGTTCAAATCAATGAGGATTGACGAGAATGGGGAAGTGCTCACGTCGATCTACTCGAAATTGAATTCCACAAAAGGGATTCGGAAAAGTGAAGTGATTAGACCTGTTACCCCTATCTCTCAAAGCTCCCTGTTTACAGGGTCAAGCTATGAACCTAATATGCTAGGGGAACTTAAAAAGGAAATCCTTACCGCTGACAGCATTGACATGCTTGTTTCTTTTATCAAATGGAGTGGTCTGCGATGCATTATAGAGGAACTAGAAACATTTACTAGCAGACCTAATAAAAAGTTACGGGTCATTACTACTTCGTATATGGAAGCCACAGACTATAAGGCAATTATTGAATTAAGCAAGCTGCCAAATACTGAAATTAAAGTTTCTTATGATGTTGATCGAACTAGGCTTCACGCGAAGGCATATTTATTTAAAAGAGAAACAGGCTTTAGTACAGCTTATATTGGATCTTCCAATCTATCCAATCCGGCATTAACCTCTGGACTAGAATGGAATATCAAAGTGACAGAAAAGGACTCTTTTGACATTGTTAAAAAGTTTGAAGCAACATTTGAAAGCTATTGGAATGACAATGAGTTTACAATGTTTAGTGAAAAGAATGAAAAAGATAAAGAGCGTTTAAGGCAAGCTCTTTCACAGAGTAAAGCAAAGTCTGAATCGAATTTACCGTACTTGTTTGATATTCAGCCATATTATTATCAAAAAGAAATTCTTGAAAAGCTACAGGTAGAGCGCAAGGTATTTAACAGAAGTAAAAACCTTTTAGTTGCCGCTACAGGTGTTGGGAAAACTGTTATATCTGCATTTGACTATAAACGGTTTAAAGCGGCTAATAAACATTCAGCAAAGCTATTATTTGTTGCCCATCGAGAGGAAATATTAAAGCAAAGCTTGGATACCTTTCGTGTTATTCTTAAGGATGCGAACTTTGGGGACCTTTTAGTTGGGAACCATCAACCAGCTTCATTGAATCATCTTTTTGTCAGCATCCAAAGTTTTAATAGTAAAGAGCTAGATAAATATACGTCAATTGACCATTATGATTTTATTATTGTAGATGAATTTCACCACGCTGCGGCAGGTTCCTATCAAAAATTATTAAGTCACTATGAACCAAGTATTTTACTGGGATTAACAGCGACTCCTGAGCGGATGGATGGAAAGGATATTTTATCTTATTTCGATCATACGATTTCAGCAGAAATGAGGTTGACTGAAGCCATCAACCGTAAGCTTTTAAGTCCTTTTCAGTATTTCTGTGTTTCTGACACCGTTGACCTTTCAAAACTCAAATGGAGCCGAAAAGGATACGATATTAGGGAATTAGAAAATGTTTATACAACGAGTAAGATTCGAAGCAATCAAATAGTTAGAAGTCTGTACAAATATGTAACGGATATTGATGAAGTAAAGGGACTAGGTTTCTGTGTGTCCATTGAACATGCAAAGTACATGGCTAATTTTTTTAATCAAGTCGGAATTCCTTCTATCGCTTTATATAGCAATGTCGATGAGGAAGTAAGAAGGAATGCCCAGACACAACTTGGTGCTGGTGAAATAAAGTTTATTTTTGTTGTCGACTTGTACAATGAGGGAATTGATATTCCAGAGGTAAACACTATACTGTTCCTTAGACCCACTGAAAGTTTAACAGTTTTCCTCCAACAGTTAGGGAGAGGTCTGCGATTAGCGGACGGAAAAGAATGTTTAACGGTGCTCGACTTTGTTGGACAAGCACATAAAAATTACAGCTTTGAAGAAAAGTTTCGTGCGCTGATGGGGAAAACAAAACACTCTGTTCAATATTACGTAGAAAATGGGTTTTCAAACTTGCCAAAGGGTAGTTTTATCCAATTAGAAAAACAGGCAAAGGACTACATCCTTAGAAATATAAAAGCTAGTAGTCATACCCGTGGAAACCTTGTTGCCAAAATGAAGCACTTTGAGCAGGACACGGGACTTGCGTTAACTCTAGTGAACTTTTTAACCCATTATCATCTCTCTTTGTATGATTTTTATGGGAAAAACCGAAATAGAAGCTTTACGAGAATGAAGGTAGAAGCAGGAGTGGCAGAGGACTTTGACTGGGACCTAGAAGACTTTGTCACGAGTCGATTACAAAATTTGTTTTTCCTTAATTCTAGTACACAAATTCGCTTTTTAATTCGATATATTGAGGAAAGGAAGATATCAAGCGAAGAGGAAAAGCTAATCATAAATATGCTTTATTACTCTTTTTATCGTGCTTTTCCGAAGAAAGAAGGCTTAACTTCAGTTGAAGAAGGCATAAGTAGGGTCTTAGCAGATTCAAGGTTTAAAAGAGAATTTCTTGAGATCCTTGAATTCAACTACAATTCGTTAGAAACAATGGAAATTCCAAATGATTTTCCATACCAGAGTCCTCTACGTGTTCATTGTAATTATTCAACTACCCAAGTTTTAGCTGCTCTCGGTTACTACAATGAAGAGAAGTCCCCTGCTTTCCGTGAAGGAGTTAAATACTTTCAGGAAAAGAACCTAGATATTTTCTTTATCACATTAAATAAATCAGAAAAGGACTTTTCTCCTTCGACCTTATATGAGGATTATGCAATTAATGATCGGTTATTTCATTGGCAAACACAAAGTAAGGTATCGGAAAATAGCCCAACTGGACAAAGGTACATTCATCATAAAAGGCAAAAACATCAGATTGCATTGTTTGTTAGGGAATACAAACAAGAGAACGGTCACACAGCACCTTTTGTTTTCCTAGGAACCGCGGATTACGTTAAACATTCGGGTGAGAAGCCGATGAGTTTTATTTGGAAATTGAGAGAGGCAATGCCGTCTTATTTGGTACCCAGAGCGAATAAAAGTATACTTTAAACTTGCTATGTATAAGCATATGCATGGTAAGCCCGAAGTAAAAAAAAGCGCACCTTTACGGTACGCACGATGAATAGCCAACTATCTGAGGATTTTTTCAGATAGTTGGCTATTTTGCACATGTGGCTTGGATATTTTCTGACCAAGGCATGTAATTATGTAAAAGATCTGGCTGTTGGTGAATTGGTAAAGTCGGCAGCTCTGTTAGTAGCTTGACTAAATATTGATAAAAATCGATGCCGTTTGCCTTTGATGTTTCGGCCAAGCTTAGACAGGTGGCATTTGCTTTGGCACCTGCTTCACTCACGGAGAAAAGCCAGTTTTTGCGATTATGTTGTTGAAAACATAATCGCAATTATGTTCAGTCATAATTTATGTTCAGTCGACCATAAAAACATAAGCAGCATAAGTAATCCTTTAGCTGCTCTTGAATTTAATATGCATGAAACACGGTACATAAATAGTTTATAAACTATCAAGAAAATTAAGGATATCTTCAGAAGGTCTATATCTGAATTCTGAAAGAACAGGTTCATTAACCTTTGCCAATGCTTTTTCCTTTAACCGAATATCAGCAATCATATATTTGTGAGTGGTTTCAATACTTTCGTGACCTAGCCAAATAGCTATTGTCGAAATGTCAACTCCTGCTTCTAATAGGTGCATCGCAGTTGTATGTCGAAAAACATGCGGAGTTACTCGTTTTCTAAGTAAGGAGGGACAACGAAGGGCTGCCTTTTTAACCAGACAATCTAAGCGATAAGCTACTCCGGAGCGCGTAAGATTTTCTCCCTGTTTGCTTTTAAACAAATAATCTTCATTTGAATATCTAGATTCCCCCATAAAGTCTGCCAAATACTCTTGTGTTGATTTCCATAAAGGTATGGTTCTTTCTTTCCGTCCTTTTCCTATTACATGGATTAACCCTATTCCGTTCTTATTTAGGACAACGTCCTTTATTTTGATCGAGACTAATTCCGAAACCCTTACACCAGTATTATAAAGAATCGATATCATTAAGCGGTCACGTCTACCCAACCAGCAGGTTGGGTCACAAACTTCCAGAATTGATTCTACTTCTTCCTTAACAAGGTAATCGACCATTCTTGTTTCTGTTTTTTTAAAAGGAATCATCATAACCCTTTGGGCAATTCCTAAATACTCAGGAGCTTGAAATGAAACGTACTCCATAAATGAGTGTATAGCTGCTAATCGGTTATTTCTGGTATTAACGGAATTATTTCTTGTGGATTCAATGTAGTTTAAGAAGTCAATAACAGTTTCAGCATTAACCATTTCAATGGTTATTTTAGAAGGATTACATCGTTTTTTCTCTTTCATGAATTTTAGAAATATCCTAAATGTATCCCGATATGAACTTACTGTATACGCAGATGCATTTTTTTGCTTAATTAGTCGGTCCAAAAAAAAGCATTGTAATAGTGATTGGAAACTATTATTTTTCATAGCTTTCCTCCAACCCGAAACCACGGGAAAAGTCTTCAAATTTTTTAGTAGCTATAGCCAAGAGTTCAGGAGTTCCCGTCAAATACCAATAGGTGTCACTCGGTTTAACGTGCCCAAGGTACGTTGAAAGTAACAATATATTATGATTAATATCAAGACCTTCTTTATACCAACGAATTATAGTATTACAAGCAAATGTATGTCTTAGGTCGTATAGCCTTGGTGCACGTCTATCCCAACAGTTTTTCCCGTTTGGCAACAGATATTGACGAAGCAAAGTAAAATTATAATCAAGATGTCTGCGTGTGAGTACATTTCCACCAGTTGTTAGAAAAAAGTAGAAATTATCACTGTTTGGATATAAACTATCTCGAAATTTTGCATATTGCTTTAATGCAGTAATAACTGTTTTATGAATAGGAATATACCGTTCTTTATGAAATTTCGTATCTCTAATATGGATTTCCATCTTATCGAAATCAAAATCATTTCGCAATAATCGGCATAACTCACACACTCGCATTCCGGTTGACCATAATAATCCAATAGCTGTAGTAATAGCTTTCGCCCTTAAACCGTCTGGAGATATTAGCTTTTTTGCTTGATCCATAAGTATAATGACTTCGTCATTTGAGTAGATGTATGGCTCAACGCGGCCATGGCATTTCCCAAAAACTCCTGTTGGTGGTATTTGAGAATTACCATCTATTGCAAATGCATATTTTGCAAATACATGGACAGTCTCTAGTCTCCTCGCTCTATACCAACTTGTATATTGAGGTTTTTCTGAAGCCCAGTTGAGGGCTAGGTCAATAGTAAGTGAACCCTGATGATTGTTTTCTCTAGCAAACTTCGCAAATCTTCTGAGTTCCTGAGATTCTATTTTTATTTGATACCCCATATTCTGCTTAAATTTGATATATTTCTCTACTTGGCTTGTGATAAGATGTGTATCGTCCATGTTTTAGCCCTCCTCCAAACAGATTGTTTCAGGCCAAGGGCAAACCACACATTGGAGAGCGGATCGACCTACTTTTGTGTATATTACAGTAGTATCAATTGATTCATGTCCGAGAATATCAGCAATTATTTTTAAACTCGAACCTTCTTCATATAGAAATCTCGCTTTAGAATGTCGAAGGATATGGGTGCCGGTAATTGACAGGGAAATGCCAGCTCTAGCATATGCACGCCGTATAGTTCCTCTAATTTGTTCTCGTCCCATAGGTTCACCGCATTGATGAGAAAACCGAACAAATAATGTACGACTTGATGTTTTTGGTCGTGAAATTTGAAGATATATCACGATAGCTTCTCCTATTTTTTTAGGAAGTGGGAGTTCCCTTTCTTTATGTGTTTTTGTCTTTTTAACTAATAGTTTCCCTTCATGCCAGTTGAAATCATCAAGGGTTAAAGAAGCTACTTCTGATGTACGTAAACCCAACTCAGTAAAGCATAAAGCTATAGCATAATCCCTTATTCCAACTAATGAAGTAAGATCATAGGAAGATAGGATAATATTGATATCTTCTTTTTCAAATGTATTTGGGACATTGGAAAGTTTCCATACTGGCGTGTGCAAAGGAAGAGCAAATAACCCAGAGTCAATTTCAAATCCTTTAAATCGTAGATATCGGATGTAGCTTCTTAATATTCCAATAACTCTTTTTTTGGATGATGGTTTTAGGTGCTTTAACTCATTAGCAAAGTAATTTTGAACTGAATCAACAGTTAACATTGAGGAATCAAATCTTTGATTGGGAGAGAGATAGTAAAAAAATCTTTTTAAGAAGTTCTTGTGGGATATTTGCGTAGAATCTGTTAGTCCGACAACTTTTGATAAGTAGGTCACATATTCGGTTACTTCTAATTCAATAGATTCGTTCTGGATGGTTTGGATGGATTTAAATTTGGTTCCAGAAATAAGAAAATAGTAGAGATGTAAAGCAGGACGAACATTATTTAAGTCAATTATGCAGAAGTGATTTTGGGGATTCAAATAGTCCATAATAGAAGACTTTAATTCCATGTCATTTGAAGTTTTGGCATTTCTCCACTTTAGAAATTGAAATAATGCTTTGGAATACCTATCGATGGTGGAAGGCTTATAATCCCTTTTCAAAAAATCCTTAAACTTAGCAATATCTTCAAACAATTGATCAGTTTCCACGATATCACCCTCTTACATTATAGCGCAAAAAATTTATGTTAAGTGAATTTCTAATCAATTTTCGCTAGGTTTTTTGGCTGTTGCATTATCTAGTTAGAAGAGGAGGAGACTAAGCATAATTTGTAACTGAACATAATTGCGACCAATCACATTCGGACGAATCGCATTTTCAGCGGGATTATTATCGATTTCTAAATGCCCATCATCAAGAAATGCTTTTAATCCATCAGCTCGGCTCAATGTATATTCGGCTGCTTTCGCCAATGCATTTTTACCGAAGAACGGTGAGCGATCAATCCAAGCGAAGAATTCATCTACGATGGGCTTCGATTCTTTTTGTCTCATTTGTTGGCGTTCTTCTGATGAAAGGTGTTTAATTTTACGCTCAATCTGATATAACCTGTCGCAGTAATCGACGCCTATTCGCCCGTTTTTACTATCAGCCTTTAGCCAATAACGCCTCGTGTGCGCCCAGCAGTTGGCGAACTTTACGTCAGGTAAATGACCGTAAGCTGAATAACCATCGCAAATCACAGTTCCTTTGAACCCGGCTATCAAATCTTCTAATACAGCTCGACTTCTAGATAAGGCACTTTTGAAAACGACAATAATAGGGCCTTGGCTTGGTACGCTACGACAAACCCAATTATAAGCGTTCGATTGCCCGGATTTCCCGTCGGAACGTTTAATAATTTGTGCATAGGTTTCGTCCACATGGAGCACTGATTTGGCTGTTAATAATTGTTTCATCAAATCATAAATTGGTTGAAGCCAATCTTCGGCAGCGCGAATAACCCAGTTAGATAGGTTCTTATCATTTGTAAGTAGACCATATCGTTCCCACTCTTTCACCTGACGGTAAAGAGGCAAGTACTGAATAAACTTATCGTAGATAAGCTTTGCCAAAACAGTTGGTCCTGCAATACTACGCTGAATGGCAGCTTGTGGAGCTTTCCCTCGCTTAATTTGTGCTTTTTGAGTGGTATCTTTTTTGCATGCCTTGCACTCATAGGCATGCTCGATATGTTGCACTCGCTTCATTGTAGCTGGAATGAATTTTGCCTCTTCTCGTATTACTGTTTTCCCTACCTCTGTCATTTGATGGAGACAACATTCACATTGTGTATTAGCTGGATGATGATGAATTTCTTCTATTTCAATATTATTGCTAAATGAATCGTTTCTCTTTTTCTTCGCTATTTTACGGATAACGGTATAGCTGATGGTTTCCGTGCTTTGTTCTTCTGTCTGCTCAGAATCGCTAAAAGACGGATCGTCTTCAAATAAAGATCCTTGACCGTCTGGTGCTTGATACTTTGATTTTTCTGATTTAGAACCATATAAAGCTTTGGTTAATTGGCGTACTTGTTCAGTCAATGCTTCTATTTGTCGATTTGACTGGGCTAGTTGTTGCTCTAGTAATCGTATGATACGTTCGTTTTGTTCTTCTTGCTTTGAATTAACACCTGTCAAATCGTTCACCACATTTCCGTACAGTTTTATCTATGGATCATTATACCATTCGGAATGGAGCGTTTAAAAGACACCTTTTGCAGATTTCGCAATTGCCTTTGGCTGCTGAAGCGATAGTCCTTCTAATAGCCAACGAAGCTCTTGCTGTGAAAGATTTCGCACTTCATTTTCGTCTCTCGGCCATTGAAGCTTGCCGTTATCTAATCGTTTATAAAGCATGGCGAAGCCATCACCATCGAAGTACAAACATTTATAACGATCCTTGCTCCAGCCAGAAAACAGAAATATTGAATCGCTGTATGGATCTAATTCAAATGAATCTTGAATAAGCGTTGCGAGGCCGTCAATTCCTTTACGCATATCCGTTTTACCACAGATAATATAAATATTTTTAACACTCGTAAAATCCTGTTTCATCGATTGTTCAACTCCCTCATGATGACTTGAATGATGCGATCATCTACGCCATTGAAGAAGGAAATTTCAATACCAGCTGCTTTAATCATGCAGTTGGGGAAATCGCTTTGAGACTGCGGTACAACAGATGGAAGGGTGTCGTGGATAGGATCTAATGTCACGGGAACAATGGTTAATTTTGTGGTTGGCATAAGAATAGCACCTCCTTTAAGTGATACGTCTATCGTACCGGAGGTGCCTACTCGTTTATATGCGTTATTTGATTACGGGCTTACTATGCATGCAAATTTCCAACTATTTTTCCTTAAAATAAATAATATAAAAAAGCCTTAGAACGTACATTCTGTTCTAAGGCTTTTTTCTTTATGAGGATATTTGCTAAGCTCACCATGACCGATTCCCACCTTTCTTCCTATATAGGAATTGAAAGGTGGGATAAAATGATAAGGGCAATAGAATTGTTTGCGGGCGTAGGAGGGTTTAGAATTGGGTTAGAACGAACTAATAGGGTTGAAATAGTTTGGGGAAATCAATGGGAACCATCGAAAAAATCCCAACATGCCTTCCTTTGTTATTCGGTGCATTTTAGCGGTAAAGGCACCCATTCTAATGAAGATATCAATAAAGTGGATGAGAGAGTCTTCAGAGATATGGCTATTGATTTAATAGTTGGCGGCTTTCCTTGTCAAGATTACTCAGTAGCCCGTACTTTGTCAGGTGAAAGTGGTATACAAGGAAGAAAAGGAGTACTCTTTTGGGAGATTATTAGATTAGCGAAAGCGATTAAACCGAAATACATGATTTTTGAAAATGTGGATCGGCTACTAAAATCTCCAGCTAAGCAGCGTGGAAGAGATTTTTCGATTATTTTAGCAAGTTTTCGTGATTTAGGCTATTCGGTAGAATGGAGAGTAATTAATGCAGCAGAATATGGACAAGCTCAAAGGCGGCGAAGAATCTTTCTTATTGCGTTTCGGAATGATATTCACTTTGTAAAGGAAAAATTAGGGATTGGGGAGTCACAAACATTAAGGAAAGCAGGCTTCTTCGCTCCTATTTTCCCTGTTCATGTTGAGGCTCAGGTAAAACATAGTTCAGACACTTTTAAGTTACCAGAAAATATACTAGACATTCAAAGTGAGTTTTCGGTGAAATATTTGAATTCTGGGATTATGAAAGAAGGGGTCGTGTATACTGAAGAACTCGTACCAATAATTGAGAAGCCACAAGTATTAAGGGAAATAATCCAAACTAACGTTGAAGAAAAGTATTTTTTAATAGAAAGTGAAATTCAAAGGTTTAAGTATTTAAAGGGATCAAAAAGAATAGAGCGGGTGTCTAAAATTGGTCATAAATATATATACACGGAGGGAAAGGTCACCTTTCCGGATGATTTGGACAAACCTGGTAGGACCATGCTGACGAGTGAGGGCTCAATTAACCGTAGTAGTCATGTAGTTTTAGATCCGGATAAGAACCGATTACGGTTTTTAACTCCTGTTGAATGTGAACGATTAAATGGCTTTCCAGATAACTGGACAGCAGGGATGCCTGATCGAATGAGATATTTCTGTATGGGAAATGCATTAGTAACCGGAATAATTAAACGGATTGGACAAAGACTAAATGAGATCGACCAAATAGATTTGGACTGGGTAAATATTAAACAAACTTGTTCAACTCTTCACGATTTAAGGGGGAGTTAAGATATTTACTTCATAGATTTCCCTAATCTCTAATCTACAGTAAAGTCCTCGTCCTATAACTGGTCAGGGACTTTTTACATTGGATGATAAGGGGAATAGCTTATTCTACTTGATAAGCCTGCTGCTCTATTCTAAATGAAAGGTTTTATGTTTGTTCATCTTCAACCAGCATGTAATCGCACCCCAGCAGCATGCTTTTAACCTCGCTTACGTCAGCACCGCTTATAGCTTCAATAAACGGGTCATTCTCTTCTAGTTCTTCCCACATTCTGTAAAGAAAGGTTTTCACTTCTCTGAGTGTCATTTGATACTTATCATTGATATCTTGTAAATCAAAGACGATGTATGTTTTCTCTAGATTACTCACTATTAACCACCCCATAAATTGAAAATACATTTATATTTTTGATGATATCATATTGGCACAGTTGTTTTAAAAGACTAGATCCATTATTAACGGTAATCACTTAGTGGTTAACTTCCTCTTGATCTTTCTTTCTCATTATCATAAATGGTACAATTTAACTATTAAGAGAATAATAGGTTGGGAGAATAGTGATGGTCAAGCCTCAAGGGGCAATAACTTTACCAAGAAATTTAAGAGGGAGAAGTTCCATCTCAATGTTATACCAACTGAAATTTGAAGAATATGCACAAAAAGCTGCGTATAGTTTAATGGGAGTTGAATATTAGGTATCGACTATTAGTGGATTCGAGTGAGATAGGAGTATACACAAGATGGATAAAAGAACGTTTAAAACTAGGTTTATGGCCATATTAGAAGAAGAGGTTAGCGGATTGTCTTCAGTTCAAAAATTAAAGTATATGAAAAAATGGATAAAAGAATATGAAAGAAACATAGTAGGAAACCAACCTGATAGCCAACCAATAAAAACATTAGGACCGATCCAAATCAACACAACAAGCAAAATAGGTATGTTAGTCAGGACAACGATGAAGGAAATAGTAGAAGCTCATTTGCTCACCCTGGAAAAAGTCCAAGAACTAGAAGATGAGAAATATTGTAAGTATACATTTGATATAAATTACCCGCTCTTAAAAAAGGTAACGCTGACTCAGCCCCTTTACGAACAAAAAAACGTAAATGGTTATCCTCGATATTGGGCAGAGGTGATTACCATTCATGGGCAACGGTATTTAATCTGTAATGACTGGTATGAAAGAAATAAAACAAAATTTATTAGGTGGGTGGAGGGTTTGGGTGCGTGACGAGGCGTGTCCAATTTAACCAATGTATCCTAAACAATTTCTACTGAATGGTTTAGAAAACCGTCCCGCTTTTAAAGGGCTAGAAGGTTTATCAAGAGAAATGAAGTTATTTAAAAGAGAACCTCCTTTTACTCAGATAAAGGAGGTTCTTCATTATGCATTACTTAATCCCTTCCACAACCTCAGCAATCCCATCCAACTGCCTCACAATCCCCGCCCAATCTTTCCCGAGATCCAGTGTTTTGACGATAAATCTGTTCCCGCTAATCTGATACTCGTTGTCGGGTGTAATCTCTTCATCTGTTTTGGCATATAGAATCGCACCGCTGACCATTCCGCTTGAGTTCCAATCCTTGTTTTTCACATAAGTGAACATCTGGTAGAGGTTCGCAGAATTGATTGATTTTGTGTTGAACATCGTGTTGGTCTGCATGGTATTGCCGTAATATTTGGCGTCAATGATTAAGGTTCTTTGTCCATAGGTTAGGGTAATATCCGTTTTCATCGCAGGAAGAAACTCGCTGAATCCGTTGTCCACATCCCAATCAATATAGGAGGCGCTAGGGGAGTATTGCGGATACTCTTTTTTGAAATATCCCAGTAAGAATTTCTCATATAAACGATGCATTTGTTGGTCATCTAGATATTGCTTCATTTTATAGTCACCAGTGTCGGTTGTTATCAATAGTCCCTTAATGACCAATTCGCAGATGTTCATTAACATTTTATAGGTTGAATTGTTGCGGTGATAGAGTAGGGAACTCCATTGAATAGTGTATGGATTCAGTGTATCGACATTCCTTAAGAAAAGCGTTAGTTTCCGTAGTTCTTTTCGATTTTCAGCTTTCACATCGCCACAGCGGATCAGCAGTAGCATTGTTGTTTTTAAAATTTGATTAAAAAGTGTATCTTCTGAAAACTGATCAAATCGGCAAACCATTCTCCGCTGAACTAGGGTGTTTTGTTTGACGGAGGAAGTTACATCGATTTTCCCTCGTAAACTACTCGTGACTTCTTCTTGGCTCAGATAATCTCGATGAAGTCCTCGTTTGATTTGACTTCTCGACCCCTGGATGAGGATGGCTGCCATTAAATCGTGGAGATGGTCAAACTCTTCGGCCTGGATCTTTTTATAGCTTCCTTCGTTTAAGCTTTGATACGCATAGGAGAGCATATAGTAGATGTTTTTGATGTTAATCATGAATGGCCCCACGGAGTTTCTTGCTCCAATGCTCGATTTTGGAGGGTTCATCAAACCAGTATTCATTAATAAGGGGGACAAGTTCATACTCCACGAGATCAGCTAACCATTCATCATCCACAGGTTCATTTGTTGCGAAATAACTGTGTCCTATGCGGAACCCACTTCCTAGGGAAGGGTCATCCGTAATGGAGGTATTTAACTGCGCGACGGTATCGATTAAGCGATCAAACTTCGCATTATCCAGTCCTGCCTGATAGCTTTTAAAGCCGTCAGTATGGAACGCTGGCTCAAATTCATAGAAGGCAAACCGGCGCCGAAGGGCATAATCCATCATCGCAAGGCTGCGGTCTGCGGTATTCATCATTCCAATGATATAGACATTCTCAGGGACGGAGAATTGTTCATCTGCATAAAGCAGACGTAAATCTTTGCCTCGTTTGTCATTTTCAATCAACATAAGTAGTTCACCAAAAATCTTGCTCAAGTTGCCACGATTGATTTCATCAATGATAAAAAAGTAGGGACGGTCATCTGGTTCTGCGTCTTTACAGAATTGATAAAAAGGACCTTTTGATAAAGAAAACCCTTTTTCGTTCGGGCGGTATCCCATGATGAAATCTTCATAGCTATAGCTTTGGTGGAATTGAACCATCATCACACGACTTGTATCCTTTTCCCCCATGATGGAATACGCAAGACGTTCGGCGGCAAACGTTTTGCCCACGCCAGGAGCTCCTAATAAAATGAGATTCTTCTTTTTCATCAAAAGGTTTTTCAATTTGTTGTATTTGTCTTCATTCATATACACTTCAGATAAAAAGTCTTCTGATGTGTAGCTATCGTATTTTGTTGTATCGTCTTCTGGAATCAGTTCTTCGCCAGATTCCTCTGCAAATAGATCTTCCAGTTTTTTATAGTAATCGGTATAAGGGGTAATATCTGTCAGGGTCTTCAAGACAATTTGTCCTTCATGATCATATTCGCCTTTATGAGTCCAGTGAACGAGGCGGATATGTTTATATTCGTTTCTAGTCTCATCGTATTGGTAGTCGGAAGTGACAATACCACGACCAATGATTTTTTTAACTCCCTTTTTCACAAAAATGACATCGCCCACTTTAATTTCGTTCGCGAACTGCCACGTGGCATGGCCTGCATTTTTATAGGAGTATTCTTCGCCGTAGACTTCTTTCATTTTTGTCTTCATTGCTTCTTTGGATGGGTATTGGCTGAGGTCACCAAGGTTGCCCCAGCCAATGCCCATGATTCCTTTTTCATAGAATTCTTCCCAATACTTCGAACCTTCCCCAGGGGCATACATCCAATATCGTTTCTTCTCCTTAGTCACAGGTGTTGAGGATGGTTGCGGTGTTTCAGCGACCGGGATTTGTTCGTATTCATTCCTTAAGATGTTTTCAATGACTTCATCTTCTTGTTTCGTGACTCGAAAATTGGTTGCTCCAGGGTAGGTGAGGATCTCCATTCGTTTTGTCCGCTCATCAGCTAGTAATGTCGTTCTTTTTACAACAGATTCTGTAAACTTCCGCTCCAGCTGAATCTCAACAGCCAAATAAGGTCCGCTGTTTAACGCAGCGTCACGCGTATAAGGATCATTAGGATCTGGTTCTGTTATTTCTGGGTCAGTGAGAATTTTACCAGAAGCAACGATTCCAGCATCTGCACCAGATACCCATATATACGCTTTGTCGCCTTTTTTAATCTGTTTCTTAAACTGGTTAACAGCCCAAGTAATCGTAGAGAGGTTCGACACCGCACCCAATACATCGTAATATTTAGGGTTTCCTTGGAAAATCCAGCAAGAAGGTTCTTCATATTCTTTTAAAAATCTTTCATATAAGATCAACGCATTTGAGTAAGCCTTTTTCCCTGCAGCTAAATCTACTTCGTGAAAATTGGGAGCAGATAAAATATGCTCATAAACTTCACGGAATTCAGCTACAGAGGTAAGGGAAAATAAGTCTGTTTCTGTGATGGTGTCTGTTTCCAATTTTGCCGTGGCGTTTTTCAGTGCGGTGGCATAGGAATTGATGGTACCTGATTTATAAGGTTCACCATTTGATTTTTTCTGTCGACCCATCCATTTTTGGAAATCTGATTTTAAGTAAGTATCGCTCATTGCTTCTGTTTGCAACTCCTTTAAACGTATGTATAACCACTTGTTCCTAAATACTACCATTTTAGCAGACATGAGCGAATGAATCGATCTTTTGGAGGGGGTTCATTTCTTTCTTCGTAAAAGGTAAGAATTTCCCAAATAAACTGGATTAACGTTCACCTGTTTATACCAGAAATGATACAATTTACCTATAAATATCTTGGTTTGGTTTATAGGAGGAAAAATAGATGAGTGAAGAAGTGAGGAAACCTATTCAGGGTTACGAAACATTTTATGAGATTACTAGTTCAGGAAAAATCATCTCTCTCAAACGGAGACGATCGATGAAAAGATGTGGAGATGAATATGGTTTCCATATTGTAAAGCTATCAAAAAATGGTGTGGCAACCAACCATAATGTTTATGAACTATGGAAACAATCGTTTCCTCAGTTGGATGAAAATGAGTTTAAAGGGGCTCGTACAGTTAAATATAAATAAAGTATATTGACTGAAAGGTGTTGATACGTATGAATCACTATCAAGCGATTATTTTAGCGTTAGAAGATTTGGGCGGTGAGGGAACGATTAAAGAGGTGAATGATTGGATTCACTTCCATTATCCAAATACATGGAAAGATAGGGGGACTGCATTAGCTGATATGGTCCCTGTGTCGCTTGGTGGGAACTCCTCCTCTACTGTAGGCGATGAATACCGTATTTTGGAGCGAGTTTCTCCTGGTAAGTACCGTCTTTTCTCACATAAAAGTGTAATAGATATCTAAATGAAGGGGAGTAGTAATATGAAAGCATCTATTCTATGGAATAAACTTTTGAATCTGGCAAAACAATCAGATTTCGAGATCCACACAGTACCACAAAATAAAAGCATTCCTTTATGGTTTCAGGTTAGGGCGCAAGGGGATTCTTTGATCATCCGTAATGCTAGTGGTCATTCCCCTAGTGTCAAACTTTCTAATGAACGAAAAATTAGTTTCAAAGATTTTGAGTTTGTACATAGCTACTACGATCGATGGCTAAAAGGTGAAACGGGCATCCGACATGAAGTATCAAGGAAGTCTCAGAACACAGCCTATATTTTTGGTTTAATTCATGAAGCATCGAAACACAAAGTTATGTAGTGTCTGACGATTGGGTTTGCGCACACCAGGGCGGTATAGGAACAGAACTGAAAATCGACAGGAATGAAGGATACATAGTATCACTCGGATCGTATTAGTTTCGGGATTGATCATTTTTATACTTTACAACTTAATCAAACTTCAACGGAAATAAAAGGTTCTTCTATAGTTATATTTTATTTTAGGCAATTTTGAGGGAGGGATGAGCTAATTGCAATTTGTTTCTGTACTATTTTTTTTGGCCATTGGTGTAGTCTTAATGTACTATTTACCACTAATATCAAAGGATTTACTCCAAATTACTAAACAAAATGAAGAGATTAAAAGTCTTTTAAAAAAAGTTCTTGATAACGAGAATAAGAAATAATGACTCTTATTGTGTGCTAACGAGCAAAAATTAGAGTGCCCTGGCTATCGTAAAGACAGCTTTTTCAATACTATGCAAACAGGAAAGGGATTGTTGTACCCAATTCTTTTGAACCCCAGATGCTTGATTACGTAATGTGATGAGTGTTCTGGTTCTCTTAGGAGGTAGAAAAATGTTAGAAAGTCCGAAGAAGCAATATTTAATTTTACTGTTTTTTGTTGTTAGTATGTTTTTGATGGGATGTCAAACAGGTAGTGTTGAGGAGACTAATGAGCAATTATTATTAAATGAGAATGTTAACTTAGATAATTTTGAGAAAATTAAAATTGGGGATCCGGAAACTGGAGAAGGCGGAACGACTTACGAGGAAGTTTTGGATTTGATGGGCGATATTTCACCACAATTTGAGTCAGAGATAATAGATAAAGATGATAGTTCGGAATTAGAAGCACATTGGTGGCGTTATAACAGAAGACACCAATTTGGAACAGATTTGATTGGAGTAAAATTTATTGATGGAAAGGCATTCAGTAAATTTGAAGAAGGATTGGAATAGCGATTAATAGAGGGGAACACTACTTGTTGAATAAACGGTGCTTTTCTTGAATTGGAGTAATTATGCTTAACACTTTAAAGGGTGGTAATGTTATGAAAAAAATAATAGCTATGTGGTTTGTTATCGGTGCGTTGTTAATAGGTTGTTCGAGTATTCCTGAACCTGAACCGATTCATCCTTTGTTTTCTGCTGATAAAAACAAGTACTCATTATTAATGGTAAGGGAAACAGAAATAACAGATTATAACAAATGGGAAGAAGAGAATGAAATAACTAATGTTAAGACGATTCACGGTCGAACCTCATTGGAAGACACAAATGGTGAATACAAGTTCTTAGAATTAGAGATATCTCCAGCATATGTTGTTTTTGATACTAAGGAAGTTGTGTATAAAACCTACAGCGAGGAAGAATTGATAAATTTTTTAAAGGAGAATAACCCAAATCAGTAAAAAAAGTATTGAACTAAAGGGTAGTGTTTCTGGAACAAGCAGGAACGCTTTTTCACCAGAGCTAGTAGATCAATAATGGTAGTCAACTCAATCCTAGCTAGATTTTTAGTTTTACTTCAAACATAGCAATTTACTGCTTAGCGAACAGTGCCAGGCACTGTTCGCCAAAAAATAAAAACTATGAAACACAAAAAATATTAAAACGTATTTTAAACACAAACCTTTAACTGAAATAACAATATAGTTAGGAGTGGTACATTGGTTGAAAAGTTTTTTTATACTTTTCTTTCTATTCCATTACTTGTAGCTTTAATTTGGGTTTATTTTCATCCGAACGAAAGTGGGGAGAAGTATAAAGAGCCTAGGTTTTCTAAAGATGTAGTTAAATTCATAACAGGTATTTTAATCTTTATTCAGGCTATATCTATAAGTTTAATATTTGATAATTACTTCTTTAGGATTGTATTAGTGTTGGGATTGAGCATTTTTATACTTTATAACTTAATTAAACTTTACCGGAAATAAAAGGCTTCAACAATAGGGCAGGTTAGGTGGAACAAAGTAATAGGGGGAAGTTACTTGGAAAAAGAAATAATACTTGTCGGAACTTATCATTTTGAAGAGGACGAAGAACTAATAGAAAAAAAAGAAAAGGAAGTGATAGAGTTAGTTGATTATTTAGCTCATTACAAGCCAACTAAAGTTGCTGTGGAATGGGAAAAATCAAAAGATAAAGACCTAAATATAGAATACAAAAACTCAAATGGAGATTATTCAATTGATGAAATTCAACAAATTGGATTTAGGTTAGCCAAAAAGTTAAATCACGAGAAAATATATGCAGTCAATTGGTCAGGGAAAATTTCTCAAGAAGATATGACGGAACTTAATGCCTCAATTCAAAGTTCGTATCCTGAATTACTAAATACAATGAAGGTTATTAGTGAAAATGCTCCTGATATTAGTCTTAACACGCCATTGGTTAATTCATTTAGAAAATCAAACGACAAAGAAGCTACTAAAGAACTTGAGAGAATGTACTTATCTTTTGTTACTGTGACTGATAACAAAGAAAAAATGATTGGTTTTGACTTTTTAAACAAATGGTTGGAAAGAGTATTGATGATTTTTAAAAATATTGTTGAAACGAGTAGTTCTAATGACCGCACACTGCTCATAATTGGAAGTGACCATCTATGGATGCTAAGAAAGTTATTTGAAGGAAATGGGTGGAAGGTAATCAATCCTTTTGCAAGTGAATAGCCTTTTTGTCTTTTTCAACAAACGGGTACCGTTTCTGGAAAAAGCAGGAACGCTTTTGACTAGAGGTATTAGTTCAATAATAAATACCACCATTTAGCGAACAGTGCCAGTATGAATAGTACAGAGGTGAAATATGATACAGAAATAAAGAAACCTGTTCTTCCAGACCAAAAAGGATCAGGCTAGAATCTGATCGTTTATTTTGTTCTATTTAGCATGTAGAGTTGTAGTTTCAACCGCACCGGTTTTATATCTCAATGAGTGGTTTGTTTTAATTTTTTTTATGAGATTCTATGCCTTCCAGATTGTATCTTTGCGAAAGAAAAGGAATCCATGCGGTATCGTTCGAGGAGATTTTTATCGCTGATTGGTTTCCAGCATTCAACACCTTCTAAGCATTTTATTTTGATTTCAAACTATAAGAAGCTAAGATATATTTTGTATCAAATCGATACATGGAAGGGAATATCTTTTGTTAGATTTTTATCATGCTCTGATGAGAAGGAATGACATCTTAGATAGAAACTAATAATAGAGCTTGCAAATATATTTCGTAAAAGGAAGTGCTATACATGCGTGCAGTTATCATCAATGAATATGGTAGTAAAGATGTGTTAGTGGAGCAGGAGCTACCGAAACCAGAAATAAAAGCAAACCAAGTTCTTGTTGAGGTTTATGCAACTTCTATTAATCCGATTGATTGGAAGCTTCGTGCGGGTTATTTGAAACAGATGCTTGATTGGTCATTTCCGATTATCCTTGGCTGGGATGTTGCTGGGAAGATCGTTGAAGTTGGTAGTGAAGTGAAGAACTTTAAGGTCGGGGATGAAGTATTTGCGCGACCGGATACTACAAATGAAGGGACTTATGCGGAATTTACGACTGTCGATGAGGATTTACTTGCGAAAAAGCCTAGTAACCTGACATTCGAAGAAGCTGCCTCCATTCCATTAGCAGGTTTAACCGCTTGGCAGTGTCTTGTGGATAATACAAAAGTCAAGCAGGGTGATAAAGTACTTATTCATGCAGGAGCAGGCGGTGTAGGAAGTTTGGCAATCCAAATGGCAAAACATTTAGGTGCCTATGTGGCGACAACAGCGAGTGATAAAAATGAAGCCTATGTAAAAGAGCTAGGTGCAGATCAATTCATTAATTACCGCACACAACAGTTTGAAGATGAATTAAGTGATTATGATGTGGTCATTGATACTATGGGCGGCGACATTTTAAATAAAAGCTTCCAAGTATTAAAACCAGGTGGCAGACTAGTAACGATTGCCGGACAACCTGATCCAGCATTAGCAGAAAAGCATCAAGTAACAGCAAGCTCCTATTGGTTAACGCCAAATGGCAAACAGCTTAGTGAAATAGGAGAACTACTTGAGAAAGGAACCCTTAAGCCTCAAGTGGGTCATGTATTTGATTTCTCAGTAGAATCGTTAAAAGAAGCACATGAATTAAGTGAAACACATCATGCTAAAGGGAAGATTGTTATAAAAGTTAAATAGGACGAAGGGACAGGTATCTTGCCTTGATGATCTTTTCAGTACACGATTACTTGTCCCTATTTACCGATTTCTTTCAAAAACGTGAATAGATTTTCCATCCACCGGATATTTTCATCTGCCTGTTTAAAGGCGTGGTCACTAATAAATTCGACGGCTCTTTGCTGGTTTTCATCTAGGGTAGCGAATTGTTTTTGCATTTCTTCGTTTTGCCTCATTTCTCGATAATGGGCCCACTTCTGTTTTTCTTGTTTGATTGCATCTTCGAGGAAAATGGCTGCTTTTTCTGGGTTAATATATTTAACCAAATAAATGGAGATATACAAATCTTCAACTTTAGACCCCTTTTTAAAACTTCTGTAGATTTCTTCTTCAAGAAATTCTCGCCCAGCTTCAGTGATTTTGTACAATGTTTTGTTGGGGCGATTTTCTTTATGAACCGTTTCGACTGGTTCAATCAGTCCTTTTTTCTGAAGGGCTTCGAAATTATAGTAAAATTTCCCCTCACTCAAATTTTGAACGGGTAGCGCATCGAGTAAGGCTTTCTTTAATTTATATGGATGGCTCGTTTCTTCGGCTAAACTCCCAAGTATAAATAATGATAAAGACAAGTGAAGATCTCCTTCCCAACATCAATCCTTTAGATGATTAAATTTTACCATAATCTTTCTGCCTTTTCTTTCCCTTATAAAAAAAACAGCCGTTGAATACGGGTGAATGAATGCCTATAACACTTTTCTTTTACTTGTATGTAGGAGAGTCTACCCAATACTAAATACTCTATAAAATCCACTCTGATTAGAGTAAAGTGGAAAAGTAAGCGAACGCTGTAGATTTAAATGGTGGAGGAGGCAAAATAGTTTATGACGAAAGTAATCATCCCAATTAATGAAATCACCAACTTCCACTCACGTGCGGAAGAATTTTTCCCGATTGAATGGTACAAACATATGTTAGAGAATCATCCTGTGTATTATCATGAAGCAACAGATACATGGAATGTGTTTAAATACGAACATGTGAAACAAGTGTTGAGCAATTATGAGTACTTTTCGAGTGAAGGTACGAGAACAGCGATTTTTGTTGGCGATAATCACAAAAAAAGCGCGGATAATGAAGAATCTCCAATGAACTTGACCAATTTGGATCCGCCGCGTCATCGTAAGAGTCGCTCATTGCTGTCGGCCGCTTTTACGCCGCGTAGTTTGAAGACCTGGGAACCGCGGATTCAAGAGATTGCATCCGGTTTGGTAGAAGAAATTCAGGTGGATGAACCGGTGAATATTGTGGAAGCATTAGCTGGACCATTGCCATGCTTTGTCATTGCCGATTTATTTGGTGTGCCACTTCAAGATCGCTATCAGTTTAAAAAATGGGTGGATACTCTTTTCCAACCTTATGATGAAAGCAGATTAGCAGAGATTGAGAGGGAAAAAGAAAAAGCGGCGAGAGAGTATTTCGAATATCTTTATCCAATTGTGGTTCAAAAAAGGACCAATCTTTCCGATGATATCATTTCCGATTTAATCCGCGCTGAAGTAGATGGAGAACGATTTACCGATGAAGAAATTGTACAGGTTACTATGTTACTTCTAGGGGCGGGTGTTGAAACAACAAGCCACGCGCTTGCAAATTCATTTTATGGATTGCTCTATGATGATCCGTCTGTCTATGGTGAACTTAGAAATAACCTTGAATTGGTGCCGAACGCAGTAGAAGAAATGCTCCGTTATCGCTTCCATTCTTCTAGACGGGACCGGACGGTAAAACAAGACAATGATTTGCTGGGTATTCCATTGAAAAAGGGCGATGTCGTGATTGCGTGGATGAGTGCATGTAATCTGGATGGAGATATGTTTGAAAATCCTTACACTATAGATATTCATCGGAAAAATAATAAAAAGCATTTGACGTTTGGAAGTGGTCCGCATTTCTGTTTGGGCGCTCCTCTTGCTCGATTAGAAATGAACATTGCTCTGGAAACTTTTATAAAAAGGTTTTCTCGTATTGAACCGATTAAAGGATTTGAATTAGAACAAAATTTAACTGGCTCTGCCACGGGGCAGTCGCTAACCTCGTTGCCAATGAAAGTATATAAGTGAAAGGTGAAGAAAGGGAACATCAGATTATACTGGTGTTCTTTTTTTGTTCTGGTGTTTAAGAGGATCTTTTAATTTCTGTTTGTGTTAAAAATACATTTAACCATAAAAAATAATCCACCCTTGAGTTAGCGGCTCAGGTGGATTATTCCTACACAAGTAGCCGTTCCCCTTAAGGGAACCGTCTATTGCTGGACTGGACATGTTCGGCATGTTCGGTCCTTTTTTAATTTCTGTTGTAATTAAGTATATTATAACCGATGATCAGGGAAAAGGTGTTGGGAATAAACGAAATTGGGGATCTATTAATCGTTGAAGATCAGGCCTGGCTTGGGGACAAAAAGAGGCTCCAAAACGTAAATGCATTTTAATAGAGAGCGTCATAAACCAAGTGTAAATTATTTCGGTTGAAGGAATACTAGAAATGTCGTTTGTGTTCACACTCTTTCTATCATACGATAATAGTGTAATCGTTTTCTACTTTCAAGGGGGAATTATCAATGAATCATGTTTATGTCATTACAGGCGGCTCAGGGGGAATGGGAAAAGCAACGGCAGAGTTAGTAGGAAAAAAAGGTACCATCCTTTTAGCAGATGTAAGTGAAGAACGGCTAGTTCAAGCAAAGGAAGAGCTTGAAACTAAAGGAATAACAGATGTACACTACCAGATAGTTGATATTACTGACGCGGAAAATGTTAGAAGTCTAGCAGAAAAAGCTGCGTCATTAGGAACCTTAAAAGCCATTATTCACACAGCTGGCTTGTCTCCTACCATGTCTAGCTCAAAGCGGATTACCGAAGTGAACTTAGTTGGTACTGGGATTGTGTTGGATGAATTTATCAAACTGGCAGTACCAGGGACCGTAGCGGTTTGCATTTCATCGATGAGCGGCCACATGGCACCTAAGGAAGGGCCATATACACCAATATTAAAAAATCCATTAGCGGCAAATGTAGTTGAAACGATGGAACAGATGTCCCAAGGAAATCCAGGAGCGGCTTATAGCCTTTCTAAATTGGGGGTTCTATTAATCGTTGAAGATCAGGCCTGGGCTTGGGGACAAAAAGGATCTCGAATTGTGTCTGTGTCACCGGGTACGATTAATACGCCAATGGGTCGACAAGAAGCTGCACAGCAGGAACAAATGAAGGTATTGCTTGATCATACCCCGCTTCAACGTGAGGGCGAGGCAATGGAAATTGCAACAGTAGTAGACTTCTTAATCAGTGATAACGCATCTTACATCACAGGCACTGACATCCGTGTTGACGGTGGTACTGTTGCGAACATGACAAAGATTCAAGCCGCACAGGGGAAAAATCCTCAATAAGCTTTTAGAAAAGGCAGCATCATTCGTGATGTTGTCTTTTGTTGTTTTCGCACGGTTTCTTGATTGCCATGGAGAGATAGGACAACCTATTTATATGAATATTTTTATATGATTATTGACAATGTGACAGCTTGTCATATAATATGAATGATGGAATGTGACAAGCTGTCACATTGTAATACTGGAGGTGAAAGTTTTGCCAAGCCAAACATTTTTTAATTTGCCGGTGGACAAAAGGAAAAAATTGATTGAATCAGCAGAAAGCGAGTTTATAAGGGTCCCTGTATTCGAAGCTTCTATCGCGAATATTATTAAAATGGCCGGGATATCAAGAGGGAGCTTTTATCAATATTTCGAAGACAAAGATGATTTATATTTCTATTTATTAGAAGAGAAATTAAAGGAAATGAAAATTCATTTTATTGGTTTATTAGAAAGGCATGATGGGGATTTAGTTGACGCCTTAATGGAAATGTACTGTTATTTTTTAACTTCATTATCTGATGAGGAAGAAAAGAAGTTCATAAAAAATGCAATCCTTTATACAACATATAGAGTGGAGAGCTCCTTTGCTAGTATGTTTGATGCCTATGTAGAAAAGAAAGAAGAGTTCGAGAAGGTGACAGGTTTAATTAATAAAGAACGCCTAAACATCAGTGAAGAGACAGACTTGATACATATCTTCAAAATCATCTCTACACTCGCCTTTAACAACCTTATAGAAAAAACAGCAAAGGGGTTGACGGATAACGAGGCTATGGAATCCTTCGAACAAAGTATAAATTTAATAAAGCGAGGAATTTACAAGCAAAGCTATAAAGAGGGGGATGAAGAATGACAGTTACTATATATGGGTTAGGATGTAGATCAACAAAGAAGGCAAGACAATGGATGATAAAATACAAAATCCCTTTCGTAGAACGAAATCTTAAGGAAGCCCCTTTAACAGTCATAGAACTTCAAGATCTTTTAAGGAAGACCATTGATGGAACAGATGACATTATCGCTAAGAGGTCAGCCTCCTATAAAGCATTAAATTTAAATATTGAAGAACTACCATTACTTGAATTGCTAGAAATGATTCACGATGAGCCCAGGTTATTAAGGAGCCCTATCATAGTTGATGAGAGAAAAATTCAAGTTGGTTACCATGAGGAGGAAATCCGTCAGTTCATTCCCAGAAAGACTCGTGAATTTCTGTGGTTGCAATGGAGAATGCAACAACCTATAGAAAGCTAATGGGTGGAACCCTTTTGTTGTAGTTCTCTATCGTATCCTCAAGTTAGGTGCCGTTAGCTATGGTTCGGCGGCTTTTTGATCATTTTTAATCAACAAGCGTAGAGAGTGATCTATCGCATCATTATTATTTGAAGTGTGGACAGGTTAGGAGGAACAGGAATTGAAAAATAGAATGACATTAGTAGTCGGCTTGATTTTACTAATGACCTTATTAACAGGGTGTACGGAGTACGATCAGGCGATTACCTCTGAAAGTGAAGGCTTTTGGAACGAATACATCGTCTACCCGCTTTCTTGGTTAATTGTAAAAATGGCGGGTTGGCTAGGTGGAAGTTTTGGTCTATCGCTGATTGCCGTTACGCTTGTAGTTCGTTTAGCTATTTTGCCTTTAATGATTAAACAAACCAAAAGTTCGAAAGCGATGCAAGTGATTCAGCCTGAATTAAAAGAATTACAAGGAAAGTATAGTTCAAAAGACCAACAAACCCAACAAAAACTACAACAAGAAACAATGGCATTGTTCCAAAAGCATGGTGTGAATCCCTTAGCAGGATGTATGCCAATTTTTGTACAAATGCCGATTCTGATTGGATTTTACCATGCGATTGTCCGTACTAGGGAAATTGCAGGACATAACTTCCTATGGTTTGACTTAGGGTCTCCAGATTCACTCTTTCTATTGCCATTATTAGCAGGCTTAACAACGTTCTTGCAACAAAAAATTACAATGATAGGAATGCCAGATAACCCGCAAATGAAAATGATGCTCTGGATGATGCCAATTATGATTGTTATTTTTGCCGTAACCCTCCCGTCCGCATTATCCTTATACTGGGTTGTTGGGAATATTTTCTCCATTGCGCAAACGTATTTTATCAAAGGGCCAGACTTGAGAAAGCAGCCTGTTTCAGCAACAGCTATCGATAATAGGGGCGGAGCAAAGTGAAAATGTATAATAGCTAACTGCTGAGGCGAACAGGGATAAAGTCACTGTTCGCCTCTTAGCATTCCGAATATCTTATAACGGACAGAACTTCGAGCAAAACGAACTTATAAGGTTTTTTGGACCGATTTAATCAATACACAATATCTATAGAATGGCCTCGCATTAAGAAACAGAACTTTTTCTATCCAATATTCCTGTGTTTTGGCTGTATTAGCAGGATAACAACAAATATTGGTATTATGAACAAAAGTAGCTCGTACTGCTTTATAGAATAAGGGAATAAAGCGGAATACGTTCAACAAATACCGATTAAAAGTAACTTCAACAGAACAAAAGGATAGAAAAAGTCTTTTTAACGTAAAGACTATTACTCTTCTATTAATTGTTTGGGCTCAGGAGGCCTGCGAGGCCCACACTTTATCGACATAAGATTTCTCTTCTTGGCCAGATGAGCATAGGGTGTTTTCTTATGGGTATAACAACCATTATTAACTCTTTAAAATTACTTTTTTAATAAAGTGTTGACGAGGCGATTATTATGTTGTATATTAAGTATCCGCTGCTAATAACAGCAACGTCTTATCAAATCAATTATATTAAAATAATATTATACTTGATTTCACAAGATGGATATGATATATTAATAAATGTCGCTTCTGAGCGATGCTAACGTAATTGTTCTTTGAAAACTAAACAAACAAGCGTCAACAAACAATATTTATCATGTTTCTTCTATTATAAGGAGAACATGAGCCAACGTTTTATTTTATGAGCTAATCACTCTTACTTTATTGGAGAGTTTGATCCTGGCTCAGGACGAACGCTGGCGGCGTGCCTAATACATGCAAGTCGAGCG
>NZ_FOBW01000022.1 GCF_900109925.1 Mesobacillus persicus | reverse complement strand
CCATCTGTAAGTGACAGCCGAAACCGTCTTTCAGCATTCCCTCATGAGAGGGAATGAATTATCCGGTATTAGCCCCGGTTTCCCGGAGTTATCCCAGTCTTACAGGCAGGTTGCCCACGTGTTACTCACCCGTCCGCCGCTAACATCAGGGAGCAAGCTCCCATCAGTCCGCTCGACTTGCATGTATTAGGCACGCCGCCAGCGTTCGTCCTGAGCCAGGATCAAACTCTCCAATAAAAGTAGAGTGATTAGCTCATAAAATAAAACGTTGGCTCATATTCTTCTAATAGAAGATATGATAAATATTGTTTGTTGACGCTTGTTTGTTTAGTTTTCAAAGAACAATTCGTTGTTGCTGTTTTAGCAACTCTTATATATTAACAAAACCAGTTAATGATGTCAACAAGTTTTTCATTGCTTCAACTTGTTAACTTTTGCCGTCTCGCAGCAACGAATATTAATATACCATCCTTACCGAGGCATAGCAATAGTTTTTTTAAACTTTTTTCATCTAATAATAAAGTAAGACTTTTCAAACTACTAGGGAGTTATTCTTTTATCAGGGACCCGTTAAACTTATATGTTCATTTTCACACATTTAATAGAGGATGAAGATTCTCTTCAATCTGAATATAAAAAAAAAGCAAAGCATGTGTTGGACACACTGCTTTGCTTTTTTAATTAACGATGACGCATTAACGGGAATAACAGGACATCGCGGATAGATGGTGAATTTGTTAAAAGCATAACGATTCGGTCAATACCAATTCCAAGTCCACCTGTAGGAGGCATACCGTATTCAAGCGCTTCAATGAAATCATCATCCATTTCATGCGCTTCATCATTGCCTTGTTCTTTCTCTTTTAACTGTGCTTCAAATCGTTCGCGTTGGTCAATCGGATCATTTAACTCTGTAAATGCATTTGCATGCTCGCGCGCTACGATAAATAATTCGAACCGGTCTGTAAAACGTGGGTCCTCATCATTCTTTTTAGCAAGTGGGGAAATCTCAACTGGATGACCAAAAATGAACGTTGGCTGAATTAGCTTTTCTTCAACTTTTTGTTCAAAGAATTCGTTGACGATATGACCATACTGCATATGATCTGTAATCTCTACGTTGTGTTCTTTTGCAAACTGACGAGCTTCTTCAGTCGTCATCTCTTTCCAGAAATCAACGCCCGTGTATTCTTTAATCGCATCGACCATATGAAGCCTTTTCCACTCTGGTTTCAAATCTATTTGGTAATCCCCGTACTGAATGCTTGTTGTACCAAGTACATCTTGCGCAATATGGGCAATTAGGTTCTCTGTAAGTGACATGATATCTCGGTAATCCGCGTAAGCTTCATAAAGCTCAATCATCGTAAACTCAGGATTATGTCTCGTGGATACACCTTCATTCCTGAACACGCGGCCAATTTCATAAACCTTTTCGAGTCCACCAACAATTAGGCGTTTTAAATGCAATTCAATGGCAATCCTCATATAAAGAGTCATATCGAGTGCATTATGGTGTGTGATAAAAGGACGTGCTGATGCTCCGCCTGCAATCGAGTGCATCATTGGTGTCTCCACCTCTAAATAACCATTGTCATCTAGATAGCGTCTCATTGATTGGATGATACGGCTACGATTGATAAATGTCTCCCTGCTCTCATCACTAACAATTAAGTCTAGATAGCGTTGACGATAACGTTGTTCAACATCCTTTAAGCCATGGAATTTATCAGGTAGTGGACGAAGAGCCTTTGATAAGAAGACAAAGTCTTGAACCTTAATAGATAGTTCTCCCACTTTTGTTTTAAAAAGAGTTCCTTCTACACCTACTAGGTCTCCTAAATCAGCATCATTAAAAATCCCGTATTGTTCTTCACCGACAGCATCCTGACGAACATATATTTGGATTTGTCCTGTTAGATCTTTAACATGCGCAAAGCCAGCTTTCCCTTTGCCACGCTTGGTCATAATTCGCCCAGCAATAGTGACCGTAATGTTCTTACTCTCAAGTTCTTCTTTTTCTAGATTTGTAAACTCTTGGATGACGTCTCCAGTACTGTGACTGCGCTCAAAACGTTTCCCGAATGGATCAAGTCCCTTTTCTCTTAAAGCATTCATTTTTTCTCGTCTAACTAAAAACTGGTCATTTAACTCTTCATGACTCATGTATGTTCACTCCAATTATTAAATTGTTATTGATATGTAATTTCCCACTAATAGAGTTCCCTATATTATTTTACACAAATTAACCATCTCAGACATGGTAATTCGTTATAATAGCAAAAAAACTGCCAGTATAACCGCTGGCAGTCTTAATTAGTAATAGTGGTATTATAGAAAAAGGTGTTCGAAAAGTCAAACTAAACTGCCTGTGACTCTAAGGCCATTTTCTCTTCCACTTCATTTACATAGTTTGTCAGCAATGTTACGAACTGGTCGCGGGTACTACATTCATTCACAGCATTTCGTACTTTTGCATTTCCGCGGACACCTTTAAGGTACCATGCTGCATGCTTACGCATTTCACGACAAGCGACATCTTCATTTTTTAGAGCAATCAACCTATCTAGGTGAAGCAAACAGACATCAATCTTTTCACGTACAGAAGGTTCACCGATAAGTTCACCTGTTTCAAGGTATTTCACCGTTCTGTAAATCATCCATGGGTTCCCAAGCGCGGCACGGCCAATCATTACACCGTCAACACCAGTCTCATCGAGCATGCGCTTCGCATCTTGCGGAGTTTCAACGTCACCGTTGCCAATCAGCGGAATATTAATTGATTGTTTTACCTCACGAATAATATCCCAATTCGCAGTGCCTTCATATAATTGAACACGAGTACGTCCATGGAGGGCGACCGCACTGCCGCCCGCACGCTCAACCGCTTGGGCATTTTTTACTGCAAAGATGTGGTCTTCATCCCAACCCATACGCATTTTAACTGTTACTGGTTTATCAACAGCATCTACTACTGCTGCAACCATCTCGTAAATTTTGTCTGGGTCAAGCAACCATTTTGCTCCTGCATCGCATTTAGTAATCTTCGGCACAGGGCAACCCATATTGATATCGATAATCGCCGCATTTGAATGTTTATCAACAAAACGCGCTGCCTCAACAAGAGTATCCTTTTTCCCGCCAAAAATTTGCAAACTTAAAGGGTACTCTCTTTCATCTATATAAAGCATGTCTAAGCTTCTTTCATTTTGAAAGACAATCCCTTTATCGCTAACCATTTCTGCACATACAAGGCCAGCACCGAATTCCTTAACAGTTAGGCGGAATGCTGAGTTACATACCCCAGCCATCGGTGCGAGTACGACGGGGTTATCAATTTGAACGTCACCAATTTTTAGCATCTTCTACCCCCAGCATTATGATATTTTATCGTTGCTTACTCTCCTCTGGTGGCGCTAATTCCTCGACACTAATTTTGAGCATATAAGCAACTTGTTGCTTAAAGGATTCATCCGGCATACGATTCCCTCTCTCTATTTCCCCTAGAACCGAGACAGAGACTCCTAGTTCTTTTGCAAAACTCTCTTGCGTAAAACCTTTTAGCTTTCGAAAAGCGCGAATACGTCTTCCCCATTTTTCCGCTTCCATATTCGAACTCCTTCTTTATCTCGTAAACTGTCACGATCGACAATACCTGGCAAGTTTAATTGCAAATCTACTTCTAATAACGGAACAATCACAAAAGCCCGCTCCAACATCCTAGGATGAGGAATCATTAACTTCTCTGATTTTATATTTTCTTGATTATAGAGCAAAATGTCAAGGTCTAATGTTCGTGGCCCCCACTTAATCTCCCTTTTCCTCCCAAGTTCTTCCTCTATAAAAAGTAAACTCTCCAATAGCGCAAGAGGAGCAAGAGTTGTTCTTATCTTGATGACCATGTTTAGAAATGACGCTTGATTTGTATACCCGACGGGATCTGTCTCATAAATAGAAGAAGTATTTACCACCTTTATCTCCTTATGATGGTCAAGCCTTTTTACAGCTTCGGATATGTAGTCTAGTCGGTTCCCGATATTAGAGCCAACCCCGATATAAGCGATATTATCCATCCTAACGACCCCTTGTGATTTCTACCGCAACAGACTGGTAATGTCCTGGGATAGGCGGGTCAGGCTTAATAACCATCACATGGCATATGCCTATGGCATTATACTTTTCTAATATAGTTGCAGCAATCTTTTCTGCAACTGCTTCTACAAGATTGTAAGGCTTCCCCTCTACAATCTCCTTACATATATTATAGAGCTCTGCATAATTAATTGAGTCCTCTAGTCGATCGCTTATACCTGCCTTAGACAGGTCAACTTCAACTGTAAGGTCGACCGCATAACGTTGCCCAAGTTTGTTTTCTTCTGGATATACACCATGATAGCCGTAGAATTGCATTTGTTTTAGATGAATTTTATCCATTATCAGTTTCCTTTCCGTTCAAGGCGTCCATCATCTTTGCCATTCTTGCCATTTCCTTGACATCATGGACACGAATCAACTGACACCCTTTTTGTATTCCATAGCAAATCGTCGCCCCTGTCCCTTCTAATCGCTCGTTCACAGGAAGCCCAAGTACATTCCCTATTATTGATTTCCTTGATGTTCCAAGGAGTACTGGATAGCCCAATGATACCATTGTATCGAGATTTTGCATGATTTCTATGTTTTGTTCATGGCTTTTCGCAAACCCGATACCAGGGTCCAAAATGATGTTTTCAGGTTTGACTCCTGCCATCCGCGCAAGACCAACACTTTTATATAGATCATTAAATACATCACGAATAAAATAGGCATAGTCCTGTTGTTGTCGATTATGCTGCAAAATAATTGGGACATCAAATTCAGCTGCAACCTTCGCCATATCAGGATCAGCTTTCGCCCCCCATATATCATTAATGATATGGGCACCAGCCTCTAACGCCTGCTTTGCAACCCCTGCCTTATAAGTGTCTACTGAGATGGCAACATCAATGTTTTTACTGATTGCCTCAATAATTGGTGCAATCCGCTCAATTTCTTCTTCCTGCGAGATCCGAGTATATCCCGGCCTAGTTGATTCGCCACCGATATCAATAATATCTGCACCATCTTCAACCATCTGACTTACACGCTTCAACGCCGCCTCAACCTGATTGTACTTCCCACCGTCTGAAAAAGAGTCTGGGGTTACATTTAAAATACCCATAATGAGTGTTTTCTTTTGATAATTGAGTCGGTAAGGTCCCGCCTTAATCACTCCAGTACTTTGGTCCATTTTGTCCTCCTGATTCAGTAGCTAAAAGTTCATCATTCATTCTATCATTTCCCAAATAACATCATACATGATGATGAGCTAAGTTGCATTTTTTCATAAGGGCATTAAAGGTTGTTGTTATAAGCTCAAGGTAACCCACGACCACCTTTTACCGAGGAAGGGAGGCACATTCACTACAACACCACATTACTCAAAAAAGAGGCTAGACCCATGGCCTGCCTCCCCTTCTTTCTATCATCCACTTTAGTCAAACTGATACAATGGTGTGCTTAGGTAACGTTCTCCGTTACTTGGGATAATCGCTAACACCTTTTTACCTTTGCCCAGCTCCTTAGCTACTTGCAATGCTGCGTAAATAGCAGCTCCTGAAGAAATTCCACCAAGTATGCCAGCTTCTTTTGCTGCACGGCGCGCATACTCGAATGCCTGTTCGTTTTGTACTTGAATTACATCATCGTAAACCTGTGTATCTAGTACATCTGGAACAAAACCTGCGCCAATTCCCTGAATTTTATGAGGGCCTGGTTTGCCACCTGATAAAACCGGAGAATCTGTTGGTTCTACGGCAACGATTTTAATGCCCTTGTAGTTTTCGCGTAGGACTTTCCCTGCACCAGTAATCGTTCCACCAGTTCCAATACCTGAAATAAAGGCATCCAATTGTTCGCCCATTTGAGCCACAATTTCAGGTCCTGTTGTTCTTTCATGAACAGTTGGGTTAGCAAAGTTTTTGAACTGTTGAGGCATAAAGTATCCATGTTCCTCAGCTAGCTCTCCAGCCTTCTTTATCGCCCCATTCATGCCTTCTGGTCCAGGTGTTAGGACTAGTTCAGCCCCGTAAGCTCTTAGAAGGTTGCGGCGCTCCATACTCATTGTTTCTGGCATTACCAAGATAGCTTTATAACCTTTAGCAGCGGCTACCATTGCAAGCCCGATACCAGTATTTCCACTTGTCGGCTCAATTAAAGTATCTCCTGCCTTTAGCTTGCCACTTTCTTCGGCTGCTTCAATCATCGCAAGGGCGATTCGATCTTTTACGCTGCTGCCAGGATTCATGTATTCTAATTTCAGGTATACATCTGCACTATTTTCATCCGAAAGTCCATTTAGCTTAACAATTGGCGTTTGTCCAATCAATTCAGTTACAGAGTTTGCAAATTGTGCCATCATAATCCCTCTCTTTATTCCGAGTATTTTTATTGGTTTAATTAAAATTTACCAATCTTCTAAACAATTGTCAATCTTTTTACTGTGTTAATTATGTGAAGATTTACTTTTTTGAAGAAAAAAACCGACATAAACCATTGGTTCATGCCGTCTCTCATTCATTCCTTTTCTTCTTCATTACCGTAAAACCAACTTACCTCTGCTTCTTCCCAGAACGCTTGCGCAGAAACAGGAATCTCCATTTGCTCAATCGCCATCTGCCGGCGAATTTGTTCTTTAACGTCTTCAAATGAGTATTCTTGCCCCTCCAGCTTTTCATGCAAAAAGATGACGGCATATCCTGAATCAAGCTGGATCGGTTCGGACCATGTTCCTGGTTTCATATCCTGCACTGCTGTTAGGATTGTCTGTTCTACGGTTTCATCATTTTCAGAAACGAAACCAATATCCCCGCCATAATTGGCTGAGAACTCGTCTCGCGAACGCTCCATGGCAAGGGCGGCAAAACTCGAACCTTCCTCGAGTTCTTTCACCGTCTGGTCGGCTTCTGCGAATGATTTAACAATAATTTGAGAAAGGTGATAGGAGGCCTGGATATCATAAAAATCTCTATTTTGGTGATAATATTCCTTTAAATCCTCTTCAGGAAACATTGCATCTTTAGTTAGCAACTCTTCTAGAAGTAGGCTTAGTTTAACCTGCTCCTCCCATTCTTCCCCGCTAAATTGACCCTGTGTTCCATACAAAGCCTTATACATAGTTAGTTCTTGTTCAAGGTCCGAATCAGAAACTTTAATATCATAGTCACTAGCCAGTGTCTCTATGACTTTCTTATCAACCAAATCACGAAGCGTGTCTTCTCCATACCTCGTCTCTAGCTCATTCAACCATTCCTGCCTAGTGATCTTATCATTTCCTACTGTTGCGACCGTCTCCCTACTCGCATCAGGCTTCAACAGAAAAAAAACAATTGTCAGGACATTTACGATAGCCAAAATCAATACGGCTAGCCTAAGCTGTTTTTTCTCCACCCCGGTTTCCCCCGTATCTTCATGTGTTTATTTCACTTCTTTTTTAAGTTCGTGTAACTCCTCTTCTGTATACACATATTTCTCATTACAGAAGTGGCACTGTGCCTCGGCCTGCCCATCTTTTTCAATCATATCATTAATTTCCTCTTCTCCAAGGCTAATAATGGCATTAGCAAACCGGTCTTTAGAGCATTTACAAGTAAATGCAATTGGGAGCGTCTCAAGAAAACTCACATTTTCTTCTCCTAACACTTCTTTTAATAACTCCTCTGGAGATAGACCTTTATCAATTAGTTTCGACACTGGCGGGATTTCTTTTAGCCTAGTCTCAATCTGCGTAATTGTTTCGTCCTCCGCACCAGGCATTAACTGAATAATAAATCCACCGGCAGCTTTTATCGTATTATCCGGGTTAACAAGAACTCCTACTCCTACAGAGGAAGGCACTTGCTCAGAGGTCGCAAAATAATATGTAAAATCTTCTCCTAGTTCACCAGACACAATCGGAACTTGCCCGGTAAAATAATCGCGTAGACCAATATCTTTGACAACAGAAAGTATCCCCTCTGTCCCAACAGCCTTTCTAACATCAAGCTTCCCGTGCTCATTCAAATCAAAATGAACGTGTGGATTAGAAACATAACCACGGACTTGTCCTTTTGCGTTGCTATCAACAAGGATTAAACCAATCGGTCCGCCACCTTCTACCTTTATGGTTAAGTTCTCTTCACCCTTTAACATAGCCCCCATCATTACACCCGCTGAAAGTGTACGACCCAGAGCTGCCGAAGCAATCGGCCAAGTATAATGCCTCCGCTGAGCTTCCCCCACTGTTTCCGTACTCTTAACAGCATATGCCCTGACTTGTCCATTAAACGCAAGGGCTTTAACTAAATAATCACTCATTTGCTGCTCCTTTCTCGCTGACATACATGTTAGCTTTTAGTAGTTTCCTGATTACGCTTATAGATTAGCTGAAGACCCTTAAGGGTTAAATATGGGTCGACAATATCAATGACGCTAGATTCATCAGCAATTAACCCTGCTAGTCCCCCCGTTGCAATGACGGTAGGATCAGGTCCGCCGATGGCTTTCATCCGTTTAACTATTCCCTCCACTTGACCAACATATCCATATAAAATTCCTGACTGCATGGCAGCTACGGTATTCTTGCCGATAATGTCATCAGGTCGAGTAATTTCAATCCTAGGCAATTTAGCTGCCTTTGAATAAAGGGCTTCCGTCGATATTCCAATTCCCGGAGCTATCGCGCCACCCATATATTGTTTGTGTTCATTGATGTAACAATATGTAGTCGCTGTTCCAAAATCAACAATGATTAACGGACTTCCATATTCCTGTATACCCGCAACCGCATTTACAATACGATCAGCTCCTACTTCACGAGGGTTTTCATATTTGATGTTTAAGCCCGTTTTTATGCCAGGACCAACAACAAAAGGTTTGATATGAAAATATTTTTGACACATTCTTTCTAAAGCAAACATAATTGGTGGAACAACAGAGGAGATAATGATGCCATCGATAGCACGGAATGATAAGTTAACATGTTCAAACAATGCCTTAACCGCCATTCCATACTCATCTTCACTTTTATGACGGTTCGTTTCAATTCTCCAATGATGTTTCAATTCATCCTGATCATAAACACCCAAAACAATATTCGTATTCCCTACGTCAATTACAAATATCATATCTATCACCACTTAAAAGAAAATTTTTTCGAATCCCAAACCTGCCAACATCATACCATAGATTTTTATAATCCTAAAAGAAAAAAGACGCTCTTTAAAGGAGCGCCTCACATGTTTATTCTTTAGGTTTATCTTCGTTTTCGTTCTCTTGATCGTTATTTTCCTCATTTGATTGAGGCTTTTCTTCTGGTTCATCTTTTTTCTTGTTGATGTTAACCTTCAGATCTTCATCACCAGTTTTTACCGTTGTGGAAGAACTACGATCAGGAAGAGTCCCATGATCGGCCAGGTGTTTAATTTGTTCTGCATCTAGAGTTTCCACTTCCAATAATGTCTGAGCAATGATATCAAGTTTATCCCGGTTATCTGTAAGGATTTGTTTCGCCTTCGCATAACACTCCTTAATAATTCGTTGAATCTCGAGATCAATTTCATAGGCAATGGCATCAGAGTAATTCTGTTCGTTGCCAATGTCACGCCCAAGGAACACTTGGCCACCTTGTGCCTGACCAAATTGAAGTGGTCCTAGTTTATCGCTCATTCCATACTCGGTTACCATTTTTCTGGCAATTCCAGTTGCTCGCTGGAAGTCGTTGTGGGCACCAGTACTAACTTCACCAAAGACAATCTCTTCAGCAACACGGCCGCCAAGAAGGCCCGTAATTTTGTCAAGCAGCTCTGGCTTTGTCATGAAGTAACGATCTTCCCTAGGCATCATGACCGCATATCCACCAGCCTGACCCCTTGGTACAATGGTCACTTTATGAACAATATCCGCATCGTCCAAAGTCAGACCAATAACCGTATGTCCACTCTCATGAAAGGCTACGATGTTTCGTTCCTTTTTCGAAATCACCCGGTTCTTTTTCGCTGGTCCAGCTATGACACGGTCGGTTGCCTCATCAATATCTTCCATCTCGATTTTCTTCTTGTCTCGACGAGCTGCTACAAGAGCTGCTTCATTAAGAAGGTTTTCAAGATCGGCACCAGAGAATCCTGGTGTGCGTTGCGCAATCGCGCGCATATTTACAGAATCAGATAACGGCTTATTGCGTGCATGTACGTGTAGAACAGCCTCACGACCATTAACATCTGGGCGGTCAACTGTAATTTGACGGTCAAAACGACCAGGTCTTAACAACGCTGGGTCAAGAATATCCGGACGGTTTGTTGCAGCAACAATGATAATTCCTTCATTAGCGCCAAATCCATCCATTTCAACAAGCAATTGGTTCAACGTTTGCTCACGCTCATCATGTCCACCACCGAGACCAGCTCCACGCTGACGACCAACTGCATCAATTTCATCAATGAAGATAATACATGGTGCATTTTTCTTCGCATTTTCGAACAAATCACGCACACGAGATGCACCCACACCAACAAACATTTCCACAAAATCAGAACCACTGATTGAGAAGAATGGTGTGCCTGCCTCACCCGCAACAGCACGAGCAAGCAAGGTTTTACCTGTACCAGGAGGTCCAACTAACAAAATCCCCTTAGGAATTCTCGCTCCTAATTCAGCAAATTTACGAGGATCCTTCAAGAATTCAACTACCTCTACAAGTTCTTGTTTCTCTTCATCTGCACCCGCAACATCCTTAAAACGCACCTTTTTCTTCTCGTCATTGTACAGTTTGGCTTTACTTTTACCGAAGTTCATCACTCGGCTTCCGCCACCCTGTGCTTGGTTTAACAAGAAGAAGAATAAGATAAAGATGATTACGAACGGAATAATCGATGTTAAGAATGTAACCCAGCCGCTCGTTTCCTTAGCTGGCAATACCTCCACATTAGCGGTTTCAGCAAACGACCTTATCTCCGCTAGCTGAGCCTCACTGTTCCAAACATAAGTAATAAAAGATTCATCTTCGGCTCCTACCATTTGCCCTCTTACTTCATAGACGCCACGTTCTGGCTGTATGGTAAGTGACTCTACTTTGCCATTTTCAAGGTCTTCAATGAATTGATCATAAGCAACTGGCACTGTAGGCTGGTTACTTCCATTAAAGAAGCTAACAACACCAATGATGACTAAAAATATTAATAAATAAAAGATGGTATTACGGAAAATCCGATTCATCCCTTACCTCCTCCCACGCTCAACAGACTATAGTAAATCTTATCACACAAAATTATCGCTATACAAGGAATTCACCTTGTCACCAACGTGTCTTTCAAAACATTTTACTCGCTTTTTGTATAAATCTCTGGCTTTAAAACCCCTATGTAAGGAAGGTTTCGGTATCTTTCCGCATAATCTAAGCCATAACCGACGACAAACTCGTCTGGAACGATAAAACCTACATAATCTGCCTGAAGATCAACCTTGCGACCAGAAGGCTTATCTAGTAGGGTAACAATCTTAATTGATTTAGCTTTCCTGTAGCGGAATAGCTCTACTAAATAGCTAAGCGTCAGTCCACTATCAATAATGTCTTCAATAATTAAGACATCACGACCCTCTACAGAAGTATCAAGGTCTTTGAGAATCTTTACTTCACCAGATGAAACAGTAGAATTCCCATAACTAGAAACATCCATGAAATCCATTTCTAGATAAGTGTCCATACGCTTAAGCAGGTCGCCCATAAAAGGCATTGCCCCTTTTAACACACCAATGGTAAGAGGATAAAGATCTTTATAGTCCTCTGTTAATTTAGCGGCAAGTTCTCTTGTCTTTTCTTGTAATTCTTCTTCTGAAATTAATACTTTTTCAATATCTTGTTTCATGATTCTTGTGCCCCCTGAAGAAATCATTGCTTATAGTGTAGATACATTAACTTACCGACTTCGACGCCTTCTGTTGCATGGCTGGATTTTTTTAAGCCTGGCAACCAAAGAATGTTTCCAACATTGTCAGTAATAATTGGCCATTTATCCCTCTCGCTGATTGGGATTTTTTCGTTGATGAAAATTTCTTTAAGCTTCTTTGAACCCACCATTCCTTTCAATGTCATCCGGTCACCAGCTCTTCTTGTTCGAATAATCAACGGTAAGCCCGTTTCTTCAATATTGACAAGAAACGAAACGATGCCTTGCTGTTCATCTACTTGATTAGAGTAATAATCCGCTATAATGACTCCGCCTTCTGGCAATTGTATACTTCCAGGACCATATAGCTTGTACTCATATGGCTGAGAATCAATGGGACGAAGTTGAAAAGAACATTTCCCATAGGAACGAATCACTTTTAATCCACTTGGAAAATCAAGTGAGCCGGAGGGATGCGGATTACGGATCATTGAAAAAATACTATCGATATGTACAGCTGAAAGTGAAGAAGGTTGTTCTTCATAAAGATAGTTTAATATTAGTTTAATCCCTCTCCTTTGTAAAGGCATTGGCATTTCTAGAAAGGCACCAATCGTAATGATGACTTCTTCCTTGGTTTTCTCCATTACTTTATTCATTTTCAATGAAGTTAATTCAGTCAAATAAGCATCATCTGTTTCCATTTCTTCACTAAAACGTTGAAAATGCTCATGAACTAGTGGGTTTTCCTTTTTTAAAAATGGAAGAACAATCTTCCTGAAACGATTTCGACTATAGGTTTCCTTTTCGTTACTCGAATCTCTTCGTGGCTCAAGCTGATGGCGTTCACAATAGCTTTCAAGGTCTTGTTTCGACAGGTTCAAAAACGGGCGAATAATAAACCCAGCCTCAAAGGCCCTGATAAATGGAATGCCTGCCCTTGCCCTACCAGAACTCCCTCTAGTTAACCGCATTAAAATCGTTTCAACTTGGTCATCTCCATGATGACCTAATGCCAAGTAACTTAATCGATGTTTTTTCATCATTTGCTCAAAAAAACTGTATCTTAGTTCACGAGCAGCCAACTGAGAACTCTTCCCCGTTTGTTCAATATACTCGGGTACATTCGCTTGTTGCATTTCGAACGGAATGTTCCTTTTCTGACAAAAGTCGCGAACGAATAAGGCTTCCTCATATGACTCCTTCCCTCTGAACATGTGATCAACATGTATAGCAACAATTCTCAGCTTACTTTTTTGACTTACTGTCCATAAATAATGCAATAAGGCAAGAGAGTCTGGCCCCCCCGATACACCAACTGCTAATGATTTACCATGTAAACTAAATCCATGGCTTGCTAGAAATCGTTCGACCTTTTTTTCCATTATATTCTTCCCTTTGTAGATGCTATCCCTATTATACGGAAAAACGCATGAAAGGTTTCAAGCGAATTATAGAATCTGAACATAAATATAAAAAAAATATAGAAACGATAGGGTTAGGATAATAAGAGCGGTCTCAAACAAACCGCCTTTCTTCTTAGTTACATTTCTCTTCGCCCCATTCCTATGGAGCTGACTTCTTGATTTTACTTGATTTCCTGCATCGCTTTTTTGTTTACGTGGCTGCAAGGCGGCCAAAACGTCTCTTCTCATCTCACCGGCAGTCTGATAATTCCCCGATAAGGCATTTTTTATTATTGATTGATATAAGTTCAATTCAGGCTTCTGCTTCACCATTCCCATTAACTGAGATATTCCGCCTGTTGTCTTGTTAAACCGCCCAGGATAGGCCGTGTTAATAATAACCATGGCGACAGCAAATAAATCATAGCGCTCATCAGCTTTACGACTCCCCATACCCCAATAGCCACGATCGTAAAACTCCGTAAATTCCTTGATTGCTCTCCCTTTTATAGTTGTTCCACCAACATCAATACACCGCACTCGAATAGGAGGTCCATTTACTAATAAGTTTTCCGGCTTTAAGTCTCCAAACACCCAGCCTTTTTCATGTAATACATCTAAGTCAGCTAGAAGCTGAAGCAATAAAACGCCTAGCCACTCTGGCCCCTTTTGTTGTATAAAGGTCAAAAGGTTCGGCCCTTTAATGAATTCCATCACATAGAAGCTGAACTGCTTGCCCACCGTTTCCCAGTCATCCACATCAAACAAAGAAGGCCCAAGGGCAGATCCCTGGACCTTGGTAAAGGATTTTAAAACATTGACCTCTGAGATAATTGAGGAAGGATTGTCACTAATTTTAAGAGCAACTTGTCGACTGCTGTCGCGAACAAGGTAGACAACTCCATTGGCACCATTGCCAAGCTCTTTAATGATTGTATACTGATTCCGATGCCACTTCCCATGTATCACTGTCCCTGGACTTAGTTTAGATAGACTCTTCAAAGAATTGTTCATCATCACGGGATAGCATACTCCTTAGTGACCGTTTTTTCTGCTGGAAATAGCTAATCGCTTCCTTGATTGCAGGTCCAGTTGGGGTAATCCCTCCAGTCGAAAGCTTTGAAAAAATCGTTGTAAGAGATTCTAAATTTGGCGTCCAATCGAGCAGTTTCTCTACCTCTACTTTTTTTCCAGGGAAGGCGAACACAGAAAAACGATTCGAACCAGAACGGGCATTTAAACTTAAACTAAGGTCGAGCAAGGCCTCTTTAACCGTAGGAAGTTTATGAGTCATACTCGCACTAGTATCCACTAGAATCAACACATCTAGTTCGACAGTTTCCCCTAATTCGTCAACAACTTCCATTATTTCTCCCCGTTTTTCAGGAGGCAAATCTTCCATTTTCTTAGTTCCACCGAGGATTTGCTGCAGCTCTTTATTTACAACTCCTTGCAAGGTTTGAGTCATAGCCTTCCTCGTTACCATTTGAACAGTCTGGGAAAGCTGCTGTGAATACACTACCTGGCTCACACCTCCACCAGAAAGAGCAATCCCTTCGATTTCCTTCAACCCTTGATCATCGATAACATCTTGTTCCATTACACCAATGACATTTATGGTTACCCCTTGTTCCCTTGCTAGTGTAGCCATTGCAATTGGATCTTCACCTTGATTTGAACATCCATCAGTAATCAATAAGATTTGCTTTAAAGTGCCCGTTCTCATCGAATTTATCCCTCCGTATCCAGTTAATTTGTTACCATTTTCGACGAGGAACGGATAAAATATACTAGTTTTACATATATTATAAAATTAAGCTTCTTTTTTCATATTCTGCACTGGAATAGAGGCCCATTTAGGGATATTATGGTCAATTTTAGCAACCACCACGGTCATATCGTCATCAATCATCCCGGAGCGAGAGCGAATCACTTCTTCCATAATCAAATCGGCTACTGCTTGGGGGTCGTTGGTTTCGAGCTCACCAATCTTCCGCTTCATCCATAAATCATAGTTTTCAACATGCTTTGGTCCCTCAAAGACCCCATCGCTCATCATCACGAGCAAATCACCAGCCTTAAGCTGATCACTTACTACATCTACCTCGAATTCTTGTAAAATTCCCATCGGTAGATTGCTAGCCTGCACTTTTATAATTTTACTTCCTCTTTTTATAAAACTTGGTGTCGAGCCTATCTTTAAGAATCGTGCGGATGCATTCTGTAAGTCAATCATCGCCAAATCAAGCGTCGAAAAAATCTCATCTGTTGTTCTTAAAGATAAAATCGAGTTGACCGACTTAATTGCAACCTTTTCCTCGATACCAGATTGGAGAATTTGCTGCAGGAGTTTGAGCGTTTCTTGACTTTCTGTATGCGCTCGTTCACCATTACCCATCCCATCACTGATGGCAATAGCAAATTTCCCTCCTCCAAGTTCAATAGTAGAATAACTGTCTCCTGAGATTAAATCGCCATCCTTGGCTGCGTGAGCAACGCCCGTTGTAACCGCAAAGGCTTTGGCCGACCTGAAGGTTACATGGCAGAACCCATTCGGAATGGTTGAGCATTCCTCTAAATCAACAAGAATGGTTTCCCCAAGAATGTCGGAAAGCATAGGGGCAATAAGCTTTTCGCATTCCCCGTGGCCTCCACAATAAGGTATGGTCATATCAATATCGACACTTCCCTGTTCAAGACTGTAGATTTCAACATGTTCAATTTGAATCCCAAATTCCTGAAGCGCACTTAAAATCTGTTCTTCTTGCTTATGATGATTTTCCCGTTCACGTTGAATCTCTTTTGCAAAATCGCCCATCACTTCTGATACACCTAGTAGCTGGTTTGCTACCAATTTCCTACTTTCCTGCACTTGTTTTTTTAATTTACGATTCGCCTGATAAAAAGTAAGTTGTTGCTGCATAATATCATTCACTTTTTTGGAGCGAGTACAGTGCTTATCCCAATCTCTTGAAAGTTTTGGCGAAATGGAGCCTGTTTGATCTAATTCATGCATAATTTCACTCATGTATTCATAGGTTGTATTAAAGTTTCTTGCCCAGCAGTGATCTTTCTTAAAGCAGGTTTGACAAGTTTTTTCTGTGACATTGCTCAAGAAATAATCAAGGTCACGGTCTGGTTCTTCCCCATCTGGATTTTCTTCAATTGTGGAAAAGCTTTTAGACAGCGCCTGAAAGACATTTGAAAATTGTGCCACCCTACGTGCGGTCACATCTCTCATTTTTCTCATATATTGCTGCTGCTCAGCGGTATATTCAGCCGTTCCAGGTATATATTTTGCTATTTTAGAAGTAAGCACACTTGGCGTTAATAGAAATAACAAGATAGCTACTCCTGATTCAAGTAACATTTTGCTGACTGGCACTCCCGTTTCGCCGTACATTCCAATTAGGAGCGTTGCAATTAATAAACCAATGGAAACGCCAATTTTCCTACCCTCTTTTAACAATCCTCCTAAAAGGCCCGCAAAGGCGAGAAGGCTCATATGAAAGAAACTTGAAAGATTCGCAAGACTAAAGATGAGCCCAGTTACAACTCCTACCGTTGACCCCACTGTCGCTCCAGCTACATATGAAAATATTAAAACAAGGTATCGGGCCAACGTATGTTCAACGGATATATCGTATAAAGTCCAACCAATGGTTCCTGTCATAATAGAAGCAAGCATGATTATTAAACAGACAATCTCCTCTGTCTTTAAAGACTGCCTCCGCTTACTTGCGGTCATTAAAGGGATACTCTGTAAAAATATAAACGCTAGAATCAGTCCTAACCCAGCCTCGATACCAGCCATTGCGCTTCCATATACCGTAAAACCGTTATTGGTAATCACTGTCTGTAGTAATTCTATTGTTAAAATAGTGGTAAATACTAAGATAGGGAGACCTTTAAACTCATTTTTCATCCAATTCGACACAAACCGAAATAGTACTAAAAATAAGACAATCGTACTAAAAGTAAATGCTGCTTCACCCAGGGATAACGTTGCCGCTCCAGCAACCAGACCAAGGAGAGCAATCGGTGCACGATCTCTTCGGATAAAAAAGACGGCCGCAAAAAAGGGAAGACTAAAAGGCGTCAACTTCGCTAAAATTAGTGCCCTGCCCAGAAGGAATCCAATAAAAAGAAAGATATACCCCTTTTTGAGGAAAAAGCTTTCAATCGATGTCTGCATCTTAGTCAAGATCTTAGATAACTCAAATCTTGGTTTCGCAAGATTAACCTCACTTGTAGGCTTCACCACAGTCCTTTCTACATTTTGCATTCCATACACTCCCCGCATTTTATTGATGTTGTTCATTATAGGGAATAAAAGGTCAAAAATTTGTCAAAATCAGGGACAAGCATCCTTTTTTCGTTCGACTGTTTATGTGAAAAAAACCGACAAGATTCTTTCAATTTTTTATTGACAGTTTTAACTTCTCTCGGTATTATATATCTTGTGCCTTAAAGGCATTACACTTTGGCGGTGTAGCTCAGCTGGCTAGAGCATTCGGTTCATACCCGAAAGGTCGTGGGTTCGACTCCCTCCGCCGCTATATAGAAAAGCGAAGGCGCCTGTTCAGCGACGTATGGACTGGAGCTTCGACTGAGATAAAGGAAACACGAAGAGCTTTAGCGCATTCGTGCTTGACTTATCGTAGGGAGAAGCGTGAAGTCCACTAGTCGCTAGGCGCCGCAGCTGGACAATAAAATCACGGCCCCTTGGTCAAGCGGTTAAGACACCGCCCTTTCACGGCGGTAACACGGGTTCGAATCCCGTAGGGGTCATTCTAAAAAGCACTGGACATACCAGTGCTTTTTTGTGTTTCCGGATAGCTAATCCTAAATGCTTTCCATGTAACATGAACCATCCATTGAAAACGAAAGCGACATACCCATTGTGGTATGTCGCTCAACTTATATACTCCTAGGTCTCTACTATTACTTACAGAACACAAAAAAGTGCGTTTTCGGTTCAAAACCTAATTACCTATACTAGTAAAAGACTTTTTTGGGGGGTATTTTCATCACAGTTTCAGCTCTAATCAGCCGTTTTGGTGGAAAAACTACGTTATAATACCCTCACCCCTTATCGATTTTTCTGAAAAAGGTAATTTTATTCCCTGTTTTGATCATTTTATTCCCTGTTTAAGACCGTTTATTCCCTGTACGGGGAATAAATACCCCAGTTTGTATGCTGTTGCGTTGGAATTTGATTGATAACTACTTTCTTAAAGCGACTTAGCCCTAAATAAAAAAAGACAGATCAATAATGACCTGTCATCAGCTTTTTCTATATGAATACATTCAGCAGCAAGTTAACCTCTTTTAGCCCCTCTGCCACCACGCTTTGACTCAGTATTGCGCTTTAATGAAGAGAGACGATCCTCACTATCCTTTAAAAACTTCGCCATTTTTGATTCAAAATTTTCAGGACGACTATTGCGGTTATCATTCGGCTTACTATTACGCGGGCGTTTGGAATCTGGTCTTGCTGGTCTTTCAGGTTTGTCGACTGCTTTCTTAATGGATAAACCAATCTTGCCGTCTTTCTCAACATTAATGACCTTTACTTCGACTTGATCGCCAACCTTTAGGTGATCGTTGATATCTTTTACATAACTGTCAGCAACTTCACTAATGTGGACAAGTCCTGTAGAACCCTCCGGCAGCTCCACAAATGCTCCGAAATTCGTAATGCCTGTTACTTTCCCTTGCAACTTGCTGCCTACTTCGATTGACATAAAAAGATTTTTCCTCCTTAAAGATATAGAAAATCAAATTTACATTATATTATACCGAACATAAAAAAAGAGTGTCAATTAAACCACAGTTCAGTTTCCCTCAGGTAAGTTAAAAATAATCTCGCCTTCTTGCGATAAGAAATAATCTCTCCGTGCTAACTTTGCAATATATTCTTCGTCATTTAATTTCACAATTTCTTCATTGAGAATCACCTGTTGCTTCTCAAGATTAGTAAGCTCTGTTTTAAGCGCTTTTCGCTCTTCCAGCTTCTGCTCTAAGGCAGAAGTTTTGGAAATAAAGGTTGAAATCATAGAAAAGGAAAGAACGATGACAAAGACGGATAAGACTGCGAGGCGTCTGAATAGCCGTTTTCTCTTTCTTTTATCTGCAAGACCTGCTTTTTCGCTCTGCTGCATATAATCGTTTTCTAGTTTGGTGATATTCCGTTTTCTAATGGCATTCATTCCTCGCGGTCCTCCTTATTTTCTAATGGATTTAAGCTTTTTTATCATTGATATAGTGTAATTCTTGAACCGATGGATAAATCCTGCCATTTTATTATATAATTTCTCGACGGTTTTTTTAATCTTTTTCGGCAAAAGTTTCCACAAAAGTGACAAGATTAGTTGAATTGGTTTCCATGCCACCTTAAGAATCCAGTACAGTATGGATAAACATGTCTTTAATAAAGTGAACATGCCTTTGCCGGTTAACACAATTAAAGAAATAATTGATAAAAGCAGAAAGCGAAGCGGTCGATAGACCATCGCTTGAAAGATATTAACAGAAATTTTATAGGTCGAAATCGACAGAGCAATCAACCATTCAAGACATCTTAAATAAGCTCGTTTCAACAAACTCTGATAGGCGGCGAATCCACAAAGCAGGGCGATAAAGATATAGAATCGCAACTCACCTTCATTAACGCTAAATAAAACATAGAATATGAACAGGGCTTGAAGAATCCAAAAAAGGATATCATTTAAAAAAACGATCCAGCTTTTCCTTTTACGCCTCTGCAAGAAGCGATTATACGTATCTAGAGAGGCCCCAAAAAAACTTCCCATACCTATCATTGATAGCATGGTAAGAAATTGTGTAGTCAGCGTCATCTGAACAGCTTGCTAAAGAATCCTTTAGCTTTCTCCCCGTGTTGGTCGTCGAGATACACTAGATCAAATACTCGTCCTTTAATGGAAACAACCCCACTATCAACATCCAGGTTCTTCATTTGTAAATTTTGTCCCCGAATGGCTAGAAAACCCATGACTGTTTCTAGTAAAAATTCCTCATTATCAAAGCTCTCAACCTGCTTGACACCAGAAATCTCTAGTGTACGTCTTCCCCTCATGATAACATCATGTTCAGGAGTATTGGTTTTTTGCTGATTTGTTTCAAAGTATTGGCTCATATTTAATCCCCCACAATCGTGATATACACGGTTTGTACATATGTATGAATGTAAGGGACTGATTAGAACAAGCCTATTTATTCTGTCTCAGAAAGTCTTTCTTCTTTAACAACCGTATACATCTCGGCCGCTTCTTCTTTCCGAGTTGTTTCTTGAATACGATCAATTTTCACGGTGACTACTCTCTGACCAAACCGAACGGTAAGTTCATCCCCCACCTTTACATTCGTACTGGCCTTTGCTGCTATACCATTGACTAAAATCCTTCCTTGATCCGATACTTCCTTTGCCATTGTACGACGTTTTATTAATCTAGAAACTTTTAAAAATTTATCTAATCTCATTTCATTTCAACTCCTATTTCCCTTTTTCTTTTGCTTCGACCCAAAATGCATCGAGTTCTTCTAGGCTATACTCATTAAACGGTCGATTGCCTGCCGCTACCTTTTCTTCTATATGAGTAAAACGGCGGTAGAACTTCTGATTCGTTTTAAATAAAGCCTCTTCAGGGTCTATTTTATAATGTCTTGCTACATTCACTAACGCAAATAATACGTCCCCAAATTCAAGCTCCATATCTTTCAGCTTTCCTTGTTGTTTTGCTTCCTGTAGTTCTGATATCTCCTCTTGTACTTTCGCTAAGACAGGCTCAATATCAGGCCAGTCAAATCCGACTTTTGCAGCTTCTTTTTGTAACTCAGTTGCTCTTAATAGATTGGGTAACCCTTTTCCTACACCATCAAGAAGTGACTTCTGGGTGACTCCCTTTTCCTCTTGCTTAATTTCTTCCCAATTTTTAAGAACCTCTTCGACATTTTCAGCCTCCACATTTCCAAACACATGTGGATGCCTCCGGACCATTTTTTCTGAAATTCCCTCAATGACATCCTCTATCGTAAAATAGCCGTCATCATCCCCAATTTGAGCATGAAGCATGACTTGTAGCAGTACATCTCCGAGCTCTTCAATCATATGATCAATATCCTCATTATTAATAGCTTCAATTAGTTCATAAGCTTCTTCAATTAGATACTTTTTTAAGGATTGATGCGTTTGCTTTTTATCCCATGGGCAGCCATTCGGTCCTCTAAGGTCTGCGATAATCTTGCGGAGGGTGCCGAACTCACGGTAAAGGACATGGTCCTCCTTTACTGGCGGAACATAGATAGAAGTTAGATTATGTACCTCTGTTTCTCGATCAAGCTCAAATAGGGGAATCCACTTTATTTCCTCCGCTTGACTGCCGGCGGCTGTTACAATGGCCACCATATATTCATCTGGTAGCTTTTCCATTAAGCTCAATTTCACCTCTGAAGCAACAAACCGATCATAAACTTGACCAATAATGGTATGGGTATCTAACCGTATCATGTCCGTGGACAGGGAAGTACCGTCAAGCAATTGGAACCCTTCTATCGGATCAATTTTTAACGCTTGAAAAATTGCATCTAAAAAGCTTTGTCCTCCACCGATCTCTATTTCAATTCCACGGTCTTTTCCCCTTTCCAATAATAATTGAACGGTTCTTTCCGCTACTAATGGATGACCTGGCACTGCATATACTACGGAAGCTGTTTCCGCCTTTGATAATAGTTGCTCACAAATTTCATCATAAACTGCTGCAAACTCACTGTTTTGCTCATAAATAGCATCAAACGAAGTAAAACTTATCCCTTGTTCTTCAAGTTCAGAGATTACCGGATGTTCCCTAGTACGCAAATAAAGATTTTCTTGCTCCATTAATTTCTTATACACTCCAAAAGGGACTTGCTCGATGTCACCCGCCCCTAAACCTAGTACTAGAACTTTTTTCATTTATTATCGTCTCCTGTCTTTTTTGGCAATAAAAACAATAGCTTGCTTCCAAATGGGAGCATCAGAAGTTCTTTTTCCTGCAATAATTTACTCTTAATGACAATCACTATATAAGCAACAGCTCCGAATGCAACCGCACTAAGAGCCTGGAAAGTGGCAATCATCCGCGAATGGACTGAGTACAAATAGAGAAAATCCGTCAGAAACAAATAGAAGTGGAGAAAAACCCCCATTATACCAGCAGCCATTAACACTTTTACAATATATCCTGTAGCCAATATCTGTTGCTTCATTATCTTTCTAAGTCTCACAACTAGAAACACCAACATCACGAAAACCGCTAATAGTGTCGCAATCGCTGCACCATTTGTCGCACTGAAAGGAACTAAACAATAATTAAGGATAAATTTAAGTCCAAAGCCGAATAAAACAATGACCGCAGGATAGAGAGACTGATTCACTCCTTGAAGAATTCCTATAACGGTAATCATGATTGAACCTGGGAGAATAACAAGGCTTAGCAACCCAAGAACAAATGAACCTTGTTCGTCTTGAAATAACATCCTATTAGTTGGCTCAATGATACTAAATAACCCGATTGCAGCACCTGCACCAACAAGAAGGCTTAATTGCAAGGCAATCCTCACGTTATGAATAATCTGTTGCTTTCGCTTTTCTCCAGTGATGGCTGGCACTAGCGACAATGCCATCGAGGTAGCAACAACGGTCCCCAACTGAATCAATGGTTGGCCTCTATCAAAAACTCCCTTTGCTACTTTTGCCTCATCATCGGTTAATACACCCGTCGTTAGAATATTGTAGAGATTGAGGGAATCAGCCAGCTGAAGAAGGATCAAAACCATGCCACTTACACTGATAGCGAAACCTTGAAACATCAATGTCTTTATAATCGGTATTGCCTCTTTCGTTAAATCCTTAAATCTGTATACATTCATTAGAGTACGATCCTGGGAATGAAAAAAGAAGAACCCCAGAATAACTAAACCTACCAAGCCTCCTGTTACTGATCCAAAGACTGCTCCGCTGCCAGCTGTATACAAGGAATAACCTGCTTGAATAAAGATAAATGAAAGCAAAAGGATGGTCACAACTCGAATAAGTTGCTCCCCTACTTGTGAAATAGCTGTTGGAACCATATTTCCTTGCCCTTGAAAGTAACCTCTGAAAACGGAGGTGAACGGAAAGATAAGAAATGGAAATGCCATGATTCTAAAAAGGTTGGCAAGTTGCTCATCTCCCATGATTGATGCCAGCCATTGTGCCCCTAGAAAAAAACTTAAAAATAGACCTAGGCCGATTAGGTTAAGAAAGAATAATGAGATGGCTAAAAGTCTTGTTGCCTCTTGACGTTTCCCTATCGCTATTCGTTCTTTGTATAGCTTTGAGATAACAACAGGGAAACCATGAGTAGATAAAATTAGTATGATTCCATAAAAGGGGTACACCTGTTGATATATATAAAAACCAATATCCCCAACAATATTTTGAAATGGGACTCGATATACAGCGCTTAATAATTTCGTCACTAAAGCAGCGACGGTTAAAATCATTGCTCCTTTGAAGAGATCCTGCGATCCTGTAACGGGCTTCATCGCCCAACTCCTTCCAATAGCATTATCAAAATATTATAGCATAAAGTATCTCCATGAATTGAACTAGGGAGTCTGTAATATTGCTCATTAAACAATAAGGGGGCTGACCCCAAAAGCTAGATGGCTTTTGGGGTCAGCCCCCTTTAGTTAATTATATTATCAGAGCCTTCTACTGCTCCATCTGTCTCGCTAAGAATCCAGCGGCTGTTTCAACTGCTTTCTGTTCAACTTCACCTAAAGTTCCTTCTTTAGAATAGATGATTACGCCCCCAATAGGGTCTCCGTTTGCAATAATTGGGGCAATTGTATAGCCTGAAACAGTATCATCGATTCCATCAACTAAAGCCACAGTGCCTTGTTGATTCATAAGTACAGATGTGCGTTCTTCCATTGTTTTTTCAACAAGCTCACTTATATTTTTATTTAAGTATTCCTTTTTTGAACCTCCAGCTATAGCAATGAAGGTGTCACGATCACATATAAGTACAGGATTCCCAAGACTGTCATATAAGGCCTCTGCATATTCCTTAGCAAAGTCACTTAATTCGCTAATTGGAGAATATTTCTTTAAAATAACTTCCCCATCACGGTCAACAAAAATCTCTAACGGGTCACCCTCACGAATTCTCAGTGTTCTCCGAATCTCCTTCGGAATTACCACTCTACCTAAATCATCGATACGACGAACAATACCAGTTGCTTTCATCCAACGTTGCCTCACTTTCATCTGATGATTGAATTTGACAATGATGGTTGAACCCTTTATTTATCCACCATTACCATGATTGAACTTAGTATCTTTCATATGGAAAGTTCTATTCATATCCAAGAATATTTTCTCTCAGATGGTAAGGATTCTTTTATTAAGAGCTGCTAAATTCAAGGCTCTGTTAAACAAGAATGTTGATTTCCGCTCCAGGTGCTCAGCGAACAGCGGGGCGGGCGGTGAGCCTCCTCGTCGCTGCGCTCCTGCGGGGTCTCACCTGTCCCGCTGCTCCCGCAGGACTCTGAATAACTTCCTCGAATACGCCCACGCACGAGATAATGTGCAGTTCATTTTCGAGGAGTCAAGCACCTTCCGCTTCAATCAACGGTAAGCAAATTCAACAATGTCCTTTAACAGAGCCAATTTCAAAGAAGCAGACCTATACAATAGGGTAATTACCACCAGTTGAGGTAGGATAAACATTCCAATTTATTGATACTTATCCATTACCCTTGTCTGTGAATTTTGAAACACTTTCCAATTTTACATTTGTGTTACATCCATATGGTTAAGATACAGAGTTCTCTTCTTCTTTCACAGAATCGTGAAGCCCCTTGATCATTTCAAACGTAATATTGAGCCAGTCATCTTTTTGTAGCCCCTTTGTATGGATAACGATTTTTAGCTTACTTCCATCCATTCCGAGTCCTACATTCTTTCGGTATTGATTGCTTATTTTAAAAACCTTTTGTCCATCAATACGACTAGTACCATCTTCAGATACATGAACTGTAATTTCCTGTTTGGCTTGTTTAATGGTTTGAACGCCAGCCATTCCCGCAAATATTTTCAACTCAGTGACCTTAAATAGGTTTGCTACCTCTTCTGGATAATCGCCAAATCGATCGATCATTTCTTCCTGAAGTTCTTCCATATCGTTTATCGTTTCGAGTCCACGGAATCGCTTATACATTTCAATCTTTTGATGCCCATCTTTTATATAGGTATCTGGAATATACGCATCTACTTCTAAATCAATTTCAACAGAAGGTCGGATCTTTTGTTCATGATCTGGTCTTCTTTCTTCAATCGCTTCTTTCAACATTTGTGAGTATAAATCGAATCCAACTGAATCGATGAAACCATGTTGCTCAGCGCCTAATAAATTCCCCGCGCCACGGATAGATAAGTCTCGCATTGCAATTTTAAAGCCCGAACCAAGCTCGGTAAATTCCTTAATGGCCTGTAGGCGCTTTTCAGCTACCTCCGTTAGTACTTTATCCTTTCGATAAGTAAAGTAAGCATAAGCAACACGGTTAGAGCGGCCAACACGTCCTCTTAACTGATAAAGTTGGGACAATCCCATTTTATCAGCGTCATGGACGAGTAATGTGTTTACATTCGGGATATCCACACCTGTTTCAATAATCGTCGTGCTAACTAGGACATCATACTCACCCTCAAGAAAACCGAGCATAACAGACTCTAGCTCATTCTCGGACATTTTCCCATGGGCATAGGTAACTCTAGCATCAGGGACAAGCATTGAAATTTCTTCAGCCTTCCTCTCAATATCCTCGACACGATTATACAGGAAATAGACCTGCCCATCTCTTGCAAGTTCCCTTTCAATCGCTTCACGAACGAGTCCACCGTTATACTCCATAACATAGGTCTGAATCGGGAAACGATTTTCCGGTGGTGTTTCAATGACCGATAGATCACGAACACCTAACATCGACATATGAAGTGTTCGAGGGATTGGGGTCGCTGTCAGAGTAAGAACATCCACATTCGTTTTTAATTGTTTGATTTTTTCTTTATGAGTGACACCAAAACGTTGTTCCTCATCAATAATCAGTAACCCTAAATCTCGATAAGTTATATCCTTTGATAAGATTCGATGAGTTCCGATGACAATGTCAATTGTGCCAGCTTTTAGCCCCTTAATTGTTTCGGTTTGTTGTTTTCGAGTCCGGAACCGACTTAAAAGTCCAATATTAATCGGATACTCCTGAAATCTTTCCCGTATCGTTTCAAAATGTTGCTGAGCCAAAATAGTAGTCGGAACGAGCAACGCAACCTGCTTTCCATCCGCAATCGCTTTAAAGGCTGCCCTTATGGCTACTTCTGTCTTCCCATAACCAACATCTCCACAAAGAAGACGGTCCATCGGTCGTTCATTTTCCATATCTAGCTTAATTTCGTGAATTGACCGGATCTGATCTTCAGTTTCCTCATAAGGGAAAGACGTTTCAAACTCCCTTTGCATATCACCATCTGGTGAAAAGGCATAACCCCTGCTGGCCTCTCTTTCGGCATAAAGCTTAATCAAATCATCAGCAATATCCTGAACGGAGGATTGGACCTTATTCTTAACCCGCTTCCAATCATTCCCTCCAAGTTTGTATACCTTAGGTTCTTTTCCCTCAGACCCGACATATTTCTGAACAAGATCAATCTGTTCAACCGGTACATATAGTTTATCTGACCCTTGGTAGCGAATATGTAGATAATCCTTATGTACACCATTAATAATTAGAGTCTCAATCCCTAAATACTTTCCAATTCCATGATTTACATGGACAACATAGTCGCCTACCTTTAATTCTGAATAACTTTTAATTCGTTCTGCATTTGATAGTTTTTGGCGGCGCTTTGGCCGCTTCGTTTTTTTATTAAAAAGCTCTTCTTCCGTAATAACTGCAATTTTTTGAATGGGCATTTCAAACCCGCTATTCAGGCTACCTTGAATAATTTGGACCTTATCAAATATAATCGAATCGGTATTCGCGACACGAATAGCTTCAATTTCATAATCCTCTAAAACGCGTTCCAATTTATGTGTCCGTTCTTCATCGGGCCCCAATAGAACGACAGCATAATTCCCCTTTTTCCAGCGCTCGATTTCCGCTTTTAAAACATTCATTTGCCCATGGAAATTTTGCATTGGCTTGCATGAAACATTGATGATATTTTGAGGGTTGGTATTCGGAACATGTCTTAAAAAGAGACTTGTATAAATAATTGGCTTCGCTGTCTGTTGCAACAGATCTGGTAAATGGTGAGATATTTTTAGGTCATGGACGATTTGTCCTTCACCAAGAAGACTTGTATACCACTCTGCCTCTTCTTTATTTAGCGACTCATTCATTTCTTGAACTCGACTAATCTCATCTATGAAAATAAGTCCCTCAGCACTCAGGTAATCTAGCAAACTGTGATGTTGTCCATATGCGATGGATAAATATTTAAATAATTGGTCCGGTTTCTGACCGTTCTTAAGCTGTTCAAGCTCATATCCGATGTTTTGAATCAGTTGGTTCTTGGCTTTTTCATCCTTTAGCTTTTTCAAACTTTTTGCTAAACCCGATTCAAGACCCGTTATCAACTTCTCAAGTTGGTTTGTTTCAAGTAAAATTTCGGTGGCTGGACCAATCTTGACCGTCTCTAACTTATCTTTAGAACGTTGGTCTTCTAAAGAAAAGGAACGTATCGAATCCACCTCGGTATCAAAAAGTTCAATTCGATAGGGGTCAACAGCCGTAAGGGGATAAATATCAATGATGCCGCCCCTAACACTGAATTCTCCAGGCGCCGAAACTAACTCTGAACGCACATATCCCATATCAATAAACTGTTTTAGCACCGTTTCCACTTCAATTTCTTCGCCTACTGTAAAATGTAGTTGGAAATTCGACCATAGCTCTTTAGGAGGTAGAATCTTTCTAAAACCAGCCATTGGCGCTATGACAATCCCCTTTTTACCTGAGGCCATGTGATTTAACGCCTCAATGCGTTGCGCTTTCAATTCAGGAGAGGATATACTTAGCTCCGCGGCAATCAACTCATTTGCCGGGTATAGATAGACCTCATTCTCCCCCATTAATCCTAGTAAATCATCATACAGCTTTTGTGCCTGTAGTAGGTTATGCGTAACAACAAGAACTGTTCGATTTGTATTTTCGTATATAGAGGCTAAAAAAACAGGTCTTGCTGAGCCAGATAGGCCAGCCACAAGTTGTTCTTTTAAGCCTTCCTCCATCCCAGAAACAACAGAATGGACATCATCCTGCCGACTAAAAAGAGCTTTCAGCCCTTGCATCCCAACCTCTCCCTCACTAAGAAATGCCCCAGGCCTTCTTTGGCACTGGAGCTAGAATATATCTAGCTTGCTTGAATTTCTATAAAGTATTGTTGCTATAAAAAAAATAGAAAAATGCTTTGAACCAACGTCCAAAGCGTGTCAGTGAATCAGATAATCATTTTCATGATAGCTAGGGTTGCGCTCATATGATTCCTGACAATCCTCACAGATTGACTTTATTTGAATGTCACCATTACTTTCATAAGTTATCATATCATGGCGTTCCTCTTCTGTCAGCTTATGGAAACCTAGGCTTTCACTTTGAACTGACAATCGATCCAATGTACCTATTTTTGTTCCACAATGACGGCAATAATAATTCATAGCCATGTGATTCCCTCCCTAATATCCTATCATTCCTATTATTTACGGATTAGGAGGAACTTATTCACTTAGCCTATTTTATGTTCCTAGTATAAACTTATGATCATTGATTAAATTGATTCATTACTTGGAGGAATGGAATATCGACCCAAGCTTCACAAGCATCACAAGCCTTTTTAACCGCCTTTTCCATATCAAGCTGCTCTTCCTTTGTAAATCTCCCCAGAACATAGTCGGTGATCGCCATCCCGTTTTGTGGTCGACTAATTCCCACACGAATCCGTTTAAACTCTTGTGTACCAACGTGAGCAATCGTCGAACGAATGCCATTATGTCCTCCAGCGCTTCCCTTTTGTCTTAATCTTATTTTACCTGTCGGAAGATCCAAATCATCATAGATCACTACTAAGTCATCAACGGCGATATCGTAATAGTCCATTACAGCTCCAATCGATTCACCTGATAAATTCATGTAGGTCAGCGGTTTTAAAAGGATGACCTTTTCTCCTTTAATTAACCCTGCACCAAACATTCCTTTAAACTTCGCTTGACTTAATGGAATATTAAAGCGTTTTGAGAGTTCATCAATTACTTCAAAACCTATATTATGCCTAGTATTTTCATATGGTTTTCCTGGATTACCTAATCCGACGATTAATTTCATAGCTTCCCACCCATTTCCCTTCCGGTTGATTCTTTCTCTATTAACAGTCTGCCACTTTACACTTTTGATTGGAAAGCATAAAAGACGCAACCCTTAAGGTTACGTCTATTCTGCTAGCTTTCAGATGACTCTGTTTCCCTGCCTTCTTCATTCTCTGGAGTTCCTTGCTCCTGCTCTTCTCCTGAGTTGATTTCCTCTTCTTGCTTCGGAGGAAGAATGGATACAAGCACTAAGGAATCCTCATCATTAATCGAATAGCTTCCACTCGTATTCTTCAAATCTGCAACAGTCAAGTTTTCATTTACTTGAAGATTCGAAACATCTAGCTCTATCACTTGAGGAATATTGGTTGGAGTCGCTGTTACAGATAGTTCATGGACAGGCTGCTGTAGAACGCCTCCATCCTTTACACCTGCTGCCTCTCCAACTAATGCTAACCTTACAGTTGCTTCCCTTTCTGCCTTCATATCTACGGCAAAGAAGTCCGCATGCAAGATATCCCCTTTAATGGAATCCTGCTGATAGTCACTTAACATAACATCCGTTTTATTCCCGTCTACATCAAGCGAGATAATTCCGTTTCTGCCAACTTCTCGAATCGTTTTAATAAATTCAATACTATCAACATACACAGATTTACTTTCCCTTTTACTTCCATAAATTACAGCTGGGATATTCCCCTCAGCCCGAAGTCGATTTAAGCTTGATTTTTGTGAAGAATCACTACGTTCACTTGCTTTTAATACAGCACTCATTCTTATGTCCCCTTCCAACTACATATTTAGACTTATCATTAAGCCGTGCCAAACGCTGTTGATTTCCACTCCAGGCACTTCGCTTTCCGCGGGCAGTCCGGGAGCCTCCTCGTCGCTTTGCTCCTGCGGGGTCTCCCTTGGCCTTGCACTCCCGCAGGAGTCTTCGTGCCTTCCGCTCCAATCAACAGTATGTAAAATAAACAATGTGATTTTACACAGCCTATCATTTAAAAAATGCCCCAAAAAGCAATAATCTAAACGTCTAATTTAGTAGGGACGATTGAAATGGAAAAAAGGCTAGCCTTAGGCAAGCCTTCTACCAGGAGTGTATTAATCAAATAACGTACTAACTGATTGCTCTTCGTGGACACGAATAATTGCTTCACCAATTAATGGTGCGACAGATAATTCAACAATTTTATCAATCCGCTTTTCTTCCGGAAGGGCAATCGTATTTGTTACAACTAACTCCTTGATTTGAGAGTTTTGAATTCGCTCAATTGCTGGACCCGAAAGAACTGGGTGCGTACAGCATGCTAGTACTTCAACCGCTCCGTTTTCAACAAGTGCATTTGCTGCAAGAGTAATCGTTCCAGCTGTATCAATGATGTCGTCGATTAAGATAGCCGTTTTTCCTTCGATATTCCCGACAATGTTCATAACCTCTGCTACATTTGGTTTTGGACGGCGTTTGTCGATAATTGCGATAGGAGCCTTTAAGCGTTCCGCCATTTTCCTTGCTCTAGTTACACCACCATGGTCAGGTGATACGATAACTATATCTCCACTGAACTCACGATTTTTAAAATAATCGGCCAAGATTGGAACACCCATTAGCTGGTCTGTTGGAATATCAAAGAAACCTTGGATCTGTGGAGCATGCAAGTCGAGTGTGATAACACGTGTAGCACCTGCCGTTTCAAGTAGATTGGCAACAAGTTTAGAGGTGATTGGCTCACGAGCTCTCGCTTTACGATCCTGACGTGCGTATCCATAGTATGGAACCACTAAATTGATTGTTTTTGCAGAAGCGCGTTTTAACGCATCAATCATAATCAATAATTCCATAATATTTTCATTCACCGGGCTACTTGTGGATTGGATAACATAGACATCACATCCACGGATACTTTCTTCAATATTAATTTGAATTTCTCCATCGCTGAATCTTGATACAGAGCATTTCCCTAATTCGACACCGATGACTTTAGCAATTTCTTCAGCAAGTGCTTTGTTTGAGTTTAGCGTAAATACTTTTAGGTTTGGGTCTAAATATTGATTCGTCATTAAGGAACCTCCAGGTTATTTCTTTAAATTTAATTTCCCAACATAATCTTCCTTATTCACTTGGCGAGCACGTGCTATGCCCAGACCTTCTCCAGGAACATCCTCTGTAATCGTCGACCCTGCAGCTACATATGCACCTTTCCCTACCGTAACAGGAGCAACTAAGTTAGAGTTACATCCGATGAAAGCACCATCTTCAATTTTAGTTAAATGTTTATTCTTGCCGTCATAATTAACCGTAATTGAACCACAGCCAATGTTAACATCTTGACCAACCTCGGCATCACCAATATAACTTAAATGAGAGGCTTTGCTTCCTTTACCAATTACAGCCTTTTTAATTTCAACGAAGTTCCCAATCTTGGCTTCATCGTCAATCTGTGACTGCGGACGAATATGAGCATATGGGCCGATATTCACTTCGGAACCAATTTTGCTATCAAAAGCGGAAGATTGACGAATAGTTGTTTTACTTCCAATCTCACAATGACTAATTTCACTATTAGGGCCTATTACACAATCCGTTCCGATTGTTGTTCGCCCAGAAACAACGGTTCCAGGGTATATGACCGTGTCAGAACCAATTTGAACATCTGAAGCGATATAAGTATTAGCAGGGTCAATCAAGGTTACACCGTTTCGCATATGCCCTTCATTAATACGCCTTCTCATAATTCGCTCTGCTTCTGAAAGTGCTACTCGGTCATTGACTCCTAAAGTTTCATCAAAACTCTGTGTGACAAAGGCCGAAACCGTTTCACCTTGCTCTTTTAGTATTTCAATTACATCCGGGAGGTAATACTCCCCTTGGACATTGTTGTTACCAACGTTCTCCAATGCCTCGAAAAGGCTCTTATTATCAAAACAATACGTACCAGTGTTTATTTCAGTGATTCTTCTTTCCTCTTCCGTTGCATCCTTGTGTTCAACGATTTTTTCAACAAGACCTTGCTCATTTCTCATGACCCGACCATAACCTGTCGGATCTTCTGCTTGTGCTGTTAAGATGGTTGCCTTTGCACCAGTTTTTTCATGGTGTTGAAACAGTGCCTCCATCGTTTCACCTTTAATTAACGGGGTGTCTCCACAAACAACAATCGTTGTCCCTTCTTTTCCAGCAAGCATATCTTTTGATTGCATAACTGCATGGGCCGTCCCGAGTTGCTCTTCCTGAAGAACATACTGGCTTACTTCCCCAATTTCAGACTTCACTTTTTCTGCTCCATGTCCGACAACGGTGACAATTTCGTCTATATTAAGGCTTCTCACATGATCAATTACGTGTTGAACCATAGGTTTACCACAAACAGGGTGTAAAACTTTGTATAGCTTCGACTTCATTCTCGTACCCTGCCCGGCAGCTAAAATTACGGCATAACGATTAGACATCAACAGGCCTCCAATTTACCTTTTTATCCATTAAAAATATATCCTAAAATTCAATTGATTTCAACATAAGAGATGGCTGGCATCATTTAACCTTTACAAAGTTTATATAGAATAAAATTTAAAAAAGTGAAATAAATAGGTTTATAGGGTTTTAAAAAGGGTATAGTACAGGGACGATAGTGTCCATCTATAAACTAAAAGAGGCTCATAGCGCGGGTGTTTTACACAACGGTTAAAAGTTAAGGCGGTTCGCGAAGATTTTTGTTTAAATCCTTAATTCGATTTCGACACGAGGTAGTTATTAAGTATGTAATAAAAAACTATTTTGCCGTAATCATCTAACTTAGATAAACACAAATCAACAAAGTTGGAAACATTTTGAGAAAAGAACCAGAAATAAAAAAGAGCCTTACTTGTGAGTAGGCCCCTGATGAAAAAAGAATGGTATATCTATTATGCTCCTGCTTCTTCGAACTCAACTTCAAGTTCGCCTAAACGATGGTATTCAGCCAAAACGGCTTCCTGAATTTTCCCACGAGTTCCAGAATTGATTGGATGGGCGATATCACGAAACTCTCCGTCTGGTGTGCGTTTACTAGGCATCGCAACGAAAAGTCCATTGTTTCCATCAATTACACGAATATCATGAACAACAAATTCATTATCAAGTGTGATAGAAGCAATAGCCCTCATTCGACCATCTGTATTTACACGGCGCAATCTTACATCAGTTACTTCCACTATGTTCACCACCTTCAATAAAGATAAAATTCTAGTTAACTTATTCAACAACTATTCCTATTTTCCTTCTTTAGAAATAAATAAATTGGAAAAATTGCATAAATTTATTAAAGCATAGGAAAATGTTACCTGTCATTCTCGGAATTGAGGTATAAAGTCCTATTGACTTTACTGATTATGTACAAAATAACAAAAATTTAACCCCAAATAATTTAAATTATAAAACTCAACAGTAATTGCCCTAATATGGTATTACCCGCCTCAACATCGTTTTGAAGATTAATAATTCTTCAGCAAAAAAAAAATACGCTCGTTTATTTCACGAGCGCAATCACTTCGATTTCAACAAGTGCATCCTTAGGAAGTCTTGCAACCTCCACAGTTGAACGTGCTGGTTTATGGCTACTGAAATACTCTCCGTACACTTCATTAATAACCGAAAATTCATCCATATTTTTAATAAAAACAGTAGCCTTGACCACAGTATCTAAAGAGGCTCCCGCTTCTTCAAGCACAGCGTTGAGATTTTTAAACACTTGATGAGTTTGTTCCTTAACATCGCCAGATACCATCGTTCCTTCTGCTGTTAAAGGGATTTGACCAGAACTATAAAACATATTGTTCACAATAATACCTTGTGAATATGGACCAATTGCTGCTGGTGCATTACTTGTCTGTACAGTTTTCATTTACTCTCACCCCGTTGGTTTATTTTTAGTAAAGTAATTTCCATAGCTAACAGTAATTTTTTTATCCTTAACGTCGACATTAGAAAGACGGACCAGCGAGGTGTAATCATCCACTAGTCTTTCTTCTGTTTCCTCTGATTCCACTAAGACAGCAATACCTGCAACGGTGGCATTGAATTCTTTAAGTAAATCAATCATCCCGTTAATGGTGCCCCCTGCCTTCATAAAATCGTCGACAATCAACACATTTGAACGATCTTGAAGGCTCCGTTTCGATAGAACCATTGTTTGGATCCTCTTCGTTGAACCCGATACATAGTTTATGCTTACTGTTGAACCCTCAGTTACTTTTGGATCCCTTCTAACAATAACGACTGGGACATTTAGAAACCCTGCTACTGCATAAGCAATAGGAATCCCCTTGGTTGCAACCGTCATTACCGCATCAATGTCTTGCTTTGCGTAGACCGAAGCCATCACTCGTCCCACTTTCCTGAGGATTGCTGGGTTACCTAGTATATCATTCAAATACAAGTATCCTCCTGGGAGCAATCGCTCAGGGCTAGCAAAAATAGTACACAGATCCTCTATTAAAGCAGTTGCCTCTTTTTCACCTACATGAACGTGGAACTTAACACCGCCAGCTGCTCCAGGAACCGTTTGCAATACTCCAATTCCCCTTGTTTCGAATGTTTCTTTAATAATCCCTAAATCTTCACTTATCGAAGATTTAGCAGATCCATACTTTTCAGCAAAGTAGGTAAGCGGAACCAATTCGTGGGGATGTTCGAGTAAATAATTCGTCATATCAATTAAACGTTCACTTCGCTTAAATTTCATTGCGAACCTCCAAAACCCGAATATTATACCTTAATATATCACTATTGTACGGGTTTTTTCAAGCGAATCTTTATTGAATGCTGTTTTCGTAAAGATTTTTGATGAAATCCTAACAAATTTCATTATTAATCAAGATGATGTCGTTCTCCTAGCATCCTTACCGCAAAAACTTGATCACAAAAACCCCTGAGACCATTATAAATCCGGTGCATACGAGAATCATGCTCCACTAGACTAAATACCGTTGGACCACTTCCGCTCATTAAAACGGCATCTGCTCCGAATCGTTTCATTTGGTCCTTAATTTGGGCAACTTCGGGATGAAGCCCTAAAGTGACTTCTTCTAAAACATTCCCCACATTGTTGCAAACCTTCGTAAAATCCTTATCCTGGATTGCATGTATCATCTCTGAGGTATTTGGATGCTTTAATCCATCTATTTTTAATCGACGGTAAACCTCAGCCGTTGACACTCCAATAAAGGGTTTTGCTAATACCACCCAACAGGTTGGTGGTGCCGGGAGTTGCTTAATAATTTCGCCTCTTCCAGTCGCTAAAGCCGTTCCCCCATAGACGCAGAAGGAAACATCGGAACCGATTTCAGCCCCAAGTGTCGCAAGTTCATCTAATGAAAGACCAAGCCCCCATAGCTTGTTTAAGCCCCTCAATGTTGCAGCGGCATCACTGCTACCTCCTGCTAGTCCTGCGGCAACAGGGATGGTCTTTTCAATCGCTATCGAAACCCCTTGTTTTACATTGAACCGTTCCTTAAGTAAAAGGGCCGCCTGATAGGCAAGGTTTCGTTGGTCATCTGGGACGAACCGGTTTTGCGAATGAATTTTGATGCTATCACGATTGAGTAAACTCAGCTCAATCCGATCAGCTAAATCAATTGTGGTCATCACCATTTCAACTTCATGATAACCATCCGGACGCTTATGTAAAACATCGAGCGATAAATTGATTTTAGCCGGTGCTTTTATTAAAAGCTTCAATCCTTCCACCTACTTTAAAAATAATTCGGGCGCTGTCCATTTTTTGTCCTATTTTACCATAAAAAACCCCCATGGAAGAATTTTCGATGAAAGAAAACAAGAAGTTTTATCTTTTAGACACAAATTTATCTTATAAATCATTCAATAACATTAACCGTAGAAACGAAAAGAACCGGAGCTATAAGCCCCGGTTACTGCAGTGACATCTTAGATTTTAATCTTGAAGGCACGGCATTAGCAAAAGCTTAGCCTGTGGAAAAGTTACTGTTTGTTTCGGTTTTGGTTCATGAGCTGCTGCTCTGCCAGTTCTACGGCCCGCTTGACCATATTCCCAGCATCCCTAGCCTTAATTCCTCCCCAGCCTTCCTTTTGGACGACATCGTAGAAACCAAGTTCTTTGGCGAGCTCTTCCTTAAACCCTTCAGACATAACTCCTCTTCTTCTGCCCACGAGAAATCATCTCCTTTCGCCACTGCAGCATTATTAGTATCGTTTAAATGGATCGAGTCCATGTAATCCTTATTTATCCTTTTGGCCAAATAAAAAAGCAGTAAACAAATTGTCCACTGCCTCCTTCAGTATTAACTTAAAGCAACATTTCCTGCTGCGTCTTCATAGAAAGTAATCTGTACCGTTTCCGTTAAAACATCCGCATAACTATATGAAACACGTTCAAAAGAGTTCTCATCTTGATCAAGTTCAATCACAAAGACAGAGGGATAGGTTTCTGCTAAAATACCTGACCGTTCAATCGTCTTTCTGCGTCCGCCATTCGCCTTAAGCAAAAGTCTTTTTCCTAAATTTGAATCAAGAGCATTCTTAATGTCCAATAATGTTTTTGGCATTCGGTCCACCTCACTATGTCAAGTATAACATACTGACACGTTTTTCGTCAAATAAAAACATAAATTATAACAGTTGTGAAAAATAAAAGTCAATATATTTCCTTCTTCATTTTCTTCTATTTTTCTACATAGATAGCATATCCTTCTAACTAACAATTTATGTAATATTTAATACAAAAAAGTAGCCGCTGGTTAGGCGGCTTAATCATTCGGCTTGTGAAAGGGCATCCCCGTTCGCAGTACGCCTTTCGTCTCAATTCCACCCAGTCCTTTTTCTCCTGTTAATGTGTTCCTCAATACATCCCACACATTGATTCGTTCAACAAAAGGGGTAAAACTAATTTTAGCTACAATATAAACAGGATCTAATGCATGGATGTTTACCCGGGATGGGGAGCTTGCAAAATTTGCACCCGCTTGAATCAGTGATTCAAAATGTGACTGACAGGCACCTGCGAAGATGACAAGCTGGTCGAGATGAGGAATCTTCTTTCTCGCTTCACGAACCGTTTGGACAAAATGCTTAGAATGACGATAAGCATTAATATCTCCCTTGTTACCCTTAGATTTAGAGTAAGCATCATGCCCAGTAATAACAAGGATATCTGGCCTGTAATAATCGAGCAGACTACTTATTTTATTCGGCATCTCTTTTTCATTACAGTGGATTCCATACACTGGAACTCCTACTCGTTCATATAATGTTAAGCATTTCTTTAAATAATTTGAATCGCCGTCAATATGAAGGACCCTGCCTGGCATTTGAAAATAACTACTGGTATTGCTATAAGAATCAGTCGCTTCATACTCCTGTTTTTGCTTAAGTAGCTCTACGTCCTGCCGAAATAAAATATAGGACTGCTCTTCCCTAGATTGGCTTTCCTTACTCATCCTTTTGCGTTCACTAGGATTCACCTTAATTAAATCTTCATAAGGAGCATCTGCAACGAGTCGGAAATCCTCTCCATACAACACAACCATTTTGACGCCATTTTCCTCTTTAATATCTGTAACACGAAACATAATGTCGCAATTATAAGAAACTCTACCCACTATATCCATGAGTTGTATACTCACTGTCTTCACTCCAAAACGGCTCTACCTGAGAGTATTGTTATTCTTTTTTAGGCTATGCAATCCCGGGTGGATATGTGAGAAAGTTGTATGTTGAGTAGGGCTAAATTTCCCATTTCATTTTTTCTTTTCGTAGACTTTATTACTTTTAAAGCTGAATAAAATATCTTTTCCTATCTAAACTCAGAAAAAAGCCACCATTTATGAGAAAGGCAATCTGGGACTGCGAGAGTTGCTCTTGTCGGGTTAGCGAGCAAATTAGGCCAGCGCTTTGATCTGATAAATAAGGGGAGGAATTCCCCTTATTTGGTGAATGCCACTGAAAATAGTGAAAATAGAGGGAGAAATTCCCCTTAACGGCATTGAAAAACGTGTAAATAGATGATTTTGCTTTGTATAGAGGGAAAAACTCCCCCTATTTACCCCAAAATGAGTTCTAATCTGCATTTAGCGGTAATATCTCCCCTTATTGTTCTATAGCTGGTTAGTTATGATTAAGTTTCAGACATCCGCCCTCTAGATGTAGGTAATATCAAGGTGATGAGCTAAGTGAAATCATCTTCACTTATCAAGACGGGTCCTCTAACCCTATCATGCAATTTGCAACTCCATTCCTTGTATGAAAGTGATTTTTCTAATTCCTTGATCGAGTATTCGTCTTCAAAACCAGAGTAAGCATATATGTATCTCATAAAAAAACGCAAAAGTAATCTCAATGAGAAATTACTTTTGCGCCCTTAATTTTATTTAATGAAAATTTGGATACAAAGCATCACTCAACCGACCAAATTCCTCTATTGAGAGCGTTTCGCCTCTTCTAGATTCTTCAATGCCAGCCTCACTAAGTGCAGATTGGATCTCCGCCTTTTTTTGTTTCCCATCCGGGAGTTGGCTTGTCAGGTTATTGAGTATCGTTTTTCTTCTCTGAGCAAAACTGGCTCGAGTAACTTGAAAAAAGAAGTCTTCATCGATTACTTTTACAGGAGGCTCATCAAGGATTGTTAGTCGAATCACAGCTGAATCAACATTCGGCTGAGGTATAAAGACCGTTTTTGGCACAATCATGACAGTCTCAGCTTTCGTATAATACTGAATAGCGATTGAAAGAGATCCATACTCTTTTGTCCCTGGTCGGGCAGAAATCCGATCGGCCACTTCCTTCTGGAGCATTCCCACAATCCCTCGGATTGGCAATCTTTCCTCTAACAGTTTCATAAGAATCGGAGTTGTCACATAATAAGGAAGGTTGGCTACAACCATAATGTCCTCGATACCCGCAAGTTCTTCATCTATATACTTTTGAACATCCGCTTTTAAAATATCCTGGTGGATGACTTTAACATTATCATAAGGTGAGAGAGTATCCTCTAAAATCGGCAACAGGCGCTGATCAATTTCAAAAGCCATTACTTGTTTGCTTCTCTTCGCAAGCTGTTCTGTTAGGGCACCAATTCCCGGGCCAACTTCAATGGCAGCTGAGGCTTCTGTTATATTTGCGTGGTCAACAATTCGATTTAAAATATTCGTATCGATTAAAAAGTTTTGACCGAGACTCTTTTTAAAAGAAAAGCCATACTTATCAAGAATTTGCCGGGTCCGTACCGGCGTTGCTATATCTTTATGCATCATCTTCCTCCTGTCTAATCATAGCCATTGCTTCAGCAAACTCTTTTATGCTTACTTGAAACACCATCAATCGTTTATGTAGCTGTTTCCCATTTGTAAAACCAATATTCAATAGCTTTCCGAGCTTGTCCCGTCTTTCTTTTGCACCTTCTCCTGCAATCAAACCAGCAGCAAGCAAATCCTCCCGGGTAATCTCTTCCTTCGCATTTTCATCCATTAATTGAGCGCCCTTTAGCGCATCTCGAATCACATCCGCAGTAGCATGTTCAACTCCTAGACCGCGTCCCGATTTGGGAAGTGCTTTCTCCTTTGGAATAAAGGCATGCTTACAACCTGGAATATGTTCAACAATTGTCTTACGTATCTTTTCCCCTGGGTAATCAGGGTCCGTAAAAACGATAACCCCCCGTGTCTGTTGAGCCTTGCGAATCATTTCAATTGTGCTCATATTAATCGCCGATCCATTCGTTTCAATCGTGTCCGCATTTACTGCATTCTTTATGGCTGTTGTATCATCTTTCCCTTCAACCACAATGACTTCTTTGATTTTCATATATTTTTTGTCATTCCTCCGTAAAAAATAGGTGTGTTAAGGTAAATGTTGATTTACTACTGTTGATTGGAGCGGAAGGCACGAAGACTCCTCGAAAATGAACTGCACATTTTCTCGTGCGTGGGCATATTCAACGATGTAAAATTCAATGTCCTGCGGGAGTGCAAGGCCAAGGGAGACCCCGCAGGAGCGAAGCGATGAGGAGGCTCCCGGACTGCCCGCGGAAAGCGAAGTGCCTGTAGTGGAAATCAACATCTCTTTAAAAAAGTAAAAAATAAAAAATATCTGAAACATTTCTGCAACATTTACGTCTATATATATAATAAGAATATTAAATGTATTTAAACACGCCTAATGACTGCATTACATATTATACCTTAAATCACAAAAATGAAAAATGCAGAGGATAAAGTCCCCTGCATTCTGATTAATTCAATACTTTAATTTTCACTTGTCGATTTCCCCAGCGATAGGCTTGTGATTTTGAAGGGAAAAAGACGTCAATCTTATTTCCTTTGATTGCCGAGCCTGTATCTGAGGCAGTCGCATATCCATATCCTTCAACATAAACTTTTGTCCCTAACGGAATAACGCTTGGGTCGACAGCAATAACCTTCGCATTCGGGTTTGCCTTTAAATTGACACCTGTAGCAGTGATGCCCGAACACCCATTGCAATTAGCTGTATAGGCAGTCGATCTAACATAGAACTCCTTGCCACCAGTAGGAGCTGCTTTCCTTGAAACCTGAACAGCAATTTCCTTGGTACCCATTGCTACTACTTTATCTTCTTTATCTTTCACCTTTGTTTCACTGATTAGTTCTCTTGATATTTCTTTTCCATCTTCAATGATGACTTCATACTTTTTAGAGACCAGACCTTCCTGGCCAGCAGTCACCACTTTTTGTTTGCCTTTCGCTAAGCTACTGTCATTTTTCGTAACAACAGCAAACTTAATTGGTTCTTCCACTACATCGGTGACTTTTTCAACTCGAATGACCTTTACTAAGGTCTTGTCAGTAACGGTTTCTGTGAGTGCAGGTTCAACTCGGTCCATATCATTGAGTGTGATTCCTTGTTGTGATAAAAAGTCAGCGACCGTAGTCGAAGTCGACCATTCTTCTTGTTCTTTCCCACCAACGACTACTTTTACAGGAAAAGCCCTTTGAATGTCAATATCCATATCTTGTTTTATTTCTGTATCCAGGGTGGGGTTTAACTTGTCGTGTTCCTTTAGACTGATTGTCTGTTCTTCTAAAAATTCCTCGACAGTGTCTGTTGCCGTCCAATAGACTTTGCTTTTTCCGTCTTCAATCAACTGTACCTGTTTCGCCGGCTTCCATACGATTTCGAGATTGTTCTCTACCTCCGTATTAGCGGCTAATGATAAATAGTCTTCTTTGCCAAGAGAAATGTCTAGTTCCTCAAATATATCCTCAATTGTGTCTGCGTGCGTTTTAATGGTTTTTTCTTGGCCGTCTAGCGTCAAGGCTACCGTCTTTTTTGTTCCTTCATACAAGAAGAGACCCAGAACAGTGATGAACACTAGCAAACTAGCAGAAATGACTGCCAGCTTTTTCTTACTCAAAGACTTGGAAAACAGGTTTTTCATATCTTTGGCTGCTATGAAAAACGCCTCCTTTTCTCTCGAGTGATTATATAGATTATGCTGCCGACGTGTCAACCCTAAAACTTCCCCCGAACATAGACCTTATTATGCAAGATGTTTTTTCAAAAGGAAAGTAGGACTTGTCGACATGGTTATCCTATGTAACAAAGAATTGCTGTAGAACTTAGAAGAATAAGAATAAATAGGACAAGTCTTTCGAAATTTCGACAGCATTTTCTATCAGTTTATGCCGAATAATTTTTTAGCATTTTCAGTTGTTGCCTTTGCCACTTCCTCATAAGAGATCCCTTTTAGCTCGGCGATTTGCTCCGCAACTAGTTTAACATAAGCTGGCTCATTTCGTTTCCCACGGTAGGGATGTGGCGCAAGATATGGGCAATCTGTTTCAATTAACAATCGTTCAAGTGGAATCGCTTCAGCTACCTCTTTTGGCTTTTTTGCATTTTTAAAAGTTACTGGTCCGCCTAAGGAAATATAGAAGTTCATATCAATGCATTCTTTTGCAATTTCTACGCTGCCACTATAACAATGCATAATCCCTCCGACCTCATCTGCACCTTCTGTTCGCAGGATTTCTACGATATCAGCAGTTGCCTCACGATTATGGATGATAATTGGGAGCTTGACCTCTTTTGCTAGCTGAATTTGTTGTTTAAAGACCTCTTTTTGTATCTCTTTAGGTGATTTATCCCAGTGGTAATCAAGTCCCATTTCACCGATTGCGACTACCTTAGGATGAGCAGAGAGTTCCCTCAGCCACTCTAAATCCTCTGGTTGCATATCAATGGCATCAACAGGATGCCAACCTACACTGGCAAATATAAATTCATATGTCTCACAAAGCTCAATTGCTTTCGTTATCGTTGGTCGATCAAAGCCAACAACAACCATCTTAGTGATTCCTTCCGCCTGCGCTCTTTCAATGACCTCTTGCAGATCGTCGTTGAATTGCTCTGCATTTAAATGCACATGCGTATCAAATAGCATTAAAAAAACTCCTTTTTTGTACCTAATATAACATTCTAAAGTATTTTGCTATTTATGTCCCAATTTTACCTGATAATATCATTTCCAAATATGGGCAACTAAATAAGTACACCGAATTAACATAAAAATTTGACAAAATCATAACGATTTTCTATCTCTTCAGTCAACTGTTTAGCAATAAAGTAAATAAAAAAACATAGAAATGTTACAAATGAAACATTTCTATGTTTTGGTTTGTCTAATTTGCTAAAAAACTTATTTGACTCTAGATCCTAATGGTAAGCTTTCCGCAATCGTGGCTAACGATAACTGACCATCCTTTGAGCCTGCAAGGATCATTCCTTGTGAAAGTTCCCCGCGGAGTTTGACCGGCTTTAGATTTGTCACACAGATAACTCTTTTTCCGATTAGCTCCTCTGGCTTATAGTGCTGTGCAATCCCAGAGACAACTTGACGCTTTTCGAAACCTAAGTCCAATTGCAGCTTAAGTAATTTATCAGCCTTTTTAACTGGCTCAGCATGAAGGACCTCTGCGACACGGAGTTCAACCTTCATAAAGTCATCAATTGAAATTTCTGGTTCCATCTCAGGTTTTTCTTCAACAACAGGAGCATCGCCTGCCATTTTTTCCTTGATAAAAGCAACCTCGTCAGCAACCTCAAGACGTGGGAAAATGGGTTCTCCCTTTTGAACTTTTATTCCTGCAGGGATTGCACCAAAGGTCTCCAAGCTATCCCAGTTGGTTAATCCTTCATCTAACACATTCAGTTGTTCAAAGATTCTCTTCGGCGTTCTCGTTAAGAATGGTTGAAGTAGCACTGCCGTCTGACGCAAGGATTCAGCAAGATGAGCCATGACACTTCCTAGAGCTGCCTTGTTATCCTCATCCTTAGCTAGCACCCATGGCTGTGTTTCATCTATATATTTGTTGGTTCGGCTTATCAGCTGCCAAATCGAGGTCAATGCAACCGAAAATTCCATTTTCTCCATCGCTTCTTCATACTTTTTAACGGTATCTTTCGTCATTTTAAGTAATTGTTGATCAAATTCACCGTCCGAGCCTGAATAAACAGGAACTTCCCCGTCGAAATAACGATTAATCATTGCAACTGTTCGATTAAGAAGATTTCCTAAATCATTTGCAAGGTCAAAATTAACACGTTCTATGAATCCCTCTGGAGTAAATACTCCGTCTGCCCCAAATGGAACTTCACGTAATAAATAATAACGAAGCGCATCTAGACCATATCGGTCAATTAATGTAACCGGGTCGACAACATTTCCCTTCGACTTCGACATTTTTCCATCCTTCATCAACAACCAACCATGCGCAAACACCTTTTTAGGTAATGGAAGGTCTAAAGCCATTAACATAATTGGCCAATAAATAGTATGGAAGCGAACAATTTCTTTTCCAACTAGGTGAACATCCGCAGGCCAGTAGTTCAGATACTTAGAATCATCTTCTGTCCCATATCCAAGAGCGGTAATGTAGTTTGATAGTGCATCAATCCACACATAAATAACATGCTTAGGGTCTCCCGGTACCTTTATTCCCCAATCAAAGGTTGTTCTAGAAACAGCAAGGTCTTCAAGACCTGGTTTAATAAAGTTATTAATCATTTCATTTTTTCTTGATTCAGGTTGGATAAATTGGGGATTTTCCTCATAAAACTGAAGGAGTCTATCTGCATACTTACTCATTTTAAAGAAGTATGACTCTTCCTTGACCTTTTCGACCGCTCTGTTACAGTCAGGACAATTTCCTTCTTGAAGCTGGCGATCCGTATAGAACGATTCACACGGTGTACAGTACCAACCTTCATATTGGTCAAGATAGATGTCACCTTGGTCTACGAGACGTGCAAATAGTTTTTCTACTACTTCCTTATGGCGGTCCTCTGTTGTACGGATAAAGTCATCATAAGAGATATCTAGCTTGCCCCACAGTTCTTGAATTCCAGCAACAATGTCATCCACATATTGCTGCGGGGTAATCCCCTGTTCTTCCGCTTTTCGCTGGATTTTTTGTCCATGCTCATCCGTACCGGTTAGAAACATCACATCGTATCCGCGCATTCTTTTGTAACGAGCCATTGCATCCCCCGCAACAGTCGTATAAGCATGTCCAATATGTAAATTACCGCTTGGATAATAAATTGGTGTTGTTAAGTAAAATGTTTTCCTTTTTTCCATTATTAAACTACCTCCTTGGATAAGAACCAATTGCTCTTAATTAGATATTATACAATTCTTCCATAAGCTTTTCCACGTTGTCGAAGCCTTGCGTGGATTTTGTCGAATAATGTGTACACTATTCACCCATGATAAAAATCAAATAATATTTCGCAACCTATTTAAAATTCTAAAAATAACTTCAATCATTTGTTAATCCCCTACTTCATCAGGTTTTCACCATGTGTAAAAATTTAACATTCCTAGAAAAAATAAAATAATTGACGGATATGGGAATGGCTGGTATTATATAAAATATAAAAATAAATGTCGAATAATGACGAATTATAGAGAACTTTTTATATGAGAGAGGAGATTATTACAAATGAAATCTACTGGTATTGTTCGTAAAGTTGATGAACTTGGTCGTGTAGTTATTCCTATTGAGTTAAGAAGAACATTAGGTATTGCTGAAAAGGATGCACTTGAAATCTATGTGGATGACGATCGTATCATCTTGAAAAAATACAAGCCTAATATGACATGCCATATTACTGGTGAAGTATCTGATGGCAACATCTCCCTTGCAGGCGGAAAATTAATCCTTAGCCGTGAAGGTGCAGAACAACTTCTAGGTGAAATTCAAAATTCATTCGAGCCTGTTAAGGCTTAATGTAAAGCTTCTCCAATAGGAGAAGCCTTTTTTTTAGGCTCTTTTCTCAAACTTAGTTGCTTTTAAAGAGCAAAAACTATATATTCAAGCTCAGCTCATTATGAGCTAAATAAAGCAATCACTAATAAAAGAGCTTACAAACGAACTAGCTGTTCTTACGCTAAAATCGGCTTTAGGATTTTAGTAACACTCCTTACGAAAACCCTTTATTACTGAGGCCATTTACTCCACATGATAGGCTTGATATACATCCCGCTTCTGAATTCCACGGTCTTTCGCTACTTGCTTAATCGCGTCTTTTGAATTCATACTTTGTTGACTAACATAATGATCTACGTGTTCAGTCATACTTAACTCTTCCCACCAAATCGATTCTTCCTCCAGGTCTGCCAAGTTCCCACCTTCTATAATTAAACAAAACTCGCCTCTAACCTCATTCTCTTCTACCCATTGGAGGGCTTCATCAACAGTCCCTCTAATAAACTCTTCGAATCTCTTCGTCAACTCTCGACATAAGACAATTTGTCTATCATCACCTAACACTTCTTTCATGACCACCAGCGTCTCACGAAGTCGATGCGGTGACTCATAGAAGATCATCGTCGCAGCTTGCCTTGCTAAAGACTCGAGCTCTTTTCGCTTTTCCTTTTTCCCACGCTGTAGGAAACCATAAAAATAAAACGGCTGCGGTTTGATCCCAGATGCAATCAGTGCTGTCAGGGCGGCATTGGCTCCAGGTAATGGAACGACAGTTAAGCCTTCGGCAATCGCCTCTCCTACGAGCTCGTACCCCGGGTCAGAGATCGTAGGCATGCCTGCATCACTAACAAGCGCTACTTTTGCACCTTCTTTGAGTTGATTAATGATCTTTTTACCACTCAATTCCTTATTATGCTCATGGTAACTTGAAACCGGAGTTTCAATTTCAAAGTAATTACATAGCTTTCTTGTGTTTCTTGTATCCTCAGCTGCAATCAAATCCGCCTCTTTTAAGATCCTGAGTGCACGAAAGCTCATATCCTCAAGATTGCCAATCGGAGTAGGGACAAGATACAAGATTCCTTTTTCATCTTCTTGTTCAAAACTCTTCTGTTGTTGCATCATTTCCTCCTAGCTCACTTGTTAAAAAGTCATTTTTTTTGGCCCTTGGCATTTGTTTAAAGGCATACTCAGCCTTTAGAGCATCGCTTTTTGTTTCAAAAGCCTTTGAATAAACCAACTTAACTGGTCCTCTTCCCCTCGTATATTTTGCACCTTTTCCTTCATTATGTAATTTCACACGTTTTTCTAAGTCATTAGTGTAGCCTGCATATAAGCTTCCGTCCCGGCAGGACAGCACATAGAAGTAATGATTATTCTTTTCCATATAAAATATCTCTTAACTCTGGTGTGTATTCATCCTCCTCAGTATAGACAATCAGGGGGTTTTCAATCTTTAATCCCGGATTTCCATCCTTGATGGCTTCAATCAGAAGCGTATTTGCCTCTTTTCCTAGCTTTGGATAAACAAGTTGGATCCGTTTTGGCTCCAAACGATATTTCCTCATCAGTTCAATGATATCAATTAGCCTATCTGGTCTATGTACAAATGCTACTTTGCCCCCTTGTTTAACAAGCTGGCTAGATGCTTTAACTGCATCTTCTAAGGTACATAGAATTTCATGACGTGCGATAGCTAAATGCTCATTTTCGTTGATTTCCTTTTTAGCAGGCGTTGGAAAGTAAGGGGGATTACAGGTAACTATATCAAATTTTCCAAACCCAATTTTTTGTGACATCTCCTTTATATCCCCATGAATCATAGAAAGACGTTCTTCAAGATGATTATATTGAATGCTTCGTACCGCCATATCATAAAGCCGTTCTTGGATTTCTACTCCTGTAATTGTCCCTTTTGACCGGGTACTGAGGAAAAGTGGAATGACTCCGTTCCCTGAGCATAAATCAATTAACCTTCCTTTTTGAATTGGAACATAAACAAACCTTGCTAACAGAACAGCATCCAATGAAAATGCAAATACAGATGGACTTTGGATAATCCGTAAATCTTCTGCTAGGAGATAGTCTAGTCTTTCATCATCTTTTAATTCAACCATCGAATTACCTCCATCATTAAGGAAATGACTTTACTGTTACTTTGTACCTTATCAAAGGTTCCCATTTCACTTTGATATATTTTTTCATCAAACTTTATGGCCAACTTATGAAAAAAACCTTCCCTGGGTGGGGAAGGTGGCCAACTATTTTTTATTAAGAAAAGAAAGACAAAACATACAATCTCCTTCTTTACGTGGACTTCCAAAGTTTAGATTACAGATATGGAAGCCTTCTTGATAAAGGCGAGCAAGATTATCATAACCTTCGCCGATATCTAGGGAATTGTTGTTAGGCTTTTTACCCTTTAAAGCTTTGTTCTCTTTCTTTTCTGTCGTTTGTTCTAGACGGCGTCTAAGATGATCATTTTCTAACTTTAAAGAGTTATTTTCTTCGAGTATTTCCGATAAATGTTGCTTTAACTCGCCCAGTTGTACATATAGATTTCCAATTTGGGCTTCCATATTACTGACTGAATCAAAGATCTCCTTTTTATCCACCTTTTCCACCTCATTAATCTGTGGATGATTGTATTGAAACGGCGCCTTCCTTCGTTACCTCATCTAGGGTATATTCCAACACACGTCCCTGGCTAGGGATATCCACCTGCATCACGTGCTGCAAAATGTTCAAACCTACCACTTTTCCGCGTCCATCCGGAGTGTCAATGTATGCGCCAAGATCAGGAAGTAATTCTTTTGCTGATTCATACTCGTCATTTTCATATTTTAAACAGCACATCAAACGGCCACAAAGCCCTGAAATCTTCGTAGGATTTAGGGAAAGGTTTTGATCCTTTGCCATTTTTATTGAAACAGGGTCAAAGTCCCCTAAGAAGGTTGAACAGCATAACATTCTTCCACATGGTCCAATTCCACCAAGCATTTTGGCCTCATCACGCACACCGATTTGACGAAGTTCAATCCTTGTCCGAAAAATGGCTGCTAAGTCTTTCACTAGCTCACGGAAATCGACTCTGCCATCTGCAGTGAAATAAAAGATAACCTTGTTTCGATCAAAAGTATATTCAACATCGACTAGTTTCATATCTAGTTGATGTTCATTCACCTTCTGTCCACAAACATCATACGCCTCTTTGGCGGCTGCTCTATTCTCATCTACAATAAGACGATCCTTTTGGTCTGCAATTCTAACAACCTTTTTTAAAGGTAGAACAACATCATTCTCGCCAACTTGTTTTTTGGGGATAACCACTTTACCAAATTCAACACCCCGAACAGTTTCAACAATAACGAAGTCATCCTTTTGAATTGCGAGTTCTCCGGGATCAAAATAATATATTTTTCCCGCCTTTTTAAAGCGGACACCAACTACTTCATACAAGTGAAGATCCCTCCTGCAATTTTAACACCAGCTCTTCCATCAGTAGCTGGGGATTCATATTGGCATGCAACTTTCTTTTTGCTTCTAGTATTGCTGCCATTTGCTCAGTCAGACGCCGTCCAGTTGTCTGAAGCGCATATTGCTCCAAGCGGGAACGTTCGCTCAGGTTAACGATTTGATCGTTCTTTCCAAGCTGGATATATAATAAATCCTTAAAAATAAGAAGAAATAAATCCAAACCACGGTCGATTTGTTCTTTTTCTTTAAAATGCCCAAACCAATTCTCCTGAAGAGTGACCATAGCTTCTAGGGAATTCTTTTTCAGCACTTCATATAATTTTACCACTATTTTTTGTGCTTGTGCAAACCAATCATTTTGGCTAAATTCTAACGCTTCTTCAAAATTATTCGTCAACTGAGCAAATAGTGGCGCAGCTTCAGGGTTTACTCCTTGTTCAACTAATTGCTTTTCCAAATTTTTAGGAGATAATGGCGTAAAACCAATTATTTGGCACCTAGATAAAATAGTCGGTAAAATTTGTTGCGCCTGTTCTGTCATTAATATCGCCATGGTCCCAGGATGAGGTTCTTCTAGAAATTTAAGCAGACTGTTCGCAGCATTTGTTGTCATCCGGTCAGCATGAACAATCATATATAGCTTCTTTTTAGACTCAACACCTGTTTTGGCGAATTCCCCCTGTAATGCATGGATTTGCGCTTTCTTTATCGAGAGGCCATCGGGCTCGACCAAATGAATATCAGGGTGATTTCCATTGTTGATTCGCTTACAATTTAAGCAAGTTTCACATGGTTTATACCCCTCAATAGGAGATAGACAGAATATACATTTCGCCATCAAGGACCCAATTTCCTTCTTTCCCGTCCCCCTCATTCCTTCATATAAATAAGCATGGGCCACCCGTTCTTTCAAAAGGCTGTTTCTTAGCATTTTTAAAACGGTTGGCTGTAGTTCTTCCAATTCTTCCCAGCTTTTAGTCAATCTGAATCACTCGCTTACATATTTTAAATAGGGGTATTAACACTGTTTATTTTTTAAGGCTGTAAAACGGTTGTTGATTTACGCTCTAGGCACTTCGCGCAACTTGGGGCGGTCCGGGAGCCCCCTCGTCGCTTTGTTCCTGTGGGGTTAATCGGTCCCTCACGTGGACCAATTCAACCTAGGTCTCCCTTGTCCTAGCAATCCACAATCAACAGTATATAGAATCAATATTGGCTTATAACACGCCTATATTAAAAATGGTGAAACTGTTCAACTGGTAGGACGAAGACTGTTGCCCCGCCGACCTCTACTTCAACTGGATATGGAACATAAGAATCAGCATTTCCTCCCATTGGTGAAACAGGTGCGACAAGCTGCTCTCGTGACTGGCAGTTGTCTTTAATAACCTGTAGACACTTGTCGACCCGAATATCCTCTGTACCAATCATAAAGGTCGTATTCCCTGATTTCAGAAAGCCACCCGTGCTTGCCAACTTAGTTGCACGAAAGTTATGATCTACCAAGGCTTTCGAAAGTCGATTACTATCCTGGTCTTGAACGACCGCTAAAATTAACTTCATCTTCTTCCCCCCAATAAGTAAAATATCCGATTTTTGTTTATCCTCATTATAACAGTAATTTAATGTCCCGACAGGGGATAACATTAAAATTCCAACGTCACCCAACATTTATGTTATGCCTCATATTATGGTTCTTTTTATCAATCTGTGATTTCCACCTAAGACGCTTAGCCAACAGCCTGTGTGCAATGAGGCAACCTCGCCGCAATTAACAATTGTGATTTAAAAAAACCTTAAAGTATTATAACTTTAAGGCCTTAGTTTAGTAATTAGCTGACCAATTTTTTCTCTTGCTTCTTGGAGTACCTGCTCAATTTCTTTCGAAGAATCAATCTTAACAATTCTTTCTGGAAACCTTTCAGTTAGCAGCAAATAGCCCTCTCTTACCCTTTGATGAAATTCAAGATTTTCAAGGTCTAAACGATTTACCTCTCGACCACTATTTTTACTTATTCGGTCAAGCCCTATCTCTGGATCAAGGTCAAAATAAAGGGTCAAACTAGGCATCATATCTTCTATCGCAAACTGATTAATGGACAGAACTTCATCAATACCAAGACCGCGGGCATATCCCTGGTAGGCAAGAGAGCTATCAATGAATCGGTCACATAGAATGATTTTGCCATCTACTAGTGATGGCCTTACCTTTTCAACAAGATGTTGCCTACGGGCTGCTGCATATAGAAGTGCTTCCGTTCTAGCGTCCATTGCGGTATTTTCTTTGTTTAAAATGACACCTCTTATTTGTTCGGCTATTTCAATCCCACCAGGTTCTCTTGTTACAACGACTTGAAAACCTTCATCTCCTAGCAGCGAAGCTAGCAAATTAATAATCGTCGTCTTGCCAGCTCCCTCTGGTCCTTCTATTGATATAAACAAACCTTGATTCATTTATCTTCCCCCACAGCTTTTTTCATTTATTTTAGACTCATTTCCTTAACCATTGTTGCTTTACGGCTTGTTTACTTAAAATAGCTAACAACATGTAAACATATTTTTATACCAGACAGCGATTACCTTATTTATATATTTTTATCATCCTATTATTGAGATTTGCTCCTCCTTGAATTTTAGCCCCTTGTGCTATTAAGTATGCCAACCTTTCAGTATGGTCTAAGCGGACCCTTTCCCCTGGTAGCAGCAATGGGATTCCCGGAGGATAAGGAATAATCGTCTCGGCACAAACCTGACCAACAGCATGAGTGAGAGGAACAAACTCTTCCTCCCGACTAGCCATTTCCTTATAAGACAGCTCTAACCCACTAAAGGGAATATGGGAATTATCTGGATGGTGCCTGGCACCATCCAGTTTATAGGAGCCACCCTTTTCTCTAGCGATAGCAACTGACAATTTGTCCACTACCTTTTCAAGAGGATATTCACTGTCTTCCTTCATTAAAGGTAGGACAAATAGAACATTGAATGGGTCGGCTAATTCTGCGTAAATCCCTTGTTCTTCAAAAAGTTGTTGTAATTTAAAACCGCTAAATAGTCCCTTTTGGTGGCGGACCATCATCTTTAACGGATCTCCAGTGCCATTTTCCACTACAGTTAGCCCTTCAATACCACCCATTAGTTCTCTAAAAGATTCGATTCTTCTAAGCAGGCATTGCTTGTCCTTTTTCTCAAAGGTACCAAGATAGCTCCGAGCAATATCCAATGATGCCATAATCGGATAGGATGGACTACTTGATTGCAAAATTTGTAGATAATCGGTCACTTTATCTAATGAGATAAACTCACTATTATAATGCAAATATGCACCCATAGTCATCGCAGGAAGTGTTTTATGTGCAGACTGGACAACAATATCTGCTCCTAAACTAACAGCTGAAGGAGGGAAAGGCTCACCCACAATAAAATGAACTCCATGAGCTTCATCCACTAAAACAGGAATATGATACTCATGTGCTAATTGAATAATTTCCTTAAGGTTATATATCATTCCATAATAATTGGGGTAAGTAAGGATCAACGCCTTTGCCTCGGGATTCGCTTCAATCGCTGCTCTAACAGTTGCCACGCCGAGCCCTGAGGCCACTTGTGACTCTTGGTTATATTCTGGGCTTAAAAAAACTGGTTGCGCCTTTGCCAATCGAATTCCATTCATTATGGACTTATGTGAATTCCTCTGCACTAGAACAAGGTCATTTTCCTCTAAAGCTGATAAAATCATTGCTAAGTTTCCAGATGTTGATCCGTTAATAAGGAAAAAGCTTTTTTTTGTTTTGTATAAATCGGACAAAAGCTTCTCTGCCTCAAGGATAACACCCTCGGGTGAATGAAGATCATCTAGCCCAGTTAATTCAGTCGCATCCAACTTTAGTATCGAGGTAAAATACTCTCGGCCTTTCCCTGGAAATATTTCACCATATTTATGTCCTGGTACATGAAAGGAAATAGGTTGTTTCATATTATGTAAAATAAGTTGGTCTAATAACGGTGTTTGTAATTGGTCCATATAGTCCCCACGGATAAAAATTTAGTTGACCAATCTATTTTACCAAAGTCGTTGAGTATTTACTCCTTTCTTACTATAAAACAAGTTTCTTACAAAAAAAATAAGCCCTATATTAGAGCTTTTTAGGAAAATCAAAATGCAGAGCGCCATTACTTTTCTATCAGATTAAGAAAATATTTCTGGTTTTGTAACTTTTCGTAATTTATCAACGTAAAATTTATAATTTGGATCACTCGTATCTGTTTGAATCATCATTTTTTCACACTCCGTGCAGATAAAAGAAGTGTATAGATGTATCCCTAATTGTTTATTTTGTTCGCAGATTACACAAGATTCCCCTAAATATTCTTTCGCTAAAATCTTGGTCATGTTTCTCCACCTCCATACACCTATTCTGCCCCGGCACTCCCTGTTGTATACAATTTTTAGAATAATCATTTACAAAGATTACTTGATTTATATTGTATGTAACAATCAACCTTTCCTTGTATGTCTATCCTTAAATTTATTATTCATATTGGGATTTTGACTATAATGATGATTGCAAAATCGCTATGATGGCATTTAAAGCATCGCATATCTAAGTATCTTAGCGTGTTATGCTCCTCCAGTGCGTTTATATTCCCTGTAGTGGGAATATATTGGACTTTCAGTGTCTGTAATCGTATGTTTATTGCTCTTAGGGGGAATATACCTTCTCTTAGAGGGAATAAAAAGGGATTTAGGGGGAATAAAATTCGTCCAAACAGTAAAATCATCTATGAATTGCTTGTTATATTCCCTGTAGAGGGAATATAACAAGCAGGTTTATTAAGTTTATTCCCCCTAAAGGGAATAAAACTGAAACATTTTTACTAAAAAGACAAAAAAGAACAGCTTTTATGCAGCTGTTCTTTCATTTGCCTGGCAACGTCCTACTCTCACAGGGGGAAACCCCCAACTACCATCGGCGCTGAGAAGCTTAACTTCCGTGTTCGGCATGGGAACGGGTGTGACCTTCTCGCTATCGCCACCAGACTAT